>OX638329.1:4800000-6530187 GCA_951812755.1 uncultured Latescibacterota bacterium
GCTACAGGAAAACGATCTGCAATCAACCTCCCTGCCGACGGGAGTATTTTCCAGCTTAACAGCACTTGAAGTGCTCCGCCTGGACGAGAACCAGCTCAGCAGCCTGCCAGCAAATCTCTTTTCCGGACTATCATCACTTCAAGAACTTTATCTTTACGACCAACAATCTGGTCATAAACTCAGTAGTCTGGACGCGAATATCTTCTCCAATCTGTCAGCACTGAAAGAACTCCACCTGGACAACAACAGCCTCAGCAGCCTGGACACGAACATATTTTCTGGCCTCACTGCGCTGACAACGCTCTACCTGGACGAAAACCAACTCAGCAGTCTGACCGATGGCATATTTTCTGGACTGACCAATCTGACAACGCTTAAGCTATCGGGCAACACGGTTGATCCCCTGCCCATTACCATTTCGCTGGAATCAGACGCCAGCACCCTATTCAATGCCAGAGCACACACCGGCGCGCCCTTTAAAATGGACCTGCCACTCCTGGTGGTCAATGGCACCATTGACGGCGGAGCAAGCAGCATTGAAATCTCCCAGGGCAATGTGGAAAGTAATACTCTCACCGTCTCCCGCACATCCGGCACCACCGCTGCCGTCACCGCTGACATCGGAACATTGCCAGACTTGCCGCCAAACGACGACGGCTACGCACTCGTCAAATCTGCTGACTTGCCACTGAAAGTAATAGAAGGGGAACCAGGTGTGACAGTATATCCCACAGCATTGACCATACCAGAGGGCAACAGCGACACGTACACAGCGGTCTTGACCTCAAAACCTACCGCCAACGTGACGGTCACAGTGACCGTGCCATCGGGTTCGGATGCCTCAGTATCCCCATCGCCACTGACGTTCACACAGGACAACTGGAACACTTCGCAAGCCGTGACTGTCACCACACAGACAGACCTGGACACTGATGATGACACAGTCACACTGAGCCATACAGTAAGCGGTGGGAACTATCAGAGCGTAACCGCGGAAAACGTGACCGTGACAATTTCAGAGACAGATGTCAGCACTAACAATCGGCCGGTCTTCACCAGTAACAATATCTTTGATGTAAAGGAAAACGAAACCGCGGCCGGCACGGTGGTCGCCATAGACGCCGATGAGAGAGACTACATCACAGGCTATGAGATTACCGGTGGTGCGGCTCAGGCACTATTCTCGATCACGAGTGGAGGTGTATTGACCTTTGTAACCGCCCCCGACTATGAGCGACCACCCACCACCGCGAGCAATAACAGATATGTCATTGTGGTCACGGCAACCAGCGGCACGGGCACCAGGGAACGGACAAGGACTCAGACGATAACCGTCGTCGTAGATGACGTAGATGAACCGCCGGGACAGCCGCCAGCACCGATATTGACTGTTGTCAGCAGTTTATTACGGGCTGTCCTGGTAACGCCAGATCGAAGCTCGCCGACAAATACGGGTCCGGACATCACTGCCTATGAGATTCAGTATCGCGTCAAGGACACCGGCGACTTCACCAGCCTCACCCTGGGCTCGGATCCGGACTGGACGGAGCTGATCCTGGGATTGAATAAAAACACGACCTATGAAGTGCAGGTGCGTGCGAAGAACGACGAAGGGGAGGGCGAGTGGTCTCCCTATGCCGAGGTGACGATTTCCAATTCATCGCCGATAGCCAGCAGCATCGACGATGTGACGATACCAGCGGGAGGTGCTGTCGAGAGAGTAGATGTGGATGACGCCTTCGAAGATCCCGACGATTTCCGCCTGCGATATACGGCATCGTCGAGCAACAGTGCCGCCGCGACAGTGCAGATGATCGGCGCCGAGGTCCAGATTGATCCACTATCCGTCGGCACTACAACCATTGCCGTAACGGTGACCGATCCCTGGAGTGCAACCGCCTCGACAACCTTTGATGCGAATGTCCAGACGCCGACCTTGTCGGCTCCCACCCTGAGCATCAGCGGCAACCTCTTCACTTTTGGATTTAGCGATGACTTCGCGGCCAACGAAACCCGGGCATATCAGATCAGAATCCGGCAAAAGGCACCTACCGAACCGTGGGCTACAGGGTGCTATACCGAAACAAACGATGAAAGTTCCTCCCAGGCTATTGCGATAACACTACAGAGCCTGGTATCCGATTTCTTTTTCCCTGGTACCACTTATGAGGCGGATTACGGATACCTCGGCGCGGATTGTGGCGACAGCGTAATGGGCGTTCGCTCCGCAACTGTCGAAGCGACGACCATCGGGACGCCTGCCTTTGATATCGACCTTGTCTTTGTCGGCAGCATCTCCTCGACGTACAGGTCGGTATTTAAAACCACCGCCCGGCGTTGGGAGCAAATCATCACAGATGATATCCCCAATCACCGTTTGTCCAGCAACGGTCGCAGCCGGTTGGATAGGCTTTTCTCAGGAACCACCGCACCTGAAGTTGTAGATGATCTGGTGGTCTATGTGGAAATCGAGGAAATTGACGGATATGGGGGCACGCTCGGACAGGCGGGATGGATCTTTTACCGCGCTTCATCCTTCCTGCCAATCGCATCCTTCATAGAGCTTGACAGGGACGACATCGGCACAATGTCGAATGCAAGACTGGCAGCCCTTATCCTGCACGAGATAGGCCACGCCCTGGGATTCGGCCTTAAACCGTGGGAAGATCTCAACCTGCTGAAGAATCCGTCTCTCGCCGAGAATGGCGACCCCATTGTTCCCGCGCCAGACACGTATTTCTCAGGCGCAAACGCGATTGCCGCTTTCAATGATGCTGGCGGATCGAGCTATGCGGGCGCGAAAGTGCCGGTGGAGAACACTTACGGGGGATCGGGTGCCCAGGATTCTCACTGGCGGGAATCCGTGCTCGACAACGAACTTATGACGCCCCTCACCGAACGGCTTGCCAACCCACTCAGCGCAATCACTATCCAGTCGCTGGCAGATATAGGCTATAGCGTCGATGTCACACAAGCCGACGCGTACACCCTGCCTTCGACTTCGACTTCTTCTACTCGCGGGGCCGGGGCGGCTGAGGATCAAACACCGATCAACTGCACCATCATAACGCATCCCGACGCGGGACCCGACGAGCCAGAGCCTATCATCCTGGACCTGAAGCCAGCGGGTAACTGATGTAGCGCACTGACACACTATGGAATACACCAATATGAACCACCACATTAAAATATTCCCGCTCGCGTTCGGCACTGTCTGCTTGCTGAGCCTGATACTCTTATTTGCCCCATGGACGCTCTTTTCCCAGAATAGCAGTTCCTCTTCCCCGGACTTTGATAGAAATGGGGTTGTGGGTATTCCCGATTTTTTGTTATTTGTTAGCGCGTTTGGGACGCAAGAGGATCAAGAAAAGTATGAGTCACAATACGATCTGGACGGCAATGGCGAGATAGGGATACCCGATTTTCTGATCTTTGTCGATAACTTTGGCAAAGAGGTAAAACACCTGCCACCCACCTGCATGCAAACTTCCGGCCATCTGCATCCCAAAGTGACCCTGTCGGACAGGGCTGGACAATACCAGCTAACACTCGTAGAGGTGGTCAACGGCACCGACGCCCGCACAGCGCGGGGTATGCTCACCCTGCGCCAGCAACCATCGGAACTCGACTCATTGGGCAATTCAGCGACGCCATTATACGGATTTACAGACATAAATCTCCGAGCAATTGGTGCTTATGAAGTCGGCGATCCCGATAGTGAAGACCCGCAGGCACCGGGCGTTCTCGTACTCGAAAGCGACCGCGATGGCGCACGCCGCATATTATTGCGCCTGGGCGCAGACGCCAATCGGCGAGATGATGCGCTCTTTGACGGAGCTTATACAGTACTGGAAGTGCGCGAAATAGCCGCCGACGGTTTTGCAGGCACCTGGCGCAGCGGCCTGCGCTTATCGATCACCGAAGGCTACTTTTGCGCGAGGAGAGAATTCTAAAAACAACGTGAAAGCGAGGAATTTGTGGCAGCATTTTTGAATGGCGATCAAGTGCGAACAATTCGAGCGGAATTTGGCTCCCCTGTTTATGTTTACGACCAGCGCACGCTGGAAGCACAGGCCGAGGCCGTGTTGAACTTCCCCAATGCCTTTGGACTAACCGCGCGCTATGCGATGAAGGCATTGCCCAACAGCACCGTAATTCGCATTTTAACGCAAAAAGGCCTGCACATCGACGCCAGCAGTGGGTACGAGGCCGAGCGCGCCATGCGAGCCGGTGTGCCTGGTTCCCACATCATGCTTACGGCACAGCAGATACCCAATAATTTGAAATACCTGATCGAACAAGGCGTGATTTTTAATGCGTGTTCCCTGAACCAATTGCGAACTTATGGTGACCTGTTCCCCGGGCGATCCCTCTCCGTGCGTATCAATCCCGGCATGGGGTCTGGGCACAGCAAACGCACCAATGTGGGGGGGCCAGCGGCGAGTTTTGGAATCTGGCATGAATATATCTCCGATGTCCATAAAATTTGCAAACAGCGCGATTTGACAATAACGACCATGCACACGCATATCGGGTCGGGCAGCGATCCCGAAGTGTGGGAACGCGTCGCATTGATGTCATTGAAAATTTGCGTTGGATTTGAAAACGCCACCACGTTAAGTCTCGGGGGCGGATACAAGATTGGGCGCATGCCGGGCGAGGTATCGACGGATTTGCAGGTGATCGGACAACACGTGGTCGAAGCCTTTGAAATGACCGCGGGACAAACCGGACGCGCGTTGCATTTGGAAGTGGAACCGGGAACGTATCTGGTCGCAAATGCCGGTGCAATTGTGGCAACGGCGATTGATGTGGTAGATACTGGGAAAGACGGGTACAAATTTATCAAAACAGATACCGGGATGACCGAAGTGATTCGCCCGAGCATGTACGGAGCGCAACATCCCATTGAAATCGTACCCGCCCAGACAGAAGACCGCGGAGTTGACAAATATATAGTGGTGGGACATTGTTGTGAAAGCGGTGATGTATTAACCCCTGCGCCCGATGATCCCGAAGGTTTGCAACCCCGGCTATTGACAAAAACGAAAGTGGGAGACGCCGTGGTCATTGGTGGAGCGGGCGCGTATTGTGCGGGCATGTCCTCTAAAAATTACAATTCCTTTCCCGAAGCAGCCGAAGTATTATTGGACAGAGAAGGCGCATTGCACTTAATTCGGAAACGACAGACATTGGACCAGGTCCTGGAAAATGAAATTGTACCGGACTTTTTGAGTACGGGCGGGTTTGGAGCGGCGTACAACTGCGATAGCAGTTCAACCCGCCCCTGAAAGCTAATCTATGACTTATGACGCAATTGTATTGGGTGCAGGAATCAATGGATGCGGTATCGCGCGTGAACTCGCCGAGCGCGGGCAACATGTGCTGGTGCTGGACAAAGGCGCGATTGGCGGGGGCACATCGTCCAAATCGTCGCGATTGATCCACGGTGGATTGCGCTATTTGGAAACGCGGCAATTTGGGCTGGTGCGAGAGGCTTTGGCTGATCGGTTGGAGCTTTTGGGACGCTATCCCGAACTGGTCTCAATGCGACCGTTTTATCTGCCAATCTATCGCAAGAGTCCGCGTCCCGTCTGGAGGTTGTGGACGGGCATCAAGCTCTACGACGCCCTGGCTGGGCGACACAATATCTATCGGTCTCGCAAAATATCTCGAAAGCAATTTGCGCGTGAAGTTCCCGCATTAAAGCAAGATGGGATTCGGGCTGTACTGCGATATTACGATGGCAAGACAAATGATCTGGCTCTCACAAAACGCGTGGCAGAAGACGCGCAAGAACTGGGATGCGTATTTCGCGAAGGGATTGACGTGCAACACCTGATCTGGGATGAAACCGGGTTTGCCGTGTCGGTCGGAGAAAAAAAATACAGCAGTCGCACCCTTATCAATGCAACAGGACCATGGATTGATGAAGTCACAGCGCGTTATCACTTGCCATCGCGGTTTCAGATTCGCAAAGTGAGCGGCATTCACATTTTTGCAGATGGACTACTCACTCCCCACCCCATGTTTTTGCAAACCGAAGGCAAGCGAGTCTTCTTTGTAATACCCGAACCAGAACGCGACCAGACAATGATCGGCACGACCGAGCGCGAAGAGCCTGGACGGGTAGATGATGTGGTGGTTCAAGAGAAAGATATCGATTATTTGATCCGAGAAGTGAATGCGTATCTGGTTCCAGGCTACCAGCTTCAGCGCGCAGATATAACAGATGCCATTGTGGGCATTCGTCCCCTCGTAGAAAAAAAAGGCGATGCAACCGATCTCTCGCGAGAATACGAACTGGATTTGCACACGCGCGGGCAAACCCAATTGCTCAATATATTTGGCGGAAAGCTAACGACGTACTTATCTCTATCGCGTCGAGTCGCCAAAACACTCGGCATCAAAAAAATTGTGTCGATAGCACTGCGGGCCTAACCGGAGAAATTAGATGCTCAAAAAATTGGACAATTTCAAAACAGCCGTTCTGCCCGAGCGCAAATTTGGATTTTGGCAAATGGCGGGACCGGGTGCCATTCTGGTCGGGCTATCCATCGGCGCGGGCGAAATCATTGTGTGGCCTCTTGTAGTCGCCGAGTACGGGGCGAGCATGATCTGGGCTGCGGTACTCGGTGTGTTTTTGCAAATGTGGATCAACTTTGAGGTCGGACGATGGACAATAGCCACGGGCGAGACAGTATATACGGGATTTGCGCGCGTGTGGCGCGGTTTTGCACCGCTATTTATTCTGATCACATTATTCTCCTGGATCGCCCCGGGATGGGGACGCGCTTCGGGATTGGCTCTCAAAGCTCTGTTGGTCGGTCCCCAGGGCTGGGGATCGGATACATTTTGGACCGTGATTACATTTATCGGCGTCGCACTGATATTGTTTGGTCCCAAGCTCATTTACAATTCAATGGAAAAAGCCGTTGAACTGATGGTCGCGATTGTCACCATAGGATTAATTATGGTAGCTTTTGCCGTGGGCACGGCGGAAACTTGGATCGACCTGGGCAAAGGAATCGCGAACATAGGGTACAAAGACCCAAATATGTCTGTAAAGGCATTATTCATCGCCATCGTATTTGCCGGCGCTGGAGGAACGGCAAACTTGTTTTACACCTTTTATTTGCGCGACAAACACATCGGCATGGGCGCGCATGTGCCAATCATGCAAAATCCATTGCGGAGCCGCGCAGAAGCCATACCGTCAACCGGATTTGTATTTGAAGAAACAGAAGAAAACGCGGCGCGGTTCAAGGCCTGGTGGGATTATATAAAAAAAGATCAGATGTTATTTTTCTGGGGATTAAACTCCATTACAATGATGTTGTTCATCTTTGGATCGCTCGCAGTCCTGCATCCCCAGGGCATTGTTCCCGCACGCGGCACGTTAATTTGGGACGAAGCCGCTATTTTGGGCGAAATTTGGGGTGACATAGGCCGCGTGATTTTTCTCCTGGTGGGGCTGGCAACGCTATTTGGCACACAACTCGCCCTCGTAGATGGGGTTGCGCGGTCAATCGCAGACATCGTATATACCAATTTTAAGGGCGCGCAAAAACGAGAACTGAGTTGGTGGTATCTCCTCGTCGCGGGAATATGGATTGTGGCCGGATGTGTGATCACTTTTGTGATGGAACAATACGGTGTGAGTGAATTGGGCTTTCTATTCAATGCGGCCTATATGGGCGGATTTGCCATGGCGATTTACGTACCACTAATGCTCTACATCAATTATCGCTATTTGCCAAAAACCGCCCGACCGAGCAAAGGATGCACCGCGATGATGGTGATTGCATCGCTGGTCTATATAATATTTGCCATAGCCTGTATCCTGTGGGAAGTAGGCATTTTGGCTTAAAAAAGGAAGAGCCCAATGGACAGACGCAAACGCTTCTTCTCGCCTTATGAATCTGTTTTTGCGTGGATGCGGGCGACAAAGTCCGAGCTGGCATTTGATGGACAGACTGTAGATGATTGGCGTCTGTGGCGTCGAAAATTCCGCGCGCGATTGATAAAAAATCTGGGACCAATGCCCGAACGCGTGCCACTTCGGGCAGAAGTGCTTCGTCGGGACGATATGGGGGATTACGTGCGAGAAAAGATTGCCTTTGATACAGAGCAATTTGCCAGTGTACCCGCATTTGTACTGGTGCCAAAGGGACTGAAGCGCGGCGAAAAGCGTCCCGGGATTTTAGCGGCACACGGCCATGGGATAGGCAAAAATCCACTCGTGGGTTTGGACGCAGATGAAAAGCCGCACGAGGATTATCAGAAGCAGTTGGGTGTCCAACTCGTGCAGCGGGGCTATGTGGTCATCGCGCTGGATTGGCGCGGGTTTGGCGAGCGGATGAGTCCCGAGGATTGGGTGCGTCAAACCCGCGATAAGTGCAACGTAAATTACATGGCAGAAGGATATCGCGGGTATCACTTTTTGGCATTGCAAATCTGGGATGGGTTTCGCACACTGGATTACTTACAGGCGCGCCGAGAAGTAGATGAGAAGCGGATCGGCTGTTTGGGCGTGTCATTTGGCGGCACAATGACGACCTATTTGGCGGCTCTGGATCAGCGGATCAAATGCGCGTGTATCAGCGGGTATCTCAGCACATTGCGAGAAGGTGCAATGCCCGGAAGAGCAAATTTTTGCGGTGCACAATATATGCCTGGATTGATGGCGATCGGCGATATTCCCGATGTTGCGGGTTTGATCGCGCCTCGATCTCTGGTTGTGGAGATGGGCGAACGAGATCCTGGCTTTCAAATCGCAGATGCTGAACGGGCATTTCACCATCTATCAAAAATTTATCGCGCCGCAGATGCACGCGATAAATTGGTTAAAGACCGATTCGATGGGGTCCACGAATTTAGTGGCCGCCAGTGTTTGGATATATTTGATAAATATTTGATGGGATAAGACAGCGGGAGATCTTTATGCCCAGAGAGCCAGAAGCATCGTGGGAAAATGGGATTCGCAGCGTGCGCCGCGATGAAATGGGGCGTTTGTGTCAGCTACTCGACAACGTATTTTTCGAGGGGCTGTCAAATATGCAACCACACGCATTCAATGACGATAATATGCACAATTTGCGCGTGGTCGTGGAAAACGGCGAAGTAGTATCGCATATCGGCACAATTCGGCGGAACATATCCATTATGGGATGCACACTTCGCGTGGCGTCTTTGGGAGGGGTGGCAACTTACGATTCGCATCGGGGCAAGGGCCATGCCACGGCACTCCTGCAAGATACCATGCGCCACTGCCGCAAAGATGGCGTGGATTATATCATGGTATCGGGCTATCGCAACATGTACCACCGATATGGATGTCGATATGTGGGACGAGACTGGTTGTTTCATATCGCGCGTGAGCAAGCGGGCGATTTTGACGACACATCCTGGACGATAACACAGGCATCAAAGGCAGATATCGAAACGATTGGAGCCATCTACCGGCGCGAACCCGTGCGCTGGTTGCGCCCGCCTTCGGACATCGCCTTTGGTGTAGATGGATGGGTGCAGAACCGCCCGGCAAAAACCTATATGATCCATCGAGGCGATCAACCCGTTGCTTTTGGGGTCATGCAGCAAGCGAGAGAGAGAGATGCAGGGCAAGTTTATTTGCTCGATTACGCAGGTGAGCGGTCCGCAATCGTCGGCGCATTGGGCAAGTTTATGAAAAATCAGCATTTGAATCAGCTATCATTGCACGCCAAGGGATTCGATACCGTATTGCACGGCCTGCTTGAGGCGCGCGGTTTAACAGGTGAGCCTGCCAATCTACCCGGCACGACGATGATCATTCATTTCGAACAGTTGCTCGAAAAAATGCGTCCCTATTTTGCCGAGCGCGTCGGAGAACACGCCGCCCGTGGGCTGGTATTTCGAGAAGACGGTGACGAATACCACATCTATTACGGCGGCGACCGCGTAGTGGCCGAAAGCCGCGGTGCAGCGGCACAACTGATTTTTGGAACCCAGGAAGAAACTGAGAACGCGATGTTGGATGCCTGCGGACGTGCAGGTGAGGTCTTGCGCGCCTGCCTGCCGATTCCGGGGGTTTGGTACGGGGTGAATCATCTTTGAGTGAGCCAGATAGCTAATCCGCATCTCAAACTCCATTTTATCTTGCTATCTTATATTGTGTGCCTTATAATTACGGGGTTTGCACATCGGATGTTCACAAATTTGTAAGGATCTTTTTATGACAACTCCAGATGGTGATTCCACAGACATACTTTATGAACAAGTCCTCGATTATGCGCGTCGTGAAATTGAAGACGCACTGGCTATGATGGACGAATTGCGCCAATCGATTCGTCAGATAGAAGCCCGGGTCGAAGCCGCCAAATCGATTTATAACGCCGTTACCGCGAGATTGAATCTGGAAGATGAACTCGCCGAGGAAATACAACTGGGAACCCTATCCAATCTACCGCCTGTTGAACCACCCAAAGTAGAGTCAGAACCGCCGCCACCATCTGAGCCTCCCGAACCGGCAGAACCCGTGGCAGACGATGAGGCAGAATCTCCATCCGAACAAGAGGATACGCCAGTGCTCTCTGAGGCTGAGAGCGCGCTTATCAGTGAGCATCTGCGATCAAAACGCAAAGGATAAGTACCCATATACCTATCATTTTAACAGAACAGGGCTTCGCATCTTGCAGAAATCCCTGTTCTTTGTATTTTAGGGGATGGCTATTAGAAAATGCAAACACGCCAATCGAAGGAATTTTTATGAGCATGTGTGACAAGGAGAAATCCGTTGACGAGATGGACGCCCGGGAACGGGCACGATATATTGACGACCTGACGCCCAGGGGTGGTTTATATACCGAAGTACAGCGCGAAGTACATCCGCAGTCGAACAGTTCGTGGCGCGTATCGCCCGACCCGTGGTGGCTGCCGCCCCCGGTCCTATCACACCTTGAGGCATTGGGACAACATCTCTATCAGTTTTACAAAGCACTGAATCTATTGTATTCGCAAAGTATAAGAGGTATTCAACCCACATGGGTCGCGCGGTATCTGGACCAGGGCAAATCGGAAGAAGTGATTAAATTTGGGCAAATGAGCAGATTCAAAAGCCAGGTGCCCCTCGTGATTCGGCCCGATGTGATACCCACGCGGGCGGGAATGATCGCGACAGAATTGGATTCCGTACCCGGTGGAATTGGATTTACGGCAAGCCTAGCCGAGCGATATGCCAAACTCGGCGATCAAATTGTAGGTGGTGCAACCGGGATGGTAACAGGATTTGCACAGATGATCCGCGGCGTTGCCGGCACAGATGCGCCGGTTTTGGGCGTGGTGATCTCGGAAGAAGCATCGGCTTATCGTCCCGAAATGGCGTACCTGGGCGAACGGTTGAATGCCGCAGGTCTGGAAACGTATGTCATTGGACCCGAAGAACTGTCTTTTGTCGAAGATGGACTATTTGTCAATGGAGTACAAGGTCACCGACGCATAGACGTGATATACAGATTTTTTGAATTATTCGATTTGCGGAACCTGCCCCAAATTGATCTAATTTTATATGCGGTACGCAAAGGCCTCGTCAAGCTCACGCCCCCCTTAAAAGCGTATCACGAAGAAAAGATGATGATGGCACTATTCCACCATCCCCTGCTATCAAATTTCTGGCATCAACACCTGGGCAAAAAATCCGTGGCCTTTTTGCAGCAAACCTTTCCCAAAACGTGGATCTTAGACCCCGCGCCATTGCCTCCCCATGGCGTTATTGCGGGATTGGAAATCGCCGGTCAATCCTTTTCCGATTGGCATGCGCTGGGGCACCTGGGGCAAAAACACCGACAACTGGTCATCAAACCCTCGGGATATTCTGAAATGGCCTGGGGCAGTCGCGGCGTGGCCATTGGGCACGACATGGCCGAACGTGATTGGCAAGGCGTGATCGACGAATCACTACGCGCTTTTGAGCAAACGCCCCATATCATGCAAGAATTTCACAACGGCGCGACTTTTTCCGTGTCGTACTATAATTACGAAACCGATCAAATCGAAACATTCAGAGGTCGGGTGCGATTGCAGCCCTATTATTTTGTCATTAAAGACAAAGCAGTACTTTCGGGTTTACAGGCGACGGTCTGTCCCGCAGACAAAAAAATATTGCACGGAATGGTCGATGCAGTGGTGGTACCTGGCGCGATCAAAAAGTGAGCGAGGGTAAAAAACATGACACTTGATGAAAAACTCACACGACTGAATGCTTTGCTCAAAGAAATGGGCAGTGTGGTCGTGGCATTTTCGGGCGGAGTTGACAGCGCGTTTTTGGCCGCAGCGGCTCATCGGGTTCTGGGGAATCACGCGCTGGCAGTAACTGCGGTCTCCGCGAGTTATGCATCTGGCGAACTCGAAAAAGCGCAAGTACTGGCCGATCAAATTGGCATTCAACTCGACATCGTCTATACCCGGGAGATGGAAAATCCCGATTACGTAAAAAACGATCCCAATCGGTGTTTTCACTGCAAAAGTGCGTTGGCCGACAAGCTGGACGAGGTAATCAAACACTATGCAGGACGGTTTGAGTATTTACTTTACGGCGCGATAGCCGATGATGTTGGCGACTATCGTCCAGGTATGGCTGCCGCCGAATCCCGCGGTATTCGCGCACCGATGGTCGAATTGGGATTCACCAAAGACGAAGTCAGAGCATTGTCAAAGCAATGGCACCTACCCACATGGGACATGCCAGCATCGGCGTGTTTGTCTTCTCGAATACCCTATGGCACAGCCGTCACAGAGGAAGCATTGCATAAAATTGATCGCGCTGAACAATTTTTGAAAGCGCGTGGATTTGAGCAAGTGCGCGTTCGGCATCACGAAGACATTGCCCGAATAGAAGTTCCACCTCAGGATCTGGCGCGGTTTTTTCAAGATGGTACAAACGAGGCAGTGGCTCAGGCACTCAAAAATATCGGGTATCGCTATGTCACCCTCGATCTTCAGGGGTATCGCACGGGCAGCTTGAATGAAGTGTTAATAAAAATAGAGACGAAGGGCTAAACTGATAAATATGGCCTTACTCGAGATAAAAAAATTCGGTTGTCCAACGCTGCGAAAAAAAGCAACGCCCGTTCAAGATGTAACCGATGAAGTGCGGCAACTTGTTGCGGACATGTTCGAAACAATGTATGAGGCAGAAGGCGTTGGCCTTGCAGCGCAGCAGGTGGGCTTTACAGAGCGACTTCTGGTGCTGGATGTGCGCCCGCGCGATCCCATGTCGGAACCTCTGGCATTTATCAATCCGGAAATTTTATGGACAGAGGGTGAATGTGTTGGCGAAGAAGGTTGTTTGAGCCTGCCGGAAATTGTTGGAGATGTCAAACGCCCGGCACAGGTGCAGGTGCGCGCGCTCAATGAGAATGGTAGTGTATTTGAGATGACACTGGATGGTATTGCCGCCAAAGCACTTCAGCACGAAATTGATCACCTGAATGGCGTGCTCATCATCGAACATTTCAATGCGATCAAGCGCAATTTGTTGCGCGGTCAACTGCGCAAATTACAGCGCGAAGGCAAAAAACAGGCACCGGGATTGACATACGTATAGCCCAGACCACTGACTTTCCTATGGCATCTTATATTGATTTGCACCTGCATTCGACACAATCGGATGGCTCTTTCTCTCCAACACAGGTTGTTCAGCGAGCAGCCAAATTGGGACTATCAGCCATCAGTCTGACGGATCACGATTCGGTTGCCGGCGTGCAAGAGGCTCAGAATATCGGTCGGGATATCGGTGTAGAAGTAATTCCCGGCACCGAGTTGAGTGCGCAGGAAGCCGGCATAGACATCCATATTTTGGGCTATTTTATTGACCCTGCAAATTCGGATTTGCTGGCGTATCTGCAGAAATTTCAAGATGCGCGGCGCAATCGCGCTGAAAAAATAGTGGCCCGACTCAATCGCCTGGGGGTGCGAATCACGATGGCACATGTGTTACACAAAGCGGGCGATGCTGCTATCGGACGCCCCCATGTAGCAGATGTGTTGGTCGAAGAGGGATTTGTCTTTTCACACGATCACGCATTCCAAAAATATCTGGGATATGGCAAACCCGCGTATCAACCCAAATTTATATTGACGCCGCGCGAAGCGGTAGAAATCATTCACGCGGCTGGTGGGCTGGCTAGTCTGGCACATCCCGTTTTGTACCGCCGCGACGCTCTGATACCCGACCTAATCAAACAGGGATTAGACGGTATAGAAGTGATGCATGTCAAACACGACCACTCGGATATGCGTCGCTATTCAGATATGGCAAAACACTATGGCTTGCTCACAACGGGCGGATCAGATTGCCACGGCGATGGTCGAGGTCAAGCTGTAATGGGAACTGTTCAGGTTCCTTCGACGTTTTTGGATGCGATGAAAAAAAGTGCAGGAGCCCATCCATTGTTGTAGAAGTTCACTCCTCAATATTTTCCGATATGAATGACATTCCATTCCTGGACAGAAACCGGGCAGATCAGTATTTTCTAAATACCCTCGAAGTACTTAAAGCCGAAAACCGCAATCCATCGGTAGTTATGGAGGTATTTCCCAATGCCGATGGCCTCTTGTGCGGCATCCGCGAGGTCCTGGATATTTTGCGTCAGACATTCCCCAAAGATGCAGAAATTTGGTCTCTGGATGAAGGATCACCAATGGCGCGCAAAGAAGTGGTATTGCGTCTTCACGCAGATTATTGCGCTATCGGAATTTTTGAAACGGCATTGCTGGGCACGCTCGCGCATGGCAGCGGCTGGGCCTCTGCGGCGCGCGCCTGTGTGGAAGCTGCGGGCGAGATTCCCGTGATCAGTTTTGGCGCGCGGCACGTACATCCCGCCATATCAGACCGCATGGAATACGCCGCATTGATCGGGGGATGTGCTGGCTGTGCAACACCGGCAGGTGCTGCCCTATCCGATCAAAAAGCATCGGGCACCATGCCACACGCTTTGATGTTGATTTACGGCGATACAGTAGCCGCTGCTCGCGCTTTTGATACCCACATGCCCGATTCCGTGCGGCGTGTTGTACTGGTAGATACATTTCGCGACGAAGCCGAAGAAAGCGTGCGCGTCGCGCGTGCAATGGCCGGGCGGTTGTGGGGCGTCCGCCTGGATACACCCTCGGAATTGGGTGGGGTCACACCCGATCTGGTCTGGCGCGTACGCAGAGCATTGGATAGTACGGGTTTTGACTTGGTGGGTATTTTTGTAAGTGGTGGGTTAACGCCCGATCGGATTTCAGAATTTGTGCGGTTGAAGTGTCCGATTGCCGGTTTTGGCGTGGGCAGTGCAATCAGTGGCGCATCGCCAATTGATTTTACGGCAGATATTAAGCAAATTGATGGCAAACCCATCGCCAAACGCGGTCGCAAAGTGGGTATTCAAGACAATCCAAGGCTAAAAAAAAGAAGTGGTAGTTAGTGTTAGTGGTGTCCATCTATGTGGAGTGAAAATTGAATATCAAAGTACTCTTTTTTGCATCTTGTCGCGATCTGATTGGCTCCAGTGAGCGGGAAATGACACTACCAGATGGCGCAACAGTAACGGATTTGATATCAAGGCTCGCATCGGAACAGGCGCGATTTACAGACATGGCACCGAGTTTGATGGTATCGATCAATCAGGCGTATGCGGAACGGGATGCGGAACTTCAGGATGGCGATGAGGTGGCATTTATCCCGCCTGTGAGTGGTGGATAGGGGGCCTACCCATCCGTCTTTAGGGGAAATTATTATGGCTGCCGATGTGTATAAAATTCAGAACGAAGAGATAAAACCAGATGCATTGTACAATGCGGTACTGGCAGATTCGGACGGCGCTGTCACCACATTTGCGGGCGTGGTGCGAGACAATACAAAAGGGCGCGGAACCTCTTACCTGGTCTATGATGCGTATAGAGACATGGCTGAAAAGAAAATGCGTGAAATTGGAGATGAGGTAAAAGAGAAGTGGGAGGTGGATTGCGTGGGGATATTGCACCGCATAGGCCGGTTAGAAATTGGGGAAATCAGCGTGCTAATCGCGATTTCTTCTCCGCATCGCAAAGCGTCTCTGGAAGCGTGTCACTACGCGATTGATCGTTTAAAACAGACCGTGCCGATCTGGAAAAAAGAAGTGTGGACAGACGGGGGTGAAGCCTGGATCGAGGGTGATCCATCTGCCCTGGCTTCGCGCTAAAAAACACAAACGCGAACCGCAGGACATTTTAAGTCCTGCGGTTTTTTTTATGCTTTTTGCAATGCGGCGTGGAAAGTCCAGAGACGCCATTGAGCATTGTCAAAATTTGAGAGTTTGATCCGAATTTCAGAAGGTCCAGCGGGAAGTTCACAGGGAATATGGTCGATGGCAAATCCATTGTCATGTTCCCCTGTGTGGATCTCCTCGCCATTGACCCACACGCGGATCCAGTCGTCATACCCCAGAGCGAGGGTGTACGCTCCTGCTTCGGGCGGGGTGATTTGTCCCACTGCATAAGCCGAGACATTGGCGGGTTGAGTACCGACATTGGTACGTTTACGGCCACGAAGATAGCGCGTGAAATCGCACCAGCCGCGTTCTGAATCCGCTTGAATGGGCAGTGAAAATGTAGCGGGTGCATTCTCACTCATATAGATGTCAAAATCGGCGGTATGTACATTGGGCCAATCGGTGATGGATTTTTCAGCCCATTCGGATCGGTTGAAATCTTCGCGAGTATTGCAGGGAAAAGGGCCGGCGATTTGCCATTGTGCTGGCGTGAGAATAGACGGAGGTTCGGCGGGGTTGACATAGGCGTAGATAACGCTTTCCAGATCATTCTCGCGGGATCCAAAACGAATAATTGCCGAGTGATCAAACCATATTGGATCGGGACCAAAAAAGCGATACATCACCCCTTCATAACCAGAGCCACCCGCTGTGTGTTCAGTACTCCGATGAATGTGCGGCGCGCCTACCCAATCAGTTTGTGCCTTCCATATCCCAAAGCTCATATTGAAAATATCCTCCCCACCAATACCGCGCAGAGCGTGGGAATCGCTTTCCCCATCGAGCAGCCACAGGTCTCCGCCAGTGTGATACCAAGCATCAGCGCGGTCTCTTACGACCACGCCTTTGACCATGCCCGCGATAAACCCACTACCCGAATAATCGGCCATCAGCATACTACCGAGCGATTGAGCGGGGTATTCGCTGCGGTGCGTGACGTGGAGGCGCAATGGGGTTAATTCGGTATTGTCATACGACGCCCAATCGGCCATGAACCAGAGCGGAATAGCGCGGTCGCTATTATTTGTAATTTCGAGACGCAGCGATTTGAAAGGGATGGGCAAATAACAATTGAGCGCGTTTTTGGGAAGGATTTTGATGGCCGCGCTATCAATGGGATAAATATCGTGTTCAAAGAGAATGGCAAAAAAACGGGCGAGGGGGAGATCGATAGTGGGATCGTCCCCCCCATCGCAATAGAGGCGGAGTTGCAAATCGTGGATGGGATCGCGCGCATCGCCTTCGCGCTTATACCCATAAGTGAGCCACCAGTGATGGATACACCCTGGACCTTTTTCATCAAAGAGAACTGCCGTTTCGCCAGGCGCAACATTGGGACGACGGGTAACGCGCTGACTTTTGCCGCGAATGGGCAATTCGAGCTCTGCGTGAAAAAGGCGATTCATCACTGGAATTGTCAGTTCGATTTGTGCTCAGAAGAAATAACTATGAAACCAATGATGAACAGAGTCACTATAAATGTCAAAAACAGAATCATTCCAACAGGCATTGTGTGTCTCCTTTTTTTAGGGGTCAGGGATCAATTTTATCCTGAATTCGTTCCATCATAGGCAAGACAAATGGACTTTAATTTATCGGAATATTGGTAGATATCATTAACCGTGGACTTGACCCGTTTTAGTGGACAACTTATCTCTTTCAGAGAAAGGAGTCCAAAATGGGAAGAAAAAGATCATACCCAACCGCATTTCGTCAGCAAATGGTCGCTACTTCATTATTTTCTAACACCTCTTCCTGTTTACTTGCTCGTTCCGCCAATTCTCGTATTTGATCAATAAAGTCCATAATCCCATGATCCCTTTTGGGTTTTTAATCAATTACGATTCAAACAGTTGTGTACTCGTGACCAGGGGATGTGGAGACCGGTGTCAGCATGTATATCTTTCCCTGCCGTGCTGCTGACTCAATATCTCCACGTCGAAGAGCTGCCCTTATTTCGTCGAGCTTGTAAGCGTCTTGCAAAGAGAGATAAGGCGACCACTCATCCTCGGTTTCCAACAACTCGACATCAACCTCAGCAACATATTGACCTTCATGAATCAGTTTTGTACGGCTTAGTTTTTTCATCTGCTTCTCCTGAGAAAATCGTTTTCCCATAACTCTATATCTGGCCTATATGCCGTCACCAGAACCGCAGGGCTGGTATGGTCTTTCGGTATCCCCCAGACAACATGGACCGGCTGACTCTTCGTGTCCCGTTGAAGCACGAGCACACAAGGACCTTTTGGATAGTGCGGATAATCTTCCACAACTATGGCATCAGTGACCCCTTCTACCAATTCTCGAGCTAAAAGACCGTCCTCCGAAAGTTCACTGTACCCATGGTCTGAAACACGCACTTCGCCTTTTTGGATCAACATCTGGATATTTACAAGCGTTTCGCTCAACAGATTCTCTCATTTTGTGAACGATTTAATGAGAATCCCATTACGCTGTGAAGAAAGCGACGGCGGTCCAGCAGATTGCAGCCAAGCCAGCGGCGATAGAGGCTTGTGGGATTTGCGTTTTGACGTGATCCATCAGGTCGCAACCCGTACACATAGAACTGAGCACCGTAGTATCTGAAATGGGCGAGCACTGATCGCCGTAAACGCTACCATCTATAACAGCGGCAAAACACAGCGTCATAAAAAGTTCGGGGTGTGAAAGACCATTTGCCGTGGCAACCGCCCAGGCCAGTGGCATAGCCAGCGGGAAAGCAACCGCATAAGTGCCCCAACTCGTACCTGTGGAAAAGGCAATCGCCATCGTGAGAATTTGGAGCAAAACCGGCAAAATGAAGTACGGAATGCTATCCCCGAGTTGCTCGACCAAAAAGATGCCGCCACCCGTTTCCTTGCTAATCCCACCAATAGTGATGGCGAGCAAGAGAATAACCGAGCCGAGCACCACGCCTTTGAGACCATCGTGAAAGCCCGCGACAATATCTTTGAGCGACATACCCTTAGCCAAAGCCATACCCACGGCTAATAGGAGCGCGATGCCAAAAGCCCATTGTACATTGGGGGATCCGCTGGTGATAAAAGTCCCGATAGCAATAGCGATGAGCGCGCCCAGAGGCAGGAAGAATTCGAGGACATGCGGCGTGTAACCTTCGGGCACATTGCTTCCCTGCAGTTCTTTGGCACTCAAAGGATCGGCATCGTCGGCGTCGAGTTGTCCCGTCTCCCGAGAGCGATTCATAGCATCCTTGAGCTGCTTGCCCAAAAAGAGGGGTTTTTCAATACTGAGCAGGAATGTGCCCAACACGGCGAAAATCGCGTAAAAGCAGAAAGGGACACTTTTGAAGAAGAAAAGAAGGCGGTCTGTTTCGGTAGCTAAAAAGCTGACGCCAGCGACAAATATAAAAGCCTGAACATAGCCGGGCCAGGCGTTGAAAGCGAGTTGTGAAGCAATTGGTGAAGCGGTCGAATCCACGATGTACGCCAATTCTTCGTGGCTGATTTTTTCCTTATCGGCAATGGGTTTGACAGTTGTACCGACCAGCACCGTACTGACGGTACCACCCTGAAAGAAAATGACACCGAGCATCCAGGCGACGAGCTTGGCACTTTTGGGACCGCGAACAAAACGCACAGTCATAAATTCGGCAAAAGCCTGCGCTGCACCCGTGCGCGACCATATCCCCATAAGCCCACCAAGGAGCCACAAATAGAGCAATAAGATACTCGCGGCATTTGAAGTCGCCAATGATGGGATTAAAACCTCGCCTGTAAAGTCATATCGCGTTAAAATAAGCGCGCCCGAAATAATACCACCCAAAAGAGCTGTGACGGGTTCTTTAGTGATCCAGCACAATAGCACAGCTACTATCGCTGGCAACAGTGACCAGTAGCCCCAGTGGTGTTTTGCGAGAAGTTGTTTGTATTTTGTTTCTCCGTTTTCCACGAATGAGACAAATTCTTCTTTGACGGGAGGCGTTTCATTCGAGCCGTGTATCCTTGAGGGATTGAGGTGGGCTTGTTCAATCGGCACCGCATCGAAATAGGCGGGTTTACCTCTGTAGGTGTAATACAAATTGCCGCTGTCGTCCGTGAGCGCGTGTAAGGTAATCTGTTCAACGGTCCATGTAGGCGGCACACTTGACCCCACGATCCACGATACGATTATGGCGATGGCAAAAATGACAAAGTTGCGAATACCTGTGGGCATATACTTCCTCCGGAATAAGGGGTGAAAAACGCGATGAGAAGGCGCACCAAAATAAATCGAAAAAATGCACTTGTCAATTGCTTTGGAACGGGATAAACACGGAAAAATAGGATAAAACAAGTTGACTTTGTACATAAGTTTGTTACATTATCTTCAAATTTATCCCTTGGCCATGATCAGCCCTGTTTATGGCCGAAAGGGTTGTGTGCATGGCGGGGTTTTTTAACGACGCCGGTGGATTAAGAGGAGGGTTTTATGGAGCAAGCATTTCCACAGTGTTTGAAGTGCAACTCGGGTATTTTGCTACCGCTGTCGGATTATGGGCGCGATGGGGCATCCATCATGTACAAAGCATGGGTATGCAACAATCCCAACTGCGGATTTAATTTGCGGATTGACAACGGTGAAATTAGCACGGGCCGGGATATTACCGAGTCCTACAAGTAGAGCTACCATTTCGGTGGGGAATACCTCGCCGAAATGGTTGTTTTCCCCTTACCGGTTTGCCGTTTTCACCTTCTCCCAAAAAGGGCGGCACCGGTTTCTTTATTATTCCCCTTTGCTTGTTGATTCACTCCCCTCATTTTCCCAACAGCTAATACATACTTATGAGCATTTCTGGTCGGCCCATTTTAGGTATTGAGACATCCTGCGACGAAACTGCCGCTGCCGTGGTAGCTGATGGGCATATCTATTCCAACACAATTTTTTCCCAAACAGAACACAGCCTCTACGGCGGCGTGGTACCCGAGTTGGCATCTCGCAACCACATACGGACACTCCTGCCCGTCGTCGATCAGGCACTTGCAGAAGCCGATTTAGAACTGGGCGATCTATGTGGTATTGCTGTGACACAGGGGCCCGGTCTCGTGGGCTGTCTGCTGGTAGGCATTTCCGTGGGCAAAGGGCTTGCACTGGGTTCGGGGTTGCCCCTTGTGGGCGTGCATCACATCGAAGGACATTTATTTGCAGGCAGTATGGCGCATCCCGACCTGGTGCCGCCTTTTATGGCACTGGTGGCTTCAGGAGGGCATACGGAATTGATTTATGTCTGTGCGTGGGGCAATTACGAGCGCTGGGGACGCACGCGCGACGATGCAGCAGGTGAAGCATTTGATAAAGTGGCCAAAATACTTGGGCTATTGCGCGAGGGCGAGGTCACCATGGGCGGACCGCGCATTTCTATGTTTGCCGAAGAGGGGAATCCCGATGCCTTTGATTTTCCACGTGCGTTAATAAACGATCCGGGATTTGATTTTAGTTTTAGTGGGTTAAAAACGTCTGTACTCTATCGAATTCGCGATCTCGCCGTAGAAGATCTCAAAGCTATCCGAGCAAATATTGCGGCGAGTTTTCAGGCGGCTGTAGTCGATGTGCTGGTGGATAAGACACTCAGAGCGGCGCGGGAAGTAGGCGCAGAGCGGATATTGCTTTCGGGTGGTGTGGCCGCCAATCGCGCGCTGCGGGCACAACTCGATGATGATGCTTCCAAACTCGGGATGGGGGTGTTTTATCCGCCTACGCCTCTGTGTACAGATAATGCGGCGATGATTGCTGGCGCAGGTGCTTTTCGCCTATCCCGAGGTGAAGTTGCCGGGGGCAATTTGAATGCGGCCCCACGGTTGCCGCTGCCCGGGTTGCACGAGAGGCAGGTATAAAAATGCTGCGCGATATTGGGTTTTCTGCCTCTGATGGATGGCTGCTATTACTCGTTGGTTGCGCCGGAATTTATCTCGCTTTTCTAATGTATCGCCCGCGTCTTACGGGCGTACATCGATTGTTATTGGGTGTACGCATCGCAGCACTCATTTTGCTAATTGGCCTTTTGATGGAGCCAATTCTCGCGTTGACATTGCACACGCAGCGTTTGCCCTTAGTCGCCGTGCTCATCGACGACAGCGAAAGCATGAAAATTGCAGATGGCGATACCGCGCGTCATGAAGTTGCAGAAGCCGTGCTGGCCGATCCCACATTCAAAAATTTGCGCGATCATGCACGGGTGATGCAGTTTCGGTTTTCCGATGTTTTGGCACCCATACGCGAAGGAGAAGAACTTACCTGGGCGGGGCGAGCGACCGATCTGGCAGGCGCATTAGATGGGGTGCGCGAGCATACAATGGGTGAAGGGCTTGCCGCTGTGGTACTCATTTCAGATGGTGGGCAAAATTTGGGTGGGCGCCCCGGGCAGGCAGCGGTCAATCTGGGCGCGCCAGTGCTCGCGGTGGGAACAGGTGACCCGGTTGTACCGAAAGATGTATCTATTGTATCGGCGGTTATCGATCCTCTCGGCTATGTGGGCAGGTCGCTCGTGATGCAAGTCCGCGTGCTTTCTTCCGGATTTGAACGGGTGCGCGAGCAGGTGCGCGTGCTCTTGAATGATCGGGAAGTGAGTGCCCAAACCATTGCGCTGGCAGATGGTGAGCAGGCACTCGAATTTGAGATCAGACCCGAGCGGTCTGGGCGACATGCATTTTCAGTACAGATTGCGGCACAGGCAGGCGAGCGCACAGTGGGAAACAACCGCGTAGTGGTCTCGACAGATGTGCTCGAAAGCCGCGTGCGAATTTTAATACTTGCGGGTAGCCCAGGTGCCGATTTGGGCTATATGCGGCGCATGCTACAAGAAGATGCCAATTTTGAAGTTGAAGTGCTGGTACGCACATTGACGGCCGGGTGGCAAAAAGATGTGCATCGCGCGCTACGCTCATTGGACGAGCGCGATATTGTTGTGTTGATCAACGCGCCCTACGAAGCACTTGCAGATATGCCAGAACAGACACTTGTCGCCTTTGTGCAAAAGGGCGGAGGGCTGTTGGCCCTGGGGGGTGATGCCGCTTTTGATGACGGGTATGCGCGCTCGGCATTGGCCGATGTTTTGCCCGTGCAGTTTTTGGGATCGTCAGACACATTTCAAGAACGCGCTTTTGCCCTTTCGTTTCCCGAGTCGCGCCACCCCATTTTGCGCGTATCAGACGATCCATTAGGCGACCGCGATGCCTGGGAGGCATTGCCGCCGCTTCTGTCTTATAATCGCGTGGGGGCTGCTATTTCCAACGCAACTGTGTTGGCGTATCACCCCACAGAGCGCGTTGATGGCAAACCGATGCCGGTACTGGCAATTCGCCGCGTGGGCGCGGGCAAAACCGCGATTGTAGCCTATCAAACATTTTGGCGTCACGGGATGATGATGTGGGGCGACGGCAAGACCGATGCCGTGGCACGCGCATTTTGGAAAAACATGGTGCGCTGGCTGGTCACCCGCGACGAGGTCTCCCGTCTAAGAATCATGACCGAAAAGCCCGCGTATCGGAGCGGTGAAACGGTCGCTGTGCATGCAAGCGTTTTTGATCACCTGTTGCAGCCGCGTTCAGGCGCACGGGTTCTCGCGCGAGTCGGCGATAGTTTGGGTGTACGAGAAGTTGTCCTGCGCGATTTGGGTGGTGGACGGTATGCTGGTAATTTGGGACGTTTTCCACAAGGCGATTACGAGCTTCAGGTGCAGGCACGAGCCGATGATGGTGATCTGGGCATGGGAACGGGTCGTTTTACTGTGGGAAGATACAGCCTGGAATACGAAACCGTGCGCATGCGCGCCGAACTGCTCAGCGATATTGCCACGCGCAGTGGTGGACAATATGTAAGACCAGATGGTCTGAAGGCCGCACTCGATTCGCTTGTTCTGACCCCTGAGCCTCTTGTCACCCATCATCGGGTCGGGTTGTGGGGGCCTGAGTGGCCGATATTTGTGCTGGTGGGGTTGCTGGTATTTGAATGGACTATTCGACGAAGATTGGGGATGGTATAATGGATAGAATACAAAATTTAAACAATCAAATATACTCATTAGTCTGTGCGCTGTTTTGTTGCACGACATTGCTGACTCTGGATGTCTCTGCACAGGTGGTGATCAACGAGGTGATGGCACGGCCCGCCGATGGATCAGAGTGGGTTGAGTTGTACAACCGTTCGCCAGACGCGGTTCATCTATCCGGGTGGACGCTATCCGATTTGCGAGCAACAGGACAATTTGAAGCGGGTGCGGTCATTGATGGTGGAGGATATGTGATCGTCACAGAAGACACAGATGCTATTGGCCTGCAATTTCCCGGCCTCAATGTTCCCATCTTATCGCTTACCCGCTGGCCCCGGCTAAATAATGGAGGCGATGGCCTCATTTTGCGCGATGCGACCGCAACACTTGTCGATAGCATCTTTTACCCAGCACAACACACTGCTATAAGTCTGGAGCGCATTGATCCCACTATGGCGGGAGATCAGAACAACTGGCTCGGCAGCCAGGATCCGCGGAGTGCGACTCCTGGGGCTGCAAATAGCGTTCTATTTAACAACATAGCGGAAGTATCCGTGGTGATTGCCCCCAATCCCTTTGTCGATCAAGTCACCATTACATATCGGGTGCCCTCCCCCAGGCTCCACGCAAATCTGTGGGTGTTTGATCGCACGGGCAGGCGCGTGGCATCCTTGCTCGAAGGTGTTGAAGGTGGTAGTCAGCGCGTTGTAAATTGGGATGGGAGCAACGATAATGGACAAATTTTGAAGCCCGGTATTTATGTTATCTACCTGGAAGCCGGTACACCAGAAGGCAAATTGTTTCGCGCCCGAAAGCCTGTTGTGCTGGCAAAAGGGATAAGCCAATGAAGTGTGAAGGATGAAGTGTGAAGTGTGATAAGGCACCAGCCTTGGGGCGGGGTCTTCTCATTAATTATTTACCGATGTCCCCACGTCGGACCTATTCTCCCCTTTGATGCTGTGAGGAACAAATATGGAACAGTCATCGAAGGCATTACCTGAGACGCAAAAAGATCAGCTAACATTACTCTTTCAAATTTTGGGCGTGTGCTTGATCGCACTCGCGCTATTGATGGCTTTGAGCTTGCTATCGCACTCGCCAGAGGATCCGCCCAATTCGACGCGTCCTAACGAGTTGGCACAAAATCTGGTCGGGTGGCTCGGCGCACACGTATCCTACCACCTGCTATTTGGCGTAGGCTATGGTGCTTACGCACTGATCGTTTTAGTATTTGTGTGGGGGTGGAACCGCCTCAGGACGTCAAGCGTTAGATCACTCGTAACGCACAGTATCATCCTGTTTTCACTGGTAGTGATTTATTGCAGCGCGACGGGCGTGCTTTTTTGGGAGCGGCCCACAATGGCCTGGAAATTGGGAGGTGGGCTGGGCTTTATGCTATCGTCTTTCCTGCTGGTGCCCTATTTGGGTACTGTTGGTTCTTATATTTCTTTGGCGACGCTATTTGTAGTGGTGTTGATGGTTACCACCGATATTCCATTTAACCGAAGTCCCAGAAGGTCTTTTTTCAAAAAGCGCGCGGAGAAGTCTGACAATAATGGGACATCGACCGAAGTTGAAGACATCGATCAAATTGAAGACATCGATCAAAAAAAAAATATAACTGAAGAAGAGATTATTACCGATCCTATTTTAGATATAGCACAGGTCAATTGGAAAAAGGACGAATTGACCGCGGTACCTGAACTTGAGATCGGCGATGACATTGATGAAGAAGACATTGATGAATTGTTGGAGAAGCACACGACAAAAAAAGAGACTATTGCTGACCCCATTCCAGATATGGCTCAAGTTGATCGGGAAGAAGACGAACTGGCCGAGGTGCCCGAATCTGAGACCGCCAAAGACGCTGTTGACAAGTTAGAAAAAGATGTAGCACGGGTTGAGACAGAAGAAGACGAATTGTCTGAGGTAGAACTTGAAATAGTAGATAAAACGCCAGAGCCTGAACCAGAACCTGTTCCGTCAAAACCCAAAAAGAAAATTGTGCGCAAGCGATCTTCGACATATTTGCTGCCCAATTTGAAGTTGCTGGAAGATCCGTCTCCGGGTGATGGGATTATAGACCGAAAAACCCTGTTTAAAGGGGCACAGGTGTTGGAGCAAAGCTTGAGCAATTTTGGCGTTCAGGGCAAAGTAGTACAGGTCAACCCTGGGCCTGTTATTACGACATACGAAGTTGCACCACCCCCGGGTGTGAAAGTCAGCAAAATTGTCGGACTTGCAGACGATCTCGCCCTCGTTATGAAAGCGCAAAGCATTCGCATTCAAGCACCTATTCCCGGCAAGGCTGCGGTTGGCATTGAAGTGCCCAATCCAGAACCCTATACGGTCTTCTTGAAAGAAATTTTGGAATCGCGCGCATTTGAACAGTCCGATTCAAAATTGATGCTCGGCTTCGGCAAAACAGCTTCGGGTCACCCCTATTGTGCCGATCTGGCAAAAATGCCGCACTTGTTAATTGCCGGCGCGACCGGGGCTGGCAAGTCGGGATGTATCAATGCGTTGATTTCCAGTATTTTGTTCCGCTGCACACCAGAAGAAGTGCGTTTTATTATGGTGGATCCCAAAATGCTGGAATTGTCAATTTACAACGATATTCCACATCTTCTATCTCCTGTTGTCGTCGATCCCAAAATGGCGTCGGGTGCGCTCAAGTGGGCGGTATCAGAGATGGAGAACCGATATCGCACAATGGCGCAGTTTACAGCGCGCAATATTACTGATTTTAATACCAAAATGGCGCGACTGCGACAGGAAGCACCCACCGAGGAAGACCGCGATGAGATTCCCGATGCCTTGCCCTATATTGTCGTGGTGATCGATGAATTGGCCGATTTGATGATGACAGCACCGAGCGATATTGAAAACTCACTGGCGCGATTGGCACAAATGGCTCGCGCTGTGGGCATCCATCTCATTATTGCAACCCAGCGCCCTTCAGTGAATGTGATTACGGGGACGATCAAAGCCAATTTCCCAACGCGCATTGCATTTCGCGTGGCATCCAAGGTCGATTCGCGCACGATTATTGACGCCAATGGCGGTGAAAAACTCCTGGGTCGAGGTGATATGCTATTCTTGCCCCCTGGACAACCGGAATCCATTCGCCTTCACGGGGCCTGGATCGATACCGAAGAAACCGAACAATTAGTGGCCTGGGTACGCGATCAGGACGTCGAACTCGATAGGGTTGAATTTGAGGGCGAAAATAGCGATCTTTCTGTTACAGAGAACGAGCGCGATGCTCGGTTTGATGAGGCATTGCGATTGGTGGTTATCCATCAACAGGGTTCCGCATCGCTCCTGCAGCGCCGGATGAAGGTGGGTTACTCGCGGGCTGCCCGCCTTGTTGATGAACTCGAAGCCGCAGGCATTGTTGGTCCGCCCAATGGATCGAGCAAGGGGCGCGAAGTCCTCGTTGACGAAGATTATTTAGAGGAACTCGAGGAGTTGGATGTATGATATGCAAAGTGCAAAATGCAGCGCTCCACAAGCGCAGCCTGTATAAATTTCTCGCTATTCTCGGTATTTTATTTTTCACGGAAACTGTGCAGGCCGATACACGCAGTTCAGAGGTGGTTGCGAAATTGCAAAAAAAATTTGCGGATATCGAGACGCTGTCCGCTCACTTTGTCAAGCAACACTACTGGCGCGTAATGGACCAGCACCAAGAAGTCAAAGGCAAGTTGCTGGTTCAACGCCCCGACCAGTTTCGAATGGATTCGGATATACAGGTGGTGGTGAGCGATGGCAAAACCGTGTGGCATTACGCGCCTGCTAATGCCCAGGTCCTGGTGAGCGATTACACCGCGATGGAAAATGATCGCAACTATGAGAAATTGTTATTTGATCTGATTTTTTGGGGCGGGTACGACAAAAATTATGTGCCTGCTTATGTGGGCGAAGAAAAAATACATCGCAAGACGTGTTACGCCGTTGATCTATTGGCAAAAAAGGAAGATACGTATATCCATAAAATTCGCCTGTGGATAGACAAACGCCTATATTTGGTGCGGCAGGTAGAATATCGAAATATCCACGAGGATGTGACAACATTTGTGTTGTCGGACTTGAAAGTAAATAAAAAAGCCAGGCCCGATCAATTTACATTTCACGTACCCAGCGGAGTGGAATTGATTGATTTGCGCTAATGTGTCGTTATAAATATAATGGGAAAGGAACAAATAATGGCTGTGGAAATTCAGGTGCGTGAAATGCAAGACGCGCTATCCGATTATAGCGCGCGCGTGGATAAACTCGGGAGGTATCTTTGACCTCGATCAAAGACGAGCAAAAATTGCCAAATTTGAAAAACTCATGGAATCACCAGATTTCTGGAATGACCGCGACAATGCACAACAAATTATCGACGCCTGTAACGCGGAAAAATACTGGGTTGAAAGTTGGGAAAATTTAAATGAGCAAGCGGGCGATTTGGACGTATTTTTTCAATTGGCATGCGAAGAGGACGATGCCGAATCTCTGTCGGAAGTCGCCGCCGAATTGTCCGAGGTTGGCGCAGCTTTAGACGCACTTGAATTGCAGCACATGTTGGGCGATCGAGAAGATCGCAACGACGCGATATTGACCATTCATCCGGGTGCTGGAGGTACCGAAGCGGCAGACTGGGCGCAAATGTTGATGCGTATGTACACGCGATGGGCAGAGCGGCGCGGGTTTCACACCAATGTTCTGGATACGCTTCCCGGCGAAACAGCCGGGATAAAAAGTGCGACAATTGAAGTGAAAGGCGATTACGCTTTTGGTTATCTCAAGTCCGAGTCTGGAGTACACAGACTGGTGCGGATTTCGCCTTATGATTCCAACAATCGGCGCCATACGTCGTTTGCGTCTGTTTTTGTTTATCCCGACGCCGAAGGCGATATCGAGGTGGAGATCAATCCCAATGATTTAAAAGTGGATACCTATCGCGCTGGGGGTGCCGGTGGACAACACGTTAACAAGACCGATTCCGCGGTGCGTATCACCCACGAACCCACGGGGATTGTGGTGCAATGCCAAAACGAGCGTTCTCAGCACAAGAATCGCAATACGGCCATGAAAATTCTCAAGGCGCGGTTGTATCAACACATGCGGGAAGAAGAAGACAAAAAACGCGCCGAACTCGAAAGCACAAAAAAGCGCATTGAATGGGGCAGTCAAATCCGCAATTACGTTTTTCAGCCCTATCAGATGGTGAAAGACGCGCGAACGAGCTTTGAGACATCGGATGTTTCGGGGGTTATAGATGGCGACCTCGACCCGTTTATCCGCGCATATTTACTGTCGTCGCGCTCCGCGTGAACTGAGTTTTAAGCGGTGCTTGCAGGCGGGCAACGCGCTTGACTTGAATATATATATTGGTTATAGTTTAACGACCTTCACAATGTTTGATCTTATAGGTACTTAAAGGGGTTGGGAGGCTCCGGTTTTGACTCGGATTGTGGGACAAACGCCAGAATCTCAATTGATTGAACAGCGCCTGCAAAAACTCGACGCCATTCGAGATTTGGGCATTGAGCCTTATCCGTATCGCTTTGAGCCCACGCACTATTCTGTTGATATTGTCGCGTCTTTTGATGCGCTGAACGCATCGGGCGACGAGGTGCGAGTTGCCGGTCGATTGATTGTTACACGCGGTCATGGGAAAGCGGCCTTTGCCGATTTGCGGGATGCCAAGGGCCGCCTTCAAATTTATGTGCGGCTCGACAATGTCGGCGATGATGCTTTCGCACTGTGGAAATTGCTGGATATCGGCGATTTTATCGGCGTATCTGGTCAAGTTTTCAAGACGCGCACCGGTCAAATATCCGTTCAGGTTCAAACGCTCGTATTATTGACCAAAGCCATTCGTCCGCTGCCCGTTCCGAAAGAAGAAATACGCGATGGCGAGCGCGTTGTACACGATCAATTTAGCGACAAAGAACTGAGATATCGCCGTCGTTATCTGGACTTGGCACTCAATCCCGACGTGCAGGCGGTGTTTCGCAAGCGCAGCGCAGTTGTATCTGCAATGCGAGATTTTTTAGATACACGCGGTTTTCTCGAAGTCGAAACACCAGTGTTGCAACCGCTCTACGGCGGGGCTTCGGCCCGTCCTTTTGTGACGCATCACAACGTGCTGGACATGCCGCTATATCTGCGAATATCCGATGAATTGTATCTCAAGCGTTTGATCGTGGGCGGGCTTGAAAAGGTGTATGAAATCGGCAAAAATTTTCGCAATGAAGGCATCGACCGAACTCATAATCCCGAGTTTTCGATGCTCGAATTGTATCAGGCTTACGCCGATTATTCAGATATGATGGCAATAGCCGAGGCACTCTACGCATTTGTGGCCGAAAAGGTGAATGGCTCGACAACGCTCGAATACCAGGGGCGAGAAATTGATCTTTCACCTCCCTGGCCGCGCATCCCCATGCTTGACGCCATCGAAAGATACGGCGGTATTGATGTGGCGCGTTCCTCAGATGCCGACCTGCGTGCTGCGTGCAAGCGTTTTGATTTTGATATTGAACCGGGTGCAGAGCGCGGATTGTTGATCAATGCGTTGTTTGAAGCGTGTGTCGAGCCAGAATTGATTCAGCCAACCTTTATTACCGACTATCCCATTGCGGTGTCTCCCCTGGCCAAACGCCATCGGACCAAAAAAGACCTCACCGAGCGGTTTGAAATTTTTATCAATGGTTGGGAAGCGGCCAATGCATTTTCGGAACTGAACGATCCGATTGATCAGCGGCAGCGGTTCGCTCATCAAAAAACCTTGCGCGATCGGGGCGACGACGAGGCACAGGTTCTCGATGAAGATTTTTTGATGGCTCTGGAACACGGAATGCCGCCGACGGGTGGATTGGGCATTGGTGTAGATCGGCTGGTGATGTTGCTCGCAGACGCGCCTTCGATTCGAGACGCGATTCTGTTTCCTCACATGCGCCCTAAAGAGGGCCTTGACGACTATGGATGAGTTGCTTCGCGCAACAGGTGTTTGCAAGCACTATGTCCTGGGAGACACCTGTATTGAGGTGCTCAAAGGGGTTGACCTCGGCGTTGTTCGCGGCGAAATTGTGGCAGTGGTTGGTGCTTCGGGTGTTGGAAAGAGTACTTTGTTGCACATTGTGGGCGGGTTAGACCATCCGGCTTCGGGGACGGTTGTCATCGATGATGTTGATTTATTTGCCCTTTCAGATACTGATCGCGCCAAATTTCGCAACCGCCAGATTGGGTTTGTTTTTCAGTTTCACCATTTATTGCGCGATTTTACCGCGCTTGAAAACGTGATGATGCCCCTGATGATTGCCGGTATTTCGTCCGATGAAGCGCGGGTACCCGCACAAAAACTGCTCCGTGATGTCGGTCTGGAAAAGCGGCTTGCACATTTGCCTTCCGAACTTTCAGGTGGAGAGGCACAGCGCGTTGCTGTTGCGCGGGCATTGGTGACAAAACCCGCTATTGTTCTGGCTGATGAACCTTCTGGTAATCTCGATGTAGCGCGCAGTGCAGAGCTTCACGCATTAATTTGGGAGCTTGCCAGAACCCGGCAGCAAACGTGCATTATTGTAACACACGACCAGCATCTGGCCGCTCGCGCTGATCGGGTGGTTGAAATAGAAGATGGTCGTCTCGTTGCTTGAATAACAAAGCGTGTGGGACCAAAAGAAACAGTGTTGAGTTTTCCTTTATAAACTGTTATAATGGGAATCAAAATCACGCTTCGCCAGATTTCTCGTCAGGCGAGAGGAGTATTCGATGAACAGTATGTTTTCAGACCAGGTGAAGCAGGTCATGCAACTCGCTCGCGAAGAAGCAGCGCGCCTGGGACACAATTACATAGGAACCGAGCATTTGCTGCTGGGCATCATACGCGGGGGCAAAAGTACGGCCATTCAGGTACTGACAAATCTGAACTTAAATCTCGAAAGTATCAAGCAATCCATCGACGATTTTGTCGCTTCTTCTGGCAGTTCAATGACGATGGGCGAAGTGCCTTTTACGCCCCGAGCAAAGCAAATTCTCGAAATAGCAGCCAATGAAGCCAAAGAAATGAAGAGCCGAGTCGTGAGAACCAGCCATCTGCTGTTGGCTCTGTTGAAAGATAAAGACGGGGTTGCCGCACAGATTTTGGTCACATTCGGCGTAGATCACAGAACCGCCAAGGAGGAGGTGATTGCCGTTTTGCAAGGAAAATCTTCGTCGGGTAGGCGCGAAAAAAGAAAAAGCAAAACGCCTTTCCTCGATCATTTCGGACGCGATTTAACCGATCTGGCGCGGCAAGGCAAATTGGATCCGACCATTGGTCGTGATCGCGAAATCGAACGGGTGTCACAGGTACTGGCCAGACGCAAAAAAAACAACCCGGTGCTGGTGGGCGAACCCGGCGTGGGTAAAACGCAGATCATTGAGGGATTGGCGCAGCGCATTGTGGGACGGCGGGTCCCACAAATTTTGCTGGATAAGCGCGTGGTCACGCTCGATATGGGCGGCATTGTCGCCGGCACAAAATACCGCGGGCAGTTTGAAGAGCGTCTGAAAGCCGTGATGAATGAACTTCAGCAAAGCCAGAATGTGATTATTTTTATCGATGAGTTGCACACCATTGTCGGTGCCGGTAGTGCCGAGGGTACGCTGGATGCGTCCAATATGTTTAAGCCCTCTCTCTCCCGCGGCGAATTGCAGTGCATTGGTGCAACGACCTTAGACGAATATCGAAAATATATTGAGAAAGATGGCGCACTCGAGCGGCGTTTCCAGACGATTGTGGTCGATGCCCCTTCAGTGGATGAGACCATTGAAATTCTCAAGGGCCTGAAAGACAGTTATGAGACACATCACAAAGTGTCTTTTTTACCCGAAGCTATCGTAGCAGCTGCACAAATGGCCGACCGCTACATCAGCGATAGGCACTTGCCCGACAAGGCCATCGATGTAATCGATGAAACGGGAGCGCGGGTGCGATTGTCCCGCCTCAATCCCCCCGAAGAGATCAAGGAAATCGAGATGGCTATTGGCGAGATTACGCGCAAAAAAGATAAAGCTGCAGAAAATCAGCAATTTGAAGAGGCGGCCAGATTGCGCGACCGCGAGCGGGAACTCAAAAGCAAACTTGAAAATATGCGCCAGGCGTGGGAAGTGCAGGTGACAGATGATGTGGTTGAAGTGACAGAAGAACATATTGCCGAAGTGATTTCGAGCATGACGGGTATTCCCGTGTTTCGGCTGGCACAGGCCGAGTCCGAAAGACTGATCAACATGGCGTCCGAGTTGCAAAAACGAGTGGTCGGTCAAGAGGAAGCAGTTTCTACGGTATGTCGCTCCATTCGGCGCACGCGCGCGGGTCTTAAAGATCCCAATCGCCCAATCGGCACGTTTTTGTTCCTCGGTCCCACGGGTATTGGCAAAACGTATTTGGCGCAAGCACTAGCGCAGTATCTGTTTGACGATGAAGATGCGCTCGTAACCGTAGATATGTCGGAATATATGGAAAAATTCGCGGTGTCTCGACTCGTTGGTGCACCGCCTGGTTATGTGGGATACGATGAGGGCGGACAGCTAACCGAGAAAGTGCGCCGGCGTCCCTATTCGGTAGTTTTGCTCGATGAAATTGAAAAAGCCCATCCCGATGTGTTTAATATTCTCTTGCAGGTACTGGATGAAGGGCGTTTGACAGATAGTTTTGGGCGCAAGGTAAATTTCAAAAATACCATTCTGATTATGACATCCAATCTGGGAACCAGAGATCTGCAAAAGGCAGGGGGTTTGGGATTTGGCCGGTCAGACAAAAAATCGATCCGGGAAAAAATGGAAGAGCGCATCAACGAAGAAGTCAAAAAGACATTTAATCCCGAGTTTATCAACCGCCTGGATGAAACGGTGATTTTCAATCCACTGGACCGAAAGGAAATTATTCAGATCGTCGATATCGAGCTTGAAAAAATTCTCGCTCGCGTTGCAGAACGCGATATCGAAGTACGCCTCACACAGGGAGCCAAGAGTTTGATCGCCGAGAAAGGCTATGATCCCACGTATGGCGCGCGGCATCTGCGGCGCACCATTCAAAAGATGATTGAAGATCCCCTGGCCGAAGAGATCATTATGGGCCATTTTGTGGATGGCTGCAAGGTTCGGGTGAGCAAAAAAGGCGATACCCTCAACTTTGAGGGAGATTCTATCGCGAAAGAAGAATCGAAAGACACGGCCGAGGTTCAGATGAGTGAAAAAAACAATACGCTCAACTTCGCCGATGAGAGCGAGGTGGATGATCTCGATAAAAAAGTTGAAGACCAGGACAAATCGGGAGATCCCGTCGGTGAAGAGGAAGTGGTAAATAGGGACAAAGCATGATCGTGAAGGTGCGGTCAATACCCAAACGGCCCGGGCAGCAGTCCGGGCTGTTTGTCGTACAGTCGGAACATTTTTCTTTGTTGAGCGTTTGAGGCTTACAAATCCAAAAAGGTTCTGTTTCTTAGATAGGTACTTCGCAACGTGAAAAAATTTTGTACGTACAGTTTTTTGATCCTCATTGTACTGCTGGGCGGGCGCACGGGCGCACAAGAAGGCCCGGTGATTCAGGAGATCCGCATTCGAGGCAATGATTGGGTTGAGACTTCTTTTATCGAATCCCAAAGCGGTTTATTCAAAGGGCAGAATCTGGTAGAAGGCGAAGCCGCGCGGGTGATTCGCAATCTTTACAAAAGCGGTCTGTTTTCCGATATCAAAATTTCTGTAGATAAAGTGCCAGATGGTGTAGCCGTTATTATTGATTTGAAAGCCGTACCGCGTTTGGGTGAGGTGATTTTTAACGGCAATCGCGCTATAAAGGATAAGACACTAAAGCGCGAATTGGCATTGATTGAAGGCCAGTTGATACGGCAGCGAGAAAAAAAGAGAGCGGTCAACAAATTGGTCGCTCTCTATCGCGAAAAAGGCTATTTGCTCGCCTCAGTGGATGTGAAAGAAGAGGCAGTTGATGAAGATGAACGATTGCCACTGACCTTTGAAATTCACGAAGGCGAAAAGGTCAATCTAAAAAAGATCCGTTTTCACGGCAATGCGGCATTGACCGAAAAGCAACTGCGCAAGCAGATGAAAGAGACCAAACAAGACAACTGGTGGTTTGGAGGAGGCAAATACAGCGAGGAAACTTATCCCGACGATAAAGAATTGGTTTTGGCCTTTTACCGGCAAAACGGATATCGGGAAGCGGCAATTGTATCTGATAGTTTGTCCTATGGCCCTGTGAAAAAAAATATGTATCTCGATATCACTATCGAAGAAGGACCGCTTTATCGCTTTGGCGCAGTGAGCTGGTCGGGCAATGAGAAAATCACAGATGCGGGCTTTTTTCACTTTATTGTAGTCGATTCGGGCGCGGTTTACAACGAGGAGCGCGTCTTAAAATCGCGAGAGCAATTGCAAAATGCCTATATGGACATTGGGCATATTGGCGCGCAGGTTTTTCCGCAACAAAAACCCATTGAAGGCCATGTCGTCAATGTGCATTTTGACGTGGTCGAAAAAGATCCGTGGACAATTCGCAAAATTCTGATTACGGGCAATACCAAAACCAAAGACCGCGTGATTCGACGCGAGTTGCGCGTGCGGCCAGGCGATACGTTTAGCCGCGCACTTTTGGAGCGCAGTGTGCGCGAGGTCATGCAACTCAACTTTTTTACCAATGTGTTGCCCGAGCCTATCGCGGTAGAAGAAACATCAGAGATTGACCTCGAGTTCACCATAGAAGAAAAATCAACGGGCACGGCATCTATTGGGGCGGGGTATAGCGAGCGCGACAAACTAATTGGCACCATTGGGTTGCAAATTCCCAATTTTAGAGGCAATGGACAACAACTCGATTTCCAGTGGGAGTTTGGATCGCGCCGCGAAACCTTCAGTATTGGGTTTACCGAACCGTGGTTCCGCAACACCCCCACGAGTATATCCGCATCGCTGTTCCGAAGCACCATACGACTGGCAACGTATGGTGTGGCTGACTTCGATCAACGCACAGAGGGCGGTGCGTTTCGCCTCGGACGCAGGCTGCGCTGGCCCGATTATTCGCGCATTTCTGGAGGGTATCGCCTTGAAAAGGTTGCTTTTATCAATTTTTCCGATAGTACAGATGTAAGCAATCCCTTTTACGAAGATAATGTGACCAGTAGCATCAGTGCAAACTTGACCCGAGACAGCCGCGATTTGCCGATTTTTCCCACATCGGGTAGCGTGACCTCCTATTCGCCTGCACTGGCCGGTGGATTTTTGGGCGGTAATAGAGATTTTCACAAGCACGATATTGTCACGAGTTTTTATTTTCCCATATTCTGGCGATTGGCCTTAAATGTGCGGTCGCAATTGGGCTTTGTCGCCAGTTATGGCACCGAGCGTGTCCCATACCAGGAATTGTACCTGCCGGGCGGCGTTGACATTTTTGAAGGCACCATGTTGCGCGGTTATCCCGACCGTTCAATTGGACCTCGTGATAGTAGGGGCGAGCCAATTGGGGGTGTTGCGCAGTTGTTGTTTAACGCAGAGATCAGCATTCCCATTGTACCCAATCAGTTTTATGGTCTCATTTTTGCCGATGTGGGTAATGCGTGGGAAAATCTGGACCGGATCAGCCTGACGGATATGCGTCGATCGGCCGGTTTTGGCATTCGGATTGTGGCGCCTGTGGTGGGTATTATGGGATTTGATTTTGCATGGGGATTTGACCGTCGGCGTGTCGATGGTCAATCTGTACAGATGATGACGCATTTCCAATTCGGTCCGCAATTTTATTAGCGGTCAGACTCCTCCTGTACCCAGGGATGGCAAGGGAGGGCCAAAAGCTTTATTCACGGAGGGAATTTTTGATGACACGCTGTCGCTTACTTTATGTCGCGCTATCTCTGGCACTAACTGGCATAGCCAGTACTGCTGGCGCGCAGCTAAAGCTGGGGTATATTGATTCGCAAAAAATTTTGGATCAGTACAAGCCCTATCAAGATGCTTTGAGAGAATTTAACCGTTACGAAGATGAAATCGAGCGAGAGATGAGCACCATGCAAAACGATCTGGCCAAAATGCAGGATACCTACGAACGCCAATCTCTGCTTTTGAGTGACAAACGCAAACAAGAAGAGCAACAGGCCATTATAAAAAAACAGCAGGAACTACAGCGGTTTGTGCAAGACGCCACCTCCCCGCAAGGCCGTCTCGCGCGCAAAACTGCGGAATTGTCCGAACCCATTATTCAAACAGTGAATGCGGTTATCAAACAAGTGGCAGAAGACGAAGGTTTTGATTTTGTGCTCAATTCGACTGCCCTGGCCTATGCGAAAGAGGCACACGATTTGACCGACAAAGTCCTTGAAGCACTTGCCAAAGACCTCGAGGCCAAAGCAAAAACCGAGGGGCCATAGCAAATCATCTATATATGTTGTTTTTTTAAAGTCTCTGATTGACTCCGCGGGGTGATCGGAGACTTTTTAATGTGAACATTGGAGGATGCCGTGACTCTGGACATTAGAGATATTGAAAAAATTCTTCCGCATCGTTACCCTTTTCTTCTCGTGGATCGCGTAACCGAGTTGGTGCCCGGCGAACAATTGATCGCGTACAAAAATGTGTCGGCTAATGAGCCGTTTTTCCAGGGACATTTCCCCGGCAATCCCGTGATGCCGGGCGTGCTCATTATCGAAGCACTGGCTCAGGCCGCCGCAATTTTGATGAGTGATGGACAGGAAAGCGATTTGATCCCATTGTTTATGGGTATTGACAAGGCGCGTTTCCGAAGGCAAGTTGTACCCGGCGATCAACTTCAGCTAAAAGTCGAAGTAGGCCAAAAACGCCGCAATGTGTGCAAAGGGTTTGGCGAAGCCACAGTGGATGGCCAAGTCGCCGCACAGGCAGAATTGATGGCGATGTTTGCAAAACGCGAGGATTTGTAGCACCAACTCGCATTAGCTTCCAAAAAAATAAAAACTCGGCCTTGTGCCGAGTTTTTTGCCTTATGGCAAATATCCGCACACCTCTCATTTTTCTCTTTCCAAAACTTCCCATTCCCCAAATAATTGATCCATTTTATTTTGAACCTCTTCCTTTTCTTGCGCTAATTCTTTCAGGCGGTGCCAGTCGGTAGCGAGGTCTTCTCGCGCCATTTCTTCAGCTATTTGATCGGCCTGGTCCTCGAGTATTGCAATCGCTTCTTCTATTTCGGCTAAGCGGCGTTCCCGTCTTTGCTCTTGCCGCAGTGCGCGCTTGCGACTTTTATAGTCGGTTTGCGTCCTGGATGTATTCTGTATGGTCGGTATTTCTACACTCTGCATCTGACGCTGGTAAGTGTCGTAATTGCCATCTACCAGTTGCCACTTTCCGTTGCCAAGCACGAGCAGGCGATTGACCAGACGGTTGAGAAAATACCGGTCGTGTGAAACCGCGATTACAGTCCCAGAAAAAGCCTCCAGCGCGCTCTCAAGCACATGGCGGGAGGCGATATCCAGATGGTTGGTGGGTTCGTCGAGCACCAGCAGATTGAGGGGTGAACGCATGAGTTTTGCCAGGGCAACGCGACTTTGTTCTCCGCCACTGAGCGAACCCGTCTCGCGCTCCACATCGTCTCCAGAAAAAAGAAAAGCACCCAGAAAATTTCTAATCTCGACTTCTGGAACATTGGGCGTGAGCGACCAGATTTCTTCGAGAACGCTCAAATTGGGATTAAGGTCCTGACGGGTTTGTGCGTAATAACCGATCTCGAGACCTTTGCCCGGAATAACGCGTCCCGAGTCAGGTGTGAGTTGTTCCATAAAAATTTTTAAGAGTACGGATTTGCCCGAACCATTGGGACCGATAATGCCAAGGCGCTCGCCTCGCCACAATGTGAAGCTGAGATCGGCAAATAGAGGACGCTCAGGATAGGCTTTGGTGAGATTTTCAACCTGCAGGACGCGATCTCCACCACGTGTAGTCGCGTTAAATTTAAGCGCGATATCGCGTTGTTGCACAATGCTTTCTACGCGGTCGAGTTTTTCGAGTGCCCTGCGTCGGCTCTGCGCCTGTTTGGTCTTTTGTCCGGCGATATTTCGGCGGATATACTCTTCGGTTCGCTCGATATGCGCTTGCTGCGCCCGATAGGCTTTTTGTTGCTGTGCGCGGCGTTGTTCTTTTTCCTGAATATAAAATGAATAGGTTCCCGAATACTGTTCGACCACGCCGTGTTCCAAATCTACAATTTTGGTCACTGTGCGATCGAGAAAAGTGCGGTCGTGTGAAATGCTGACAAAGGCATTGGCATAATCCGAGAGAAAGTACTCGAGCCATTCTATAGCTTGTAGATCGAGATGATTGGTAGGCTCGTCCAGGAGCAACAGATCGGGTTCTCGTGCGAGCAATTGGGCAAGAGCCAGACGATTTTTCTGTCCGCCACTGAGCACTTGAGTCGGCAATTCTATATCGGTTTCGCAAAAACCGAGGCCAAAGAGAATGGCTTTGGCACGGGCTTCTGTCGCATATCCTCCCATGTGCTCATATTGGTCGCGGAGATGCCCGTAATCATTGAGCACAGCATCGGAATTTTCACCCTCAGCCATGATTTTTTCCAACTCCTGAAGGCGGTGTTGCAGTGCCAGAATATCGGCAAAAGCATCTAGTGCCGCATCCATAACTGTACAATCTGGATCAAATGTGGGTTCCTGTGTCAGAAATCCAATATTGAGACCGCGCTGTCTGTGAAGTTGCCCGCGGTCCGGCAGACTTTCTTCGGTTATGAGCCGAAGCAACGTGGTTTTGCCACACCCATTGGGACCGACAAGCCCGATGCGCTCACCCGGATCAATTTGCCAATAAATACCAGTGAGCACATCGTGCGCGCCGAAAGATTTCCAGATATCTTCGAGTTGAATAATCACCTCTTACCGCCTCTTGAGCTATTAAGTACCTGACGCAGATCTTCCGCAGATTGTCGAGCAGCGTCTGCAAAATCGATACCACTGGAAGCGTAAAGGATGCTGCGCGACGAGTTGACGAGAATGCCAGTGCCTTTTTTGTTCAGACCATTCTGGACAATTGCATTGGTCTGACCACCTTGCGTCCCCACACCGGGCAAAAGGATGGGGAGGTCGGTGGCAATCGCGCGAACAGTTTTTAAGTCGTTGGGATGTGTTGCGCCTACAACGAGACCGCAGGGTCCTTTTCGCGACCATTCCACGGCTTTTTGTGCGAGTACCTCATAAAGCACGCCGTGGTCTGTATTGAGGCGCAAAATGTCAGCCGATCCGGGATTGGAGGTAAGACACAAAAGGAAGACACAGCCATCTTGATAGGCCAAAAAGGGAGCCATAGCATCTGTCCCCATCAGAGGGTTGACTGTCACAGCATCAACGCCGAGTTGGCAGTATGCCATGTATGCATAGTGTTCTGCTGTATTACCAATGTCGCCAGCTTTGAAATCGAGTATAATTGGCATGTCGTTGGGAATAGATTGGATCGCGCCTTGAAGTGTCTCCCAGCCCGCTATGCCCTGTGCACCAAAAAATGCAAAATTGGGTTTATAGGCGCACGCAATATCCCGTGTGGCATCTATAATTTCCCTGAGAAAAGCGAGCGTGGGATTGGATTTTCCTTTCAGGTGTTCGGGTAGCTTTGCCGGATCGGGATCGAGCCCCACACATACAAAACTGTTATTGCGTTGTACTGTATCGCTGTATTTTTCTAAAAAAGACATTCAATCTCTCCATTAAGCAAATGGCGGACCCCTCGTGGGAATCCGCCGTTTTTAAACAAGCGGGCCTGTAAGCCGAGTTTTGTCGTTTGGTTTCCCAAACGGATGGCCATTTATCTGGGACGCCAGTTACCCAACGCCTCTTGCAGCCTACCCGAACGTAATAACGAGACGGGCCGTCTCTCCGCTCCTATTCGGCCTTGCTCCAAATGGGGTTTACCGTGCCGCGCTCGTCACCGAGTCGCGCGGTGGGCTCTTACCCCACCGTTTCACCCTTGCCCGCAGCGCGAGTCATCGCGCCCGCTGGCGGTCTGTTCTCTGTGGCACTATCCATCGGGTCGCCCCGCCTGGGTGTTACCCAGCATTTTGCCCTGTGGAGCTCGGACTTTCCTCATCCCAAAAGGGACGCGACCACCCGGCCCGCTTGTAATATTTTTATTTTTCAGATGTGTTGGCACTATCTTTTTCTGCAATACCCCGGTTTGCCAATCGGTCGGCTTCTTTATTTTTTTCTCGGCGCACATGTTTGATCTGAAAGCCGTCAAAAGTTCTACTCTGCATTTGGGCAGTTTGATAAAGCGGCAAAAGTCCCCCGCTTTTGACTTTGTACGTCCCATTCATCTGGCGAACAACGAGTTCGCTGTCGGAAAATATTATCACCCGATTGGCTTTGAACTCTGCGGCTATTTCGAGCCCCTTGATCAGCGCGCGATACTCTGCGACATTATTGGTTGTACAGCCAATATATTCACAGTGTTCTGCAATACAATCTCCATCTGCTTCAATGCGAATGCCGATGCCAGCATGCCCGGGATTGCCCCTGGATGCCCCGTCGATAAATAAGGTCAATTCGGTCAAACCGCAGCCTCTTCATCACTCCAAACCAGAAGGCGACCACAATTTTCGCAGCGCATGATACTATCGGCGCGTCTGACTTCCACCAGACGTTGAGGGGATAATTGGCGGTAACAGCCGCCACAGGACCCTTTGCGAACTGGTACAATGGCAATACCACCTTTAACAACTCTGCGGATGCGATTGTACATGCTTAACGGACTGTGTTCCACACCCGGTTCGATGGCTGATCGCTTCCTTTTCCAGGCACGCACATTTTTCTCTACAGAATTGAGTTTGCCCGTCAAATCGTCAATACGTTTTTGCCGGTCTTCTTCGATTTCCTGGTAGTAATCTTTGTCTTCGTGGAGTTTTTCCACAATTTTTTCAACTGTATCGATACTTTCCAAAATGGCGGTTTCGTGTTGGTCTTTGCGATCGTGGAGAGTTGCGATTTCGAGTTGCAAGGCATCGTATTCTTTATTCGTCTTTACTTCATAAAGACGGTCCTGGTGTTTTTTCAGGTCTTCTTCTATTGCGCTGAGTTCTCTTTCGAGTGTCCGGCGATCTTTTTCGAGTTCTTCACTGCGCTGTTGTTGGGCGTCGAGTTGATCGCGTGCATCTTGCAGTTCACTTTTGAGACTATTGATTTCTGTGGGGTAATCGATTTGAGATTGGTGCAACGCGTTGATTTCTTTATCTATTTCTTGAAGTTTCAGCAAATTAACCAAACTATCTCTCATGCGCGAGTCTCCTTGTGATCGAAAAAAAAGAAAAGGTGCTACCCTGAACAGGTGCACCTTTCTATGGCCGTTTTTACTACAATTTAAACCTCTTGATCTGTTGAGGAGAGGCATTGTAATGGTGGGCGATACTGGATTTGAACCAGTGACCTCCGGTATGTGAAACCGGCACTCTAACCAACTGAGCTAATCGCCCAATTTCGCAATAATACCGCACAGAACGGCCGACCTATTTTTTAATATTAAAAAGAAGGACTGGAAGTTTCGCAGTGTATTTTAATTAACAAAAGATAGTTTGGGATGTCAAGCCCGATGTATCATGAAATCAGGCTCTGGCCGCATCCCCGCATTTACGCATTTTCTTCCAACTGCACAGTATTGGGCCGCTGACCTATTGATGGTGGAGCCATTAAGCGAACCTGTTGTGCCGTCAAATTTTCATAATCATCGACATTGTAATACGTATTTGCCCATGATGAGTGCCCGGGGCTGTATTTATACAGAAAGGCACGCCGCTCGTGATCAGCTGTCCACGGCATAGTTCCATGGACCAACGCCTCTGTAAAAATTAACGCATCCCCCGCGTTCACTTCGGGCTGTACCACGTAGTGGGGTACCCGTTCATACTCCCGCACATCCAGTGGAATGCTGTTCAAAAAATTGGTCTTATGCGTGCCGGGAATACAGCAAAACCCACCGTCGCCTTCGTGTGCAGGTGTCGTAAAAAAGGTCACCACCGTCAACCCGGTTCGAATAACACCATCGCGGTATTTGTACCAGTGATCGCCTTCGCGCCCATTATCGCCCCCGTGCAATCGCCCTCGCGTGCCACCCTTTTGCATAAAAATGCAGTAATCGTGATCAATTCGCACCTTTGATCCCAAAAATTCCAACAGATAAGGCATAATCTTCGGGTGATCCAGCAATTGCTGAAAGGGCATCCCCCACGTTGAGGGCCGCCCCACATTGCGATATTTGCCATCTACCGCTTGCATCTTCTCATCGGCAATCGCATTCAGTTCATCGACTTCCCGTTTTGACAATACATTTTCAATGACAATATAGCCATCTAAATCAAATACGAACTTATCTTCAATATCCACCGATAACTGCATGCTTCACTCCTTTGGAAATGGACACAAAACAATCGGATCATAAAAAAGATAACTGCCTTAATCCCCTGCGTCAACGAAGTTCCTTAAAGTGTAGTTCCATGATACAGAATGCTTTGTTCCTTGCCTATGTTGATAAACTGAAGTATTTTTTAGGAAAAGATCCAAAAAACCGGAGCGCGATCAAGATTATTATTGAGGAATAACAAAATGAAACAAACTACACTTAAAATGCAGTTTCACCTTCCGATTGAAAACATCTCCAAAAAGCATCAAACGGCAGCGACAAAAAAGGCAAAAGTAGCCTTCCTTTGTGCTTGAACTCCTCCGACAAGGGGCCATCAGTGCTGGCAGAGCCGCAAAACTCCTCAATATTTCTCGATGGGAACTTTCAGACTTAATGGCTGAAGCCAGCATCTCCTCTTTGGATGACAGCCTCACCTCAGAAGACTTAGCGGCTGAAGTCAATAGTGCGTACAGGCTTTCGAGAAACCCAAGCCATGAAAACAAAAGGAGCATCAATGCAGAAGGATTATTCTGAAGTCAAAGGTCAACTGCGCAGTCAGGAATGGTTTAACAACCCGCACAACATGGGCATGACAGCCGTTTATGTCGAACGCTACATGAACTACGGCTGGACGCGCGAAGAACTCCAATCGGGCAAGCCCGTTATTGGCATCGCACAAACGGGTGGCGACCTCACCCCCTGCAATCGCATCCACGTCGAATTGGTCGATCGCGTCAAAGCCGGTATCCGCGACAACGGCGGCATACCCTTTGAATTTCCCGTTCACCCCATCGCCGAACAGGGCAAACGACCCACGGCGGCCCTCGACCGCAACCTCGCCTACCTGGGGCTGGTCGAAATCCTGCACGGCTATCCCATAGACGGCGTCGTGCTCACCACCGGATGCGACAAAACCACACCCGCCTGCATCATGGCAGCCTGCACCATGAACCTGCCCGCCATCGTCCTCTCTGGCGGCCCCATGCTCGATGGGCACTGGCGTGGTCGCCTATCCGGATCGGGCACGGTTGTATGGGAAGCCCGCGAACGCTATGCGGCTGGTGAAATCGACTACGACGGGTTCATGGACATCGTCACATCGTCCTCGCCCAGTGTGGGCCACTGCAACACAATGGGAACTGCCCTTTCCATGAACTCATTGGCCGAAGCACTTGGATTATCGCTTACCGGATGTGCGGCCATCCCAGCCCCCTATCGCGCCCGCAAGCAAATGGCCTATCACACGGGCCTGCGCATCGTCGATATGGTCAAAGAAGATCTCACCCCCGACAAAATCCTCACGCCAGAAGCCTTCCAAAACGCCGTTGTAGTTAACTCTGCGCTCGGCGGTTCGACCAATGCGCCGGTTCACATCACCGCCATAGCGCGACACATTGGCCATGAACTGCCAGCAAAAGACTGGCAAACCCATGGTCACCACATACCCCTCCTCGTCAACTGTCAGCCTGCGGGCGAATACCTCGGCGAAGCCTTTTACCGCGCCGGTGGCGTACCCGCTGTCATGGCCGAACTCGTCAAAGCCGACAAACTCCACCCCCACTGCCAGACTGTCACAGGCAAAACCATAGGGGAAAATCTCAACGGCATCGCCATTGAAGACGAGCGCGTTATCAAACCTTATGATCAACCCTTAAAAGAAAATGCTGGATTCATCGTACTCAGCGGCAACCTCTTTGAAGCGGGCTTGCTCAAAACCTCTGTGATCGGCGACGACTTCCGAAAAAAATATCTCCAGCGCGAAGACGACGAAAACGCCTGGGAAGGCACGGCTGTAGTCTTCGACGGTCCCGAAGATTATCACCACCGCATCAACGATCCCAATTTACCCATCGACGAAAATTCCATGCTCTTCGTACGCTATTGCGGCCCCGTGGGATACCCCGGTTCAGCCGAAGTCGTCAACATGCTCCCGCCTGACCGTCTCGTACAGGCTGGCATTTCCGAACTACCCTGCATCGGCGATGGGCGTCAAAGCGGCACCTCTGCCAGCCCATCCATACTCAACGCTTCGCCCGAAGCCACAGTGGGTGGTGGCCTCGCCTTTCTCAAAACGGGCGACCGCGTGCGCATTGATCTCAACACCTGCACGGCCAATGTCCTCATCAGCGATCAAGAACTCGTCCAGCGCAAAAAGGACTGGAAACAACCCGATCTGGTCCACCAGACACCCTGGCAGGAAATCTATCGCCAAAGTGTGGGGCAACTCGCCGACGGCGCATGTCTGGAACTGGCCGTAAAATACCAGAATGTGCGCGACAACACCCCGCGTCATTCGCATTAAATTTTTACTCCGTGATTTTTCCGACTCCTGAAGAATACACCGTCCTCGTCCTATCGCTTAAAGTGGGCCTGCTCTGCGTGGTGATCAGCCTGCCCTTTGCCGTATTGTTGGGATGGGTACTGGCACGCAAAAACTTTCGCGGCAAACTCATCCTCGACGGTCTGTGTCACTTGCCACTTGTGTTGCCGCCTGTAGTTGTCGGGTATCTGCTCCTCCTCCTGTTGGGACGCCGGGGTTTTCTGGGCCAGATTTTGAACGACTGGTTTGGTTTGCAGATCGCATTTACCTGGCGAGGTGCTGTGTTAGCCGCTGCTGTGGTGGGTTTTCCGCTCATGTTAAGAGCTGTTCGCCTCGCCATAGAAAGTGTTGACCCCCGCCTCGAGCGCGCTGCTCGCACCCTGGGTGCCAATCCGCTTCGCGCCTTTTTTTCCATAACGCTGCGCCTGGCCGCGCCCGGCGTACTCGTCGGTTCTCTCCTCGCATTTGCGCGCAGCCTGGGCGAATTTGGCGCCACCATCACCTTTGTCTCTAATATTGCCGGCGAAACCCGCACACTTCCACTCGCCATTTTCACGTACATCAACCAGCCCGACGGCGAAGCCGCTGCCGCACGCCTTGTCTTACTCTCCATCATCCTATCTTTGGGGGCACTCATCGCCAGTGAGGCCATCGCCCGCAAAATGAAAACTTAAAACATCATGCTCACCCTTTGCGTACACAGGCAACTCGCCGAATTTACCCTCCAAATCGATGTGACGTGTACCTATCCCGTCACCGCGATATTTGGACCTTCGGGCTGCGGCAAAACCACCCTCTTGAATCTCATAAGCGGTCTGCTGCGACCAGATAGCGGCCAAATCAACATTGATGATACCATTTTATTTCACGCAGAAAAAGGCATTGATCTGCCACCGGAAAAGCGACGCATAGGCCATGTATTTCAAGACGATTTGCTTTTTCCACACCTGAACGTGCGCCAGAATCTCCTGTATGGATATCAATTTCTCGCGCCATCAGAACGCAAATTTCATCCCGATGCCATTATCGACCTGCTCGAATTAAACACCCTGCTCGACCGCCTCCCAAATCTCCTCTCAGGCGGTGAACGCCAGCGCGTCGCCCTGGGCCGAGCCATCTTGACCTCTCCGAGGCTGCTCATCCTGGATGAACCCCTGACCGCGCTCGATCAAGAGCTCAAAGACCGCATCATGCCCTATCTGCGCCACATTCGCACGGATTTGGGCATCCCCATGCTCTACGTCAGCCACGCAATTGGCGAAATTCTGCAACTCACCGGACAAGTCATTGTGCTCAATCGCGGGCAAGTGCTCGCGCATGGAGACTTCTTTTCTATTGCTCACCAGCCCAAAATTCTACCCTTGATCGAAGCACACGGTTTTGAAAATGTCCTGCCCGTTGAAGTCATCGCACCCAATCGCGTGCAATACAACAACCAGACCCTCCACATCCCCCCCTGTGATCGCACATCGGGCACGCATATCTTTATAGGCATACGGGCAAACGACATCATTTTGTGCCGACAGCGGCCTGCAGGTTTAAGCATTCGCAATGCCCTCTCTGCACAGGTACTCGACATCGTTGAAACACAGGGCCGGAGCCTCGTTTACATCGATGTGGGCAAACGCCTCGCCGCTGAAGTCACCCCTGAAGCGATAGAGGAATTGGCTTTAAAAATCGGCGACCCTGTAATTTGCCTGATTAAAACACACGCCATTCGCATAGGTCCAGATGTCTCTTGAGATCTACGCCATTTCCGAAAAAAATAAAATTTCTGAAACCTGTTCACAACCTGCACTGTCTATTTATGTGACGTTGGGTAACTATTTTTTTACTTTTCGTTCCAAAGTGCATCCAAAGGCATGTAATAGTGAAGATAAAATTTGCAAAAAATTCCGATTTCTTCCTTGACGTATCGGAGTTCTCTAACTATCTTTTTGAAGCTGAACATTATTGTTGCAATCCATCAATCTCAAACAGGGAATCCATCGTGTATATCCGTAAACCCGCATCACAGGGCTGAGTCTCCTGGAACGACATCCCGGTAACACCTTTACACAAGAGATTTTCGTGTTCAATCTCGCCATTGTTGCCTCTAACAGTCCTATCCAGGATAGCTCGCAATTTGAATTGCACGCGCTTTTATTGCGCCTGGGGAGGACTATATGGCTTGTTGAATGCATCAAAAAGACACTGCCATCCTCGCCGGATGGCTTTTTTAATGGCCACTGCGCAAAACGAGACGCGGTGGCCCTTTTTTTTCAAAGGAGGCACTATGATTATTTGACAAACGATTGGTAAACAAATATCTGGCTCACCATTTCTCCCCCTTCACCAGAGAAAGGAGATCTGATATGATGTCAGTACAAACAGAAAGGCCCTCACGCGAGTCTTTGGCGGGACGACGTGAGGACCCCAGATCACACCGACAAGTACATGCGGTGTTCCGCATAATTTAGGACAAATTTCTGATAACTGCAAATGGAATCATAAACTTGTGGAGAAATTAGATGCAAACCTGGAAGGATGTATTCAGCAGAAAAGAAGAATTGCAAAATCTGAAAAACATCGGATTCTGCTTTCTGATCGTCATTGCCCTCATCACGGGGTCTTATGCCCTGACGGGGTTGCGAGATATTTTTCAAGTCTCGCTTGCGGAGCCTACCGAATGGGAAGTCACCGCAGTACCTGACGATATTGACGAGTAGTGATAATCATTCACAGAGGGAGGATGCTAACCATGGAGTACGCAGAAGAGCGAGATCTGGTGCGTCGCACGTTAAATGGCGATGCCGGGGCTTTCAACAGCCTTTACAAACGCCATCACGCCCGGATTCTCGCCACACTAATTGGACGAACCAGAAATCGACACGATGCTGAAGATTTGATGCAAGTGACTTTCTTGCGCGCCTATCGCGGTTTGTCCGGGTTTCGCGGGGAGGCCGCGTTTTCAACATGGCTGATGCAAATTGCCCTGAATGTGTGTACTACGCACATGCGATCCAAACAAGCCCGTAGATCGTGGCAGAAAACCATTGAAGATACACAACTCGGTTATCGAGATAGGTGGGAGCCAGCCAGTACAGAGCGTCCCGACGATGCGTTGTCTCGAAAAGAATGCCGCGAAATGCTCGAAGAAAGCATAGCAGAACTGCCACAGCGATATCGCCATGCCGTGCGCTTGCGCTATGTAAAGGATCGATCTTATGCAGAAATTGCCAGAGAACTCGGCGTGCCAATGGGCACCCTGAAAACTTGGCTTCATCGCGCGCGACACCAGTTGCAAGAATCTCTTAACGATACGGAACTTGCGGCAATGTAAAACGTCTTACAACGTGTTATCGCAATAGCTGTTAAATTTCAACAACCAAAGGAGAAATTCATTTTATGAACTGCGACATTTGCGGGTGCGAAAACGCGCACATCCACAAAATCAATCGCATGTATGGCAAGGGGAAACACACCGTCACCATTCGCAATATTCCCCTTGCGATATGTCCGACCTGTGATGAACGCTATTTTGCGCCTCGCATATTCGACAATGCCGATCAACTGAGTCCAGCACTTCACAAACACTCAGAATCGACTTGTCTCGTGTAAACAAGTAAAATAAAAAAAGCCGCCGGTATCACCTATCGGCGGCTTTTTTGTGTTCATTTTCGGACACTACTGTATCAAAATCGGACACTTGCCTACGTAATTAAATTTAAAGAGTCAGTTGATCTTTTTAATTTACGCCAGTATCCGAAATTTTTAAAAAAATCAAGCGTTTTATTTTCAACATGTTACAATAGAGACAAGAAAAAAAATCGCCTGAACCATCGATTTAAAGAACGTTTGGCACGATTTTTGTTTATTAACTGATGTTACGCATGTCTGCGTTTTTGTCATGCTGAGCGGAGTAGAACGGAGCCGAAGCATCTGTTCCACCTGCGTTGGTAGAAGATGAACTGCTACGCAGTTGTACCCCGCTCCTTCGACTTCGCTCAGAATGACAGGCGCATTATCGCATTATATTCTGCCTATGCGTAACGTCACTTATTAAAATACAAAATCGTTCTTTCCAATTTTCAAAGGAGGTCCCCATGCTAAAAAATTACCTGACCATAGCCCTGCGAAATCTGGTGCGCTACAAAATATACACCGCGATCAATGCCCTCGGCCTGGCAACGGGTATTGCATTTTGCCTCCTCACATTTCTCTATGTGCGGCACGAATGGACTTATGATCAATTTCACGAAAAATCCGACCGCATTTTCCGACTGGGGGCATCTGGCGGAATGTTTGGCAAAAGTGACAATGCCATGCGTATCCGACTATCGGGTCAAATTGGGCCACTCATGCGAGAAAACATCCCGCAATTTGCCCATGTTGTGCGGATACACGAAAGAACTGTAAAAGTGTCTCATGACAGCAACACCTTTGAAGTAAAATCTCTGTTTACCGACGAAGACTTTTTTCAACTATTCACGTTTCCGCTCATTCACGGCGATCCCAAAACCGCACTCGCAAACCCCAACAGTATTGTCTTAACGCAAAGTGCGGCGAAAAAATATTTCGGACAAAACGATGTTGTGGGACAGGAAATCAGTATCCACCACGAAATTTGGAAAGAGGAAGAGAAGACTTTTGTAGTCGCGGGTATCGCACAGGATCCCCCTGAAAATTCCAGCATTCAATTTGATCTGATTCTTTCCCAGACGAGCCTTCCTCCTCCTGAAAAAAAAATGATGGCATTTACCATGACAGCAGACGGCAAATTCGAAAGCAAAAAAATTACTCCGTCCATTTTCTCATGGGGAAGAGATGTCACTTATATACGGCTAATCGATAACGTGCAATTGGCAGACATAGCTCCTGTACTGAATGCATTTGTTGAAGCAAACAAAACTTCTTCAAGCAGGGACCGGGACTTGACCTTGCACTTGCAGCCCATTGCAGATATCCATTTTGATCGCGAGATAATAGAGGGGCCTTTAACAGAGGGGCTTTCAACACCGAGTAACCCCACATATTCCTACATCCTCGCGGGCATTGCCCTATCCGTATTGCTGGTAGCGTGCATCAATTTTACGAACCTCGCCATTGCGCGGTCTGCGACCCGAGCGAGAGAGGTGGGGATACGCAAAGTAGTGGGTGCAATGCGTTTTCAACTCATGAAACAATTTTGGGGCGAGTCTTTGCTACTCACGGGTGTGGGAATGTTACTGGGGCTTGCACTAACAGAGTTTTTTCTTTCGACCTTCAACGCTTTGACGCAAGTGAATTTAACACTGAATTATTGGCCTTCTCTATCCGGCGTGCTCTTTGGCGTGTCGCTCTTATTGATTATCAGTCTGGTATCGGGCATCTATCCGGCACTCGTGCTATCGGGTTTTGACCCCATTGCCGTTTTGAAAAACCGATTCAATATCGGCGGCAGATCCTGGTCTGGCCGCATTCTGATCGTTGGTCAGTTCGTCGTTGCGATTTTGTTTCTCATTGCCACCCTTGTAATGTCTCGGCAACTGATATTCTTAAAAGAAAAGAATCTGGGCTTGAATGAGTCGCAAGTCGTATTGATAAAAACACAGAGTCTTTACACTTCAGCTCTTCCGCAGCAACGCCATCTGATACCTCAACAACTGCAAATTTTCAAGCGAGAACTCAAACGGCACACCCAGATCGTAAACGTGACACAATCAGATTTGTTTTCCAACTTGAAAGCGGACTCAGATAACCACCAAGACAATATTACATTTCCTAATGGGGAAGTGATAAAAAAAGCAGACATTTACGTGGATTATGACTTTTTCGACACACTGGGCATTGTATTGTTGGCGGGGCGCAACTTTTCGCCAGATTTTGGTACAGATGCAAAACAGGCTGTTCTGGTCAATAAAACATTTGTCGAACGCTCACAACTGGAACAACCCTTGGACACGACATTGCCCATGAGACAAATGAAGGCCTATTTTACTCCGGGAGATAGCATACCAAAAATCCAGTCAATAAAAGACCCCAAAATTATCGGTGTCGTAGATGATTTTCACTTACAGTCGCTACATTATGCCCTGCCCCCTGTAGTGATATTTTTAGATGCAGGTGACAAGGCCAATGACTTTCTTGTACGTATTCGCCCAGAACGCATACCTGAAACACTCGCCTTTATGGCCGAAAAGTGGCAGTCTATTGCAGGCGATGCTCCGTTTGACTATGTCTTCCTCGACGAAAATTTTGACCGCCTCTACCGCGAGGAAGAACGCTGGGGCACCATTGTCCAATACGCCTCCTTCTTCGCACTCTTCGTCGCCTGCCTCGGCGTCCTGGGCCTCACATCCCTCGCCATTACCCGACGCACCAAAGAAATCGGCATCCGCAAAGTACTCGGCGCGTCGAACCATCACATCGTCGCCTTATTATCCAGAGAATTTGTGGTACTCATTCTCATCGCCAACCTGATTGCCTGGCCCATCGCCCACTACGGCGTCGAACACTGGTTGCGAGATTTTGCCTACCGCATTGATGCGGGTATGAGCCTCTTTCTACTCGGCGGATTGCTCGTCTTTGCAACAGCCCTGCTCACCATTGGCGTTCAAGCCCTGAAAGCCGCACAGCGCAATCCCGTCCACGCCCTGCGGTATGAGTGAGGTCGATTTTCTCATTTGACAGGAAAGGACAAATCGTGAATATTTAAAAAAGAGAAAATAGGAACTGTTATCGACCAGGAGACTCAAATGGCTCGTATAGATATTCCCCGAATCGCGTATCCCCACATCGAACAGAATCCAGATATCCTCTCAGGCGAACCTATTATACGAGGAACACGCATTGGCGTGCGGCACATCGCAGAATGGGACCGCCGTGGATACAGTGTGAATAAAATTATCGCACAATATCCTCATTTGACCCATGCACAGGTTCAAGATGCCCTATCTTATGCTTTTGATCACAAGTCTGAAATTGATCAACTCATCCAGGCAAATACAAAAGACGCTGTCCGATCAAAATATCAAGATAGTGCATGGATACCATAAAGTTATATTTGGCGTTAACCCATTGATTTTTATTTTTTAAAAAAGTTTAATTGTTTTCCATTAAACTGTAAATTTTTCCTTGACACCTGTTCTTTTGTTTAGTATTTTTGTGCATAGAACGTTGAGACATAATCCCTCGACAGGAGGTAATCATGGCAAGCGTTGTGGTTCAGACCGAACAGGAGATTGAGGAAATTCTATTGTCCGATTTGAGTCGGGATCTGCTCAAAGTGGCCGATCGCATTCAGGCCGAGATGCCACATGTACCTTTTGACGCCATTCGCCCCGAAGCCATGGCGCGCGTCGAAGCCGCCGAGCAAGCCATCGACACCTTGGCCCGGGATTTGAGCCAGGGGCAAGGGGAACTCACGGAGTGGCACAGCGCCCTGACGGCTTACGAATCGGCCTGGTTTCAGGTTATTGAATCTTTAGGCGTTCGCAATAATTAAATCACATATATTCACGTTTATTGTCGGCAATAAATACCCCGTTGTGTTGCCGATTTCCACGAAAGCAAAGGAGAGATAGCAATGTCCCAGCGAGATATGAAGACGAGTCAGACTGCTTCAGCAGTTCAACCTGTTGACCCTATCAAGAAGCAGATTGCAGAATCCGAAGGTTTTCCCATCGGGAAGATCGATGAGTTTGTGGTGTTCATTCAGAATGATCCCTACATCACATCTGCGGGTTTGCAGTACAAAATGCTACAAACCTATAAGGCTGGCAAATTCGCTGTACAGGCTGTAATGCCTTCCAAAGAAGAATACGCTCTATTGCGGCGGATGATGGGATTAAAAGATGAGGAACCGCTGGTGGTAATGCGCGGTGAAGTGTGGGTTGATGGGCTTGCGCGGCCCTTTGTCGATTACGGTACCACAACGCCTAAAAATCTCAAAGGATTTGTGCGATTTTCAGATTATCCACTCGAAATGGCGACGCGACGCGCCACCAATCGGGCGATGCGTTTGGCTACCGCGACCGGGATGTGTTCTGTCGATGAGTTGCAAGTCGCTGCAGATTCCCAAGACCATCTCAACGGCGATATTGAAGCAGATCACAACGGTTCACCTGCTACGCAAAGTCAGATTGATCTGATTAAAAATCTGGGACGAAGCCCACGGCTAACCGAGCGAGAACGCGAGCGGTTGAAAACCCAGATTGAAGGTGGATTGGATAAGCGTCAAGCATCCGAATTGATCCAAAAAATAAAAGCGAGGTTAGACGCCCGGCGCAAAGCCGATGCACAACCTATTGCAGCTTGATTTTGAGCCGGTTGTCGCGCGTATTCTTTCGTCAGGGGAGAGGGGAAGGATTTGGCGTACAACCGGCACAACAAAAAAGCGGGAGCTCTTTGAGAGCCCCGCTTTTTTGTTTTCTACGGCGAATAGTGCCCCACTTGTGCTTTCGTTTCCTTTTGTGTATCATGGGGCGAATTTGCAGCCAATCAAAAAATGCGATAAAAGGCGTATTGTTATGAAATGGATAATACTGGGAATTTTGTGCATTGCACTGACTGCAACAGATGGTCTGGCAAAAGATGCTTCGCCAGAGGCCATTGCCGCGGCAGAGAGAGCATATCGAGAAGGGATGAAACACTTTGAGGCAGAAAATTTGGACGCGGCACTCGTATCTTTTCAATCCGCAATTGCCCAGCACGAAAAGTACGCCCCCGCCTATGTGGGACTGGGCCATATATATTTGAAACAAGGCGATTTGTCCGAAGCGGAAAAAGCGTTTAAAACCGCAGTCTCAAAAAATAAAAAATACGCGCCAGCTTACAATGGATTGGGCCTGGTCTATAGCCGTAAAAAGAACGAACTGCGTCGGGCAATTGCGTATTTTCGAGATGCAAATCGGGCGGATAAAAAGTATTCGGAGGCGCAATATAACCTGGCGCAAACCCTGGAAAATTACGGCAGTAGTGAGACCCTCAAAGCCTATCGCAATGTCTTGAAGATCGACCCCAAACACCCCAATGCAAACTATCGCATAGGGATATTGCTGGATAAAGATGGAGAACGCGAAAAAGCCGTGCAAGCGTATCGCGATCAGTTAGAAGCAAAACCGGACCACCGCGGCGCGCGCATAAACCTGGGCATTGATCTGAAACTGCTCGGACAATTACGAGAGGCACTTCAGCACTTGCTCGAAGTTGCGACCGTTGCCAGCGATTTTCAACGTCGAGCCGTATTGGAATTGGCGCAGGTATTTCAAAGAGCAAAGGCATTTGACCAATCAGCGCGATTATTTGAATCATATATCAAACAGTTACCAGAAAAAGAACAAGAGACATATTGCGATCTAAACCTCGTCGCATCGGGTCCCATTCGCAAGGAATATAACGATGCCGAGACACTCCCCGAAAAAAAACGCGTTTTTAGAACATTCTGGTCGCGTTTAGACCCGGCTCCTGTCACCGAAGCCAATGAGCGATTATTGGAACACTATCGCCGCATCGCGTATGCGCGTGAATTTTTTGGGACACAGCGATTTCCCTGGGATGCACGCGGCGAAGCCTATATTCGCTATGGCGCGCCCGACCATGTGAGCAATTCGGGCAATATTCAACTGGAGCGAACAAAAAAATTGGTTGACGTAAAAGAGCGGCTCATTCAAAAAGCCGGACCAGCGGTAGATCGATTGCTCAGAGCGCGGGCCGACGCGGTCGCATCGAGCATGGTGGGTATGCGAGGGCAATTGCCGCGCAGCGGACAACAAAGTCCCGGCGCGCGCGGCGAACGACAACAAGTAACCAGTGGCACCATTTTGGGCTGGCCAGTATATCCGGTAGATGGGATATGGGAATACTGGATCTATGCCGATGTTGGCGATGGTATAGAGGTCGTGTTTGAACAGCGCGTAAATCAAGGAGCCTGGGATTATGCCGATATACCACTCGGCAGAGGACGGATTGCGAGGATATGGCAGGACATGCATCCAGAAATTGTCTTGAAGGGAGTTGCAGCTCTTACACCGATGACATATCGCCCCGACTTTGCGACGGGCGCATTGGATTTTCATCTTGCCTCATCGGCTTTCCGGGGACAAGAAGGTCTAACCACGCTCGAAATTTATTACGGCATTCCAACCTCGCAATTGCACTTTGTGGCCGGGCAAGATGGCGCGAGGATCGCACAATTAGACCGCGGCATTGTGGTTTACAATCAGGCGGGCAATCCCATCTATCGCACGAGCCAGGAAATGGTGCTGGGCGCGTCGGGTGAAGCCGATCAGTCACCTGGCGCGTATATGCCGGAGATGGACCGTTTATTTTTAACGCCGGGCAATTATCGCATTTCCGTGCAAGTCTTAGATCGTCGTTCGAGAAAATCACAGGTATATCACATCAACCGCGTCGTACCCGAATTTGATATAGACGACGAGTTAAAGATCAGCGATGTGGAACTCGCCGCCACTATTAATGTGACCGATAAGAGCCAGTTCCAAAAAGGCGATATTGAAGTGATTCCCATAGCTTCAAAAGCCTATTTGCCCATACAACCCGTGTTTATCTATTTTGAAATTTACAACTTAAAACGCAATGCCTTCGGCCAGACCAAATATCGTGTATCTTACGTGGTGCGATCGCGCGATCAAAAGACCATCGGCGCGCGAATTTTGGGTGGCGTGGGCAAAATGCTCGGACAAAAGAGCGAGCAGGGCGTAGTTTCAATCGAATACGAGCAAGTGGGAACAGAAACCCAGGAACCGGGATATATTGAATTGGATATGTCGCGCTCTGAACCGGGCGAAAAGATCGTAGAAATCGCGGTTGTAGATGAAACAACAGGCCAGACAGCAACCGCAACAGCGACATTTGTTACTCAATAGGATAGGAGCAAATTCGATGCGTATTTTTGACGTCGAAACCATGCGCGCCCACGCGCGTGAGATTTTTGATACAGCAGTCAAGGCAGTTGATGCCGAACAGTGCGTACGACAATTTGTATCGCTGGATGGCGATATTTTGCGCGTGGGCGAGCAAAATCACGATTTAAGTGTTTACAGCCGCATTCTGGTCGTGGGCACGGGCAAAGCCTCGCCGCAGATGGGCGTGGCACTCGAAGATATATTGGGCAATCGCATCTCTAATGGATCTATGAATACAAAATACGACCATGCATTGCCCTTAAAACATATCGATATAGTGGAATGCGGCCATCCCGTGCCAGATGAATCGGGGGTTGAAGGCGTCGGGCGCATGGTGCGTCTGCTGGAGGGAGCGGATGAAAACACGCTGGTGATTTGTTTGATTTCCGGTGGCGGATCGGCACTTGCACCCGCACCTGCTGATGGATTGACGCTTGCGGACAAGCAAGAGACAACGAGTTTGTTATTGGCATGTGGTGCAAATATTGTAGAACTCAATGCCATCCGCAAACATCTGTCGCGCTTAAAAGGTGGAGGTTTAGCGCGTGCGGCATTTCCCGCGACCGTTGTCGCGCTGATGTTGTCAGATGTGATTGGCGATCCCATGGATGTCATTGCATCTGGTCCCACAGTGCCGGATACCGCGACATTTAAAACGTGTATGGATATTCTGGACAAATACGAATTGATCGATAAAATACCCGAAAGTGTTCGGTTGCGGCTAAAAGCCGGTTTGGCCGGAGATATTGAAGATACGCCCAAGCCCGGCGATACGGCACTCTCCAGAGTTCAGAATCTCGTAGTCGGCAGCAATGGCCTGGCAGTAACTGCGGCAAATAATAAAGCGATAGAATTGGGGTATAATACGCTGGTATTATCTACGCGCATCGAGGGCGAGGCGAGAGAAATTGCTTATGTATATGCGGGTATTGCCAAAGAAATTGTGACATCTGGACAGCCCATTGCTGCACCTGCTTGCGTGATTGCCGGCGGAGAAACAACCGTGCTGGTACGCGGAGATGGCAAGGGCGGACGCAATCAAGAGATTCCGCTGTCGGGCGCAATTCAATTGGCCGGGTGGGACAATGTGGTGCTGTTTAGCGGCGGCACCGACGGCACCGATGGACCAACCGATGCCGCGGGCGCCGTAGCCGATGGGCAAACCATAGCGCGGGCAGAAGCACTGGGACTTTCCGCGATCGCGCATTTAAAAAACAATGATGCCTACCACTTTTTTAAGCCGCTGGACGACCTGATCATCACCGGAGCAACCGGAACCAATGTGGCAGATGTCGCGCTGGTAATGGTCGGGAATGCATAATTTGGCGCATCTGAATGTTCACAGGGAATATCTCCAATGTCCAATCCCACCGATCCCATCCTCAACGAAGTCGAAGTCGATTATTTCCGGCGCCACGGGTATATCGTGCGCACGGATTTGCTCACCGATGATGAACGCGACGAATTTATCGCCCTATTTGATCGTGACCGCGAGCAATTTAAGTTTCGCTGGCATCCCTATGGCTACCATCAGCAGACCAATTACGACGCGCTCGTCACCACACCCGAATTTGACCGCGTGATCCGTCACCCAAAAATTCTCGCGGCCATCGAACAACTCATGGGGGGACCGGTTTGCTTTGGCGAAATCGGCGCGCGTTACATGCTCCCTTACGACGGCGAACTGCACCGCAGTTGGCACCGAGACCGCCCTCACTGGGACGGGCATCCATTCCGAATGGACTATATCCAACTCATGCTCTATCTCACAGATGTCGGCGCAGACACCCACTGCTTCTCACTCTCTCCCGAATCGGTTTACGAACCCACGCTCGAAGATAACGAGGCACAAATCAAACGCGGGGGCATCGCCGATATTCACGGTCCCGCAGGCACGGTCTGTCTCTTCAATGTCGCGGCACTACACACGGCTACCACGCGACCGACGAAATGCGACCGCAAAACCCTGCAAATCTACTACGGACACCGCGACCACAAATACCTGGCCAATGACTCCGTCATCCCCCCCATCTTCTGGCGCGACCACGAAGACCCCGAAGTGCGCGCCTTTTACGGCAACCTCAACGAAGTCTCCAATATTTACAACAAAGCATTTGGAATCCGGCCATGAATTTCCGAACAACACCTCTCACGTCCCACTACGGCATTGAAGTTCACGACATTGACCTCTCTCAAATCAATGGCGAAATGGCCCAAGCCATTCTCGACGCAGTCAACGAACACGCCCTGCTTCTCTTTCGACGGCAATCGCTCCACGACGAAGACATTTTCGCCCTCAGTGCCGCACTCGGACCTGTCGAAGAACCCGCAGCCAGAGTCAACCACAGTCCCCGTTTCAAAGAAGTCAATTACATCTCGAATTTGAACAATGATGAAGGTACATTTATCGGCGCTCCCATTACAGACGATGACGGTGGCTGGCATACAGACCAGGCCTTTCGCAAAAATCCCGCTACACTATCGACGCTTTTCTGCATCATCGCCCCCGAACAAGGAGGCGGCACCAGCTTTTGCAGCACACACATGGGCTATGAAGCCCTTCCAGAAACACTCAAGAAGCACATCGAGAACATGCGCGTCAAATACCTGCCCGGCAAAATTCACGAAATCGAACCCCTTGTAGTCACCCATCCTCTGGTACTCACCAGCCCGAGCACTGGGCGAAAAACCCTCTATCTGGCTCCCGGCACGCGTGGCATCGATGGACTGGACGAAGCCGAAAGCCAGGCCATCAAAGACGAACTGCTCACCTACCAACTCCGCCCACAGCACATATACCAGCACAACTATCGCATGGGCGACATGCTCATTTACGATAACGCACAACTCCTGCACAAACGCGACGCGTACAAAGGTCCCCGTTTCCTGAAAATTACACGCGTCTTTCTTTCCTCCGACCACTTCGCCGTTCCCGACTGACCATGGCTGCAACATCTCCCCAACAAGAATCTCAAGCTATTCCCTCGCGCATCACAGGGCGCTCTGTGCTCTTTGGCACACTCACCGCCATTGTCCTCAACGTGTACACCGACCACGCCGGGCTGGTGATGGGATCGTCATCCCTGGTCAAATCGCAATATCCAATGGCCATGTTGTTGCCCTTTGTACTCTGGTTATTTACCAATATCGGCCTAAAAACCTTCTGGCCCAAAGCGGCACTTTCGGGCACCGAACTACTGGTCATCTACAGCATGTCCTGGATCGCAGGCGTTATTCCCCTCGAAGGTTGGGCAGCTTATTGGACGAGCACAATGGCCGTGCCCACCTATTATGCGTCACCTGAAAATCGCTGGACCGAAATCATCTTTGACATCTTGCCCTGGTGGACCCTGCCAGATGTATCGCCTGCGGTTATTCGTCCTTTCTACGATGGATTGTCTCCATACAGTTCCATCCCCTGGGCGGGCTGGTTGCAACCTCTGTTCTGGTGGACCGCCATCTCATTGGCCGTTTTTGCAGCGGGATTGTGCTTGTGTATTCTCTTTCAACGCCAGTGGGAAAACCACGAGCGACTCGCCTTTCCGCTTGCACAATTTGCCATAGAACTCACCTCTGGCTTTGATCAACCCGGGCGCGTCCCCGGCATATTTCGCAACAAAATCTTCTGGGCGGGCTTTTTTACTGTTTTTGGTGTTTTCGCGTGGAATATCCTCGGTTATTTCGCCACTGGCCTGCCGCGCATCACCATTTATGCCGGGTACCTGAGCAAACAAATCGACCTCGCCCGCGACTTTCAACCCATTTACCTCCGCATCTTGCCCCCGGTAGTTGGCCTCACCTACTTCTGCAATCTCGACATCCTCTTTAGCTTTTGGGTTCTGCGCCTCGTCGCCATAGTTAAACTCGGCATTATGGACCGCACGGGTTTCACCCTGGGCCTGGCTAACCAGCAGGCAAAATCATCCGAAATCATCAATCTCGAAAGCCATGGCGCCCTTGTTTTGCTGGCAATCTGGTCTATTTGGGCCGCTCGGGGGCATTTGTCTCGCGTCTGGCAAGCTGTTGTAGAAGGCCGACAGTCTGTTCATAACGACGGCATTATATCCTACCGCATGGCGTTTATTGGCTTTGTTCTGGCAACTGCCTTCATCATCGGCTGGATGAGCGCGATGGGCATGTCCATCCCCATCGCGCTCTTGCAAACCGCGCTACTCTACACGGCATATCTCACCGTGGCTAAATTCACAGCCGCCAGTGGTTTTCCCCACCTCCTACCCATATATGGTAAGGGCGGAGGCATGGTCTATACCTTTGTCGGCACTGCCAACTTGACCCCCTCGGACTTTGTGGGTACTGAATTTGTCAATTCCAGCGCCTTCTTTGGCAACAACCGCATCCCTGCATGGCCCGCGCTACCCCATCACCTGAAATTGCACGGCGCAACGCCAAACACCCGCATTGCCCGTATCGCCGCGCTCGCCTTCACCGCGGGCTTGCTCGCATCCTTCATCTTTATTATCTATTTGGCCTATGCCCACGGAGGGCAAAATCTGCACACAGCCCCATTTTCTGGCCGCTCAAACTCGGCCTCGGTTCGCCTCTACAGCAACATGACCAACCACATTCTCAACGAACAAAAAACCGTTTTTGATCCATATAAAATGGCCGTATGGTTCATTGGCATCTTTGAAGCGCTCGTGCTCATTGGCTTGCGAAGCCGCCTGCCCTGGTGGCCCCTGCACCCGATTGGCCTCGCCTTTCAAAATACCTCTGGTCCGAGAATCTACAGCTTCTCCATTTTTCTCACCTGGGCTGCCAAATCACTTTTCCTGCGTATCGGCGGCATTGCTCTGTACCGCCGCGCAGCCCCTTATTTTATCGGTTTGCCAGTGGGCTATGTCACCGGCGTCATCGTTTCATCTATTGTCGATCTCATCTGGTTTCCAACAGGTGGGCACTGGACACATGGATGGTAATTGGGAATAAAAATAAGGATTAGGTAGATTGACTGACCGCTGATTACTTCGTAGGGACGGGTTTCAAACCCGTCCCTACAGAAAGGTTTTTCATGTCCGAAAAAAAACACATTCTCATCACAGGTGGTGCGGGCTTTGTCGCCGGCATGTTGCGCCAGCACTGGGACGCGACCTATCGCCTTCGGCTTGCAGATGTGAACCCGGTTGAAAATCTTGCCGATCACGAAGAATTTGTCCAGATGGATATTACCAATCTCGACGAATTTCAAGCGGCTTGCCGGGGCATTCATACCGTAATACACCTCGCAGCCGACCGCAGTCCGCGTGCCGACTTTTACGAAACCCTGCTCGACCTCAACATTATTGGCGCGTACAACGCCTTTCACGCTGCACACCTGTGCGGTTGCAAGCGTATTGTTTTTGCCAGTTCGGTCAATGCCGTGTTGGGCTACCCGGGCGATTCCTCCATTGAATGGGATGTACCCGTATTTCCCACCAATGTCTATGGTGCCACCAAATGCTGGGGCGAAGCCCTTGCGCGGGTGTATTCCGAAACCCATGAACTCTCCTGCATCTGTGTGCGCCTGGGTGGCCCGAGATGGAATGCCGATGAAATTTACGATCCAGACAAACCCAGCATACTCATCAGCCCGCGGGATACCGCACAACTTTTTCAAAAATGCGTGGAAGCAGATACCGATTTTGCCATTGTACACGGCGTATCTGATCACAAAAAATCCTATCTCGGAATTGATGCCACCAGGGAAGTATTGGGCTACACCCCACAAGACGGCACAGCGAAAAGGCGGTAAACAGAAAGGATACCCATGGGAAAGGGGAAATTCTCATCGACGAAAACATATCACGATCTACCCTGTGCACACCGTCAGGGGTATCACGACGGCCACTGTCGATTTATTCACGGATACAACCGCGAGATCACATTTTATTTTACCTGCAACGAACTCGACGAAAATCACTTTGTCGTCGATTTTAGCAAGCTCAAGAAACTCAAAACATGGTTAGATCACATGTTTGACCACACGATGCTCATCAACGAAAATGATCCCGAACGCGAATTTTTTGAAGAAATGCACCGCCGTGGCCTGATTGATCTGCGAATTATGCCCAACGCTGGCATGGAAGCATCATCAAAATTTGTCTTTGATTATGCCGATAAACTCGTGCGCGACATGACCCAGAACCGATGCTGGGTCTATAAAGTTGAAACCCGTGAAAACATGAAAAACTCGGGTATATACGAACTTGTGGATGACTGAAACGCGCACCTGAATGGCGTGTTTTATATTTACTGCACAAAATACTGCACATATTTTTTTAATAACACAATAAATTGTTTATAAACAATAATTTGTTGTGTTATTTTTTTCTTGACTTATGAACAAATGTTCACTATATTTTTGTTCCGCCATAACTGAGGCCATTTAACAGAATCAGACAGATGTTTCGCACAGAGTATAGGGCCTCAGAACACCACAAGGAGGAAACATGATTTCCGAAATGAACCAACGTCACAGCCCCGTCCAGCAGGCCCCTCACAAAGCGCCAGGGCAAGGCGCAGATCGTGTTTGCACCTCACCCCATGCAGGCGATGAACCCTCTCTGGCCTATTACTACAAGGAGATCGAGCGACACCCACTGCTCACGCCAGACCAAGAAAAAGCACTGACAGAGCAAATTGCCCTGGGCGACCTGCCAGATGCGAGTGCTCGTGCTCGGCGGGCAGGAGAGCATGCCCGCGAAAAGCTCATCACCAGCAACCTGCGCTTTGTCATTCACGTTGCCAAAAATTTTAAGAATCAAGGACTGCCCCTGGCCGATCTCATCAATGAAGGCAATATGGGGCTGATGACTGCCGCTCGCAAATTCAAACCCGAAAAAGGTTACAAGTTCATCACCTACGCAGTCTGGTGGATCAGACAGAACATCCTCAAAGCCCTCGAAGTTCAAACCCGATCCATCCGGATTCCCGGCAATGTTATCAATGACCTCAACAAACTGCGAAAAGTCGAAGCTGATATGACTCAGCACCTCGACCGACATCCCGATGCCGATGAACTCGCCCAGGAAACCGATCTACCCCTGAAAAAAGTCACACACACCCTCGAATCGGCCTACAACACCGTGTCGCTGGATACCCCAATGTACGATGAAGTCACAAGCTCATCGCCTCGCGCTGTCACCCTTCAAGAAACCCTGCCAGATCCCCAAAAATTATCTCCGGAAGACGCCTATATTCAAAATACCATGCACAATGATATACACAACGCGCTCAGTGCCTTGCCCGATCGCGACCGACAAATTTTGCATCTCTATTACGGTTTCGACGACCCAAAGGAACGCGCCGAAATCAGCAGATCAAAACCCGTAACCTATCAACAAATAGGCAACAAACTGGGAGTAAGCCGAGAACGGGTGCGCCAACTCAAAGAAGAAGCACTCAATCGGCTGCGGCATCCCACCCACAGTAAGCGACTTGCTACCTATTGCAGTTAAAGTGAGAAATTATACACCTCTTGTCTTATTAAAACACAGCCCAAAAATCAGAGCGTCGGCAAATCGCGCCGACGCTCTTTTGTATTTCTACTTGCGTCTAAAGCCAAAACCTTGCTATTTACAATATTCAAATGAACTTCTTGGCAAGTTGCACGCCGCTTATTAGCTCACAGGTAAATCATCTATGAAAATCATCATCCTCTCTGCACTCGGCGCACTCATTCTGCTCGGCGTGGGTGTGTACATTGTTTTTTATATTTCAGAGCGCGACAAAATTGAAGGAAAATCCTTCTTCCGTCTTGAAAATCGCTGGCTCTACGGATTTTTGGGCTACGCATCTGTCATTGTCATCACTTTTTTGGTCCTGATTTTGCAAACCTCGCTCACGCGCCAGGAGAAAACCCTTGAAAATACGCAAGCGCGGTTCCAGCAAGAACTCACAGCTTTTCGCGAGCGACTCGGCGAACAAACCGACCGTCTCATGTCCCAAATCAATGAAAAAGCGGAACTCACTGGCTCTGAAGTCGAGGTGCGTGGCAAGCTATCCAATGAAATCGCACATCACCAACGCACCCGCAAAGAACTTGCCTCTGCACGCGAACAATTGCGCCTCACACAAAGCGACTTAGATCGGGAAACCCGCGCACACCGCGCCTATCGGGACAGCCTCAACACCGAAAGATCGCTTCACGCATCAACCCAAAATCGACTCAAGCGCGAGGAAGCGCAACACACCAAAAACCGCGAGACATTGCGAAACACCCAACAAAAACTCGACCGCGCCAACGAGCAACTAAACGTACAAAATCGCCAGATTAAAGCGCTGAGAAGCGATCTCAAACGCGCACAGGACAACGCCGACAACGCACGCCAGATAGCCAGCCGCCTCTTACAGCAATCCGGTGACCATCAGCGGGCACTCCTGATCCTTCAAGCCACCGTCGATTCTCTCTTTCTAAAAGAATTTAAACGCCCCCGAGTTCCCTCAGACAAATAGACGAGGAGAAAAATACATCGTGAAACTCAAAATCCTCCTTCCCATCATTGTCCTGATCATCGGTGTTCTGGGTGCTTATGCTCTTGTCAAAAGCCGGGAAGTCGTCCAGCCCAAACCAACGGAAGTGCCCCCACCGCTCGTACGCGTTCAATCCGTTTACCCCACAGACTTTCAGCTCATTATTCCAGCGCAAGGCACAGTTGCCCCGCGCACGCAAACCACGCTCGTTTCACAAGTGGCAGGCCAGATCATTGATGTATCGCCCGCATTTGCCAATGGTGGCTTTTTTGAAAAAAGCGATGTTCTGCTCACCATAGACCCGCGCGATTACGAAGTCGCTGTTGCACAAGCACAGGTTCAGGTCGCACAGGCCAAATTGCGATTGGCACGCGAAGAAGAAGAAGCCGCAATTGCCCGCGACGAATGGAAACGCTTAGGCAATGGAGAGCCAACAGATCTGGTTCTGCGCAAGCCACAAATTGACGAAGCCCGTGCGACCATTGCCGCTGCCGAAGGCGCATTGATGCGCGCCAACCTCAACCTCGAACGCACGCAAATCAGAGCGCCATATCCCGGACGCGTTCGCACCAAAAATGCCGATGTCGGGCAATACGTCAACCCCGGTTCGCCGCTCGGTCAAATTTACGCCATTGACTATGCCGAAGTGCGACTGCCCGTGCCCGATGCCCAGCTCGCTTACCTGGACCTGCCGTTCTCCTTCCGCAATAACCCCCACGATAATTCAGGCCCAGATGTGCGCTTCCACGCCACATTTGCCGGGCGCGAACACACTTATATGGGACGCATTGTGCGCGTTGAAGGCGAAATTGACACGCGCTCTGGCATGATCGCACTCGTCGGGCGCGTAGATAATCCATACCATCAGCGCGCTAATAACACACCGCCATTAGCTGTGGGTATGTTTGTCACCGCAGAAATTCTGGGCCACCGCGCGGAAAATGTCGCGGTCATCCCGCGCACTGCACTGCGCGGAAAAAATCGCGTCCTCGTGGTCACGGGCAATCGCCTCTATTATCGAACCATCGACATCTTGCGCGCCGACGCAGAAAAAGTCGTTGTTAGAAGCGGTTTAAAATCGGGCGAGCAACTCTGCATATCGCCAATCGATACCGTCGTCGATGGCATGCGCGTGCGCACTGTGCGCACTGGAGGTACGCAATGAAAAATGCCATTGAATGGTTTGCCCGAAATAGCGTGGCGGCCAATCTGCTGATGGTATTGATCATGGGAGGCGGCATTTTTCTCGCATCCAGTATCCGCATGGAAGTCTTCCCAGAGTTTTCGAGTGACATGATCAATGTCTCAATGATCTATCTGGGTGCTGCCCCTGAAGAAGTCGAAGAAGCCGTCTGCATACGCATCGAAGAAGCCGTAGTAGGTCTCGACGGCATTGAGCGCATCACCTCCACGGCATCGGAGAACAGCGGTGTTGTCAACATCGAAATCGCGCCCGGTGCTGATACGCGCAAATTGCTCGACGATGTCAAAGCCCGCGTAGATGCCATCACCACTTTTCCGGTGGAAACGGAAAAACCCGTCATTCGAGAAATCACCAACCGCCGTCAGGTCATCAACGTTGCCATCTCGGGACCGACAGATGAAAAAACCCTCAAAACAATTGGCGAGCAAGTCAGAGACGACATTGCAACCATTCCCGGCATCACACAAGTAGATCTCGTAAGCACACGTCCTTATGAAATCGCTATCGAAGTCTCGGAAAATGACCTGAGGCGTTATAACCTCACCTTTGGCGAAATTGCCATGGCCGTGAGGCGTTTCTCGCTCGATCTGCCCGGCGGTGCCATTCGAACACAGGGTGGAGAAATCTTGTTGCGCACCAAAGGACAGGCATATCGCGGTAAAGAATTTGAATCGCTCGTCTTGCGCTCCCGCCCCGATGGCACGCATCTTCGTCTGGGCGATGTCGCCACAGTCATCGACGGGTTTGCAGAAACAGATCAATCTGCCCAATTTGATGCAGAACCCACCGTGATTGTCCAGGTTTACCGCGTGGGCGATCAAAATGCTCTGGACATCACCCAAAAAGTCAAAGCCTATATCAATGAAGCACAACAACGCCTGCCCGATGGCATCAAACTCACCGTATGGGCAGATTATTCTCGCATCTTAAACGACCGCCTGGAACTTATGCTCTACAATGGTCGGATGGGCTTTATCCTCGTCTTCATCGCACTGACGATGTTTTTGCGTTTGCGACTCGCCTTCTGGGTCGCTCTGGGCATTCCCATATCATTTCTCGGTGCAATCGGCCTGATGCCCTTCTTCGACGCCTCCATCAACATGATCTCCCTCTTTGCATTTATTGTGGTGCTCGGCATTGTCGTAGATGACGCGGTCATCGTAGGGGAAAACATCTATCGCCATTACCAAATGGGCAAACGCGGCTTGCGCGCAGCAATCGATGGCGCACAAGAAGTATATGTTCCCGTCATTTTTGCTATCCTCACATCTATTGCCGCCTTCTCCCCCCTGCTCACCGTTGAGGGCAACATGGGGAAAATCATGAAACTCATTCCCCAGATTGTCATTCTCACCCTCATCTTTTCACTCATCGAATCGCTCTTTATTTTGCCAGCGCACCTCGCGCATGCCAAAATAGATCCAAAAAAAGACGGAGATCCCCCGCGCAAACGCGCCATTGTCACCCTGTGGCAACGCGTTCAAAATAGCGTGGCCGATGGCTTGCTCACCGCTGTTGACCGCTATTATCGCCCCTTTCTCGAATGGGCGCTTCAGTGGCGGTATTTGACAATCGCGGCGAGTGTTGCCACGCTCTTTCTCACCGTGGGTCTCGTTGGCGGCGGGTGGATCAAATTCGTCTTTTTTCCTCCAGTTGAGGCCGACAGGGTCGCAGCCATGCTCACTATGCCCCAGGGCACACCTGCCGAGGTGACAGAAACCGCAGTGCGCCACCTGGAGGCGTCAGCGCGCCAACTCCAACGCGAAATAGAAGGTGAGAATTCGGGTTCGGTATTTCGCCATGTTCTCGCAACCGTAGGTGAACAGCCCTATCGCGCAGCACAAGGTCCACCCACCGGGAATGCCGCCTCATTTTCATCAGCACATCTGGGCGAAGTCAATATTGAACTCGTGCCTTCAGAAAATCGCAATATCGGAAGTGAAGAAATTGCCAGGCGTTGGCGCGAACTCACCGGCACTATTCCCGACGCGGTCGAACTGACCTACTCATCCTCGCTATTTTCATCCGGAGAAGCCATCAATATCCAGTTCTCAGGTCCCGACTATGGCGAATTGCGCAAAGTCGCCGAAAAATTCAAAAGCGCGTTGGATGACTATCCCGGTGTCTTTGACATCGCCGATTCGTTTCGCCCGGGGAAAGAGGAAGTGAAACTCTCCCTCACTCGACAGGCCGAAACCCTCGGCATCACATTGGCCGACCTCGCGCGCCAGGTCAGACAGGCATTTTACGGCGAAGAAGCGCAACGCATTCAGCGCGGTCGCGACGACATTCGCGTGATGGTGCGCTATCCCGAATCAGAACGACGATCCCTGGGTAATCTCGAAGACATGCGCATTCGCACGCCCAGCGGTGGCGAAGTGCCCTTCTCAATTGCCGCCAGAGCCGAACTCGGCCGGGGCTATGCATCCATCCGCCGCGCCGACCGCCAGAGAGTTATCAATGTCACCGCCGACGTCGATATCAGCATCGCCAATGCAAACGAGATCATCGCCGATTGCACTCGCACTGTCTTGCCCCAAATATTGGCAGAACATCCCCGCGTGCGCTACGATTTTGAAGGCCAGCAAAGAGAACAGACCGAAATGCTACAGGGATTGGCCAACAGCTTTGTCATCGCCTTGCTCATCATTTATATTTTGCTCGCCATTCCCTTCAAATCCTATGCCCAACCCCTCATTGTGATGGGAGCCATCCCATTTGGGATCGTCGGCGCAGTCTGGGGGCATGTCGCTCTCGGGTTTGATCTCTCGCTACTCTCTGCATTTGGCATTGTCGCCCTCACAGGTGTCGTAGTCAATGATAGTCTGGTCATGGTCGATTTTATCAACAAACAACGCGAAAAAGGCCACGCACTTTCCGACGCCCTCCGCGAAGCCGGAGCTGTGCGTTTCCGCCCCATTCTCTTGACCTCAGTCACAACATTTCTCGGCCTCACGCCCCTGCTATTAGAAAAAAGCCTTCAGGCGCAATTCCTGGTTCCCATGGCCATATCCCTCGGTTTTGGTGTAATCTTTGCAACTGTCATCACCCTCTTGCTCGTTCCCATTACCTACTATATTCTCGAAGACATCATCAACGCCTTTTATCGACTCATCGGGCGCGAACGCAGCGCATTCCGCGCAGAACTGAATCGCGCAGCAGATTAATCGCGCGTGGTTTTCGCGCAATTACAAGGGCCGATTGCTTTTGCAACCGGCCTTTTTTGCTCGCTATTGACAAGCTTTGTCGATGCGTGTACATTGCCCTCACGGTATATAAAGCTCCTGTATAGCTCAAATTTGAAAGGAATAATCAATGGCCCCCAACATCATCTTTATCCTCACCGATGACCAAGGACCCTGGGCTGCCGGATGTTATGGCAATCCAGAAATTCGCACCCCCAATCTCGACCGCATTGCCGCCACGGGTATTCGCTTTGACAATTTCTTTGTCACCATCCCCGTGTGCTCGCCCAGTCGCGCCTCTTTTCTCACCGGTCGCATACCCTCACAACACGGCGTACACGACTGGATCCGCGAAGGCAACACGGGTCCCGATGCTGCTTCTTATCTCCAGGACGAAATCTGCTACACCGACATCCTATCCGAACACGGCTGGACATGTGGACTATCGGGCAAATGGCACCTGGGCAATAGCACCTTGCCGCAGCACGGCTTCTCGCACTGGTTTGCCCACGAAAAAGGCGGTGGTCCCTACAACGACGCCACACTGGTACGCAATGGCGAACTCGTCACCGTACCGGGTTATGTGACCACCGCCATCACAGACGACGCCCTCGCATTCATCGACAATCACGCCAATGACGACAAGCCCTTTTACCTCAGCGTTCACTACACCGCGCCCCACAGCCCCTGGACTGGACATCCCCAGGATATTGTCGATTCCTACGACGATTGCCCTTTCGAATCTTGTCCACAAGAAGATCCGCACCCCTGGGCGGGAGGCTTGAGCAATAATTTGGGCAAACGCGAAAGTCTCAAAGGTTATTTTGCCGCTGTCACCGCAATGGATTATGACGTAGGACGCATCCTCGATAAAATTGAGAACAAAGGAATTCGCGATAACACCCTCGTTGTCTTCACCTCCGACAATGGTTTTTCCTGTGGTCATCACGGCTTTTGGGGCAAGGGCAATGGTACGCGCCCCTTAAATATGTATGAAAACTCCATCAAAGTACCCTTCCTATCCAGCCATCCCGGCGTCATCCCCGAAGGCAGCGTGCAGCCCGCAATGGCTTCGGGATACGATTTTATGCCTACTCTCCTCGACTATCTCAACCTCCCGTTACCCGAAGACCGCAACTACCCTGGCCGGTCCTTTCTCGCCGCTCTCAAAGGCGAAGAAGACCCCGGGCACGACAATGTCGTTATCTACGATGAATACGGCACGACGCGCATGATCCGCACGGCAGAATGGAAGTACGTACACCGCTATCCCGATGGCCCCAACGAACTCTACAACCTGCAAAACGATCCCGACGAGCGCGACAACCTCGTTGACGACACCGCACAGACCAACCGCATCAAAACGATGAAAACGCAGATGGAAACGTGGTTTACAACCTATACCGTCCCCGACAAAGACGGGCGCGATTACACCGTCAGCGGCGCAGGACAACTTCGCCCCGTTGGCCGAAACTGGGAAGACGACCGCAAACCCTTTGCATAAGGAGGTACCGGTGAAAACGGGTGTGTGCAGTTACTGCTTCAATTCGATGCTGACCGAGGGTAAGATCTCCTTGATGGAGGCGATCGAATTCGTGGGAGAGGAGACTGAGGCCGACTGCTTCGAGCCCTACTCCCCATACTGGAGTCCCGATCGAGACGTGCAAGAACAGGCGCGCGAGGCCCGGAGTCTGATGGACCAGGTGGGCCTGCAGGCCTCGTGCCATGCCCTGGCGACGGATTTCGCTGTCTATGACGAAGGCGAAAATCGCGCCTGCCTGGACTGGTGTGAGAAGATGCTCCAGGTCGCCGTGATCCTCGGCGCCGATACGGTCCGCGTCGATCCCCGCACCACCCCACCTCCCGGCAGATCCCGCGACGATATCGATCCCGAAGACGCCCTCGCCCGCATTGCTCAAAGCATGCAGACCGTCGCCGACATCGCTATCAAAAAAGGTCTGAAAGTCGGCGTTGAGAACCACGGGCTGCTGCTCGGACGCACGTCGCAGACCGCGCGCATCGTCGAGCTGGTCGATCGCCCCAACTTCGGCGTGAACCTCGACTTCACCAATTTCCGCACGGTCTTCGGAGAAGACCACGTTGAGGCGGCCCGGCTTCTCGCCAGACATGTCGTCCACATCCATGCCAAGGACTTCCACATTCGGCAGGATCCCCAGCCTGGGGAGGAGTGGCGCAAAATCCCCTCGGGCGAATACGTCAAACGCGCGGTCGGCGGCGAGGGGAACTCGGGTTGGGCCGAGATCTTTCGCATCCTCAAAGATGCGGGCTACAGGGGTGCTATCTCCCTCGAGGTCTCAGATCCAGCGGACATCCGGGGCAGTGTCGCGAAAGGGGTGGCCAATCTGAAGCGTATCATCGCGGAGGTAGAGCGGTTGTAATGCCAGAGCCAGGACGTGGATGGAAGCCACGGCGACCCCTACCGCATTGAGTTGGGTTTGGTTACATTTCTACTCGGTAGTTTTGTTATGTTTATAGTAGTTGTTACAACGGTTGTCACCCAGGTCCTCAAAGCAATACGCACAAACCCTGTTAATGCCTTGCGATATGAATAGGGGATCAATGAATTGGCCAATATGGTGGGACTGGGAACTGGAAATAACACCACACGTTGAAACGCGAATGGAAGAAAGAGATTTCACTGAAATCGATCTGAGAACCATGCTGGATCGCGCTGATGCGTTTGAGCCAGATGAAATTGAAGGACGGTATATGATTCAAACGCGACATCGTCGAGACGATTGGATAATTATTGTTGAGCCAGATGAAGACGATCACTTATTGGTGGTTATAACCGCTTTTCACATATAAGGTACCCGATGAAAACTCGATATTTGGAAGTGACATTTCGCAAGGGTAAACCGCTTGCGGCCTATTTGTATTTGCCGAGAGAACCCGGTGCCAAGAGTGCCAGAACAGAACTTATGGGGTCTGGCTTGCTGGTGGATTATCAGGCCGATGGCCGTCCGATTGGCTTAGAGATCACGGCACCTGACAAAGTCACATTGGATCAGATCAACAGTATTCTCAAGCGGTTGAATTTACCCTTACTGGACCCCCAGGAATTGGCCCCCTTACAAGCGGCATAAGACATCGGAGAACGAATATGAATAAAAAATTAGCTCTCTATGGCGGGGAAAAAACGCGCACAGCCCCCTTCACTTCGCGTGCGCCATTTGGAAAAAAAGAAGAGGAATTGTTATTGGACGCCGTGCGCAGTCAAAATTTATTTGGCAAGAGCGGCACCTATGTCAAAGATTTTGAAAAGCAATTTGCCGACTTTTACGGAATGGGATATGCACAAAGTTCAACGAGCGGCACAGCGGCCATTCATCTGGCAGTGGGCGTTGTCGATCCCGAACCGGGGGACGAAATCATCACCGCGCCCATTACCGATCCGGGCAGCGTAATGCCCATTTTGATTCAAAATGCCGTGCCTGTATTTGCCGACGTCGATCCCCTGACGATGAACATGACCCCCAAATCAATTGAAGCAAATATTACAGACCGAACGCGTGCAATCATCCTCGTACACTTGTTTGGCCGCCCCTGCAATGTCGAAGAAGTGGTGAAAATTGCGGAAAAATACCATATTACGCTAATTGAAGATTGCAGCCAATGTCACGCCACCAAATACAAAGGTCGTTATGTGGGAACTTTTGGACATATGGGTTGTTTTAGCTTGCAGCAGTCCAAACACATGACCACGGGCGATGGTGGGATGACGGTCACGCATGACCGAGAAACCTATATTCGCCTCAAGCTATTCTCCGATAAGGGTTGGGATTATCAATATATGGCCGATCGCGATCACGCTTTTGTCGCACCCAACTATCGCATGACCGAGATGCAGGGCGCGGTTGGCCTCGCACAGTTAGAAAAGGTGCGAGGCGTGATCGAAAGACGGCACGAATTGGGCGCATTGCTATGTGAACTGATTGCCGATGCGCCGGGAATAACGCCCATTCCACCCGAGGGAGACCGCGAGGTTTCATGGTGGAATTTTGTTTTTCACGTCACGGGTCACGATCCCGATGAATTTTGCAAAGCCGTGCGCGCCGAAGGCGTCTCTATGGGGGCGCATTATATCAAAGATCCAATTTTTATGCGCGGGAATTACCTGACCGAAAAACGCACCTATGGAAACAGCGGATTCCCCTTTCACCACGGCGTAACAAGCCGCGAATATAACTACGGCCCAGAACTCGTTCCCGGTGCTGTACAGGCATTGAGTACAGTCGTTGTATGGGGCTTGCACGAGCACCTCGACGAAAAAGACATCCGCGACACCGCCGCCGCGATCAACAAAGTCGCAAACGGCCTGGGCAAATAAACGAAAAAAGGAATCCAAATGCACCAGTCTCGTACACGGTGGTATTACACCAGAGGCATCTTTGCACTCTGCATCATGGCTCTTTCGGCTTGTGGAAGCACACCGCCGCCGGACATCACGGCACCGGGAGAACCCGGTGCTGAGCCAATACCGGGAGGCCCTGGACGGATCGCATATATAAAACAAAACCTGCAAACGGGTAGTTTTCATCTCCATATTGTGAATCCCGACGGTAAAAACCCCATCAATCTCAATCCCATAGACGACCTGGCTGAATATTCCGGGCAATCGTGGTCGTCCGACGGCTCACAACTCGCCTTTGCCTCAAATCGCAGTGGCAATGCCAATTTCAACATTTTTGTCATGAATGCCGACGGGAGCAATATCCGCAGCGTGGTTGAAGATTCGGGAGGCGACTTTGCATCATCTTGGTCTCCCGATGGGCAGAAAATACTCTTTCAAGCATGGCGCAGCGATGAGACCGTTTGGGATATTTATGTAATCAACATCGACGGTTCTGGCGAGCAGGTGCTGATCAATACAGATATGGAAGAGCAACTACCCGTCTGGTCACCCGATGGCACCAAATTTGCCTATCAGGCCGGACATCGCGGTCAGGGAATCGATATTTATATCGCCAATGCCGATGGTACAGGCGCGATGCGTTTGACAGATGGCAATGGCACCTTGCACGCTGCACCTACCTGGTCGCCAGACGGAATGCAGATAGCATTTGAGTCCAATCGCCATCAACCCCCGTCAACAGGCACGCGAATGCCTCTGGCACAGTACGAGATTTATGTGATGAATCAGGACGGGTCAAATATGCGCCGCCTCACGTCTTCCCAACCCCTCGAAGCATTACGCAATCCAACCTGGTCACCCGATGGGAAGCAAATTGCATTTGAATTTCACACTTATTCAACAAATCTAATCTTGGGATTTTCGACCGTTAAGGTTATGAACGTAGATGGCTCCAACACTTTTTCTATTCCCAATATCCCCCTTGGCGCGCGCTTTCCACGCTGGTCGCCCGTGCCCTAAATACACATCCACGTCGTGAATCGACCATATGAAAAGTCTTGGATTTTATCTGAGGGTTTTTTATTTGACTTCGCCGCTTTTGTCCAATTAATTGTTTTGCGGTTGAGTTATGGTATTGCGAACCACTTTCAGGAGGCGCGTTATGAGGCGGCCAACAGATGCTGAACGGCAGGAGTGGGAAGCCAACGGAGTGTTATTTTTACAAAATGCAATTGAGGGAGAAGACCTATCGCGGTTACAGGCGACATTTGATCGGTGTACCGCCGAGGCCAGACGCGAGTGGTTGGAGGGAATAGCAAAAGGCACGCGTCCGGCTGCCCATTTTGATATACCAAAGCCATTGGAAAAGGACGACGTATTTATCGACCTGATCGATTATCCGGGCTGGTACGGATTTTTGATGGATTTCGCCGATGAAGATCTGATCCTGCTCGCACCGCAAGTGCGAACCCTGCCGGTATCACCTATCAGTTATGTGGGCTGGCATCCGGACGTACCACATACGACACCGCTCCACATGAAAGTACAGATTTATATTGAGGATGTTCCGACCGATGGCGGTGCATTTGGATATGTGCCGGGCAGCCATAAACCCAACGCAGGGCTGTGTCCCGTGGTTCGCCCACTCGATTCAATGCCGGGGCACAAAGTGTATCCCGGCAAAGCGGGCGATGCGGTATTATTCAATTCTTATGGATGGCATACCGCAATGGTCAACCGCACATTAAAGCCGCGCAAGTCGATTATCCTCATTTATGAAAAGTGGAGTAAGGACCGCATATTGACCGATCAATTTGCAACGATTGCGGATAAATGCACGACGCCAGACCGCAGACGTTTATTTAGTCTGGATGAGAGATGATAGTATGCCAATTATTGACTCACACCTGCATGTATTTGAAAAACTGTCGGCTGAATTTCCCCGAGAGGTAAATGAACAGTGTCCCGCAGATAGGGCAGAGACAGCGGAAAAATTGCTGGAAGTCATGGCTACCAATGGGGTCGATCAAGCGGTATTGACACAGATCGGTGGTACACAATTGGTGCATCACCGGTACTTACAGCATTGTTTGAAGACCTATCCCAACCGCTTCCGGGGAATTGGATTGATTCCTCGGGATAAATGGGACGCGCCAGAAGACCACATGGATCGGCTCGCTGAGAACGGGGATATTATCGGATTCAGGATTAACGAAATTGGCGGGCCTGCCGATCCCCTATCCCAAATGGATGTACGAACATTTACTTCGTATCGCATCTGGAAACACGCGGCTAAAAAAAACTACGTGATGTGGCTGTATATTCGGGCAAAAGACGCACATCAAGTCGCCTTTATGGTTCAGGCATTTCCCGAAATTCGCGCCGTGTTTAACCACCTGATGATCTGTCCGGGCGAGGGGATGTTTTCGTGGGACGACGAAGGCCGCCCGCACATCAATACCCCTATACCGCCGCTGACTCGCTACTCAATGCTGGGCTTGCACGAATACCCAAACATCTGCGTACATCTATCGGGACAATATGCGTTTAGCCAGGAGGCCTGGCCCTATTGCGACCTGGAAGGTTGGCACAAAACACTGCTTTCCAAGTTCGGCGCAGACAAATTGATGTGGGCGACGGATTTTCCCTGGATTTTGGAAGACCCGGGGTATGATAAGCTGGTGCAGGTAATCGATGAATTACTACCGGATCTAAACGCGCAGCAAAAAGCAGAAATTATGGAGGGAACGGCAAAACGGGTTTTGGGCTTTCCCGACGTGGCGGATTGACCCTTTTAAAATTGACCTTGTATTGTTCGAGAGCCTCGAGTGCCTTGTTATCGGGATGGGGATATATGTCGCGGGATTTCGCAAAAGACGCAACAGCTTCTACCCTCTGGCCCTGTTTTTGCAGCAGGCTTCCCTTCAAGTAGTATAGCCGCGCCAGGGTTTGCTTTTTCAATGCCTCGTATTTGAGCGTCTCCGCCCTATCTAACCACGCCGAGACTTGTTCCCAGTGCGAGCTATTCCCGTGCTCTATCAGTGTGGCAGCCATCCCAATGAGGCAGGCGTAACTTCTCTCTGAGAGGCGGAACAATTCCTGCATTGAACCGAGGAGCCCCGGATCGCCTGAAAAATAAATCAAACCCAAATATCGCCCGTACTGGAACAACAATCCGTTTCGCCGCACGCGCTCCCAGCGATCAATGGGTTGTCGCGCGATGAGTTGCGCGAAGTATTCCTCTCCTCGCGGATGGCGTTTCAGTTCTATGGTGCCGGGCTTGCCATCTTTAACCGCCTCCATGAGAAAACCATAGATCCGTCCCTGGCGATCGGGAAAAATGTCGAAATCCATGGGGAAAAAAAGGGCGCGTTCGGTCGAATCGGTGAATTGTTCCAAAACCTCCTTCTTTTTTTCTTTTTGCAAGAACGGATCGTAGAGGCGTTTGCCATATACGAGCCCCTGAAGATTGTACAACGCGACATCTGGGCGGCGGTTCTCGATGTATTGATAATAGCCCATCGGCCCGGTTGCATCGCCGAATACGAATAGAACCGCGTCCTCCGGCAGAATATCCAACTGCATGTCCGCATAGTGCTCGGCAAAGTCGCTATCGGAACGATCATTGACCCACCAGTGTTCGTGCACCGACCACGCAACCATCGCCGCGCCCACCAGCACTACCATAGCAATGCTGAGTCCTGGCCCACGGGCAAATTTGGAGGACAACCTTTCTGCCAACCAGTCGAACACAACCTGCAATCCAATACCCAACCATAGGGCCGCTATGCCGTAACACAACAGAGAATAGGGACGAAAGATCGCGACCCAAAAAAAGTCAAAATCGAAGCCCAGCAGGGCGATCAGCACGATGCTATTGCCGAAAAATATTAGCAGTCCCGAACCCGCTTTTGCGATCTGCCGCCGCCGGAACAGCACGATTAGCCCAAACACGGCGAGCACAAATCCAGGCAACGTCAATTGCCACAAAAATTCATTGCCAAGCCATTGCATGAACCCGAATCGGTCATTCCATCCCGCGCTGGGGCTGGCATCTATATGGGCATAGCCTTGACGGCTGAAATAATGCCAGAATTCTTTCAACGTATCGATAGAGCCGTAAAAGTTGATCAGAGGATCCCGATGTGACCGCCAGACCATCCACGCATAAGGTAATGCCGCACACGGCAGGGAAATCCCCAAAAGCAACGGCAGTTTCCGATACACGGTGCGCCAAACAGGAAAGATCAATACCACCAAACCCGGCGTTGAAAGCACCATCAAAGGCCAGTGATTGGTCAGGCTCAATCCATAAGCGACAGCCGCGGCAATCCAGATCCCGGTGCGCTGCGGCTGGCGGATGCCGTACAAAAGCAGTGCGTAGAGGCCAAAAAAGAACAGTGCATTGAGCGCATAAACCTCGGCGATAATAGCCTGAGACCAGAAATGCTCAGAAGCGGCAAACAACCATGTAGCGGTCAGGGCGGGAATTGACGATGCACCCAACATGCGAGCACACAAATAGACGTAGCCACAGGTGAGCGCGCCCAATACCGCGCTGGACAAATGGCCGAGAAAAGCAACACTGCCAAAAGGCAATTGCGTAAATAGATAGACAATAAGGGTATAGAGCGGATAGCCTGGCGGATGGGCCACACCGAGGTGCGCTCCAGCCATGAGAAACAGGCCGTCGTCTTCCAAAACAACAGTGCGCGGCATAGTAAGCACATAAAGCACAAACGGGGCGACAACTGATGCGGCCAGTGCGATCCCATCGCGCAAGGGCTTAAATGCTTCCATTTGGGCATCCATGCGATTCATTGCGTACCGTCCTCCTTGTCTCCTGCCTGCCCGTCTGTCACCTCGCGAAACGTCCAGAGGGAATTGATGAAATAGTTGAACAATGTGGCTGGGGCAATCGCACACCCCTGCAAAATGACTGATTGCACCGCGGGGAAAAGGAAGGAAAGCAAGACAAACGTGCCATAACTCAGCATGAGCGTCACCAGAGAAACGAGGTTGTACTTCAACCCCCGAACACGCTTTTTTCCCGCCATCGCGCGATCGCGGAAGGTCCAGTAGTTGTTTAGCAGAAAATTTGAGATAATCGACAGCTCAATTGCAATTGGCGATGCCAGCAACTTATGCACACCGAGATTGAGCAAGAGCTGAAACGAACCGAGATTGACAAATACCCCCGAGAAACCCGTGAGGGCAAATTTGATAAATGTCCGAGACATAAATTTTCCGGTAAATTGGATTTTCAACTGATCAAATTAACAACGCACGCTCGAGAAATCAAGCGCAAGATAAAAAAATTCTCTCTCGCATTCGTCCATGTCAGAATACACAGACGATTTGATACGGTTGACCGACAGTGAAACGAGTCGCTAAAATTTTGCTCCTCTCTATATTGTTGTTCACTGCACTATGTGTTGTGCTATCCATCTGGAGGAAATCGATGCCCGATCATCCTTTTTTTAATAAAAACGCGGGTGTTGAAGTGATTGCACACCGGGGGGGATGGCGGTTGTGGCCCGAAAATACGCTATATGCTTTTCAACATGCAGTAGATCTCGGCGTGGATATGCTGGAAATGGATATTCGCAGTACAAAAGACGGCCATATCGTGGTTTTTCACGATGAGACCGTGACGCGTACGACCAATGGCAACGCGCGTGTAAATGATTTGACGCTTGTAGAATTGAAACAGTTGGATGCAGGGTACAAATGGTCGGCGGATAATGGCGCGACTTTTCCCTTTCGCGGAAAAGGAATTGAGCCTCCAACGCTGGACGAAGTCTTTGCGTCTTTTCCGCACATGCGAATGACCATTGAAATCAAACAGAAAGATCCGGATATTGTCACAGCATTTGGCAACCTGATTCGCCACCATGGAATGCAGCACCGCGTATTAGTCGCGTGTTTTGACACCGGGACATTGAAACGTTTTCGCAAGCAGTTTCCCGAAATTGCAACATCGCCGGGAATGACGGAAGGAATGATTTTTTACGCCCTGTGCTGGTTGCATTTGAGCGCGGTTTATCAGCCCAATGTCGAAGTATTGCAGTTCCCACTTAAAATGGGACCAATAAACGGTAGCCATCCACGCCTTTTATCTGGCGCGCGCAAAAACAATATACAAGTGCAAATATGGACTGTAGATGACGAATCGAAAATGCGAATGCTGATTGAAAACGGTGTAAATGGCATCATCACCCGCCGACCAGATCGCCTGTTAAAAATACTCGGGAGATAAACCTTCACAAACGGAATAAATACTATGTCTGAACAACTCAATTTGCTTTTTATATTAACAGACGATCAGGGATATTGGGCGATGGGATGTGCGGGTAATTCGGAAATTCGCACGCCCAATCTGGATCGATTGGCCGCGACGGGATTGCGCTTTGACAATTTCTTTTGCGCGTCGCCAGTCTGTTCGCCAGCTCGGGCTTCCATCTTGACGGGCCGCATTCCATCTCAACACGGCGTACAGGATTTCTTGCGGGCGGGCAATTCAAATATTTACGGCACAGATGATCGAGCTATCGAATATCTATCGGGACAAACAGCATATACAGATATCTTATCTGAACGGGGTTACACATGTGGTTTAAGTGGCAAATGGCATCTGGGCTATTCGGAAAAACCGCAGAAAAGTTTTGCGTTTTGGGATGTTCACGCAAGTGGCGCTGGACCGTATTACAATCCCCCGATGATTCGCGACGGCAAAGCGTATCAAACATCGGATTACGTGAGCGATCTGATTACAGATAATGCATTGGAATTTTTGGAAACCCAAAAGGATGCAGATCAACCATTTTGCTTGAATGTCCACTACACAGCGCCTCATGCGCCCTGGGGGCGAGAACACCATCCGCCTGAGTTATTCGAAGATTATTATCAAAACTGTCCTTTTGAATCAACCCCCGATGAACCCATGCATCCGCAGCAGTTGTCAAAGACGGGGTCATCGGGTTCTTTGGGATTTACAAAAGAAGAGCGTAAAGAAACGCTCAGCGGATATTTTGCCGCAATGACCGCGATGGACGCCAACGTGGGCAGGTTGCTGGATTGGCTGGAAGCCAATGGGTTGCGGGAAAATACACTCATCGCATTTACAAGCGACAATGGGATGAACATGGGACATCACGGGATTTACGGCAAAGGCAATGGGACATATCCGCCGAATATGTTTGACACCTCAGTGAAAGTCCCCATGCTCTTCTCGCATCCAGGTCGCGTTCCCGAAGGCGTGGTTATTTCTTCACTGCACAGCCATTACGACATCATGCCGACCTTGCTGAACTATCTCAACATAGAAAATCCCGACGCCGATTCCCTTCCCGGGCGCAGCTTTTCTGCGTTATTAGAAGGACGTGCTTTAGATGGCGACGACCGGGTGGTTGTATTCGACGAATACGGTCCCACGCGAATGATTCGCACCGTGGAATGGAAGTACATCCATCGCTATCCCTATGGTCCTCATGAACTCTACGACCTGATAAACGACCCAGACGAGCGACAAAATCTGATCGCAAAACAAAAACATCAAACAATAAGGGAATCGCTACAGGCCGATCTGGATGTGTGGTTTGCGCGCTATGCCGATCCCCTGCGGGATGGCTCGCGCGAAGCCGTGATGGGCAGAGGACAATTGGACATTGTCGGACCTGCTGCAAAGGGACGAAAGCGATTTGGCGATGATGTCGTTTTTGAGCGCGATAAAAATGGAGATATTGACAATGACCGATCTACTTGATGAACGCATTGTACGCATTGAAAAAGTAATGTTAAAAAGTCCGCGTCCCCGCTTTGTGGGCGTAAATTCCAAAGGTGGTCCCATAGGCGATATGGTTACGGACCACGTCGTTCGCATCCATACAGAGAGCGGGACTGTTGGCGTTGGCTGGTCGCGCATAAATCGCAAACAGGCCGAACAATTTTTGGGAAGACAATTGAATGAACTCTTCGCATTGCCCACGGGCTGTTTGGACGCAGGAGAGAGCATCGACTTGCCGCTATGGGATCTGGTGGCAAAACTCGCGGATCTGCCATTGTATAAACTGCTGGGCGCACACGGTTCCCGACAAGTGGAACTTTATGATGGATCGGTCTATATCGACGACCTGGAAGCGACTGATGACGAAGCAGTGGCAATTTTTCGGGAAGAAGTAAAAACCGGCCAGGAATACGGATTTAAAAATTTTAAAATAAAAATTGGGCGCGGGGCAAAGTGGATGCCGATTATGGAAGGTCTGGAACGGGATGTGCTGGTCATTCAAACAATTCGAGAAGCAGCGGGACCAGACGCCAAAATTCTCGTTGACGCCAACAATGGAACAACGCTGAATATTGCCCAGGAAATTCTCAAACGGTGTGAATCCGCAAGGATTTACTGGTTTGAAGAAGCCTTTCACGAGGAACGGGGATTCAACGAACCTTTTAAGGCATTTATTCAAGCCTCTGGTTATGACACCTATGTCGCAGATGGCGAGTCAGGACCACCCCCGCCTAATTTTTTTGACATGGTAAAACGCGGCTGGATTGACATTGTGCAACACGATTTCCGCGCCAGGGGATTGACCTGGTGGAAAGCGACTGCGGATATGATTGCGCCCTGGGGTGCCCAATGTGCCCCGCATTGCTGGGGCAGTATTATCGAGCGTTATGCACACGCACATTTTGCCGCTTCGATTCCAAATTTCTGCCTATTAGAAACAGCGCCAGCAGATACGCAGGGCACAGTGCTCGACGGTTGGGAATTTCGAGACGGCCACCTCATTGTGCCAGATACACCGGGAACGGGATTTGACCTCGCACCTGAAACAATCGCACGGGGAACACGCGAAGAAGGCGGGTTTTGCATTTCCGCTTAAAAAAGGATAACATGATGAATAACACACTCGGATTAGCCCAGCCCCAGGACGTCGGCATGTCTGCCGACCAACTCGAACGAGCCTTTGGCTTGCTCACAGCCGCTACAGAAGCAGGGCAAATTGGCGCGGCATCGCTGACAGTTACAAGGCACGGCAAGGAAGTCTTCGCCCGGGGATGCGGGCAAGAGCACCCTCGCACAGGCCGGCCAGTCGATGCAGATTCAATATTTCTCCTCGCCTCAATCACCAAGCCGGTTACAGCCTGCGCGCTAATGATACTCGTAGATCGGGGTCTGATCTCACTCAACGACTCGGCCATCAATTATCTACCCGAATACACAGGTGGCGACCGTCCCGCCGTCAAAGTGCGCCACTTGCTCTCGCACATATCCGGCATGCCCGATATGCTTCCCGAAAACACTATCTTGCGACAGGCACACACGCCCGTGGCGGGCTTCGTCGAACGGGCACTCCAGACGCCCTTACTCTACAAACCGGGAACCGATTTTTGTTACCAGAGCATGGGCATCCTGCTCGCAGCCGAAATAGTCGAACGAGTTAGCGGGCAACGATTGCGCGACTTCGCGCGCGAGGAGATCTTCGCACCGTTGGGAATGGCGCGAAGCGCATTGGGAATGGACGAATGGCCACTTCAGGACGTGGTGTGGTGCGGCACGGACGCCGAAGAGGACGAAGAACAACAGAGCTGGGGTTGGAACTCCCCGTATTGGCGCGACTTTGGGGCGCCGTGGGGCGGTATGCACAGCACCGGACGCGATCTGGCGATCCTCTTGCAAACCATGCTCAACGGCGGCGCTTATGGCAATCTGTGCATCTTCAGCCGCGCTGCTGTCGCCACAATGACACAAGATCAAAACGGGGCACTCAATGCGCCCTGGGGAATCGGTTGGGGCGTATCAGGAGCAAGGGTATGGGGCTTTTGGGGCGACCTGGTATCGCGACGAACCTTTGGACACACTGGAGCGACCGGCACAGTGGCCTGGGCAGATGCCGAACGTCAACTCAGTTGCATCGTGCTCACCAATCAGATGGTCGCCGAAGGCAGCCTCCTGCGACGGGTTTCCAATGCGGTCGCAGCAGCAGTGGAAGAATAGTTTTCAGCCATACACTAAGGAGACAATATGAATACCGCAGCAAAAACTCAACAGACCAGACGCGACCGCGAGCGCATTGCATGGTGGGAAGAAGCGCGATTTGGCATGTTCATCCACTGGGGCCTGTACGCGATTCCCGCGGGCAAATGGAAAGGCAAAGACATTGAGGGCATTGGAGAATGGATTATGCGCCGAGCGGAAATTCCTGCCGCGGAATACGAACAACTCGCCTCAAAATTTAATCCGGTAAAATTCGACGCCGATGCGGTTGCCAAACTCGCGCGGGATGCGGGTATGAAATACCTCGTCATCACCGCCAAACACCACGACGGCTTTGCCATGTATGACTCCCCGTGCAGCGACTACGACATCGCCGATGCCACGCCTTATGGCAAAGATATCATGGCAGACCTATCCAAAGCCTGCCAAAAATACGGCATTCGCCTCTGCTTCTACTATTCTCAAGATCAGGACTGGCACGACCCCAATGCCTCGGGGAATGACTGGGATTTTGACCCTGCGACAAAAGACTTCGCCTATTATCTCGAGAACAAAGTCAAACCCCAGGTGCGCGAGTTACTCACACAATACGGGGCTATCGGCTTGATATGGTTCGACACCCCCGTCTCCATTTCCCTGGAACAGAGCCAATCGCTCTCCCGTCTCGTCCACGGTTTGCAACCCGGCTGTCTCGTCAGTGGTCGCGTGGGCAATGGCGTGGGGGATTACGGAAGCCTGGGCGATAACCAGATCCCCACCGGTCGCCTCGAAGGCTACTGGGAGACACCCGCCACCCTCAACGATACCTGGGGCTACAAAACCGATGACCACAACTGGAAAAGCGTAAAAACACTGCTCCATCTTCTCGTTGAGCTCACCAGCAAAGGCGTCAACTATCTGCTCAACATCGGGCCGCGCGCCGACGGCAGTGTACCCATGCCCAGTGTCAATCGCCTTCGCGCCATTGGCGAATGGATGAAAACCAACGGCGAAGCGATCTACGGCAGCAAAGCCACGCCATATCCCTATGAATTTCCCTGGGGCGGCATCACGCAAAAAGGCAACCGCCTCTACTTGCTCTTTACCACATGGCCCGGCGAAGATTTCACCCTCCTGGGCCTGCGCAACCGCGTTGCAAAAGCGACCTTACTCGCCGACAAAAACGCGCACATCGACGTCTCTCAAACCCGCGAGAGAGATTGTGATATTCTAAAATTGCACCTGCCCGAATGCCCCGATCCAAATGTCTCGGTCATCGCCCTCGAGCTCGATGGCACACCCGATGTCGATCAAACCGCCCTCCAGCAAACCGATGGCTCTATCACCATGATCGCCAGCATGGCGAGCTTGCATACGCCTGAATCGGGACCACAAATCCGCATGGGCGAAACTGGCGTTATCGAAGACTGGTTTGATACAGCCAACTGGATCTATTGTGACTTCAAAGTTTTCAAATCCGGCACCTTTGAAGTCCGCGTTCACACCAGCACGCTCCGCCGCGCCCGCGAATGGACAGGCGGCCACGAAGTGCGCGTTGACATTGCGGGCAATACATTCCACAAAACCATAGCACCCGACGTCTGGAGCGACAGCCCCAAAGCGCAGTATTTCCCCGAAGCCGCAACCATTATCGGCCAGGTCCAACTCGACAACCCCGGTGTTTACACCATCGAAGTCCGCGCAGAATCCATCAACGCACAATCCCGAGCCGGATTGTCTGTCTCAGCCATTTCTCTGATGCGCCAATAAACGAATAGGAGGATACCATGCCACTGGAAGTATGTGCCCTATCGCCCGAAAAGATGGAATTGCGGAAATACGAGGTACCAAAAATTGGAAAAGGACAGATGAAAGTGCAGAGCATGTACGCTGCTGCCAAGCACGGAACCGAATTATCGGGGATCAAAGGTGACAGCGCGAAACGCGGACCTTATGATCCTGAACTCCAGGTGTTCCCAAACACGGGCAAGGGACGGTCGTCTCGGACGGGCAATATGTTTATGGGTACTGTAATCAGCGAGGGCGTAGATGGGTTTGCAGAAGGCGACGTAGTACTGAGCTACGGGCCATTTCGAGAAGTCCATGTCATTTCGACAGAACGGTGCTGGAAAGTACCAGAAGGATTTTCATGGAAGTCCGCAGTCTGTTTGGACCCGGCGGATTTTGCCATGTGTGCGATCAGAGATGGACAGGTGAGAGTCGGAGACGCTGTGGCCGTATTTGGGATGGGCGCCATTGGATTGATGGTCGTACAAATCGCCAAACTATCCGGGGCATATCCAATCATCGCGGTCGATCCATTGGAAAACCGACAACAGGTAGCCCAAATCTGCGGCGCCGACCTGATCCTTGATCCCACAACCTGTGATGCGGGCGTAGAAATCAAAAAAGCAACCGGAAACCGGGGGGTAGATGTGGCAATTGACTACAGTGCCAATGTACATGCTCTACAAGCTGCCATACGCGGCGTAGCATTTGGAGGCACTGTGGTGGCTGGGGCTGCGCCAGCACCTTATGGTCCCGGCCTGGATTTTGGTGCAGAAGCGCATTACAACCGCCCCAATCTCATCTTTTCACGGGCGTGTAGCGATCCGAACCGGGAATATCCCCGATGGGACGAAAAACGCGTTTACGCCACCTGCTGGCGACTGCTCACCGAGGGAAAACTAACGGGCGAACCAATTGTAACACCCGTAGTAGCATTTGAAGATATCGTCACAGAATATCCAAAAATCACCAGCAACCCCGAGCAGAATATCAAATTAGGAGCTTATTTCAAATAGCTCTCAGCGCACATGCAGCGTGGATGGGGTATCCCCCTTAAATCCAGATCAGGAGAAAGGAAGGCAACGATGGCCAGCACAGAAATCAAACTTACTTCTGAAGACTACCTGAAGATGCCTGACGACGAACGCTATGAACTATTGGACGGAGAATTGGTTATGGCACCAGCACCCCGTACCGATCACCAGATGGCTGTTATGAACCTGGGATCGCTACTCCACATATTTGTGAAGGGAAAAAATTTAGGCGTCGTGCTTTCTGCCCCCACCGATGTGGTGCTTTCGGACATAGACGTTGTGCAGCCAGACCTGTTGTTTATCTCCAATGAGCGCGTGCATATCATCACAGATGAGAATATTCATGGTGCGCCCGACCTGATTATCGAAGTCCTGTCTCCATCCACAGCCGAGCGCGACCGCATGTTCAAACTCGACCTGTATGCCCGGCACGGCGTAAAAGAATACTGGCTTGTAGATACCGATGCCAAAACTGTAATGGTCCTGCTATTAGGCGAACACCGCTTCGAGGTGATAGGCATCTACGGAGAAGACCAGGCTTTGAATTCGCCAACCCTGACGGGGTTCACCTTCAATGTTAACGAAGCAATTTAGACGCGCAAAAACAGCCAACATCATATCATCGTGCCAGGTCATCGATTTTTTTGACGAATTTGGAGCCATTACCCGGCGCAAGGTCAAACAAACCAAAACGGCCAGAGTCGTTTGACCACTGACCGCTCGCTGTCCATCTCTTATGCGCCTGTGCTACGGCCTCTGACCTAAGGGTTTTACCCTGATCATCCTCTCATCCGGACCATCCTGATGAACTGGTCTGAAAATCGACCAGTTGTACACCGCTTCTGACAATGTTTTCACCCCAATACCCGCACATCTCCCTGCCGAATAGTTATACCCTGCGTATCGAAATAATTTAACAGCGGCACGGCAAATTTGCGCGTGGTGCCGATTAGACTGCGAAAAGTCGATACATCGATCTCCCCATTTTCTTTCAAATAATCGACCAATTGCCGCGTCACATCTTCCATCACCTCCGGGTGGAAGATCAACGCATCATCCAGACGCACCAAATTTCCCATAGCCTGCATCGCCGACACCACATCGCGCACAGATCTTGCGTTGGCCTGGATAGCATCGGGCAACGTCTTTAAGTCCTCAGGCGTTGTCCCCCCATCTTTTAACACCCGCGCAATAGCATCGCGAATCTCCTCTTGTTCGGGCGTCAACGCAATTTTGTAATCGCGTAACCCAATCAGCGCGCTTTCGCTCCTTAAAACACCTGCGTGAACGAGATATTCAACACCGTGAGCAAACAAATCGTCAGCAGGTGCGCCATTCACCAATACGCGAAGCTCCTCGCGTCGCGCACCTGGCCGGAGGGGATGCGCCTCGTGAAAAACCCGCATCGCATCGCCAATCCCGTCCAGCAATTCACGCCAGCACATCGCGTGGACATACATCGTTTTACCCGCCTGTACAAAAGAAATCACATCACCCGAATCTACGAGTGCAATTAACTGGCTCTCGATCTCACTCGCAGACACCGCCATCTCAGATGCGAGTTGTAGCACAGTTCGCGGTTGCAATCGCGCGGCCTTTAAGCGCGTCAACAAAACCTGCGTGGGATCGTCCTGCTCCAATTCTCGTAGTGCGTCATTGACATCATCTCGAAACCGCCGGTGCTTCACGGGTTGAGGATCCAGCACCACACCACCGCCCAGCGTTTGCACCGGTGAATACCGCCGGATCACAAACCGATCTCCTCTCGCGGCAACGCCCGGTTCTTCCAGACGCAGCTGCACCAGTTGCGATTCGCTCGGCAACAAGGTCTCACCTTCGAGCAACACCACGCGAGCCAAAACCTCTCGCGGTCCCATAAGCAGATGTACGCGCGTGCGATTGGTCACATGCGCGGGGGCATCGGGTAACATGTGCAATCGCGCATCAATCATATACGTCGTCTTAAAATACCCCGGTTGTACCAGAAGATCACCCCGCGACACCTCATCTACCTCGACACCACTTATATTAATAGCCGCACGCGCACCTACCCGTGCCACATCCACATCCCGCCCATGCGTTTGCACGCCGCGCACGCGAACACTCTTACCCGACGGCAACAGCGACAATGCGTCTCGCACGCGCACCTCTCCTGAAATCACAGTACCAGTCACCACAGTACCAAATCCCTGCACGGAAAAAGCGCGATCAACGGGCAAGCGAAAAATACCCTGATCTGGCCGTGCTTCAACCCTTGCGATCTCCGCCTCAACCGCCGCGCGCAACGCATCAAACCCCTCACCCGTAATCGACGATACCGGCAAAATCGGCGCATCCTCCAAAAATGTCTCGGCAAACACCTCCCGCAATTCCTCCTCCACCAGTTCCAGCCACTCTTCTTCCACCAGATCGACTTTTGTCAACACCACAATACCGCGGGGCACGCCCAAAAGATTTAAAATGCCCAGATGCTCGCGCGTCTGCGGCATCACGCCATCGTCGGCAGCCACCACAAAAAGAGCCAGATCAACCGTACACACACCCGTCACCATATTCTTGACAAACCGCTCGTGCCCGGGCACATCGATAATGGTCACATTGTCTTGCCAATACGCAAAACCAATATCAATGGTCACGCCGCGATCGCGCTCCTCCGGCAAAGTATCGGTCTCAATACCCGTCAAAGCCTTGACCAACGCCGTCTTGCCGTGATCGATATGCCCGGCCGTTCCAATAATCACATGCACCATCAGCCCTGCGCTCCTATTTTCACCGCATCGCGCACAATACGCACTTCGTCATCTCTTATCGTGCGCAAATCCAGAAATAAATGGTCATCGCGTACATAGCAAATAACGGGCGGGTCATGGCGGCGCAACGCAGTGGAAAGGGACAAAATATCGCCACCGGAAATTGCTACCGCAACGCTCGGAATATTTTCCAAAGGCAACGCGCCACTGCCGGTTTGTGCATGGGAATCCACCAATTCGCATGAAAAACCCTCGAGTTCACCAATCGCCTGCAACAATCGTCGTCCGCGCTGTTCAAGTGTCGTCACAGGCTCTGTCAACATGCGGAGTGTAGGATGTTCGCGCGTTAATACCTCTGGATTCAGGAACAACTTCAACGTCGCCTCCAACGCGGCATACGTCAGCTTCCCACAACGCAACGCGCGCATCAAGGGATTTTTGCGAATTTGTTCCACAACATTTTGTTTGCCCACAATAATCCCACACTGCGGCCCGCCGAGAACCTTGTCACCGCTAAACATCACCACATCTGCCCCGGCAGAAATACTATCGGATACCAGCGGCTCATAAGGCAATCCATAATCCCGCAAATTGACCAGCACACCACCGCCCAAATCGTGTGCCACAGACACGCCGCGTCGTCGTCCCAATGCTACCATATCTTCGAGTGCAACTTCGGAGGTAAATCCCATCACCTTGTAATTGCTCGGATGCACCGCCAGCATCACTCCCGTATTCTCCGCCAAAGCGGCTTCGTAATCGCTCAAATGAGTGCGATTGGTCGTACCCACCTCAACCAGTTGCGCCCCACTGCGCGCCATAATATCGGGAATGCGGAAAGACCCCCCAATTTCGACCAGTTGTCCGCGCGACACAATCGCCTCTTTGCCACCAGCCAGGGTATTTAACGCCAACAAAACAGCCGCTGCATTGTTATTTGCAATCGCAGCGGCTTCGGCACCGGTCAACTCACACAGCAATTTTTCCACAAGTGTCGTACGCGACCCGCGCTGTCCAGTATCCAGATCCAATTCCAGATTGCTATACGAACCAGCAATATCGGCAATATGTTTCACCGCAACATCGGGCAATGGCGCGCGTCCCAAATTGGTGTGCAGGATAACCCCAGTCGCGTTCACAACACGCCTGAGATTTGGCGCGAGCGAATCTGCCAATTGGCTCTGTACATCGGCAACAATCCATTCGGTCAACGCCTCACGCGACGCCCCCACCGCTTCGCCATCGCGCATCATCCCTCGCACGCGATCTATCGCCTGCCGAATCATATCAGTCAAAACAGACGTCCCGCAGCGCTTTGACAGCGTCTGTATCGCACGCTCATTGAGCACCCGATCCACACCGGGAATAATTGAATAATCTATGTTTTTTTTAAAATCACGGCTCATTGGATTTTACGCATTTCGAAAATCTTGCCAATCAATCCCCAACCGTCGCACAGCAGTCCGAATAGTTCCCAATTTCAGATCCTGTCCTCCCCAATCTGGGATAACAGTAGCACCGTGGGAATAGGGATTAAACCATTTCCGGTGTGATCCACCGCCTCTTCGCTTTCGTTCTTGACAGCCGAGTATCGTTAGTTTCCGAACAACTTCGCGATATTTCATGGGGCTGATATCACAGTTTCACACCATACGGGACTATTTGCATCGGGAATACGGGTGTTTTGTGGCAATGCGCGTCCTATATCTTCATACAATTCAATAACCGCAGCAAGCGCGTCTTTGGCATTTTCCAATGCATGGTACATAGAATCCCCTTCAGTGACCAACTCTGGCAACAAGGGCGATGTTACAGTATAACCCCCTTCGGGTTGCGGTGTCAGAACAAGTGGTACTTTATAGTCCATCAAAATGCCTCCAAAAAAAGGTGAGACGACCAGCCGCCAGCCCCCGTCTTCTCACGGCACAATTTTAAACGCGATCTCCTTCTTCACATCGCGATCTGCCAGCAAATCCGTCACCTTGACGCGGACTTCTTGACCGCCCGGCTCGGCGTCTTTCAAATCCAATTCGACATACGCCATGTCCTCCGCAGTATCACCCGATTGCTCATAAGAAATCACCACTTCCCGGCGCTTCTCTTGCAAACGCAACATGCGACCCAATCCGCGCAACGCGCGAATCGGCGCCATCCCTTTTTCCTGAGCGCGAAAAGAATAATCCACGCGATATTTAGTCCGTCCAAATTCATCGCGTTTCAAATTGTACACCTCAAAATAGACAAACGCATTTTGATCCGGACGAAATGCCTTTGAAGCCATCGGAATAATTTTTAATCCGCGTTTTTGAAACGGACCTGGCTCGTCACTCTGCCCAACATAAAATGCGAGGGCAATATCGCTCACCAAAAGATAATCGCGCTGCGAAAAATCTGATACGGCCAATGATTGTTGATACACCTGCGATTTCCCCGACACTACATCGCGGATCTGAAAAGAGAGATAGTGCAGCCCCGCTTCAACCTCAAACGCGAGCACGCCCGGGATAAACGCCCCATCCAACACTTGCTGGTCTGATGGTGCCTGAAATGTCAATTGATCCTGCACGCGATAGACCTCTGACCACAGGCTATCAAACATCGCAAGACCGCGGTCCAGCATCACCTGATCGGTTTTGTCATCAACGGGCAATCGCGCCATTTCCGTGGCCGGCAACCCATAGTAGATTTCCAGCCGCGTCGTGCCATCCTCGCCGCGAAATCCAGCGGGGAAATAATAAAAATCAACGGGAAGATTGGCAATATCTGCATCGTAAACAGAGGGTTGGTGCGCTGCCACTTGCCGCAAAACCATCTCACTTTGATACGCCATTAAATCCGTTGTCAAAGACAGACTCAAGCCCTCGGGCATCGGTGCAAAGTCATACCTGTTCCCCTTGCCGCGGCGCACAAAATCAAACTCTGTCCCGCCCTCCAAATCCGCATACACCCAGTATTCCCACCACGACATCGACGGTATGGGGAAAATGGGTTGCCCGGGCCTGATCCTCAGGGCAATGCGTCTGCGATTCACATAATTTTGTCGCGCATCCTGTATCTCCCGATCCATCTCATTTTGAATATCGCCTGACTTACTCGTGTGATCGGGTTTGCCAAACCGCACATAAACCTCGCCTCGATCATCCCATGGGAACTCTCCCTGACCGTAATATCGGCGCGCATACGCCACGCGCCGATAATGCTCAATGAGCCGCTCATTTGCCTTTGTCAACGGCGAGGGATCTAAACGCAACCAGAAGCGATTGATCAACTCGGCGCGTTTTTCCGTATCCGCATCCCGGTAAATTTCCAGATCTTCGGGAAATGCCACTTGCGCCAAATCGCGATAGAGCGCCCGCTCTTCTTCTGACAATTCTTCGATATATTCTTCAAACAGCGCCTGAGCCTTCGCATAGTCCCGGACGGACTGCGCCTGAACCGCCTGTACCAACAGCGGACTGTCAAAATCGCTATTCTGCGCCCACAGCGCTGTGCTCAACGCACACACCATCAGAAAACCCGTCAATATCGCATGCATAACAACCACCTTGTGAAATGTAGATATACCGTATAAAATAAATCTACCCGATAATCCCCCGACTCGCAAAGAAAAATTCCGTCATTTATTGACAAGCGACACGCCTGCATGTATCTTTTTCACCTATTTTTAGAAAAATCAACGCGCTTTCGCAAAACTTTTGCAATCCGCCCAATTTAATTTCTCAGAAGGAGTTTTCCATGGCAGTTGATATGGCAGTTGCTGTTCAAAATGGCATTGGCAAAATCGCAGACTACCTTGGCGATGACGCCGATGATTTACTCACATATGAAGCACTGATCGACAAAAACTTGCTCTCACTGCCCGGTCCCGACTTTATCGACCGGGTCTTTGCAGATTCCGATCGCGCCATTCCCGTACTCAACAACCTGCAACGCCTCTACGGTTCAGGGCGGCTCTCAGGCACCGGGTACATTTCCATTCTCCCCATTGATCAGGGCATCGAACACTCCGGCGGCGCGTCCTTTGCCCCCAACCCCATCTACTTTGATCCCGAAAACATCGTCAAACTCGCCATTGAAGGGGGCTGTAATGCCGTGGCAACCACGCTGGGCGTACTCGGAATGGTCGCCCGCAAATACGCTCACAAAATCCCCTTTATCCTCAAATTTAACCACAATCAACTACTCACATATCCTTCTCAATACGATCAAGTCGTATTTGGACAAGTCGAACAAGCCTGGGAAATGGGATGTACAGGTGTAGGTGCCACGATTTATTTTGGCTCGCCCGAATCCAACCGACAAATCGTCGAAATCAGCGAAGCCTTTGCCCGCGCACACGAACTGGGGCTATTTACCGTACTCTGGTGCTATTTGCGCAACTCGGCCTTTGCGACCGATGACATCGACTACCACGAAGCCGCGGACCTCACGGGACAGGCCAACCACCTCGGCGTCACTATTGGTGCAGACATCATCAAACAAAAATTGCCGACGAACAACAACGGTTACACAGCCCTGAATTTTGGACGCACCCACGACAAAGTCTATACCGAACTCTCGTCTGATCACCCCATTGACCTGTGTCGCTATCAGGTCGTCAATTGTTACATGGGCAAAGCCGGACTGATCAATTCCGGAGGCGCATCTTCAGGTGCCAGCGATTACGCCGAAGCCGTGCGAACCGCTGTAATCAACAAACGCGCCGGAGGCACTGGCCTCATCTCTGGGCGCAAGGCATTTCAACGCCCCATGCATGAAGGCATCCAACTCCTCAACAATATTCAAGACGTCTATCTCTGCTCCGATGTGACCATCGCCTGATTCACACACAAAAAAGCGGAGCTTTCGATCTATCGAAGGCTCCGTCTTTTGTTTTTTTAAGGTGGATGGGAGAGGGCTGATCGCTAATATTCAGACCAACTTTTTACCGTCAAAAATCATTTTGTCCTTTTCGTAAATCGCGCCCGTTTCTTCATCCAACTCGTACTTCATCAACTGCCCCATAGACATGTGGTTGAACACCTCTTTGGGATCGCCGTATTTTTCCAGCAATTTTTCAATTGGGCCTTCAAACTCATAGGTTCGGCGTTTGGGCCGTTCGCGTGCTCTGCGCTCGGTCTCTTCCTTGCTCAAAATTGGCAATCGCTCGGCAGCGGGACCTAATCGACTCGCGTATTCCTGCCGCCTGCGGTACTGGTCGTGTCGCTTTTCAACCTCGTCTTTGGCCTCTTCCCGCTCCTTGGCGCTGAGCAGATCTCCTGCCCGTTCTGACCACTTTTCCTGTTCGCGCTCGCGCACATCATCACGGCCCACTTTTCGCATAATATCTCGCAGAGAATCACTCATCTTTCAAACCCTCCAAAGCCAGATAAATTTAAGACTATCAAGTGACCAAAAAATAACGCGCCTCATCCCATTTGTCAAAGGTAATTCTCGCTTTTAAAAATATCGGGGTTGACGCTGGCCGTCTTTGCAACCATATTGCAGTCATACAACACCATGCGAAAGGAAATATATGTCCAATTTGGAACGACTTATCAACATCATGGCGCGCTTGAGAGGACCTGCGGGCTGCCCGTGGGACAAAGAGCAAACGCACCAAAGTCTGAAACCCTACCTCATTGAAGAAACCTATGAAGTCCTCGAGGCGATTGACCGCAATGACGATAGCGAAATCAAAGAAGAACTGGGTGACCTCTTATTGCAAGTCGTCTTTCACACGCAAATTGCCAGTGAAGAAAATCGATTTACCATAGACGATGTGGCTGAAACCATTACTGACAAACTCATCCGCCGCCATCCGCATGTTTTTGGCGACACACAAGCCGATACACCCGACGAAGTAATAAAAAATTGGGAAGCCATCAAAGCCGAAGAAAAACCCGACAAAAAAGCCTCTCTGCTCGACGGCGTACCGCAACATCTGCCGTCATTATTGAAAGCCCGCAGACTTCAGGAAAAAGCCGCACGGGTGGGGTTTGAATGGGAACACATTGCGGATGTGGCTCAAAAAGTGCGGGAAGAAACAGAAGAATTGATACACGCACGAGAATCCGGCGCAATAGAAAAGATCCAGGAAGAATTTGGAGACTTGCTATTTGCCCTGGTCAATCTCGCTCGATTTCTCCAAATATGCCCTGAAGAAGCCCTCATACAAACCAACAGAAAATTCCAATCGCGCTTCCGGTACATCGAAACCGAACTGTGCAAAAAGGGCAAAACACCCCATGAATCTACGCTTGAGGAAATGGACGCGCTGTGGGAAGCCGCAAAAAAAGAGACTCAACCCCAAAAATCGTAGTGTGCAGACAATTCCAAAACGGGAATAGGGGCAGATTCCCAATCGTCAATCCAACAAATAATGCTATCACAGGCCATGTAATCGAGATTTTCGCGCTCAAAATCACTGCTTCGCAACACAGCGTGCGCTCGAACCGGCAATTCATTACTCGACAGAATATAATTCGGAAATGCCTCCTGAGATTTGAGCACCTCAAATCCCAATTTGTCGTAAACCCGAATAAACAACTCGCGGACATTGGTCGCATTTCGCACAGCGGGATACGTCAAAAGTGGTTCTCGATTAACAGGAGCCAGTTGTTTTCCAATGACGTCAAGCGTACTCTGGGGAATCGTAATCGTTTTCGCACTTTTGCGCTCCAACTCGGCTTCGATCCGCTTGAGAGCCAATTCGGCGACCTCTTTGGAATCGCTAATCGATTTGCGCACGCGCTTGCCATCTTCATCGTAGTACCCGATCCACCACTTCTTTCCCCGCTGATAAAGCCAGGCCATAGTTGTGCTCCCGCCACAAAACGTCAGTGTGTCTTATAATAGCCACAAAAAACGAGAAAAACGATCTGCCACCAATATTACACAATATATTGTATATTGCTTTCAAAATAAAGCACAATATATAGCGACATCTATCTGAAAAGGACAAAAAATGTGGCTATTAGCCACAAATTGTCCATCAAATAATAATCTAAGCCACACTTTTATGCAACAAAAAGAATACACCCCAGCATCAAAAATACCGGAGTGTTCTTGTAAGCTTACACAGGACATAGTCACACTTGTATGGAAACTCTCCTTGGAAGTGATATGTTCAAAGACGCTGTTATCGACATCGTATCGGATATTGTCCAGAAGCCTCAACTAAAGGAGAAAGAAAATGGATCAAAATGAACAAGGAACGATAAAAGATATTGTCAAAGTGATCTATCACTCCAGAGGTGACTGGCGCACGCCGGGGGGCATTGCAAGGGATCTCAAAATATCTCCTGAAACGGTAATCCAAATCGTCAAAAACCATCCTGAATTTTTTATTTTAGCAAGCGACGAACGGGTGAAATTTGTTATCCGTTTCGGTGGTCTCGATGCCGTGTCACTCACCGATAGTGCGCGAATTTTATATCTTCAGGAGCTAACGCTGAGTGCATAGCTCACGACGTATCCGGTAAGCATTGTTCTGCACTACAAAGAGTAGCGATGTCCCTTCCTCATGCGCGATCCACGCGCACACCCTCGCGACCACTTCCTCACGTGTAATATGACCCTGTCGCCAGCGGTCGCGCATACCCCGCAACCGATTGCGAAAGCGACGTACATTGGTTTCTGACAACCGCCGGTATCCGTCGGGTAAGAGCACAAAGCCCAAAAAAGTGGTCGGTGTTTTTGTCTCGACAATTTCCGTCTTTTCCGGATGCAGACACAGCCGACGACCCTGCAAAAAATGGGCAATGTGATCACGCCAGGTCACAAGTTGTTTGGGATCGCCGTGGAATAGCGCAAAATCATCGACATAGCGCACATAGCCTTTGGCTCGTAGTACTTCTTTGCAGAAGTGGTCCAGACCATCCACATCTGGACCTTACCTGACTACTTCCACGATAATTATCACTTTCGATCCAGAACCAAAACGGGAGACCGCCATTATTTCTCAAGAAATTCCTTATTGATATATCCCCACTTACCATCTTTTTTCACACGCGCCAAACCGTCTGAAAAAGACTCTGCATCGTAAAATTGCGGCTTGATAACATATGCGACCTCGTCCTGTTCCGCATCGGTGCTTGAAAATAGCAGTGTTGAAAAAATCAGCATGTATAACATCTTATTCATAGCTACAAACCTCCCTTTCTTACAGGCTTAAAAACAGATACATCTTTATCTGACTCTTTCGACGATGATATGCGCCTTCGATCCGGCACCACCCCGATGACGCCAGACCTGCGTTTCCGTATTTTCCCCGGTAACGCGGATCTCACCCGTGTTTTCGTCTTTGTAGCTACAGTCCCCCTTGTAGCCCGTGCCGTTGAGGGCTGTCAATTCCACCGCATAGCTCTCGCCTGCCCAGACCGTCAGCGTGTAGCAGTCCCAGGCATTGTCAATTTCTCCGGAAAATACGGTCCTGCCATCTACATTGACGCTAATCTTATCACCATCTTCGCACTGGTGGTCCCGGATACAAATTTTAAGGGTCCCCGTCGTGCCCTTGATTTTCATTGGGAAGTCCTGGATGTCCTGATCACTCCAGCTACCCTGACCACTACTGCCAGCCAGGCCGCCGTAGGCATAAATTTTATCGTCATTGTCGTCCACCACCCACATGGTCGTCCCATCCGACCAGATTCCGGTAGGGGAGTGGTTCCCTGAGGCGAGATCAAAGCCCTTGTCCGAGTCACGGGCTTTAGATCTCATGTTGTAGGCATAAATCTTATTGCCATAGTCGTCCGCCACCCACATGGTCGTCCCATCCGACCAGATTCCGTAAGAGTCTTGTCTTCCGGCGGCGTATAGCTTATCGAAGTCCTTGTTCGGATCATGGGCTTTAGATCTCATGTTGTAGGCATAAATTTTATTGAATTGGTAAGCGCTGTCCACCACCCACATGATCGTCCCATCCGACCAGAGACCTGCAGAGGCGTAGTTTCCAGCGGCGCTTAGCGTATTGAAGTCCTTGTTCGGATCATGGGCTTTAGATCTCATGTTGTAGGCATAAATCTTACCGCTTTCCGCCACCCACATGGTCGTCCCGTCCGACCAGATCCCTTTAGAGGAGGTGTTTCCTGCGGCGCTTAGCGTATTGAAGTCCTTGTCCGGGTCGCGAGCTTTAGATCTCATGTTGTAGGCATAAATCTTACCGCTTTCCGCCACCCACAGGGTTGTCCCGTCCGACCAGATCCCTTGAGGGCCGTTGTTTCCGGCGTCTTTTAGCGTATCGAAGTCCCTGTCCGGGACGTGGGTCAGGTCTCCTGTCAATGCCGGACCTGCCAACACAAACACCGAACAAATGGTCAACAGAATACGGTTCCACATAGATGCCTCCTCTATAAACTGTTTCAAAACTATGGTGATGGAATATTCCTCCTGCATAACACATCAACCACACCTCAAAAAAATCTTAAAATCCCTCCCAAAAACCAAAAAACCCCACCCCTCCCCACAAATGAGGTAAAGATGTAAAGAATCAGGAGCTAAAAAGACCGAGCAACTCGAAAACCGAGGAAATTGAGCCGGTTTACGGTGGGCATCCCGTCGCGATTCGCAGAACGCAAATCCCTCGGTAAGAAGAACCACGAACCACCACGTAATACGCGATAAGAGCAGTCCCCAGATTCCCACGCAGAACCATCTGTCGGTGCGCCCCTATAACTGTCATTCCAACAATCTTGCACCCACTCCCTCACATTCCCGTGCAGGTCGCGAAGTCCCAGCCATTGGCCTTGAACAATCCCATTGGAGCTGTCTTCTCAAAATCCCACCGACTGTGCCGCAACCATCGCAATTGGCGCGGTTGACACCAATCTCGTTGCCCCAGCTATACGCCGTCGTTGAACCAGCGCGCGCCGCATACTCCCACTCCGCCTCGCTCGGCAAACGATAGTGCTTACCCGTCTGTGACGATAGCCAGGCTACGTACGCTGACGCATCATACCACGAAACATTGATCACAGGACGCCGACCTCGCCCCCAACCTTCATCGTCTGCTCGCTCGCGACCCGTCGCCTTCGTGAAACGATCGTACTCCACAAACGTCACCTCGTACTTCGACATTTCGAACGATGCTATACTCACTACATGCACAGGCACTTCGTTCCCATAACAGTCTATACCCGACACACAGCCCATCCGAAAACGTCCCGACCGAATCACTACCATCTCAGGCTCCAGCGGTGTTATCTGTGCCGCCTGTTCCGCCTTATTCAACAACGCCAGTGCCTCCTTGTAGAACTGTCCCTTCTTCCCTGCTGTGACTAAATACTTCTGCACCGCGTCAAGCGTAGTCCGAAGTGAGCCTGCTTTCAAAGCAACCTGTGCATATTTGAAAAGGAACGCTTCCAGCAGGGTGAGATTGTGCTCCTTTTGCAATCCAACAATCTGATTCATCTGTTTGAAGGCACCTACATAGTCTTTCTTTTCGATTAGCTGTTCTGCCTCAAGCAGATGTTTATCTACCATGATCTCTGGTGGAAGTTGGGCAGATGCAACTGTGAAGAATCCCAGTGAAAATAGAACAAAAATACTACTGATTACTCCCTGCATCTTGTCTCTCTTGTCATTAAAAGCAAACACCGATAAACATTGATGAGCACGGATGGTTGTGGTTTCCTTACTGACAAGAACGCTTGGTTGGACATCTTCGAATACACTGAAGATGGGTATAATCCGCATCATAGGCATTCTTCAATCGCCTACCATGCGCCGATGGCCTACGAAGCATATGCCGTAATGATTCTATACTGCAAGCTACATCAAACACAGACTTGAAACTCAAGCTCTAAATACTCCACCAAAACGAGAGAACTCCAATTCGTCTTTCTGCGCCTACAAAAGCGATGGCACATTTTTTCGTGTCACTCTCAAAATAAGGAACAAGTAACGGTTCCTCATTGCCGTTCCATATTTGCAAGAATGGAACCCGTGTGATAAATGATTGTTTCGTTTAGGGAGTCCAGACAGGAAAATTTCATTTTTGCATGCTTGTGGTGATCAGACAAGTCAGACAGCAGAGAAGTTGTATGAATAAGGCTTGTGTCAAGATGGGCATTGGCCACCATTGCAAGACTGTCTAATCTCATGATTTGACCTTCTATTTCCTCAATGTTCTTTTCTATCTGTGCCAACCTGCTCTCATCTGCACCATTCTCGACAAAAACTATCACACTTTCGGCAGCATCTTTAGCAGTGTGAAAAAATGAGATCGCCAAAAAAATCAATATTACGAACGCTTTTTTGGGGTTTTTGCGGGCAAAGACCGAAAAAAGCTCTATGAGTATTTCCATTTGCACACCTCCTTATCGTTATCCCGCCTATGACGAATTCATCTGCATATAGAAGATTTGAATTAGCAGGCCAATTGCCGTGAGAACAAGACCCACAATAGCAACTATGAAACTATAGTTAATTCTTCTCCTCCATTCATTTGCTATTTGTTCCAATAGTGCCCTAAACAGTATTCTGATCACCAAGCCCATTGCTACCATAACGACCAGCATGATGACCATCAAGATTATAAGAAATTCCATTTTCACTCCCTGGGTTTGAGTTTGTGAAACTTTACATTTTGAAATCGTCTGCTGTCTGCGGGCTTCACCTGCCTGCTTCAATGATGATTCGCGCCTTTCCCTGCCCACAAACGTGACCGGGATTCTTCTGTAAAGGCTACTCCTGCCTCACGCCGTTCACATAGGTTTGTTTACGATGATCCCGTGCAGATGAAGAGTGTCGTAATCAGTTTCTGATTTCAGCCACACGACCTAAAAAACACTACCTCCCTTCTTTCCGAAAAAGAGATAAAGAAGTAAAAAAAATCAGGAGTTAAAGATCCCGGAGAACTCGAAAACCGTAGTTGAAGCTCTGGTGCTCGGGGTTCCAGTTGGGCGGCGGCGACCCATGGAGGCGCCACGAGCGCATGAGGGGTCGCCCGAAGCGACGCGCCGAACGCAAGTTCCCCGGACCGTTGAACCACGAACCACCACGCAAAACGCGCTCAGAGCAGTCTCCTGACAGCCAGGCAAAACCATCTATCGGTGCCCCTTCATAATTTTCATTCCAACAATCTAACCCCCATTCCCATACATTCCCGTGCATGTCATGAAGCCCCCAACCATTGGCACTGAACGATCCCACTAGTGCTGACCTCTCACCACCCCACACACTGCCGCAACCATCGCAATTGGCGCGGTTGCGACCTATCTCATTACCCCAGCTATACTTCGTCGTTGAGCCAGCACGCGCCGCATACTCCCACTCCGCCTCGCTCGGCAAACGATAACGATCCCTTGTCTGCTCCGATAGCCACTCTGCGTACGCCATCGCATCATACCACGAAACATTGATCACAGGACGACGACCACGGCCCCAGCCTTCATCGTCTGCCCGCTCGCGTCTCGTCGCATTGGTGAAGGCATCGTACTCCTCAAACGTCACCTCGTACTTCGACAGGGCAAACGAGTCTATACTCACTGCATGCACAGGCTTCTCACTTTCCCCGCAGTCTATACCCGACACGCAGCCCATCTTAAAACTGCCCGACGGAATCACCACCATCTCAGGTATTGGAAAACTCGGTTGGGAATACACTGAATACACTGTCCAGCAACTCACCACAACGACCAGGACTACAAATATGCGCCACATACCGAACCTCTTTCTTGTAGGATTAAAAACAGATACGACTTACGACATCATTTGACCGTCACCTGACTGTTTCCACCTGGATAGCCTGATCTCCCTGATCACTGGCGACGGCCAGGCCGCCGTAGGCATAAATCTTATCAAAATGATCGTCCACCACCCACACGGTCATCCCATCCAACCAGATATCCCTGGGCTGGGCATATACTGAGATGTGTAGCTCGAAGTCCTTGTCCTGGACATGGGCTTTAAACCTCATGTTGTAGGCATAAATTTTACCGTCAGAACTGTCGAGCACCCGCATGGTCGTCCCGTCCGACCAGATCCCTGCAGGGTAGCTGTTTCCTGCGGCGAGATTGAAGTCCTTGTCCGGGTCAGGGGCTTTAGATCTCATGTTGTAGGCATAAATCTTATCGAAATAGTGGTCCAACACCCACATGGTCGTCCCATCCGACCAAATCCCTTCTGGGAATTTGTTTCCTGCAGCTTCCAGCGTATTGAAATCCTTGTCCGGAGCACGGGTCAAGTCTCCAGCCGATGCCGGACCTATCAACACAAACACCGAACAAATGATCAACATAATACGGTTCCACATAGATGCCTCCTCTATAAGCTGTTTTAAAACTATGGTGAAAGAAAAAAGCATTAAAAAAGCGTATCCATCTGTCCAATCATCAATCTGACGGGACTCGGAACTTATTTATACTGCAAAAAGTGTGCCAATGTGAGTACTGTTCCAGGCCACTATACTCATAAAGGGTTGTTTTATATCAAAAAAGAGCCAATCTAACTATATAATATCGTCGTAGAATAGTCGGATTGGCTCCCGCATAAGACTTTACATGGTCTTATAGAAGACGTATTATGGTCTCAGGACTATAGTACATCCTTTTTTGTTTGCAAGTGTGAGATACAATATTATGTTTTGTTTGTAAGTGTGAAATTTAATCTTTTTCACCCATATCACAAGGTTCTTTCTATGACCAAACCACTTGACCGCACAGGCACCTATCGGACTTATTCCATAGCCGATGGCCTGGCCGGAATGCGCATTGAACACATTGCCGAGGATAGCAAAGGTTATCTCTGGTTCGCCACATGGGGCAACGGTGTTAGTCGCTTCGACGGGGACGTGTTCCAGAATTTTACGCGACGGGACGGTCTTATTAATGATCATACTTATTTTATTTTACAAGACAGTCAGAATCGGTTGTGGTTCGGTACCGAAAATGGAGTTTGCTGGTACAACGGGACAGTGTTCCACCATTTGGAGGACGAGGGGATCGCTGGTCGTGCTGTGCACAGCATTTACGAAGACAGTGAGGGACGTATATGGTTTGGTGGCACGAGAACCATGGGATATTACGACGGCACGGCTTTCCACGATTTGATTCCACTTTATCTGCAAGACTACGAACAGCCGCCTTCTCCTCAGTGGTCCAACCTGTGTTGGGGTATTACTGAGGATCCGCAAGGTCATATGTGGTTTGGCTTTGACTACCCCATTCGCTTCGATGGTACATCCTTCCATCGCTATGATGAGAAAGAGGGATTTCCTCGAGATGGAAACGTCTATTCTGTGGGCAGAGACCCTGCTGGCAAGGTGTGGATTGGTCGGCTTGGGCATCGGGACGGGCTCTGGTGCTATGCCGATGGTGCTTTCCAGTCTGTTCAGGTAGATCTGGGTGGTGGGTTACGCAAAATTCAGTGTGACGGTACAGGTCGGATGTGGTTCAGTACTTCAGAAGGGGTGCTTTATCAGGACGGTGAAGGATTTAGCAGATTTACCCCTGCCGATGGCTTGCCCCATCCCGCAGTCAAAGCCGTGTTTCAAGATCGCGATCATCAGTATTGGTTCGCAACCTGGGGTGGCGTCGTGCTCTACGATACACAGATCAGCGTTTTCGATCTCAGTGCAGAGTTCTCCTCAAACGTGAGTGAGGTCTCGCAACTCGTGCAAGATCGGCGAGGTGATATATGGGTCGGGTGTGTCGTTTACCTTCTCAATCCCTTGAACAAAAGCGTGTTTCGCTTCGATGGCGAGCACTTTGCATTCGCAGGCACCGAGTATGACTTTGATATCAACAACTGTTTTGCTATCTACGAGGACCACGAGGGGTATCTGTGGTTTGGAGGCCGCAACGGGCTGTTTCGCTACGATGGGCAGAAGGTTGAAAAAATAGAAACAATCGCAGAATTAGACGGAAAAAGTATTAGTGCAATCGCCCAGGACTCGCAAGGAGGATTCCTTTTTGGTCATTGGGAGAACAGCACAGGAACAAAAAGAAAAGATATTTTTGCCAGCGCATTGAAGCTTATTTACCAGCGAGGGGAGCAGTTCCAGACCATTTTTGTAGAGAATGAGAAGAAAGATCCATTTAGCCGCATTGGCACTGTGGTTATTGGGCGCAATGGCGAGATCTATTTTCATCTGGTCTGCCACCATTTCTCAGTTGGTGACAAGGGCCTGGCGCGCTGGCATCCCGAAGATGGTCTTAAATTTTATGGGGTTGAGGATGGGCTAATAGATGACAGGGTAAATGACCTGCTATTAGACCGCGCTGGCAACCTGTGGATTGCTACTCAGGGCGGTCTCAGTTGCTTTGATGGCAACATCTTTCACAACTTCACAACAGCAGACGGTTTGCCCAGCAACCGCATCCACTGCTTGCACGAGGATCGGAAAGGCCATATTTGGCTCGGCACAGACGGAGGTGTGGCTCACTACGACGGTCAGTTTTTCCAGATCATCAAGTCACCGCATATAGGACCGGTTTCCCAGATACTCGAAGATCGCGATGGCGCGTTTTGGTTCGGTACAATCCAAAATTCTCTGGTGCGCTACCGTCAGCGGCAAAATCCGCCCCAGATTCGCCCATTGCAAGTGATTGCCAATAAGGTCTATGAAAACGCGAAGGAAGTCATCGTATCTAAGACAGACCAGAATGTGATTTTCGAGTATAAGGGCCTGAGTTTTTCCACCCATCCCAGCGACATGCTCTATGTCTATCGTCTGAAGGGATACGACCCCGATTGGCAACCAGCAACCCGAAAGATGCGGGCGCATTACCGGGACTTACCGCCGGGAGACTACACCTTTCAAGTCAGAGCGATAGATCGCGATCTCAATTACTCAGAGATAGCGCATGTGCAACTCTCGATCACAGCAGACCCGCGTATCGAAGCATTGACGGACGTAATTAACCGTCGTGGGAGCCAGAAGTTTATCGGTCACAGCGCCGCACTGCGACAGTTTCAAGACAACCTTGAAAAAATTGCATCTACCAATATAACCGTGCTGATTCTGGGCGAGACAGGGGTGGGCAAGGGACTGGCTGCTCGGATGCTACACGCGCTGAGTGCCCATAGCAATGGACCTTTTATAGAGGTTAATTGCGGTGCGTTGCCCGGGGCGTTGGTCGATAGCGAACTGTTTGGGCACGAGAGAGGGGCTTTTACCAGCGCAGTTTCCCACAGACTGGGCAGAGTGGAACTGGCAGAGGGTGGCACGCTCTTTTTAGATGAGGTCGGCGATATGGCTGTGGAAACGCAAGTCAAGCTGTTGCGCTTGCTGGAAGAGGGCACGTTTGAGCGGGTTGGGAGCAGCGAGACGCTGACGGCAAAGACGCGGATTGTAGCAGCGACCAATCGCGACTTAAAGGAGATGGTCAATGAAGGTGATTTTCGGGAGGATCTCTATTATCGCCTCAATGCCTTTCTGATGTATTTGCCACCGCTACGCGAGCGCAAGGAGGATATACCTGAGTTAGCCGAGTATTTTAAGGATCGCCTATCAGCACATATAGGCAAGCAAATTGACCCTTTGACGCCAGAGATTATCGAGATATTGCAAGCCTACGATTGGCCGGGCAATGTGCGGGAATTAGAGCACACCATACAGCGGGCTGTCATCTTGTGTCCTGATTCTCAAATCGGAGTGGGAGATCTGGGACTGTATATTTCTCGAATCGAAGATACGCAACGGGCCTTATCCACTTCTCAAGCCCGCGAAATCGTGCCATTGGATGAACATGATCGCCGCTACATCCTCGACGTACTCAAAGCCACGAAATATCAGATAAAGGGGCCTGGTGGCGCAGCAACACTGCTTGGGGTACCGCCTTCTACCCTGTATGGAAAAATGAAAAAACTGGGCATCAAAAATAGAAAATCAAAGTAGATTATATATTATCGCGAATTTTTTCCCAAACAGTCGCCGCGGCGTGGACATCTTGAATCGCCAGACCGCTCGAATACGCAATACACCCTTGCCCGCGCAAGTGTTCCAAATGCCCCAACGCCGCATGCCCGATATTCAGTATCTCATCCCCCTCACCTTTTACCCAGCGGGGCGTATCTACTCTCTCGCGCAACGCGAGAAACTCGCCCGAATTCAACACCTGCTCACCGTGATCTGGCACAACAAATCGCCGCGTCAACAAACCTGGATCCAATTGCGTGGAGCGTCCATCGCCCCCAATTACGGAAATATGAACATGACTTTTCACATCAAATAAAATCGGCTCTGGCGTAGGCACAGAAGTAAAAATAGCATCTGCCCCATCAATACAGGTCTCAATATCCGCGACCATCTCCAGATCACAGGAAATATCCCCCCCAACATCTGCACAATACGCCGCGCGCCTCTCTGCCGTCCTGCTCGTTACACGTATGGTCTCTGGCGCCAGAGTCACATCAATACACTTGCCCATTGCCTGTGCAATACGCCCCGTCCCCAGAATCGCCGCCGTGCGTACAGGCGTCTTCGCCAAATACTTTGCGCCCAACGCGCCCGCCGCACCCGTACGCATATTGGTAATATACTCGGCATCCAGCGTGACTCGGTCGCCCCTCCGCACATCCTCCAATTCGATCACAGCGGTTCTCGAACCCAACCGCCCCACCTTGACATCCGAACGCTCTTCGATAACCTTTTGTCCCATAAATCTCCCCTTCCACCAGCCCGGCATCACCAGACGAAAAAGGTCCATCTCTCCCTCGCGCGAAACTTCCTCTTTACGCAACGGATTGACCATTTTCCCAAGACCATAGAGCCGAAACGCCTCGTCGCAACTCTCGACAAAATCCCGCGTTGTCATCACCGCAGCGATTTGCTCATCTGAAATATACTGTCTCATGTATCATCTCCTGATTCGTCTATCCATTGACATTTGTTTTTGGGCGATCTATTTTAGGGCTATAGGGATATAATATAATCAACTGAACCGGACGGGGTGATGAGTGAGACTATTTACACTCAAAACAGCCTCTCTAATTTTACTTCTCGGGGAGATTTTCATGACACAATCAATTCATGCCGATCGCCCAATGTACACTATTTATCGCGCAGGCACACCAATTGTAATTGACGGACGCCTAAATGAACCCGCATGGGTCGCAGCCCCAGACGTAGGAGCTTTTGTATTTCCGTGGTACGAATCGGGCAAAAAAGAACAAACCATAGCCAAAATGCTTTGGGATGACACTTATTTATACGTCTCGTACATCTGTGAAGATGCACATATTTGGGCAGAACACACCGCGCGCGATTCCGACGTGTGGAAAGACGACACCGTCGAGGTATTTACAGCACCCAACCCCAATCAGCCCCAGGCTTATTTCAATATTGAAATGAACGTACTCGGCATCTTTCTCGACCAATTTCATCCACAAGGCCCGGACGCGCCCGTACCCGGCGAGTGGAACGGCGAAGGTATTCAGATCAAAACGCAAATCGTCGGCACATTAAACGATGACAGCGACGAAGATGAATACTGGATATTGGAAGCCGCCATACCCTTTGCAAATTTTGCACACGTCGCCGTGCATACCCCCCCAGAGATAGGTGACATCTGGCACCTCAATCTAAATCGTCTGGGCGGCAAAACCAATGAGCAATTTAGCCAGTGGTCGGGCAGCCGCACGCCGCAGCCGCAATTTCATTCACCAGATGATTTTGGACGGGTGGTATTCTCGGATAAGGCGAGTCCATTCTGGCGGTAATCGCAAAAGGAGAAAAAACATGTCGCAAACATTGCCATTGCTCGAAGTCAGTGGTTCGCCAACCGAGCGAGGTCGTGCGCATGGCGAGGCATTTAAGGAACTGATCCGGGACCTGGTCGCCATCAATTTTGAAGATATGGTCCAGGGAACACAGGGCTATCTGACAAAAGAGCGCGTATATGAAATTGTATCAACTTACGCGGGCCCCAATCGCGACTATGCACCCCACCTGTTTGAAGAAATGGAAGGGATCGCCGAGGCAGCGGATGTACCCGTAGAAGACCTCCTCGCATTAAATGGCTTTTTGGAATTGCACGACTATTATTCCGATGCATTTCTGGTATCGGGTTGCACATCATTCATGGTTCCGGGAGACACATCGGGCGAAGGCGCGTTAATCGCGCAGAATTACGACCTCTCGTCAATCTATGCAGCAGCAGCAATTCTGGTCAAAGTCAAAAACGATCACGCCCCCGACGCACTCTTTTACACATCTGCCGGGATGCTGGGCTGCGCGGGAGTAAACGACGCAGGCATTGGCGTCGTCATCAACAACCTCGTCCCATCAGATGCATCGGGTGGCGTGCTGTATCCCTTCATCATTCGGCGCATCCTGGAATCCGTGCGAATCGGAGATGCCATAGATGCAGTTATAGCAAAACCGAGAGCATCGGGTATGAATTACGTGATATGCGATGAAAATGGCGAAATATACGACCTTGAAACCACGGCGAGAGAATACGAAGTCATCTGTCCCTTTGATGGACCCATGGCCCATTCAAATCACTATCTGACAGACCGGCTCAAGCCCTTTGAACGACGACAATGGGATCAACGCGGACAGAGCATCTTGCGCTGGGGCCGTGCGACCAGGTTATTAAAATCCTGCGACAAACGCAATGCAGACACCCTGAAAAATATGCTATCAGATCGGGTAAATGCCCCCATGGGTATATGCCGCCACAACGAAATTCACAATGGCGAAGCCTGCGGTCAAACCATTGCTGGCATCGTGCTCGATCCCCCGGGACGAAAAGCGTGGTACACCAGGGGGCCGACCGGTGAAAACGAGTGGGTTGAATATAGTCTAAATTAAAAAAAGCCTTATTCCTGTTAAGGCCGTTGCGAGAGGTAATCCTCCTGCAACGGCCTTTTTTATCCCCCTTCACTCGCCGCCGTAATAAATCGCCTCTCCCTTTGGCTTTTGAGCACCTGTTGTTCAATCTCTTCGGGATCACCCCAAATTTCCAATAGCCGCTCGCACATGGCATCGCGTATTTCGCGGTGTTCTGCCGACTCTGACAAATCGTTAAACTCGCCGGGATCCTCTGCAATATTGAACAACTCGAGCGGATCTCCCGGGCTCATATTGAGTTTGTAATCGCCCTTTTTAAGCATACCCACGGGCCGGATAACACCGTGCGCGAGGTATTCACAAAAGGCTTCGTCCTTCCAGGTCTCGCCATTGATCAGCGGCAAAAGACTATCGCCGTCAAGAGGCGCAATATCCATCGAAGCGCCAGCGGCTTCCAGTATGGTAGCGATGAGATCAACGAGTGAAACATTTTGGGCAACGCGCAATCCACCCGGAACATGCCCGGGCCAAACAATCTGAAGAGGCACGCGAGAGGACGCTTCATACATATTTGATTTGCGCCACATACCGTGTTCGCCATTCATTTCCCCGTGATCTGAGGTATGCACGATAATCGTATTTTCAAGCTGGCCGGTTTCTTCGAGCGCATCGATGAGCCGGCCTATTTTTTCGTCCAAATAGGTGATAAGCCCGTAATAACCCGCGCGTCCCCTCCGCACGAGTTCTTCGGGAAAGTCGGTCATGCCAAACATCAGACGCAGGCGTTTATAGACCGGGTGCATATTTTCCAGATGGCCTTCGGGGATATCGGGCATATCAATCTGATCGCGCGGATACATATCCCAAAACCGCCGCGGAACCACAAGCGGAAAATGAGGCGCGATAAACCCCACATTGATACACCAGGGCTGTTCTTTGCGAGCGGGATCTTTGATATACGCCAGAGCAGCCTCTTCAACCTGATCATCAACCTGTATCTCAGTCGTTGTACCCGGCCCCGCTTGTGCAATACCACCCCAGGGCTTTTGCGCTTCAACAACCCCCGCATCCCAATTGCCCTCGCCGCGCGGGACACCGTTTTTTGTCCACAATTCCGCATGCAAATCGCGTGCGAGTTGCGTGCGAAAACCGTGCAATTGATCGAGACCACAAAAGTGCTGCTTGCCCGATATGACAACATCGTAACCGACATTTCGCAAACGATGCGCCCATGTAACCGTATCCGACGCCATGGGAAAACCATTGTCATAAGTACCGATACGACTGATATAACGCCCCGTCATAAATGACATCCGTGACGGACCGCAAATCGGCGAATTGCAATAAGCATTGTCAAATGTAACCCCCATCTCAGCCAGGCGATCCATATTGGGCGATTGCACCAGTGAATGCCCGTGAATACTGCTGTATTGAGGGGCATGCTCATCAGACATAATAATCAGAATATTGGGCTTATCAGACATAAATACTCCTGTTCTTCACGCCGAAATAACATCCGCAGGTTCACCGGCTTGATCGGCGAGTGCGGTATCAAAAATATTTTCAAGCGTACACTGCGGCTCGTATCCTATCAGCGTGCGCGCCTTGCTATTATCAGACCAATAGATCCACTGCATGGGCACCTCAACCGCAAAAGGCGGAACACCCGTTATCTCTGCAAGATAATCTGCGACCTCGGGGAAAGCGAGCGGGCGATAAATCGGCGCATTGAACGCCTCGCCAACCGCCGCGGGATGGTCGAGCGCACAAATACACACCCGCGCAGTATCGCGTGCATCAGAAGGCGACCACATCCACGGACGACCCTCGCGATCGGTGACAGCACAGGGTTGGTCGGGACGCTCGGCGCGGTCGAGCATATCCTGTGCAATAGCCGCGCCATCCGGATGGTAAATACCACTTTCCGGTCTATTAGCAGCTTCGCGGATGCGTCCTGCCACAAACTGAACATTCCAACGCCCCAGCACTTCTTTGCCCGCAAACATGCCAGATGGGCGAATAATAGACAACTGAAGATCGTGTCCATTCATATACCCTTCGGCCATCGCTTCATTGATATATTTCAGCGTGCCATAAAGCCCACGCGGACGCTTGGGATGAATTTCATTGATGGGCTGATAACAGGGCGGAATATGCTGATTGCCCATCGGATAAACCGCGTCGGTACTGACATGGACAAACAGATGGAGTTTATCGGCAAATGGTACAGCCGCCTCAAAAAGATTATACGTACCTGTAACATTAATCTCGTAAAACGTCTGATTGTCCATACCGCGCGGTGGACCCAAAATATTTGCCGTATGAACAACCGCATCTACACCATCCACAATACTGCAACACAACGCCGCATCTCTGAGATCGCCCTCAATCTTTTCAATATCAAACGGATCGAGCTTGAATTTCTTGGGATCGTCGGGAAGAATCAGCGCGCGAACATCATCTCCACGCTCAACCAACTGCTTGACGACATTCGCGCCCAAACGCCCCGTTGCACCTGTGACGAGGATTTTGCTCATAGTTTGCCTCATTGCTGTTGTGAATGGATGGATAAACCCCTGTGTTTGGTTCATTGACTTTTGAGATGGAGAAGGTTTTTTATCTCAACATTTGGCAAGTGCTCCTTTAATTCAGAAAAGAACAATACCATCAGATCTTTCCACAATCCCCCGTGATTTTTCACCAAAAACTCAATTTGGGCTTGATGCTTTGAGGTATGGTAGGTGACATCAGTAGATAAAAAATAATCCCCCCAGTAAACGTGGAAAGGCTCAACGCCTCGCCCTGTTTGTTTTTTAGAAATCATCAGTTTATTGTTTTTCTGATGAATTGTTACCAATTGGTTGAGTTTCGCTTTGGCCTGAACAAGCGGCACATCTGGAAAAGAGACCAGCCAGCCCATTCGGAATGTACCGTCGGGTTCTACGATAGGAAATTTTGGTTTTAGTCGAGCGGAGGAATTATCAATTTTCATTTTTTTTGCTCCTCAAAATGGATTGGTTAGTCGCTTGCCAAAAAATTCTCCACGAGTTCAAAGCTCGCCTTTTGGTTTAATGTGTCAAAACTACTCGGGGCAAACCGATAAAATTCTCCTTCAAGGATGCACTCCAGCCAATCGTTTTTGAGCAAGTCATCCAATGTATTTGATGAGATAGTCATTTTGACCAATGCACAGTGTGAGTGCAAAGCGGGATTTGCCAAAGCAAAAAGACGTGCCAACTCAATTTGTGCAACAGGCACCGCCCAAAAACTGCCCTCTCCACCGAGTTCTCTAGCTCTCTCGGCATTGAGGCCATTTTGAACAATGTCTAAAGCACTCACCAAATCCGTTCCAGTGATGAATTCTTCCATTGTTTACTATACTTTGGACAAGCGATGTACAACTTCAAATCGCTCGGACTCTGTCGGCTGCGACCAGAGATCACTTGCGCCACTCATAACAGCTTCCCGCTCGGGACTGGCGCGCCAGCCCTCGTAGATTTCTTCATTCTTCCAAATCACGAGCGTCGTAATCTTCGTCTCATCTGCAAGAGCGTGAAGCGTCTGACGGCTAACAAATCCGGGAGCCTGACTCTGGGCAATACCATTGCGATTCAAAAGATCGCGAGCCTCATCAACACAATCATCTTTAGCCCAATGATGCGTAAGTACGCCGATCATTGAAACCTCCATTCGATGTTAGAATATCCCTATACGAGCAACACAGGATATCGCTATGCCATGCTTGCGCGTACACCCACACTGACCATCCCGCTTCATCCTCCACGCTTCTTAGCGGTCAGTGGTCAGCCCATCCTGCTTCCGCCCAGTGGATTGCGGCTCAAAACCATGCCGCAATGACGGCTTTCATGCACAGATTTTGCTGACTGCTCCCAACCCTTAATTCTTAATTCTTAATTCACACCTCACACTTCTCCCCCGACTCCTGCGACTTCTCGAGCGCCTCAAGCACAGCAACGGGCGTAAGCATCGAACTATCGGTTTCATCTGTTTTACCCGTACTGAACATGTGGCAAAAATCGAGAACACCTGTAAGATACGTATTCTCATCGTACGAAATCACGCGATCGGTGCGCCCCTTTTCCCCAATCACAGAAACGTGGAAACCCACGCGACCTTCGCCAACGAGATTCATCGTTGAAATCGCGCCACTTGCAGAATAAAGCGTCGCAGTGTGATTTTGTTGCCCGCGATTGAGCTGCACATACGTAATATCCTGATCGAGCAAGCGCACGACCATATCGACCTGATGAATCCCATAAAAAAAGACACCGCCATATTCAGAATCAATATCGCAAGGCCCCGTCGAAACAACTGAAATAATGCGCCCGAGTCCTCGAACATCCTCTTGCAACTGCGCGAAAGACGCCTGTTTGGGCAAAACCGAAAAAGAACACACAGGCACACTGAGTTCACGCGCTCGAGCCAGAAACTCTTTGCCTTCGTCGAGGCGATAGCAAAACGGCTTATCGACAAAAAGAGGAATTTTGGCCTCCAGCAATGGACGCACCGCAGGCAGGTGATATTTGGGATGGCGATGATCCACAATAGCCGCGTCAACCTCTCCGATCAGATCCTCGGGATCTCGCACAATATTGGGAATCAGCCCCCGCTCCTGTGCATCTTTCGCATCGCCCGGCGTCTCTCCCCAAACATGGGTAACGCTAAAACCGGGCACCAGTCTATCAATATTAATAGTTTTTGCAATCGCCACAGTATGGCTATTCTCCGCCCCAATAATGCCAATAGTGGGCATACAATACTCCTTTCCGTTGTCAGTTATAGTAGGATGTAGGCCAGTGCTACGCCTTTTTTGTGCATTTGTGGATCAAACGGCGGGCGACCCGGTGGAATCGTCCCTACACATCTGCGTAAAACGCTCAAATGAACTGGCCTGGAAAGCGGCCAGTTGTACACCGCTCATTCGCGTTTTTTCTGCGTCATCTGCGGATCAACTCCACAGCCTATCATTCACCTGCTCCTCATTCCACGCATCTGTCGGTTCAAAATAGCCCGGCAAATTGGGATTGATGTGCTCTTTAATTGCTTCTTCATTCAAATCAACGCCGAGCCCGGGCGTGTCGGGCACCTGAATATAACCATTTTGAACAATGGGATTGGGCGAGCCAGTAACGAGCGTATTCCACGGCGGATAATCAACAGCGTGGCATTCCAGAACCAGAAAATTATTTGTCGCAGCCGCACAATGCACACTCGCCATCGTCGCAACTGGCGTCGCCGCCATGTGCATCGCCATCGCAATACCGTGTTCTTCCGCGTAATCACCAATCCGTTTGGTCTCGAGGATCCCTCCCGATGTGGCGAGATCCGGATGAATAATAGAAACAGCCTTATTATCGATCAGCGGCTTGAAATGTTCCAAAAGATAAATATCTTCACCCGTGCAAACCGGGGTCGCAGTTGCGTTTTTGAGGCGCACCCATTGATCGGTAAGTTGCCAGGGAATCATATCTTCCAGCCATGCGAGATTAAACCGCTCGAGTGCGCGCGCAAGGCGAATGCACGACTCCACATTGATATGTCCAAAGTGATCAGCAGACAGAGGAATCTCATACCCTACAATATCGCGCACGACTTCCACATATTGAACGAGAACATCGATACCCTTATCGGTAAGCTGAATACCCGTAAAAGGATGCATAACCTGCGTGGTTTCCAGCATGCCCGCGGGAGAAGACACCGTACCCGGAATACCTTTGAGCAAACGCACGCCAATATCCATCTTGAGAAAAGTAAAACCTTGCTCCATGCGCGCCTTCAAGCGATTGCCCATCTCTTCGGGATCCGGCGTTGTGTGAGTATCGCAATAAATGCGGATCTGATCGCGGAATTTCCCACCCGCGAGCTGGTAACAGGGCACGCCATAAGCCTTACCCGCCAGATCCATCAACGCCATCTCCACGCCACACACGCCGCCGCTCTGCCGTGCATGCCAGCCAAACTGTTTGATCTTGCGAAACAGCTTATCCACATTGCAGGGATTTTCACCCAAAAGTTGACGCTTCAGTTGCAAAGCGTAAATATGGCTGGCCCCATCGCGCACCTCTCCCAAACCGTAGATACCTTGATTGGTATCCAGGCGAATGAGCGTAGAGCGCATAGGCACACCGGAAATATTGACAACGCGCATATCGGTAATTCTGAGATCCGACGGGGATGAATGGGTATTCATAAAATTGCTCCTTTACCTTCTTCCATCACGGCCGCATGGGCGATCCATCCGGTGCCCGCGTTTGCGTCCACTGAATAATCTCATCTTCGGGCGGATATTTTGCAGCGAGATCTTCGTCAATATCAATGCCCAGACCGGGATTATCATTGGGATACATATAGCCCTGACGCACCTCGGGCAAACCGGGAAACATATCATAGACGAGATCGTTGAAACGGCACCACTCCTGAATGCCAAAATTGGGCGCCCACAGATCCAGGTGCAAATTAGCCGCGTGACCAACAGGTGATGTATCGCCAGGACCGTGCCAAGCCGTTCGCACATTGTACATATTGGCATAAGCAGCGACATTGCGCGCAGGAGTAATACCACCCATCTGGCTGACATGCATGCGAATAAAATCAATGAGCCGCTCTTGAATAAGAGGCATCCATTCATGAGGATGATTGAAGAGTTCGCCCATCGCCAGGGGCGTAGCACACTGCGCGCGCATGTGGTGAAAATACGCATTGTCTTCCGGCGCGAGTGCATCTTCCAAAAAGAAAAGTTTGAAAGGCTCCACATCTTTGGCGAACTGGATAGCGTCAATTGGGCGCAAACGCTCGTGAATATCGTGCAAAAGCTCAATTTCAGGCCCAATCTCCGCGCGCACATGCTCAATCATATCGCACATGCGACGGCAATATTCTCGCGGGTGATAATAAGCCCCATCGGGCGCGCCATCGGGTTTTTGAATACTCTCTGACTGCCCCCCGTACCCGCCCATCTGCACGCGGATATGGCGATAGTCCTGTGCCATAAAATGACGCACACTATCCACCACTTCGTATTTGTCGCGCCCATTGGCGTGTGCATACGTATCTGCTGCCTCTCGACACTTCCCACCCAAAAGTTGATACACGGGCATACCCGCGCGTTTGCCCTTAATATCCCACAACGCCTGATCCACCCCCGATATGGCATTATTGAGCACGGGACCATTGCGCCAATACCCATTGATCATGCTCATCTGCCAGATTTCCTCAATGCGATCCACATCGCGTCCCATAACAAAGGGCTTGAGATGTTTTTCAATAGCCGTACGCACCGCGTGAAATCGCTGCGTAAATGTCGCACATCCCAACCCGTAAAGTCCGGGTTCCGACGTAATAATTTTGACAATAACGAGCCGCGAACCCGCAGGCTGCGTCACAATGGTTTTGACATCTTGAATGGTTACAATCTCTGACATGTCAGCTCCGTTTAAAAAACTCTGTCTTAGAATAAGTTAAAAAATAAAAGGCTTTGATTTAAACCAAAGCCTTTTGTGCATTTGAGAAACCCCCAACCTCAACAGATACGGCATCAAACCGCTCATCGCCGGGGCGATAAGATAGCAATTCTATGCCAATAGGCTGCCCGCTCGTCTCATCTTTAATAATAATAATGCCATCGCCTATTTCCGTACACAGTTGATTTTTGCGAGGTGACTGCCAGTAAATCGTCAGCAACTCGGCCTCAGCCTCATAGAATACCTTGACCTGAGCCATATACGCGTCTCCCTTCTTTAATTGCATCCGTTCTATAAGCCGTAATAATAAAACCTTCCCCATTTAGACGACGTACAACAACGACCATCCAATACTTTTCTTTTGCGCCATAAAATAATAGAATGTCTTCATCTCTACTACTTTCGCGCACTTCAATAGGATCTCTCAATGTATTTTTTATTTTGTCAATCCTATCCTCAATATCGGGATGTTTTGAGACAATTTTTTGCCAATATCCACGATTTGTGCGAACTGTAAATCCCAGTGGTGTCAAAATAGTAAAAAGAAGGTCATTCATAAATATAACGGGTTAAAGGAATGGTGTCAGCCTATAATGATGTGGTGTTCGATAGCCATCCTTACATTCCCTCGGGCAACGCGAGGTCAAAGCGCCTTGCAGCTTCGCGGAGTTTTTCCGCCGTACCTTCCGGAATGGGAATACCCTCGTCAGACCGCTGGACAAGGGTGCGATTTTCGGGTTCGCCGGGCATGAGAATATCGTCGAAGCCATCTGCCCTGGGCAATGCTTTGAGTTCATCGATCAAATTATCGACGTGGTCTTTGTAATCATCCAGATCTATAAAAAAGGAAATATCAATCGCAGCGACAATGCCGTTTTGTTTTTTCGAGTTTTCGCCCCCGCGCAATACGGGAACGAGCAGCGGATTATCGACCATCAAACTGGACAAACACTGAAAAATAAGAGCAAGACCCGATCCCTTGGGACCACCCGCCGGACGCAGAATAGCCCCTTTACGCGCATCCGTCGTCGGATTGCCCTCGGCATCGAGTGCCCAGTCTTCGCCCAGCGGCACGCCCTTATCCTGCGCGAGCTGAAGTTTGCCACCCGCTGCCACACTGGTCGCCATATCGAGGCTGATGGGAGCGCGTTTGTTTGCCGGAACCGCAACAGCTATCGGGCTATTGTGTACGCCCGCTGCCTTCGCGCCAAAAGGAGCCATATTCGGCGGGCTGCAAACAATGGCAATACCCGCAAAGCCCTCCTGTGCCGCCATCAAAGAATAATAAGCCATCGCGCCCTGATGCGTGACATCGCTGAGCAACACCCATCCGATACCCACATTTTTCGCCTTTTCAATGGCTTTTTTCATTGCGGGAACAGTCGCCACAGGTCCAAGAGCGCGATCGCACGCAATGTGGGCAACCGCTGGCGATTCTTTGACAACGCGAATATCGGGCTGGGGATTCATCGCACCCGTTTTGATATTGTCGAGATACGTAATGACGCGCAAAACCCCGTGTGAATCAACCCCGCGCAGATTCGCCCAAATAAGCACTTCTGCTTCTATGGCGGCATCTTCAGGCGGCAGGCCCGCGTTTTCAAAAACGGATTGAATAAACGGTTCGAGATGTTCTGCGCGAATGCGAATGTCCGACATGGCAATCCTTTCCAATGTCAATTACGAATTAAGAATTAAGAATTGGGAATTGTCCCAGATCTCAACTCCGGTGTGGAAGACGAGATAACTGACTACTCAGAAACCTTGACTTTGAGATTTTTATGCGCTATGCTGTCTGACAAATTAGGTTCACCTTTTTGAAGCGTCAAGATAATCTCAACAGTCAAAAAGAAAAACAACTTCTGGAGGGCTTATGAAACAGTGCTTTGAACATTATCGGACATTGCGAAAAGAGATGGATGCGTGGTTAGATCAAAGCAGGCGCATGGATCCGCCGAGCAAGCATGGCGGAGGCGAAGACGAAGCAAACTATTCGCTGGCCTGGTTCCCCCACTATCTCATCACCGGGAATGACGGAGTGCGGGAACACTTTGAACACCTGCGCGATATGCTGGCCGGATGGGTGGAACGGGACTGCCTGCACGGCTATGAACCCGAAGCCGAAGCCCATCACGGAACCGAACCCTTTCTGCTCTTTTTGCCGCGTTACCTCGGATTATTTCCCGAAGATGAAAAAGCAAACGCGCTACTACAAGACGCAGCCGAACACATCGGCAACTGGGTTGAAGGCATTCCCGAATGGTTTGACTGGGAGCGCAATCGGTTTTACGGATATTATATTGGCACGCGCACAGTAGGACGAGACGACGGCTACGATACCGAAATTGCCGAGCACTTCCGCTTTGTCCACATTGCCCTTGCCGCACACAGAATGACGGGACAAGACCGGTATCTGGACTGGGCTTTGCAATACGGCAAGCGTCGGGCAGAGATGATTGTCGCCATACCAGATGGTCCCTTGCCCATTGCCTGGGATGCAAACGGACAACCGAGATTTGGCAGACAGGCGACCGGACAACAAAAAAAGGCGGCACAAGCCGGACATCACGTCCCTGGCGATCCGCTCATCGGAGTCGAAGTGCTGCTGGCTTCAGGCGTCATATACGCCCTGGGCGATCTGTTTGAGGCATCGGGGGACACTGTATTTCACCAGGCAGCGCGGCGCATTTCAGAACCAATGGTCAACGAATTGCTGGACCCGTATTCAGATCCCGGCGCAGCGGCGATTTCCCATTTTAGACGGCAGTTTTCCGATTCCTCTCTGGATGAGGCAATTCGGGCGCAAATCGCGCGTTTCCCCGATATGCAAAAAGGCGAATTGGCCATGGTCTTTCCACAGGCGCGCCGCCGCGATTGGCCCGGCGTGGGCAAGCGCAACGACATGACGTATTGGGGAATATGGAATGGCGACGGCTCCGTAACACCAACAACAGAGCCGAGCACTGCGGCACTAACACTGGCATATCAGGTGACCGGTGATAAAAGCTATGCCGAACGCGCATTAAAGCAAGCGGCAGACAAGCTGACGATGGCGCGTCGGGTGCTGCGCGGTGGCAGAGAACACGCCGATATGGGAGGCGCAGTCTGTTCGACAACGGCTGGACATGGCCGCAACTGGGGCATTGGACCCGTGACCGGATGTTACGGCCCATTGCTTTTGGGCACGCGAGAAGTAAAAAGCAAAGTGACGCCGACAGTCGAAGTAAAACACGCCAATGGCGAGCACGGCGTACCCCATCAAATCCTTCCGCTTGTGATCCATTCCGGAACAGATGTGGATGGCGTGATGTTTTACAATGGCGGCGATTCAGATATCTCATTTTCGTGGCGTTTTGAGGACAATGGGTGGCAGGTTCTCACCGTGGAAGCCGCCGCAGTTGTCAATCAGGAATTGACGGGAGTAATGGCATGAAATATCGCACCCTGGGACAGACCGGCCTCGCAGTATCGGAAATTGGATTGGGCGCCTTTCCCATCTCTGGAAGACAACAGCGAGCAGATGGAAGCATTGAAGTGTGGTCGGGCACAAGCGATGCGGAATCCATCGCGCTGATCCATCGGTGTGAAGCACTCGGTGTGAATTTAATCGATTCTGCGGAAGGCTATGGCGACGGACACAGCGAAGCACTCGTCGGACAAGCGCTACAGGGACGGCGAAATAAATGGATTATAGCGACCAAAGTGCAGCCAAACCGGGACATTGACCAAAACGACGAAAAATCGGTACACAACCGGATTGTCGAAGCATGCGAAAACAGCTTAAAACGCATGCAAACGGATTTTATCGACATTTATCAACTGCACGCGATCCCACATGAATGGGCCATGCCCGCCGTGATGAAAACCCTTGAAAAATTGCAACGGGAGGGCAAAGTCCGGTGGTACGGTATCTCGACCAACAACCGGGAAGCCATCGATAAACTGCGGGCATTGGGACCCATTCACATTTTGCAAATCGGATACAATTTGTTGGAACGCAGTGCCGACGCATTATTGCACTGGTCAAAAGAACAAAAAATAGGCACACTAATCCGCGTACCCCTGGCAAAGGGCCAATTGACCGGAAAATACTTTGGGCAGAATGCCGAGCAAATACCGCAAAACGATTTGCGGTACGAGCGGTTTCAGCGTCCCGAAGTTCAAGAGGGATTGAAGAAATTACCCGAACTTTTGTTCTTACAAACAGAGCAACGAACCATGGCGCAAGCATCTCTGCGGTTCGTATTAGATCATCCCGGCGTTTCATGCGTCATTGCCGGCGCAAAAAACCGACAACAAGTTGAAGACAATACAGCAACGTCAGACATGCCACCGCTCACACGAGAAGAACTGTATCGCGCCCTTCCCATCGCAGATGCGATTGGTACAGCGGGATGGATTGGGTGACAGCGGTCAGCTATCTCCTGTAAACCGGGTCTTGAATATAGGAGGATTATCATGAAAATTACCGCATTAAAAACATTCGTCGTACCCACAACGGGAAACTTTTTCGTCAAAGTTGAAACAGACGAAGGGATTTACGGATTGGGAGAAGCGGGCTTAAAGCGTCGCGGAACCGCGATAGCCGAAGTGATCCATTCGTTTTCACCAGACGTCATCGGGCAAGACCCCTTTCGGATTGAGCACTTGTGGCAGGTCATGTTTCGCGGCGGGTTTTTCCCGGGCGGCGTGGTACAGTCATCGGCAGTGAGCGCTGTTGATATCGCGCTCTGGGATATCAAAGGCAAAGCCCTGGGCGTACCCGTCTATGAACTATTGGGCGGAAGAACCCGAGACAAAGTGGCGTGTTATCCGCATATTGGCGAACGGGACAATATCGACCGACTGGTCGCAAATTGCAAGCAACGACAAGAAGAAGGCTGGAAATTTGCTCGATGGGGCATGAGCGATCCCACAGACCCCAATGTATTTGAACCTTCGCGCGCTGTGCGTCACGGCATCGAACAGGTAAAAGCCGTGCGTGAAGCCTGTGGCGATGAACTGGAAATCTGCGTAGATGTTCACACGCGACTGGATCCCGCCTGGGTCATTGCATATTGCAAAGGCGTGGAACCCTATCGCCCATTTTTTATCGAAGACCCATTGCGCAGTGAAAGTACACAGAGCCTGCGCCTCGTGCGACAAAATACGCATCTGCCCTTAGCCATTGGTGAACAATTCGATAGCAAGTGGAAATTTCAGCAGGTAATCGAAGAAGATTTAATGGACTATTGCCGCGTTGACCTCTGCATTGCGGGCGGTTTGACCGAAGCCAAAAAGATCGCGGGCTGGTGCGAGACACATTATATTAATCTGGCCCCACACAATCCACTGGGCCCCGTGTCAACAGCCGCCTGCTTGCACCTGTGTTTATCCTCTTCTCTCGTCGGCGTACAGGAATTGCCCAGACCTCCTATGACCACCTTGACAGATGTATTCCCCAAACAAATGCCCTACGCCAACGGCCATCTGCTCGTTCCCGAAGGTCCGGGATTGGGCATTGAATTAAACGAAGACGCGCTCACAGACATGGCCCCTCCCGAACCATCGACAGGATCGGGATTCCGCCGCGAAGACGGCTCGTACACAAATTGGTAAAAGGAGCATAAAGATGCGGAAACAACACTGCGGCCTACTCGCACTGATCGCTTGCATCCTCCTGCAGCCGGCCGCGGTAATCGCCCAAACCTCATTCCAATTTCAATACGGCAAACTCACAAACCCATTTTCCGGGGACGCGGAATACACCTCTATCCTCACCGTGCAACAGGCAGCGCAGTGGCGATATGGCGACAGTTTCTTTTTTATCGACTTCCTGGAAGATGGCGTTCCGGACGGCTTCAACGACAAAAGTATCTACGGAGAATGGTATCCGACCCTCAGCATTGGCAAACTGACGGACACCGAGTTCAACCTCGGTCCCATCAGAGATATTTCCGTAATCGCTGGATTCAATGCCGATTCCGATGCCAACGTCCTCAAATACCTCCCCGGCGTCCGGGCTTCGTGGAACGTACCTGGCTTCTTCTTTGTCAACACCGACCTGACCGCCCTGATCGACGCCAGCAGCGGCACAGCGAACGGCGGCGCGCCCACTACGAGCAACAGCTTTGTATTCGACATCAATTGGGGGGCTGCCTTTGGAATCGGTAGCCAGTCTTTTGGGTTCTTCGGCCATGCAGAGTACATCGGCTCCCAGACCAACGAATTTGGCAGCGAAGTCAAAAGCTGGATTCTCGCACAGCCACAACTCACCTATGACTTGAGCAAGGCGATAAACGGCGAGGGCAACACGCTCTTCGTCGGCATCGAATACCAGTACTGGTGGAACAAACTCGGCACCACCACTACCGAAAATGTCGTACAATTATTGGTCGTATGGCAACTCTGATTTCTTTAAAAGAACAAAAGGAATTTCACCATGAAAGTGCGAATCGGCATCATCGGGTGTGCGCGAATACTAAACGCCCATCTGCGAGGCTATAAAATCCTGCGGGAAAACGGTTTTGGCGATCTATTTCAAATCACGGCTTTGTGCGCGCGCAAAGAAGAAGACGCCCATCGCTTCCGCAAGCGAGGCGAGGGTCCCGGTCCTCGCCCAGCACCTGTTGACGCACCTGGCGATCCGCTCAATGCGCCGCATTCGTTTATCAGTGACCTGCATCCCGATAGCGATACAGAAGTGTACACCAACTACAATGAAATGTTGGAAAAGGGCAAAATCGACGCAGTAATCATTCTGACTGGACACGACAATCACCACAGCATCGCCATCGACGCCATGAGAGCTGGCAAACACGTCTCGGTCGAAAAACCAATGGCAATCTCGGTCAAAGCGGCCCAGCGAATGTGTGAAGTCGCCGACGAAACCGGACAAATTTTGAGCATTGACGAAAACGTGAATTTCAATCTCGCCACATGGGCCAGCCAGTGGGCCGTAGAAAAGGGCCTGATTGGCGATGTACAAATGCTTTATCGCGGCGTCATTGGATTTCGCAATTCGCGTCCAGACCTCGTAGCTGCGCGAACGCCCTGGCGTCAGAGCAAATTGGGCGCGGGCGGAGGCGTTGCCATCGATCTGGGCGTCCACCTTTTTAACGGCGTCCGCACAATTTGTGGTCCCATAAAATCGGTGCAAGCCCTGTGGCGAACGCTCGAACCTGTGCGCGTCTTAATGTCCGACGACGATCGCGCTATAGTCAATCAAATCGAAAATCAAGTGGATGATGCTTTTTTTGCCAACTTTGAATTTGAAAATGGCGGCATCGGGCACATGGCCGTTTCGAGAAGTGCGCGGGGAACACAGATCGGCGTACCCGGCGGCACGAATATTTGGGGCAGCAAAGGGGCGATTTCAGACGGGCAATTATTTGGCGAAGACGGCACATCGGAAAATGTAGAAGACCAATTTCAACGCGAAGCCGAACCCTCGCGCATATCCGAAGTCATGCCGCGCGGAATCACCGATGCATTTGCGCTTGAGAACCTGAACTGGTTGCAAGCTATCGCAAATGGCAAACCCGTCCAGATGAGCGGCGAAGAAGGCACCATCGATCTGGCATTGAGCTATGCGATTCTCGAATCTGGCTTGCTCGGACGCGCCGTTACCTTAGACGAAATGTTAAAAGGTGAGGTGGAAGGGTATCAGAAAGAGATTAACGATTACTACGGATTATGATCCACGGAATGGTGCACAACTGCGACGCCTCACCAGCAGTTCACGACACAAAGGAACACGAAGGAAGGCAAAAAGGCAAGGTACCGGGGGTTGGTAGGTTTGGGTGGTTGGGCGGACTGACTACTGACCACTAACTACTATCACATTGGAGCACGCGATGAAAATCTCACCAGAACATCGACAACAATTGGATGAACAGGGCTATGTCATCATCCCCAATGTACTCTCTGAATCCGAGATATCGCACTACCGCGCGCTACTGTTGCACCTCGCCGAACAAGAGCGCGGAGACGGCTCGGGCCGGGTGCATACCAGTGGTAGGGGCCAGCATGTGCGGTGGTTGGTGAACAAGGGAAAACCTTATGAAAAGCTGGTAGCACATCCCAAAGTCGTGCCCTATTTTGAATATATGCTCGGCGAAGATTATACGCTCAGCACGCTCACGTCAAACGTGATCTATCCAGGCGCTGAAGACAATGCATTTCACGTCGATAATGCACTGGGAAAAATGCCAGAGCCACTCCCCTCATTTCCGATGTTTGTCAACACCCTTTGGCTCCTGAACGACTTTACCCCGGAAAACGGGGGCACGCGCTTTGTGCCCGGCAGCCATCGGTTCTTAAAAAAACCGCCGCCAAAAGACCACCCACACGCCCTATGCCATCCCGACGAGATGCGCCTCTCAGCCCCAAAAGGATCGGTATTTTTGTTCAACGGCGCAATATGGCACGCCACAGGATCCAACCGAACAGATGACGCCCGCGTATGCCTGATCTGCTTCTGCTGCCGGTCATTTCTAAAACCGATGTTCGATTTTGTCCACTACCTTAAACCCGAAGTGGTGGATCGAGCCACACCCGAAATGAAGCGCATCTACGGATTTAATTCTCAACCCCAGCCGCCGGACGTGCGCGATTAAACCGATCTCACAGGCATCAATCGCGCCCCCGATTCGCTATTGAATCGGGGATATTTTTCGATAATCCAACAAAAGAGGCAAGCCGTGAAAATTACCGATGTCAAAGCCACAACATTAAAAGGCTACAAAGATTGGAACTATGTAAAAGTGGAAACCGACGCCGGCATATCGGGCATAGGAGAAGCGCATCCGGGTGAAGGTATAAGCGACGCAGTGACAAAGCGATTGCGCCCCATGCTAATCGGGCAAAATCCCCTGAACGTCGAACCGCTCTACACGCGGATGCTCGACCGCAGCACCGGGCAATCTACCGCAGGGATACTCCTCGGCGCAATCGGCGGCGTGGAAACAGCACTCTGGGATGTTGCGGGCAAAGCCATTGGCGTGCCGGTCTATCAATTGCTCGGCGGAAAATATCGAGACCGATTGCGGATGTACGCCGATGTAGGCAGGGGGCGGAATCGAACAAACACTCCTGAAACATGGGCCGAACGCGCCAAAGAGGGTGTGGCAGATGGATTTCAGTCCATCAAGTTCGACATCGACGGATCTGCAAACGAATTGCAACACGACCCCGTAGATCGCGGCTTGTCACTCGCCGAATTGGACAAAATGGAAGCCATGGTTTCCGCAGTCCGCGACGCCGTCGGATACGACATCGACCTGTGTATTGATTGCCACGGAAAATACAATGTGCGCGACGTACTCTTACTTGCCCAACGCCTGGAAAAATTCAACCTGATGTTCCTCGAAGACCCCGTGCCTCCAGAAAATATCGACGCCATGGGCAAAGTAACGGCTTCTACATCCATACCGATCTGCACGGGCGAATGGGTCCACCGCAGAGACGGATTTCGCGGGCTAATCGAGAATCAGGCATGCGACATGCTACACATCGATATTTCGGCGACTGGAGGCATGCTGGAAGGCAAAAAAATCGCCGACCTGGCAGACCTGTACTACATGCCCGCCGCATTCCACAACATCGTATCGCCGCTGGGAATGGTGGCATCCGCGCATGTAGGCGCAACCGTGCGAAATCTCCACACCCTGGAACTGCCCTACCACGCAGACCAGATAGAATGGCGATGGGACCTCGTAATCAGCGACGAGCCATTGATTCAAGATGGACAATTTATACTCCCCGAAAAACCGGGCCTCGGTGTCGAATTCAACGAGGACTTGGCGCGTGCACATGTGAAAGAGGGGTATGACTTTTTTGAGTAAATGTCACCAGAATAATTTCCGCTGACTCTTAGTATCATTATTGGTATCATAAATTATCAAGATAATCGAAAACGGAAGACATGAAATGAGTAACCATTACACCTACCGCATCACATGGTCTCCTGAAGACAACGCGCATGTGGGTCTATGCGCTGAATTTCCATTGTTAAGCTGGCTGGCACCTACTCCCGATGAGGCTTTGGAAGGTATCCAGCGGCTTGTACGAGAATGCCTCGCAGATCTGCACGCAACCGGAGAAGAAATACCGCAACCAATAGCAGACCGCACCTACAGTGGAAAGTTCATAGTGCGCCTACCGCCGGAATCGCATCGTGCGCTCGCCATACAAGCCGCAGAACAAGGTGTGAGCCTGAACCGCCTTGTGAGTGCGCGACTCGCAAACACCACCTGATTGATATTGCAGAATAAGCGAGATTGATGAGTTCTTCTTGTGAGAGGAGTTCCGCGATGAAAGCCATTGAAAAATTAGGACTGGATTACAGATCAGAGATCATAGGACAATCCCTGATCTTACAGGCAGACTGTTTTGAATGGTTCAGCCGGATACCCGAAAATAGCATCCATGCAGTTGTAACTGATCCGCCTTATGGCGTTAAAGAATACGATTTGAAGCAACTAAAAAAACGGGAAAGTAATAATGGAGGAATCTGGCGCATTCCACCCTCATTTGACGGCCATAAACGCGCACCCTTGCCCAGATTTACGGCGTTAAATCAGAAAGAGCGCGAGACTCTAAGGCGATTCTTTATAGAATGGGCGCGGCTGGTGGTCAATACACTGCGACCAGGTGGTCATGTATTTATTGCAACCAATGTGTTTCTCTCTCAGTTGGTTCTTTCGGCACTGGTGGAGGGCGGATTGGAATTTCGAGGCCAGTTAATTCGGCTTGTGCGAACACTCCGGGGCGGAGACCGCCCTAAGAATGCCGAAAAGGAATTTCCCGAGGTATCATCTATGCCGAGAGGCTGTCACGAACCATGGGGAATTCTGCGAAAACCAATGCTTCCGAAGATGAAGGTGAGTGACTGTCTGAGAGAATTTCAAACAGGAGGACTGAGAAGGCGTCCTGATGGCACACCATTTGGCGACGTGATTATGAGTGAACGAACTCCGCGAAAAGAACGAGATATTGCGGATCATCCCAGCCTAAAGCCGCAATCGTTCCTCCGTCAGATCGTATATGCGGCACTTCCCCTCGGAGAAGGTGTCGTTGTTGATCCATTTATGGGATCGGGATCCACAATTGCAGCAGCAGAGGCCGTGGGTATCTCATCTATTGGGATAGAAAGACATCAAGAGTATTTTGAGATGAGCAATGATGTAATTCCAAAGTTGGTAGTTTTAGAGTCTCCAGGTAGTATTAGTTTGGATGCACAACTACAATTATTGTAAGTCAGGTACTTTATAGATCCAGTTTTCCATCATTTGGTTTTAGTCGTTGACAAGGGATGGTAGATTTCTATATTCATGCGGCTTTTGAGAAACTATAGACGCACATAGAAAAAGGAGACATTATGGAACTCAACATCGGCATGATCGGATATTCATTCATGGGCAAAGCGCACAGCAATGGATTCCGCCAATTGCCCGCGTTTTTTCCCGAACTCGGCGTAAAACCCGTATTAAAAGTAATCTGTGGACGCAACCTCGATGCCGTAAAAGACGCGGCTGAAACATACCAGTGGGAAGAATACGAAACCGACTGGGAAAAAGTCATCGCCCGGGACGACATCGACGTCATCGACATCTGCACACCCGGCGACCAGCACCTGCCCATGGCACTCGCCGCATTAAAAGCAGGCAAACACGTCATCTGTGAAAAACCCCTCACAAACACCCTCGCAGAAGCCAGAGAATTATTGACCGTGGCTGAAAACACCGACAAAAAAACCATGGTTGCATTCAACTACCGCCGCGTACCCGCGGTAGCATTGGCGCGGCAATTGATCGCCGAAGGGCGGATTGGGGAAATTTATCACTGGCGCGCTGTTTACTTGCAAGACTGGATCATAGATCCCGACTTTCCGCTCGTCTGGCGATTGGAAAAAGACAAAGCCGGTTCGGGACCGCACGGCGACCTGAACGCGCATATCATCGACCTCGCCCTGCATCTCGTAGGCGATATCGACAGCGTGGTCGGCGCAGATACCACCTTCATCAAAGAACGCCCGCTACTCGAAGCCGTTGACGGGGGCCTGGGGGCGCAAGGCGGCGAACAAATGGGGCAGGTGACCGTTGACGATGCCACCATGTTTTTGGCCCGGTTCCAAAATGGCGCACTCGGCACATTTGAAGCCACGCGATTTGCCGCCGGACGGCGCAACTACAACCATTTTGAAATCAACGGAAGCAAGGGAAGCATCGCGTTCAACCTGCAAAAAATGAACGAATTGCAATTTTATTCGCGCGACGACGAAGATCATATCCAGGGCTTCCGAGAAATTATCGTAGGTGAAGGCAGTCAACCCTTTATGGGCGCGTGGTGGCCGCCGGGACACATTATTGGCTGGGAACACACATTCACGCATGAATTCAGGGATTTCTTTGAAGCAATTGCACAGGACGGCACCTTTTCACCCGACTTTGCCGAAGGCACAAAAGTACAGGCCGTCCTGGAATCCGTAGTCGATTCGGCAGCGACAAAAACCTGGCAAGACGTACCAAAAATTTAAAATAAACAAAAGTCTCCGCAGATGTACGCAGATAGACACAGATAGACACAGATAAAAGGCTTTTAAGCACGGGATGGGCAACGGGCTAAACATCTGTATTCATCTGCATTCATCTGCGTTCATCTGTGGATCCAAATAGGAGTGAAGAAATGGCAAGACCAGTTACATTATTCACCGGACAGTGGGCGGACTTGACACTGGAAGTCATGTTGCAAAAAGCCAGAGACTTTGGCTATGACGGCGTGGAACTCGCCTGTTGGGGCGACCACATGGACGTGCGCGAAGCCGCATCGAATGACGGCTATGTACGCGAAAAAAAGGAATTGCTCGAACAATACAGCATGCAATGCTTTGCCATTAGCAATCACCTGGCCGGGCAGGCGGTATGCGACAACATCGACGCGAGGCACGAGGCGATTTTGCCGCCCCATGTGTGGGGCGATGGCGACCCCGAAGGCGTGCGGCAACGCGCCGCCGAAGAGATGATAGCAACAGCCGAAGCCGCAAAAGCCATGGGTCTGACAGTCGTCAACGGATTTACCGGATCCTCAATCTGGCATCTGTTGTATTCTTTCCCCCCGGTGTCACCCGATCAGATTGACGCTGGATTTAGCGACTTTGCGGATCGCTGGAATCCCATTCTGGATGTCTTTCAAAAGAACGACGTGCGATTCGCACTCGAAGTGCATCCAACAGAAATCGCATTTGATATTGCTTCGGCTGCCCGGGCATTAGAGGCACTGGAGAACCGACCAGAATTTGGCTTCAATTACGACCCCAGCCATCTGGTCTATCAAAATGTGGATTATGTTGGCTTTATCCGCGAGTTCAGCGACCGGATCTATCACGTCCACATGAAAGACTCTTACCTGTCGCCTAACCCCAAACGAGCGGGTATATTTGGCGGGCATACAAATTTCGGCGATCCAGACCGCAGTTGGGATTTCCGCTCAGTGGGGCGCGGCAGCGTGGATTTCGAAGAAATTATTCGCGCATTAAACGACATTGGCTACGATGGACCGCTCTCCGTCGAGTGGGAAGATTCGGGCATGGACCGCGAACATGGCGCAACCGAATCCTGCGCCTTTGTCAATGAAATCGACTTTGAACCCTCAGACGTGGCATTTGACGCGGCGTTTGAAGAATAGTACAGTGATCTGCGATCAACAGTCAGCCCTCCCATTCACCACCCAAATAGGGCGGAATAGTGAGGGCTGACATTTTTTTGGAGAATACTCAATGGCACGCTATCTATTTCTCGCACTATTGATGCTAATAACCGCTTGTGAACAACAGACTGGGCGCGGTGGCGATTCTGTCGGACTGGATCCCGCGCTAGAGACGGACGGTGAGTCGTTACGCACAGTCGTTTTTGGGCGCGGTGGCGATTCCGTGGGACTGGATCCCGCGCTGGAGACAGACGGCGAGTCGTTTAAAGTATGCGATAATATTTACGAAACACTCGTCGCATTTGTGCCCGAACGCACCGACCTCGCACCCGGATTAGCGACTTCATGGCAAGCATCAGAAGACGGTTTGACCTGGACATTTCGTTTGCGCGAAAATGTCGTCTTTCACGACGGCACACCCTTTAATGCCGATGCCGTGGTTTTTTCACTCGCGCGGCAATTCAAACCAGATCACCCTTTCAACAAAGTAGAAGGCGCGTATCAATACTGGGCAGGCATGTCCATGAGCGACATCGTAAAAGACGTCCGCAAAATAGACGACCTGACCGTATCCATTGACCTGAAACGCCCAAACGCCCCCTTCCTCGCAAATCTGACGATGAATTTTTGCGCCATCGTCAGCCCTGTTGCCGTCGAAAAATGGGGAGCTGATTTTGCACGGCATCCCGTGGGCACGGGGCCGTTTCGATTTGTCGAATGGATCAAAGACGACCGCGTGGTATTGGAACGCAACCCCGATTATTGGGGACCTGCCCCAAAAATTGATCGCCTGATTTTTAGAAGCATCCCCGAAAACTCCGTCCGACTAATCGCTCTAACCCAGGGATCTATCGACGGCATGGACAACCTGGTGCCGGACTTCTTACCGACAATTGAATCAGATGAAAATCTCGCATTGCTGTCTCAGCCGGGGATGAACGTGGGCTATCTGGCAATGAACATGGACAAAGAACCATTCCAGAACCTCAATGTGCGGCGCGCCGTAAACCACGCAATCAACAAACAATCCCTGATCGACAACCTGTATCAGGGCCTGGCCATTCCCGCGGTCAATCCAATTCCGCCAACCCTCTGGAGTTATCGGCAAGAAACACCCGGCTATGAATACGACCCGGAAAAAGCCAGAACACTCCTATCCGACGCGGGATTCCCAAACGGGTTCAAAACCACCCTCTGGGCCATGCCCGTACCCCGTCCCTATATGCCACAACCCCAGAAAATCGCCCAGGCGATCCAGGCCGATTTACAAATAGTTGGCATTGAAGCTGAAATCGTCACTTATGAATGGGGAACATATCTGGATAAAGTTCAGCGCGGGCAACACGACATGGCATTGCTGGGCTGGACCGGGGACAACGGCGATCCCGACAACTTTCTCTATATTCTGCTGGACAAAAGCGCGACCCAAATGCCAGCCAATAATATTTCCTTTTATCGCAGCGACCCCTTGCACGACGTATTGGTAGCCGCCCAGAAAGAATCCGACAAAGCAAAACGCACGGCCCTGTATCAACAGGCTCAAGAAATCGTCTTTCACGACGCCCCCTGGGTACCCCTCGTACACGCAACCCAAACAGCGGCATTCCGCACCCGCGTCAAAGGATTTAAGCTACACCCCACCGGGAGCAAATGGTTTCACGATGTGATGATTGAAGAGTAAACGATCCAGGCATCGGACATCTTTTTTTAGGGAATAGAAAACCACACAGAAGCCCAACGGCCCCTCCAAACCGTTGGGCTTTTCCTATTAGAGCCTTAATGGAACAGGTCAAAAGATTTCATTTTAAAAATTGCCTATCAGTGTGGGTTTACGTCTTTATCGACTTTTAGCAAGGTGTGCAAGGCCAAAAAATAAAACCACATATCAAAAAAATGGAAACTGGGACAAATTCTGAACTGTAGGACAAAGGTTTGGCATTGACTTTGCGAACGCTTGTGTAAATTTTTCTATAGCTATCTGAAAAAAGTATCATTCAAGCAAATTAAAGTATCTCAGATGTGATACCAACATGCGCTATTTATACAAGTCCTGAGCGATCAGCCGGGCAAATCTGTTCACACTATTGTGTGACTGAAATCTCAAATGAAAAGAGAAACCAATGCGTAACCTGATTTTGTTCACACTATCCACACTCGCGCTTTTGATACATCCGCTGTCTCTTCCAGCGCAAAATAGCTTTTCTATTGCGCTGGATGTAAATAGTGCGGCGAGCGATCAAGACGTTACCCCGGATTTTGATGGCGATGGTATGGTTGGCTTCTCTGACTTTTTGGCGTTTGCAGGTCTGTTTGGGTCACGTCAGGGCGATGGGAGGTATGAAGCAAAGTATGATCTGGACAGCGACGGCGCAATAGGATTTTCCGATTTTCTGATCTTTAGTGCCAGCTTTGGCAAAGAGGTATCTTCCCCAGGGGGAGATGCAACGCAGGTTGCCATTCCGGATGCGAATCTACGTGCTGTTATCGAGAGTAGTCTCGGCAAGTCGATCCATGCGCCAATCACTCAGGCAGAGATGGCGAGCTTAACTCACCTTGCTGCACCGAACAAGGATATTCGCGATCTGACCGGGCTTGAGTTTGCTATTAACCTGATAACCTTAGACCTTGGTGAAGCGGAAGTGAGCGGGTATATAGTCAACAGCAACGAGATATCCAACCTGTCTCCACTATCTAACTTGACCAGCCTAAGAGAGTTGAATCTTTCTGACAACAGCATATTGGATGTGATGCCACTATCTAATTTAACCAGCCTAAGAGTGCTGGATCTTAGCATCAACAGCATATCGGATGTGTCTGCACTGTCAGGACTGACCAGCCTGGAGGAGCTGCGTCTCGTCGGCAACAGCATATTGGATGTGACGCCGATAGCTAATTTGACCAGCCTAAGAGTGCTGCAGTTTAGCAGCAACAGCATATCGGATGTGACACCGCTATCTAATTTAACCAGCCTGGAGGGGTTGAATCTTGTCGGTAACAGCATATCGGATGTGACGCCGATAGCTAACTTGACCAGACTGGAATGGCTGTCTCTTGACAATAACAGCATATCGAATATGGCGCCGCTATCTAATTTGACCAGACTGGAAACGCTGGGTCTTTCCAACAACAGCATATCGGATGTGACGCCGCTATCTAATTTGACCCATCTGGAATTGCTGTTTCTCTCCAGCAACAGCATATCGGATGTGACGCCGCTATCTAATTTGACCCGTCTGCAATTGCTGGAGCTTTCCGACAACAGCATCTCAGACCTCGCACCGCTGGTGGCAAACACGGGATTGGGTAGTGGAGATGAGGTTAGGGTGGAGAACAACCCCTTGAGTGCCACATCAATCAACACACACATTCCAGCCCTTCAGAGTAGAGGGGTTAGTGTACTCTACTCTCGTAGCAGTGGTGGCGTGCCACCGCCCCCTCCGCCCCCTGGTGGTGGCAGTGCAACGAACGTTGCCATTCTGGATGTGAACCTGCATGCGGTCATTGCGGTCAGTCTCGGCAAGTCGATCCATGCGCCAATCACTCAGGCAGAGATGGCGAGCTTAACTCGCCTTGATGCATCGAATGAGAATATTCGCGATCTGACCGGGCTTGAGTTTGCAATTAACCTGACAGAGTTGGTCCTCGGTGGAAACGAAGGAAGCTTGTGGGAGGGAAACATCAATGAGCTATTCAACAACCTTTCGCTATACTTGACCAATCTAATAGAACAATGGATTAACTTTTCCTTCAACTTTTCTGTCAACAGCATATCGGATGTGACACCAATATCTAACTTGACCAGGCTGGAAGTGCTGGATCTTTCCTACAACAACATATCGGATATGACGACGCTATCTAACTTGACCAATCTAAGAGCCCTGGATCTTTCCGGCAACAGCATATCGGATGTGACACCAATATCTAACTTGACCAGGCTGGAAAGGCTGAATCTTTCCGGCACAAGCATAGTGAATATGTCTGCACTGTCAGGATTAACGAGTCTGGAAGTGCTGGATCTTTCCGGCAACAGCATAGCGGATGTGACACCGATATCTAACTTGATCAATCTGGAAGTGCTGGATCTTTCCTACAACAGCATAGAGAATCTGACGCCGATATCCAACTTGACCAAGCTGGAATGGCTGCTTCTTTCCGGCACAAGCATGGCGGATGTGACACCAATATCTAACTTGACCAGGCTAAGAGTCCTGTCTCTTTCCGACAACAGCATATCGAATGTGACGCCGCTTGTGACGCTTCTATCTAACTTGAATAACCTGATATTTCTGGATCTTTCCGACAACAGCATATCGAATGTGACGCCACTATCTAACTTGACCAATCTAAGAGCTCTGACTCTTTCCGACAACAACATATCAGATGTGACGCCACTATCTAACTTGACCCGTCTGGAATGGCTGGATCTTGAAGACAACAGCATAGCGAATGTGGCACCGATAGCTAATTTGACCAGCCTGGAATTGCTGGAACTTGACAACAACGGCATATCGAATGTGACACCGCTATCCAACTTGACCAATCTAAGATGGCTGGATCTTTACGACAACAGCATAGCGGATATGACGCCGATATCTAACTCGACCCGTCTGGAATTGCTGTCTCTTTCCGACAACAGTATATCGAATGTGACGCCGATATCTAACTTAATCAACCTGAAATTGCTGTCTCTTTCCGACAACAGTATATCGAATGTGACGCCGATATCTAACTTAATCAACCTGACAGGGTTGGAACTTAACAACAACAGCATCTCAGACCTCGCGCCGCTGGTGGCAAACGCGGGATTGGGTGAAGGAGATTGGATTGAAGTAAGGAACAACCCCTTAAGTGCCACATCAATCAACATACACATTCCAGCCCTTGAGAGCAGAGGGGTCGAGGTAGATTTTAGCGCATCGAAGCTCGCGGTGAAAAACAAAGAACGGGGGATGCCCCTCCGGATGATAGAACCGTTTGGAATGAAAAAATGGAAGGTGGGCGATAATTTGAGAAAAAGTCGCTTGAATAATTTTTGACACTTCGGCTTTCGCACCACCGAGAAATCACTTTGTGATCAAAAATAAAAACGGCAGTGGGTTATAACACTCACCGCCGTTTCTTTTGTTATCGCGCGCAGGCTCCGGTCGAGTTTGATTGCGCCCCTTGCTCTGATCTTCAAAATCCTGTATCATAGCGTACAATTGAACCTCTGTTAAACTTGTACACTGTCCGATAGGTTTATCCCAATCCAGAGAATTGACACCATGCCAGATACCAAATTACATCCCGATCCCAAAGCCTGTGCGGTCGCCCGTGCGGTCTGCGACGTGGTCCACCCCAATACCGTCATCTTGTTCGGATCCCGCGCCCGGGGCGACTTTACGCCCGATTCCGATATTGACCTGCTCATCATCACGGATTCCCAGCAGATAGACCAGCAGGAATATATGCGCTCCAGCGAGGCGGCGCGCCGCAAAGTCCAGGAAGTTTACGGCCACTCCATGGGTGTTGACCTTGTCCACCTGAGCGAGGACGTTTTCCACGACGGTCGCCGTGCCCGAAACCATGTCGCAGGGCAGGCTGTCCGCGACGGCGTCGATATACATGGCGCAAAAATAATCTATGACAACCCGGAACCGACCAACTGGCCCGACATACGACAGCGAATCATCAATGCCGAACGAGAACTCCGCGTTCTGAATGTCTTAGTCGAAGCAGATGCCGACCAAGAAGCCATCGGCTTCCATGCCCAACAGGCTCTTGAAAACGCGCTAAAAGGCTGGATTTCAGCACTCGATACCGACTACAAAAACACCCACGACTTATCCGGTCTATCGGCCATCATCAGAACCCATCTCGAAGAGAACGACACTCCCGCTGGTGAAAAGCTGACATGGCTGACCGACTATGCTGTAAGATACCGCTATCACGGCATAGAGGTCTGCGTGGAAGACCGTTTCGAGTTGCTCGCTGCGGTAAAAGAAACCGTAGAGACTATCATCGCCCGCATTCGGACACTGAGTAAAATGACTGAATAGGAAAGTGATGGGTAGCTTACTGACTGATGTTACGCATGTCTTACGTTTTTGTCATGCTGAGGAAGCCGTCAGGCTGACGAAGCATCTTTTACCTCTGAAGTAATAGATTCTTCGACTCCGCTGCGCTCCGCTCAGAATGACAGACACATGATATTGGGCCTGTGCGTAACGTCAGTTACTGATATGAATTTTACATTGATAAAGAATCAGGGTCGGTTATATTTTACACGATTACCGTGAAATCGATAAAATCCAAAAGAAGAACACTTCATGATTGAGTCATTTGGAGATCCTGCAACAGAAGATTTATTTCATAACAGACAAACGCGACGCGCCCGTAGCTTTCCACCGAATATTGTACGTGCTGCTTTAAGGAAATTGGATGTCATTGAAACGGCACATCGCCTACAAGACTTGCGGACACCGCTGGGCAATCGCCTGGAATCCCTGAAAGGTAATCTTCAGGGATTTTACAGCATCCGTGTCAACGAGCAATGGCGGATCATTTTCCGATGGTCCGAAAATTCTGCGCATCAGGTATCGCTGACGGACTATCATTAGGCTATTGGAGACAATCATGCTGCCAGAAAATCGTATTCCGACGCATCCAGGTGAAATCCTTTTGGAAGAATTTCTGAAACCCCTGGGAATGACTCAAGTGGCATTTGCCAAACACATTGAAGTGCCACTTCAGAGGATTAACGAGATCATCCATGGCAAGCGGGGTGTAACCCTTGAGACAGCCTGGTTATTTTCTCAAGCACTGGGCACAACGCCTGAGTTATGGATAAATCTTCAACGAAATCATGATTTAGCTAAGAGCCGACCAAGGAAAAAGACTCCAAAGCTTCAAGCAGTGAATGCGCGGAATCAGTCACAACCTGAATGACAAGATATATTTGCATAACATCTGTTACTTTGGTAAAAAAATCTACCATCAAAAGAAAAGGGACGCACGTATATTGACATTCCTTTTCTTATTCAGAGAATTAAAAATGAACAAATCAAGAATATTCGCAGACTTTCACAACGCGGATGTAAAAGGCAGGGTGCGTTTGAATTGCGCTGGGACCGTGAAAGACCTCGCATGCCAGAAAATTTCTCTACAAGAAGGGCAATCGCTAATTCTTTACAGCGAAGATTTAGAAGTTGACGGTGTGGTTCGACACTCTAAAAAAGAAAATTTGTGGGTTGCTGTGATTGATTGGGATGCCATTCGAGAGGTTGCCCCTGTAGTGTCTCAAACAGAACATTACAGTCCGGTTTGATAGCCTTCAAACAATGGCATAGATTCCCAAACCCGTCACAAAAAGCCCAACAGTCTAAACCGTTGGGCTTCTTCTATTAATGGATATTGCGCTTAGGCTAAATTTGTCGGATATTGCTTGGGTATTCATTACGACAACTCTTTTTTGAACAACTACCCATGCATATCTACATCCTCAAAAGACTACTGGCACTGATCCCCACACTATTGGGCATTACAGTGCTGGTTTTTTTTATGGTACATCTCGTACCGGGAGACCCTGCACAGATCATGCTGGGCGAACGGGCAAGTGCCGAAAGTCTGGCTACCTTGAGACGCGACCTGGGCCTGGACCAGCCATTGCATATACAATTTGGACGCTATCTATCCGACCTGGTGCAAGGCGACCTGGGTCGATCAATTAAATCGCACGAACGCGTATCCGTCGAACTAATGGCGCGTTTTCCCGCCACCATGGAACTCACCTTTGCAAGCATGATATTTGCTTGCATACTCGGCATTGGTGCAGGTATAGCGTCCGCAGTCCGACGCGGTACCTGGTGGGATTATATCGGCATGACAGCATCGCTGGCAGGAGTCTCGGTACCAATCTTCTGGCTGGGATTATTGCTCATCCTCGCCCTTGCAGTCTCCCTACCGTTATTCCCCGTCTCCGGACGGCTCAGTTCTCATGTATTTATCCCCACATGGACTGGATTTTACCTCATAGACAGCCTGATGGCAGGTGACCTCCCGAGTTTTGCCGACGCACTCTGGCATTTGATTCTGCCCAGTATAACGCTGGGCACAGTCCCTGCCGCCGTAATTGCACGCATGACCCGGTCGAGCTTGCTGGAAGTCCTGCGCGAAGATTATGTACGCACCGCCTGGGCAAAAGGCTTATCTGAACGAGTCGTCATATTGCGCCACGCACTAAAAAATGCGTTCATCCCCGTCTTAACCGTAATCAGCTTACAATTCGGTTATCTATTGGGCGGCGCTGTCTTGACCGAAAGTATATTTGCCTGGCCCGGGGTCGGGCGCTGGTTGCTCCTCTCTGTTTACGCGCGCGACTTTCGGGCAATACAAGGGGGCGTACTGATCGTCGCTACCACCTTTGTCCTGATCAACTTAATCGCAGATCTATTATACGCCTATCTGGACCCACGGATCAAATACGGCAAGGAATAACGCCACAAAATGGCACACATTCAAGACACCTTACAAACACCACCACAAACCACCGCGCTATTGATCTGGCAGCGATTGCGCAAAAACCGCCTCTCCCTTGTGGGTAGTATATTGATCGGCGGCTTTTTGTTCCTGGCATTCGCAGCACCATTAATCGCCCCCGCCGATCCAATGGCGCAGGCACTCTACAATCGCTTGTCGCCCCCAACGCTCGAACATCCATTCGGCACAGATGATTTTGGCCGAGACATATTGAGCCGCGTCATCTATGGCGCGCGGATTTCCTTACGAGTCGGAGTATTCGCCGTACTAATCGCCCTTATACTGGGCACCTGCATTGGGGTCGTCGCGGGCTATTGGGGGGGATGGATAGATCAAATATTGATGCGTATGATGGACCTGCTACTCGCCTTTCCGAGCATATTGCTCGCAATCGGCATCGTGGCTATCCTGGGACCCGGCCTGGAAAATGCCATGTTGGCCGTCGGCATTGTGGCCATGCCGCAATATGCACGCCTGATTCGCGCGTCCGTCTTAACCGTGCGAGAAACCGATTATGTCATGGCCGCACGCGCCCTGGGAGCATCCGATTGGCGCATACTATGCGTAGCTGTCTTGCCCAATTGTCTCGCCCCATTGATCGTCCAGGCAACATTGGGATTGGCAACCGCAATCCTCGACGCTGCAGGATTGAGTTTTCTCGGCCTGGGCGCGCAACCCCCCACTCCCGAATGGGGAGCAATGTTGAGCCAGGGACGCGAACTGATTGTGCGCGCGCCCTGGGTACTCACCTTTCCCGGCGGAGCGATCTTTTTCACAGTACTGGCATTTAATCTGGTCGGCGATGGTCTGCGAGACGCGCTGGATCCAAAGGCTTAATTCAACTCTGCCATCGGACCGAGTGCGACAAGCGCGGGATCCGCATCAAGAGGATATTGTTCGAGATAATCGGCAATGCGTTCTGGCGTGACGGCATCGATCTCCGCGCGTTCTTCCTCGAGCGTTTTGAGTGGTGTATTAGTGCTCAGGCTACCCACAATTTGAGAAAAGCGAGAAAGACCGTTTTCCCCACTGCAAATAATACCCGTCGCCTGTTTGGTCTTGGCGCGCTGAAGCGCGTCGCTATCAATACCGTTCTTTAAATCCGCCATTTCGCGCCGCACAATATCGAGAACCTGAGACACATTTTGCGGATCCACGGACAGATAAACGTAAAAAAGCCCCGCATCACTAAAATTGATATACTCTGCCGACGCTTCATCAGCCAGACCCTCTTGAATAACAGACCAGTAGAGCCGGCTATTTGTCGATGCGCCCAAATAAACAGAAAGCAGATCCGCAGTAGCGGCATGATCATCGGAAGATGGCGGCGCGGGAAGCGCGAGCGCGATATGTTCGCGCGCCACACCATCGCGTTGCACAACGCGGTTTGAAGCGTGAAAAGTCGGGATAGATTGCGCCCGACCATTATCAGACACCTGCCAGTCTCCGCAATGTGCTTCAACAGCGCGAATAATTTCATCGCGATCAAACGCGCCTGTAATGACAAACGTGAGATTGTTGGGACCATAGCGCCGCTGGTGATATTCCGCCATCAAATCACGGGTAATGGACTTCACCGTATCCTCTGTACCCAACACACTCTGCCCTAAGGGATGATCGCCAAAAGCCTCTTGAATGAGATCGTCGATAATAAGCGCGTCGGGCTGGTCGTGATACATCGCAATCTCTTCGAGAATGACCTTCTTCTCCATATCAAACTCGTCCGATGGCAAATTGGCGCGCATCATATCGCTGAGAATCTCGATAGAATCCGTCGCCCGATCACTTTGCACCCAGTGAAAATAGGCTGTACCTTCCCACCAGGTATAGGCATTCCACATCGCGCCCAAATCATCGACATCGAGCGAAAGTTGCCGCCAGTCGCGCCTGGGCGTCCCCTTGAAACACATGTGTTCGAGAAAATGTGAAATCCCCAAAAGGTCTGAAGCTTCATCGCGCGATCCCGTTTGGGCAAAAAAGCCCAGCGCAACCGAACGAATGCGCGGAATAGTTTCAAAAACAAGCGTGAGGCCATTGTCGAGAGTATGCGTGGAAAAGGGTGAAGACATGAGTTGCTCCGCAGGAATTAAAAATTGAGAATTAAAATTAAGAATTGGGAGTGCGAATCAGGTGAAGTGTGACGTGTGGAACGGTTAATTCCAGCCGCCTTTTTACAGATTCTTCGCCATTGCAATCGCTTCGTGCTCGGGCAGATAGGGCACATCAGTGCGATCCCAACTGCGCCTGCCGGCGACACAGTGAATACCCATCAGTTGCCGTTTTTGGGGCGTATCGGCCCAATTGACAATGCTTTGTGGCGGTGGACTCGCGATCCACTTTTTCACGAAAAAGGGCATATAGCCATAAATAACGATGCGCCGATCCATCGCACTGGTATTGGCACATCCCGTATGCCAGCAGACCACATTCCACAGCACGGCATCGCCTGCATTGAGAGTCATCTTCTTCATATTGGGCATGGTTTCCAGGGCATCTCTCGAATATTCTTCTTTGGGCGGATAATCCGGATTTGTGTGTGTACCAGGTACCAGTGAAAAGCATCCCATGTTTTCGGTCTGATCGTCGATAAAATAAAAAACCTTAATCTTGAGCGTATATTGCGGATGTGTCCAGGGCGGCCAGTCTCTGTGCCAGGACGTATGGGCAGCCGTGCCTGCATGGTGATTGTGATAGAGCATTTCCATCGCCTGATAGTCCGGGCCGACGATATTCTCGACATAGGGAATAACACTGGGATTATTGGCCAGATCGAGAATGGTCTCATCTGTGTCGAAATCCGGGCGAATAGTGTGCGCGTACGGCCCATTGCCATAGCCATTACGGAACTTGCCGAGCCGAAGCTCTTCTTCCCGCTCTGCGAGCATTTCCGACTCGCGGCGTTCAAAAGCCCGCCGCACCCGATCCAGACCAATGGGTTCAATAGCGTTTTTAATCACAATATATCCATTGTCATCGTAAAAAGCGCGCTCCTCATCGGTGGGTGTCGAATATTGTATTGCATCGATCATTGCCATAAATTGCTCCTGTGAGAACTGGGTGAACCTCTTACCTCTAACGACCTGTCTCCAGCGGTCGAGGACCCAAAACCAGTAATGTACCAGGTCTTGGAGGAAAAGTTTCAATATATTGCGGAATTTGATCGAGGGTAACGGCATCAATGCCAGCGGCAATTTCGTCAATCGTTCGCACGCGGCCCTCGAGAAACAAGTCTTCGATGATACCGCCAGCGCGGCCCTCGGGCAAATCGCCAATGGTAAAAAGGCGGCCCTTGAGTACTGTCTTGGCCCGAATGAGTTCTTCAGTGGTGACATCGCGGCGCAATCGCGCAAGCTCCGACTGGCAAACATCCAGGGTCTCCTGAGCGCGATCAGCAGTGGTACCTGCATAAACAGCCATCAGACCGCCGCCGCGGTATGCCTGATAAAAAGCCGACACACTATACGCCAGGCCGCGTTTTTCGCGGACCTCTGTAAATAATCGGCTCGATCCGCCGCCGGCAAGAATGGCAATGGCGAGTTGACCCGCGTAATAGAGGTCGTGACCTCTTGGAACACCACAAGAAAGCAGACAAATATGGGCTTGTTCCGATGGCTTTTCGTGATGTACACTGCGGTCGGCAACAGAAATGGGATGGACTCCCTCGCTGTCCGGTGATTCGCCTATCCACCCGCCAAAAACATCGCCAATAGTCTCGATCACAGTTTCCGCATCCAGACCGCCTGCAACCCCAATGAGCAAATGGGCCGGCCTACAATGTGCATCCCAATGGCGGCGAACGCCCGCAGGTGTAATAGCCGATACCGTATCGGGTTCGCCGAGGGGGATTCTGCCCATCGGTGAGCCAAGCCCCGCCTTATAGGTCATATACATGGCCTGTTGTATGGGGTTGTCCTCCATGCGTTTGAGTTCCTCAAGAGTGATGGTCTTGGCAATCTCGACCTGGTCACTGGGAAAAGACGCACTGCGAAAAAGTTCGGCATAAAGTTCAAGTGCGGGTTTGAATTTGTCGGGCAGGACTTGCGCGAGAAAAGATGTATGTTCGACAGAGGTCGAAGAACTGCGCCTTATCCCAAGACCGTCAAAAGCATCAAATATAGCGCGTGCGTCATGCCTGGGCGTACCCTTAAAAAGAACATCTTCTGAAATGCGCGTAATGCCCAATCTGTCGTTGGGATCGTCTTTCGCACCAAAAATAAAACGAAATGAAACAACAAGCGATTGCGCGCCGGGCATGGGTTCGGCCACCACGCGAATGCCGTTGTCGAGAGTATAAATTTGTGGCTCAGACATTGTGGTCCTCACATAAAATTGTAGGAGCAGTGTCTCTGTGATCAATGCAAGGGCGATACTTCAGCGCTCGCCCAATTGGTTTTCATGTAATAACATGAGCATATATTGTCAATACATTATTGTGACATATGCGATCTTCAACGCGGTTCGGGCTTATATCTTTTTACTCGTCATCTTCTCGTAACTCTCCATCTGTGTCCATCCGTGTTTATCTGTGGTTGCATTTGTTTCTTTTTTCAGGAGGTCATCATCTTCATGAACATCAAAGTCGAAAATTTGCGTGCGTTATGCCAGTCTATCCTGACTGAGCATGGACTCGACGCGGCTGACGCGCATATTGTGACAGATATTTTAATCGAAGCCGAATTGCGCGGGCGTCCAACACACGGGATGATCCGCTTGCCCGGCATTGCCGAGCGCGTATCTCAAAGTAATCAATCACCCATGGTCGTAGAAAAAGATGCGCTGGCTTATGCCCTCATCAATGGACGGGATAATCTGGGCTATCTGGTAGCACATCGGTGTGCGTGCGCCGCGATTGACAAAGCCAAACAGAGCGGGGTGGGCATTGTGGGCGCGCGCGACACGAGCCACAGTGGGATGCTGGGATATTACGCTTCAATGATTGCCGATGCGGGACTGATCGGACTGGTTATGTGCAACACAGGCCCGCGCATTGTCCCCTGGGGCGGGCAGCAGCCCGTGCTTGGAACAAATCCCATCGCGGCGGGATTTCCCGCAGCAGAAGGCCAGGTACTGGTCGATTTTTCGTGTGCGGCGATTACCAATGGCGAAATATTGATGGCGATCAAAGACGGCAAAGAGATTCCCGCAGGACGCGCATTGGGGCCAGATGGCAAGCCGACAACTGATCCCGAGCAAGCGCGCGCAGGAGGGGCATTGCCCTTTGGCGAACACAAAGGATATGCTTTGAGTGTAATGATTCAACTTTTTTCAGGCGTATTGCTCAATGCTGCACCCGTGCCTGAAATGGGAAAAAATTACGGGATTTTTATGCTGGCTATCGATCCTGCAATTTTCTTGGGAATGAACATCTTTCAATTGGGCGTTGGCGAAGTCATCCACACCATTAAAAATTCAATGCCCGCAGAAGGCGTAACCGAAATTTTGATCCCGGGCGAGCGCGCCTTTAGAGAACGCGCGATGCGGATACAGTCGGGGGTGGATATCGACGATGAATTAATAGAAGAACTCCAGCAATTAGCTTAGAGATCCCCTCTTTACCCTTGACAGCCCGAATGGGGTTGGCTACCTTTCCGTTCCGCAAGGGTAGAGGCGCGAGCGATCATCAGTATGCGGCACAAGAGGCGAAACGGGATACTGTTCCACTGTGCCGACCAAAAGGGATCGTTCGCCGAAGTCCTGACCTGTTTCGCCGCAGAGCAGGGCTGGTTCAGTGGATAATATCTGCTGAACTGTCACGGGAAAAGTTTCCGTGGAGTGCTCTCTTGTTCGCGAGATTTTCTGCTGTGCTTAGCGTCTGGCGATACCCTTGGAAAGCCGGCGCTTTTTTTTAGCAAAGTGCAGAAACTGGAGGTTTTTATGTTAGAAGGATGTCATACAGCGTTAATCACACCCCTGACTGCTGACCAGGCCCTGGACCAGGACGGTCTGGAAAAACTGGTAGCATTTCAGATTTCTGAAGGGATTGATGGCCTTTTGGCCTGCGGCACGACGGCTGAGAGTCCAACCCTGAGCAGTGATGAACAAAGTTTGATTACGCGCGTGGTGTGCAGCCAGGCCAGAGAGCAGTGCCGTGCCATTGGGGGGGCGGGCAGCAACTCGACAGCAAAAACCTTAAAAGCGGCCGAATACGCCGCGCAAGTGGGTGCGGACTCCATCCTGCTCGTCGATCCCTATTACAACGGGCCGAGTTCTCTGGAAATCCGCAAAGAATACGTCGAACCCGTGGCCCGTGCATTTCCCGAATTGGACATGATCCCCTACGTCATACCCGGTCGGTCCGGCACGAAATTGCTCCCGGAAGATCTCGGCGTCTTGTCTTCCGAATATAAAAATGTGAATACCGTAAAAGAAGCCACAGGCGATCTGGACAACATGGCGCGCACACGCGAATGTTGTGGCGATGCGTTTTCGATCATGTCTGGTGACGACGACAAAACTTATGACATGATGACCATCGGCCAGATTGACGCCGCGGGCGTAATCAGTGTAATTTCCAATGTGGCACCCGGTCCTGTGACAAAAATGGTACACGCTCTCCAAAGCGGGAATATGAACGAAGCGGACCGTCTGCACGCCGCATTAAAGCCCTTATTTGGGATGGTCGGCGTTGTGTCTGAAGAAAACACACCTTATGGTGTGACAGAAGTCAAGGCGCGCAATCCATTGCCGGTAAAAACCCTGATGAATATTTTGGGCATGCCAGCCGGGCCGTGCCGCCAGCCATTGGGAAAAATGAATCGCGCCGGACTGGACATCGTACTGGGCATTGCCCGCGAAGTACAGGTCAATAGCCCAGAGGTATTTGCACCCGTAGCGTCATTTTTTGGTACAGACATAGCGCAACGCCTGAACGATGATTCTGCACTGGAAGGACTGGTGTATTGATCAGTAGGTGCGGGTTGAACTGGCCTGAGAGACGGCCAGTTGTACCCCGTTCGAAACCCGCACCTACTATTTTGGGGAGCGATTATGATTAAGGTGGGTATCTGTGGTATTGCCGGGCGGATGGGACAGCGAATTTCTCATCTGACCCTTGAAGCCGAAGAACTGGATTTGGGTGGTGGTGTCGAGTTTCCAGGTCATCCCGTAATTGGAAAAGACATTGGCGAAGTCATAGGCATTCCTCCCAAAGGCATATCTGTAGTGGATACTGTCGAGGCGATGACGGACAATGTCGATGTGATCACGGCATTCACAGCGCCCCCCGACCCGACAGTTGTCGCAGCAGAAATAGCGGGACGCGCTGGTGTGCCGATGGTCATTGGCACAACGGGGTTGTCGCCTGATCAGGTAGAGACCATGACACATGCCCTCAAAAATGTCGCCTGTGTATTCGCGCCCAATTTCAGCGTAGGGGTAACAATATTAGTACAACTCGTAGAAGAAGCCGCGCGCATTCTTGGCGGCGATTACGATGCAGAAATTGTCGAAGCGCACCACCGGTTTAAAACCGATGCGCCTTCGGGAACGGCGTATGCACTGGCCGAAGCCGCAGCAAGGGGATTGAATCGCAACTTGCAAGAAGTAGGTGTATATGGTCGCTATGGCGATACGGGCGAGCGGACACGCGAAGAAATCGGCGTACACGCCATTCGCGCCGGCGATATTGTCGGCGAACACACAATCATGTTTGGGGGCATTGGAGAAACCATCGAACTCGTCCATCGCGCTCAAAGTCGCGATACATTCGCCTCCGGCGTGATTCGGGCCATCCCCTTTGCCGCTGGAGCCACCCCGGGGATGTATGACATGCGCGATGTACTGGGGTTGAAGTGAGAAGTGTGAAGTAGGAAGGTTGAAGGGTGATCTCGCATTTTTTCTGTGTTTATTTTTAATTCTTAATTCTTAATTCCTAATTGATTTATTGAGGAGGAAGTTCATGAGTGTTGATGTGCATGCGGCATTTGATGCCAGACAAACCCTTGCTGTGGCAGATCGGATTTTGATTTCACCACAAGCGGGGTCTTTGCAGAGCCGCGTAGATGAACTCTTAGACGCAATTACAAATAGCGGGGCCTCTGGCGACTTGATTTGCAAAACATTGGTTCAACTGGGCATGAATTTTGTCGGACGCGATGCCGAGATTGTTGGATATGGCACTGAGGAAATAGACACTGCTCTCGACAGTGTGTTAGACGCGCTCGATAATCTGGAAGGCGATCACGCCACAGGTGTTGTAAATGGCTTTTTGGACGACATGAAATCCGTAAATCTGGCCGATAGTCTTTCGGGCTTATTGGCCGAGCGGATTGAGTCAAACCTGGACGCTGGCAATCCCGCCCGGTCATTTCTGGAATTGCTCAAGACCAATATGCGCGGCGGTGTGTATTGGCAAATGATCGGCGAAAATGTCTGTAAATTTGGCAATGATTTTGCGCGAGGTCTGGAGTACTTGCGACACTATGGCTTTTGTCAGGTCTCCACAAACCCGGTATTGGCTGCCAAAGCATTTGACGAAGACTCCTCGCTGGACGATGAACTCAAAGCCGAGATCGCCAGACACGAAGAGTGGAAGGCCGATCCCGAAAAATATGCCGATGACATTGTAATGGCTGCCACACTGATTGCGCTGTGGCCCAATCTTTCAATCTTTCGGCCCCTGGCAATGCACACGGGACTAAAAGACTACATGGTGAGTTTTCAACTCAATCCCAATATCGCGGATCAGGCCGATGCCAGCATTGAAGATGCGCGCAACGCATATCGCATTGCCGATGATTATTTGAAAGGATATGACAAATTATTGGGCGTCAGTAATATAACCCTGGATCCCAATATCGTATTCAAGGTCGGCGGTGGACACGAAGCCGCACGAAAAATCACGACCGTACTCAACAGCGAAGGCATTGGTACAAATAACACTGTCGTTTACACAGTGGCACAGGAAGTGCAACTCGTCATCGATGCCTTTGAAGGCAAAGCCAGAGCGGCGCAGGCGGGTAAGCAAGTGGTGAGAACTTATGAAACAAATATGGGAGGGCGGTTTGTAAGCCATTTGCGCGAAGTAGAAGCCGAAAAACTATTCGGCGCATTATCAGAAGATCGCGCCAGTGAATTGCTCGCCGAACTCGCTTCAAATCTGGAAGTCGATATACCCGAAGGGACAGTGGCAGAACAAGCGACAGAAATATGTTCCTATGCCAACCTGAAATCTCTGGATCATCCGGTAATTTTAAAAGCTGCCGAAGCCGCCGGTCAGTCTTCAGACGCAATTGTGCAACTCGAAGCCGATTTAAAAAAAGCGGGGACGGTCATTGCGCGGCGCGTACATTGGATTTTTTACGCGTCTGAAAATCGCCCCAAATGGGTTGCCTACTTGTCGAACACCTACGGTTTATCAGAAGATCAGGCACAGTGGATTTTGGCGTCAATGGATGTGTTGCCCGCGTCCAAGCGCGTTCCCGATGACACACTTCACGCACTGGGCGAAAACATGTGCCATACAGAATTTCCCAATCATCAACGCGCCGTTCAACTCGTCTCAGAAGAACCCGATTTTGACCTGGACGAACTCAGGGGATCAATCGGTCATGAATACGAACCCGGCGTGGCACAGCGACTTTATGAATTGCCCGATTTTCAGAAGGGCTACGATCTGACGCCCTCACTGAAGGATTTTCTCGAGAACGAGGTTCAAATTGATCTGAGCGGCTGGCAAACGCGGGGCATGGAACCCGGCGACTGGCCCGAATTTGGATCGGTTCAAAAAACCACCACCGAGTTTAAGACCGCGTATGACGCATTTTTGGTGCGGTGTGTTGACCTGGCCAAAGAAGTTGCTGGATAGGCATAAGGCAGATAGCAGCGGGGATGAGACCATTTCCAGAATTCGTATTACTCATCCCCGCTTTTCATCTGTGCGTCTAAAATAGCACCTATTCCTTCCCGATTTGCGACGCGTACAAAATACGATTCTTCGTGCCCTTCTGCCGAAAGCACCATCACATCCCGTATATTTTCGCCGCTCTCATCCCTCTGTTGCTCCAATCGCCACATCATCACATATTCTGTTCCAGGGTCGCGTTGCCAGGGCACCAGGGGATCTACATCGACCAGCTTTCGAGGCTCTGCGCCACTAAAGTCCGCGCCTGTAGCAGTATGCACGGTAAACTTAATTTGTCCATTGTGCGTATCGTAAACCACCTGCCCTTTTTCCGCAAAATTTCGTTGGATATGAGGCTCCATCACCGTCAGTGAATACGTACTGTCGCTGAGCACGAGAATTGTAATTTCTCGCTCCAGATCATCTTCTCCACGTATCCCGGTCTCGCTCCCTGCATACATAAACCAGGCGCCCATTGGCGTGTCCAATTTTTGTCGCGTCCCAATCTGCTCTTTCTGCTGCTGCTCTTCAGCGCATCCAGCGATCAGACACAATAATATCACACCCAATACCTGTTTCATGAACCCTCCATATATAAAAGCGGCCCAAACAAAAATTTGGACCGCTCGCCTGTTTTCCGTGTAATGTACACTACCCTCCAAATGCTTCTCTAACGCGATCAAAAAAACCTTTCCCACCCTCTGGCGGCTGTATGTTTTCCAATTTGGCGAGCCTGGCAAACAACTCCTCTTCTTCCCGGCTCAATTTTGCTGGCGTCCAGACCGCCACGCGCACGAGTTGATCACCCGTGCGATATCCATCTAATTCGGGAATGCCCTTACCGCGCAATCTAAAAATCCGTCCCGATTGTGTACCCGCAGGGATCTTCATACTCACGCGACCAGTCAGGGTTGGCACTTCTATATCTGCTCCCAGAGCTGCCTGGCTAAAACTGATGGGCAAATCGTACACAATATCGTTACCGTGTCTTTCAAAATATTCGTGTTCTTCCTCTTCGACAAAGACCATACAATCGCCCGCTGGCCCGCCATTTGGCCCTGCATTGCCCTGCCCCTGCAACGGAATATAATTGCCTTCGGAAATACCCGCGGGGATATTGACCGAAAGGTCCTTTTGCTTCTTCACTCGCCCTTGTCCGTGACAACTATCACATTGCTCCCGCACCACATTCCCATTGCCATTGCACTGCGGGCAGGTTGTGACATTGACAAACTGCCCAAACAGGGAGCGCGTGGCCTGTCGAATCTGTCCCACGCCACCACACATATCGCATGTTACGGGCGCACTTCCCGGTTTTGCCCCAGCACCTCCGCACGTATCACAGGTTTCCAAACGCGATAGCCGAATGGTTTTTTTGGCGCCCTCGGCAATCTCCTCTAAGGTCAAACTGATCGAAATTCTCAAGTCCTCACCGCGATTTGACCGCCGCGGGCTGCGCCGACCAAACAAATCTCCAAAGATACCTCCGCCAAAGATCTCATCCAGATTGGAAAAAATATCTTGAAAATCACCGGCATGTGAAAAGTCTGACCACTGAAAGCCACCGCCCCGAAAGGTACTGCTGACACCTTCGTGCCCAAAGCGGTCATACGCCTGTCGCTTTTGTGCATCCATCAGCACTTCATAAGCCTCGGCGCCTTCCTTGAACAATTCCTCTGATTGTGGATTATCCTTATTGCGATCCGGGTGATATTTCAGCGCGTGCTTGCGATAAGCCTTCTTAATCTCATCTTCTGAAGCCCCGCGATCCACCCCCAGTATTTCGTAATAATCTCTTTTGGCCATTGACCTTTCCCATCAACATGCAAAAAGAGCCGCACAGTTGCGACCCTGTTCATTGTGTCTTGTCTGCATCCTCGTCCCCTTCCGGGGTCTCCAGTGCGGGTTTGCCCTGGCTTACTACTACTTTGGCCGGACGCAACACCTTATCGCCCAGGCTATATCCTTTTTCAATCTCATCTGCGACAATACCGGCATCATGGATTTCCGATGGCATTTGCATTAATGCCTCATGCACAGTAGGATCAAATGGTTTGCCAATCGTCTCAATTTCTTTCAAATTGCGATTGTAGAGCACACGCGGAAATTGCTCCATAATCATTTTTATGCCTTCTTGAAACCCCTCCGACTCTGTATCCCCATTTTCGCTGTGTGCCAATGCGCGACCAACACCATCTAAAATGGGCAACAAATCGCGAATCACATCTTCGCTGGCAGATTGTACAAGAGTCTCAAATTCTCGCGCCCTGCGTTTTTTGTAATTCTCAAACTCAGCGGCGAGGCGCATCAACCGATCTTTGTACATTTCGGCTTCTTCGCGGGCCAAAAATAATGGGGTAGCCTCTATCTTCTCCTTTGGCTCCTCCGACTGATTGGCCTCACCATTAACTTCATCTTTCGCCACCTCTGCATCCTCCACCGCCTCCTCATCTTCCGCCACTTCTTCTTCCAACGGTATTTCTTGTTTTTTTTCTTTCTTCTGCGCCATAATTTTTTTACAACTCCTCTACCTGCGATCCAACATCTCTTCAGTTAAATTTGCCATATATTGCACCAGGGGAACGAGCCGACCATAGGGCAATCGCGTTGGCCCAATAATTCCAATAACACCCGACACATTGCCCACCGAATACGTAGAAGTCAGCAAACTGCAATCCTTGAGCGCGGGCGATTCGTGTTCATCGCCAATCGTGATAGAAATACCCGCATCGCGCGTGCGATCACTCAACAAATGTGCCACGTATTCACGGGCTTCCAGCATGCCAATCAGACCGGCCAGGCGTTCACTGGAAAAATCGGGCTGACCAAAAAAGTTGCGCGTGCCATCCATATGCAGATCGGCACTGCTCGGAAATCTGAATAGATGATCGGCACTATTGGCAAGCAAATGCAACAGCTTGGGAGACCCGGACGATGCAGACGCAAGCCTTTCTTTGACAGATGCCATAATCTCGCCTATCGTAAGCCCGGAAAGCCGCTGGTTGACCACCCGCCGCGTTTCTTCCAACTCATCCTCTTCAATTTCTGAGTCGATTTCGACAACCATAGTCTTAACCAGTCCAGACCGAATAGTCATCACCATCAGCAGCTTGGATTCGCTCAACTTGAGCATTTCTAAACGCTCAAAAATGCCCTGGGTGAATTGGGGACCAAGTGCGATGCCCAAATTGTGCGATACATCGGCCAAAACTTTGGACACTTGCACCAGTAAATCGTCGGCGTTGCCCTCTCGCAACCGCTCAACACTATCCCGAATAGACCGCTGTGCAGCCTCGGCGAGTTCCTCCTGATTCATCAGCATATCGACATAGTACCGATACCCCTTATCACTCGGCACCCTACCCGCCGAAGTATGAGGCTGGTACAAATAGCCTTTTTCTTCCAGATCGGCCATCGAGTTGCGAATGGTCGCCGCGCTGAGTCCCAAATCCATCTTGGAAATTGTGCGCGACCCCACCGGCTCACCTGTTGTGACATAAGTGCCAATCAAAATGTCGAGAATTGCTTTTTCCCGAAGTGTCAGTTCGGTCATTGCACATCCCTTTCCACCTATATGAAAGGGGAAAAAAACGATCTATCCATGTTGATACATTTTAGTCATGATATAGGAAGACTCAGCGATTGTCAAGCCCCATCAAAAAACGGGCTGGCCGACTTATCTGACCAACCCGTTTCCGATCTCAGACGTGCTTATTTTTTAGTTTCAACCCACGGGCTTGCCAAAGGCATTGGCAAAGATCAAAAAGTCTGAGAATGCGACCGTACCATCCCCGTCCAAATCAGCCGCAGCATTGTATCCCGGCACGCCCTCGCTCGTGCCAAAAGCAGAGGCAAAAAGCAAGAAATCGGAGAAATCGACATCACCATCGCCATCCAGGTCAGCACTGCGCGTCTGAGACGGCGCCTGGCGTATCACGATTAACGCTTGAATTGCAGTCTCGGAAAGCGGCAATCCTAAGATGGAGACAGTATCTCCCACCATCAGATCGGAAATGGGGAAAATAAGTTGGACAAGATCCTCAACATTGCCAGAAAAAAATATTGCGATAATATCCTCAACATTCGTCTGATCGAGGGTAATCATCAGAGCCTGTGAGACATCCACACTTACCTGTTGACCGATGAAAAACGAATTCGTTTCAACATTCACACTCTGAACACTGACCTCTCTGATGTCAACGAGCTCTGGCTCCGTTTGCAGCATGACCTGTAAATCAGTTACACTGGCACCATCGACAACCTGAATCAGTGTTGTGGGATCGGCCCCACCCGTTATCATATTCAACCCGACAAAAGCAGATAAGGTATCTATATTTCCTTCTGCATTAACCACCTCTTGACTCATTGACAGCGCATAAGTTCCATCCGGCACATATGGGAACTCAAACGCCAGTTGTTCGGGCATGGATTCCAATACATTGAGATTAGACACGCGTACAATAGCCACTTCGAATGTACCCTCAGCGTTTTCAGGGAGAAGGTCTGGATTTATCAGCACCACTACACCAGGTGTATCGGACAACATAACACCCTCGGGCAAAAGACCCATACCGGAAACAACAGCATCTGACAGTTCTACGGTACCCAAGAAATACTGCTGTAGTTCAGAAAAATTTGGAATCGACTCAAAATCCAAATTGCCAATAAGCACCTGATAGGTCGCTCCTTCGGGCAAATTAACGCTGCCCTTCAGTTTCATGGGATCGCTGGTATCTGGTGCAATTGCAAACAACCCAATTGGAAATGAAGTGACAACTCCCACATTTTCTATATTGATCCCCCCCACCGGGTTAGGCGTTACGCCCTCTAAGGGAACATTAAATGTAATTTCAAACTGCTGCATCCCACTCGGCACAGGAGGATTCTTCACATCTTTCTGAAGCGTCACACCGCCAATCACAAACGAAGTCACAGCAGGCGTAACAGGTTGCTGTTGTACAAAACTATTGGGATCGCCGGGATTAGTCACTTGAATGCTCGCATCTGTCATACCATCGCCATCCGGATCACCTAATTCCCGACCATTGGACACGCCATCGCCATCTGAGTCGAGCATTGCGAGCATGGCATTCCACACAACCTGACCGCTACGACCAGGCTGCGTTAGATAATTATTATTGATATCATTGCCAAAAGGCGTACGAGCTCCACCTCCGGCCGGATTCACATGGCAAGCAGCGCATCCAAGTGCTCTACCATTGGGTAGCTGATCAACCCGTGCTGGACGTGCATCGGCCTGTCCCCATCCAATAAAAACAATAACCAGAACAGCAAGCAATCTGTGAGAATTCAACCGCAACATAAACAATCCTCCTGAAGAGGGTGATAATTAGAGACAGCACGACATTGCGTCTCATTTCCGAGAAATGTAGAGCATGTTCTCTTGAAAAGCAACCCCTTCTAAAAATTATCTTGCAACTTATAGAGAAATGTTTATAATTAGACCTTGTTTTTTTAACATTTTTCTATAATTGAATCTTGTTTTCGGGGCATTATAGCCCGACAGTGTAACACATATTTAATACATGAGAAATCACGCTGAAACAAACACCATCTATATTCCCTGCCGATATGTTGGGTCGGCAAAACTGCCGATCCTTTCATTTTTCAATACAGGCCACTTTTCTCACAATGAAAGGAGCAGAATATGGCCCAAACGCCACAAGATGTTCTTGCAATGATCGCAGATCAGGGCATTAAAGTCGTCGATTTTCGCTTTACCGATTTTCCCGGACATTGGCAGCATTTTACTGTCATGGCCTCCGAAATCGAAGAAGACACCTTTGAAGATGGACTCGGCTTTGACGGATCCAGTATTCGCGGCTGGCAGGCCATCGACGAATCGGACATGCTCGTCATACCCGATCCCGCCACGGCGTTTATCGATCCCTTCCTCGAGGAAACCACGCTCGTGATGATCTGTAACATAGCCGATCCCATCACCAAAAGCGGCTATTCGCGCGACCCGCGTTCGGTCGCCCAAAAAGCCGAAGCCTATATGCAATCCACGGGCATTGGAGATACGGCATTTTTTGGTCCAGAAGCTGAATTTTTTGTCTTTGACGACGTGCGCTTTGGCGAAGGGGCAAACCACGCCTTTCACAGCGTAGATTCAATTGAAGGCTACTGGAATTCCGGCACAGATGAAGGCCCCAACCTCGGTTACAAACCTCGCCACAAAGAAGGCTACTTCCCCGTGCCGCCCCACGACACGCTGCAAAATATACGCACGGAAATGGTACTGACAATGGAAAGTGTCGGTATTGGTATTGAAGTTCACCACCACGAAGTATCAACCGGCGGTCAGGGTGAAATCGACATTCGGTTCTGTCCAATGGTCACATGCGCTGACCAAATGACATGGTACAAATACATTGTCAAAAACGTGGCGCACAAACACGGCAAAACCGCCACCTTTATGCCCAAACCTCTTTTTGAAGACAATGGCACGGGCATGCACACACATCAAAGCCTTTGGCAAGGCGGTGAGCCTCTCTTTGCCGGGTCGGGATATGCGGGCCTGAGCGAAATGGCTCTGCACTATATCGGTGGCATTCTCAAACATGCGGATGCACTGATTGCATTGACCAACCCGACCACCAACTCGTTTAAGCGTCTGGTGCCCGGTTATGAAGCCCCGGTCAATCTGGCCTACTCGCAACGCAATCGCAGCGCTGCAGTACGCATCCCAATGTATTCTCAAAGTCCCAAATCCAAGCGCGTCGAATTTCGGTGTCCAGACCCGAGTGCCAATCCCTACCTGGCTTTCGCGGCCATGTTGATGGCTGGCCTGGACGGCATTCAAAACAAAATTGATCCAGGGGAACCACTCGACAAAAACCTCTACGATCTCGAACCCGAAGAAGCGGCATCCATTCCGCAGACACCGGGTTCACTGTCCGATGCTCTTGACGCTCTGGAAGCAGATCACGACTTTTTGCTCAAGGGAGATGTCTTTACCGACGACGTGATCGAAACCTGGATCGAATACAAGCGCGAAAACGAAGTTGACGCCATCAACCAGCGTCCTCATCCACACGAATTCGCACTTTATTTCGACGTGTAATATTGTAAGTCGTTTTTAGAAGTTACAGAAAAGCAGGTGGTCATATTCCGACCACCTGCTTTTTTCTCCTGGCCTTCAACCCTTCTCAATCCCTCAGCTTCGTCTTCTCATCCCACCTCACCACATCCAGATGTTTTTGTGAAAAACCAATCGCATCCCGAACATCGGCACCGCGCATATCGGCATTGTCAAACTGGGCTTTGTAGAGATCGGTTTTTTGCATGCGGGCGCGCTGGAGATTGGCCTCGCGCAAATCCACTTTGACGAGATCGGCCTCCTGAAGCCTGGCACTTTGCAGATTGGCCCCCTTCAAATTGGCATCGGTCAAATCTGATTTTCTAATATCGGTTGTACGCAAAATGGCATTTTCGAAATCCACTTTGACCAATATGGCCTCTGACAAATTGGCCTTATAAAAGTTCGCATTTTTGCATTTGGCCCCGCGCAAATTGCACCCCACCAGTTTCGCTTCCTCAAAATTTGCGTCTCCCATATTTACACCGCTGAGATCAGCCAATTCCAAATCAGCCGGCGATGCCTGCACGCCTTTCATATTCGCTTTTGAGAGGATCGCATTCTGCAAGAACGCCCCGCTCAGATCAGCACCTTCGAGGTTTGCATCGCGCAAATTGGCCTGTAAAAGACGCGCGCGCTGTAAGTTGGCACCCGATAAATTGGCACCTCGCAACTGCGCGCCACTGAGAATGGCTTCGCGCATATCGGCATGTTGTAATGCAGCATTTTGCAATTCTGCTCGGTTTAGATTTGCACCGGCCAGATCAGCGCGCTCTCCCGCTGTCCCGTTGGAAGCTATCCAGGCCTGATGTCGTGCAAGGATCTCGCGCACCTGTGCAGGTGAAAGAGTTATGGGCATGTGTTCTCCCTTCGCTAAATTCTGATGACTTCGTTTTCGGTTATGATCAAATCCATCTTCACATCGTGTGGTTCGGCAGGCACGCGATCTATGATCTGAAAATCATAAGACAAACCGATTCGAACTGCTTCAGTCCGTACCAAAAAACGGTCGTAATATCCACCACCCGACCCAATCCGATGGCCCAGGCGATCAAAAGCGATGCCAGGAACGAGGATCAGGTCAATAGCATGAGGTAACAGCACCATTTTGGGATTTGGAACCGGTTCGCGCAAGCCATAATGTACAGACCGTAGATCGCTCAATCCCGCAATCGCTTGAAAATCCATGCCCCCTTCTTCCCGAGTAATGGGCACTCCCACCTGCTTGCCGCTGCCGATAGCTTTTTGGATCACTGTTCTTGTATCCACTTCATTTTTTATCGACACATAACAGGCAATGCACCGTGCAACTTGGTATGCTGGCATATCGATCAACCGGCGATAAATACGCAAACTCTTCTCGCGAACAACTCGTTCGGGCATACGAATACGCTCGGCGCGAAGGCGACGTTTCAGATCTAACTTTGTCATAATAAGTAGTCAGCAGTCAGTAGTCAGTAGTCAGCCCGCCCAGCCCCTAAACCCTTAATGAACTGGTCTGGACGCAGTTGTACACCGCTTCTTAATTCCTAATTCTCAATTCCTAATTCTCAATTCATCCGCTTCTCGCTTGACTTTAATAAATTAAACTGTTAAAATTTCACAACATTTTTAATCATATTTTATCTGCATTTGGGCGGGCAAGTTGAATTTTCCATCGTTAATAATATGAAAGACACACACATAAATGGCTCTCGCGGTTGTAATCAGCTTCAAGATAAGCTAAAAGCGCGAGGCAACCTGCCGTCGCACATTGCGATAATTATGGATGGCAATGGACGGTGGGCGCAACAGCGAGATTTGCGCCGCACAGATGGGCATCGATCTGCCCGCGAAACCGTACGCGATATTGTGCGTGCCTGTGGCGAACTCGAAATAGATATTCTCACCCTGTTCACCTTTGGTACAGACAATTGGCGTCGGCCCTGGTCAGAAGTATTATCACTGATGCAATTATTGCGCGACTGTTCACACGAAGAACTCAATGAGTTGCAGGAAAACAACGTGCGCCTCATTGCAACGGGCGATACGCAGCGGCTGGTCAAGCACTCGCGTAAAGCACTTAAAAATGCCATTCGCGAAACAGCTAACAATACGGGGCTTACGCTTAATCTCGCATTGAGCTACGACGGTAAAAACGATATCCTTCAAGCCGTGCAAAGCATTGCTATCGATGTCGTACAGGGGCGCATTTCAACAGACGCGATTGATGCCGATTTATTTTCCCAACGCCTTTACACAGGTGGTTTGCCCGACCCCGATCTATTGATTCGCACCAGCGGCGAAGTTCGTTTGAGCAATTTTATGCTCTGGCAGTGTGCTTACACCGAATTCTGGTTTACAGATGTACTGTGGCCCGATTTTAAGCGCGAGCACCTCTACGAAGCCATCCGCAGTTATCAAAATCGAGAACGTCGGTTTGGCAAAACAGGACTTCAATTGCGCGATGAAACGCTCGCAAGCGGAACCAATGGGTCTTCGGAGGGCCTGTGGCAAAGTCCAATCTAATTCAGCGCGTGTTGGCCGCCGCTGTTTTTGGTCCAGTTTTAGTGGTGCTATTCTGGTTGGGTGACTATTGGCTATTTGTAATGTGGTGTGGTGTGGTCTCTGTGGGCACCTGGGAATTTTATCGCATGCTATCTCAAAAAGGGCTGCAACCCTGGACGGGATTTGGCATTGTTATATCCCTCTCCTGGTGTGCTGTGGCATTTACCATTGGGCCAAATGCTTTCGCATTTTTTTTTCTCATATTATTGCTTTTGATGTTTAGCATAGCCCTGTTTCGAGACACCACAGGCTATCGCATGCTCAATGCTGGAGGCACGCTTTTAGGCGTGCTTTACGTCGGTTTTTTGGGCAGTTTTGTTCTCATAGTGAGAAACTCATTGCCCTTTGGCGCATCAGAACTTGCTGTCCTCATCTTACTGGGGATTTGGGCCAATGATACGATGGCCTATTTTTTTGGGCGGTGGTTTGGCCGCTGGCACCCCATTCCCTCCATCAGCGCGGCAAAGACTGAAGCCGGATTCATCGGTGGTCTTCTATCTGCTCTTCTCGTCATAGGACTTGGCGCGCAGGTACTTGAGTTATTTAATATAACCCAAAGCCTCATACTCGGCCTTCTCATTGGTATTGGGGCATCTTTGGGGGACCTCGTTGAATCCATGATCAAACGCGATATGGACGTTAAAGATACATCGGATTTGATCCCTGGGCACGGTGGCGTGCTGGATCGCTTTGACAGTGTTTTTTTTGTTTTTCCGCTTGTTTATCTTTATTTTCAACTGATAGCCAGTAGCCAGTAGACTAAATTTTATGATAAAACGCGTTGCCCTTCTCGGATCTACAGGCTCTATCGGTACAAACACACTGCGTGTTCTGAATAGCCTACCCAACCGATTTGAACTGGTGAGTTTATGTGCCGGAAGCAATGCCGAGTTGCTGTGTGAACAAGCCGAGTACTGGCGCCCTAAGCGCGTTTGTATTGCCCAGGGGGCAAAAGAGGTGCAGGCGCGTCTTGCCCCACTGGGCATTGAAATACTCGAAGGCAATGCGGGTTTACAAGACCTATCAGTCGATCCCGATGTCGACCTGATAATTAACGGCCTGGCGGCAGGCGTGGGACTGCGCCCTACGCTATCTGCTGTGCGGGCGGGCAAAGATGTGGCAATTGCCAACAAAGAGACGCTGGTTGTCGCCGGGCATCTGGTAACTGCCTGGGCCAAACAGACTGGTGCCACATTATTGCCGATTGACAGTGAGACAACGCCGCTGTGGCAATCATTACAAGAGACGAATCGAGAAGAGGTCAAACGCATTTTACTGCCCGCCTCGGGCGGTCCCTTTTTTGACTATACGCAAGAACAAATGGCGGGTGTTTCACGCGATCAGGCACTCAATCATCCCACCTGGCAGATGGGACCAAAAATTACGATTGACTCGGCTACATTGATGAATAAAGGCTTTGAAGTGATCGAAGCGCAATGGTTTCTCGATTTGCCCGTCTCGAAAATCGATGTGATTATTCATCGGCAGTCTATTGTGCACTGTCTTATAGAATACGTGGATGGCGGCATGATGGCGCACCTGAGTACACCCGATATGCAGTTGCCAATTCAGCAGGCCCTGGTACATCCCGAAAAGCTACCCACACAGGTTGAACCCCTGGATCTGACAAAGGTTGGCACATTGAGTTTTTTTCAGCCCGATACAGAGCGATTTCCCTGCCTTCAATTGGCATATCAAGCCGTGGAACAGGGCGGAACTGCGCCCGCTGTACTCAATGCTGCCAATGAAGTCGCCGTGTATGCTTTTCTCGATGACCGCATCGGATTTCTCGATATCCCTCGTGTGATTGCACAAGCTCTTGATGAACACGAGGCATCTGAAGATACCCTCGAGGCGGTTTTTGATGCGGACCGCTGGGGACGAGACCGCGCAAATGAGCTGATTTGTTCACTTGAATCATAGAAACGAGGTTTCCCGTGATCGTCGATCTTCTCTACTTCTTTTTTGTTTTGGGCGTGCTGGTTTTTGTACACGAACTCGGGCATTTTTTAGTGGCCAAAAAATCGGGCATCAGGGTTGAAGCCTTTTCACTGGGATACCCGCCCAAAGCCGTGGGTGTGCAAATTGGTGAGACCGAATACTGCCTTTCGTGGTTGCCATTAGGGGGATATGTCAAAGTCGCTGGCATGGCCGATTTTGGTCACGAAGAAGGCAAGGGAAAGCCCTGGGAATTTCAGTCCAAGCCGCGATGGATTCAGATGGCAGTGATGGTTGCCGGTCCGGCAATGAACTTTTTTCTGGGCTTTTTGCTATTGCTCATTCTGCGTATGGCGGCGGGTGAATACGCTTTTTTGGACGATTCGCGCGTGGGTGAAGTTAAGACAGACTCGCCCCTCTATACGGCTGGGCTAAGGCCCGGAGACCGCATTTTGACCGTTGGAAATACAGCGATAAATGACTGGGAAGAAATGTCAGATGCGTTTCTCCTTCATGCCGGTGATGTCGTGCCCGTTGAAATTGAACGCACGCCTGCCTACCAAACAGACAGGACTGAGCGATTGACGATTTCTGTCGATTTGACCTCTCCCCCCCGTGAAGGACTGGGACTGGGATATTATATGACCACAGAGGTTGGAGCCGTAATGCCCGGAATGCCAGCCGCAGAAATTGACCTGCAATCAGGCGATGTAATTACATCGGTCAATGGCGTCCCGGTGACGATGTGGTGGGAGATGAGCCGCGAGATTTCTGCGCAACCCGGTGTGGAAATCTCTTTGACATGGCAGCGCAATGGCGAAGAGATGACGGCGCAGATTATTCCCTCTTCTCAAACTTTTAATGGCGAAATAGTAGGCCGCATTGGCATTGATTCGGCCTCCAAACGCAACCCCATTCCCTTTTTTAAAGCCGTGCGCCGCAGCGCATCAGAAACCATCATTTTGTCAACGGCTATTTTTGGATTTGTCAAAGACCTGGTCATAGGACAACAATCCAGCAGTGCTCTGGCCGGGCCTGTGGGCATTTTCCAGATGGTGGGACAAAGTGCTGAGCGCGGTTTTTCCTATCTACTGTGGTTTATGGCCATGCTCAGCATTAACCTGGGTGTGCTCAACCTGCTGCCCATTCCCATGCTCGACGGCGGCCATCTCACCATTCTCACGATAGAAGGCATTATACGCCGAGATTTATCTGCGCGACACAAAGCCTGGCTTCAACAAGCCGGATTTGCATTTTTGCTCTTCCTGATTATTTACGTAACCTTCAACGATATCGGGCGCATTTCCGGATGGTTTGGAAACTAACGCTCCAACTCACCTGTTAGATAAAATCCCCCGCAAAAATGTGGGGGATTTTTTTATTTCTAACCAACTCCCCAGCCTCTCGCTTCTTTGTGTCCTTGTGTCTTTGTGTGAGGCCCTGTCATCTCTCACTTGTCTTTCCCGTCTTTTGAAATGCCTTCATCTCACGCTCTGCGTTCTCGCCAAATCGCTGCTGAATCAGGGCAATGAGCGCATCCCATTTTTCAGGGTGATCCCCACGATCTTTGAGAAATTTCTCAATATCGGCTTGTGTAACATCATGGCGTTTGAACAGTTTTTTTCGTTCTACCAGCAGCGAGTCGGGCGCGTGTACATAACGGTGGTGAAGTTCCATAGCATCTGAAAATATCTCGATAAATTTCTTATCCGATAGCTTTGGCGATGAAGCGATCGCGCATCCAACCGCACTGAGCAAAAGGCACCAGAGGAGCAGTTTTTTCATAATAGAGTTCCAGGAGAAATTGCACGGCGGCCCTTCCCTAACACCTTCAAAATATCCCGCAATAATACGTACATATAAATAACTTGTTTTTCGATATAAAACAATTGACTTTTGAAACGCGAATTACTAAGTTAAGCGAAGTGTCATATTGTGGTGGATTGTGGTGGATTATGATTTTTAGCATATCACTTTGTTAAATAATAATTTATCTCCCTCAGGCTTCTCAGATGTCCGATAATCGCCCCACATTTTTTGGCGAATTTGAAAATATCCCCCTGGATGCTAAGGGCCGCTTAATTGTCCCTGCACCATTGCGGAACGCACTACCCAATGGCGTAAGTTCCATTATCGTCACGAAGTTGTTTGATGACTATTTGATGGCATTTGATCCTTATGAATGGCGGCGGCGCATGGATCAACTTCGAGACATGGGACACTCACAACGCTATGAAAGACAATTAGTTAGGGCAATGGCGGGGCGTGCATATGAAGTAAAACTCGATCGCCAGGGGCGTGCATTGATCCCACGAAAGCATCTGGATTTGGTCGGTATTACAGATCGCGCAACGCTGACAGGCGTTGTGGATTGTATTGAAATTTGGGATCCCGATAAGTATAACGAAGTTCAAAACGACGTCGATATAGAAGCCATAGCAGAAAAATTAGAATGGTAAAGAATATTCCAAAATTTGGAATAAATATTTTGAATAAATATTCGAATACTCGACAATTAAATTAAAAACAATAAGTTATGCACCACAAGGCCCCAGAGTATCACGTCCCGATTTTGGGGCCAGATGTGTCAAAATATCTCATAACCGATCCCAATGGAATTTATGTCGATGCCACCCTGGGCGGAGGTGGACACGCTGAAATAGTGCTCAAATATCTGGGACCTGATGGCAAATTGATCGGCATTGACCGCGACCCCAAAGCCATCGAAGTCGCGACAAAACGTCTGACTCCATTCAAAGATCGGGTTTATACAGTGCAAGCACCGTTTTGGAATCTCCGACACATTTTGGCAGAACAGGGCCTTGCGACAATCACGGGCATTTTATTTGATCTGGGTCTCTCATCTCACCAGATTGACAATGCCGACCGAGGGTTTAGTTTTCAGCAACGCGGTGCGCTCGATATGCGTATGGGACCCGATGCAAAATGCACGGCCCGCGAGGTGGTTAATTCGTATTCGCAGGAAAATTTGACCCGCATCATCAAAACTTATGGTGAAGAACGCGCTGCTGCCCGCATTGCCCGAGCAATCTGTAAAAACAGACCTTTTAACTATACGGACGACCTGGCCGATGTAATTGTGCGGCACAGCTATGGGCCTCGAAAACAAAAGACCCTTGCGCGAGTATTTCAGGCACTTCGCATTGAAGTGAACGACGAATTGACACACCTTGAAGACGCGCTCCAAACAGCTATTGACCTGCTCAAACCCGGGGGGCGCATTGGCGTTTTGTCTTATCATTCGCTGGAACACCGAGCTGTCAAACGGGTTTTTGAACTGGGTGTGCGCGATTGTATCGGACCTGTGGATTTGCCCGTATGTGCCTGTGATCGTCTGCCCGTATTGACCTTGCCGAGAAAGCGAGTCATTCGACCAAATCGGGCGGAAATCGCTCAAAATCCACGGGCACGCAGCGCAACACTTCGCATGGCGCAACGTCTCGGTGTTTCCGCTCAGCCCTGGTTATGCCATCGAGGACCTCTGTCGTGACTTCGGAACCGCGCCCACCCTGGGGGATTTATCGCTCTGGTTTTTTATCGGTCATTCTCCTCGTTGCGGGATTGCTGATTTATATGTGGGGACATGTGCAAACTCAGAGTCAGGGACGTGAAATTGATCGGCTGCGTGCTGAGCAAAAAAACCTTTTGCATCAGCAAGAGCGACTCCTGGCACGCACAGCGAGTTTGAAGCAGAGCAATCGCATTCGCGATATTGCCGTTCGAGAATTGGGTATGGTGTTCCCAAGTGATCCACCAAAAAATTTATATTTGAGTCGATAATGAATAACCGCTTAAGAATAATCGCGCTTTTCGGTATGGGATTCGCGCTACTTTTGGCGTTTCGACTGGTTTCTCTACAAGTCTGGTCAGTAGAGGCATACACAGATCAGGCGCGCAGTCAGCATGTCAAGAAGCGGGTTCTACTGGCAGAAAGAGGACGCATTTTTGACCGGCGCGGCCGAGTAATGGCGACAAACTTCGAATCCCAATCGTTCTTTCTCAATCAAATATCCGATAAGGACAGCCTGCGCGCGCTCGCCGTTCGGTTTTCCCGACAATCAGGGCACGATGAAGCAGATCTCCTGAAAAAGGTCGACCGATCGCGCTCCTTCGTATGGCTCGCTCGTCAGGTCATTGATGCACCCACCGGGTTGCCAGAAAGGATCGGCCGCATTGTCGAGATGCGGCGCAATTATCCCATGGGGACTCTGGCGGGTCAGGTATTGGGATATACCGATACCGATGGCCTGGGAATTGAAGGGATTGAACGCGCTTTTAATCCAATCTTGAGAGGTGAGCCAGGTGAATTATCCGCACGCGTTGATGCGCGAGGTCAAATGCTCAGCACACTCGGCGCAGTTCGACAGATGCCAAAAAATGGCGATGATATCACCCTCACCATCGATGTCGATTATCAGGCCATTGCAGAGGAAGAATTGCTAAAAGGCATGCAGAAATTCGATGCCAAAAGCGGCATTGCCATTGTGATGGAACCCCATACGGGCGAAATTTTAGCACTGGCAAACGCGCCCTTTTACGATCCAAATGATTTTTCAAAGTCAGAACTCTGGGTACGGCGCAATCGGGCGGCGACCGATCAGTTCGAGCCGGGTTCGACCTTTAAGATTGTAGCATTTGCCGCCGCGCTTGAAGCCGGTTTGGTTGAGCCGGAAGATAAAATTTTCTGTGAAAATGGCAGAATGCGTATTGCTGGCGGCAAGGTGCTTCGAGATTCACATCCCAGTGGCTGGCTGACCGTGCGCGAAGTGATGGAAGAATCGAGCAATATCGGCACGGCTAAAATTGCGCGTAAAGTGGAAAAAGGTCCCTTATTTCGCCAGATACGCTTGTTTGGCTTTGGCTCCAAAACAGGTGTGGATTTACCGGGCGAAGTCGGCGGTCAACTTCGGCATCCCGATGCGTGGTCTGCACGATCTCTCGAAACCATTTCCATTGGACAAGAGATCGCCGTGACCGCCCTTCAAGTCGCCGCTGCTTATAGCGCAATTGCCAATGGGGGGCGATTGATGACGCCGCGTATTTTTTTAAAAGTTTCTCGCAAAGATTCCACAACGGCCGAGGGATCGCCCAGACCAATTCGACAGGTAATATCGCCTGAAACAGCGCGTACTCTTACCAGTTTCCTCGAAGGTGTCGTCGAGCACGGCACCGGAAAAAATGCGCGCATACATGGTTTTCGTGTCGCCGGAAAAACCGGAACAGCGCAGCAAGTGAAAGAAGGACAACGCGGATACGATCCCAATCGCTACATTCCGTCTTTTGTGGGGTTTTTGCCCGTCGAACGCCCCGAACTGCTGTGCATAGTGGCTATAGATAGCCCCAAAAGGATTCACTGGGCAAGTCTGGTTGCGGCACCTGTTTTCAAACGTATTGTACAGCGAATTTTGAGCCTGCGGCAAACGCCTCTGCGTCACAGTGCTCCTCTACTCGATGAACAGCCGCCTCCGCCTCCACGCGCCGACATCCATCTGGTGGGCCTTTCGCGCAAAGCTGCAACAGATGCTTTGAAACGCCTGGGAATGACCTATCAAATTGCGGGTGAAGGAGACCGCGTTGTTGGGCAGCATATCGACATTGAAGAAAATAATGTCTCGTTGTTTTTGGCTTCTGCACCAATCGCCGCCCCCGATCGCCGCACAGAAGCCAAAGGTCCAGAGTCGCTTTACATGCCCGATTTGCGCGGAGCACCCGTGCGGCAGGCAGTTGCACAACTGACACAGTTGGGGTTTCAGATCAAAATTTCGGGTAGTGGACGGGTGATCGCACAGTCGCCCGAACCGGGAGTACCCGTAAAACCGGGAACAGTGTGCACGGTCGAATGCAAACGAGAAAGCTGAGATATGCGCCTGCGAGAATTGCTATCCGACGTGCCAGATGTCGTGAGGATGCGCGGCAATAACCCCGATATTGGAGGTATTGCAACCCATTCGGGGGGTGTCAAAGAAGGCGATGTATTTGTCGCGCTCAGTACCGATGGCGACATTGCAGATCGACATCCATTTATTTTCCAGGCGATTCAGGCGGGTGCTCGAGCCGTTGTTGCCGAACGCGATGTCGATTTGGGAAATACGGCTTTTGTTCAAACGGCCAACACGCACCGCGCACTTGCACACATTGCCCGTCGTTTTTACAACAAACCGAGTGAACAGTTGAAGATGATCGGTGTGACGGGCACCAATGGCAAAACATCGACCGTTTATCTCATTCGCGCGGTACTCGATGCGGCTGGTTTTGCACCGGGTTTGATTGGAACTATTGAACATGACCTCGGCACAACACGCGAAATATCGCACAATTCTACGCCACAGGCACACGACTTACACCGCATGTTTCGCGCAATGGTCAATGCGGGCTGCCGGGCATCTGTGATGGAAGTGACATCACACGGGCTGGCGCAAAACCGCGTGTTGGGCATTGATTACGAAGTTGCGGTATTTACCAACTTGACACGCGATCACTTGGATTACCACAACACGCCCGACGCCTATTTGGCTGCTAAGGCACAGCTCTTTGACAATCTCAGATCGGATGCTTACGCAGTCGTCAATACAGACGACGCGGCATCGAAAATATTGATGCAAAAATGTTCGGCACACTTGTTGCGCTATGGACGCGCAGAAGATGCGACAGTGCGCATTTTAGAGGGTATCACCTCACAGGACAGTACACGACTTTGCTTGCAAACACCACGCGGACGAATGGACCTGGAACTGGCACTTCGGGGCGATTTTCAATTGTACAATGCCACTGCGGCTGTCACTGCTGGCCTCGCATTGGAGATCGAACCTGACATCATCGCAGATGCTTTGCGAGAGATTCGGATTCCAGGTCGTTTTGAAGGCATTGATTGCGGGCAAAATTTTGGGGTATATGTCGATTATGCACACGCGCCAGATGGACTAAAAAATGTGCTTCAAACCGCACGCGTATTTGCCCGCGGGCAATTGATTTGCGTATTTGGGTGCGGCGGGGATCGCGACAAGGGCAAGCGCCCTGTAATGGGCGACCTATCAGCGCGGTTGGCCGATCTGTCTGTGGTAACATCAGACAATCCACGCACTGAAGACCCCGATGCCATCATTGCCGATATTTTGCCCGGCCTGGGCGATGCCCCGCACATCGTTGAACCCAATCGCCGACGGGCAATTGAAAAGGCCATTGCAAAAGCGCGAGCGGGCGACCTTGTGCTCATTGCGGGCAAAGGGCATGAAAATTATCAGGAAATTAATGGGATTAAAACCCCCTTTGACGATCGGGAAGTTGCACGAGAAATACTCAAGTGCAAAGTGGAGTGATGGGTTATATGGAAGGATTAACGCTATCAGATGTAATTGAATCAACCCGAGGCCACTGGACCGGACAGGGTGATCCCACCGCTATTGTGCCAACAGGGGTCAGTATTGATACGCGGACACTCAAACCGGGCGAAATTTTCTTTGCATTGCCCGGCGAGAAGGTCGATGGTCACCAATTTTTGGACGCTGCATTTGACAGGGGAGCCTGTGCCGCAGTGGTCACCAGGTCTGGCGCTCGAGAATCGTGGCAAGCTCTGATCGTCGTCGATGCACCTGATTTAGCCCTGGGCGATCTGGCGCGGTTTTATCGCAGGCGTTTTGATATTCCCGTTATTGGCATTACGGGTAGCAGTGGCAAAACCACGACCAAAGATATGGTCGCAGCTGTTTTGAGCACTCGGTATCGGGTTTTGGCAACACAGGGAAATCTCAATAACAGACTGGGGGTGCCGCTCACCTTATTTAACCTGTCGGCACATTGCGATGTCGCAGTTATTGAAATGGGCATTACCGAACGCGGTGGCATGCGTTATCTGTGCGAAATTGCGCAACCGACCATCGGCATGATAACCAACATCGGGCCAGCACATATCGAGTTTTTCGGCTCTGTAGAGGGTGTGGCAAAAGCCAAAGGGGAACTTCTGGAATATCTAGACGAGTCTTCTATGACTATCTTGAATCTCGATGACCTGTTTTTGTCCAAGGAGCAAGCAAAAGTTAAGGGGAGACTCCTGGGCATTGGCATCGAGCAGATATGTCAGTTTCGTGGGGAGGGACTCAAACTGGATCAGAAGGGCTTTGGTCATTTCTCTCTACAGGGCCATTCTTTTCACCTGTCAATCCCGGGCAAGCACAATGTGTATAACGCGCTAATGGCTGCAACGGCAGGTCGGGCACTCAATGTGCCCCTACAAGATGCGGCAAAAGCACTTGAAAGTTTTACGCTGACCAAACTGAGAAGCCAGGTGCTGGAACACAATGGAATTCGCATGATCAACGACACGTACAACGCCAATCCCGCATCGATGCGGGCAGCACTTGAGACCCTATCACAAATTGAGGTAGATGGTCGGAGGATCGCAGTGGTGGGCGATATGCGCGAATTAGGGACAATGACCCACGACGCACATCGGGCGTTGGGGCGCGAAGCGGGCAATCGGCACATTGACGCACTTTTCGCGCTGGGTGACCTGGCACCGGTGGTCGTTGAAGGGGGGCGCGAAGCAGGTATAGATCAGGCGTGGGCTTATGCAGACCAGGATGCGTTAACCGGGGCATTGCAGGCCTATTTAAAACCCGGAGACTTGATGCTCATCAAGGGATCGCGCGGTATTGCAATGGAAAGAATAGTTACAGCACTGGGATTTGAGATGTGAGAGGTGCGAGGGGTGGACTTCTCACCTCTCACCTCTTACTTCTTACCTTTTTTATGACACTGACAAACGAACACAGATATGATCGAACCTGGATTCTGTTGCTGCTCATTGTGGTTATGCTGGTGGGCTTTGGCACAGTAATGGTGTATAGTGCCAGTTCGGGATTGGCGCAACTGCGATTTGACAACAGCAACTTTTTTCTCAACCGCTGGGCCATTCGCATGGTCATCAGTCTGGCGGTGATGGTTCTGCTAATTCACATAGACTATCGAGTCTGGCGAAAAAAAGCGCGCTTGATGTTGATGATAGCTTTTGGGTTTTTGCTCGTGGTACTCATCCTCAAGCTATTTGGCATTGGCAAGGTGCGAGGTGCAACTCGCTGGATACCATTGCCGGGTGGACAATTTCAACCCGCCGACATGATGCGCGTGGTACTGGTGCTTTACCTGGCCGATTCCCTGACGCGCCGCCAGGATGTAATTGAAAATTTCAAATCGGGCTTTTTACCCCATGCCGTGGTAATCGGCACGGCAATGGTGATGATTTTGATACAACCCGATTTGGGTACAGCGGTGGCGATTGGGATAACCTGTGCATTGATGCTCTATCTGGGCGGTGTGCGGTTGCGGCATCTCATGGCGACGTTCGCGGGTCTTTTGCCCGTTCTGTATGTGATTGTTTTTGTTTTTGGATATCGCCGCGAGCGCGTGATGACCTTTATCTTTCCCAGTGATGATGTGCAAAATACGGGCTATCACCTCGCGCAATCCCTTCTCGCCCTGGGCAGTGGTGGTTTTTGGGGCACGGGCCTGGGACAGGGCCAACAAAAATATTTCTTTTTACCCGAGCCTCATACCGATTTTGTATTTAGCATTGTGGGTGAAGAGCTCGGTTTGTGGGGCACCATGCTCGTTTTGATTTTGTTTTTTATTTTTGGGCGGTGCGGATTTCGCATTGCCCGCACAACCCCTGATACCTTTGGTTTTCTATTCGCGTCTGGTATTACCATTACGATTCTGATTTATGCTCTGATCAACATGGGTGTGGCCACCGGGTTGCTGCCTGTCACGGGACTTCCCCTTCCCTTTATCAGCTACGGTGGTTCATCCTTGATGTTTACACTCTCCGCGACAGGTGTGCTCATTGGCATTGGACGGGCGAATACTCGAAACAAAACCCGTCACTCACCTGCTACATCGCAAACCATTCCCCGGCACGCGATGTACAGACGACATCACCTCATCATTCCCCGACGTTGAACGATTTCAAAATGGTCTCATTCGACGCTGGAACCCGGGTGCATTTTATCGGCATTGGCGGCATAAGCATGAGCGCGTTGGCCGAATTGCTCGCCGCACGAGGATGCCTCATTTCGGGTTCTGACCAGCAGGATTCGCCGCTCATCCGGCGTTTGGAACAACTCGGTATTCCCGTGCGCATTGGACATGCGCGCAGTGCCACCGCTGGAGCCGACTGCGTCGTTTATACATCGGCGACGGATTCTGAGAATCCCGAAAGAAAAGCGGCACGAGAAAACGGCATCCCCCTGTTGCGCCGCGCCGAATTGCTCGGTCAACTCGTGAATCCAAATCCCGCGATATGCGTGGCGGGTACGCACGGCAAGACCACCACAACGGCGATGATCTCGACCATGCTCATCACCGCAAACCATGACCCAACAGCTCTTGTAGGGGGTGTGATTTGTGGCTGGGAAACCGCGTTGCACATTGGTAATGGCGCGCTCTGGGTGGTAGAAGCCGACGAATACGATCGCTCTTTTTTGACATTAAAACCCAAAATTGCCGTGGTGACGGCACTGGAAGCCGATCACCTCGACTGCTACGAGGATATGAACGACATTCGCGCGACTTTTGGACAATTTATCAATACCCTGCCCAACGATGGCTGCGCTGTGTTGTGTACCGACTCCCCCGAGATACGCATGCTCAATCTCGATGGGCGATACCAAACAATAACCTGCGGTTTGACAGGTGGCGATCTTCGCGCAACAAGCATTGAACAAGATGGTTTTGGGATGGCTTTTGACGTGTTGGAAAAGAATATGCGGTTGGGGCGCATACGCCTTCAAGTGCCGGGCAAACACAATGTAACCAATGCTCTCTCAGCACTTGGGGTTGGCAAGCATGTCGGCCTCAATTGGGAAGAAATTTGTCGTGGTATGGAAGCATTTCGAGGTGTTCATCGTCGGTTTGAGATACTCGGCAAAGCACAGGATATCGCGGTGGTTGATGATTACGCTCATCACCCCACAGAAATTGCCGCCACAATTCAGGCTGCGCGGGCGGGATGGTCTGGTCGTCTTGTGGTCGCTTTTCAACCGCATTTGTACACCCGCACGCGGGATTTTGCGCCCGATTTTGCCCAAGTGCTACAACGGGCTGATCGTGTGTGGATCACCGATATTTACCCCGCGCGAGAAGAACCCATTGCGGGTGTTGATGGAAAGTGGCTTGCCGATCAGATTCCCGGCGCAAATTACGCACCTGCGTTAAATGATCTAAAATCGGCATTGTTAAACGACTTGCACGCTGGCGACCTGCTACTGGTTATGGGTGCTGGAGATATTGAAACAGTTGCCCGCGATATTTACCAAATTCTTAGAGAAGTATAAGGCAATGTACAATGTACGACGCGATTTGCTCGCGAGAGAGATTCAACGCCAATGCCGGGGAAAGCTCAAGCGCGATGAACCCCTCGCCAAACATACAACATTTGGGTTGGGCGGTACTGCAGACCTCTTTTTTGCACCAGCCGATCTCAGTGATCTGGCCATTGCTGTACCACTGATCAAAGACGCTGGGCTTCCGATTTTTCCGCTGGGTGGGGGAACAAATACCCTCGTGCGCGACAGTGGATTCCGCGGGTTGGTCATTTCACTGACAGCGGGCGCGCGGCGCATTGAAATTGGGAATGACGAAGGCGTCATACAGGCTGGCGCGAGCACGCAGGTGGTATCTCGACAATGCCAGCGAGCAGGCAAAACAGGATTGGAATTTGGGTGCGGGATTCCCGGCACCATCGGCGGCGCAATACGGGGCAATGCCGGTGCCTGGGGAGGCGAAACGATGGATCGTATAAACTGGTTGCGCGGTATTGATCTTAGAACGGGTCGGGAAATTCACCTCGAGCAATCCAACATTTCTTTCGGATATCGACACACTGACTTGCCCCGTGATCTGCTCATTGTCGAAGCTGGGTTTCGACTTGCAGAAGGCGATCCCAAAACCATTGCCACCGGGATGGATCGCATGTTGGCAGAGCGCAAGAGTACACAACCGCTGTCAAACCGCAGTTCGGGGTGCATTTTTAAGAATCCACCGGGGCATTCTGCGGGAGCACTCATCGACAGTGCTGGATGCAAAAGAATGTCGATAGGGGCAGTGAAAGTTTCGGATGTACACGCCAATTTTATGGTCAACCTCGGTGGGCATTCCACCGAAGATGTACTCGCGCTGATCGCGCGGGTTCAAAAGCGCGTTTTTCAGGTTCACAAAATTGAATTGGAGACAGAAGTAAGAATATTGGGTGAATAATGAACTCTTCTCAGGAGGATTTTATGTCTGGGTATAAACCAATCTATATATCTCACAGGTCTGAAAATACAAAGGACGCGGTGAATACGACCCTGAATACAACGCCTACACCGCAGAAGCGTCCGCGAAAACTCGCACGCTGGGTGATTGTTATGACACTGATGAGTCTGCTGGTTGTGGGTATCCAAAATGCCTATTCATCGCTTGCAGATTCAGACTTCTTTCTCGTGACACATATTCGGGTCCTCGGCAACTCCCTGATGTCTGAAGCTGAGGTCGTGGCTCTTTCGCAATTGCAGGTGGGCGCAAATCTGTTTACCTGTGATATAACATCTGCAACAGAACGCGTGGCACAACACCCAATGGTCAAAAAGGTGCTGCTACATAGAGAATTACCGGAAACACTGGTCATTAGCATTGAGGAACGCCAGCCTGTTGGGCTGTTGAACACGCCCAAAGGTCTGATGGGACTGGATGAGTCCGGCAAAATTTTCCCTCTGTCTCCTGCTGAGCAGGTGGATTTGCCCATTCTGACGGGTGTCGATTTGCAAAGGGATAAGGATGGCTCCTGGGCAAGTGCTCTGGCGGGATTTGTGACGGAATTACAAACCCGTACACCGGCATTTTGGCGCGAAATTTCAGAAATCTGCACGGACAATCCCTATTCTGCTACGGTTTATCTGGTGGCCGATGATCTGGCCCTCAAAATGCGTTTTGAAAAACCCGAAAAACAGATTCGAAATTTCCGTGCCTACACCCAGACCACATCTGGAATTGCCACAGACCTCGCGTATATTGACCTGCGCTATCGAGATCAAGTAATCGTGGGAAGGCGGCAGTAGTTCATTAGTGAAAGGAACCCACAAGATGGATCGAATTGTTGGACTCGATATTGGCTCCACCAAGATCTGTGTTGTTGTAGCTGAAGTGGAAGATGACGGCACGCCCAAAATTACGGGATTGGGCAGTAGTCCCTCCCAGGGCCTCAAGCGCGGTGTGGTGATCAATGTGGAAAATACCGTGCAATCTATCCGCACAGCTATAGAAGAAGCTCAGGAAATGTCGGGCACGCGCATTGGTGCTGTTTATGCGGGCATTGCCGGAGATCATATTCGCAGCGTGAATACGCGAGCGGTTGTGGCCGTGTCGGGGCCGGACAATGAGATTACAGCCAATGATGAAGAACGCGCGATTGAAGCAGCCAAAGCGGTATCTATTCCCATGGATCGGGAAATTGTTCATGTGCTGCCACAGTCTTTTGTGGTTGACGACCAGCCCGGTATTAAAGACCCCATTGGCATGTCGGGCGTGAGACTTGAAGTCGATGTACACATTGTAACCGGTGCCGTAACCTCAGCACAGAATATCTGCAAAAGTATTCGTCGCGCAGGTGTAGAGGTGGTAGATCTGGTGCTCGAACCCATTGCTTCGAGTTATGCGGTATTGACACCTGACGAAGAGGAAATGGGCGTGGCATTGGTCGATATCGGAGGGGGCACGACCGACCTGGCGGTATTTTACGACGGTGCTATTCGCCATACGGCCGTTGTGGGATTAGGGGGGGCAAATGTGACAAACGATATGGCTATTGGTTTGCGAACGCCCTGGAAACAAGCCGAAGCTATGAAGAGAGAAAGCGGCTGTGCATTGCAATCGCTGGTCAGACCCAACGATATGGTCGATGTACCGGGAGTTGCCGGACGCCCTTCTCGCAAGGTGTCTCGGGCGAAAATGGCCGCGATTATTGAGGCGCGTATGGAAGAAGTTTTTGGTCATATAAATCAGGAGATTCACCGCACCGACTATGCCGATCTGCTGGGAGCGGGCGTCGTGCTCACAGGTGGAGGTTCAATGCTCCAGGGCTGTGCTGAACTGGCCAAAGAAATTTTTGACTTGCCCGTGGCGATTGGCAAACCCCGAGGGATAACGGGGCGGGCCAATGCCGTGAGCGAACCGCTCTATGCCACCGCTGTTGGGCTGGTGCAATTCGGGCTGTTTCACCAAAATGGTAATTTTATATCCGATGACGGCGATTTTTTTGATTCAGTTTTTGGTCGTATGAAACACTGGATTCAGAATTTCTTTTAAGAAGCTGTTTTAAAATTAATACCTGATGTTACGCATGTCAGGCGTTTTGTCATGCTGAGCGAAGCCGAAGCATCTTTTCCACCTGAGTTGGTAAGAGATTCTTCGACTCCGCTGCGCTCCGCTCAGAATGACAGGGCAATAGCGCGTCGCCAAGAAGGGGCAAAATGAGTTTTAAAACAGTCTCTAAAGAGTTTCTGTCTTTACTAATGTTGTGCGTTGCATGTGAAACATCTCCCCGTTGGATGTTTGGGTTGGGCTAACTGATGTTTAATAGCCTATAAATTTTTATTACTTGTTAAAACAGGGGGTTCTCATGGTTACATTTTCCATTGTTGACGCCGATAGCCAGGCCAAAATTCGAGTTGCAGGCGTCGGGGGGTCAGGCGGTAATGCGATCAATCGCATGATTGAGTCGGGGTTGCAGGGCGTTGAGTTTATTGCCATCAACACCGACGAACAAGATCTCGAACTTTCACAGGCACCTAATTGCATTCAAATTGGGCGCGATGTGACAAAAGGGTTAGGCGCGGGTGCCAATCCCGAAATTGGCGCAGAAGCAATCGAAGAAAACCGAGACGAGGTGGCCGAGGCATTGGCCGGATCTGATATGGTTTTTGTGACCGCAGGCATGGGGGGCGGCACGGGCACGGGTGCAGCACCCATCGTCGCCGAAATTGCTCGCGATGCAGGCGCGCTTACCGTAGGCATTGTGAGTCTGCCTTTTAGAATGGAAGGCATGCCGCGCATGCGCAATGCTCAAGCGGGTATTGATTCCTTGAAAAGATCTTCGGATACGGTGATTATTATTCCCAATCAGCGGCTTTTAGAAATCAGTTCAGAAGATACAACACTGACAGAGGCGTTTCTCATCGCCGATGATATTTTGTTGCAGGCTACGCGGGGTATTTCCGATTTGATCACCATACCCGGCGAGGTAAATCTCGACTTTAATGACGTGCGTACGGTGATGCAAGCCGGTGGCGATGCGCTAATGGGTACAGCCGAGGCTTCGGGCGAAGATCGGGCGATTACAGCAGCTGAAAAAGCATTGAACAGCCCATTGCTCGACAATGTATCTGTTGCAGGTGCTCAGGGGGTGCTGGTGAATATTTCGGCCAGCAGTGAACTGAAGCTGTTTGAAATGGATAAAGCTGTGAATCTCATAACCGATGCCGTGGGCCACGAAGCCAATATTATATGGGGCACAGTGCTCGATGATAACCTCGGGGACGAATTGCGCGTCACAGTTATAGCCACGGGCTTTAATACCGGTTCCCCGCCGAAGCCCAATGCGAACATTTCTTACTCGCAATTCACACCCGAACCTCCTGTTAGCACAGATATCCCCGCCTTTATACGCAAAATTGAATCTGAGGATACCGCGCCTACAGCGACAGAGGAAGAAGTTGAGGAAAAATTTGAGAAAAAGTCCGAGGAAAAATCCGAGGAAAAATCCAAAATCGACACCATATCCCTAAACGATCTGCAATACCCCACATTTCTCCGCAGACAAAGGCAACAAGAAGGGTGAAAGGTATAAGACGTGAGACATAAGACGCAAGACATAAGCCCCCCCTTGCGTCTTATGCCCCCCCAAAAACAGGCATATATCTACGCAATTTCTGCCGTTTTTCTGTGGTCAACGGCGGCTACGGCATTTAAGCTGTCGCTGCGCGTTTTAGATCCCATTCAACTTTTGTTCTACGCTGTACTTGCGTCGTCCATTGTTCTGGGCCTGATTATAGTGGCTCAGGGCAAATGGTCGGCGATTTTTTTGTGTACGAGACGACAGTATTTGCAATCCCTTGGAATGGGATTGCTCAATCCGTGTGCCTACTATCTGGTATTGTTGCGTGCTTATGACCTGCTGCCTGCACAGGAAGCGCAGCCTCTGAATTATACCTGGGCAATAGCACTGGCACTGTTGTCCATTCCCCTTTTGAAACAGAAATTGACCCTGTGGGATGTGATTGGCGGGATGGTGAGTTATGCAGGAGTGTTTGTGATTTCTACTCGGGGAGATGTAATGGGATTTCGTTTTTCCAATCCCCTGGGGGTGGGACTGGCCCTTTTTAGCAGCTTTTTATGGGCACTGTACTGGATTTTCAACAAACGGGATACGCGAGATCCCGTTGTGGGAATGTTTTTGAATTTTGTTTTTGCATTGCCTTTTGTGCTAACAATCTGCATTGTATTTTCAACTATTCGGATCAATATACTGGGTTTATACGGTGCTATTTACGTCGGATTATTTGAAATGGGCATCACATTTGTCCTGTGGTTGTCGGCGATGAAACTCACTGATCATACCGCGCGAATCGGGAATTTAATTTTTTTATCCCCATTCTTATCTCTCGTCTTTATCCACTTTTTGGTAGGAGAAGATATATTTCCCTCCACTTATGTCGGATTGATGTTGATAATCGCGGGCTTGATTGTGCAACAAAGAAAGTCATAGCGTGTTGCCTGAACCGCTTTACACTGTACACATCTGGCATTAATTTAATTCGATTCCACAAATGATTAATCAAGGAGGGTTTATGTCTGAACGTCCAAATATCCTGATTTTGCACAGTGACGAACACAGTTTTCGCTTTTTGTCGGCTCGTAGCCACGAGCGGGGTGGTGAACCCTGTCACACGCCCACATTGGATGATTTGATCGCACAAGGCGTTAATTTTGACGCTGCCTATTGCCAAGTGCCTCTGTGTACTCCAAGTCGTATTTCGATGTTTACAGGACGGCACGCTCATCGGTGTGGCGCGTGGACCAATGGGTCGATTTTGGACCCCGATTTGCCCACTTATGGCAGTCATTTTCAGGCCAATGGATATGAAACAGCGGTCGTAGGCAAAACGCATCTGGGCGGGTCTTTGCAACACGCCGGATTTGGCGCGCGGCCCTATGGCGATTTTGGTGGTCCGTGTTCTCATCAGCCCGATCCATTGGACAAAACAGAAGACGGTTTGCGAACGCGCACAGTCGATGCGGGAATCAGCGAGGTGCCCGAATCCCTCTTGCAAGAAAATATGATTGCACGCGAGTCGCTTGCCTGGCTGCGCGAGCATCGCCATGCCAATCCCGACAAGCCGTGGCTGGTCTATACATCATTTAGCCGCCCGCACTTCCCGCTAACCGCGCCGAAGCGATTTTTCGACCGCTATTACCCCGAAGGAGTGACACCTCCCTGGATACGCCGCACAGGCGACAGTGCCGACCATCCAATGACCGTGGGCGCTATCAGGGGATTTCGCACCGACGAGATAGCCGAAGATGAAATGATGAAAGCACGCGCCGCGTATTTTGCGGCGGTCGATTTTCTGGACGAAATTTTGGGCGATTTTCTCGTTTTGCTCGACCGCGATGGTTTTTTGGACAATACGGTCATTGTATATACATCTGATCACGGAGAACTGGTGGGCGAACACGGGATATGGTGGAAAAATACCTGGCACGAAGCCGCCGCCCATGTACCTTTGATCTTTTCGCTTCTCGAACACCGCAACGGTAGCCTGAACGCGAGAGAAATACGCACACCCGTAAGCCTCGCCGATCTCTTTCCCACACTCTGTGGGTTGGCGGGTCTAAATTGTCCAGATGAGCTAGATGGTGTGGATTTGACCGATGTATTAAAGGGAGAAACGACTTCCGCGCTCGATAACCGTGCAGGCGTGATTACCGAATCGACAAATCCGCGCTGGGGCAAAGGCACGGAATTTCGTATGATTCGCTCCGAGAAGTATAAGTATATCGCGTTTCGAGATTGTGAAGACCTCGCTTTTGATATGGAAACCGATCCCGACGAGCAACGCAATTTGTTAAAAAATGATCCCGACAATGCCGACTTAAAAGCATTGCGAGAAGCGGTACTGGATGGATTTGACTTTGACGAAGTAGAAGCCCTGCGCGAAAAGCAAACCGCTGAATTGCGCGCCAAATATCCCGCACGAGTTAAAATGCGCACCCCCAATCAAATTCTGAGAGGCGACGGCAAATTGGTCGAGGTCGATACACCTCTGTACGCGCCCGAAGTGATCAGCGATAATCCCGCACGAGACTTTGACGATTATCCCACTCGGTAAAATAGTTAAGCGTTCAACTTTTTTGGAGGTTGCAATGACAGCTTTTTCCCGCGTTTGTGAAACACCACCAGCTTCGCCTGATGAGATACGCGAATACTTCTCTTATAAGTTGCGATGTGAGACCGACCCGTTCGATGTGAATACGGATCTGGAAAATGGGATTGATAGTTTTGAGTTTATTGATGTCCGGGATAAAGAGGCCTATCTCAGCGGTCACGCTGCCGGGGCCATTCACATTGATTACAATGATATGACCGAGACGCGAATGGCTGAGTTTCCCAAAGACCGATTGCTCGTGGTGTACTGCTGGGGACCGGGGTGTAACGGAGCGACAAAAGCCGCTGTGAAATTGAGTGCCCTGGGATTTTCCGTGAAGGAAATGATCGGCGGGATTACCTATTGGAAAGAGGAGGGATATTCAATCGTATCAGGTGTTTAGGACCTGGCAATGTGCTTGTGTGAGCAAGTGATTAAAGATGTGATCGAAGACTGTATTGGGCATTTTTTCGGGGTGAAATTGCACGCCGATAATGCGTCCATCTGGTGTTTCGATACCTTCTATGACACGATCTTCACTGCGGGCACTTATATTGAGTTCTCCGCCAACCGTCTCGAGTCCTTGCAGATGAAAGCTATTGGTCTTACATTCGGGCTTGCCCAAAATAGACGAGAGATGGGAATTGGGGGCAAGCGAGACCGTGTGGTAAACGGGATCTTCTGTGCGCTTGGGTGAATGAGGATCGACATCGCATTGTATTTGAATATCCGCATAGATCGTGCCGCCAAATTGAGCGTTGATAAATTGCATGCCATAGCAGATACCCAAAACGGGCATCTGTTTTTTTTGCGCGTATTCAAAAGCGCGAATATCATTTTCATAGCGCGTGGGCACAACCGGGGGCAGGTCTTTGGGCAACTTGCCAACCAGACCTTCGGTAATACCGGGACCACCTGTGATAATCAGGCCGTTGAGCAGGGCAAACAGTGGCGCGAGCGTTTCCTGTTCCTCCGTCATAGGCAGAATGAGAGGACAGCCACCCGCGCGTTCCACGGCAATCACATATTCGTGATTTAGCGATTGCTGTTTACTTTTCGAAAGAAAGCTGGTCGTGATACCGATTATCGGACGTGTCATTTTGAAAATTGGGTAGAATTGATAACGCTTTTTGCTTGATGAATGCACAAATATGTGACATCATGGAATGAAGAACAAGGTTAAAATATTGCAGAGCGAACAGATTATTGAAGAACTTGGAACAGGAGGCGGAAATGGACGCAGAAGATAGAGCGGCTGTTGAAGCCGCATGGAAGAACGGCGTAGGCGTCTTGCACAACTTGCTCTCGCAAGATGAGCTCGATGCAAGCCGCCGGGAATTAGAACAGGCTTACCTTGACCTGGATATGGGACCGGGTGAACCCGGCAGCCGGGACAGCCTGCGAAACGAACCGCTGTTAAATTACCCCGCTCTGGGCAGCTTATTTTCTCATCCTCGCATTTTGGGGATCGTATCGGCGATCCTGGATGAGCCGCGCCCTTTTCTTTTACAAATGAAAACCAACCGGTACACGCCAGAATACAAAGGCGTGGGGCGGCACTCAGACGGCAGCCAGACGGATCTCGCCACGCCCTTTCAGTGGCTGGCGACAATGATTTATCTGGACGATATCGATGTCAACTCCGGGGCGTTGACCTACGTACCGGGCACGCATTTATACCATTTTGCATCTGCGTGTGATCCGGGCCGAGCATTGCCCACAAAGGAAGATATTCAATCGGGTCAGTACATTCCAATCGACCTGAAAGCGGGCAGTGTCGTCTTTCGCATACCAGAAGTCTGGCACGGCGTAGTGCCCATCCATCGGTTGCGACGATATATCACCGGTTTGTACACATCTCGGACAAAGGGAAACGCACCGATCAAAGCGCGGATACAGGAAGTTCGAAAAAGCCGAAAAAAAATCCCAGAGACATCCATACCCAAACAAGTTAGAGAATACTGGCAATATTGATCAGTGGATCAACCCAAAAAGCGGTCCAGCACATTCTTTGTAATCGCCGCAATCGACTCATCCACCGGCAGAGAACTTGGATAATTGATTGACCCCACCGAAAACACCTCTCCCCCGCTCTCGGTGCGGTGATATACGACCTCCGCGCCTCCCTCATCGGGGTTTAAGCCTTTTGCCAGCAGGTGTGCGTTTTTTGGCGAACTCTCTGTCATCTTATCCGTTTCGTGTCCAGATGCACCGCCCGGACACCGCATATGCAAACACTTCTCTCCAAAAATATCTCCCGTCTTCAGGCCTGTCCCCTCAAAGATATCGTGCGCCCCATCCACCACCCGATAAGGCGCGCCAGTCATAATACCCGTCTCCGAACAGGTTATACCCAGCAGATTCGCCTCTGACTCGTGAAACAGATGGAATCGACTCTCCAATCCCAACTTCTGTAAATGGCTGAACCCCCCGCCCTTATCTCCATTTCGCACCACCATCGTATATTCATCCGTAAACACCACTTCGCAATTCAGACCATTTCCACCCAGATACATCAGCTTGCCGCCCCGCTCAAACACCCATGTCTTCAGCTTATAGTACATATCCGCAGACCAATACTCTGGATGCGTGCTGATGATCAATACCCGGTAATCGTCCAAATTCAATACCCCGGAATGGAACTGCGTCTCCGCATAAAAATCGTATCCATATCCCTCCCGCTCCAGCCACCCCAGCAACCGCCACTCCGCCGGGGCCACATGGCAGTTCGACCTTCCCTCAATCGGATCGGTAATCCGCTCCCCCTCTGCAATAAAATTGATCGGCTCAGGCCGGTCAAACGACAGCGGTGCATATTTCTTTGAAGTAAAAAGCAAATGCCTGGGGTCCGTATATCGCTTGAGATCCATTCGCGCATTCACGGTGGGCCTGGGCGGAAATTTCTCCGCATGGATATAATTGCTGCGCCCCCCAAAATTATTATACGCATTCCAGTTTATATTCGACGCCAGCACTGCAACGTCGGCACTCGGCTTTGCCGGTGCGACAATCCACGGAAACGAAAAAAACACACCTGACTCCGTTTTGGCGTGCAGATAATACAATCCCGACCGTTCGGGCGCTGTTACATATTGCTTGTGTGTCGGGCTGGTATAACCCTGTGCATTCCATTGAATACCGGTCTGCGTATAATCCCCATCCGGCGTAATTTGCATCGTCGCCCGGGGGCCGTGTTCATCGTACCATCCAATTGGCCCCACCAACTCTTTCTGCCACCCATACCGCCACAGCGACAGCTTGTACGCCTCTACCGCGTGCACTCTGAACTCTGACGACTGCCCGGACTGTACCCACTTTGGCCACATATATCCCAGCAGCCCATCGGTCAACAGCCGGAACTGATAGGGTTCCCTGGTCGGTATCTTAAGCGGTACTGTTTTGAAGCCATAACCCGGCTTGTAAAGTGTCACTCTATACTCTCCAGGAGGCAGATCCGCATAAACCGCTCCGGTCGCCCGCGAACGCGCCTCAAATGACCCCGCCTCGCCTTCAAACTCCAGCAACACCTCTGGCACTGCCACATATCGCTCATCGCTCACATATCCAATCAGCATATTGTTCCCTTCTGTTCAGCGATCTATCCGGCGTGTGACCCGCTGAACAAGTCTATCAGGTCAGATCCTACACACGCTCAAAACAGAAAATCCGCCCATCGTACGTCCCTACAAACAAGCCTTCTTCTCCCACACAGGGAGGTGCTGTAATTGGCGACCCAAACGTCGCACGCCCCCGGCATTCGCCAGAAGCGGTATCTAAGGCGTACAAACACCCATCACATCCACAAATTAGAAGAAAGTCCTCGAAATGGATCGGCGCAGCTAAAATACTCCGCACGCCTCTGCGATAGGGAACCATATCCAACAGATCGCCCCCCGTCTGAAACCGCCACAGTAGTGCCCCAGAATTGAAATCAAAACAGAGAGCCTCTCCTTCTGGCGTGGTGGCATAGATCAGACCATCCCGCACGAGCAGTCCGGTCGGGTAACTGGACGAAAGAATCGGCTTGTCCCACACGACCTCTCCAGAAATCGCCTGTAACGCGGTTAAATGCGACGAGTCTCCCCCACTTACCAGCAGGTCTCCCGTCACAACCGGCGTTGGATATGGATACTCAACCCCTATCTGCTGTTCCCACGCCACATCCCCGCTTTGCCGGTCCAATGCCATCAGTCCCCGCCGCTGCACGAGCAGGAGAAGCAGATCCTCATAAACCTGGGGGCTTGCGTAGCACGACCAGTTATCACTGTCTTCGACAGGTACATACCACTGCTGCTCCCCCGTTTTGAGATCGAACGCCGCGTAACCGGCCTTTGCCCCTGCGTACAACGTCCCATCTGCAATAACCGGAGACGTGTAAACCCAGCGGTCGGGATACCCGGGCAGATTCGCATGCCACAGCAGGCGGCCCGACGCCTCCTCCAGCGCATGGACCCGCCCGGTAACCGACACAGCCGCGCAGATACCGTCATCTACAGCCACACTGTTTTTCACCGTCGCATCTGTGCGTGCATGCCACGCCAGATCCCCACTGCCCACCTCAATACAACAGACCCCGCTGCGGGCGGGATAGCCCTCGTCCCGCAGGCTCAACAGCAGCCGATCTCGCGCCTGCACGGGTGCCGCTCGGTGCAAGCCCCCTGGAAGTTGTTGCTCCCATCGAAGGCGCAGCCCTATTTCGTCCAACGACACCTCCACCGGCGTATCCTCGGAAGGTAGCGAGACGCCAGTGGATTTAAGCGCGCAGAGTTCCACTTCCGCCCCCTCCTCTCCGAACCACACGACGCGGTAGCCTCTCGGCGACGTATCGATCCCACCAAAACAGAACGACGGGGTTGCGGCCACAACCATCTCGCCGTAAGAGAACACCTTGCTGGAATGCCAGTGCCCGTGCAGTACCAGGCGGACATTATACCGGCTCAACGCCTTCAAAAATGAAACCGGCGGGGGCGTGTGAACCACCACCACGATCTTCCGATCCGCAGGCTGTAGTTCCAGATCTCTCCAAAACCACACCTCCTTTCGCTCCTGGTCCTCAGGCGAAAAAAACGACTGCTCATTGGGATAAAACACAAAATGGCATCCCCCCCAATCAAAGCTGTAATACGAGGGACCGAGCACCGCCTCAAAATGTCGGGTAAACGTATTGCCCGCCTGTGAGGTCCCCTCTTGGCGTTCCTCGTTCCCGTCGTGCCCGCCGAACAGCGGGAACACCGGCGTCGGAACCGTCTCAATTGCCTCGCGGAAACGGGACAACTCGGCAAGCTCTCCCCTGTTCGTGAGATCTCCGCTCACCACAATCACATCCAGATCGGCTTCCCGGACAAGTTGCTGTAGTGATTCGGCGAGAACCTCTCCAGAAGTCAGCATCTCTCCCTCTGTCACAACGTGTGTATCGGTAATCTGCACAAGCGTAAACTGCCGTGCAGCCCGCTCAGGCGCAGACTCAAGCCAAAAATCCACCCCATCTTGTGCATCCATCTCGTTCCTTATAGATGAGTAGAACCCCGATGGGGCCTGAAAACCATCTGGAACGGTCACAAATACGAACCGGTGCGCCTCCGGTTCTACCACAAGCGCGTACCGGCCCTCCTCGTCCGTCTGCACAATCCGCTCTCCATTGGAGACCAAAACGCTGCCCAAACCGCGTCCAGACGGATATTCCATCACCCTGCCTCGAATTTCAATCGCCACAGCATACTCCTTTGTTTGCAGTTATAGGCAAAATACAATATTCACACCACGAGGCAAAACAAACAATGATTGCCTGCCACATAAAGATTGTGCATAATAGAATCGGAATCCAATATGTAACCCTCACAAAGGATGGGAGATGAATGAACGACCTAATATTCTGTGGTTATCCTTAGAAGACACAAGCCCGAGATTTGGGTGTTATGGCGATGAAGTAGCGCGCACGCCAAATCTCGACAAACTGGCATCGGAGGGATGCCGGTATCCCAATGCATTTTCAACGGCAGGCGTATGCGCACCGAGTCGCGCGGCAATTATCACGGGCATGTATCAAACAGCAATTGGCGCGCAGCACATGCGCACGCGCCACACCAATGCACACGCGCCGCAAATGCCCACGCCCTATGACGTAGTACCGCCGCATTATGTAAAATGTTTTCCAGAATATTTGCGAATGGCCGGATATTACTGCACGAACAACACAAAAACCGATTATCAATTTACCCCGCCAATTACCGCATGGGATGAATTGAGCGCGCAAGCCCACTGGCGCAACCGTCCCGATGGCGCGCCCTTCTTTGCGGTATTTAATCGCACCGTAACGCACGAAAGCGGCATGTGGCCCGAAAAACGCCCAGAAGTAGAGACCGATCCAGATTCAGTCACGCTACCACCTTATATCCCCAATACCCCCAAAGCGCGGCTGGCATTGGCGCGGCATTACGACAACATCGCCGACAACGACGCGTGGGTTGGCGAGATGTTACAGCAATTGGAAGACGATGGATTGGCAGACAACACCATTGTATTCATCTGGAGCGACCACGGCGAAGGACTACCCCGAGCCAAACGCTGGCCCTATGATGCGGGCATTCGCGTACCGTGCATCGTGCGCTGGCCTGGTAAATTGGAACCGGGTAGCGTCAACGAGCGATTGGTGAGCATGGTCGATCTGGGGCCAACCGTACTTTCACTGGCAGGCGTACAAATCCCAGCCCATATCCAGGGCCAACCCTTTGCTGGACCACAGGAAAAAGACCGGGATTACATATTTGCAATGCGAGATCGATACGATGAATCTTATGACATGATGCGCGCCGTGCGGGATAAGCGATTCAAATACATTCGAAACTACATGACAGAAAATCCATATTTGTTGTGGATACCCTATCGCAACCGACATCCCGCATTGCAGGAAATGTGGCGGCTCCATCTCGCGGGCGAATTGGAAGGCGCACAAAACGTGATGTTTCAAAAACGCCCCGTAGAAGAATTATACGACACGGAAAACGATCCATTTGAAGTGAACAATCTCGCGGACGATCCCGCACACGCCGAAACTTTGAACCGCTTGCGCGGGGCACTGGACAACTGGCGCGAAAAATACGACGTATGGGGCGATGTACCCGAAGATCAGATGGTATTTCGCATGTGGCAGGGCACAGAGCAGCCGCAGACCGAATTGCCGGTTTTTGTGCCAATATGTGAAGAAAGCCCCGGGCGAGAGGCCGCGCCCGAAGGCGGAACCTTTAAGGGACCGATGATCGTACAATTTTACTGCGGCACACAGGGCGCGTCAATGGCGTATCAACTCGCGGGCGATGGACACAGGCGATTGTACACCGAACCCATTCGCCTGCCAAAAGGCGAGACCACAATACGCGCCAAAGCCATTCGGATTGGATATAAGGAGAGTAAAGAAGTGGAAGCCACATTTGTCGTAACCTGATCGTGAAAGGAAAGGCTTAATGGCAGAAGAAAAACATGATATCACAAGAACAGCGAGGATCATTTACATTCTATATCTGGTCGGCGTTGCTTTTGGTATCACGGGCCTGATTGGCGTTATTATGGCTTATGTGAACCGGTCGGATGCACCTGATTGGTTGGCTTCGCACTATCGATTTCAAATCCGCACATTCTGGCTCTGTTTGTTGTACGCGGTCTTGTTATGTGTGATGGCATTTGTGCTGCTGTCACCGATCGTGTTTGGCGTAGCGGTAGTAGTGATAATGGTTTTGCCGGTCTGGTGGATCATTCGGTGTGCAAAGGGCGTACAATATTTGTCGCGCGAAGAGGCGTATCCAGATCCCGAGGGCTGGTTTCTCTAAACAGGAGGTATATGGTGCGCAGGATGCAAATTCTACTGCTCCTATTGGTGGGTGTGGCGGTGATCGCTACATCGCATGCACAAGACCTCATGGAGCGATTGCGAGAACGTATGGTAAAGACACAGATTGAAAACCGAGGAATTAAAGACCCCGCTGTCCTTGAAGCGATGCGGAAAGTGGAGCGCCACCAGTTTGTGCCCGAGTCTTATGCGTCACGAGCATACAGCGATCATCCATTGCCTATTGGCGAGGGACAGACCATTTCTCAACCGTATATTGTCGCGCTAATGACCGAAGTGTTGAATTTGAAGAAGTCGGATAAAGTGCTGGAAATCGGAACGGGATCGGGGTATCAGGCGGCGATTCTGGGCGAGTTGTGTGACAGCATCTACACCATAGAGATTGTGGAAGTGCTGGGCAAGCGCGCCGCAAACTTGCTCAACACATTGGGATATGAGAATATCGAAGTGAAAGTTGGCGATGGGTACAAAGGATGGCCAGAACACGCGCCTTTTGATGCGATTATTGTGACGTGTTCACCAACACAAGTCCCCCAACCCCTTCAAGACCAACTCGCCGAAGGTGGACGCATGGTAATTCCGGTTGGAAAACGCGACGCACAAGAACTCGTGCTATTGACCAAGCAGGAAGGCAAATTGCAACAAAATCACATCATACCTGTCAGATTCGTGCCAATGGTAGATTCCACCGGAGCGACGTATTAGCCTCACCTCTCAACCCACTTATACGCAGCTTTTGAATTCTTCCAGAAGAATTTCTCCATCTCTTCTGGCCCCTTGTTCTCAATATAATGGGTAACAATATTGAGCACGGTCTCATAGGGAGCTGCGCGTTCGCACACGAGCCAATTGCTACCATAGACCAGGCGATCTTCACCAAAAGCATGCCATAACACATCGAGCGTGGGCACATAATAAGCCGGATCATCGGGAGCGGGTTGTTGGGCTGCGCGTTCAACCATGCCAGATACCTTGCAATATACATTGGGGTATTTCGCAATGGTCTGAATACCCTGCACCCACTCGGGATCGGGTGCTTCACCCGTCACTTCCACATGTGCAACATGGTCGATAACAATGCGCAGACTGGGAATTTGCTCAGCAATAACCGCGTTAATCGGCAACTGTTTGCCGTTGGTCATCAGATCGAGTTGCAAATCGCGATCAGCCAATTTTTGGAGCTGTGGCATAATAGCATCTTGATCTTCCAAACTGCCCCTCTGAAGACCCAGGCGAATCCCCCGATAGAGTGGATTGGCTGAAAAGCGGTCGAGATTCTTCTCAAAATCTTCAGTTTTGGGATCCAGACTACCCACGAATCCGACAATACAGGGATTATCTGCTGCAAGATCCAGAATCCACTGATTGTCTTCAACGAGCTTGCTGGCTTCAACCACAACCGTACCCGTCACACCCATCTTTTCAGTGCGTTCAACAAAGTCTCGCGGCAAAATGGGGCGATAGAGCAATTCATTGTCTTCGGGCGGCCAGGGAACGCCGCCGGGTCGGGTCGTATCGTAAAAATGAACATGCGTATCAATAATCATGGATATATCCTTTCCGATCAAGATTATTTAATTCCCGCCATTTTTCTCAGCACTTCGACAATAGCAGAATTGTCCTGTTCAGCAAGACCGAGCGCAACGCCCGTGCGCAAAAGTTGGGCGTGCAGCCCGGTTACGGGCAAAGGCGTTTCTGTACGCGCGCTGAGGTCGAGGATGAGTTCCACATCTTTTAAATGCTGATCCAATGCGGCCTGAGTGGTAAAATCTCCGGTGATCATTTTTTCGCCTTTAATATCCATTACGCGAGAATACGCACCACCCATCTTAAAAACATCGAGCAGAACATCGATATCCACCCCGGTTTTTTGTGCGAGAACAAGACCCTCGGCCAATACCAGACGGTTGAGACCGAGCACGAGATTGACAATGAGTTTGGCTTCGGCACCTTTGCCCGAAGGCCCCATGTGAAAGGTCTTGAGAGAAAAAGCTTCAAAAATATCCGTACACAGTTCAAAAACAGGTAACGTGCCCCCAACCATCACGAGAACATCTGACTCGCGCACCTGCTTGCTGGAGCCGAGAATGGTCGCATCGAGAAAACGAATGCTTCTGCTTTCAAGACGTCTGGCAAGAGCGGTTGACATCTGCGGATCACCTGTGGTAGTATCTACGATAATTGCGCCGGGAGATGCCGCAGACAAAATGCCCCTCGTACCTATAACAACATCGTTGACAACATAAGAGTCGGGAAGCGAAAGAACAATTCGACGCGCTTTATCGGCGACATCGGCTGGCGACTTGCAGGGCGTAAAACCGTCGCCCTCATGTGCTTTTATTCTTTCGGGATCAATATCATACCCCGAAATTTCTAAACCTTTGGCACGAAAGCGTTCAACAAGCGCTGATCCGACGAGTCCAAGTCCGATAAGACCGAGCATGGGACCTCCTGTAAAAAATAATGAGCCGCATCGCGCACGGCATAATAATAGAAAAATAAAACAGGGCTGGCCTGTGCAGGACCAGTGCTTACAAAAATACTGTACAATCCGATTCTTGCCAAATAAGAAAATAGTATTGAATCCCTGCGGACATTGCTTATCTTAAGACCATAACAATATGCCCGAAACCATTCAAACAGGAGTTATTGATGAGTCTGGAACCCATTCAAACACCGGATATAGAACGTCCGCCAAAAGCATTGATCGACGCGTTATCACATATTGGCAGTGCCACAGCCAGTGGGGAATTATTTAAGCTGGGCATCCGCAATGCCCAAATTTTGGGACCCCTACCCCGAACACCGGGCAAATCAATTTGTGGCCCAGCACTGACGCTACAATTTATGCCCAAACGAGAAGATCTGCATTCATCCGGCGAATATCAAGGACCAGAAAGACAATTGCATCGCCATGTGTTGTATCATACACAACCGGGCGATGTGGTCGTAGTCGATGCTCGGGGCGACATGAGCAGTGGCGTTTTTGGCGAGATGATGCTGACCTATTTTTGCGGCCAGGGAGGTCAAGGTGCAATTGTCGATGGTTGTATTCGCGACTTTCCCCATGCGCGGGAATTGAACCTCGGCTTATGGCTTAAAGGAACAACGCCCAATTTCCACGCACAAACCAACATCTTCCCCCACGCCGTGAATATCCCCATAGCGTGTGGCGACACACTTGTAATGCCCGGCGATATTATTATTGCCGACGACGATGGCGTTGTGGTAGTGCCGATTAAACTCGCGCCTGAATTGGCAGAAAAAGCGACCGAACACGCCGAATGGGAAGTCTTTAGCCGAATGAAACTCGCCGAAGGCGGCGACCTGCGGAAATATTATCCACTCACAGATGAAGCGCGCGTAGAATATGAAGCGTGGCAAAAGGAACAAGAGAATTAGGAATTAAGAATTAAGAATTAAGAGTTTACTAAAGTTTGGACGACAATTTAGGAAATCTGGTATATGTGCCATATTTCACTGCACATGGCTATCCGTCCAAAGTATTTCCAAAGTATTGATGTGCGAAGGCACGCGATCTGATTAGTATTAATTCTCAATTTTTAATTTTTAATTCGTTTGCGCGTGTCTGGCCGCGCCTAAAATCCCTGCATCATCTCCCAATTCAGCAGAAACAATCTGTACATGTTCTTTTACACCAACAGTGCCGCGATCCCAAAAAGTTCTCGTCGTCGGTTCAAAAATCCAATCGCCCGCCTGCGCCAATCCACCCGTTAGCGCAACGCGATCCACATTCAACACATTCACCAAACTCACCAGCCCCACGCCGAGGAAAAACCCCGTCTCCTCAAACATCTGCATCGCAAAATCATCACCCGCCTCTGCCGCTTCAAAAATAACCTGTGTGGTCAAACCCCCAGCAGTCAAAGACGTCTCCAGCTTTTCCCCTTCAAGTTTTTCCAACGTACGGCGCACCATGGCCGTGGCAGATGCATACATCTCCAAACATCCAAAATTGCCACACGGACAGCGCGGCCCATTGTGATCCACTGTAATATGTCCCACCTCCGCCGCATTGCCATTAAACCCGTGCATAACCCTTCCTTCGCTAATCCATCCTCCACCAACTCCCGTGCCCAGAGTCACGCACAAAAAGTGATCAATACCTCGACCAGATCCCAGCCATTGCTCGCCATAAGCTGCTAAATTTGCATCATTATCCACCACCACGCCCAAACCGAGCAATACCTCCAGGCGATCCTTTAACCGCACACCGTGCATACACTGCAAATTCTCGGGCGATATAATCACACCTTCAAACGGATCTAATGGGCCTGGCGCACCAACCCCTACCCCCTGTACCTCTCTCAGCGAAATCCCACCATCTCGCGCAGCCGCACGCGCACATTCGACAATGCCATTTACTACACCCTCAGCACCCAGGTGCAATCGCGTCGGTCCCCGCGCCCTGCCCACAATCTCACCCGACGCTGTCACAAGCCCCGCGCGCGTATTGGTGCCTCCCAAATCTATACCAATCGTCAGACTCATTTCTCCGCTCGCGCCTGCGCCACAGCATCTACAAAAGATTTTGCCGTTGCCGTCAAAGATGCCCAGTCTTTATTATCCACAGCCGTCTTATCCACCATCGCACTGCCAGCCCCCACAGCCACCGCGCCATTTTTGATAAACTCAGGCGTTGTTTTGGCATCCACCCCACCCGTGGGCATGAGCTTCACCTGTGGCAAAGGACCCAGAATATCCTTAAAATAAGACGGTCCCCCCACGCCAGCGGGAAACACCTTGACCACATCGGCCCCTGCTTGCCACGCCGTCAAAATTTCCGTAGGCGTAAACCCGGCGGGCATCACGGCCTTGCCATACCGCTTGCTCATCTCGATCACCGCCGTATTCAAAATGGGACTCACCACATATTCTGCGCCGGATAGAATCGCTGCCCGCGCCGTCTCTGGATCGAGCACAGACCCCACTCCAATAATCGTATCCTCCATCTTTGCCGACGCTTCTTCAATCACCTTTAGCGCACCCGGCACCGTCATCGTCACTTCAATCGCCACCACACCGCCTTCGCGCAACGCTTTTGACACATCCATCAACTGCGACGGATTATCTGCCCGCAACACAGCGACCACACCGCAATCAATAATGCGATCCACAGTACTTGCCATTTTTCCTCTCCCAAAATTAAACCTCTCTCCAAAGCGCATAAAAGGAGAGAGGCATTATATGTTATTGGGCTATAACCTGCCCTATCACTTGTTAGACTTGTCATCATCCTTATAGGCATGTCTAATGGCCTGTATAGCGACCGTGACAATACCAGTCATGAACACCACAAAAGCGGTGATTAGCAACCATTCCCTCATAGATCCTCCAGTTCGTCAATCCATCATGAACGTTTTGACTTGCTGGACTTGTCATCCTTTTCGCTACCGTTTCTAACTGCCTGGACTGTGACAATGCCAATGCCTGTCATAAACACGAAAAAAACTGTAATGAGCAACCATTCCATCACAAATCCTCCAGTTTGTTGATCTTGCGATACGCCGATTTGTTGACCCATACAATGCCGATTGTGGTCCCGAAAGCCCCAATGGCACAGATAATCACAAGGAATGTATCGGTTTTGTAGTTTTGTGCCAACCAGGCAACAAGGGAGATATCAATGGCAATCAATATGGCAAATATAATTTTCATCCATCCTATTTCTTCTTTTAATTTATCAAGTTTTGCCATTTTTGCAACCCTGCTATATCCCCTTTCAGACTCTATCGTCTAATCCGCGCGCTCTCACCCTTCATAGCACTCTCGGCTTCCGCGCGCGTAGCCCAATTCACATCGCCCGGGAACGTATGTGCCAGAGCCGAATAAGCACCTGCAAAATCCACGATATCCTGTGCTGGCTCGCCCTCGAGCATCCCGGCAATAATACCAGCAGAAAAATTATCGCCACCACCCACGCGATCCACCATCTCCAAATTTTCATAAATGCGCGAAAAATAAAACTCACTGCCATCGTAAAGCAGTGTGCGCCAGTCATTCAGCAAACCGGTCTTTGCAACGCGCAGGGTTGTGCCCACAAGCGTCACATTGGGATATTGCGATACGGCCTTGCGCGCGACATCTTTATAACTTTCGGGATCGAGCGCATCGTAATCGCCCGACGTACCTTCGGCTTTAAGCCCCATCGTCTTTTCAAAATCCTCTTCATTGCCGATAAGCACCTGCACATGCGGAATACACTTTGCAATCGTCTCCTGTGCTTGTTCTGCGCTCCACAATTTGGATCTGAAATTGAGATCAAAACTCGTAGTTACACCTGCATCGCGAGCAGCTACCAGCGCTTCTACCGTGGTCTCTGCCGCGCCTTCAGACAACGCGGGCGTAATCCCACTGACGTGAAACCACTTGCTCCCTTCAAAAACAGATGCCCAATCCACCATCCCGGGTTTGATATTCATAATCGCGGTATGGCCTCTGTCATACGTCACGGCACTCGCACGCGGCCCCACACCCACTTCCATGTGATAAAACCCATTGCGCTCAAGCCCCACACCATCAAAATCCGTCCACAAAATATTGGACATATCCACCCCGTGCTCGCGCCCCTTGTTGCGAATAATCCAACCCGTCCAATTATCAACCAACCGGGACACCCACGCCGACTTCAATCCCAAATGCGCACAACCGACCGCGACATTGTATTCCCCCCCACCGATCTCGACATCGAGTTTACTCGCATTTTCCAACCGGCGGTATTCTGGCGAAGACAACCGAATCATCGCCTCGCCAAAAGTCACGACATCGTACATACATCCCTCCAAGAAAATTATTAACAGCCAGAAGTCAGCTATTAGCAGTCAGTCCACCCAGCCACACTGTCCAAAAGGCGGCGCCTCATATCACCCTTCACACTTCTTACTTCACACTTCTCACTTCTACTCATCCGAGCCACCCAGAAAGCCCGCCATCCACAACAGGCGCAACAACTCCAAAATTGCCACCAGTGCTGATGCGACATAAGTCAGCGCGGCAGCATTCAAAACCTTCCGCGAAGCGGGAATCTCCTCAGGCGTCAAATATCCGCCATCGGCCAAAATCTGAATAGCCCGACTACTCGCATTAAACTCAACCGGCAGAGTAACAATACTGAAAACCACAGCCGCAGAAAAGAACACAATGCCCAAAAAAATGAGTTCAAACCAGCTAAAAAGAAACCCGGCAATAAGAAAAACCCACGCCATTTTCGATCCAATATTTGCAACTGGAACCAGACTCGTCCGAAGAGACAGGGGGACATAGCCCTGCGCGTGTTGAAACGCATGCCCGGCTTCGTGAGCAGCCACGCCAATTGCCGCTAAGGAGCGATTGCCATATACACTTTCAGACAAACGCAGCATGCGATCTCTCGGATCGTAGTGATCTGTCAAATGTCCATGCACAGGCTCCACGCCCACGGGCAAACCACCTCCACGTAAAATATCTCGGGCGACCTGATCTGCAGTCGCACCGCTTTGTGCAACAAATTCATCGTATTTGCGAAACGTGCGCTTCACCTTGAATTGCGCCCACAGCGTAATAGCTATTCCCACAAACATCACCATCAAACCTTCCAGCATGACCATCTCCTCCTGAATTGATTAACCAAGTCTCTCCCCAACCTCAATGCGATATCCCCGCACGAAATCAGCACCGGACATGCGCTTTTTACCTGCCGGTTGCACCTCTTCCAGCGCGAGAACACCCTCGCCCGTTCCCACAATAAGTCCGCGTTTCCCATCTGCACCAAGCACAGTACCCGCTTCTCCCATCCCCGTATCAACTGTTGCCCTGTGAACCTTCAACAATTTGTTGCGCCAGAGTGTAAACGCTCCCGGAAAAGGATTGGTTCCCCGAATGAGATTGCGAATATCTCCAGCACTTTTTGACCAATCAATCTCGCCATCTTCTTTCTCTAATTTGGGGGCGCGGCTCACCCCTTCATCCGTCTGTGGCACGGGTATAACAGAACCATCTGCCATGCCATCAATAGCCCGAATGAGCAACTCGGCGCCCTTCATTTTCAACCGCTCATAAAGTTCGCCCGCCGTCTCATCGTCCCCAATTACCAACCTTTGCTGAACTAAAATATCGCCGGCATCCACGCGCGGCGACAGTTGAAAAATGGTCACACCCGTCTCGGTCTCACCATTGATAATTGCCCATTGAATCGGTGCTGCCCCGCGGTATTTGGGCAACAGGGACGGGTGGACATTCACAGAACCCAATTTTGGAATCGCCAGCACAGAACGCGGCAAAATCAGAAAAGCCACCACCGCAAGTAAATCTGGTTCCAAAGCCTGCAACTGCGCGTGAAAACTCTCATCTCTAAGCGCCTCGGGCTGCAAAACCGGCACATCCAATCCCAGCGACGCAACCGCAGCCTTCACATCGGTTGGTTGCATCTGCTGACCCCGACCGCGTGGCCTATCTGGCCGCGTCACCACGCCCACCAGATCATGACCGCTTTGAGCCACGCCCACAAGCGACGGCACCGCAAAATCGGGCGTACCCATAAACACTACCCTCATCGCTGGTTTCACCTTTCTGCTATTTCTTCGCTTTGCGCTCATCCACTCTCGAAATAGACCCCCGCGACACCTCTATCTGCACTTCTTTGGCGACCTGGACGACCAAAATGCCCTCTTGCTCCTTAATCCCGGTAATGGTCCCATGCATCCCACCCGAAGTCACAACGCGGTCGCCTTTTTGTAAATCGTCAATCATCCTTTGATGGTCTTTTTGTTTTTTCTGTTGCGGGCGAATAATCAAAAGATACAGAATCACAAACATCAGAATGAACGGAAACATCGTCACCAGCATATTGGGAGCTTCACCCCCTTCTGGCCCGGGTTGCCCACCGCCAAAAGCAAAGGCTTTAGCCGTAAACAACAAAATACAAAACACCCCAAAAAGAAACCCATCCCCCCACTTAGCACAGATCTTGAATTTCTCCATCTTCATTTCCTTTGTAAAAATTTAAGAAGGTCCTCTGCCATTGTGCAAAGTCACCCTCGATAATTGCCCGTCTCATCTGCCGCATCAAATTTAAATAAAAATGCACATTGTGAATGGTAGATAACCGCAACCCCAAAATCTCTCGCGTATGATGCAAATGCCGAATATAAGCCCGCGTGTAATTTCGACACGTATAACACGCACATCCCGAATCGAGCGGCTCAAATTCTCGGGCATGACGCGCCGCGCGAATAGATAATTTTCCGCGTTGTGTAAACACCATCCCATTGCGCGCATTGCGCGTTGGCATCACACAATCAAACATATCAATGCCGCGCATCACGCCCTGTATCAAATCTTCAGGCGTCCCACTCCCCATCATATAATGAGGACGGTCCGCGGGCAAGATAGATACCACAGTCGCAATCGCTTCCCAGGTATCTTCTTTTGGCTCGCCCACACACGTACCCCCTATCGCGTAACCCGGAAAATTGAGCGCAACTGTTTCTTCGGTAAAACGCTCGCGCAAATCGCGATACGTACTCCCCTGCACAATGCCAAACAAGGCCTGTGCGTGTCCCGCCAAACTCTTTCGCCCATATCCCTCATAAGCATCCAAACACTGCTTTGCCCAGCGCACCGTACGCTCGCCTGCTACCTGTGCGTAATCTCGCGAACTTGGGTACGGCGTACACTCATCAAACATCATCGCAATATCGGCACCGAGCACATGCTCTATTTCAATCACCTTCTCGGGCGTAAACAGATGCGTTGACCCATCAATATGCGACCGAAACACCACCCCTTCTTCGGTAATTTTATTTAAATCGGCCAAACTATACACCTGAAATCCGCCGCTATCCGTCAAAATAGCCCGATCCCAGTTCATAAATCTGTGCAAACCACCTGCCTCAGCCATTAAATCCATACCCGGCCGCAAATAAAGATGGTATGTATTGCCCAGAATAATACGCGCATCTAAATCTCGCAACTCTTGCTGCGAAAGCGTCTTAACCGTGCCCAGTGTACCTACCGGCATAAAAACTGGGGTTTCCACAATCCCATGCGGCGTGTGGAGAACCCCTGCACGCGCTTGTGTTCCGGCATCGGTGGCAACCACCTCAAACCGGAAACCATCAACATCGATAACGCACCTCCAAAAACGCTAAAAACAACCGCTTAAAAGAAACGCGGCTCAATATAACATCCCATCTCTTGTGCGTCAAGGATCAGGATTTTCAGAGCTTGCACTGGAATGGTTCTATCCAGTGATGAAAGGATGCTCAGGATACCCCTATCCTCATTCTTAATTTTTAATTCTTAATTTTTAATTCTTTTACCGCTTCTTCAGCCAACACAAATACAAAGCCCTGTTCTACCAACTCTGGTAACATGCGTTGCAGTGCATGTAGCGTATTGGGTTTTGCATGCCCAATGCCAATTACTGTGCCTTCATGCCGTGCGCGTGCAGCGAGCCTGTACAGTCGTTTGACCACCGCGTTTTCATCTTCGACGATATCCAAAAACAACGCATTGCGAGCACTGGGAATACCCATATCTCGCGCGATTGCATAAGCCATTGATTGGGGTGACGTGACACTATCTATAAAAAAGAAATTCCATCGTTTCACGACCTGCAACACCGCTTTCATCGCTTCAAAATTTTGTGTTACGCGAGACCCCATGTGATTATTCATTCCCTTTGCATATGGCACGGACGCGAGGGCATCCTGGGTCAACTCAGCAATTTTTTCCGGCGCGTAATCCGAGAAAATCGCATTGGGACCTGGATCGCGCGCTGGATAGTCTATCGGTTCCATAGGCAAATGAACCATCACGCCGTGATTTTTCTCAATAGCCTGTTGCGCTATCCATGCCGTATGCTTCTCCCCGGGAAAAATCGAAAATGTAATCGGCTGCGGCAACTCACAAAAAGACAGAATTAAATTCTGATCCTGATATCCAAAATCATCGATCACAATGGCAATGCGCCCCGCGAGTCGCTCGAGTTCTCGACTCTGCTCGAGCCTGAACAAATTCGTCTGTCTATCATTCAAACCCACGCGAAGCCACAACACATTGCCCTGTCGGTCTTCGCTACCTTCAATGACCATCCCACCCAATTGATGCGCCAGACGACTCAAAGACAGATTGCAAACAGCCAACGGCAAAGCATCGGGCACTTTTGACTGCACTTCCCAACGCAAATGGGGATCCTCGCCTTTGGACAAACGCACCTCTTTAATCATTTCAGAAGGAACCCCCAGACCAATCAACACATCTTTTGCCTGCACGACCATTGTATCGGCAAAGGCGTCAATATCATCTGGACCGGCTTTCCATCCTGGTGTCTCTTCGACGGGAAGTGCATATTCGACCGACTGTGGTCGCGAAAAATATGACCGCAGTCGCCAAAAATACGATCGCGGTAGCCAAAAATAGGCAACCAATCCACCGACGAGCAGAATTATTATAACACAGGGCACAACCCATAACCGAAGAGATCGCCGCTTGCGAGCCATTTCCAATGGTCTTTTTTCGGATAAACGTTTCGCCATTTTACAGACTCAATAAATCTGAACCGGATCGGGAATAAAACACAAAACAAAAATAGCCAGCGACGCGTACCCAAGCCACCGCCGTGCGGGATCCAATTCAACATTGGGATTTACAGGCGGCGGATGATGCCGTCCCATCAGCGCAGCCAGCCCCAACCACACCAGCCAACCGATCCAGCGGGAATCATACCAGGCCCTGAACATAGATTGTGCATCCCACCAGTGGTAAGGCGGTGCCAATAACCACATCAATGCCAACCCCACCATTGTCGCCCGAGAAATTAACCGGTGTTTCCCGCCAAAAATCGCATAGACAATATGCCCGCCATCAAATTGTCCCATCGGCAACAAATTCAATACCGTCACAAACAACCCCAACCAACCCGCAAAAGCCACCGGATGCAGCATCACATCATAACCCTCGGGTAAATCACCGATAACGCTTATACCCAACCAGCCCGACAAGAGAGAATCACCCAGAGTAAGTGCGCCTTCCGGTATATCTCGCACTTCAATTACTTCCGACATGTGCAGACCAGCACTCAACGCAATCACAGACATCACAAACCCGGCAATAGGTCCCGACGCGCCAATATCGATAAGCGCCCGTCGGTTCGGAATCTGAGATCGCAATTTGATCACGGCACCCAGAGTGCCAATAAATGAAGGAAAGGGAATAAAATAGGGCAATGATGCGCGCACGCCCCACCAGCGCGAAGTCACATAATGCCCCATCTCGTGTATGCCCAAAATGATCAACAATGTCGCGGAAAATGGCAAGCCATACACCAGATAACGCGGATCAACCAAAATGTGCCAGCTATCGGGCATAGATGCAAATTGTGGCGACATAAACACACCCGCCACCGTCGTCGTATACACAGTTGCCAAAAACAACCCAATATGCAGTCTCAAATTATCCTGCGTCCTGGGCAAAGTCGTCCGCCTGGGAAAATACCGATTACCATTCAAATCGTCTGACACAATCACTCCTCACACTTCTCACCTTATCCCCATTGCAATGCGATGCGAATCGCCCAACCCCTGCGATGCAGGCACAAAAGCGTAATCCACCCGCCAGTTGCGCCTCGTGATGCCCAATCCAAACGACAACATACGCGTATCGTGCCCGGTTTGAATCCCACCGCGCAAAAACAACCTGTCCATCACCCCGTATTCCAAACCGAAATTTGCACCTCTGTTACCCACCTCTGGCAGGCGAAAATCGGCTGTTGTTATCCAGTTGCGCCAGGACCAGGCAGCCCCCAGGCGAAACACCTGGGGCAAAGGGATGCGCTCGCGGTCTAACTGCGCCATCCGTCCCAAATTTCGATACGACGCCCCCAGCATCAAGTTCTCAGACAGGCGGTACAACACACCCCCATCTGCACTCATCCCCCCCGCACTCTCTGGCCCGATATTCTCATGTAATGCCCGAACCGAAAACCCCACATAAATACGCTGCCCTATCTTCTGAGCATAAGACAACCCCGCATTGAGGTCATAAACACTAAACGTGCCCGCAGGCGTCGCAGTTGGCTCTCGTCGCGCTTCCAATCCCCCAACTCCATAAACGCCCAAACTCAGCGCAAGGCCGCGTCTATTATTACCATAAGCCCAGCCGCCATACCCCTGCTTGATCCCCTGAAACGATCGGTGGTGAGCCAGAACAAAGTGTTTGCCCTGCATAGCCGCCACACCTGCCGGATTCCAAAACGCCGCAGTCTGTTCACCCACCACTGCGGTCTGCGCTTCACCCATTGCAGCAGCACGCGCGCCAACCCCCTCGCGCAGCAACACAAAACCGACCTTGCGCGCCGCAGTACCGGCCTCAGCAGAAAATAAGCAACATGTTACAATAAAAATACCGAAAACAACGTGCTTCACAAAAACCTCCTGCTTGTAAATGCTCCAAAACCCAGCGTATCGTACAAGATTAAGCAAACGGGCAAAATGTGTCAACCGCCCATTATTAAAATAGACCGTTTCAAGCGCGTAATTGACAGGACCTAATTTCCTAATTACATTGTGCAGACCCTCAAGGCAATTCTCATTGGAGACATCATGGCACAAGCAGAAATTGGCGATCGCGTCCTGATTTATTACAAGGGAATCCTGGAAGACGGAACCATAGCTGAAGGTACACCTGAGAATGAACCATTTGAATTTACAGTAGGAGACGAACCTGTAAAAGACATATTCACGCGCCTTGTAAACGGTCTGGAAGAAGGCGATTCTCGCACGGTGATCCTATCCCCAGAAGATGCGTTTGGCCCCTATAATTCCGACTTTGTAATCGAAGTTGCGCGATCAAAATTTCCTCCTGATGCACTCCTTGAAAAAGGAATGCGTATGGAAGTACAATCCGACCCGAATGGCACACCCGTCGAAGTATCTGTCAAAGAAATAACGCCCCAAACCGTTACATTAGACGGCAACCATCCCTTTGCGGGTGAAGAAATTACTATGACAATTCAGTTATTAGAGATAGTGGTTTAGTAGTACGAACGCATTGCCAAAATTCAAAAGAAGGCCATCTGCGAACCTTCTGGAGACCTCAAAATATGTCCTATATCCGCTGTTCCGACAATCACAGTTCCCCTTACTATATACCTGCTAAAAATCTACGAGGTTTGTTTAAAGATCTGGCAGTTCAACCATTTGAAAATCATCCACGCACCTCTTCGTGGATAAACCTGGTAAAAAATAAAGACTCCAATTACCATAGAGTAGAAATTCTAGATCAAGGGCGGGCCAATTTTAGTGAATGGCATGAGGGGCTTCCTCAAAAAACAGTTCTCGACATTTAGAAGTCGGATAACCCAATCCAATATTGAAGAATTTCATTGTAATTGGTTTCGGCTGAATAATGGGCAGTTAATAATGCGTAGATCTACTGAACCGATACAGGTCTCTTGCGATATTCTATTTCAGACCATTGGAGATCTAACCATGTCAGAACAACTCAGTTTCCTCTCTACATCGCCCCAGCCATCTCTATCCCCTCCAAGCAATCAGGAGGCGATTGATGCAATCGCCGGGCTTGATTACAAAAAAGACTATATCAATGAAATCGAACATGATCAGCTACTCAAACAAATTGACGAACAGCCGTGGCTCAATGACCTGAAACGGCGGGTTCAGCATTACGGGTATAAGTACGACTACAAAGCGCGGAGGGTAGTCCGTGATATGCGTATTGGTAAATTGCCTGAGTGGTTGGAAGAGTTGGCTGAGAAATTATGTAAAGATAGACACATGCCAAAAGTCGCTGATCAGGTGATTGTAAATGAATACAGACTGGGGCAAGGGATCTCAAGACATATTGATTGTGAACCTTGTTTTGATGATACGATTGTTTCTTTGAGTTTGGGATCGGGCTGTGTTATGGATTTCATAAACAAATTTGATAAAAGAAAAAAAAGTGTTTGGCTTGCGCCAAAAAGTATTGTCGTCCTGAAAAATGAAGCGAGATATGAATGGTTGCACGGGATTGCCGCCAGAAAATCGGATACATGGGAAGGGAGCAAGGTACCGCGGGAACGAAGAGTATCGCTAACCTTTAGAAAGGTGATTATAGATTGATGCTTGGAAAATCGCTGAATGAAACCGAGTCTGTCACGACAATTCGAGTCCGCCCGCGATTTAGTTCGCACGGCGGTGCTGAAATTCAAGAGAAGACTATCCAGAAATTTTTATTTTAGCACCTCATTTACATCAAGCTAATCATACAATCCGAAATATTTGAAAGGAGACCAACCATGCAAACTCCAACAAGAGAATGGATACACAAGGCGGTGGATGGGCTTCCTGATCAAGAGACAGAACAACTGAAAGACTACCTCGAATTTCTAACCTGGAAAGCCAAAGAGAAGAAGTCATCGCCGGAACAGACAAAAAAAAACCCGACTGCTCAACGCATTATCAAGGCAATGGAAAAACCGCCGTATGTCTCCAGTGAAGACATCGAATCACTTCTACAAGTGATTAAAGAAGCAAAGCAACCAACACAATTCGAGTCTCCCTTTGAGTCAGATGGGCAAGAAGATTTATGAGCAGGTATCTATTAGAAACCACGACTTGTAGCCGCTTGATGCAAAATGAACCCACCGTCAAGAGGCATTTGGACTCTCTGACCGATTCGGACTACCCCTTCACTATTCCTATCGTCCACGGAGAGATACTATACGGGATTGAACGGTTACCAAAAGGAAAAAGACAGCGAGATATTTCACAGAGGGCCAATCGTCTTTTTTCCGAAATTCAATGCGATCCCATTCCAAAAGAAACTGCCACCCACTACGCAAAACTCAAACGACAAGCCGAAGAACAGGGAACCTCACGAAAATCGGAAGGCGTAATTATACAGTACGACGTCTTGCCGGATTTTGGCGAGATCAAGCCAAAGCAAGAACGTGAAACACTCAGAAAACATCTACTTAGCCCGACTAATTCATGAACAGTAATGTTTGGTTGTGTATGGCAGTCGGCGTGGGTTCCAAGCATCAAAATTAGGGCGTTTGCAGTCTTGTCTGCCTGCATAGGCGTGTTCATAAGGAGCAAGCCGCCCAGCATCGTCACCTGCCCGTCCCTGACGGTGTCAAAAAGTACAGACTCGCCCTTGCCTGCTCTTTGTGTGGAGCGGTCGGTGTATTTGTAAAGTCAGCCAATGATGGTGCAGCCCCCTTCCCCTCCCCGGTTGACGAGTTATGGCACAGCTTTTGCCAGATTGCTCAGGATTTTATCATACAAGTGTGGCAATGGAAATGACATAGGCAGATGGAAGGTGATCTTAGTTTTCAACTCACAGACGCGTCCTGCGACTTTAAGAAAGCGATTTTGGAGTGTATTGACCTGTGCGTTTATCCACGTTGTGCCCTGCAATCCGATTTGCGCTAAACTGTGCAACAAGACATAGGCAGCCGAATGGAGGAAGAGGCGGAACTGATTGGCTCCAAAAGCGTGACAGGATGTGCGGTCTGAGTGGAGAAAGGTCTTGTGATTTTTAATGAAGTTTTCCATCTGTCCGCGCGCACAATAGATGTTTTGGTAGATAAAGGAGGCCCTTGAACTTTCAAGGTTGGTCACGACAAAGCGTGTGTTTTGGCCTCGGGTGGTGATTTCAGCTTTGCAGATGATGCGTCTGGCACATGCCCAAGTCTGAGCTTGGTAATAAAATGAGGTAAAAAGTCGCACCGGTTGCCCGGTATCTGCATACAGGCTTTTGGCCTGATCTATAAGGGGCTTTGCCAAGGTTAAAAGTCGGGTATTGGCGGTCTGTCCGAGGATAAAATAGAGGTCCTTTGTCGCACAGAAGTCCTGGACTTCTGGACTTGAGAAGTGGGCATCGCCTCGCAAAAAGATCGCCACATGAGGCCAAGCCTGACGAATATAAGCGACTAACCGCTTGAGAATCGTGACAATCTGTTTGCCATCAGGACGCACACCCGGACGCAAAATCGTCGTGATTAGCTTACCCGATTGCCCTTCGTAAATGTGCAAGGGCTGGTAGGCGTAGGCACCCAAATACCCATTGAATAAGGACAACTGCTGCGTCCCATAAACCGTGTCTTGTGTATCATCTATATCTAAGATGATCGACGAAGGCGGCTTTTTATACGAGGCAATAAAACAATCGAGGAAGGCACGCGCAACGCGATACAAATCGCTTCTGCTCATCTGATTCTCAAACCGACTCATCGTGGGTTGACTACTCAGATCTTTCCCCTGCAAGGGCAAGCGACCACACGCCGCCTTGAAGCCGGGATCGCTTTTTAAGGCATCGCAATCATTGGCATCTTCATACCCGCAGGCGATTTGAAACACCCGCTGCTTGACCAACTCTGACACACTGTGAGCCACATAACTTGGATGCCGACGGTCTTTGACCGCCTCAATGATGCGTGATAAAATGCCGGTTTTGGCCTCCACTTCTCGAAGCAATAAGACACCGCTATCGCTGGTGAGAATACCCCCATCAAAGGCGAGGTCGAGACGTTTTCCGAAAATGCTTGCCAAAGGAACCTTGCTATGATTATCTTGTGTGCTCACGGTAGTTTCTCCCAAGTTTATTGTTCAATGGTTATGCGTGTAACCTAACATAATACAATAACTTGAATAGGGAAACTACCTTTTTTATGAATTTTTCGGGTTAGGGACGTGTACTTCGATGAAGACCTTGGGGTAGAGGAATCGTGGTACTCAGCAGATGAGGCCTATCGCATAGCTCAATCTTTGCATCGATACCGCCTGATTATATTTAGCAATTTTCTTACCGAGGAGGAGATGGTAAAGGATGAGAAGGAGAAGACATTTGATTGCGTTGAGATGAAACGCCGTGGCGCAGAACGAATCTACAATCAAATAGCAAACATGACACTCAAAGAACAACTGAAAGACTACCTCGAATTTCTAATGATGTGTTGCCCTACGCATCGGATGCGTGGTAAGACCTGGCCAGCGCCAAGGTCGGATACGAAATCAGCTTCACGCGCTACTTCTACAAACCGCAGCCGATGCGAATACTGAAAAAATAAGGGCCGATATTCTGGCTCTGGAGCAGAAAACGGTGGGACTGTTGGGGAAAATTCTCGGCGGGTAATACAAGGTGGTGCAGTTATTGAACGCAGTGCTTTACAAGGACGGAATTTTTCTCCATATTAAAGGTAGCCTTTAATAAAGATACAATTATGCGCCATGGTCAACGTAGCCTTTACTATGGCCCCGACAACCGCATATACGTAATGGAAAGTTTGCCATGACAGACTATTTTTCGCCCTCGACGCGGGCAGGCCGTTACATTATACAGCCGGAAGGATACAGAGCTTTCCTTCCGGCGCCGTTGCCACCCGACCCACCGCTTCAGATCACTGGGATGATGCAAACGCTACTGTCAGAGGCTGACCGTGTCCTCGGACGCCTAGATGGGTCAATCCAGACGCTGCCCAATCCGGACCTGTTTGTATATATGTATGTCCGGAAAGAAGCGGTGCTATCGAGCCAAATTGAAGGTACGCAAAGCTCCTTGCAGGACCTACTGGCTGCCGAAGCCAATATTTTCGCACCCAATCGACCTAGAGATGTAGCCGAAGTAGTAAATTACGTAAGGGCGATGAATTATGGTCTCAGTAGGCTATCGGAACTCCCCGTATCGGTTCAGTTGATACGTGAGATCCATGCTGAACTGCTGAGAGGTGTAAGAGGTTCTCAACTTACGCCCGGTGAACTGCGAACCAGCCAGAACTGGATCGGATCCGCAGGCCAGTCGATTTACGACGCAATATTTGTCCCTCCGCCACATCAGGAAGTTCCCGAGAAGCTATTTGAGTTGGAGAACTTTCTACAGGATGCAAAACTGCCACTCCTGATTAAGGTCGGTTTGGCTCATGCACAGTTCGAGACGATTCACCCTTTTCTGGACGGCAACGGCCGTGTTGGCCGGCTCCTTATCACCTTTCTGCTCTGTGAGCAGAAGGTGCTTCAAAAGCCCGTACTCTACCTATCCTACTTCTTCAAACAGAATCGGCAACAATATTACGAGGAACTTCAATCTATACGAGATGCCGGGACTTGGGAGCAATGGCTTATGTTCTTCCTGCACGGCATTGTGGAGGTAAGCAAGCAAGCGACCGACACCGCGCGCGGAATCATTGATCTACGTGAAGAGCACCGGAAAGTAATCACCGAGAATTTCGGACGTGCAGCAAGCAACGGACATCGAGTCCTAGAAAATCTCTACGAACGCCCCATTATTTCGGTCAGCGACGTTCAGGAATTGACTGGGACCACGTACACGGCAGCCAACAATCTTGTCAACCGGTTGACAAGTAGCGGCATCTTGCACGAGTTCACCGGTCAGGCGCGCAACCGCAGATTCATATACAGCAGCTACATTAACCTGTTCCACGAAACTGAATAGGATGGTGATGGATTAACTCCGTTCTTCGAGTCCATCTTTGGTTCGTGGATCCAAAACGAAGGCTTGTGTAATAGAGGATGCGATCCATGACCGCGCCCAGTGCCTAGCGAACAAGGCGGTGGACGCATTATCAAGGCAATGGAAAAACCGCCGTATGTCTCCAGTGAAGATATCGAATCACTTCTACAGGTAATTAAAGAGTCAAAGCAACCGACACATTTTGAATCTCCCTTCGAACTATCTTCAAAAATCAGGTAAAAACATGTGGCATCAATTGGGAATCATCGCAATTTATCTCACGCTATTTGCATGTGGACCCGATGTTCAATTGGTAAAAGATGGACACGAAGAATACTATGTATATTGGGATGACGGTCACAAACGGTATTTCAGACATGGGTTGTATCAGTCATTTTACGAAAGTGGTCGCCAGCGTTCGGTTGGCAAATACGAACGCGACATAAAAGTGGGCATTTGGACACACTGGTATGAAAACGGGCAAAAACAAGGGGAAATGGATTGGGTCAACGGCAAGCCCGAAGGCGTAGTAACAGAATGGTACAAAAATGGACAACAAAAGAACACAGGAACGTGGGAAAATGGTGGGCGGCATGGTCTTTCGACCTGGTGGTATGCCAACGGACAAAAGGAAAAAGAAGTGACCTACATAGAAGGAGAACCCGACGGGATCTGGACATATTGGGACTCGACGGGTGTGATAACAAAAAAGCAGTATTGGGATCGCGGTGCATTTTTGCGGGTTGAAGAATCGCATTGACCCGCACTGAAAGGATCAAAAATGGCAGACAAAACCCTGTATTTATTAGACGGCATGGCGCTGGTTTATCGCGGGCATTTTGCGATGATACGCAATCCGCGGATGACGTCGAAAGGTTTGAACACCTCGACGTTATTCGTTTTTGCCAATACAATATTAGATATTTTGGGCAACACACAGCCCTCTCATTTGGCCGTGGTCTTCGACACACCAGAGCCGACGTTTCGGGACGAGATATACAAAGAATACAAGGCACAACGAGAAAAAATGCCCGAAGACATAAGTAGCGCCCTCCCCTACATCGATCAAATGTGTGAAGCGTTCAATGTACCTGTCATCCGCAAACCCGGCTATGAAGCCGACGACGTAATCGGCACACTCGCAAAAATAGCTGAAAAGGACGGCTTCACAACATATATGGTAACCCCCGATAAAGACTACGCGCAACTCGTCTCAAACAAAACATTCATCAGCAAACCCGGACGCACGGGCGATGGTGCTGAGACCCTGGGCGTGCCAGAGATACTAAAACAATGGGAAATCGAACGTGTGGATCAAGTCATCGACATGCTGGGACTGATGGGCGACTCAAGCGATAATGTACCGGGCATACCGGGCATTGGACCAAAGACCGCTCAAAAATTGATCGCGCAATACGGCAGTGTGGAAGGCTTACTCGATCACGTTGATGAATTGAAAGGCAAACAAAAAGAAAATGTGGAGACATATCGAGAACAGGCCCTGCTATCAAAAGAATTGGTCACCATCCATCTCAATGTGCCGATGGATCTTGAATTGGATGATCTCGCGGTGAAAAAAAGAGACGAACAAAAATTGAAAGCCCTGTTCGCAGAATTGGAATTCAGCACACTGGGTAAGAGGTTATTTGGAAATGATTTTAATGTAGATCAGCAACAAATCTCACTCTTCGGCGAAGAAATAGCACTGACGGACGTGTCAAAACACAAAACCATTGCGAATGTAGAACACGAATACCACCTGATAGATACACCGAAAAAGCGCGCAGCATTAATCGAAAAATTGGCACAGCAAAAGACGTTTTGTTTTGACACAGAAACAACGGGACTAAATCCGAGAACCTGTGAATTACTCGGCCTCGCGTTTTCATTTCAACCGCACACGGGATATTACGCACCAATGCCAGAAGACCCGGATAAAAATAAGGCTGTATTGGAAGAATTCCGCGGAATTTTGGAAAATCCGGACACTGAAAAAATCGGACACAATCTCAAATTTGACCTCGCCGTATTATTGTGGCAAGGCGTCTGGGTTCAGGGACCTGTCTTTGATACCATGCTCGCCGCTTATGTGACCGCACCCGAAATGCGTCGCAGTATGGATTCTCTATCGCTGTCATTAATGGGTTATGAACCCATTAAAATTGAGTCTTTAATCGGCAAAAAAGAAAAAGGCAAAGAACAAAAAACCCTGCGCGAAGTCCCCCTGGACAAAGTAGCGGAATACGCAGCCGAAGATGCGGACATCACCTTGCAACTGTCCGAAGCTCTGCGTCCCAAAATCAAAGAAATGGGGCAAACGCGCGTATTCGAAGACATAGAATGCCCGCTGGTATCTGTCCTTGCCCAAATGGAATACGAAGGCATCCGCATGGAAGCATCTGTAATCGAGGCACTTTCGGAAGACTTGAAAGATGAATTGGTTGCCATTCGAGAGCGCATTTACGATCTCGCTGATGAAACATTTAACTTAAACTCACCCAAACAATTGGGCGAAATCCTATTTGACAAATTAAAACTGGACCCCAATGCGCGGCGGACAGCCAGGACAAAGCAGTATCAAACAGGGGAATCTATTTTGCAACGATTGGCGCACAAACACAAAATTGTAGAACAAATTTTGATGTATCGAACATATTCGAAACTGAAATCGACATATCTGGACATGTTGCCGGGAACCGTATTTAAAAATACCGGGCGCGTCCACACCCATTACGAGCAGGCGGTCACCGCCACCGGGCGGTTGCAATCGCACGGGCCAAATTTGCAAAATATTCCCATTCGCACAGAAAAGGGACGCGAAATTCGCAAAGCCTTTGTGCCCCGCAATGAAAATTACACGCTCTTGTCAGCAGACTATTCGCAAATTGAATTGCGCGTAGCGGCCGAACTGAGTCGCGATGAAGAGATGCACAGGGCATTTCGAGAAGGACTGGATATCCACGCGGCAACCGCAATGAAAATTTACGGATTGGATGAACGCAATGTAACCGAAGATATGCGTCGGCAGGCAAAAACCGTGAATTTTGGCATTATTTATGGAATTTCGGCCTTTGGCCTGGCGCAGCGTCTGAACATTCCGCGATTTGAAGCCGGCAAATTGATTGAGCAATATTTTGAGCAATTTCCCGGAGCAAAAAAGTACATGGATGACACCATTGATTTTGCGCGAGAACACGGGTATGTCGAAACCATGACGGGACGCAGGCGATATTTGCGGGATATTCACTCGCGCAATGCCACCACGCGCAAGGGTGCCGAGCGCAACGCAATTAACTCGCGTATTCAAGGCTCAGCGGCCGACATGATAAAAATTGCGATGCGCCGCGTTCAGGATGCCCTGTTTGAACGGGACTTAAAAACGCGCATGTTGCTGCAAGTACACGACGAACTCGTCTTTGACATGCACAAAGACGAAGCCGATATAGTGATGCCTCTAATCGAAGACGCAATGAAAAATGCCCTGCCAATGTCCGTGCCAATTGTAGTGGAAATGGGCATGGGAAATACCTGGTTGGAAGCGCATTGAAAAGCAAAAAGCAACCACAGATGAACAGGTATAAGACGTGAGACGACTGCCCCACTCATCAGCCTCCAGCCTCCAGTCCCAAAAATGGAAAACACATGTTCAACTGGCTGAAAAAAATATTCGCCCCACCTGTCGAACGCCTGCCGCAACTCGAAATGTTTCGCGATAATCTCGATAACCTACCCAAAATTCAACAAATTACCGGTTATGCCACACGCACCTATCGTTCGGGTGACGAAGCCGCATGGTGTCGCATCATGGAAGGCAATGTGGGCAGCAACTGGACAACGGAGAAATGCCGGGCACAATTGATCCGCGATCCTCGCTTCCAGGCAGAGAATCTCTTTTTCATCACCCACAACGACGACCCCATAGCCAGCGCGTGTGCCTGGAAAACACCCGGACAATCTCCGGAAACAGGCGAAGTTCACATGGTGGCCGCGCATGCAGACCACCGCGGCAAAGGACTCGGACACCTGCTCAACGCCCTCGTCCTCCATCGCTTAAAAAACCTGGGCTATCGAAAAGCACATCTCAAAACCGATGACTGGCGCCTACCGGCCATCAAAACCTACCTCGACGCGGGCTTTCAGCCCCTCAACACCCACGAAAGCCATCCCGAACGCTGGGAAGCCATCTATGCCCAGCTCAAAATTAAAAAATAAACTTCCTCATCCCATCAACGCCTTATATCCCATCCCCATCACCTCCTTGACATACTCCAGCGTGCGTTGTCCCTCAATACGCGCTCTCGAACCGCCCAGATTCAAAATATCGCGCACCAGATCGGACTGTTCTTCAAAACCCTTGCGACGTATCCGAAACGGCGTCATAAAATCGTTCAGCACATCTGCCAACGCGCCTTTACACGTCGTACAGCCGACCGCTCCACTGCGACATGCCCTTGCCACCTGCCCGGCATTCTCTTCATCGAACACCTCTCGATAGTGAAATGCCGAACACACATCGGGATTTCCCGGATCAGTTGCCCGCACCCGCCCCGGATCGGTAACCATATTCATCACCTTTGCCCGTACAGACGCTTCTCTATCCGATAAATCAATGGCATTGCCATAACTCTTCCCCATCTTGTTCTGACCATCCGTGCCCTTCAAGCGCGTACCATAAACACCATCGGGAATGGGAAACACCTCGCCATAAATCCGATTAAATCGCGCAGCCACTTCCCGTGCCAATTCAATATGGGGTCTTTGATCTGGACCCACCGGCACATATCGCGGACGGAAAAGCAAAATATCCGCCGCCTGAGACACCGGATACCCCACAAAACCGTAAGGCACCCGATTCCCCAACCCCATCTTACCCATTTCCTCCTTAACCGTTGGATTTCGCAACAAACGCGGCAACGTCACCAAATTGGAAAAAATCATGGTTAACTCTGCCAGTTGTGGCACCTGTGATTGCAAAAAACAAACGCTTTTTTCGGGATCAAAACCCGCCGCCAGATAATCCAGAGCCATTTCTCTGACGTGATGCTCCAGATCCTCTGTCCGATCCCGATGCGTCGTCAGCGCCTGATAATCGGCAATCATAAAAAAACACTGAAACTCATCCTGCATCTCAAACCGATTCTTCAACGACCCAACATAATGTCCCAAATGCATTCTGCCCGTTGGGCGATCACCTGTTAAAACAATTGTGCGACTCATGTCTGTTCCTTTCTTGAGCTGTTAAAATCCATGTCTTCAAAAAAAAAGCGCGCCACCATCCGGTAGCGCGCGTTACAAATAAAGATCGCCAGATATCCGGTGGTGGACATACATCTCCCATTGCGCCTACCGACCACCAGCGCCCGCCAACATTAAACAGCTCTGTCATCGCACTCAAAAACATCGCATATCTTTCTCAAAGCAAAAAGGGTTATTCGGCTGGGTGGATGAGAAGGGTTCCGCGTCCTTCCGCGTAATCAGTCCCATCCGCGATAAAAAAAACCGCCATCAAAAAGCCGACGGCGGTCAATTCAGAATTTTCAAATAAATACAATCCGTCAGCAAACCCACACAATGGCACGCCACCACCAACCACGGACAGTCTCGGACACACGGGGAGCCAGCACCCTATCGGGCGTCGCATCAGCCAAAATGTGATCGTGCATAGTCATAACAAACTCCCGTAATATATCGCCGATGAAAATAACGACTTCAACAACTTGTGTCAAGCCGTTTGATCTTCTTTCCGCACGAACCGGAACGAGTAGAGCTTTGCCGACCGCATCACGACGCGAAGCCGCAGCGGCCCCCGATCCGTGGGGATCCGGCGGCCAGCCCCCTGCCACGACACCCCTACCTTGATTGCGTTGGCGACAATCGTCTCGCACGTCTTCAGCGTGTAGCCTTCTACGGGGCGCCCCTCCTCGTCTTGCAGCTCAACCAGCAGCCAGCCGCCCCCGCCACAATCTACATTCAGCTCGAGTGCCTGGCCATCGAACGCCAGCGGCGGTGTCACAAACTCTCCGCCAGAGAGAGATGCATCCGCCGAGACGAAACCATCCCGCCTCAGGATCGCTCGGAACAGACCGGTATTCCAACCGTCGCGCACCTCATCATTGTGCCGACTCCCCCTCCCCGAATAGTAGATCCACATCTCGGTCTCGGTAAGCACGGGCCAGACATTGGCCATCACCATGCCACCCGATGGCCCCCCATCCAGCCCCCGGCGGATGAACGGCTCCCGGTCTCCCTGGCGCGACCATATAACCCCGTCACGGCTCGTGAGGAGCTGGACGTCCATCGTGGCCGGGAAATCGGACGCTTCCCAGTGGTAGTAAGCGGCGGGCATCATAAAGTACGCATCATCCGCTTCGGGATGCTTATAAACCGCGTTCGTATAGTAGTCAACCTGTGGCCTGTCCATCGACCGGGGAGGCAGAGGGGCTTCCAGGTCCAGCGCATCTCCTTCCAGGACGATCAACGTGGGCTGTGACCAGGTCTTGAAGTCGGGCGACGTGATCCGGCCAACGGACCGGTACCGCTTTCCGAGCTTCATTTCCGCGGCCTCGTCCCGTCGCTGGGTCTCATGCACCCGCGTATAGCCGACGTAGAGATCCAGGCTGTCATCCCAGAAGAAAACATTCTGGGTGTCGCACATCTGGTTGGGCGGATTCGGCTGGTCCTCATCATACGTCCAGTGAATCCCGTCGGGTGAATGCATAGCCCAGAGCCCCGGCTGAACACCGGCCTCGATTTCATCATCCCTGGGCTGGTACTTCGACCAGAGCCGGTAGCGCGAATCGGCGGGCGCGCGTTCGTCTATATAGACCGTCGCGCCCTGCATGCTCTGACGTTCATCCAGCGGGGCGACGATGTTGTTGGCGGTGCTGCCCTGAAACGAGACGAGGTGCATCTCCGGCTTCTGCCAGGAGACCCCGTCTTCGGACTCTGCATAGCAGAGACGTACCGCCCCTTCCTGCGGACCTCCCGATTTCATCTGTGCGCCGTACCAGAGCCGGAAGTGCCGCTCCCCTTCCCGGATCACCGTATTGTACCCCCCAATCCCGAGCTTCTCCCACTGCTTATCCGCCTGGAGCACTGGCTCGGGGGACTGCAAAGGCGGATTCATACGGAGGTTGACGCCGGAGGCCCGATCAAAGAAACGCGCGTCGATAAAAAGCTGCTTCCGACTTCCGACCTGGACTGTAGCGGTCATGAGATACCCCTTCCTATTGTCGATGCCACCAACGAAAAGTTTGCCTGAGCCTGATTCCGGTCCATCCTGTACATCCCTACTCACACGCAAGGGCGGCCAACAAGGCTTTGATATACCCAATTGAGTAGGCGAGCGCGTGGGTGTTGCCTGCAGCCCCATCCCCTTCGAGCGTCGGATAGTGGTCGGGATTCAGGCAGCCGTCGTAACCCACCCGCTTCAGCTCACGCAGGATCTTGAACATGTTCATGTCCCCATCGTCGAGCAGGACCTCCTCAAACGCACCGGCGGTTGCAAAGCTCGCCCGCACGTTTCGAAAGTGAATCTCGAAGAGACGTCCCTTCCGCCCGTAGTTGTGAATCTCGTCCAGAACGAGTGGAAGTCCTCCGGCCTCCGCGCGTGTCCCGCAACAGTAGAGATAGCCGACACACGGGTTCGGAAAAGCATCGATCACCCGGTGGAATCCCAGCCCGCCGAAGAGCGCATCCTGCGTCGGAGGGTCGGAAGGATGCATCATCAGTCTGACGCCTGCGGCTTCCGCGATGGGCACGAGCCGTTTGTAAGCCGCACAAACGCGCTCCCACCGCTGCTCTCGCACTGCTATGGCCGGCGGCTCATCCCCTTCTGCGAGAGACAGACTGTCCCCTCGAGCCGGGTATCCGCCGCGGTGCGATGCCCGATAGCGTCCAATCATCCAGGGATCCGTGGAATAGTCGAAGTGTACCCGTCCGAGAGGATAGCCCGCTTCGCCGAGGACCTGGACGGACTCACACGCGGCGTCGAGTTCCTCCTCAGCCCCATCCTCTTCGTCCATGAACCGCTTCGATAGACCGGGCAAACTGATGCGATTTACCTGCAGGCCCCAGGAATGAACCCGTGTCTTCATTTTCAGTGCCTCGTCCAGATCGAAGACGCCACGGTCATCGGTCGGCAATGGCAGGGCATCAACGCAATCGACGCCCAGTTGAGTTAGCTGGCGCAACGACGCGTCGGACGGGTCTTGGCACCAGGCAGCTACTTTGATCATGGGAAACCTCCTATTGTAGTCTCAAACCCGAGCAGCACTACTCCCCTTCTGGATGGCGGCCGCCGAGCAATTGAAGCAGGCGGTCGCTGGCAGACACCCGCGCATCTTTGGGAATGGGCACCCGGTTCATCCATCCGAACCGCCGGAACGCCCAGTCAACCGCGTACTGCGACTGCATCAGGTATCGCGTGCGATCGGACCTGTTCGGTGCCCCCCGGTGCCAGCACTGCGGATCCTGCACGTAGATATCCCCCGCCTTGCAGAAAACAGCTACGGGACCTTGCCCCTCAAACTCCGGATTCTCCTGACTATTCGGCGCCTTGCCCGAAAGGTGGCTGCCGGGGACGTACTGCGTGGGACCGTGTTCGATCCGCTCGATATCGCTCAGTGCCATTTGCACGGTAATCCAGAGCACCGGCGGTCGAATCCGGGGGTCGTGGCGAGGCACGCTCTCCGGGACGGGAAAGTGAACCGCGCCATCCACATGCCACCTTTCGATCGCCACGCCGGACTGGTTTCGCAGCACGTTCTGTCCACAGAACCGGCAATTGGGTCCGACAATCGCCTCGGCAAGGCTCAGGATCGGTTCCCGAAGAAGCATATCCCTGAAGATCCCGTCCAGCGCAATCGTATTCCGCAGGATAAACGGTCGATCCTCCTCACCGTGCATTTGCACGTAGCGGCGGTCATGCAAGCCGAGGTCTTCCTCTTCCGCAAGTAGAAGATCGTCGAGAAGCGCATCCGTTCGGTCCCTCAGTGCCTGCATTTCACCTGCTTCGAGCACGCCGGGGATATGCACGAAACCGTCCCTGTGGAAGCGGTCGATGATCTCCTGGATGGTCTCTTCTCCGAATGGCTCGCCGGATTGGATCGGACTCGACAATGGAATTCTCCTTGAGATGGCCTGGAAGGACGTTTTGGAACACCCTCTAATGTATCATCAAAAAAATAGCGACTCCAAAAACTCACGTCAAGCCGTTTGATCTTCTTTTTTCCCTTCCACGCGCTCCCCATAAGACAATTCACACGTCCCCGTATCGCACGCCACGCGACCTGAAAGATGGCGATATCGCGCAATCAACGCGTATCCCGCCCGAAAAACGAGATGCAAAACCGGCACGCGATACAACCATGCAAACAGATGGAAGGGTGGCAGCCTGCGATAGATTTGATACACGGCATCCGCACCCACATAAATATCCTCTTTACTCACCACCAGGCGCATACCCGTATTGAAATCCGACGACGCCAGCTTTGGAAAATGGTCTTCAATCCCCTGCGTCTGCCTGGGCAAATAATCAAACTGACTGCGCTTGTCCTTCTTTTTCATGCGGCGAACACTCCAGATACAAAAACGACATTCGCCGTCATATACAACAATGGGTTTCTCCATCACGCCTCCGCGAAAAACCTAACTCCTCGGATAAAACACATCCACCAGAGTCTCCACATCGTCCCATGCACACAAAAATCGCTCTTCAAAACTGCGATGGATATTGTGCTCGACCTCTGTCTCGTCGGGCAGCGGGAACACAATCGTCTCTCGGTTGGCCTCAATTGACGCATTCACCGCCAGACTCATCTCCTGATCCAACCGACCCATCGCAGCCCCGTAATCCGGCTCGCGATCTTCTCGAACGGCATTGGCGATACTCAACAACTCATCAGCCACAGCCACTTGCCCTTCACTCAGCGCATAGTTTGCATAAGGATTCTCCCACGCAATCGCACCGCCGGGCAACTCATAGCGAATCTCGCGCAACACATTTACCCCATTTACCGTTTCCGTCACGCGCACAGGTTCATAAGCCACGCCCTGTGCCCCGGTTTCCAATTCACCCTTTGGCACAACATACACATTGCCATCCACAATGCTGCCCGCTGTCCCGTCAATCTCATCCATACCCGCCTGCTTGCGCCCGAGTGAACGCGCGTGAATCACATTGGAATACACCATAAGAGCAGCCACATCATTGTCAAATTCCAAAAAACTCAAACTCCATCTTTCCAAATCGTGATGGCGCTTCATGCGATCTATATGCGGAATCACGGGCGTTGTATGACTCAACCCAATCACCTGCCTGGGATTACCGCCAGCCAAAACGCGCAACAAACTCATGCCGTGATACCCACCCTCGTGGCATATCCGATAGATCCGTCCAATCTCTCCAATAACATCTGATACGAGCACCTTCTTCTTTAACCGCTCAATCGGCGCGCGATAATAATTCTCGGCAACCTCCAGATAAACGCCCGCATCTCGCGCCGCGCGAATCATCATATCTGATGCCGGTCGAGTCATAGCAATAGGCGTCTCCACAACCTGATGCACACCTGCTTGCGCCAAAAAACAGCAAATCGCATGGTGCGCCACACCTGGCACCACCACATCGGCAACATCGATATCTTCATTATCGACCAGGTCGCGCACACTCGTATAAGCCTTTACCCCGTGTTCTGCTGCCAAACTCTGGACTGTTTCCTCATCCTTATCGCAAATGGCGACAAAGTCAAAAACATCTGCCAACTGCACAATCACGGGCAAATGCGCCCCTGCGCCGCGCCGCCCGGCACCCACAAGTGCAATTTTGAGACGATCCATAACATCCCTCCAATAGAAATGGTGTTTTCGCCATTCTGCCAATGGTCTTACATCAATCTGCTTGCGGAATTTTTATCTTAACCTATCTTTGCGATAAATCAAACAATAATCAACACAAAAGAGGAGCAGGTCATGTCGCAAAACAAAACCATTGGGGGTGGGGGCTTTCACCACGTTGCTATTCGCGCCCACGACTTTGAAGCATCCGTAAAATTTTATACCGAAGCGATGGGATTTCAAAAAAAAATCTCCTGGGGTGAAGGCAAAAGACGCGCCATCATGCTCGACACTGGGGATGGAAATTACCTCGAAATTTTCGCCAATGGCACAGATGAACCCAAACCGGAAGGGTCCATTATTCACTTTGCATTGCGTACCAGCGACTGCGCCGCCGCCATCGAACGCGCCAGAGCAGCCGGTGCCCAAATCACTGTAGAACCCAAAGACGTCGAAATACCCAGCGAACCCCACAAAACCCCTGTACGCATTGCCTTTTGCAAAGGTCCCGACGGCGAAATCATCGAATTTTTTCAAAACGAACTGACTTGATCAATTGTATGCGGAACCCCGCTTTGTCCTTAAACGTCTTACACAAGACACCACAACCGTTATTACATTTGCCGGGAAAAGGAAAAATCATGAACAAAATTATACCTGTTTTGTGTCTGATATTTGCAATCGCCGCATGCGGTGACGACAACCCCGCTGATTCGGGTCAACCGGTCGTCAATGAAACATTTAATCTGCCGAGCGGATCAAGTGAAGACTTTAGCTTTACCATTGACACAGATGTACAGCAAAACGTCATTCTTCAAGGCGAATTTAGCGTTGAAAACGGCAGTATTCAGATGGCTATTGTGACCGAATCCGAGTATCAAATCTGGCGAGAAGGGGGCACGCCCACCGTGATTTATAGCACGGACATAGTATCTGGAGATACCTTTAGCTTTTCCATTGATGACAGTGACACCTACTACATCGTTTTTCTCAACACGGGGCCAAATACCGTAACGGTCAAAGCCGAAATTTTCCTGCTCAGTACCGCTGAACCAGAGATTTAGACTACCCGGAAAAATACCCGCCTGTGTTATCAGATATGCGGCGTCTGAGACGCATTTTTAGCCCAATTTTCCGATTGACGAGACAAGAAGAACAAGTTATAATTACTCCTACTCATTATCAATCACAGTTAAACGAGGTATTTATGAACATCCCCAAGCACGACGTGCTCTTAGTGGGTGGAGGGGGTGCGGGCCTGCGTGCAGCAATTGCCGCATCTGAAACTTATCGTGGTGCAGATATTGGCGTAGTCTCCAAAGTCTATCCCATGCGAAGTCATACCGTCTCTGCCGAAGGTGGCACCGCAGCGGTCCTGCGCGAAGACGACAATCTGGATCTGCATGCTTATGACACCATCAAAGGCAGCGATTTCCTCGGCGATCAGGACGTGGTAGAAGCCTTTGTCAAAGAAGCCGTCGATGAAGTCATCCAGTTAGAACACTGGGGCTGCCCCTGGAGCCGCGACGAAGACGGCCGAGTAAGCGTCCGCGCATTTGGTGGTATGAGTGTTAAACGCACGCTCTATGCCGCTGACAAAACCGGCTTCCACATGCTGCACGCCCTCTTTCAAACGTCTCTCAAATACGACGCCATTACCCGATACGACGAATGGTTTGTCACCTCTTTACTCGTCGAAGATGGCAGGGTATGCGGCGTCACGGCTCTCAACATCCGATCCGGCAACATTCACGCCATTAGTGCAAAATCCGTCATTATATGCACGGGTGGCGCGGGCAAAATTTTTCCTTTTACCACCAATGCCGCCATCAAAAACGGCGACGGAATGGCTCTTGCCTACCGCATTGGCTGTCCTCTAAAAGACCTCGAATTTGTGCAATATCACCCCACGGGCCTGCCCGGCACGGGCATCTTAATGACCGAAGCCTCGCGGGGCGAAGGCGGTCACCTCGTCAACAGCAAAGGCGAACGCTACCTGAGCGAATACGTGCCCGGCAAAATGGAACTCGGTCCGCGCGACATCTTATCTCGCTCCTTTATTCACGAAGAGCGCAAGGGCAACGTCTTTGAAGGTCCCGATGGCAGCTACGTTCACCTCGACCTTCGGCACCTGGGCGAAAAAGTCATCGACGAAAAACTGCCCTTTGTGCGCGAACTCACCCGCAATTACGTCGGCATTGACCCCGTTATCGAACCCATTCCCGTGCGTCCAGTCGTCCACTACTGCATGGGCGGCGTACATACCGATATCCATGGCGCAACACCTATCTCTGGTCTTTATGCCGCAGGCGAAGCGGCTTGTGTCAGCCTCAATGGCGCCAATCGCCTGGGATCCAACTCACTGACCGAATGCCTCGTCTTTGGCGCGCGCGCAGGCCAGGTAGCCGCGCAACACGCCGCCGACACCGACTTTGCAGATTCGGCCTCGATGGTCAAAATGGCGCAAGACGAACAAAAACGCATTGAAACTCAATTCTTTGGCAACAACGGCAAAGAGCGCGTGGCCAATATCCGCGATGATCTCCGCCAAACCATGGAAGAAGGCGCGGGTATTTTCCGCACGGAAGACGCGCTCAAAGCCACTTGTGACACCATTCGCGCCCTCAAAGAACGGTATAAAAATATCGGCATAGACGACCACTCGCGCGTCTTCAATACCGATCTCGTCAATGCCCTCGAACTGGGTTACATGCTCGACGTTGCCGAAGGACTCGCACACTCGGCCCTCTTGCGACGCGAATCTCGAGGCTCTCATGCGCGATCGGACTATGAAGAGCGCGACGATGAAAACTTCCTCAAACACTCTCTGGCCTATCAAACCGATGGCGACCCCCGCATCGAGTACATGCCCGTAACACTCACCCGCTGGGAACCCGAAGAACGAACCTATTAAAGGAAAATTTATGAGCGATCTCCGAACCATAAAAATCACGGTATTGCGCTATCGTCCAGAAGAAGAGGACGAGCCGACCGAACAGACTTACGAAGTTGAATTTCGCGACGACTGGGTCGTTCTCGACGCGCTCAACCACATCAAAGACCACATCGATGGCACGCTTTCATTCCGCTGGTCTTGCCGAATGGGCGTGTGCGGCAGTTGCGGCATGATGGTCAATGGAGAACCCAAACTCACCTGTGCCGCGATGTTGCGCGACTATTATCCCAACGAAGTGCGCGTGGAACCCCTGGTCAACTTCCCCATTGTCCGCGATCTCGTCACCGACATGACCGATTTTATGGACAAACTCAAAGCGGTCAAACCCTGGATCATCCGAGAAGAAGAAAAACCCGTATCCGAAGGGGAATACCTCCAGACACCGGATCAGCTCAAAGATTACAAACAATTCAGCCAGTGCATCAACTGCATGCTCTGTTACGCAGCCTGTCCAGTCTATGGACTCGAACACGACTTCGTCGGTCCGGCCGCAATTGCGCTGGGCCACCGCTACAACCTCGATTCCCGAGATGAAGGCAATCAGCAACGTCAACACATTATTGCCAGCAAAGAAGGCATCTGGGAATGCACGTATGTAGGTGAATGCTCCGTCGTTTGTCCCAAACACGTCGATCCCGCAGAAGCCATTCAACAGACCAAAGTGGCAACCACAACCAACCGCCTCAAATCGCTTGTCATGCCCTGGGGAAACAAAAAATGATGCTCGATTCCGAAACGACCAAAACCTATACGCGCCCCATATCCAAAGCCTGGTGGCTGCGCGACCGCGGATATTTTAATCGCAGATATTTCATGTTCTTGCTCCGCGAACTCACAAGCGTATTCGTCGCCCTGTATGTTGTGCTCTTTATCTACGAACTTTTTCTTTTGACAAAAGGGCAAGAAGCACACGCTGCGTTCCAGGAATCTCTCAGATCGGGTCCCTTTATTGTCTTTTTTCTCATCGCCCTGCTCTTCGCCCTGTACCATAGCTGGACATGGTTGGGGCTAACGACCAAAATGCAGGCGGCTGGACGTGGCCTCGTCAAAATTGGCACAAAGACCTTGCCACCCATTTTTGTCGCACTGGGGTCTTATGGCGCGTGGCTTGTTGCGACCTGTGTCATCGCCTACCTATTCCTAACTCTTTAGATCGAGGATATCGCTGTGAATTACAAAGAACACAAAAGCGAACCCTTCTGGTGGGGCATGTTCTCTCAAGGTGGTGTTATTGCCGCACTCCTCATACCCATCCACATTTTTTTATGTGGTCTGGCTGTTCCACTGGGGCTTATAGACCCCGAACTTCTGTCTTACGAGCGAATAACAGCACTGCTCCAAAATCCGTTAGTCAAAGTCTATCTCTGTGTCCTGCTCATCTTCCCCCTCTACCACGCGGCTCACCGAATCCGCTTCACCCTCGCCGAAATCGGATTGCACAGCCTCGCCAAAGTCCTGCCCGTTCTCTGCTATGGCGGCGCACTATTAGGCACAGCGGTAGTCCTCTACATCTTGTGGGTATTGTTCTAAGCCATCTTATAAAAAATAAAAAGCTCGGATGAATTCTAAAGAAGTTCATCCGAGCTTGTGTTTTGTAGCAAAAGACCGATTTCTATTTTGTTTTCTTTATCTTTCTAATCTTCCTGACCTTTCTAATGGTCCCGCCCCGCTCATCGCGATCTAACAGAGACCCCAACCTCCCCGCAACGCGCTCTCCCATCTCGATCATCCCGTGATCCCCCGGATGAATCAGATCCACCGTCAACCCACCGATATTGCTCAACATGTCTGTCCCCTCAATCAAATGTGCATTCTCATGGGGACAACTATCCACCGCATCTCGCAATGCTTGCCTGAAAGCCGCCGTCCTTTCGCGTTCTTCGGCATCGCCACAAAATTCTCTAAAATGCGGATAAATAGTAATACACCCCACGGGACGGTCGGGATTCGCACCTGCAACCGCATTTACCATATACGTCACGCGCTCAGAAAACTCCGACAGAGAAAATCCCGCACCCATCATATTGACCGACAAAGCCAGCGTCGCCACATCCCAATCGTCGCGCGCGGCAATATAATCGGCCAATTCGCGTTCGCAATAAGCCGACCCACCCACGCCTAAATTGATCAAATCCGCTCCCAAACGCCACGCCACCTGACTCACATAGGTCAAATGCATAGCCGTAGCCGATGCGCCGTGTGTAATCGACGTGCCATAGCTCAAATATCGCCGCCTTGGCAATTCATCAACCGTGGGTGGGCGAAGTCCTTCGCCCTCAATACCGTGGTAGTGCAAACTGGTATTTCTCAGAACCAGGCGCCACACATCGCGCGAAAAAGGCAAATCCCGCACCGCTTCAAGCGTCTTTAGTCTTGCGGGATAAGTCAATTCCAACGTCTTTGGCTCTTTCCCAATTTGAAAACGCTCTTTCCCTTGAAAAGGGCCAAAAAACGGAATCACTTCAGCCGATCCACCCGGGCTGGACAGCGTCACATGGACCTTATCACCCGCGCTCACAAAACGGATCTCCGATCCCGCCGGACTCAACATGCGTTCCTGGGCACCTGCATTCAAACACAACCGCACATCTTCGGGCACGCGCTGCACCCGAAGCCCATCTCTCCCTGCAACTTCTCGCAATTCAGCTACATTGTGAAATTCGACATTGTCGTGGATCATAAAAAAACTCCTATTTTGCGTTAATACACCAATACACCCATCAGACTTACGCAGCCTGGGGGACCAGAACGGCTCCATCGGCTGTTGTGGCCTGGAAAGCAAACGCCCAGCCGCCATGATTGGAGCCCAGATCGTTACTGAGCTTGAGCACGATGGAATTGGCGCCTGCCTGAAGCCTCACCGGAATGCTCTGGGCTCGAAAAGCGTAGTGGTGCCCCAGATCGAAAACCTCATCGTTTACGCGCAGTATCAAGACGTCATCCCAAGCCACACGCAGGTTTGCCTTCATATCCACAGGTGCATGTAAGACGCAGCGGGCAAGTGCTGCGCCCACATCGGTTTTGCCCACACCCGGGCCCCAGGGCCGAAACACATGGTTAAAATCGACAAATCCGTGGTGGGCGGCGCGTTTGACCCAACGCGCTACGTCCCGTCCCCGTTGTCGTGAGCCAGCGGCCAACCAGGCCGACTCTTCACCGTGCAAACCATCAAACGTCGCTTCTATCTGAAAGACTGTCTCCGGGGGCAAGGTCGTTTCCATCGCTTGACCGTTGTGATTGGCGAAAGGGCCGCATAGCCACCATTCGCCGCTGGTCGGCAGCGGCAGATCATGGGTGCCGCGCGGCAGTTCGACACCGGGCAGCAACTGCGACCAATCAGGCACGGCGAAGAACGGTCTCACGGCGTCCTGCTGGTACCAATAGACGGTAGAGCAGATATCGTTGGCCATACAGCCGAAGCGCATGTGAATCGATTGCTGGAAGGGAAGTGCGTCCTTTTCGAAGAAGCGGTAGCCCACCAACCGTTGCGCCGGGCGCGCCTGCCCCACATCGTCATGCACATAGTAAGGCATTGCGGCGTAGTGATGGGTTTCGGGCGGATGCAGGGCACCCCCGTAGCCAGCTCCAAAGGTATCCTCGCCCCCAATGCCGCGCAAAAAGGCCGGGTATTCGCCCTCCCCATCGATGTAGATATTTTCAGCCCCGCCGTGACTCCAGCGATCAACATCATCGAGCAAACGCACGCCGTACACAAAGCCCAACAAATCTCCCGGCCCGTCGGCATCCAGCATCATGAAATCTTCACCGTAGCGCTGGGTCGGCATTTCTCGCCGCCAGCGGGCGCAGAAACGTCGCCGTTCGCTCAAAGTCTGATTGGGGTAGCGGTGCCAATCCACTTGCAAGTAAGCGCGGTTCTCTTCAGGTCCGGCTTCAAACTCAACCCGTGCGGATCGGGCGAAGGGCATCTGGAAGTAGCAATTGTAGCCAATCCAGGCCTTGACCGATAGGAAGTGGGTGTCTATCGGATACCAGCCCTGACCATGCATGACCCCAAAAAAGTCACCGACGGGTGCCTCAACATAGGGGATCGGCTCATCATCAAAATAGATGCGGATAAGCGCTTTGCGGCTGGTCATGGGTATGCGCTCTGGCCGCGACAGTACGACCCAAAGGTGCTGAATACAGCCTGGCCCATCGAGTTCGGCATAGACGGCTTTTTGGTTGGCCTGCAAAGGTCCGTTCATACTGACGCGGTCGGGAATACCAACTTCAGGGAGTTGTAAATCCATAGCAGACTCCATTCTTGTTTATCACTTCCGCACCCATGCCTCGCCTGAAGACAGATCTCGTCCAAGCGTCCATGTTTTTTCAAATGCCTCAACAGTCAATTCAACGCGGTCATCCCCAGCGCGAAATACCTCGGACAATTCGGTTGCAACACCGGGAACATCTGTCCCGCGATAGGGCACAACCACAGTCAAAAACGCCGTGGGCGCCTGCTCGTTCAGCGCAAAACGAAATGCCTTGCGCGGCATGCGCGAACCATAAGTCCATGCAAACCAGCCCTCTTCTTTCGCCATACACGTCTCGCAATTTGCACCAGCCTGCACCAGCACATTTGCATCGTCAAATTGCGTAAAAGCACGCCTTCCCGCCTCGTCAAATATCACATCGCCCGGCGCAAATTGGAAATGCAAATCCAGTTGACCAGGTACATTGCCAATCGCCTCGTCCAAAAACGCGAAAAACTGTCGATTGACAAACCACACCGAACGGCGGTGAATCAATCCTGGATACGATCCATTTTCCACAACCAGAATATCGCTATCGGCCCCTTCTGACACCCACAACAAATGCCGTCCATCATCGGACGTATCACCGCCGTCCAGTGTCAAAGTCTGATGCACCGTCGTCTGCCGGTGCCAGGCGCGGCCTTCTGCATCGTGACCATAAGTATAAAACCCTGTATCAGGCATCAACCAGCGCCCGTAAGCGTACAATTCAAACGTCCCATTATCCGGTTGATCGTGGCTCGAAATAGCGGGCGGCGAACAATGCAGCGCCATGTGAATCTGATCGGGCCCCCAATCATCGCGCATCACATACAAACCCGCCTCTTGAAATGCACGGCTCTTGTGATCGGGCAACAATTCGCGATCCAGAGTCGCCCGCGCAGCGTATTTGAGATCACCCAGCAACTCTGTAGCCTCGATAAGTGCGTCATAAAGGTCCCATTTTGAACGATCATCCGTCTCATGCAACGCACGCGACCCATCCCCAAACATCGGCGGGCCCAAATCGGGTGACGCAATCCAAAAAATATAATCGTACATCAACCGCACGCGCGCTCGAAACGCCTCTGGAATTTCAATATCAAAATCATCCATGCGGCCAAAAATTTCCACAGCATCCCGCAACACGCCCACATGATATCCAAAAGACCACTCTCGCTGAACGCCATCTGTTGTTGTCTGCGCCAGAAAATTCTCTTCAACGCGCTCCAGTGCCAATTCCATCCATTCACGCGATTCCGCAAACTCGCGGAACGTATAGGCAATATTGATAAATCCCCGCTGTTCAAACACGGCCTTGTTGTGAATCAGCCCCATTGGAATCAGCTTTGTCTTAACCTGATGATCGTACAGACTCGCCAGCAACATACCGAGAAACTCGGGCGTAAATGCCTCGGCATGAACCAAACTGCGAAATGCCGAACAAATATTCGTCGCCCGAATACCCGTCTGAATATCCAGCCAGACAAACCCCTTCCAGTACGTATAAACGGAATGGGTTTTGGTGTGATTTTCCAGCGGATGTTTTGCAATCCAATCGGTCGTCATATCCACAAATGTCCGGGCGTATTTCTCATCGCGCGTCGCAGCATAAGCCTGTGCGAGCGGTGCAGCCCAATAAAAACGGTACACAGCCGCAACCCATTCAATATCGCCGCGGGGATCCCATTCCCAGTCAAAATCATCGCCATAACGCGCCTCTTCATAAGGTCCCCACTGAATAATGCGCCGGCATATTTTGTCGGCTGTTTCAAAATCGCCTTCCCCGGAAGCCTCATCCAGCGGATATTTCGCCCGATAATAATCGCGCAAAGCTGTAAGTACGCCACTTCGGTCTCCAGCGTCTGCAGCCCGTTTTACCGCCTCCAAACCCATCAGATCTAATTTTTCCAAAATACGTCCAGAATCAAACGACTCCAAAGGCATCTCGTGATCAATTTGATCTGCCCCTTTGGGGTACTCCACTACTGAACTCATAGCCATGCCCTCCACTTACTCCATCTTGTGATACACCTTATAACACGCAATAAAATCTATAAGCCCTATCTCTATGGGATTGCAGAATTGCAGCCCACATCTTGAGATTTGAAGACCGATCTTCCGCACCTGTCCTCCCGCGATTGCCCACAATATAGTCCAGAGCCAAAAGGGTGTCAACGAACCCTCTGATGTACATATCTTTCACCTTCCTTCCCATTCACCGCTCAAAATTTACACTCTTTCCCCCTTTAATCCATCGGCTGTCAACTGGCAATCGCCAAATCGAGTTGTAAATCACATGAAATACAGCGTATCGAGGGTATAATAAGGCATTTTTCGCGTCTATACGGGCTATTTATCGCCAATTCTCGCATCACCGCGTTTTCTGGCATAAAATTTGCGAGTCCCAATGGTGTGTTCCAAATCTCGTTTTGTTATACTTTTCGAAAGGAGCTATGATAAATGGCAAACAAAGCGGAAGCAGAAAGAGTATCTATTTGGAGTATTGGAGACGCGGAGAGAACATTGTTTGTGGGCATGGCCTTCGCGTTCTTTGTATTTGGGTTGGCGTTTGTGCTTTGGTATATTATCAAAGATGGCAGTGTGGATCAGGCAATTTTTGACGGGATAAAAATAGTTGGTCCTGTGGGTCTTTCCGCTGTTACTTTAACATTTTTTTTAATAGAAGGGTGGCATCTTATGATTATTCCAGTAGAGAAATACCGCGAAAAATACCGCGAAAAATACCGCGAAAAATACCGTAAAGAGCGGTTTGAAGAAGGGCGAAAAGAAGGTATTGTGCAGGGGATTAAAGAACGTGCTATTGAAGATATCCTCGAAGTATTGGAGATTCGCTTTGCGCGCGCTCCATCGCATCCCATAGCGGATCGCCTTGCCGCTATGGACGATGTGCAACGCCTCAAGCAGTTGCTCCGCACAGCGATACAGGTATCTGACCTTGAGGAATTTCAACAAGCATTGGACACCTGATGCGATGATAAATGGAGCGGTAAACGAGGTACACAATCCCCAATGGAGTATGATAGCACCCCTGAACTGGATCACCTTCGCACCTCCCAAGATGAGACAGCCGAATTTATATTGCGATTTAACGCGACCACCACACTTTGAAAGGGTTGCAATTTCATCGACACACCTTCGTCCGTCAACGCGATACCGGGGCCAGAATCCGAACCATCAAAAAATTCATAAGTATCGTACGCGGGAATCCGGTCTATACGCAATAGCAAAACATCTGACAAGTGATGAATTGGACAGACAACTTCCCTGACAAAACGCGCATCCAGATTGTGCGCCACCAATAATCCCGAATGCCGGGTATAGCGGGTATAGGCAAAAACGCGATCTTCAGAATCGATATTGCGATGAAAATAAACATGCCCGGTTTGCAACTCAGGTTGCTGGCTCACAAATTGACGCAAAGCCTCATAAGCGGCAACAAGCTGTGAATGGGGTTCTTGCTCTGCCCACCCTGGATGCAACAATGTGGATGCTTCAAAATCAGTACGCGTCTCCTCGCCCCATTCTGAACCCCACTCCAAAGCATACGCCAAATTCACATAATGTGCCGTACCCGCCGTCGCATTGATCAGCGAACACTGTATATTGCGCAACAGTGCCAATGCCCGGGACTGATAGCGTTCTCGCCAAATTTTTGTCGCACGCGGGCTATCGTGATTTTCAAAATAAGCCATCGCCACAGTGCGAGGCACAAACGCGCCAGAAGTGCGCTCTAAAAAGTCGGCATACTGATTTCCGTATTCCGCATCCCGATGGAAATCCACCAGCAATGCATAAATCATATCCACCGGAATATCCACCGCCTCGCTTAACTCGCACAGAGTTTCGCCCAAAACGAGCGCATCGGATTTAACCGCATTGATGCGGTTTTTAATCTGCTTCAAAAATGGCCGATCCACAGTTTGGCTCGCGTCAATACGCACCCCGTCCAAATCACAAGTACGCATCCAAAAAGGCGCGATTCCCGACAGATAATTTTGCAAGGACCTGTTAAAAGGTAGGTCGAGCAACGCCACATCCGAATAAACCAGCCATGCAATCTGATGAATTTTGGGCTGCCCGTGCTCATCCATCACATACCAGTCGGGATATTGTTCAATCAACGGACAATCGCGGCTGGTTTGCATCAACACCAGATCGAAAATCACCTGCTTGCCCAATGCGTGTGCCCGCCGCGTTAGCGCGCGCAATTCCGCACGCCCAATCAACTGTATCAGCGTATCGCGCCCGACCCAATCAATCAATTCTTTGAATGTGCGAAAATTGTTAAAATCATCGACCTTACGCAACCTCGACAACTGTCGCTCGTGCAATAATGTCTGCAAATCCAAATCGACAATCAGCCCATCCGACACCAGCGCAAGAATATCCACGTCTTCTGGCTGCGTGACCAGATCGGGATCGATCCGATAAAAATCCCGCACGGCATAAACACTACCCAACGCGCCTTTTCGCACATCCTGTCCCGTGTGCAAATCTCCAAAACCAGGTTCAAAAAACGGAAGCAAATACACCACATCCGTCTGCATCTCCTCAAGCCGCCATGTCACATCGCAAAATGTACCACTCACGAATTGCCCATCTGCATCCAGACGCGCACCAACTTTTCGCACACAGACTTCGGTAATTGAAAGACAACGGCCAACCTGTTCGGGGCTGATCGCGATTACCCCATCTCGATTCAGTGCAATATCATTAATCGAAATCCACGCCTTTGAAGCATCCGATACCGCCTTATCATCAGCCGAAAACTCGACCGTATAGTGAAAAACACCCGTCTGATCGATCTGTATCGCATCCGACTCGAATACCAGATTATTACCCGAAATTACGGGTTGTCCTCCCCTATCCACAATCATACGCATAGAAACATAAAAGCCTGTACCTGTGCGAAACTCACCCCGCTCATCTACAAAGCCGCGATCATTCACATCGGTCCACAAACGCGCTTCTACATCGCCCGTGCGACAGGTGGCGAAATCGATATCCGCAACAAATAACTCAGCTCGAACACGCGCTTCTACGGCACGATCAGGCATCAAAAACGCCCGAGCCATCACTGTATCATATCGAATACCATCCAACTCAACCGTCAGATTACCTGCCCAGACATCTGCGTTATCATACGCCTGAACAGCATATCGCTCGTGCAATTTGTATTTAAATTCCAAACGCTTATCCACATATCCTCCCTATAATAATAATCGCATGGGCGCAGAATATACGAAGGTTTGTGCCGTACATGGAAATTAAAAACGGGAGCTGATTGGGCGGGCGAAAAATTTTTCGCCCCTACGCCTGCCGATAGGTCACACTTCACAGGGCGACCACGAGCGGTTCACAACGGTTCGTCCCTACATTCTTCACACTTCAATAACTTGACAGCTTTATCTGCGTTCATCTGCGTTCATGCTCAAATTACTCGCCTTCATTCTGCGGATCCATCTTCACGCTTCTTTTGTAATACGCATTTAACAGATAAGAAACGGTAAAGAAATATACACCTAATATATTCAACCGTCAGTTTACGCCACCCCAACTACCTCAGGGAGGAATTCAGTATGAAACTCATCACAGCAGTCATCCAGCCCCACAAGCTGGACGATGTACGCGCAGCACTCGGCGACATCGGCATCCAGGGCATGACCGTTACTGAAGCACGCGGTTTTGGACGCCAAAGAGGACACCGAGAAGTCTATCGCGGTGCCGAATACATCGTCGATTTTCTGCCCAAAGCCAAGCTGGAAATCGCCGTCAATGACGATGAAGTTGATCGCGCTATTGATGCGATAGAGAACGCTGCCAAAACGGGCAATGTAGGCGATGGAAAGATATTCGTTGCGGATTTGGGACAAGCTGTTCGCATTCGAACGGGCGAAACCGGGCCCGATGCACTGTAACACAATCACATATCAGGAGAATACAATGATTAAACGCCATAACATCTTTACCCTGCTCCTCGGCCTGGCATTGTTGCTCGCCTTGCCCAACATCGCGCTTGCCGACGCACACGAACCCAACTCAGGCGACACAGCCTGGATGCTTACCTCAACTGCACTGGTGCTATTTATGACCATCCCCGGCCTCGCCCTCTTTTACGGCGGCCTCGTACGCACCAAAAATGTTTTGTCTGTCCTCATGCAGTGTTTCGCCCTCACCGCCATCATGACCCTGGTCTGGGTTATCATCGGCTACAGTCTCGCCTTCAACACCGATGGCATGGAAGCCGGTTCGACCAACATAAATTCCTTTGTCGGCGGTTTAGGCACCATGTTCTTATCCGGTGTGACCGCCAGTAGCCTGTCTGGCACCATTCCCGAAACAGTTTTTATCACCTTCCAGATGACCTTTGCCATCATCACCCCGGCCCTCATCGTCGGTGCTTTTGCAGAGCGCATGAAATTCTCGGCCATGATTCTGTTCTCAATCCTCTGGTCCATGGTCGTTTACGCGCCTATCTGCCACATGGCCTGGAGTGGTGATGGTTCCTTCTTTGGAGACATGGGCGTGCTCGACTTTGCAGGTGGCACGGTTGTACACATCAACGCGGGTATCGCAGCACTCGTCGCGTGTATTGTCATTGGCAAACGCCAGGGCTATCCCGATACACTTATGGCCCCTCACAGTCTGACAATCACCGTTATAGGTGCGTCTATGCTATGGGTCGGTTGGTTCGGCTTTAATGCCGGAAGTGCTGTTGCAGCCGACGGAGCCGCAGGCATGGCCATGCTCGTCACGCAGGTAGCCACCGCATCTGCAACACTGGGTTGGATGGCCGCCGAATGGATCAAACACGGCAAACCCAGTATCCTGGGTGCTGTCACGGGTGCTGTTGCCGGTCTCGTCGCCATCACCCCTGCTTCGGGCAGTGTAGGACCGATGGGCGCGATTGTCGTTGGCCTGGCCTCTGGTGTCCTCTGCTTCTGGGCCGCCACCAGCCTCAAGCGCGCATTGGGCTATGACGACTCCCTCGATGCTTTCGGTGTTCACGGCATAGGCGGTATTGTAGGTGCACTCCTCACGGGCATCTTTGCCGCGGAAAGCCTCGGTGGACAAGGGCTTAGTGCCGATTCTATCGGCGGACAATTCGTCGTACAGCTCATCGGCGTCGTCTTCACCATTGTCTATTGCGGTGTCTTATCCTTCATCTTGCTCAAAATCGTCGATGCCATCGTCGGTTTACGAGTCTCACAAGACGAAGAAACCGAAGGACTCGATATCGCGCTCCACGACGAACGAGGCTACAATTATTAAAAACTGTTAGCCAAACCAAAAGAGCGGGCACATCGTGCCCGCTCTTTTGGTTTCTCAGGCGCACTTCTCCACGAAGTGCGCTTTTTTTCTTCTTTGTAATTCAAAAATCAGGTTTTATAATACACGACCTCGGAAATGGATCGAAAAGCGATCCCGATCACACACCTTATGAAGGAGGAGTACAGTATGAAACTCATCACAGCAGTCATCCAGCCCCACAAGCTGGACGATGTGCGCGCAGCACTCGGCGACATCGGCATCCAGGGCATGACCGTCACGGAAGCGCGCGGCTTTGGACGCCAAAGAGGACACCGGGAAGTCTATCGCGGTGCCGAATACATCGTCGATTTTCTACCCAAAGCCAAGCTGGAGATCGCCATTGATGACGATATGGTTGATCGCGCTATTGATGCGATAGAGCATGCAGCCAAGACGGGCAATGTAGGTGATGGGAAAATTTTTGTCACAGATTTGGGACAAGCTGTTCGCATTCGAACGGGTGAAACCGGACCCGACGCACTTTAGAACCTGCTTGAAAATGGATGGCCCCTGGGCGCGACCAGTCTTACATCATTCCGCGAAAATCTGCGATCAAACAGAGTTTTAATCTGCGCCATCCTATAATCCGCGAAAATCCGCGATCAAACTATTGGAGGGAACACAAATATGAAACGCCACTCTTACATCTTAGCAAGCCTCATGCTCATCTTAGGACTCCCAGACCTCGCACTTGCCGATGGACACGAACTCAACGGCAGCGACACAGCCTGGCTACTCACCGCAACTGCCCTGGTGCTATTTATGACCATCCCCGGCCTCGCCCTCTTTTACGGCGGCCTCGTACGCACCAAAAATGTACTCTCCGTCCTCATGCAGTGCTTTGCACTCACCGCAATATTGAGCGTCGTCTGGGTCATCATCGGCTATAGTCTCGCCTTCAACACCAATGGCATGGAAGCCGGCCTGACCAACCTCAACTCCTTTATCGGTGGTCTGGGCACCGCGTTCTTATCCGGTGTGACAGCCGATAGCCTCTCCGGTACAATTCCAGAAACGGTCTTCATCACCTTTCAAATGACCTTCTTCATCATCACACCTGCGCTCATTGTCGGGGCTTTTGCCGAACGCATGAAATTTTCAGCCGTACTCTTATTTTCTGTACTCTGGGGCATTTTGGTTTACGCGCCTATCTGCCACATGACATGGGGTGGTGACGGTTCCTTCTTTGGCGACATGGGCGTACTCGACTTTGCAGGTGGACTCGTTGTACACATCAATGCGGGTATCGCAGCACTCGTCGCGTGTATTGTCATTGGCAAACGCCAGGGCTATCCCGACGCACAAATTTTGCCACACAGCCTCAGCCTTACAGTCGTTGGCGCATCCATGCTGTGGGTCGGTTGGTTCGGCTTTAATGCCGGAAGTGCTGTCGCTGCCGACGGAGCCGCAGGCATGGCCATGCTCGTCACGCAGATATCTGCCGCAGTCGCCACCTCCACCTGGATGTTTATCGAATGGATCAAAAACGGCAAACCCAGCATCCTGGGTGCGGTCACAGGCACCATTGCCGGCTTGGGCGCCATTACACCGGCTTCGGGCAGCGTAGGTCCCCTGGGTGCAATTGTCATCGGCCTTGCTGCCGGTGCGATTTGCTTTTGGGCATCCACGGCGCTCAAACGCAAATTGGGCTACGACGACTCCCTCGACGTCTTTGGCGTTCACGGCGTGGGCGGCATTATTGGCACCCTGCTATGTGGTATTTTTGTCGTCAAAAGTTTGGGCGGTCAGGGATTGGCCGAAGGCATGACCATGGGCAGTCAATTCACCGCTCAACTGATCGCGGTCATTATCACCGTCGTCTATTGCGGCGTGGTATCCTTCATCCTGCTCAAAATTGTTGACGCCGCCGTTGGCCTGCGTGTCTCGCAAGAAGAAGAAACCGGAGGACTCGATATTGCCCTCCACGACGAGCGCGGCTACAATTATTAACAACCGCTTGACAAAGCGGACGAAAAAAAAGCGGGCACTGTGTACTCGCTTTTTTTATTGTTGCAATTATTTTTCAGACACCTTTATTTCTCACCGACAATAGTTATAATCCACCCATAGAAAGGATTTAAGATGAAAATTGTTTTACACCCCCCTGTCGATGAAGACCTTTGCCAACAAGTTCGAGACACGGCTCCCAACGCCGAAGTTGTCATGGCAGATAATCACAATGTCATTGAAGCTGTCGCAGATGCCGAAATTATATTTGGAAATTTTTCGTCTGAAATTGTCAGTGCAGCCCCCAATCTCAAATGGATTCAATCCACGAGTGCTGGCATGGACAAAGCACTGATCCCCGAAGTCGCCAACAGTGACATCACAATATGCAATGCCAGCGGCGTCCATGCCGTTCAGGTCGCCGAACACGCCTGGGCACTCACCACTGCCCTCACGCGCGGGCTACACGTTTCTTTTCGCCATCAACTCGACCATGCCTGGACGCGCCCACCACTTGCCGACTTATTGGAAGCCACCATTCTCATCGTCGGATTTGGCGGCATTGGTCAATACTATGCACAACTCGCCCAGGGCTATGACGCGCGTCTGATTGCGCTGGATATCCAGGGCGGAGACAAACCCGATTATGTCGAAGCGATCTGGGACATGGACCGCCTGGATGAAGGTTTGCAAATAGCCGATGTCGTATTTATCGCCGTGCCGTACACACCCGAAACCGAAAAACTCATCAATGCTCGCACCCTGAGCCTGATGAAAAACACAGCCTTTCTGATCAACACAGCACGCGGTCCCATCGTCGATGAAACCGCTTTAGCCGAAGGCCTCACAAACGGCGAAATCGCCGGCGCTGGCCTGGACGTGTTTGAAAAAGAACCCCTATCTCCCGACAGCCCGCTCTGGGACATGGAAAATGTCATCATCACCCCACACGCTGCTGGCGGGTCTCCCAATCGACACAACCGAACCGTTGGATTCTTCTGTCAGAATCTAAAACGCTATCAGGCGGGCGAACCGCTCTTTAACGAAGTTGACAAATCCCTCGGATATCCAAAAAGGGAACGACGCGTCAAATGAAAAAACCCAATATCATCGTCATTCTCGTAGATGACATGGGCTATTCGGATCTCGGTTCTTATGGTGGCGAGATCCGAACGCCCAACCTGGATCGCCTATCGGCAAATGGCTTGCGATTCACGCAAAGTTACAACTCTGCCCGCTGTTGTCCCTCTCGCGCTTCGCTGCTCACAGGCCTGTATTCTCATCAGGCTGGAATCGCCAATTTTACGGGACCTGACCGAACCGCCGAATGGGGACCGGCCTATTTGGGGCGGTTAAACAACAACTGCGTGACATTGGCAGAAGTCCTCAAAACCTCGGGCTACAGCACCTATGGCGTCGGCAAATGGCACGTTGGTGATCAACCTAACCCAACAGACCGGGGATTTGACGAATACTACGGATTCATCAAAGGCCACAGCGCCCCGCAATGGGATCCGTCTTATTATCATCGCTATCCCGAAACTCGAACACCCGAACTTTCTTTTACCGACGATGCATTCTACGCAACAGAAGCATTCAACGATTACGCCGTAGAATTTATCGACCAGGCGCAACAAAAAGACAATCCCTATTTCCTCTACCTCGCCCACTCGGCCCCGCATTTTCCCTTACATGCCCCGGCAGAAACCCGCGATTCATATCTCGATATTTACCGCCGAGGTTGGGATATATTGCGCCGTGAACGCTACGCACGCCAGAAAGAATCTGGCCTGGCAACAGAGAACTGGCAATTCACACCGCGTTCAATAGTCCCCATCGAAGAAAATGATGCCATCGCAAATGGGTACAGCGGCAGACAGAATCCCGCATGGGAAGATCTCCCACAAGACCGACAGGAAGATCTCGCCTACCGAATGGCGGTCTTTTCTGCCATGATCGAACATATCGATCGCGGCATAGGCAGAATTATTGACCGCTTGGAAAAAACAGGAGAGCTGGACAACACACTCATCCTGTTTACAAGCGACAACGGCGCGTGTTACGAATGGGGACCTTTTGGATTTGACGAGCGCAGCAGATTGGGAGTCACCCATCTCCACACGGGTGAAGAACTCAAAAAAATCGGTGGGCCAGACACCTATCACTCTGTGGGCAGCGCGTGGTCGTGCCTGAGCAACACGCCGCTGCGCATGTACAAACACTACAACCACGAAGGCGGAAATTGCAGCCCATTCATCGCCCATTGGCCCGAAGGGATTGCGCAACCCGACCGCTGGGTTCGCACCCCCATGCACCTGTTTGACATCATGCCGACTATATGCGAAATTACCGAAGCCGAATATCCCGAAACGCACAATGGAGAACGCATTCACCCGCAAGAAGGGACGAGCCTCGCACCCCTATTCAACGCACAAGACCTGCCCGAGCGCAGTCTGTGTTTCGACCACTTTGAAGCCAGCGCCATACGCAGAGGAAAATGGAAATTGCTAAAGGGCAATACCCGATATCCCAACAAAAATTGGGAACTATACGATATGGAAATAGACCGCTGTGAAACCAGCGATCTATCAGCAGAACACCCCGAACTGGTAAAATCACTCGAGCGGGAATGGACCGAATGGGCCATGCGGGTTAAAGTACATCCTTATTACAAGGAGGCGCCCCCATGAACATAACCCAATTTACAATGGAAGAGGTGCGTTGTTTTGCCGAACGCCAGCAATTTAAAATTCGGCCCCTGACTTTTTTGGTCGGAGAAAACAGCACTGGCAAGACAACAGCGCTGGCATGTTTTCAAGTATTGGCAAATTGTTTGAAGAATGGAGAAGTGGATTTCAATTCAGACCCTTATTCAATGGGCATCTTTCGGGATATTGTCAGAAATAGCAGACCAAAAGGCAATGCTTTTAAGTTGGGATTTACTTTTACTGGTGATCAAGAAGATGTCGAATATACCGTTGAATGTGTGCAAAAAAAGGATAGGTTTGAGCCTGCTATCGAGTCGGTAACGATAAAATTCACCGACGGTGAGATCGTTTTCAAAACAGAAGATAGAGTGGAAAGGGGTATGCGTTTAGCCTCTTTTGATGAAGACCGTAATCAATATTATGTAGATGTAGCCCTTTTGGATCAGGTTTCTCTCTCCTTACTTCTAAATTATTGTACCAACATAATAGAACGGAGATATGAGGGCGAAAATCCCTTAGTAGAATATGTACTAAAAAAATACAAAGATATTGGAAGAATGGGAGACCTACACAACATATCTGTATTTAGTACATCACCGGTTCGCTCACGTCCCGAACGGACTTATGATCTAACGCGAGAATTTAATGACCCCGAAGGAAGCGATGTACCAATGCAGCTAATGCGGATAGCATCAACAAAAAAAGACGAATGGGAAGCCTTAAAACAAGCATTGGTCGAATTTGGCAAGAGTTCGGGACTATTTCAGAATATCGAAATTCAAAACCTCGGCGGATCCCTGGGCGCTCCTTTTCAAATAAAAATTAAAGTGCGAGGACCCAATTCCAATATCATTGATGTGGGCTATGGTGTCAGTCAAATTTTGCCAATTTTGATACATATTTTAAGTCCTCCTCCTCTTGCTCAATGGCAGAATACCTACTTCTTATTACAACAGCCTGAAGTCCATCTACACCCAACGGCGCAAGCCCAACTCTCTTCTTTATTGGCATCATCGGCAAGCCAGGGTGATCAATCTTTCATCGTTGAAACGCACAGCGACTACATGATTGACCGCGCACGCATTGAAATCAGGAAAGGCACCATCAGCCCTGAAGATGTGTCGTTGATATATTTGGAACCCAAGGGCCGCGTTGTCAATGTGCATAATATCAGCTTTGATAAGATCGGTAATATGACTGGCGTACCAACGCATTACAGAAAATTTTTCCTGAAAGAATACCGCCAGCTCATGGGTTTTGAGGACTAATATGTGTGTTATTTTGGATGCCAATATGTTTAGAAGCTGTTTTAAAACTCATTCTGCCCCTCCCCGTCTATGCTCTATTGCCCTGTCATTCTGAGCGGAGCGTAGCGGAGTCGAAGAATCTCTTACCAACTCAGGTGGAAAAGATGCTTCGGCTACGCTCAGCATGACAAAACGCCTGACATGCGTAACATCAGGTATTAATTTTAAAACAGCTTCTTAGCGAATTTAAGGACCAAGACAATGAAGACATGCAACCCCTGTGGAATTGGTTGGAAAACAAAAATGGCAAAATAGCTTACACCAATACCAGGAAATTTGACGAAGAATGGGAAAGAGGGGGCGTAACCGATTTGATAAAACTATTGAAACAAGCTGAGAAACTCAAAGAGATACCCGCGCCGGATGTGCAAGAAAAAGAGAATGAACTAAGAGGTAAAATAGTATCCGATGACCCGCATATTATTGCATTAGCCATTGTCGCAGACGTAACAGTACTTGTCTCCAGCGATCAGGCATTGCATCGGGACTTCAAGAATCGCAATCTGGTCGGCGGCAAAGTATATCAAAACAAAAAACATGCACGCCTGCTTACCAAGGATACCTGTCCTTAGTTGCCTTCACCTCACCTTCTCAACAAACGGCCACATAAGATCGCTATAGAAGCGGTGGCCCGCGGCGCCGTAGTGGTGTTCGATATGGTCAGGAACACCGGCGATCTCGTAGAGACGCGCGATACCTTCAACCGCGCGATCAACTTCGGGCACGGGAAATAGCCTATCCTGTTTCCCATTCACAATACAGAGATGGCGCGGGGCAATAAGACCCACAACATCCCAGATCTCGCCAAAGCGCAAAATGCCGGGCACCGCATTACAATCGCAATGGTGAATCAAACCACTGGCGCCCACAAGCGTACAAAAAGAGCAACTCGGCACAGCAATAGTAATGCGAGGATCAACCGCGGCGGCATAACAGGTAATAACCCCACCGCCCGAGTTGCCCATAACCAGAATCGTAGATGTATCGATCTCGGGAATATCCTGTGCCCAATCAATAAGACGCATCACATCCCACACCCGCTCACCCGTCGCAGTGCGCCCGGCGAGCAAAGCGTGCATAAACTGGCTACGGCAATCGCGGTCGCCGTGGCGCTTGTTAATATCGGGAATAGCTGTAGTACTCGTGCCGCGTGCAGCGGGCGCAATGGCGGCAAACCCGCGCTTGACCGCCTGAACAGCAACATCGCGGTCTTCCGCCTCGATCTTTTTGCGATGATCGTCATCGCTCGCTTTCCCAATATACGTATCCATCCCGTATTTATCGTGCCCGTGTGGCAAAACAGCGAGCAGAAAGGGACCATCCCCCTTGGGTTGGAGATACCAGAACGGCAAACCAAAATGCGGTTCCGTAGTAATAACACCCGGTTGCAACGTATAATCGCCCATATCTTGCGCTGCCCCGCGTTGCACCTGAATCGTGTGATCGCCCAGAGACGCGCCAATACTTTCAAGACCCAGCATGTGCTGAAGCACCGGGCGCGCCTCCTCTTGCCATTGCAAAAAAGACTCGCGATCCGTTGCTCGACACGCGACATAGCGCAGATCATCGGCATAAAGAGAGTCGAGATAAGTGCGAACAGCACCACTGTGTTCGGGATGTTCCATATTAAAAACCTTTCAAGGAAAAAAAATGGCAGACACACTGCGTGAAGTACTGGATTTTGCAACAGATGCCGCCTGGCAAGCCGGGCGGATCACACTGCGGTATTTTCAGACCGGCGTCGAGGTAGAAGAAAAGGCTGATGAATCACCTGTAACGGCTGCGGACAGAGGGGTCGAGACAAAATTGAGAGAATTGATTGAAGCGCGTTTTCCCAACGACGGCATTTTGGGAGAAGAGCACGGAGACAAAAAAGGCACAACCGGCCGGCGATGGATTTTAGACCCCATTGACGGCACAAAATCATTCGTACACGGCGTACCACTCTACGGAGTACTGGTCGGTGTGGAGATAGAAGATGAACCCGCCGTTGGCGTCGCTCATTTTCCAGCACTAAATGAAATGATTTGTGCTGCCAAAGGATTGGGTTGCACCTGGAATGGTCGTCCCGCGCGGGTATCTGATATATCGGATATCCAGGACGCGACCGTGATTTTGACCGATTTCGTGAATGGGCATGGGCGAGACGAAGCCATGAACCGAATTTGCTCACGCGCCAAACTCGTGCGCGGCTGGGGCGATTGTTATGGTCACATGCTCGTCGCAACCGGGCGTGCAGAAATCATGCTCGATCCCATTATGAGCGTATGGGATTGCGCTGCCCTCGCACCCATCCTGAAAGAAGCGGGCGGCACATTCACAACCTGGAGTGGCGAAGCGACCATCTGGGGCAACGAAGCCGTGGGTACAAACGGGGCGTTATTTGAAGAAGTGATGGCATTGATCAAAAGGCGATAGATAAGGTTGACAGTTGCTCCATTAATATCGAATTTTAATATGATCTGGCAAGGTATTGATAGAGAGGGCGTGCAAATTATTATTGACCAGGATGCGTGGGCACGCCACGTATTGAAGCATCCTGAAATCGCGCCATTTCTCAATGAAGTTGCTTATACGATGGGCAACCCTGAGCACATTTTTCCAGATATACGTCCAGATGAGCCTAACCGTTATTTCAGAAGATTGTACTGTAAAGGACTTTTATCGGATTATTTTTTTGAACACTACGTGCGAGTTGCAGTAAAATACGTGCGACAAGCGAATGGAGAATTTATTGGTTTTTATTCTTCGAGTTGGTTCCAGCGTACGATTGTAGAACCCCATTCAGAATTGGAGAGCATTCACCATGTTGATTAGAGAACTTGCGTATGATACAGATGAAGATCAACTCGATTTGTTGATTGATGCTTTAGAGCCCGAAGCATCAGAGATGATCCCCGTTGGAGATGATATTTTTTTGCGGCGATCTATTGAAACGGGCAAAATAGTTGGCGCAGTTATAGAAAATTATAGTCTCTGGCGGTCAGGACAATATATGGCAAAAGATATGACACCGGATTTGCGTACCGCATATCAGCATATTGTTCGTTATCTGAACGTGGTAAAAAATAAGAACGTCGCCGCAGTTTAATCTACAAATATCGAGCGATTTGAAATACCGCAGATGCAATCTTCGCGCATGAATCCCGGCACAAATTGGGCGGTTCGGCCAGAAGGTGCCACGCCTGTGTAATAGCCCGAGAATTGTTCGTTGAAAGTAGTCAGACGGTCACGCGAAGCCTCACTTCTCTCCGCAGCCACAATGTACGCATTGTTGAAAACCCCATTTTCTTTTACCCCTGCGCCGCCTGCTGCTTTGATATGCCCGTCAATCGTATTGAGAATGACGTCTGCATCGTCGCCGCCAACACCGCTTATGAGCACCTCGGATACCCCCTGCCGCCGAATGGCAGTCCATGTACTGAAACCATCTACAATCTCCCCCGATCGATCAATAACGACATCGCCAGTGACACAGCGCGGTTGGGGTTCAACAATACCATCGAGATTGGGAATGCGCGAGACCGGATAAATTCTACCGGCGGGGCGGTAGTCGCCAAAATAATCGGCAATTACTTCGCGCACGGTTTCAATGCGCGTCCAGGTTCCCGAAGGATTGTCGTCAATCGCGACGAGCACCTCGAGATACGCGGTTTGGGTTTTGAAATCCACATTGTCAGCCGCGAGCTTTTTTTCGTACTGTTCTACGAGCACAAATTCCATCTCTTGTTTGAGATCATCGCCGAGTGTCGTAACAGTATTGCCCCCGGCATCGGTATGCATCACCGACGCGCCGCTGGGTTGGTGATCGGTCCAGGCACCGTATTCGATCTTCCCATCGCCAAAGGAAATATCCTCGCCCTTAACAGCTTTAATTTCCACCTCAAAAAGTGCTACTGGATCTGGAAACCCTTCTCCATGGGTAAAACGCGCCATGCGATTGGATTTGAGTTCGCAACCCGTCACAGCATCAATCATAGGGCCATATACGGCATTGAACGCATCTCGGTAAGCCTCGCAGTCGTCACGGCGATCAGATGGCGTCGTCCACAAAACATCGGTTTTGTACACATCGCCCCAGTTCGCGCCCGCACGCGCAAGCCCCAGACTCAGGTTCTCAATGGTGCCAAACCACTCTGACCCGAGTTCATTGGGATACTGCGTACCCACATTGCCGCTGGGTTCAACGAGGCGCACGACCTGATCGTCGTCATAAGTCATAACGACTTCGGCTGTACTACAAAAAATGGGAATGGGCTTGTGACGGATAATATTGACGCTTGCCATAGTGAGAAATCCTTTATTTTAAGGTTACCAGATATCGCTGAGATCCAATACAAACCCCGGTAAAATGGGACCGGCGGATAGAGAATTGGGATTTTCGAGTACTTCAACGGGAACATGCGGGCGATAAATATAGACGGTTTTTTGCGGTGGCACAATGAGCCAGCCGAGTTGCAGGCCGTTGTCGATATACTCTTCCATTTTCTTTTTTAAGACGGGAATACGGTCAGAGGGTGATTTGAGTTCAATCGCAAAATCTGGACAGAGGGGCAGGAATCGATCTTGTTCTCTCCTGGTCAACTCATCGTAACGCCACCGCAACACCCACGAGGCATCCGGCGATCGAGTGGCCTTGTTGGGCAAATAAAATCCGGTCGAGGAATCAAATGCAATGCCCGTGCCATCTCGTTTTGTCCATAAATGCAACTGCGTTGTAAGCTCTGCATTGCGATTGCCCGTCGCTGCTCCCGTTGGTGGCATAATCAGTATTTCCCCTTCTGCATTACGCTCAATACGCACATCGTGGGTACGCTGGCAAAATACAAAGAATTGATCTTCTGTCATATCGATAAAAGGCGTTATATCGGTTTCCATTGTCGATACCTCTGATGGTATAAGAACGATCTCCCCCTCAGCATTGCACATGATACGCATCTCGCCATTGTGCGCCCAGATTTGAAAAAATTGTTCTTCTGTGAGTTCCAAAACGGGTTTTGTGTCGAGTGTGGTTGCCATTGTAAATACCTCTCTTGACAGCGTGATATCTTTTTCCAAAGATAGAACCAAAAATACGCAATGTCAATGCGCGGGGATGATCAGCTATCTTTGGATTGAAAAAACGCCCGCGCTTCGGCCAGAGATTCGCGGTTGCCAATATCGAGAACACCGCCTTCAATATCGTAAGCAAAAACGGTTTCGCATGCGTGCAACCACTCCAAAAAATGCCCGGGCGCATCGGGATTGCCTCCGTTATTGACGTATTCTTTAAAGCGAGGCAGTATCGACGCCGGATAAATATAAACGGGCGATGCCGACCACTCGGATATGGGGCTATCGGGTTTTTCAATAAATTGCAAAACGCGATTATCTTTGTCTAACTGGACATTGCCCCTGCGCTTGCGGTCATCGTAGTCGGGATTGTGGCGCACAGCAACATGAGATGCGGGATTAGATTTGAATGTATTGATCAATTTTTGGAGAGAAAACAGCAGAATATTATCCGCAGCGAGAATGAGAACATCATCGGCAATATCGCGTGCTTCAATAGCAAACTGGATATCGCCCACAGCGCCCAATCGGTCGCCGTTGGAAGTCGTGCCATCGTCGAGTATCTCAGTCTCCACCCCAGTATGTATCGCTCTATTTGCACGCGCCCAATCGGCAAAGCGCCCGTAAAACCGGTGATTGGTCACCACATAAACACCATCGATATCCGCAATAGTTTTAATCTGTTCAATCAGATAATCGAGAATCGTCTTGCCACCCACTTTGAGCAGAGGCTTGGGAAAATTTTTGGTGAGAGGATACAGCCGCGTGGCGTATCCCGCCGCAAGAATAATAGCTTTCACAGAATCCTAACTCCAGCGTCGGGTTGACAAATAAAGACCGGGGCATTTTTTGATAAATCGGGATATTTGGCTCCATAAGCCGATTGAACCTGTTCAATCGCTGCACTGGATTTTTGGGGATTGACCAGCGCAACACAACAGCCTCGGAATCCGGCGCCGCTAAACCTGGCACCGTAAATCCCATCGGTTTCAATGAGAATACGATAGAGATCTATAAGAGGTTTACTGCCGCATTCGTAATTCTCAATAGAACTGCGCCCAGACTCGGCGATGCCCCTGCCAAACGTCTTGAGATCGCCAGCGCGCCAGGCATCAATACCCAGACGCACGCGCTCAGATTCCGTAAAAAAATGTCTGGCGCGTTTGGCAGGGGCATCGCTCAACAGGTTTTTATGCATTTCGTATTCTTCAAAAGTAATATTGCCGAGCAATGGTTCTCGATTGGATCGCCCCACGGCATTGAGCAATATTCGCGCTGCACGGGCGCATTCATCTACCCGCGTGTTATACCCTGTCGAAACCAGAGCCTCGCGCAAGCCCGATTGAGCAATCAGAATATCAAAGTCTGGCATAATATTGGACCGGGGAATCAATTCGTGCGTGGCCGAAGCGCAATCAATCACCGTGAGAAAGCCCTTTTGCGATAACAGGATCGCCGATTGATCCAGAATCCCATTTTTGAGACCGAGATAGCCATTCTCAATCGCCTGATCGAGCCGAATATTATCTGCGGGCGACAGGGACAAATCATTGGCCTCTTCATAAGCGAGCAAATACGCCACGCCAATAGCGGCTGATGAACTCAAGCCCCCTTCGTTCATTCTGCCCGCCGTAAGCCCCGTAATCCCGCGTGTGAGCTTATGACCCTGTTGCTGCAATGCGCGCACTGCACCGCGCGAGAAATTGCCCCAATCCCCATCTATTTTATCGGGTACATCGTCCAGTGCAAACGAGACCTCGCCCTCAAAAGTAAGACTCTGAAGATGCGTATTGGCATCGCCCGATGGCGCAAAAGCGAGGTACACAGCCTGATCAATAGCCATAGCCGTAACTTGCCCGAGTTGGTGATCAATATGCGCGCCAAGCGGACATATCCGATAGGGCGATCGCACAACGCGCACATCGGTAGGCGCAATACCAAATCGGCGATTCATTTCAGTTTTGAGTTGGTCTGTCATGATCGGTCAATGGTAGGGGCGAAAAATCTTTCGCCCAAATCCAAACGTACGGACGGATTTCAAACCCGTCCGTATCTAGCAATCAAATACATTACCAAAAAAGGAGAACAACCGCAATGCCACAAATCAAAATAGGCAAGGGTATTGGCGATATTTCAGAGCAAACATTGCGCTTTTATCGACAAATTGGGGTCGATGCGGTATCGATACCAACGCGATGGCGCACAGAACCGGGAACGGGCGAACGCAAACTGGTACCGCCGACACAGACGGGACCAAAAGGCGTGCAAGGAGGGATATGGGATGAGCGGGAATTGCAACGCATCAAAGCGAGGATCGAGTTATATGATCTAACGCCTCTAATCGCGGGATTGGGTATTTCAGGGCGCGTATTAATGGGTCAACCGGGCAGAGAGGACGATCTGAAAATTATAAAAGCCAATATCGAAATCGCAGGACGGCTGGGACTTCGGGCATTGAACTACAGTTTCACAGCCCTCAGAGCATCGGAAGGATATGCGGCGCAGAAAGGTGCGGGACGCGGCGGCGCAGATCTGCGGGATTTTGACAACGAGCGGATAGCCAACCTCCCACCTCTCAATTCAATTGGGCGAATTGGGATGGATAAAATGTGGGATAATCTGACCTATTTTTTGGAAAACGCGGTCCCAACAGCAGAAAAAGCGGGTGTACAGTTGGCCGCACATCCCAATGATCCACCAATTCCAGAATATCGCGGCGTTGCCCAACCCCTGGGCGACATCGCGGGCATGCAACGGTTGATCGAAGTGATAGACAGCCCATCCAATTGCATTTTTTACGACACGGGCGTAATGACGGAAAAAGGTGCCGATGCCGTCGAGATGATTCGCTATTTTGGGTCGCGGAACCGCATTGGAACCGTGCATTTCCGAAATGTGAAAGTGGAAATACCCCGATTTAAGTATATCGAGACCTTCCACGATGACGGCGAATGCGATATGTTTGCCTGCGTACAGGCATTCCAAGAGGTGGGTTATAACGGCATGATTGACCCCGACCACACGCCGGGCATCCTGGGCGATACACCGGATACGCGCATCGGCTGGGCGTATGCCATTGGTCAAATGGTGGCGATGAGAAATGCCGTGGAAAGAAACAAATAAAAAAAGCCCCAACGCGGAAAAGCGTTGGGGCTGCATGTGATATTGTGTGTCAGAAACTGAGAACACTATAAACCAGAGTAATCGCAAAAATCACGCCTATAATTCCCATGGCGACTTTGAATTGCAAGCTGATTCTATCCTCTTCCCGGTCGCGCAGTTCGTTGAAAGTCTGCATGGCTCTCCCCCTTTGAATGGTGCGCACGGAATGTCTTATATAAATAATACTAATTTTTTGTATTAAGTCAATAGACAAATACGACTCTTGACAATTTATGCAGATAAATCTATCGTTTGCCATCGCTTTTGTATGAATGTCATACTCGGAGAAATATGCAAATGAAGTGGGTGGTCGTAATTGTAACTGTTATAGTTGTGGGTGCGCTGGGCGTTGCCTACCATCTGAAGACCAATTATCCAAAAGCAGACCCGCCTTATAATATTCGCGTAACAGGCACCCCCGAACAGATCGCGCGGGGACGTTATTTAGCCAATCACGTCACGGTATGTCTCGAATGCCATTCAACGCGGGACTGGGCGCATTATTCTGCGCCACCGCTACCGGGCACCGAGGGCAAAGGCGGCGAAGTATTTCCCGAAACAGCGGGATTTCCGGGCACCTTGATCGCGCCCAATATTACACCGGCAGCTTTGGGAGATTGGACAGACGGCGAAATCATTCGAGCTTTTACCAGCGGCGTAAATAAAAACGGCGATCCGCTTTTCCCACTGATGCCCTATCGCGCATATCGAAATCTCATGCCGGCAGATATTGACGCCATTGTCGCTTATGTGCGTACATTGGCGCCCATTGACCATATTCCACCGCGATCCAAATTGAATTTTCCCATAAACTTGATTGTACGCACAATGCCAGAACCCTATAAACTCCCCAAGCCAGTTGATCGTACAGACCCCGTTGCTTATGGCAAGTATTTGGCGACCATTGCCGGATGTGCCACTTGCCATACGCCTCATGATCAAAAACAGAGGCAGCCTGTTGAAGACATGCAATTCGCCGGAGGATTTCATTTTCGATTACCCAGCGGCAAAACCGTGCAATCGGCCAATATTACACCCGACATAGAAACGGGTATTGGGCACTGGCAAAAACAATATTTCATCGGGCGTTTCAGGCAATTTGCCGGGGAAAAAGCAAAACACATTCTATTGCAGGATGGCATGAACAGCGTGATGCCCTGGACAATGTACGCGGGCATGACAGACGAAGACCTCGGTGCCATCTACGACTATCTACAAACCGTCGCGCCAATTCGAAATGCCGTTGAACGGTTTGTAGAATAATAAAGAGGAAAGAATGAACACGGGTTCTGGAGCATTTAATTTTGATCGCGTCAAAGTATGGTATCATTGCCCTCAAGACCATCTTGCCGACCTGCCAGTAGTATTTGCCCTGCACGGGGCCTCGCGCAATGCCAGCACCTATCGCGACACCTGGGCCAGCCATGCCGATATGCACGGATTTTTGTTATTGGCCCCGGAATTTTCACTGGCGAATTATCCAGATGAAGAGACATTTAACCTCGGCAATGTATTTGCCGAAGATGGCACGCGAAATGCCAGGGTCGATTGGTCCTTTCAAGTCATTGAAGGCATTTTTGATCACGTCAAAAAACGCGTGGGACTCCGAGCATCGTCCTACGGATTTTATGGACATTCGGCGGGTAGCCAGTTTGTACATCGATTTTTGTACTTCATGCCTCAATCGCATGCACATATCTTTGTAGCCGCTAACGCTGGATGGTACACCATGCCCACATTCAAACAGACCTATCCCTATGGATTGACCGAATCGGGTCTGACTGTCGCGGATCTGAAACGGTCGTTGAACCAGCGGGTTGTGATACTCCTGGGCACTGATGATGTGGATGTAAACCACCCCAAATTGAGGCGCACGCCGCAGGCGATGATGCAGGGCGCACACCGCTTTGAGCGCGGTCACACATTTTTTGAAACGGCAAAACGCGAAGCCGACGCACTCAATGTGCCGTTCAACTGGCAGTTAGATACAGTGCCCAATGTGGGACACAACAATGCGGGAATGGCAAAAGTAGGCGTTGCGTATTTGGTGTGATCCGCAGATGAACGCAAATAAAAAAGAGGACTGGGGGCTTGGATAGGCTAATCGCTTATAAATGAAAGAATGGCCGCGATCCCTGTTATCGCGGCCATTTATGTACTGCAAGTCATAGAACCTCCTATGTCAGCCGATCGGGTGAGAGGCTCTAACACCCGACCGCTGGGTACAGATTGGTGGCATAGTAACCTCCTCTTGTGCGTATTGCGGCCCGTCACACCCACCCGCGGTTCGATGAACTTTCTATGCCCTATGTGTTTATATGCGAAGGTCTAAAGAACGGTATCCAAGTCGGGTTACCGAATGGCGGTAACGAGTCCGACACCAAAAAAGACCAGATGTAAAACACGCGGGCGAGAACCTTTTCGAGCGGAATGCCGCCTGACGATTCATATCGCCTGTTGTTTAGAATATAACCCGATAAATTGCGGGATGTCAAGAGTCAATTTGAAACTTTTTTTTGCTATTGTTAGGAACAATTATGCACTATATATCAGTATCCAATCCGCGCTAATCATTTTAGCCATAAAATAGGAGAACGCAGATATGGGATATGGCAAACGAGAAGAGCCGAAATTATTTAACGACGAGCAAATGCGTCAATTTATCGCAGACGGGTACGTAATTTTTAAGCCAAATGTGCCCGATAATCTGCACGAAACCATCCGGCAAAAACTACAATTTATGGTAGATGAAGAGTTCAATTACGGCAACAATGTGCTACCTCGCGTTCCCGAGATGGACCGCATCTTGAACAGCCCGGAAGTCCGGGGCGCGCTCATCAGCGTACTCGGCCCGGGATATATCGAACACCCACACCGGTTTTGTCACTACATCCCACCCGACGCAACACAACGAACACTCGCTCAAAATTGTCATCAAGATTCTTACACGCCTCTGGGACGCCCGCGACAACACTACCCGCGCTTTGCGCGCATCATGTACTATCCACAGGATTCACCCGTTGAAATCGGTCCCACGCACGCGATTCCCGGCACACATTATCACAGGCGATTGACCGATAAAGACCGCCAAAACGCCATTCCAATAGCCGGTAACGCCGGCACAGTATCCATCACGCATTTTGATATAGGACACGCCGCAGGCATCAACGCGCTTCGACAACCCCGGCATATGATCAAATTCATCTATGTGCGCGCAGAAGAACCGACCAAACCCTCGTGGGATTGCCAATATCATATCTGGCGAAACCCCAAAACATACAAAACACCGCATGATCTGCACCTAATCTGGTCGCATATATGGGATTGGCTATGTGGCAAAAAGGATCGATACGAAAGTTTTCGCGCATCAGACCCTGCAGTTTGTGAATTAGAAGACTTGCATCACGACAACCTGGACAAACAACTCGCAGCCATGCATTCAATAGCCGCAACAAAAAATGCCGATGCAATTCCAGCACTGATTCACAAGCTCAATTCCGCCGAACAGTGGACGCGCCTCGCGGCTGTATATACCCTGGGCGCAATCGGTCAACCCGCGGTTCAACCCCTTGTAGAAGCACTCTTAGATGCTGCCGCACACAAAGACGATGATCCCGTACCCCAATCATGGAATGAAGGCGCCATATCGATGGAAGATACCGCACATGCGCTTGCCGCCATAGGCACACCTTCACTAAATGCGCTGATCGGACTGCTGGACAATCCAGGTGAATGGGCACGTATCAACGCGGCCTTCGCACTCGGTGAAATGGATTCTCTGGCGACACAAGCCATACCCGCACTCACGCGCTGTTTGGACGATGCCTCTCACTGCGTTGTGCGAACAGCCACAGATGCGCTGGGTAGCATTCGGCAAAACAGCGAAGAATTTATATCCGTACTCGAGCGGCTCCTCAAAGTGGGACGCCCCGAATGGCAAATGCCCGACCGACGCGACTGGACGCCCTACGATCAGGTCCGCGTCAACGCCGCAATGGTATTTACGCGCCTGGGCAAAGACGCCACATCTGCCGAAGCCCTTCTGCTCGACACATTATCCGACCCCAACGGTCACGTCGCCGCATTTGCTCTGGAAGCATTGCGGCGGATAGGCACACCCTCGGCAATAGATGGCGTCATGGAATATCTGATGACGCGGCGGTGGGATGAAAGCATTGAGAAAGGAAGACTGTTTTGAATACACAACACCTGATTTCAACGCAGGGATCGGACCGTGGAACCGGATATAACATGAGCGGGAAACTGATTCGGCGCGATGGCAAATTATTCATCGGATGGTTGGATGCCCCGCCAGCAAAGGGCACACAGGCGAGAATCATGATAGGCGTTTGTGACGAAGTATCTGGCGAGATGCATCGGGCATTTCAAATTGGCGAAGGCATTGACAACCACTGTGGCCCCGCCATGGTACTGGACGGCAACGGACGATTGCACGCCCTCGTCGGAGCGCATCACGGACCGTTTTTTTATCGGTGGTCAGACAACCCTGAAGATCCAAATACCTGGAGTGAAGCAGAGGCATTGGGCACATTGGGCACATATCCCAGCCTGACAGTAGATCAGCACGGAACACTTCACCTATCACATCGCGAGAGCGGGGACAGATGGGCCATGTGGTACCGACGAAAAAAAACCAACCAGAACTGGGAACCACCGCACGCAATAGCCGTCAGCCCGGTCGCGGGATACAATCATTTCATGCAATCTCTGACCACAGGACCAGACGGAACCCTGCATCTAATATTTCAATTTCACTTTGCGGAATCTGGACATGCAGCAGACTGCCGGGGACGCGCAGCAGTACATGCATATTCAGAAGACGGCGGCGACACATGGTTTAACGAAGGCACGCGCTTTGAAGACCCATTGACAATGGAAACAATGCGAGCCATTTGTCACGATCCACACGGCGGAGATGGTCAGCACAGTGTGCGCGTGGGCAATCACGTCGTAGATGCAAACGATCAACCGTGGTTCTTCTGCTCGTATCCCGGGTATCAAAGCGGCGTATTGTGGCACCGCAGCGATGCGGGATGGGAGCCTGTGGATCTATCCCCAGTCCTCAATGGCTTAAACATGGAAGGTGGACGCGCGACATCGCTATCCCGAGATCACAAAGGCAGATTGCACTTTGCATTTGCAACACATCCGCACAAAAAGCGGTGTGAATGGTTCAGCCCCGACCTGGAATTATTTCATGCAATACTCGACGAAAAAGGCGGGTTGGTCTCCTTAGACCAACTCACGGAAACCGACAACGCAGCAGCGAATTGGTTACCCGCACTGGAGCAATGGGACTGGACGCGACCTCATCAAAAATTCGATAATGGTCACTGGATGATGTACACACGCGGATTAAATGCCGGCGGCATTGGCGGCGATAACAAAAGCGCATTGAAGACAAAAATTTATTTAACCCGATAACGCGAGGTCGAGAAAAGGATGCTGTGGGAGCGGCATCCCTGCCGCGATCAGGGTCGGGGAGCGATGTACAACTGGTCGTTAGACCAGTTCAAAGGATTTCCCTCCTACGTGACTACAAGAATTTAAATAGTTACTTCTAAAAAGAGTTGACATACAAGATCATTTACTTTATTTTCTTGAGTAACTCTAAAAAACAGAGAACTCTAAAACCTATCAAAGGAGGAATCAAATGCAACCCACGCAAAAATTTGAAGAGGACGTAGCCTTCGTCCGCGAAGCCGTTGAAAAACGCGATAGGAGGCAATACAACTCCATTGCCATAGTCGTGCTCTGGGCCATCATCCTCGTTGCCGGTTATGTGGTCAACGATTTTCGTCCCGAAATAAGCCACCTCTATTGGCCCATTGCGACCTCCATCGGATTTCTGATCAGCATCTGGATCGGCGTGCGGGCAAAGCGGGTGGAAGGCGTTGCAAGACGCAGCGAAGGGGCTAAGCACACCCTGCACTGGGGCAGCTTATTTTTTACGATTGCCGCTATTGTGTTCATCGCCCAGCGACACAGCCTGGATGGCTGGGTAATGGGCCAGTACATCACTCTAATCTCTGGTGTCACCTGGTACCTGGGCGGTCTGCACCTGGATCGCCGCTTTCTTCTGCCCGGCATCGTATGCATCGTGAGTGCCCCTGCTGTTGACTATCTCGCTCCCTACCCCTGGACCATGGCCGGCCTCGCCATCGCCGCCAGCCTCATCATTAGCGCCTTATGGATGAAACCTCATGAAAAAAGCACCGTCTAACACCTCCGACAGTCTTGCTCGACTGGACAAACTGCTGGAACACCGATCTCGGCTCGGCACCTGCGTGCTCCTCGCCGACACCGATGCCATGACTTTTACCAGTCTGAAACAATTGCTAAAAGAAACCGACGGCAACATGGGCGCACACCTGCGAAAACTGGAAGACATGGGCTATGTCGATATTGACAAGCGATTTGAAAACCGAAAACCCGTCACCTGGTACAGCCTCACGAAAAAAGGCCGCAGGTCTTTAACCACACACTTAAAAGCCCTGCAAATCGTAATCCAGAGTGCTGGTATCGACTAACAGGCGTACAAACATGAAACATCTCCCCACATCCACAGCGCGATGGGCAAAGGTCCTCCTCCTTCTGTCTTTCGCTATGACCGCCCTTGCACAGAATCACGCCTTTGTCCAGGGCCAGGTACTCGACGAAACAGGCCGACCAATAGCCTATGTCAACGTGCAAATCACGGGCACAATTGACGGCGCAATCACCGACCGCGACGGACGCTTTGCCTTCTCCACGCAGCACATGGGCAAATGCGATCTGAGCGCCTCCTTCATCGGCTATGAAACCGCCCACAAGACTCTGCATCTCTCCCAAGGCGATACCACAACAGTTCGCCTCATCCTGCGCCTCGCCCTCATCCAACTCGACGAAACCATCGTCACAGGAAGTACCTATACCACTGGGGAAGACGAAACCGTAACCCTCTCCCCCCTGGACGTCGTGACAACACCCGGCGCTTCCGCAGATATTTTCCGCGCATTCAAAACCTTCCCCGGCGTTGCAACCGTCGATGACGGCGCTGGCCTTTTTGTGCGCGGAGGCGACGTAAGCGAAACCGTCATATTGCTCGGACAAGCTACAGTCGTGCATCCCTACAAATACGAATCGCCCACAGGCGGCGTCTTCGGCACCATCTCTCCCTTTATGGTACAGGGCACGGTCTTTTCCACAGGCGGATTTCCCGCACGCTATGGCAACGCGCTTTCCGCTGTGCTGTCCATGGAAACCCAGAACATGCCCGTGCAAAAAAGCTACACACTCAACCTGGGCCTCGCCGCTGGCTCTCTCGGCCTCAACCTGCCCCTTGTCTCCGACAAATTGGGCGTACGCTTCACCGGCAACCTCAGCTTTACCGATCTATTGTTTCGCATCAACCGCCACAGCAGCACGTTCACCACCACACCGCGCGGACACGACGGCAACCTCAATTTGATCTACCAGTACTCGCCGACCGGACGCCTCAAATTCTTCAGCTTCAACGCGAGTGACCGCCTGGGCGTGCGCGTCACAGAACCCTCCTTTGACGGCATTTACAAAGGCAGCACCAACAGCGCATTGCACAACCTCGAGTGGACAGATGTATTTGCCCATTGGGTCATGCAGACCAGCGCTTCGCTCAACCACCACACTGCGCGGAAACAACTGGGCAATCTGGATTTCTCGCCCCGTGACCTGACCCTCAAACTTCGCACAGACATAGAACGCGCCCTCACCGCATCTGGATTCTTGCGCCTCGGCGGCGAAATCGAACACATGGACAACCGACTCAGGGGCAGCATACCCCAGGGTGATATATTCGACCCCCAGGCAGATATCTTTGAACTCGACACATCCTACGGAGCAAGGCGTGCGGGTGCCTACTTTGAAATCGACTTTGAACCTGCCCACCGCATCGTCGTCAATCTCGGCACACGCGCCGACCATCACAACCTGGGCAACCGATTTGCCATAGACCCGCGCGTATCTGCGCGCTACCAGTTCACCAAACACACAGACGCACGTCTCGCCTGGGGCATCTATCATCAATTTCCCGATCCGTCCAAATACAACGCCACCAGCGGCAATCCCAGGCTAAGACCTCAACGCGCACAACACAGGATCATCGGCCTGCACCACGAACGCGACCAGTTCATGATGCGGCTGGAGGCATACCACAAACCCTACTACAACCTCGTACTGGATCATCCCGACCTGAACCTCTCCAATGACGGCAAAGGTCACGCCTCTGGCCTGGACCTCTTCCTTAAACGCGGCGATTTTCTCAGCACGCGCTTCAGCGGGTGGATGGCCTACAGCCTGCTGAGATCGCGCCGCTTGCAGGTGCGCCACATCGGATCAGAAATGCATTACGAAGAAGCCCCATCGCCTTATGACATCACGCACAACCTGACACTCGTCGCAAAAATGCGGCTCATAGACGACCTCAGCGGTGGCCTGACCGTGAAATATGCCACGAGTCGCCCTATCACCCCAATCGTAGGCGCAGTTCCCGTAGCAGACCAGAACTACTACCTGCCCATTGAAGGACGCATCGGCTCAGAACGGCTACCATCCTTTCGGCAAGTGGATGGGCAGTTGAGCTATTTGCTACCCTTTGGCGCGAATCACCAGATCATCTTCTATCTGGCGATCAACAACCTGTTCAACCGCGCCAATGTGCTCGACTACGACTACTCTATAGACTACAGCCAACGCCAGCCCCGCACCACCACCTTTCGCCGATCCATTTACTTCGGAGCCACAGTTACTTTAAACCCGTAAACTCAGGAGAACAGCCATGCAATACATTTTACTCGCACTCATCGTCTCTCTCATCATCCTCACACAAAAAGGATATGCGGTTGCACAGCAATCAACAGATGGACAAAATCCCGACCAGCCGACTGTCAAATCTGACGAACCCGCACAACCCGCTGCCGATCTCCTCACCAGCGGCAAAAATATCCTGCAACAGGGTATAAACGAGAACAATCTCGACACTATGTACGCCGCCCGGGCGACATTTGAACGCGCCCTGACTGATAAAAGCCTCTCGGTCTGGAGCCATTACTACATCGCCCTCACCGACTACCGCATCGCCAACAATCTCTTAGCCCAGGGCAAAAAGAACAAAGACCAGGCCTCTAAGCACCTCAAAGAAGCGGCTGAGCATTTGGAAGAAGCCACCCGTGAAGATATCACTCGTGAAGATGCCAAAACGATCGCTGCCGAAGTCTATGCACTGCTCTCAAGCGTGTATGGGCGGCAAATCAGCCTGAGTGGGATCAAAGGCATGTTCCTGGGACCCAAATCAGGCAACCTTCTAAAAAAAGCCGGGCAACTCGCACCCGACAATCCGCGCGTAGCCCTGACCGCGGCCATCAGTGCCTTTAACACGCCCAAAATGTGGGGTGGAAGCAAAGAACGGGCACTGGAAGGATTTCAGCGCGCCGCATATCTCTTTTCTCAAGAAAAACCGACCGATCCCATCCATCCCGTCTGGGGACACAGCGAGACCTATACCTGGCTGGGCATCGCGTATATGGACCGTGATGAGGAAGATTCAGCGAGAGAGGCTTTTGAAAAAGCGCTGGAGATTGATCCAGATAACGGCTGGGTCAAATACGATCTGTTGCCGAAGGTGAAAAAGGAGAATTAGAATATTGGTCTAAAGCATAATATTGCGCGCAATATTATATCTCAGCTTGCTAAAAAAGTAAAAAGTAAGTATAATCGGAAGAATTGCCCTGTAAGCGGTAGTTTGCGAAATGTAGAGAAAGGAGATGGCATGGCGGATCACCTGGAAGAAGTCTATAAAAAATATGTCAAACCTTTACCCACAGCAGAGCGCCTACGCTTGTTAGAGATGACGGTTCATGATTTGGCACTTACCGCCCCACAGGACACCAAAGAACGGAGTATTCTGGAGTTGCGTGGGTTAGGCAAAGAAATTTGGAAAGGTGTAGATCCTCAAAAGTATGTTGACGGTCTTCGAGAAGAATGGGATCATCGACAGTGATCACACTGGATGACGCATTGGCAGATGTGACAACAGTGGGATGCGATACGCCACTCATCATTTATTTGATCGAAATGCATCCCGAATACGATGTATTGGTTACTGAGATTTTTCGGAGGATTGAGCAAGGAATCATTACAGGATTTACCTCAGCCATTACCTTGACGGAAGTTTTAACTCAACCTCTGAAACAAGGACAGATTCATCTACAAAAAGAATATCGAGATTTGTTGCTTCATAGTGCCAACTTTTATATGTTACCTGTCAATGTAGAGATAGCCGAGCAAGCCGCTGTTCTTCGAGCGCAGTATGGGTTACGCACACCTGATGCACTGCAAGTTGCTGTTGCTAAAACGGCGAATTGCCAAGTCTTTTTGACCAATGATAAAGATCTCAAACGCGTAGAGGACGTGAAAGTACTTGTTCTCGATGAATTAGCATTTAAACAAGAAGATGAAACAGATAGAGGTGTGGTAGATGTTTGAATGACGATGATAAAATAGAAGAAGCGATTCCACTCAGGAATCGCCTTTTTTATTTTTTTAGTTCAAGGATTATAATTTCAAACAAAAATGCTGAAAACCCAACCCACAAAGGAATGCACATGTCCAACGACAACATCATCCGCGTCGCCATCGGCGGTCAGGGCCGCAGTGGATACAACATCCATGCCAAACAATTGAACCAGATGCCCGACAAATTCAAAATTGTAGCCGTGGCCGATCAATTGCCCGAGCGCAGGCGCGATGCCCGCGAACAATTTGGAGCCGAAGCTTATGAAGACTGGCAAGACATGGTCAAAGCGGGTGGATACGATCTCTTTATCAACGCCCTGCACCAGCCCCTGCACCCCGTCGCCAGCATTGCCGCTCTCAAAGCGGGTGGCCATGTCGTATGCGAAAAACCCACCTGCAAAACCGTGGCGCAATTCGACGACATCGTTCAGACAGCCAGAGACAACAACCGCGTCTTTGCCCCCTTTCAGAACAACCGGTTACAACCCTACTTTGACAAAATACAGGAAATCATCAACTCGGGCGTTCTGGGCAAAATTGTGTACATCCGATCCTCCTGGGGCGGTTTTTCGCGGCGCTGGGACTGGCAAACCCGTCAGGAAAACTGGGGCGGTGGCCTGCTCAACACAGGACCCCATCCCGTTGATCAAGCCCTCTGCCTCTTTGGCTTTGACCGCACCCCCAGCGTCTTTGCCCGAATGGACTGCAACAACCCCTTTGATGGCGATGCCGACGATCACTGCACCGTCACATTGTACGACCCCGAACGACAGGCACCCCAAATCGACATCGTCGTAAGCAACTACCTGCATTATCCACAAAACGACACCTACACCATTAACGGCACCTATGGCGGTCTCACAGGGGGATCATCAGCACTCAAATGGCGTTATTTTGACCCCGAAAAAGCGCCCAAACACGACATGTGGACCTGGTCGGTAAATCGACAATACACCCGCGAAGAACTCGACTGGACCGAAGAAACGTGGACACTCGAAGAAGAAAAGAAAAACAACAGTTCTCCCTCCGTCTCACTCGAAAGCGGTCCCGAACGCTTCTACAACAACATCTACGACGTCCTCAAAAACAACGGCGAACTCCTCATCGCACCCGCGCAAGTACGCACACAAATCGCCGTAATAGAAGAATCTCATCGGCAAAATCCACTCCCCAAAAAATAAAGCACAGCAAAGGAAAACCCCATGAGCATCCCCATCTTAGACACCCATCAACACCTCATCTACCCGGGCAAATACCCCTATTCGTGGACCGATAGCCTACCGCCACTCAAAGGCAATGCCTTCCACATCGAAGACTATTTGACCCTCACAAAAGGCAGCGGCATCACGCGCACCATTTTCATGGAAGCCTCGCCCGATGACCCTCACTGGCGGGACGAAACGCAATTTGTTTATGAACTATCCGAACAACCCAACGCCATAATCGAAGGCGTCATCGCCAACTGTCGTCCCGAATCCCCCTCTGGATTTGAAGCCTATATCGAATCTGTCCAGCATCCCAAACTCGTCGGCTTTCGCCGCATCCTGCACACCATGCCCGACGACCTCTCCCAATCGGATCACTTTGCAACAAACATCCGCCTCCTCGAAAAATACAACCTCACCTTCGACCTCTGCTTCCGCGCCGACCAACTACCCATCGCCCGCGACCTCGCGCAAAAATGTCCAGAGGTCCAATTTATCCTCGACCACTGTGGCGTACCGGATATTGCAAACAACGAGACAGATCCCTGGCGTGACCACATCGCGCAAATAGCCGCCCTGCCCAATGTCGCATGCAAAATCTCGGGCGTCCTCGCCTATTGCGCCGAGGGAAACACCACCACCGAAGCGGTACGCCCTTATGTTGAACACTGCATCGAAAGCTTCGGCTGGAACCGCGTGGTCTGGGGCAGCGACTGGCCCGTATGCAACACGCGGTCCGATCTGCCTACCTGGGTGCAAATATCCCGCGAAATCGTCGCCAATGCCGACATGTCAGACCAGGAAAAACTCTTCCACAAAAATGCAGAACGCATCTATCTCAAAAAATAATAATAGTCACCCAACACGCGCGCTTAATCCCCCATCCACCGGGAGCAAAACGCCCGTAATATACTTCGCCTCATCCGAAGCGAGGAACACCGCAGCAGCCGCCACATCCCACGCCGACCCCATTTTTTTTTCAAGAGGCACCTGTGCAGCGCGTTCTTCGCGAAGCGCATCCCGGTTGACACCCTGATCTCGAACGCGGGATTCAATCGCCATCGGCGTATCCATCAGACCGGGCAAAATCGCATTTACGCGTACACCATAAGGCGCGTTCTCAAGCGCGAGATTCTGCGTAAGCGCATTGATCCCGGCCTTGGTGATTTTGTACGCAAGCGTCCTGGGGCGAAAGCACACAGCCGCCGTAGAAGAAATATTGACGATAACACCACTTCTCTGCGCACGCATAACGGGAAGCACATATTTACAGGTCAGAAACAACCCCTTGAGATTGATATCCATAAGTCGCTGCCAGTCTTCACCACTCAGGTCAACAGAACCACCATCGCCCCTCAGCGTACCGACATTATTGTGCAGAATATCGATACGCCCATAGCGATGGACGCAGGTCTCGGCAATAGCCCGACAATCATCTTCAATTGTAATATCTGCGCCGAGCACCGACGCGCTATTCTCCTGTGCAATCATCTGCGCGGTCTCTTCTGCAGACGCTATATCTCTATCCACCAGAAGCACCTGCGCGCCCGCCCTGGCAAAGCGAATAGCAGTCGCTCGCCCATTGCCAATAGTCTCGCCCGCCGACTGCCCTGCCCCAACGACAACCGCTATTTTGTTTTTAAGCTGCATATACTCTTACTCCGCCGCGCACGCCTGCACAACATCCGACGCCATATTGACAAAAGTATTCCCTTCAATCACTGTTCCGCGCGCTTCGCGCTCAATAGCAATCCCCACCTTCTGCTTTTCTCCTCCAGAATCCTCAATCCGATTATCTCGAATCTCCACATCATACGTCGTACCGCGGATCTCAATCCCATACCCATTCTCGGCAAAACCATTATCGCGGATCACACACGAATGAATCTCATTTCTGTGTGCCCCTCGAAACTCGGATAAAGGCGTCCGAAACAAAATGCCCACCTTGTGATTACCCGCAATCTCGCAATTGACAATGCGGTTATCCGTATCTCTGTGTCCAATTGAAATGCCAAAATCCCGATTGTCCAAACACGCACAATTCTCGGCGACACCATCCGACACACCCCAGCAAAAGAAAATACCCTGACTATTGCCCGTTGATCGACACAGACGAAAACGCGGCCGTTGCGATCCGCTTCCCGGATGAAATCCCAGATTGGCATTGTTCTCCGACACGCAATTTTCAAAAACAAAATCATCGCAAACCTGAAAACTGAACCCATCGCCATTGTAATTGCGTGCCGTCACATTCCGAAAAGTATAGCGATGGCAACGCTGCAAAAACACCGCACCCGAATAATTTCCATTGATCTCTTCATTCTCCTCCATATTGCCATCCAGAACCAAATTCTCAATGTTCACATCGCAAACCCCTTCTTCCGCCGTCAAAATGGGGAAAATCGTCGCCAGAGTCGCCCGTTCATCCAGCCACATATTCTTGTACACGCGCTTGCTAAGCGAAATCACCGATCCCTCAATCGCCGTCACTGTATCTTTCACAACCGTCATCCCGGACTTGCCATAAGACCGCAACATCACCCCGCATCCCACGCCAAACCCACGCGCATCCTCCACCTCGACCCGTGCCTCATACCAATCGGAATCCCGCACCAAAGGGGTCACAACCCCCTCGGCCTTCTGCAGCACCGTCGCACTACCCGACCCGCGCACAGTCAAATTTGGATGCAGATAAAGCGCGTTACGCATCGTATATACCCCTGGCAAAATCTGCAAAATACCACCGCCCAGACGGTGCAAATAATCCGCACCAGCCTGCAAAACCCGATCTTCGCCCCCCTGCAAATCCCCCTCGTCCTGCCCCACTGTCAATACCATCTCTCGCCGCTCTGTCATAGGCCGATTAGCAGAAAAATCCGACATGTCGAAGCTCCTTAAATTCATAACTGATGTTACGCATGTCTGGCGTTTTTGTCATGCTGAGCGGAGTGGAACGGAGCCGAAGCATCTGTTCCACCTGCGTTGTAGTAAATTCTTCGACTCCGCTGCGCGGAGTTTATCTTGAGCGAAGTCGAAAGGCTCAGAATGACAGGCACATTATATTGTGCCTATGCGTAACATCAGTTCATAAGTTATCTCACACGCACAAAGATAAGAATGGATTGCCACGCATCCAAAGACAAAAAAATACCCGGCGAGAACCGGGTATTTTACTCACTACGATTTTCGATCACCGCGATGCCGACCATAACACCTGCACAGGAATAGTCTGCGTGGCCGTTGTGCCTTCTGAAGAGGTCGCTGTCACCGTGATTTGGCACCCTTCCGTATGCAACAACGACGTATTATTGGGTGGATTGCTTGCCGCCGTGATTATCACTTTTGAACCCCTCACCCTTACCGTCGCAATATCCGTATCAGATGATGTTGCACTGTAGGAGACGATGCTTGTATCATACTTCTTTATGAAGTTGTCGGACACGTTTACCTCGAAGGTAGGAATAGATGGGCTTAGCAGGAGCAAGACTTCCAATAGGGTGAGTGGTATCCCCCCCCTGTGCCTTAATAGGCTCACTTTTTCAATCTTGCCCTTAGGTAAAACAGTCGGAGCGGTAAGCGGCGTATTTCTAAGCATTTCCCATTCTGTGCGCAGATTGTTTAGCCAGAAAGGAACGCTTCCCGTACGCAATGCGAGTTGGGCTTCAAAAAGAGAACTGGGTTTAACGGAAGCACCCTTGGACTCCAAAATGCCTGTATCACGACCAACAGGATCATTAACGCCGTGTATCCCAACAATTATAGGTCTTACCCAAAAAGGATAACTCAAAAAAGAATAGTTTCCTTTGTGTTGTGCAGCTAACCTGTTGTAATTCCAGAGAACCAGGCGATTTAGATGATTGGGAGGTGTACCACCTCCGCTACTACCTTTGAGGTGTCCTCCGCTACAACGGTCCCAAAGATTATCGTAACTCGGGTTTGTCATATGAGCATCCATTTGTTGACCCGAATCCATATCAGAATAATAAAAAACATTACCAGAAGCATTATGAGTAATACTTGTACCATGATCGTAATTATCAGTATAAGCTGTAATATCCTCTATTAACCCTGTCCATATAGAATTTGCATTCTGAACTACAACTGAGTAGTGACCACGATTACCAGCAGTGGTAAGCTGATAGAGAGATATATTAGCACTATTAACAGCTACATATGCTCTTACAACATTGATAAAAGAACAACGACGCATCCAGGAGTTGACACAATTACTAAAATTAACAGAAGTATAGCCTCCAAACCACAACGACCTCTCTGCGTCAGATAGACCCGCGTCATTGAAAGCATGTGAATATCTCTTTAAGAATGACCCCTGAAAACATATATCTTCTATCCCTACTTCTTCAAGAGGAGAGAAAGTATGTATCGTAAAACCGTGAGTCGCATTGATAGGGGTCCGAATAGGCGAATGAAACCGAACTCGATTCCCACTTATTTCAGCAATCTGATGAATCTCGTTTATTACAATCTCATTAGCGCGATCCCAGCCCCAGGAATCTTCAAAGTCGCCACGACTAAGAGGATGGAGATATTCATCGATAGCTGCCTGAGTGCTATTCTTCATTTTCATTCTGACCCACTGGCCGACAGATAATCGCGCTGTGCTTCTAACAGTAATCCAGTGAGATTCCCTATCAGAATCAGCATTTACTGTAGTAACCCTCTTGGCTGAAGAAGAAGCCCGGATACTAATCATCGTCGGAGTACCCCAAGGTACATTACCAACACCCTGATTGACTTGTCTGATAATTGTACCACCATCTCTACTGCCACTACCCCTCAACACTATATTACTACCTTCAATCGTGATAGATGAGTTACGATCAGCGGCGTTTTTATCAGCATCAGTAAAGACGAGAAATTCACCCGGTGGAAAGAAGACAATACCACTACCATTGTTCTCTGCTGCATCAATGGCTGCCTGGATAGCAGGCTGGTCAGACTCGTTATCATCGGGGATGGCTCCATAATCTGTGACATCGAACATGGGATGCATGACATCGGGCACTGGCTCGCTGAAGTAGTGATAGCCCGCGTAGGAAAAATCGGGTAAAATGGGTACTGTGCCATTTCTCCTGGCCTCCACAAAGTTTACCCAGGTAGATGGCACGGCGGATGTGTATCCCAGAATTTCCGACCAGGGTCCACTAACCTTCTCGTTTCCTGCTCTAACCACCACCTTATAGACACTGTCATCCGGGGGCATGATGGTATATTCAAGACTGCCACTTGTCCACGCCTCGTCAAGGAAAGTCCAGTTGGCGATAACGCTCTCATCATCGCCGAGGCGAATATAGCGTATATCAAACTCGCTGATGCCAGAGGCATGAATATGAAATGGTGACTCCCAGGTGACTGTGAATTGTCCATTGCCAGGCTCCATGCTCAGGTTCCTCGGCATACCGAGTACACGCTGCGTACCAAATTCCTGATGGGTCGCCGTGCCGTCGGCATTGAAATCTACCTTCAAGATGGGATACCGGAACGCTCCAACGAGGGATGTCCCAAAGTGCCAGGGCGCATCAGCCATCTCATCACCTGTTACATCTTCGTCATCCCAGGTCGCATAAATACCAGAATATGATATCGGACCCCGTAACTCTGAGGCCGTCTTGCCCATTATATCCGAGCGTAAGGTACTATTAGAAGATATTAGATTCGCTCCGTCGCCTTTGCTCTGACCGGTCACATCTATGTCCCAATAGCTGTCGCTGAATGTCGCTGTTGCACTGGGGGCACTCATTCTACCGGCAAATCCACCAGTCCTATCTTCTATACTACCCGATACTCTGGTCGAAGTATAGCAGTTCACGACAGAGCCAGACCCTGCGTTCCACCCTATCAAACCACCAGCGTTGCCACTCGTATTCACGCTTCCATATGCATAGCAGGCCAACAAAGTACCGTAATTCACTCCGACCAGGCCACCGCCACTCGTAGTGTTGTCTATACTTACCCGCGCGTAACTCGTGCGAATCGTGCCATTGTTCCGCCCTGCGAGACCACCCGCCCAATCCGTGGACTTCACCTGCCCCGTCACATAACAGTTAGATATCTCACCAGACGTATTACCAACCAGGCCACCAACCGCGTCCCCACCACTTACATTGACATCAATGAGGCCCACGTTTTGAATCGTGCCTGAAAACGACCCGAACAGACCAGCCTGACTGAGTTGATCGACATACAGGTAGGAGATAGTATGTCCACCTCCCTGGAATATGGCAGTGAACTTGTGTGCAGATGTCCCAATAGGCTCCCAGCCTTCACCCCCGGCCCACCAGGCCCGGTTCACCCTGCCTGAGACATAGCTATCATAGTACTTGAAATCCAAATCCTCCATCAGTTCATAGCCTATACAGCCAGATTGCGGGCAACCCATCCCAACAGGCGCCTCGGAAAATGCGCTGGCGTAAGCAACCTGATCAAGAGAAGGAACGTTGCCATCACCATCCATATCGTAGCGGATGGCGTTTAGTTGTTCCAGATAAGAAATCTCAATGAGACCATCATCGTCAGTGTCGTAGTCCATAGGACTCGTTATCCCTGTGCCTGACTCAGACCACTCCCCTGTGCCTTCGGCATTATGCGCAAGCACCTGAACTTCATAGGTCGTGTTAGCCTGCAATGGGGTCAGCGTCGTGCTTGTGCCTGCGCCATCGTAATTCGCATCGGTGAATTCATCGCCGCTATCCTTGATACGGTATTGCACATCGTAATCGGTGATAGGAGGACCGGTGTTCTCTGGTGCTACCCAACTCCAGCGCAGGCTTGTGGATGAGACCGCTACCGCCACTGGTGCATCGGGCTTACCCGGTCTTTCCTCTACATCGGTCAGGTTGATACTCACATTGATGCTTGCACCAAAACCCTGACGATCTAACACAGCGATTGTCACAAAATAGCTCTGCTGCGTCTCATAGTCGTAGGTAATACCGTGCTTCGTCAGAAGCTGACCACTCTTCTGTACGATGTCAAAATTATCTCGACCACTAACATTAAAGATAAAATAGCGCAGAGTCGCCTCATTCGGGTCCGTTGCAGCCACAGGGGCACCAATATTCTGTCCCCCCTCCGTGTTCTCGGCTAATTCGCGTGTGATTAAGTTTCCTTGTTCAACGAACGAGGGTTGGGCGTTAGTTCCGAGCCGCTTCCAAATACCTGGCTCAGACCACTCCCCATTCCCTTCGGCATTATTTGCGCGCACTCGAACTGCATAATCTTCGCCAGTTGACAAATCACTGATTGTCGTGCTTGTGTGCATACCATCGTGGGTCCAGGGAGTGAAATTGTCACTGTTGCCCTCACTGTATTGCACATCGTAGTCGTCGATAGGAGGACCGGTGTTCTCTGGTGCTGTCCAGGTCACACTCAAATCTGTGGGCGGTGACCCTCTTAATACCGGTGCATCCGGCTTGCCGGGTGGCTCTGCTACATCGTTCAGAGTGATCGTCACGTCAATGGACGTCTCGCCATCCAGACCATCTGACACAACGGCCCTCACCGAATAGCTTGCCTTCTCCTCATAGTTGTAGGTAATACCTGAACTCGTCAGAAGCTGACCATTTGTTTCATCAAAGGCGAAACTTTCTGCATCCGTCCCTTCAAGACGGTAGGTCAGTTCGTCTCCATCCATGTCTGTCGCAGCCATCGGTTCTCCAATGGCCTGTACCTCCACTGTGTTCTCGGCAAAGCTACGCGTGGTGCTCATCCCATCACTGAACGTCGGCACTTGATTCGCCTCAGTCATCCCTTCCCCTGAATCAGACCACTCCCCTATGCCTTCGGCATTACGCGCACTCACCTGAACTTCATAATTCGTGTTTGGGATCAACTCTGAAATTGAGACAATTAAGTCCGTACCATTGTGCCTCGCGTCGGTGAAATCGTCGTTGGTGTCACTGAAACGATATTGCACATCGTAGTTGATGGCAAGAGGACCGGTGTTTTCTGGCACTGCCCAGGTCGCCCTCAAGCTCGTATGTGATACCGCTGCCACCGTTGGCGCATCCGGCTTGCCTGGTACCTCGTCGGGCTGGTTGAGCACTGCCACAGTAATCACCTGCTCCCGCGTCAGTTCTCGAACACCCACACCACTTGTCGCAGAGACCTCCACGATATACTCGTTGTTGCCAGCAATATTCGGTGGAACAGTACTTGCAGTATCTGTGGGACGCTCAAAGTCAGGCACTGTCTGGAAGCTCAATACACCTGTATTTGGAACAATCGAGAACTTGTCCTGATCCGCCCCGCCAGTAATCGCATAGCCCTCAATTCTGTCCTCGAGATCACTATCATTGGCAACCACCGTACCAACTGCCGTGTTATTCTCCACTACATTAAACTTCGCAGTACTGGTAAAAGACGGTCCAACGTTGTCATTCGTTATCCCCATACCCGACTCAGACCATTCCCCTGTGCCTTCGGCATTACGCGCAAGCACCTGAAACTCATAGGTCGTGTTGGCCTGCAATGGGGTCAGCGTCGTGGTCAGATCCGTGCCATCATACTCCGCATCGGTAAATTCGTCGCCGCTACTATTGATACGGTATTGCACATCGTAGTCGGTAATCTCAGGACCCATGTTCTCTGGCACTCTCCAGGTCACCATCAAGCTGTTCATGGTTGCCGCGACCACTGTTGGTGCCATAGGCGCTGCAGGAGCCTCGTCCACATCAATCACCGTGATGATAAGCTCCTGGTTTGCCGTTCGTTCCCGGTCACCATCTCCACTCGTCGCCATGACCAGCACGATATATGGGATTGCATCTCGTACCTCAAAGTTGGACGCTGTATTAATGCTCAACACACCTGTCGTTGGATCAATTGAGAACTTGTCCTGATCGATTCCACCAATAATCACATAGCCGATGCTGTCACCGCTATCGTAATCCTCGGCAACCACTGTACCGACCTGTGTGGTATTTTCCTCTACATTGAACATCTCGCTACTGGTAAATCTCGGTGCGAAGTTGTCACTGGTTAGCCATATACCTGACCCAGACCAGTCTCCGGTCCCCTCATCATTCGTCGCACTTACCTGTACCTCATAGGCCTCGTTCAGTTCCAACTGTGTCAGCGTCACGGTCAGATGCGTGCCGTCGTGGCCCGCATCGGTGAAATCGCCGCCGCTGTTAAAGATACGATACTGCACATCGTAATCGGTGATAGGAGGACCCGTGTTCTCTGGCGCTGTCCAAGTCAGGGTCAAGCTCATGGATGAAGCCGCTGCCACCGTTGGGGCATCCGGCCTGCCTGGCACCTCGGTCTCATCCTTCACTGTCACTGTGATCGCCTGTGTCGCTGTCATTAACCGAGCACCTGCACCACCCGTCGCTGTGACCTCCACAACATACGTGTTGTTACCATCCACATCCCCTGCAACCTCATAGTTGGGGGCTGTCTTAAAACTCAACGCACCTGTTTCTGACACAATCGAGAACTTATTCTGATCGTCCCCACCAGTAAGCGCGTAGCTCGTGATGCTATCATCTGCATCCACATCTTCAGCGACCACTTTTCCGACTGATGGCTCATTTTCTGCCACCTCGAAGGACGCTGCACTGCTGAAAATTGGTGCCTCATTCACATCCATCACCGTTACCTTGATCGTATCGCGTGCTGTGAGTTCCCGATCACCCATCCCACCCGTCGCCGTGACATACACGATGTATTCATTGTTATCCGCTGCATTGACCGGGTCGGTCACGGCCACATCGGTCGGCATCTCGAAGTTCGGGGCTACCTTGAAGGTCAATACACCAGTCTGATCATCAATCTCAAACTGTCCCCCATCTGCACCCGTAGCAATACCATAACTTTCTATATCATCACCTGTATCTGCATCACTCGCACTGACCGTCACGATATCCGCTGTGCTGTTCTCATTCACACTGATTGCTGATACGCTCGTGAACACGGGGGCAACATTGGCTGATGTCATCTTTTCAAGCGTATCTGACCAGTCACTTTCCCCTTCACCGCTCTTTGCACGCACCTGTATATCATAGCTCGTGTTCTGAGTCAAAGGCGATATGGTGTATTCCAAAGCACCTCCATTAACACTGGTCCAGACATCAAGCTTATCTGTCCAGTTGGTATCTATCGCTTTGTGCTCACTCGTTTCACTGCTCAGGATATAGCGTACATCATAAGCCGTGATAGGAGGACCGGTGTTCGTCGGTTCACTCCAACTGATCTTCAGACTGTTCATCGTTGCTTCTGCTATCGTCGGTGCAGCAGGCTTACCTGGCGCTTCCCCATCCACATCAGTTACTGTCACCTTGATCGTATCACTTGCTGTGAGTTCCCGATCACTCGTCCCACCTGTCGCAGACACGATCACGATGTATTCATTATTCTCCGCCGCATTGGATGGATCGGTAACCGCAACATCCTTCGCATCCTCATAGTTGGGAGCTACATTGAAGCTCAATGCACCGGTAGATGCATCAATATCAAACTGTGACCCATCTGCATCAGTAACAATACCATAGCCCGTGACACTGTCATCAGTATCGGCATCCATCGCACTCACCGTGACGATGGCCCCTGTGCTGTTCTCATTCACACTGATTGGCGAGACAGCAGTGAAAACAGGCGCCTCATTCTCATCCACCACACTCACTGTGATCGCCTGTGTTGCCGTCATTAACCGAGCACCTGCACCACCCGTCGCTGTCACCTCCACAACATACGTGTTGTTACCATCCACATCCCCTGCAACCTCATAGTTGGGGGCTGTCTTAAAACTCAACGCACCTGTTTCTGACACAATCGAGAACTTATTCTGATCGTCCCCACCAGTAAGCGTATAACCTGTGATGCTATCCTCACTATCCACATCTTCTGCGACCACTGTGCCGACTGAGGGCTCATTTTCTGCCACCTCGAAGGATGCTGCACTGCTAAAGACCGGTGCCTCATTCACATTTGTCACTGTCACTGTAAGTGTATCGCTCGCTGTGAGTGCCCGATCACCTGTCCCACCCGTCGCCGTGACATACACGATGTATTCATTGTTATCCGCTGCATTGGATGGATCGGTCACGGCCACATCAGTAGGATCTTCATAGTTGGGTGCTACCTTGAAGGTCAACACACCCGTAGATGCACCAATAGAGAACTGCTCCCCATCTGCACCCGTAGCAATACCATAACTTTCTATATCATCACCCGTATCTGCATCCATCGCACTGACCGTCACGATATCTGCCGTGCTGTTCTCATTCACAGAAATTGGCGAGATAGCTGTAAAGACCGGGGCTTGATTCACGCCTGTCTTCCCTACACGAGTATCGGACCACTCACTCATCCCTTCCGCACTCTTTGCTCTCACCTGAACATCGTAAGAAGTATTGGGAGCCAACGAGCTAATCGTGTATTCAAGTGCACCACTCGTCCAAGCATTCTTCTGCACTGTCCATTTATCATCATCTGCCTTATCCTCGTCACTGGCACTCGTCAGAATGTGGCGCACATCATAAGCCTTAATAGGGGGTCCTGTGTTCGTCGGTTCACTCCAACTGATCTTCAGACTGTTCACCGTTGAGGCTGCTATCGTCGGGGTAGCAGGCTTACCCGGTGCTTCTCCATCCACATCCATCACGGTCACCTTGATTGTATCGCGTGCTGTGAGTTCCCGATCACCCATCCCACCTGTCGCAGACACGATCACGATGTATTCATTATTGTTGGCATCATTGTTGTTAGCCGAATTGTCAGGGTCAGTAAATGCAACATCCTTCGCATCCTCATAGTTGGGAGCGGCACTGAAGCTCAACGCACCGGTAGATACATCAATCTCAAACTGCTCCCCATCTGCACCCGTAGCAATACCATAACTTTCTATATCATCACTCGTATCTGCATCCATCGCACTCACCGTCACAATATCCGCTGTGATATTCTCACTCACAGTGAACGATGATGCACTCGTGATAACTGGTGCCACATTCGCACGCGTTGTCCCTGCTACTGTATCTGACCAGTCGCTCATCCCTTCCGCACTCTTTGCACGCACTTGCATATCATAGGAAGTGTTGGGGTCCAAACCATCAATCGTGTATTCAAGCGCACCGCTCGTCCAGGCATCCGTCTCTACCGTCCAATTATCATCATCTGTCTCATCTGCACTGCTCAGGATATAGCGTATATCATAAGCCGTGATAGGAGGACCTGTGTTCGTCGGGGCTGTCCATTGCACCTTCAAGCTATTCAATGTTGCTTCTGCCACCGTCGGCATAGCAGGCTTACCCGGTGCTTCCCCATCCACATCTGTCACTGTCACTGTAAGTGTATCTCTTCCTGTCAAGACACGATCACCTGTCCCACTCGTCGCAGAGATGATCACGATATATTCATTATTGTTGGCATTATTGTTGTTGGCTGAATTAGTAGCATCAGTAAAGGCAACATCGGTGGGCATCTCATAGTTGGGAGCGGCATTGAAACTCAATGCACCGGTAGATACATCAATATCAAACTGTGACCCATCTGCATCAGGAACAATACCGTAGCCCGTTACACTGTCATCAGTATCTGCATCCATCGCACTCACGGTCACAATAGCCCCTGTGCTGTTCTCATTCACAGAAATCGGCGATATGTCGGTGATGACCGGTTCCTCGTTCTCATCTTTCACATTCACTGTGATCGCCTGTGTCGCTGTCATTAACCGAGCATCTGCTCCCCCTGTTGCTGTGACCTCCACAAGGTACGTGTTGTTACCATCCACATCCCCTGCAACCTCATAGTTGGAGGCTGTCTTAAAGCTCAAGGCACCTGTTTCTGACACAATCGAGAACTTATTCTGATCGTCCCCACCAGTAAGCGCGTAGCTCGTGATGCTGTCCTCACTATCCTCATCTTCTGCAACCACTGTGCCGACTGATGGCTTATTTTCAGCCACTTCAAAGGACCCTGCACTGCTGAAGACCGGTGCCTCATTCTCATCCGTCACTGTCACCTTGATCGTATCGCTTGCTGTCAGCACTCGTGCATCCTCTCCGCCTGTCGCCATGACAAATACGATGTACTCATTATTCCCCGCTGCATTGGATGGATTACTAACTGCGACATCCTTGGCATCCTCAAAGTTGGGGGCTACCTTGAACGTTAGCACACCTGAAGTGGTGCCTATATCGAACTGTGTCCCATCGGCAGCGTTGGTATCAATGGTATAACTCTCAATCTCGTCATCATCATCGGCATCTGTCGCACTCACGGTAACTATAGCGGCAACGCTGTTCTCATCTACTGACTGCGGTGGGACAGCCACGAAGACAGGTGCCTGATTCTGCGTTGTCGTCCCCACCACAGTATCAGACCACGCACTCATCCCTTCAGCGTTCTCTGCGCGAACCTGAATATCGTAATCCGTGTTCTGGTCTAATGGACTGATCGTATATTCAAGCGCACCGCTCGTCCAGGCATCCGTCTCTACCGTCCAATTATCATCATCTGTCTCATCTGCACTCGTCAGGATATAGCGTACATCATAAGCCGTGATAGGAGGACCTGTGTTCGTCGGTTCACTCCAACTGATCTTCAGACTGTTCATCGTTGCTTCTGCTATCGTCGGTGCAGCAGGCTTACCCGGTGCTTCCCCATCCACATCTGTCACTGTCACTGTAAGTGTATCTCTTCCTGTCAAGACACGATCACCTGTCCCACTCGTCGCAGAGATGATCACGATATATTCATTATTGTTGGCATCATTGTTGTTGGCTGAATTAGTAGCATCAGTAAAGGCAACATCGGTGGGCATCTCATAGTTGGGAGCTACACTGAAGCTCAATGCACCGGTAGATACATCAATATCAAACTGTGACCCATCTGCATCAGTAACAATGCCATAGCCCGTGACACTGTCATCGGTATCGGCATCCATCGCTCTCACGGTCACAATGGCCGTGGTGATATTCTCATTCACACTGATCGGTGAGACAGCAGCGAAGACCGGCGCCTCATTCTCATCCACCACACTCACTGTGATCGCCTGTGTTGCCGTCATTAACCGAGCACCTGCTCCCCCTGTCGCTGTCACCTCCACAAGGTACGTGTTGTTACCATCCACATCCCCTGCAACCTCATAGTTGGGGGCTGTCTTAAAACTCAACGCACCTGTTTCTGACACAATCGAGAACTTATTCTGATCGTCCCCACCAGTAAGCGTATAACCTGTGATGCTATCATCTGCATCCACATCTTCAGCGACCACTGTGCCGACTGAGGGCTTATTTTCAGCCACTTCAAAGGACCCTGCACTGCTGAAGACCGGTGCCTCATTCTCATCCGTCAAGCTGATTGTCACTGCAATCGTCACACTGCCACCCTGACCATCCTCTACTTTCACACGCACCGAATACTCATCCTTCGTCTCATAGTCATACGTAACATTGGCCTTCGTCTCAAGCTGACCACTCGTTGAAACAATGCTGAAACTCTCCTTATCTGTCCCCTCAAGACTATAGGTCAGCGTGCCCCCATCGTTGTCTGTCGCTCCCACAGGGGTCCCAATGTTCTCGTCCGCTGCGGTGTTCTCTGCAAAACTGCGCGTCGTGCTTGTCCCATCGGTGAATGTCGGTGCTTGATTCGCGTTGGTTATCCCCTCACCCGACTCAGACCACTCACTTTCCCCTTCATCGCTCTTTGCACGCACCTGCACTTCATACGTCGTATTGGTAGCCAACTGTGTCAGCATCGTGCTCTGATCCGTGCCATCATACTCTGTATCGGTGAAATTATCACCGCTGTTCTTAATGCGGTATTGTACATCGTAGTCGGTGATCGCAGGACCCGTGTTCGTCGGCTTACTCCAACTCACCTTCAGACTGTTCAATGTGGCTTCTGCTATTGTCGGTGCAGCGGGCTTTCCAGGCGGTTCAGTCACATCCTTCACTGTTACAGTAAGTGTGTCTCTCACCGTCAGGGCATGTGCACCTGCACCTCCTGTCGCAGACACGATCACGATATACTCATTATTCTTCTCCTCACTGTCGTAGGTCGGATTGTCAGGATCAGTAAATTCAACATCCTTGGGCTCTTCATAGTTCGGTGCGGCATTGAAGGTCAACGCACCCGTCTGTGCTACACTGGAGAACGTGATCGAGAACTGTGACCCATCAGCGCCTGCAACAATGTCATACCCTGTGATGTCATCCTCATTATCTGCGTCTGTTGCACTCACCAAGACAATGATCCCTGTGCTGTTCTCGTCCACTCTAAAGGCTGATACACTCGTGAACACAGGGGCCACATTAGCCTCTGTCGTCCCGACAACCATATCTGACCAGGCACCTTCTCCTTCAGCATTCTTTGCTCGCACCTGTATATCATAGCTCGTGTTCTGAGTCAAAGGCGATATGGTGTATTCCAAAGCACCTCCATTAACACTGGTCCAGACATCAAACTTATCTGTCCAGTTGGTATCTATCGCTTTGTGCTCACTCGTTTCACTGCTCAGGATATAGCGTACATCATAAGCCGTGATAGGAGGACCGGTGTTCGTCGGTTCACTCCAACTGATCTTCAGACTGTTCATCGTTGCTTCTGCTATCGTCGGTGCAGCAGGCTTACCTGGCGCTTCCCCATCCACATCAGTTACTGTCACCTTGATCGTATCACTTGCTATGAGTTCCCGATCACTCGTCCCACCTGTCGCAGACACGATCACGATATATTCATTATTGTTGGCATCATTGTTGTTGGCTGAATTAGTAGCATCGGTAAAGGCAACATCGGTGGGCATCTCATAGTTGGGAGCGGCACTGAAGCTCAATGCACCGGTAGATACATCAATATCAAACTGTGACCCATCTGCATCAGTAACAATACCATAGCCCGTGACACTGTCATCAGTATCTGCATCCATCGCTCTCACGGTGACGATGGCCCCTGTGCTGTTCTCACTCACACTGATTGGCGAGACAGCAGCGAAAACAGGCGCCTCATTCTCATCCACCACACTCACGGTGATTGCCTGTGGTGCCGTCATTAACCGAGCACCTGCACCACCCGTCGCTGTCACCTCCACAACATACGTGTTGTTACCATCCACATCCCCTGCAACCTCATAGTTGGGGGCTGTCTTAAAACTCAACGCACCTGTTTCTGACACAATCGAGAACTTATTCTGATCGTCCCCACCCGTAAGCGTATAACCTGTGATGCTATCCTCACTATCCACATCTTCTGCGACCACTGTGCCGACTGAGGGCTCATTTTCTGCCACCTCGAAGGATGCTGCACTGCTGAAGACCGGTGCCTCATTCACATTTGTCACTGTCACTGTAAGTGTATCGCTCGCTGTGAGTGCCCGATCACCTGTCCCACCCGTCGCCGTGACATACACGATGTATTCATTATTCTCCGCTGCATTGGATGGATCGGTCACGGCCACATCAGTAGGATCTTCATAGTTGGGTGCTACCTTGAAGGTCAACACACCCGTAGATGCACCAATAGAGAACTGCTCCCCATCTGCACCCGTAGCAATACCATAACTTTCTATATCATCACTCGTATCTGCATCCATCGCACTCACCGTCACAATATCCGCTGTGATATTCTCACTCACAGTGAACGATGATGCACTCGTGATAACTGGTGCCACATTCGCACGCGTTGTCCCTGCTACTGTATCTGACCAGTCGCTCATCCCTTCCGCACTCTTTGCACGCACTTGCATATCATAGGAAGTGTTGGGGTCCAAACCATCAATCGTGTATTCAAGCGCACCGCTCGTCCAGGCATCCGTCTCTACCGTCCAATTATCATCATCTGTCTCATCTGCACTCGTCAGGATATAGCGTACATCATAAGCCGTGATAGGAGGACCTGTGTTCGTCGGGGCTGTCCATTGCACCTTCAAGCTATTCAATGTTGCTTCTGCCACCGTCGGCATAGCAGGCTTACCCGGTGCTTCCCCATCCACATCTGTCACTGTCACTGTAAGTGTATCTCTTCCTGTCAAGACACGATCACCTGTCCCACTCGTCGCAGAGATGATCACGATATATTCATTATTGTTGGCATTATTGTTGTTGGCTGAATTAGTAGCATCAGTAAAGGCAACATCGGTGGGCATCTCATAGTTGGGAGCGGCATTGAAACTCAATGCACCGGTAGATACATCAATATCAAACTGTGACCCATCTGCATCAGGAACAATACCGTAGCCCGTTACACTGTCATCGGTATCTGCATCCATCGCTCTCACGGTCACAATGGCTGTGGTGATATTCTCATTCACACTAATCGGCGAGACAGCAGTGAAAACAGGCGCCTCATTCTCATCCACCACACTCACTGTGATCGCCTGTGTTGCCGTCATTAACCGAGCACCTGCACCACCCGTCGCTGTGACCTCCACAACATACGTGTTGTTACCATCCACATCCCCTGCAACCTCATAGTTGGGGGCTGTCTTAAAACTCAACGCACCTGTTTCTGACACAATCGAGAACTTATTCTGATCGTCCCCACCAGTAAGCGCGTAGCTCGTGATGCTATCATCTGCATCCACATCTTCAGCGACCACTTTTCCGACTGATGGCTCATTTTCTGCCACCTCGAAGGACGCTGCACTGCTGAAAATTGGTGCCTCATTCACATCCATCACCGTTACCTTGATCGTATCGCGTGCTGTGAGTTCCCGATCACCCATCCCACCCGTCGCCGTGACATACACGATGTATTCATTGTTATCCGCTGCATTGACCGGGTCGGTCACGGCCACATCGGTCGGCATCTCGAAGTTCGGGGCTACCTTGAAGGTCAATACACCAGTCTGATCATCAATCTCAAACTGTCCCCCATCTGCACCCGTAGCAATACCATAACTTTCTATATCATCACCTGTATCTGCATCACTCGCACTGACCGTCACGATATCCGCTGTGCTGTTCTCATTCACACTGATTGCTGATACGCTCGTGAACACGGGGGCAACATTGGCTGATGTCATCTTTTCAAGCGTATCTGACCAGTCACTTTCCCCTTCACCGCTCTTTGCACGCACCTGTATATCATAGCTCGTGTTCTGAGTCAAAGGCGATATGGTGTATTCCAAAGCACCTCCATTAACACTGGTCCAGACATCAAGCTTATCTGTCCAGTTGGTATCTATCGCTTTGTGCTCACTCGTTTCACTGCTCAGGATATAGCGTACATCATAAGCCGTGATAGGAGGACCGGTGTTCGTCGGTTCACTCCAACTGATCTTCAGACTGTTCATCGTTGCTTCTGCTATCGTCGGTGCAGCAGGCTTACCTGGCGCTTCCCCATCCACATCAGTTACTGTCACCTTGATCGTATCACTTGCTGTGAGTTCCCGATCACTCGTCCCACCTGTCGCAGACACGATCACGATGTATTCATTATTGTTGGCATCATTGTTGTTGGCTGAATTAGTAGCATCGGTAAAGGCAACATCGGTGGGCATCTCATAGTTGGGAGCGGCACTGAAGCTCAATGCACCGGTAGATACATCAATATCAAACTGTGACCCATCTGCATCAGTAACAATACCATAGCCCGTGACACTGTCATCGGTATCTGCATCCATCGCTCTCACGGTCACAATGGCTGTGGTGATATTCTCATTCACACTGATCGGTGAGACAGCAGCGAAGACCGGCGCCTCATTCTCATCCACCACACTCACTGTGATCGCCTGTGTTGCCGTCATTAACCGAGCACCTGCACCACCCGTCGCTGTCACCTCCACAACATACGTGTTGTTACCATCCACATCCCCTGCAACCTCATAGTTGGGGGCTGTCTTAAAACTCAACGCACCTGTTTCTGACACAATCGAGAACTTATTCTGATCGTCCCCACCAGTAAGCGCGTAGCTCGTGATGCTGTCATCTGCATCCACATCTTCAGCGACCACTGTGCCGACTGAGGGCTTATTTTCAGCCACTTCAAAGGACCCTGCACTGCTGAAGACCGGTGCCTCATTCTCATCCGTCAAGCTGATCGTCACTGCAATCGTCACACTGCCACCCTGACCATCCTCTACTTTCACACGCACCGAATACTCATCCTTCGTCTCATAGTCATACGTAACATTGGCCTTCGTCTCAAGCTGACCACTCGTTGAAACAATGCTGAAACTCTCCTTATCTGTCCCCTCAAGACTATAGGTCAGCGTGCCCCCATCGTTGTCTGTCGCTCCCACAGGGGTCCCAATGTTCTCGTCCGCTGCGGTGTTCTCTGCAAAACTGCGCGTCGTGCTTGTCCCATCGGTGAATGTCGGTGCTTGATTCGCGTTGGTTATCCCCTCACCCGACTCAGACCACTCACTTTCCCCTTCATCGCTCTTTGCACGCACCTGCACTTCATACGTCGTATTGGTAGCCAACTGTGTCAGCGTCGTGCTCTGATCCGTGCCATCATACTCTGCATCGGTGAAATTATCACCGCTGTTCTTAATGCGGTATTGTACATCGTAGTCGGTGATCGCAGGACCCGTGTTCGTCGGCTTACTCCAACTCACCTTCAGACTGTTCAATGTGGCTTCTGCTATCGTCGGTGCAGCGGGCACACCTGGTGCTTCCCCATCCACATCCGTCACTGTCACCTTGATCGTATCGCGTGCTGTTAGTGCCCGATCACTCGTCCCACCTGTCGCAGACACGATCACGATGTATTCATTATTGTTGGCATCATTGTTGTTGGCTGAATTAGCGGCATCGGTAAAAGCAACATCGGTGGGCATCTCATAGTTCGGGGCGGCATTGAAACTCAATACCCCAGTCTGATCATCTATCAAGAACTGTGCCTCGTCAGCACCTGGAACAATACCGTAGTCAGTGACACTGTCCTTATTATCTGCATCTTCGGCGACCACCTTGCCGACACTTGTGCTATTTTCCCGGACATCAAACGTCGCGCTACTGATGAAACGCGGCGACTGATTGACCGGTTCTACCGCGATGGAGAATAGTAGTTCGATCGTGTTTTCGTCCCCATCTGTCGCTCTCCATTTATATTCCGTTGTCTCTATTGCAACCGTCGGCGTACCGCTAATCGTACGCGTCTCGCCATCCAGCACCAGACCGTCAGGCAGTGCCGGCGTGAGCGTATAGCCAATTATACCCGTCCCGCCCGTCGCTTCGGGCAGTTGGATATCGTCAATCTCTCTCCCGGCCGTATAAGTCTGAGCAGGCACTGTCGCACCACCAAAGCTCAGTTTCACATCCGCCTTGTTCACCGTCACTGCTATGGTCTGCTCCGCAGTCTGATTCGAACCCGCAGCATCTCGCGCAGTCACAGTAACCGTCGCTGTGCCCTCAGCCACAGGCGTGAGCGTCACTACAGAATCCGACACATCCACCTTTGCAATGGCTTCATCACTCGACACGACCTCATAGGTCAAAACATCGTTATCAGGATCAGAGAACTTGCCCGATACATCAACTCTCACGCCTTCATCACCCACCCTCAACGTCTGTGCTTCAAACCTTCCCACCGCCACTGGCGTGCGGTTGGTTCTCACACCAACCCCAAAGAGTGAGAACATATCGGTATAACCGCAGACCACATCGTTATCTACGCGCTGCCTCTCGAGTAATTCCCAGGCACTCGCCCCCTCATCGTAGTGAACAACCATAGGACCAGAAATATCTCCAGGCACAGGCAAACAGATCTCCACAGACGCTTGCAACGCATCACCGATATTAACGTCTCGGCTATTGACTCGAACCATCAACTCTATATCAAAAAGCGATGAACTACCGGGAATGGTAAATCCTGCTTGAGGAGGAACATCCGCTGCATCGGAAACCGCAACCACGACGCCTTCTGCGAAGACCCCCTCAACCTCCTCCTGCGGGATAGTAGCAGGAAGATCCGCTTGCGTGACGACGATTTTACCCCCTTCACCAGTGACAGGGGACAGATCAATAATCGCATAGCCATCCTGAAACTGCACAAGCTTCGGTTCCTCTTTGGGTGGCGTATAGACTGGTATGCCCGAAACAGGCTCAGACCATTCGCTTGCACCATCAGAATTATAGGCGCGAACTCGAACCTGATATAATTGACCATTTTCCAGGAAGCTGTTTTGATACCGAGGCACATCTATTTTATGATAGTAAACAGACGTATTCGTACGACCATAGATCGTCTTGCGGGTTCCCCAGGGACCCTTCTCTCCCCTGCGAATCTCAGCATGATACCCCCTTACTGGCGGCCTCCCCCGCTCATCAGGCACCGCAGCGTAGTGGACGGTGAGGGACTCGTTGTCCGGAATGACCAGAAAGTTCGACGGTGACGAAGAAGGCGGTTCTTTCAAATCGTTAATTTTGATGATCACCAAAAGACGCGCTGTCCCCCCCTGCCCATCGCTCGCCTCAACAATTACGGAGTAGGTCGTCCGATGTTCATAGTCATACGTGATGCCTTCCTTTGTCTGAAGCTGACCCGTGCCTGCGTCAAAGACAAAAAGATCTACATCCGTACCACTGAGGTGGTAGGTCACAATATTGCCGTCAGCATCCGTGGCAGAGATGGGATCACCTATCGGTTCACCCCCCGGCGTGTTCTCATCTATAAAGTATGTCACATAAGTCTTGGACGTGAAGACCGGTGCGCGATTCACCCATTTGCCATAGCTCTGGATAAAAATCAAATAATCCTCTACCCCAATCGCACCATCGCCATTCAGGTCGTATTTGACCTCATAATGCTCTTGTCCCACACGAGAGCCAAACCCCTTGTTGAACAGCAAAAGGTCTTGTAAATCCACAAACCCACTTCCATCAAAATCTGGGGAAGGCAGCACAGCGACCTGTAACGCGACACGTACATTCAACACAGCACTTTCAACTTGCCCGTCCCGATCAAGCTGGGCACGCACCAATAGAATCTCTGTGTTTGAAAAAGCATCTGTTGTGCGAAAACGAATCGTGCCGATAAGACCGCTGTTGACCGTTGCAGCCCCACTCAAAGACGCTATGTCGATCTCAACAGAGGTAGGATTTGTACCCTCTTCTACACGCACATCGGGATCTGGCAACACATCACCCGCATCAAATCCTGAATAAACAACTTGAGTGGCATTGTATTCAAAACGCGCAGAAAGACGGCTAACAGACCGTATGGAATCATTACGGGCCCTGCTTTGAATACCTGTACCAAAAATCTGAATAGAAACATCCTGATTGGGGGATACATCAAGAGACTGGACAGCCTGGTCACCTTCAGACTCGTCTAAATCCAGAAGAAGGGAAAAGCTATTGGTCTGTGAGAGGAGAGAAAACGTTTGAATAAACAAAGCGATAAATATAATCCCAAAGACTAACGGTAGTAACGAGCGCACAGAAAATAATGATCTGGGCATGCTGTGCCTTTACATTAAGTCATCCACCAATCCATCATAGTGTTCAAAACAACTTATTTTATAGAGGCTTTTGGTTGCGGGCCCCAGAAAAGGATCGGAAAATCCGATCCTTATATCTCCGCATCAATCTTGCCGCATCTGCGATATTTTGCTATCGTCTTTGGGAAAACCCGCACCGAGATCGAAAATGCTAATACTATATGCATCGTAGAGCACCACACCACCGTCCCATGTGGCAAACCAAAACTGATGCTCGCGATCCTGAAATACGGCGTTTACTAATTGAAAGGATATGGTGGAACGCTGTTCCGTCGTACCAGCAAACACCACCCATTGTACCGAACCACAACCGCTCTTGACTGTCCTCGCAAAGAAAAAAAATCTGGTTGTGGACAAGACCATCCAGTAAGGAACCTTATGAAATGGGTGAGGAAAACTGGTCTATAAATTTTAACATACGTTTGCAAATGAAAAGATAATAATAAATTTCTCTAAATTCAAAGACAAATTTACCTGAGGGTTGTGCATAATTCAATCCCAGACGGCCTTGATGTGTGAAACGGCTCGTATAGGCATTCGCCAAACGCTATTCATAATCATGGCCACTTGCAGGGTAAAGACAGCCAAAGTGAGATATGTCCGGACATTGTCTAATGATTTCTTGGCGATCTGTTTGTGATTATCCGTAGCATCAATCAGCTTGGCAATCAGGTCGAAGATCGGTTCAATCGCTGTTCTACGCAGTCGGCTAAGGTTTTGATTTTCTGTCTGTTGTAGGAAGCGATGATAATTTTTGGCATAGCGTCCGTTGACCCATTTGATGGCCGGAGTGAGTAAGACGATGCCTGCTTTTGCCCATTGTCTGATCCGCATAGCTTTGGTATAGGCGTTATCAGCGACAACGCTGTATGGGTCTAATTGCTTGAAAATGTGGGCTTCTTTTTCGTCCAAGATTTGGCTTTCAGAAACCGATGCCGTGTCAACGCTTACCAGTCGTGGAAAGCCATTTTCTGTGCAGGTGACATGCAAGCCATACCCATAGACCCAACCGTGATAGGCACTTTTACTTTAGGTGGCGTCCTGATCAAGATTGCGTAGCCTGTCTGGGATATGACCTCTTTTGCGATCCTTCTGATGCCAGACAGGCCCCTTTGCTTTGAACAGGCTTTTATCCTCAAAGAGTTCTTTGCTTCTAAAGTCTTCTTCTAAATCCTGTGCAAAACTGCCCACAAAAGCAATAAAATCCTGAAGCGTATGATATAGAGCTTTATACCGTCGTAAAATGGTTGTGCGATGTGGCAAACGCTTAAAATTCAGATATTTGTGATGTTCAGGATGATTCTCTAACCAGCGATGTTGAGCACTAAATTCTGTGATGTGGCGCATTTGCATCCACAGGAAGAAGGTCAGAAAGGATTTATCCTTGAAATCGAAGGGACGCCCCGGTTTAGGCGTGCTCATTTGTTCTTGTGTAAATTTGTCAAAGAGCGTATGTATCAGTTCGACATAGTCGGTGAATCTTGGTTTTGCCATCCGTCGCCTCCTTATGAAATAGGGTTATTTCTATAAGTGGCGACTTTTTACCGACTATGTCAATAATATTTATGCACAACCCTCATTTACCTAATAAAAATACCCGGCGAGAACCGGGTATTTTAGCACGTAAAAATAGTCTGTGAGCCTTTATATCTGAGCACTAACCTCATGCACCTTCAAATTTGCATATTCGCCAATCAAAGGCGCCATCTGTCGAAAACCGATCTTGCCACCACCGAGCAAAGGCCCATACGTCTGCCCATCATCAACCCAGTGGAAAATCTTCAAATCGCGAATATAAAAAACAACCTCAGCACCGCATTTGATCAGCGTAATCGGGTATGGCGGAATAGCATCGTCAACAGAAGGCAGGGGATCAGCTCCCTGACAGACCATGTGAAAACCATAACTCTTGCGCAAATTGCAAACTTGAAAAGCACGTTCTTTGAGTGCCTTCCGCCGAAAATAGGACACATGAAACGCATTGATATCGCTGCTGTGATACTGCTTGTATTCGCCAGCCCGTGGCGCCAATGACGAATCAAATATATCTTCACCGCCTCGTCCCAAAGCAGAAAAAAATAGAATGCACAACCCCGGCTCGCGCACCGGCCAAAAATCCCATGTCACGGCAATATCCGCTGGAAAATCTTCAGGACACCAGAAAACAAAATTTGCCGCCTGCCCTTCCCCGGGATCGCGGCGATTCTCCATTCGCATGCGACCGTTCGGAAAAGTGATTGCAGCATCTCCCTCCATCCGAAATCCTTCAATATCTGATGAGGAAGACAGGGGATTATCGTAAAGCAATTCTCCAAATTCAAAATTATCCATAACACCACTCCTGACGCGTTGACGTATCGGGTTCTTCGCCGCATGGACAGTCTGCCTCAAAAACAGCGGCGCACTGCCAAAAGATACTGAAAACAGTGCCATATTGCTGCATTTAATAAACGCCCTGCGCGTCCATTCCATCATTTTAGTCTCCTGTATCACTTTGAAAGCGGGATTTTGCGAAGCGTTTCCCATTCCGTACGCAGATCCTTTAGCCAGATAGGCAGCTTTCCAATACGCAAAACAAGTTGCGCCTCAAAAAGAGATTCTGGCTCAACTGGGCTACCGTTGGATTCCAAAACCTCAAGCGTATTTTCATTGAAAGTGACGGGATTGCCGTGAAATCCCACAACAATCGGATGCAAAAATCGGAGATACCCCTGCCAAAAATCGTAGCGCGCATCATCCCCCCCATGGTTGAAATTCCAAAACACAAGATGCCTGAGATGGTGGGGCGGAACGCCGGTACCGCTACTGCCAGACAACCTGCCATTATTCACACAGTCGTACAAATTGGCATAGCTGGGATCGGTCTTATGGATATCAAGGGGCTGGTCTGGAGCCATATCAAAACGATAGATCACATTGCCAGTTGAGCTATGGCTCATACCCACGCCATGATGCTGGCCTCGAATCGCACGGGTGTTTCTCTGAGCATTGATAAGAGGGACCGTGCTATAAGGCGCCTGGCCTGCAATATCTTCGGACAGCCCAAACCATATCCCGTAACTGCCCTGGCTGCTAAAAGAAGTATGGCCCTTATTCCCCGCTATTGTAACCTGATAAATCGCTACAGCAGCACTGGCAGTACATCTAAGTCCGCGATTGACATGCATTAAAGAGACGCGCCGAACCCAGGAATTGACACACCGGTTGAATGAGAGAAAACTCCAGCCCGAATTGTGAATGTCATTTTTGTGATGGACAAATGACTCAAAGAACGAGCCGTGAAAACTGACGTCTTCAACACCGACTTCTTCGAGATGCGGCAAGGACTGCACCCGCCAATTATGCGCATGATTCACACGGGTATGCAGGGGTTCATTGAGCCGAACCCGATTGCCCTGAATCTCGGCAATGCTGTGTTCTTCCCGTATGGTAATCCCCTCATCGAAAAGTATTTTCCAGCGTCTTTCAGGCGAACGCGGGGCGAGGAACTCATTAATTGCTTCTCCCTCCTTAGTATTCATAGAGACCCAAATCCACTGACCTACTGAGAGCCTGGAAGCATTATTCACTGTAATCCAAAAAGTTTCTCGCTCCGCACTCTCTGTAATACGCGCTAAGGCAGAACGACTGAAGCTAACAGGCTCGAAATGGAACATACGAGGCACATAACCGGGTCTATCGGGATCGGGGGCCATGTAATTGACCATTCGGATAATCGTGCCCCCCTTACGGCTGCCACTACCTCGCAAAACAATATTGCTACTGTGGACATAGATAGGCTCATTGTAGCCAGCATCATTTTTATCCGCATCGGTATTGACGAGAAATTCACCTGGTGGGAAAAAGACAACGCCCTTGCCATTGGCCTCTGCTGCGGCAATAGCAGCCTGGATAGCCTTCTGGTCAGACAGATCATCACCGGGTATCGCACCATACTTTGTAACATCGAAAATAGGATGCGCGACATCGGGAACTGGCTTGTTGAAGTAGTGATATCCCGCGTAGGAAAAATCGGGCAAAATGGGTTCTGCTCCATTCTCTTTTGCCTTCACGAACTGCTGATAAGTAGTCGAGATGCGTGGAGTTCCCGCTGGAATGGCAACATCTCGATCCCCTTCTGAACCATCCAGATTCAGAGATGGTTGAATCAACAGCACAATAACTGCAAAGGTCCAAACACATGTGAAACGCACGCGATGTGGCAATTCAGACATATTGTACTCTCCCGAAGATAAAATCAGCCATCAATCTACGTCCAAGGCGATGCTCTCTGGAACATCCAATCCCGTACCCACAAGATACCAGGTGCCATTGTATAATATCAAAAAAACAAAAAGCTCTGGCAAAACACCAGAGCTTTTTCTGTTCCAATTGTATAGAAATCGCGACTATTTGGTCAAAGTAGCTCACTCATCGCAACCAACATCACCAGATCCTTTTCACTCCATCCCCGATTAGGGACGTTCAATACCCAACTTTTCATCATGGACGACCTATCGTCCATTAAATAGTCAATCTGGCTTCTTTGATCCCGTTATATGTAGCGTTTTACAATAAAAGTCTCTATACCGTCTTAAAGGTGATATATCGCTCTTATAAAGAGCGTCTAATACCTAATTTCTGCATTCGGCTGTACAGAGTAGAAGGCGGCAATTCCAGCCGCGCCGCCGCGCCCTCGTTTCCCTTGACCTTCCAGTTGGTGATTTTGAGTACTTCAAGGATATAGAGACGTTCAAATTCATTCAAAGACACGATTTCGCGATCTTGAGAATCCGATAAGGAAGTCCACACCAGGTCCAGAGCAGCGCCTGGGATTCGCGAACGATACGATCCAAGATCCTCCAATACAATTTGAGAACCCTGACACACGGTTACGGCTCGCTGGATGGTATGCTCAAGTTCCCGCACATTCCCAGGCCAATCGTAGGTTTGCAACACCTCGATAACCTCTCGCGTCAAGGGAGCTATTTGCTTGCCTATATGCGCCGCCATGCGATTCTTGAAAAACTCGGTCAGATCCGGTATGTCCTCCTTGCGCTCGCGCAAAGGTGGCAAATAGAGCGGAAAGCCATAGATGCGATAATACAGATCCTCGCGAAAAGCACCTGCACGGACCATCTCCTCAAGGTTGCGATTCGTCGATGCCACAATCCGCGTCTGTGCCGTCAGTATCTCGCTACCACCAACGCGCTCATACGTGCCTTCTTCCAGCAAGCGCAACAGTTTGGCCTGCGTTTCCAGGGTCATATCGCCTATCTCATCCAAAAAGAGCGTGCCATCTTTGGCCAGTTCCACTTTGCCCAGCCTGCGAGAAACTGCGCTGGCAAAAGCTCCTTTCTCGTGACCAAACAGTTCACTATCAATTAGCGTTTCAGGCAGTGCACCGCAGTTGACCTGTATAAAAGGACCATCGCTATGGGTACTCTGTTCGTGTAATACCCGCGCAGCCAGTCCCTTGCCTACCCCCGTCTCGCCCAGAATCAGCACGGACAGATCAGTTGATGCCACCTCCATCAGTTTGGTCTGAAACTGGTGCAAAGCCTTGCTCCGCCCGATAAATTCATTGCCTTCCTGGTTGTTGAGTGCCGCTGTCAGAGCTTCAATACGCAAGTCCGGCTCTACTGAGATTTGCACCTGCGCCATCTCTGAGTAATTGAGGTCGCGATCTATCGCTCTGACCTGAAAGGTGTAATCGCCTGGTGGCAAATCCCGGTAATGCGCCCGCATCTCTCGGGTTGCTGACTGCCAGTCGGGGTCGTAGCCCTTCAGGCGATAAACATAGAGCATGTCATCGGGATGAGTGGAAAAACTCAGACCCTTATACACGAAAATCACCTGCTGATCCGTCGTAGATACAATGCCTTCTTCGAAGTTGTCATAGACCTGATTGGCGACAACTTGAATCAGGCGAACCATGGGTGGAATTTGTCGCAGACGGTAGCGTACTATGCCCCCTCCGGCGGTGCCAAACCAAAAAGTCCCGTCGCGATCTTCAAGTATCTGAAGAACCGGTCCTATATGCGGTGACTTGATGGTCTGGAAAAGCTGACCATCGTAGTGAGCCACGCCCCCGTCTGTACCGATCCAGAGGTGGCCTTGCCGATCCTCGAACAAGCAACGGATGTAGTTGCTCGGCAGACCGTCTTCAGTCGTGAACGTTTGGAAGATCCTGCCATCAAAGCGGCAAAGACCGCCCTGAGTAGCGACCCACAGGTTTCCAGCCCGGTCTAATAGCAGATCAGTGACCCTTTGGTCTATCAGCCTATCTTCCATCCCATAAAATTTAAGACCCTCTTCGGGATACCAACGCGCGAAACTCTTGTAGTTATCGGAGAAACTTTGATTAGCGAGATGAAAATAGACCTCTCTATTGCGCCCGACAATCACAGTGCCAATACGGCTAAAAGTATCTTGTCGCTCATCCTCTACAAAAATGGTTTGAAACGCCTCGTCTTGCTGATAAATAAGCTTCAATGGGCTGGTAAGAAAGTCCTCTTTTCTTTTTTTAGAGCCGTTTTCCCAATGACCGAGCAACAATTGCCCCTGCCAATCCTGGGCAATTGCACAAACACTACTTTCGCCTAAACCTGCGATTGTTTCTATTTTTTCAAACTTTTGTCCATCGTAGCAGAACAGGCCATTGCGGCCACCAAACCACAGGTACCCCTCGTGGTCCTCGTAGATGGCGAAACAGTTGTTGATATCAAAACTCTGCTCGGCACCTGCAAATGAAAGGTGCTTACCATTGAAGCGAAAGACGCTTTGGGTCAGATCGTTGGAAATAGGAGACACATACCCAATCCATATATCACCTCGACTGTCTTGCACCATCTGCGAGATCTCAACCAGGTCTTTAGATACTCCTGCACTCAGGTCGAAAACGCTGATACTATGCGCGTCGTAAAGTCCAATGCCGCCCCAGGTGGCGAACCAAAACTGATGCTCGCGGTCATGGAGCACAGCTTTGACTTCGGGATGGGGCAAGCCATCGTCAGGGGTAAACCCGCTGAACCCGTCACCGTCCTGGTACAATACCCTGTCCGAGGTGCAGAGCCACATTCGGCCTTCCCTATCGCACTGAATTCTTCGCAGCCAATTCAAATCTACCCGAACAGACTGGAAGGCACCATCTGCATAGTACCAGAGACCATCGCGACGGTGATGCCGACCGATCCATACCTTGCCGGTATGGTCCTTGCCGACGATATAGCTGGTATAGTCTTGGGGAAACCCCTCCTCCTCTTCGTAGCGATGGAAAGATGTACCGTCGAAACGAATGAGGTAGTCAAAGCCAAACCACAGATGGCCTTCCATATCCTGGGTGATGCCCCAACAAAAGGTTGGCCACTCAGGAGAAGGAGGCTGCTGGTAGTGCTGGAGATAGAGCGGAATCAAATCGTGGAAAGCCGTGCCGTCGTAATATCCCAGAGTGCGGTGCCCACCAAACCATATACGGCTCTCATTGTCTTCGTAGATGAACTGCACTGCTCGGCCTGCAATCCCCTCGTCTTCCAAATGGTGGAAATTTGCCCCGTCGTACCAGCAGACACCATCTGTTGTACCGAACCACAATCGCTCTTGACTATCATTGCAAATAAAAAAAATCTGGTCGTGAACAAGACCGTCGCGTCGCGTAAAATTCTGAAACTCGTCCCCGTCGAAGCGACTAACACCGTTGCCCCAAGAGGCGAACCAGAGATAGCCTTCACCATCCTCCGCAATGTGTTCAATGCGCATCCCGGCCAGGCCATTGTACGGGGAATAAGTCCGCCAGGTGCCCGTGCGGTCAAGTGGCTTGATCATAAAAAAGAACCTTGTGATATGGATGAAAGAAAACCAGATAGGCTCAACTATGTTCAAGACAGGCTTATTATTATCTGAGCCAAATTACATCTACAATATATGTGCCAATATAAATTTATTCAAGTAATTATATTTTCTAAGATATTATTTTTAATTGAGATATAACAATAAAAAACCAGACTAAATTTACATGATTGGACGATATATCGTCCAATCATGTAATGACTCTGAATTATATTTTGATTATTATCAAATTCTTAAAACAATAAGGGCGATATATAAACTTGAGACTATATACCGCCCTTATTAAAAATATTTCTGACTCGTTCACGCAACGCCCCAGCCGGGATATTTATCCGGATCGGCAAACTCCTGCCCCACATTCATATCCATCGTCATATCTCCTTTGCCACATCGGCAACCGCTTCAATCGTCGTATCGATCACGTCATCTGTATGCGCTGTCGATAAAAACCACGCGCCTCGCTCCAGCGCGCGCACGCCTTTGTAATGAAGTGCCTCTGTAAATTTGATGTACTGCTCGCGATCGGCTTGAAGCGAACTCCGATAATCGACAACCGGAGCATCAACACCAAAGCCCACGTGAAAAATCTGCGGGAAACCCGCAACCCTGGCTTGAACACCATCATCTCTTAGTGTGCGCGCAATGCCTTCCATAAGCCGATTGCCCCGCGCATTGAGCACATCAAACGTCTCTTTTTTGCCCAACTCCGTCAGCGTAGCGATCACCGCAGCCATGGAAGCGGGTTGCGCATTATAAGTGCCTCCGTGCATTACATCCGCGACGAGCATATCCATCAAATCGCCCCGCCCGGCCAAACACGAAACCGGAAACCCATTGGCTATCGCCTTGCCAAACGTCGCCAGATCGGGCGTCACCCCAAAGTATTGCTGCGCGCCGCCAGGCGCCACGCGAAACCCCGTAATCACCTCGTCAAAAATGAGCATCGTTCCCGTATCAGTACACACCTCTCGAACCCCTTCCAAATAGCCTTCAGCGGGAAAAATCGCGCTGGTATTGCACATCACAGGCTCCATAATAACAGCGGCAATATCCCCGCGTTGCAGACGCGCACGCAGAAGCTCCAGATTATTCCAGGGAAGCACCTCAGTGTGCCGACCCGCCAATAGGTCTTGTCCTGCACTGGCGGGAATGGGGATGGGCGCGTCAACCGGGCCATACTGATCAGACGAGGGCCCGACAGACCACAGCACATTGTCAAACCAGCCGTGATAATGCCCCTCAAATTTGATCGCAATTAACCGCTCTGTAGCCGCGCGTGCCAGGCGCAAAGCCGCTTGCACCACTTCGCTACCCGTGCAGTTAAAGCGCACCCGCTCCGCGCACGGCACCATATCGCAAACCATCCTGGCTGCTTCTTGCTCTACTGCTGTCTGTCCGGCAAAAAGAATGCCCGACTTGAGCTGTTCCCGAACAGCAGACAGCACGGGTTCCGGATCGTGCCCGAGAATCATCGGCCCCATGCCCAGATAATAATCGATCAACCGATTGCCATCCACATCGTAGAGATACGGCCCTTCGCCCCGTTCAAAAACCAGAGGCGTGGGAACCATCCCCAGCCGAAAATTGCTGTTCACACCGCCCGGCAAATAGCGCGAGGCTTCGGCGATCAAACGCCTGGATTTTTTAAACTTTTTCATGTAATCCCCAAATTTTTACAGCGATCAGCTTATCCCATCCATCCTTTTATCCTGTACAGCCTGATCCGCTTTCATCCTGTTCATCCTTCAATCCTGAAACCCCTGATCGCTTTCATCCTGTTCATCCTTCAATCCTGAAAATCCTGATCCGAGCTCCATAAATCGCACACGCGAGGAAACATCTTCGAGAAGGGCGCGGTTGGTGGCGATGAGATCGGCGACAATACCGGTGAGAAACATCTGAAATCCAGCGAGCAAGAGGATAGCGGCGAGGATAAGCGATTGAATGTGGAGCTCGCCTTCGTCGGTAAAAAAGAAAAAATAGAGAAATCGGAGACCGATTAACGTGCCAAAAGCGAATACAACAGCACCAAAAGCTGAAAAAATGCGAAGTGCTTTGTAGCGTGCGTAAGTCCGCAGACTAATCATACCCGACTTAAAAACAAATACGCCCGGATTTTTGAAGAGGCGCGATTCGCGCGTTTTGGGATTTGTGCGAATGGACACAGTTTCGACAGCAAGACGGTCTTGACCCGCTTGCACAACGTGCTCCGCAGTGTGATCAAAATCCGTGAACATCGACAAACGCAGGGCGGCATCTCGTGAATAGGCGCGAAAACCACTGGCGACATCGGGCACCTCAATATGGGCGAGGCGACTGATGACGCGGCTGCCCAAACGCTGTAACCATCGCTTAATAAAAGAAAAGTGGCCGATGCCACCTGTCTGCCGGTCTCCAATCACAATATGAGCACGCTTTTCGAGAATGGGCTGAACGAGTATGACTATATCGGGGCCATAATACTGGTTATCCCCATCGGTATTGACAATAATATCAGCACCGAGTTTGAGGCAAGTGTCAAAACCCGCTTTGAATGCATGACCCAGGCCGCGATTTTGGGGGAATCTGACAATATGATCCACACCGAGACCGCGCGCGACTTCAGATGTGCGATCCGTAGAACCATCGTCAATGACCAGAATCTCGACTTTATCAATACCGGGAACTTCACGCGGAATATCGTTAACCGTAGCGGGCAGGGTTTCTTCTTCGTTGAGGCAGGGGATCTGGACAATTAGTTTCATTTTTAATCGCCAAATATAGCAGCTGAAGCGGCTTCGGCCTTTTCCATTCTTTCTTCATCGGATAAATCGCCCATCGCTTTGTAAAAAATCTCATCGTAATCGCGCGTTTTGATAACCACGGGCATGGGGACTGCATGCCCAAATACAAGGGCTTGCTGTTTGGAATCGAGACTGGCCAGAACACTGCGCAAGCCAGAGGCATTGGATACCCCTGTGAGCACCCCCTGGATGTCTTTTTCGTCATTGAGCAAAGCCGTGATTTTTGTGCCGAGTTGTGAAAGTACTTCTTCGTCAATGCCGGAGGGACGTTGATCAACCACGAGGAGCGAGACGTAGTATTTGCGCATTTCCCTGGCAATCGTGCCAAAAATGGTTTGCCGTGCAGTCGCGGGGTTGAGAAACTTGTGGGCTTCTTCAATAGTGATGACCAGGGGCCGGGGCTGATCTTCGGAATTTTGCGAGGCGTAAAATTTTTCGCTTTTTGTGACGTATTGTTCGTGAATACGACGCGAGAGAATATTCGCCACGAGCAAATAGGCGAGCATACTGGTCTGCCGACCAAATTCGAGCACAATGTGAATACCGCGGTCGATGTAATCCATCATTGTATCGACAGCATCGGCACCATTCAGACTATTGACCATAAAGGGAAAATTTTCAATGCGTTTAAGTTTGCGGTGCAACGCGGAAAGTGAGCTTTTATTTGCACCAATATCCTCGGCAAACTGCTCGACATCGGGACCGTCAAGAGAGAGCAATTGGCGCAGCCAGCGGTTTTTGTACATCGCGTAAACCAGATAGGCAGATTCAGAAGCAGTAGGATTGAGTTGCAGTTCGTCTTGCAACGCAATAACATCTTCAACGGCGATCTGATCGTAGGTAATATACACTTCGTGATCTGGCTGAATACCGCGCTGTCGAGACGATTCGGGGTCGAGAGAAAATAGGGCGACCTGATTCCCAAAAAGTTGTTTGAGACCCTTGACAAAGCTATTTCCTTGACCGCCCTCTTTCATAGCGCGAAAACCGTATTCATTGTGCATATCAAAAATGAGATTGACGGCTTTCTTGTTTTTAATCAGGCCACACAACACCAGGCGCGTGAGAAAAGATTTTCCCGTGCCCGTTTTGCCAAAAATGCCATTGCTGCGCTCGACAAAGCGATTGAGATTGATACACACCGGCGTATCCATGTCCAACGGCGTGCCCATGTTGAAAAACCGGTCGTCTTTTTCCTCGCTGCCAAAAACGCGCGATACATCTTCTTCTTCGGCTTCAACAACTTTGGAAAAATGACTGGGAATAGTTTTCACCGGACGCGGTTCATCGACGACTTCTTCGCCCTGTTCCAGCATGAGCATAGGGCGCAGTGCAACGGTGACATAGGTGCTGGCCCCATTGAGAACACTGTGCAACAACTGGTCGCTCTCTCGCGGCGGATAAAGCAAAATTTCGGGATTGGTCGCATCCAAACTCAAGTCGGTGATCATGGAGAAAAACTGATTTTTATAGCCCTCAATAACCACAAATTTGCCGGCTTTGACGTCTTCTACGCTACGGTCGGGGTTGAGCTTCATCTCAACGCCCTCGGTCAAAGACCCTTGCGTGACAACGCCGATTTCGCCGCCATCCTGAATATTGGGCGAACCATTTAGATTATTCCAGAGATCGTTCATAAAAGATAGCTTTCATACGTTCTTACACGCTTCACAATTATTGCGAAATCCGCCGCATAATAGAACTCAGGCGATCGTAGTCGTCGCGGATAAGGCGACACAGGTCTTTGCCAATGCCCACCAGATAGGGCATATCCGAAGCGCGTGCTGCCCATGCATTTCTCACCGAGGCGATGATGAGATCGTCGGCGGGCAGGCGATTGCCACATAAAATGCTGCGGAGAAAATCCCCACTATTGGTCAGGGCTTTAATTTCGGACTCAGTACATGGAAAAACAAAGCTGTGAATACCGGGCGGTTGCGGGGGCAAAACCTGTTGCGGACCGCGATCGTCGCCATACCCAATAATAACAGCTTCAAATTCAGTCTTGAGAAGTTCAAAAATTTGCGGTTGCTCTTCGCGCAATTCTTGTTCGGTAAGCCCATAAGCCGTGGCGCGTCGATTGGGTTCAATAGAGTGCGTACACACATTGAAAACCAGGCCATATACAGGCAATGCACCAAGGGTCTTGACAAAGGAGCCGAACGGCGGTGCGCCATTTAGCTCCCGGCTTTCAGAAGTAAATTGCGAAGTAGAACTCTCGACAATTTCGCCAATATATTCAGTGCTGATATCAAGTTGTGTGAGTGCCATGCGGAACCTCTATCATAAAAGGGCATACCAATCTGACATTGTGATTTCGCGTTCAAGAATCGCTCCAATTTCTCGGACCATAAACCGCAATTGTGGCACAGAGTATTCAGAATTGGACGGGATGGACAATCGGTGATTTTGATAGGTCATAAACTGGTGACGTGTACCCGAATAGGGCCCTCAAATCCGAGTTTGCGAAGCCGACGAATAAAATCGCGACGTTTACACGGTGTCCAACGATTCATGCATGGGCACCTTGTTTAAGTCAATATCATTAATTACGGGAAGTCTATGTCCAAGTTTAATACCCACAAAAATCCAATCTTCAAGTATAGAATGAAGTTCCGATTCACAATCGCGAAGCGAATTGGCAAACGCCACCACACCCTTGCATACGGGAATACGTCCACCGAATGTACCATCTTCAAGTTTGTCATATTCGGCTTGCGCCATAAGGTCGTTAATATAATCCGTAAGGATAAATTGAGCCGCCATGATGATACCCTTCGCTATACTGATGCAGCCATTTTTTTAAGTTGTTTGAGCGACTGTTCGGTTCTGATGTTGTTTTTGATAAAAGAGTCTTTTAAGAACTTAAAAAATATGTCGCGGTCGGCCCCGCGCACAATGGCGCGTTCGTGGGATTCGGATAGGACGACGGGATATCCGCGCCCCTTATCGACCTGATCGACAATCGCGGTGTGTACGAGGTCGAGCAACTCGCGGTCTTTGGCAACCCATTCGGGGATTTCGACGCGTCCAATTTCCCAACCCGTGTGTACGTAAAAAAAGCAAATGCGGTGGGGACCATAATCCTCGAGAATTTTAGACGCGCTGCGATAAACGCCACTGCGCTCGCCGCGTTTGAGTTTGCGGGCATACAGCATATCGTCGGTAACGCCGGCAATGGGTTCACAAGGAATGGGTGCAGGCGGTTCAGAATCGCCATCAAAATCGAGAAGATGCTGCGCCTCGGCTGCTTTCCACGGGCACTTGTCGCAGTTGGGGGGCTGTTCGGGACAGAGTCCCACGCGCAGAGCATTGAGCACATCGGCACTGCCGGGATCTGAAATATACCCGGCAATGGGAACGCGAAGTTCGCGCAGACGCTCCAAACCGGCGAGCGTGGTCTGGAGAGTTTCGCGGCGGAAATCGTAGGGTTTGCCTTCGAGCATCCACAAAATCAGGGTACCATCGGTCAGCCCGACACAGGTTCGACCTTCTGCGTGCGCCTGAGCAGAGAGGGCAACGACCTTTTCGAGTTCCATGGCATTGCGCCGCACGCCAACAACTTCTCGGGTGATAGGGCTGCGCTTGCCCGCCCATTCCTGATAGAGGTCGTCTTCATCGTAAAAAAGCGTTGGTTCACTGTTTAACACGGGGCGTTCTCCCGTGCCGTAATGAATGACAACATAGCCAATATTGATCAAAAAACAATTGGCGACTTCGTGCCGGTCGGGGAAAATCTGAGATCCATCGGCGGCAATAACCGTGAGTTCTTTGGGACGGTCGGGTCTTGGACACGCCTCGGTAATAGGCCCACCGAGTTGAGCAACCAGCCAGGAGGTGCGGCTGCGCGCAATTTTAATACCCAGAGTCTCCCAGGCATCTTCCCAGCGATCCATTTCGGAACACGCCAGATCAATACGGGCAAAAAAATCGTCTTGCAAAGTACCGGCATCAACCGCCATCTGGTCAATCTGGCGTTTGAGCAAACCGTAATCGAGCATAAGAGGCTCCAGAAAATGAATAGACGAATAAACGAACCCCTCCCAACCACCCAAAACCTCTGGATTGCGGCTAAAACCATGCCGCAATGACGGCTTTCATGTACATCATCTGCTTCGTTGATTCGTTGATGAACTGGCCTGAGGATGGTGTACAACGAGCCGCTTTTCAGGCTCGTTCACCGGCCAGTTTTACACCGCTCCGTCTATACAATTGACTCATAAAAAAATTGCCGGCCACCGCCGGGTACACTGCCATCGCGCACACGGCACACAAGGCCCATTTTTTGAAGGGCATTGAGCCGATTGCATGCGATATTGATATTTTTGTGCAGCGCGTGGGCAAACTCGGAAGACGTGCCTTTTTTTCGAGTCAGAACAACGTCAAGGGCTTCCCGAATGGGCGTTTTGAGCACACCAAGCACCTGAATATCGCCTTCGTCATCTTTGAAAAGTGCGGCCAGGTCGCGCAATTTGAGCACGGCCTCAAAGGTCTCTCGCACGGAATCATTGGCGTTTTGGATAAAAGTAAAACGATTGCCAAGCTCTCCACTACCAATACGCATGAGGAGTTTGCTGAGCAACTCGTCGGCACAGGAGATATCGATAAACGAGACATTGGCAAAGTCGAGGGGCGTAACCGCATCGTCATCGGCTGTTTGCATAAATGCCATAAGCTGATTGAGCAGAGCTTCACCTCGATCGCGCCCACTCAGAATGCCCGTAGGCGTCTCAAAAACAAAAGGGGGGGTTTGTTCAGGCATGCATCGTCCCTTAAAATTCGGTTGAAATTCTATTTGTGGGGATTGGGGGAACGATGGGGAAGAATACTTAATTGAATTCAGTTAAGTTGCTGAGAAATTAGGCGTTCTGAAATAATATGTCAAGTATTTTCTTTTACCTGGTGCAGTACTTGCAAATACGGCGCATGTGAGATATATTTCTTTAAATACCATAGACGACTGCTAAAGAGCACAACTCCATAAAGGCTTGAATGTGAACCCTCCGGCATCCAGAGATCAAATGCCCGTCTGGCGCGGCGATGGCGAGAGCTTGCAAGTCAATGAAATTTTCTATTCCATAGAAGGTGAGGGCCTGCGCGTGGGACAACCCACAACATTTGTCAGGCTTGCACGTTGTAATTTGCGCTGCTTCTTTTGCGATACGGAATTTGATTCTTTTGAAGAAATGACTATTACTCAAATTGTCGCTGAGGTCATGCATCACCCGGCAAAGTGGGTGTGTTTGACCGGGGGAGAGCCACTGGGGCAAAATATCACGCCACTGTGCCGGGAACTCGTCAGCGCGGGTTTTCGGTTGCACATCGAGACAAATGGAACGATTGATCCAGATTCAGCTTTGTGCGATCTAATTGAACACTGGACTGTATCGCCCAAACGGCAAAAAATTGCCGATGGCCTGACGCATATCACCGAACTCAAATACGTGGTGGGCAAAGCGTTTTGCGAAAATACAGTCGATGAAAACCGCGCAAAATATATTTATTTACAGCCCGAATCGAGCAAACCCCAATACATTCACAAAGCATTGGAAATTTTGTCGCGACATCCCAATTGGCGCTTGTCGTGTCGCATTCACAAAATATTGCAATTGCCTTAAGGAGACAGGTACATGATCAAATTGGGTATGATCGGATGTGGCGGCATGGGGGGTGCCCACATGCGGCGGTTTCACACACTGAGTGATCGGGTCACATTGACCGCTGCTGTCGATGTTGTGCCAGAACGCGCAGAAGCAGTCGCGCAACAATTTCCGGGAGCCAGTGTAGCGACAGATTATCGCGAGATTTTAGACTCGGTAGATGCCGTATTGCTCGCACTACCCCATCATTTGCACTTTTCGGTGGGACATGCGTGTCTCAATGCTGGCGTTCATGTCTTGCTCGAAAAACCCATGGCAAATTACGAAGTCGCCTGCAAAGAACTGATTGAGGCATCTGAAACCTCGGGCAAAGTGCTAATGATTGCGTATTGTATGCGCTTTCATCCAATCGTACAGCGTTTAAAAACATTGCTGAATGAAGGCGCGTACGGCGACGTATTTCAAGTGTCTATCTGGACCGAACAACTCACTCGATATCCCCCCGATCACTGGGCTTCGAGCAAAGAGCGATTGGGTGGGGGGCAATTATTTAGTCATGGCTGTCATTATATCGATTTATTGCTCTGGTTTTTAGGGCGACCCGTACAGGGCATGCACATGGGCACAAATTTGGGTACGCCGTGGATGGAGCGAGAAGGCACCAGCAATGTGACGATGGAATTTGAAAATGGCCGTCTGGGATATCACTTTGGCACCTGGGGCGCACGGGGCACCCGATTGCGGTACTCAATCCACGCGCATTGCACAGAAGGTTTACTCGATGCCGATCTCTCAGGTGGCAAACTCGCGCATATCATGCGCGGCCAAGAGAAAGTTCTGTTCGAAACAGAGCCGGGCAAACACACGGAAAATGAGATGGCCCATTTTCTCGATTGCATTGAAACCGGGCAAACACCACTGACAGATGGCAAAAGCAGCTTGCAGGGATTGCGCGTAATCTGGCGGTTATATGAAGCTGAGCAAGCAGGGAATATTGCAGATTTGACGGGATTGGGTTTGGATGAAGTCTAATAAGTTTCGAAAATCCAATGAATTGAGGTTGTGATTCTATCTTCGAAATTGGAGAATTTCCGCTTGACACTCCGATACTCTTATTATAAATTTATCAGACTTTGGCGGGTTTCTATCTTTTAATCTTCATTGCTGAGGGATATCTGCGGGCGAAACTGCTCACCGAACGGTTCCACGATTTCACATCTCGCGCGCCGGCAATTTCCGAGCGCGATTTTTTTTATGGCAGAAAACCACTCTATAACCATTACGCTTCCCGACGGTTCAACCAAAGAAATTGAGCGCGGCACAACCGTGCTACAAGTGGCCAAATCCATCGGTGCAGGCCTTGCCCGCGCAGCATTAGCCGGGCGGATTGATGGTCGAGCTGTGGATTTGAGTTACCCGGTTGCTTCAGATGCTGCGGTTGAAATTTTGACTTTTTCCGACGATGAAGGCAAAGAGGTTTACTGGCATAGCACAGCACATGTGATGGCACAAGCAGTGCAGGATTTGTTTCCCAATGCCAAAGTAACCATTGGTCCGCCCATCGAAAACGGATTCTATTACGATTTTGATATCGATCGGCCATTTACGCCCGAAGAACTAAAAAAAATTGAAGCGCGAATGTTGGAAATTGTCAAAGAAGACCAACCCTTTTCCCGCGAGGAAGTCTCGCGCGATGAGGCTTCCTCGCGTTTTCAAAATTTGGGTGAATCCTACAAACTCGAGCTTTTAGACGCCATTGCGCCCGATGAGACCGTAAGCATCTACAAAAATACCAGGTGGTTTGATCTGTGTCGGGGACCACACCTACCGTCAACAGGGCGCATTAAGGCCATCAAGTTGTTAAACGCATCCGGGGCGTATTGGCGGGGTGATGAAAACAACAAAATGCTGCAACGCATCTACGGTATCTCGTTTCCTGGCAAAAAAGAATTGCAGGCATATCTCGATAAACTCGAAGAGGCCAAACGCCGAGACCACCGCACTTTGGGCGTGCAGTTGGACCTGTATTCAATAAATGACAACGTAGGTCCAGGCCTGGTGCTCTGGCACCCTAAAGGAATGCGCATTCGGCACGAGATTGAATCATTCTGGCACAGTGCTCATTTTGATGGTGGATATGAACTCGTTGGATCTCCTCATATTGGGCGGTCCACCCTGTGGAACACAAGCGGGCATCTGGATTTTTTCCGCGAAAATATGTACTCGCCAATGGATGTCGATGGGCAGGAATATTTCGCCAAACCCATGAATTGCCCTTTTCACAGCATGATTTACAAAAGCCGTCGTCGAAGTTATCGCGAGTTGCCATTTCGCTGGGCAGAAATGGGAACGGTTTACCGGTATGAACCGGCGGGAGTGCTGCACGGACTTTTGCGCGCGCGCGGATTTACACAGGACGACGCGCATATCTTCTGCCGTCCAGACCAGGTCGAAAGTGAAATTAAACAGACCATAGATTTTACGCTGTTTATTTTGCGGTCATTTGGTCTCGAAGATTTTAAGATCGATATTTCCACGCGACCTGAAAAAGCCGTAGGTGATCCTCGCGATTGGGATATGGCGACAAATGCCTTAAAGGCCGCGATAGACGCACAGGGCTTAAAATATGGCATGGACGAAGGCGGTGGTGCATTTTACGGACCCAAAATTGACGTGCAAATTAGAGATGCACTGGGGCGTGAATGGCAGTGTTCGACAATTCAGTTTGACTTCAACCTGCCCGAGCGATTCGATCTGACTTTTGCCGGTCAAGATGGCAAGATGCACCGCCCCTATATGGTACATCGTGCGCTTTTGGGGTCAATGGAACGATTCTTTGGCACACTCATTGAGCATTATGCCGGCAATTTCCCCGTGTGGTTGGCTCCTGTACAGGCCGTTATTCTACCTGTATCGGATCGTTTCATAGACTATGCACAGCAAGTTGCCAAACTGCTTCGAGATGCTCAGGTGCGCGTTGAAGTGGATGATCAGGATGCCAAACTGGGCTACAAAATTCGCGAGGCAGAAGTTCAAAAAGTGCCCTACATGCTTATTGTTGGCGCGCGGGAAGTTGAGAATGGCACAGTATCTGTCCGCCGTCATGGACAGGGGGATTTGGGGGCGCTGAGCCGGGAAAATTTAATCGCGCGTATTCAGAAAGAGGTCGAATCCAAACAGTTGTCATAACGCACCATGCGTTTGTGATATACCATCGAATACATCCAATCTGGAGGTGGTCACAATCAATAGAGGTTCAAGAAGTCGAGATACCAGACGAGAAATCGGGCCGCGCGTGAATCGGCAGATTCGCATTCCACAGGTTCGCTTGATCGGTGAATCAGGTGCTCAAGTTGGTATTGTAGAAACGAGCAAAGCTCTGACAATGGCTCAGGGGGCTGGACTTGATCTGGTCGAAGTCGCACCAAATGCGCGCCCACCTGTTTGCCGGATCATGGACTACGGTAAATACAGGTATGAGCGGGGAAAAAAAGCCAGAAAGAATCGTCAAAGTGCCTCGCAATTAAAAGAAATTCGGATGCGTGTTCGAATCAGCGATCACGATTATCAATTTAAGCTCCGACATACCGAGAGATTTTTGACCCAGCGCCATAAAGTGCGGATGGTTATTGAGTTTTTTGGACGGGAAAATGCACATCGCGATATGGGCCGCGATCTATTGCAGCGCATTGAAGACGATTTGCAACATATTGGACAGATCGAAACCCATCCCCGCGACGAAGGGCGAAAGCTCGTGATGATTGTCGCGCCCAAATCTCAGTCATAGTCCGCTTCAACTGATTTGTGATGTTGTTCTCAAAGGAGTTTGTCGTGCCCAAAATGAAAACCCATAGCGGTGCCAAAAAGCGTTTCAAAAAGCGCAGTTCTGGCAAAATCAGCCGTCGCCAGGCCACTGCAGCGCACAACCTGACCAAAAAGACGAGCAAGCGCAAAAGAGGCCTCCGTCAAACTGCACATGTTCACGACGCTGACCAAAGCCGCATCAATCGCCTGCTGGCGTCTTGACGTGGGTTGGTGATCACTGTTAATTGGAGATAAATATGCCGAGAGTAACCAACAGTCCTGCATCGAGACGCAGGCGAAAAAAAATTTTGAAACAGGCTAAGGGCTATCGGGGAGGGCGCAGCAAGCTGCTTCGCACAGCCAGCAATGCCGTGGATCGCGCATTGCAATACGCCTATCGCGACCGCAGACAAAAGAAAAGAAACTTCAGAGCATTGTGGATTGCGCGAATCAACGCTGCGGCAAGGCAACACGGATTGACTTACAGTCGATTTATGGCGGGTTTGAAGCGAGACGGTATCGATATCAACCGCAAAGTATTGGCTAATCTGGCTGTAACCGACGCCAATGCATTTGCCGCCCTGGTCGAAAGAGTTAAGCAAAACGCCTGAGTATCTCATTGATTCCAAAAAGCGAAATCCAGCATTGTGTGGATTTCGCTTTTTGCATGAGGGGCAAATCCTCTTGGGGCGAGCTTGACTTTCGGATAAGATGATGTTAAATTGGCTCTATATTTAATAGCTTTTGATCTTTCTTAAGGAGCAGACATGGATATTAACCCCTGGACCGTTAGAAACGCCAAAGAAGAAGAGGAAGTTGATGAGGAAGTGGCGGACAACGCCGAGGCAGCTGAAGACGCCGAAGAAGTAGAGGACAACGCCGAGACGGTCGAAGACGCCGAAGAAGTAGAGGAAATGGCGGAGGAAGTAGATCTGTTGGATATTAACGCTGGGGCAGTCGCGGAAGGAGTGGACCGGCTCGTTGAAGCAATTAACAACGCCGTTGCAACCATTGAAGATTTGCGTCGTGAAAATGACGAATTGAAGCAACAGAGTCAGGCATTGCAGTCAGATATATCGCGCCTCGAAGAAGAACGGGTGGCTCTGTGTAGCGAGCGAGACCGACTGCAAGATATTTACAACGACAATATGCTTCTAATAGACAATAAGGCGGAAATCCTGAATAAGGTCGAGGCGATGTTGCAGCGCCTCAATTCCTTAAACCCCCAAAAAGATGAGTGATGCCTGTTTTGTCCGACGTGCGCGTTCAGATATTTGGCTCAGAATATCGCATTGCCAGTGAAACTGATCCCGAACATATCCGCAAGGTGGCGAGTTATATCGATCAGAAAATGCGAGAAGTAGCCAGTGCCCTTGCACTCCGTACCAGATCAACAGTAGCTGTATTGACGGCTGTGAATTTGGCTGATGAGCTTTTTAAGATCGAGGAAGAAGGTCGCCGGATAGATCAGATTTCACGCGAGAAAGCCCATCAACTCGCAGACTCGGTCAACTCTTAGCTCACGAGCAAACCGCACAATGCGAGTGTGAGACAAGCTATCTCACGGGATTGTGAACCCCGCCGCGTTTGTCCTTAAAAATGAGCACAAGCGCAGTGGGGATTTCTTTTAATACTACTATTGGAGAAAGTCATGGAAATCGCATCTGTAATTGCGCTATCTACCGGGCTATTGGTGCTGGGATTTGTTGTGGGTTGGCTGATCAGCCGTAAAATTGCTCACAAGAGATTTTACCGCACTGACGCCTCAATTGAACAAATTTTGGAAGATGCTCGAAGAGAAGCAGAAACTGAAAAACGCACCGCGCTTTTAGAAGCTAAGGATCAGATTTATCACGAGCGCGTACAAGCCGAAAAAGCACTGGAAGACCGCAACAATGAAGTGGAACGCAAAGAAGAAGAATTGGATCGCATGTCGAACGAGTTGAATCGGCGTGCAGATCTGCTCAACCACAAAGCGGGACAAATGGAAGAACTGGAACAAAAATTGGTACAGCAGCAGGATGAACTATCCGTAAAAGAACTGGAATTGGAAGCGATCCTGGAGGCTCAAAATGCGCGATTAGAACGCATTGCAGCCCTGACGCGCCATCAGGCCAAACGCGAGTTGATGGAAAATTTGGAGGTCGAAGCCCAACGCGAAGTTGCCTGGCGCTTAAAAGAGATTCGAGAAGACGCACAAGCGCGGGCCAATGATGAAGCGAGAGATATTATCGCAAGTGCCATTCAGAGACTGGCAGTCGATTATACGGTAGAATCAACGGTGACAGTTGTCGATTTGCCAGCCGATGAAATGAAAGGTCGAATTATCGGGCGCGAAGGGCGCAATATTCGATCTTTTGAGATGTGTACAGGCGTGGATGTGATTGTTGACGACACCCCCAAAGCCGTAGTGCTGTCCGGGTTTGATCCCATTCGCCGCGCGGTTGCCAAGACAGCTTTGGAACACCTTGTAATGGATGGACGCATTCATCCGGGTCGAATCGAAGAAGTGGTTAAAAAATCGCGAGAAAATATGCAGGAATTGATCCGGCAAGCGGGAGAAGAGGCCATTTTTGACATGGGAGTGCCCGGCTTGCATGACCGCCTGATTGAATGTCTTGGGCGATTAAAATTTCGGACGAGCTATGGGCAAAATATGTTAAACCACAGCAAAGAGGTGGCTTTTTTAGCCGGGATGATGGCCACGCATTTGGGGCTGGATGCACAACTTGCCAAACGCGCCGGTTTGCTACACGACATCGGCCATGGAATCAGCCACGAATTTGAAGGTACACCCGGCCAAAATGGTGCTGATATGGCAAAAAAATACAATGAAGATGAAGAAGTGATCAACGCAATTGAAGCTCATCACGGAGAGGCGGACCCAATCTCGCCAATTGCAGTGCTGGTCGATGCCGCAGACACCATTTCGAGGGTTCGTCCGGGCGCGAGGCGCGAGGTGTTGGAAAATTATGTGCGTCGATTGGAGCATCTGGAGCAAACCGCCCGAGAAATAGAAGGCGTAGAGGCGGTTTACGCCATTCAAGCGGGTCAGGAGATTCGGGTGGTCGCCAACTATGGATTAATCAGCGATGAAGACACCGAGAGGCTATCTGCTCAAATTGCTGAACGGCTGGAAAAAACGATGACGTATCCGGGGCATATAAAAGTGACTGTGATTCGCGAGGTTCGCTCCGTCAATTTTGCGCGATAAAAAATAGCGAATGAAAATTTTATTTGTAGGCGATGTTTATGGCAAGCCCGGGCGACGGGCCGCCGCACATTTGATTCCTCAACTGATCGCACAGCACGCCATTGATTTCTGCGTTGTTAATGGCGAAAATTCTGCTGGCGGTTTTGGTATTACCGCCAAAATCGGACAAAAATTTCACGCTTATGGCACCGATGTAATTACCATGGGCGATCACGTCTGGGATCAAAAAGATTCGGTTGATTATATCCAAACGGGCGACCGGATTTTGCGCGCAGCCAACTTCCCCAAAGAGGTTGGGGGCGTTGGTGCAGCGGTTTTTTCAGCACGCAATGGCGTGTCGGTTGCAGTGCTCAGTCTGCTTGGGCGAACATATATGAAGATGGCGTTGGACTGTCCCTTTAGAATAGGGCAGTGCGCCGTGGAGCAACTGCAAAAGAAAACGCCTGTTATTCTCGTCGATTTCCACGCCGAAGCAACCTCGGAAAAAATTGCTTTTGGGCACTATATGGACGGCAAAGTCAGCGCGGTTTTGGGCACGCATACCCATGTTCAAACAGCCGATAATGTGATTTTACCCGGCGGAACCGCGTATATGACAGATGTCGGCATGACAGGGCCTCACGATTCGGTTATTGGCGCGAAAAAAGACCCTGCGATTCGCCGATTTATAAACCAGATGCCCGTGCGTTTTGAGCCAGCTACAAACGACATAAAACTCTGCGGAGCGCTCATCGATGTGGATGAAAGCTCCGGGCGTGCGCGACACATAGAGCGACTACGGCTCAATTTAGAGGAGGGATAAGTGGAACATCCGCTTTCCGTATCGGACGTCACGCAAGCGGTCAAGCAAACCCTTGAGATGCAATTTCCCCCCATGTGGGTCATCGGTGAGTTGACCTCCTTCTCTCAGCCCTCATCTGGACACCGGTATTTCACGCTCTCAGACCCGCACAGTCAATTGCGCTGTGTGATGTGGCGCTCGCGTTCCATAACCGGGTTTCGTCCCACAGCGGGGATGGAAGTGTTGGCTCAGGGCCAGTTGACGGTATATGAGCGGCGGGGTGAATACCAGTTTAACGTGTCACAACTATTTCCCGCAGGGGTGGGACAACAGCTAATCGCCTATGAAAAACTGAAAAAAAAATTGTCAGAAGAAGGACTTTTTGACGAAGACCGAAAACGCCCTTTGCCCGAATACCCCAGAACAATAGGGGTTGTGACTTCTCAGACAGGCGCAGCTTTTCGAGATATTTTGGATGTATTGAAGCGGCGATTTCCCGCTGTCCGCATTGTTTTGCGTCCCGCACAGGTGCAGGGATTGGACGCGCCAGAAGATATTGCGCAAGGCATTGCCGATTTCAATTCTTTTGGCGAGGTAGATGTACTGATTGTTGGACGCGGCGGCGGCTCGGCTGAGGATTTGGCAGCATTTAACGACGAGGAGGTAGTGCGGGCAATTTCGGATTCTGAGATTCCTGTTATTTCAGCCGTAGGACACGAGATCGACACTTCCCTATCGGATATAGCGGCTGACGTGCGCGCACCAACCCCTTCTGCTGCTGCAGAAATTGCCGTACGCGATGTTTTAGAAGTGCGAGAACAAGTCGGGCGGCTCACACTTCGCACGCGGGAGGCCATGCAGCGGTTGTTAGACAAAAATAAAGACCTGCTGGAAGCGCACGAAGGCAGTTATGGCATGCGGCGGTTGTCCGATTTGATCTTTCAGAATGCGCAACACGTCGATGAATTGCACCGCGAGTTATACGCGCTTCTGAGGCGGCTATTTGAAAGCCGATTGGCCGACTATTACCGCATGACCGGCAAATTGGGATCGCTCAGCCCCCTATCGGTGCTCGAACGAGGATTTGGCCTCGTACAACGCGAAGACGGCTCAGTCGTATCTGATGCAGGTATTTTGACACCCCGTGAACATCTGCACATTCGATTTGCAAAAGGCGAGGCAACCTGTCGGGTAGAAAAAATAAATAGGTAAAGTCAATGAAAAAAAAGATAGAAGAACCCACATTTGAAACAGCTTTGAAGCAATTGGAGATAGCTGTAGATCGTTTAGAGGAAGGTGCACTGCCCTTGTCAGAGGCACTAAAAGTTTTTGAAGAAGGTCTAAAAGCATCCAATCAATGCCGCAGTTTATTAGAAGATGCGCGGCAACAGGTTGAAGTGCTCGTGCGCGACAGCGATGGTGAATTTGAATTGGTATCCATAGATTCCAATAAAGGGTTTGCAGACGAATGAAGTCCATCGGTTTGTTTTCGAACCCGACCCAACCGGGCATGGGCGTTGCGGTTGATCAATTGGCCCAGCGCATCCATCAAAGGGGCATTGGAGTGCTGATCGCCGATAATTTGCGACAAATTTGTACCTCCGATTCCAATTGGTTTTGTCCGGTCGATCAGTTGCCCACACGCGCTGATATCATTGTGGCTATGGGCGGCGATGGTACCTTGTTGCGCGCAGCCGATGTGGTTTATCCACACAGCACGCCAATTTTGGGCGTGAATCTGGGGCGGTTGGGGTTTTTGTCGGGCGCGGAACCCCGCGAATTGGACGATGGTCTGGATCGGTTGTTGTGCGACGATTATACTGTTGAAGAACGAATTGCACTGCACGCACAAACCCGCACACAAAAAGCATTCGCGCTCAATGAAGTTGTAATTGAACGCAGTGTCAAAGCGCGTCTGGTGCAGGTCGTAATGCTGGTTGAAGGTCGGCCTGTAAGCTCCTTTTACGGCAATGGATTGATTCTGGCAACGCCGACGGGATCCACGGGATACAGCTTGTCTTCGGGCGGCCCAATTGTTCATCCAAATTTGTCCGTGCTGATCGCCACACCTATATGTCCGCATTCGCTATCTCAGCGCCCAATGGTAATGCCGGGCGATCAGTCGGTGACGGTTAAGGTAATAGCCGAGCAGTCTGATGAAATCATGTTATCCACAGATGGACGCACTGTGTGTTCGCTTTCTGCTGAAGAACCCGTTACAGTACAACGAGCCTCCGAACCTGTGCGTTTTATCAATATGCAGGGGTTGACTTTTTACGATCTGTTGCAGCGCAAATTGGACTGGAGTCTGGATCGTCGAGACGAGTAAAGGAGTTGCGCCTTGTTGTCTCAATTGCATGTGATAAATTACGCCCTGATCGACGACATGGAAGTCGCGTTTGGTAAAGGGTTAAATATCATTACGGGCGAAACCGGTGCCGGAAAGTCCATCCTGGTCGGAGCATTGGGTCTGATACTGGGCATGCGAGCGAGTCCCGATGTGATCCGCACAGGCGAAAAAAAATGCACAGTAGAAGCCATTTTTGAACTCTATCTTCAACACCCAGCACTCAAGCTCCTGAATGACATGGGCATTGAGACAGAAGATGGTGAGCTGATTTTGCGGCGAGATGTACTATTAGAAGGGCGCAGTCGGTGCTACGCCAATGGTCTGTCCATCCCCGTGCGTACACTTCGAGAATTGGGCCGCGCGCTGGTCGATTTGCACGGTCAACACGACCATCAATCGCTTCTGAATATCGATCAGCATCTGGACTTTTTAGACGGCTTTGGAGGCTTGCAAACAGCACGCGCACAGGTCGAAAAATCATATCATCAGGTGGTGCGGTTGCAAAACCGGCTGTTCGAAAAAACTGCCGTTGCCCAACGCCAGCGAGAAAGGCGCGAACTGTTGGACTTTCAGATCAAAGAAATCCATGCAGTAAAACCAGATCCCGGCGAAGACGAACGCCTGCAACGCGAACAGTCCATGCTTTTGCATGCAGAACGGCTACTCGAGATCGCCTATCAGATCGAACAGGTGCTTTATGAAGGTGAACAATCCGTGGCCGATCAACTCGGCGAAGGCGCGCATCTCTTAGAAGAGGCCGCACAAATGGACAGCGGCTTGGAGCCGATAGCCGAAGAACTCAATGGCCTGCGGTATGGGGCAGAAGAATTGGCCCGCGCTTTTGGCGATTACGCCAATCGCGTAGAACACAATCCCCAACGCCTATCAGAAGTAACAGAGCGATTAGAAACGCTAAACGCACTGAAAAAAAAATACGGCGGCGATCTGGAAAGCGTGCTATCTTACGAAAAAAAAGCCCAAAAAGAATTGGAACTGACCGACGAACTCGAAGAATCTCTCAAAAAAATTCAAATTAAAATTGACAATGCAATACAGACATTCACACATTGTTGTGAAAAATTGTCAAAAGGAAGACACAAAGCCGCTGGCAAATTGTCAAAAGCGATATGCTGTGCATTGCGCGAACTGGGCATGCCCGATGTGAAATTTGACGTCCAATTGGATCGGCGGCCAGACCCCGATGGTTTGATAGAATGCGATGGGCAGCGATTTGAAGCGGGGCCACGGGGCATAGAGCGCGGTGAATTTTTTATTTCGACCAACCCGGGCGAAACCATCCGCCCACTGGCAAAAGTGGCGTCGGGCGGTGAAATTTCGCGTATTATGCTGGCGATGAAAACCGTGCTGGCACATACTGCTTCGGTGCAAGTGCTAATTTTTGACGAAATCGACATCGGAATTTCCGGGCGCATTGCAGAGGTTGTAGGCAAAAAATTGCGCGACCTGTCAGAAACGTATCAAACCATTTCAATTACGCATTTGCCACAAATTGCAAAAATGGCTGATCGACATTTTTCGGTCAGAAAAGAAGTGGTTGATCAGCGTGCGGTAACCCGGGTGATCCCGCTGGATGAAGAGGCGCGTGCCGGCGAACTCGCTTTGATGATGGGCGGCGAAGAGATTTCAGAACTGACCATGCAACACGCCCGCGAAATGCTGGCTGCAAAACCGTAAAACAGTATAAGGAGCATAGTGTGAGACCAATAATTCCCGACGATCTCCGAGACATTGAAGAAAAAGTAAATCTGGGGCAACGACTTTCAGCCGAAGAGGGCATGCGGCTTTACGAGACGCCCGACCTCAATGCCGTGGGATATTTGGCCAATATCTCGCGCGAACGCGTGTGTGGCAATGTGGCGTGGTACGTGCGGAACCAGCACATCAACTATACCAACGTCTGCAACAAACTGTGCCGATTTTGCTCCTTCTATGTAAAACCAAAAGACGATCGAGGCTATGTATTATCCCCCGAAGATATTCAAAAGCGCGTATTGGAATACATCGACCTGCCCATTTCTGAAATCCACATGGTCGCGGGCATCAATCCCAAACTCCCCTATTCGTATTATCTCGATATCGTGCGCGCAGTCAAAGACGTGCGTCCCGATGTGGCGGTAAAAGCGTTTACCGCAATTGAATGGGTGCAAATTGCGCGTATTGCAAAAAAGCCATTGAAGGATGTCATGATCGAATTAAAAGCGGCCGGCGTATCGTCCATTCCCGGCGGGGGCGCAGAAGTATTTAGCGATCGCGTACAGGAAGATTTATTCTGGACCAAAGCGGACTCCGAAGAGTGGCTCGAAATAGCGCGTACGGCGCATGAAGTCGGCCTACCTACCAATGCGACAATGCTGTATGGGCATATCGAAAACCCAAAAGAACGCATCGATCATCTCGTGCGATTGCGCGAATTACAGGACGAAACCGGCGGTTTTTTGACGTATATTCCCCTGTCATTTCATCCCGAACGCACAGAATTAGAGCATTTGCCCGGGCCGACAGGCATCGCGGATTTGAGAGAAATTGCCGTGGGGCGATTGATGCTGGACAATTTCCTCCACATCAAAACGTTCTGGATTATGAACACCATTGAAATTTCACAAGTGGCTTTGTGGTATGGCGCAGACGATATCGACGGCACAATTCAAGAATACGAAATTACGCGCCGTTCGTATTCAGAGACGCGACAGGTGCTCACGCGCAAGCAACTGGTCGAACGCGTTATAGAAGCCGGACGCGATCCCGTTGAGCGGGATAATCTATACCGCGTTTTATCGACCGAGCGAGAGATTTTCGAAGAGACACCTATAGGAATTCCCGGTGAAATTCCAGTGATTTCGTAAAACGCCCCTCTCCCCTGGTATTATTTCAGCGAGGTGTGTCATGGCAACAGACATTATCATTCCCAAAAAAGAGCGATGGACTTATGAAGATTATCTCCATCTCATCCCGCCAGACAGTTTTGGATTTGAAATTTTGAGAGGAGAATTAGTCGTGTCACCTTCTCCAAATCGAAGACATCAGCGAACCGTTTTGAGTCTTGGCAGGATTCTCGATGTACATGTCAACACACAGAATTTGGGCGAAATATTCGTCGCACCTTTTGATGTTGTGTTAGATGCCGATTCTTCCGTATCCGAAAATATTGTACAGCCGGATTTGATGTTTGTCTCAAAAGATCGCCTGAATATAATCACAGATGATAATATTCGAGGCGCACCCGATCTGGTTATCGAAGTGCTTTCCAATTCAACAGCTCGTTATGACCGAGTGGAAAAGATGCATGCATATATCGAATTTGGTGTGAAGGAATACTGGATTATCGATACAGATCAAAAAACGTTAGAAGCTTTCGGCTTAACGGGCGACGAACCTGTTCTCCAGGCGACCAGGGCCGAATCCGATGTGTTTAAACCAAAATTGTTCTCAGGATTAGAAATCTCACTTTCCGAACTCTGGTATCCCGAGTAAGTGAGAAAGCGGTAAGATTGGAAAGTGAATATGACAACCCATCTGGATGATCCGGAAACCCACGAGGTATGTGATGGCAACAGACATTGTGATTCCCCAAAAAGAGCGATGGACTTATGAAGACTATCTCCATCTCACTCCGCCAGACAATTTTGGATTTGAAATTTTGAGAGGAGAGTTAGCAGTGGCTCCAGCACCAATACCAAGACATCAATGGGCTTGTGATGAACTAACGAGTTTGGTGCGTATATTTGTGAAACAGAACGATCTCGGACAGGTTTTTAGTTCGCCAATAGATGTCATTTTGGGGGGACAGACAGAGGCCGAAAACGTCGTTCAACCCGATATCCTGTTCGTAGCCAAAGATCGCCTGGATATTATCACTGAAACCAATATTTTGGGCGCACCCGATTTGATGGTCGAAATTTTGTCTGCTTCAAGTATCCAACGAGACCGCGTCGATAAAATGAAAATATATGCCGAATTTGGCGTAAAGGAATACTGGATTATCGATGCAGATCAAAAAACATTAGAGGCTTTTGAACTTACGGGCGACGAGCCTGTTCTTCGAGCGACCATAGCTGAGTCGGATATGTTTAAACCAAAATTGTTCCCAGGATTAGAAATCTCACTCTCCGAACTCTGGTATCCAGAATGAGAGCTAAAAGGTGTGGTTGAGAGTAAAAAAAAAGAAACAGCGGTATGAGCAGAAAAACCGATGGCCTGACTAAAATTGAACTGGATCAAATGCGCTGTTTATCGGAGACCTTAGATGATGGGTGGCTGAGAACAGACGAATGGATCGAGACAGTTTTGGACTTTGAGATGTTCTCGGAACAGCTAGGGCAGGTCACATCTGATCCTCATCGGTGGATATGGGCGATCATCGCCCTGCATAGAGGTATCCAGGGCATGATGGTCCTTGCGCTCAAAGGAAGTAATGACTTTAAAGTTCTCCGTGAAAAGGATGTGGAGCGGTGGTTAAGTTGGTATGAAGATGATAGAGGCGATGAGTCACCTCCACACGCGAAGCTCGCAGACTTCCTTGACCTTTACAGGAAGATCAAAGGCGATAAGATGCTAATTTACATGCATAGCCAGAAGTTCGTCCCCAAAGGAACACAAGACTTTTCTATCAAGCACCTGCACCGCTTGAGAAACAAGATTATCCACTTCAAGCCCCAGATATGGTCACTTGAACTCAAAGGGCTTCCCGCTATGGTGTTAGATTGTCTAAAAATAGCTGAATTCTTGGCTTGGAAATCTGGCAATGTAATCTGGCATAACTATGACTTGAGGAAGAGACTAAAGGCTGCATGTGCATGTGCCCGTAAGTCCTTGGCTGATATCGATAAGGAAAAACCGCAATGAAACAGATTTTACTGGCCATCTTGTTTGTATTGACGGCTTCGGGCTGTATTGGCACAAGTGCCGTTATGATAAACTCATCCCAGACTTACCCGCCTACCGATAATATAACAATCTTGTTCCAAGAACCAGATCAAGCCTATGAGATAATAGCGATTATTGAGGGCAACGGCACCGTTTTCAACAACCAGTCCCAAATATTAAAAGAAATGCAAGTGAAAGCCCAGAAAATCGGGGCACATGCTATCATTCCTCTCACCACTGACAGCCAATATGTTCCTGATAAATATATCCCAAACATCGACGGAAGCCCCCTTCTCCTTCCTGGTGGTAACAAAATGACAATGAAGGCCGTTGCTATTCGGTATAAAGTTGCACAAACAAAATCCACCAAATCTCAGCATAAGGACACTGTTCGCCCTCAGAATCCATATAGGGTGCATAGAAAGATTTCTGCTTGGGGTCTCGCTTCAACGGCGTTAGCTACAACGGCTGGTTCTCTTGCAATGGAAGATGAGTTCTATAAAACAACGATTATCCCTGTCATCGGACCTTTTGTAACTATTGTTCGGGTCGAGAGCGATCCGAATGCTTATTATTATCCTGGCGGTAAGCCGTTGCTCATTGCTTCAGGTGTCGTCCAAACTGGATTTTTGATATACTTTATAGCATCTTGGGCAGGCGAACAAACTTACGCCTGCTAAGTTCTCTATTCTTCCTACCCCGCACTTAGCAGGCGTAACGATGCGATATCGCTTTTGAATACGTTTTTGAGTAAAGAATCATATCTCGCAGTCATCCAAGGGTGGCGCAGACCACTTCGACAACTTGCAACTGCTGTGTAATTCTTGCTATTCGCTCGAAAATAGATGAAAGGTGAGCAATGATAATAAACTGCCGCTTGAAAAATCTCTGGAATGAAAAAAATATTCCGCGTACGAGGCTCGGGCCGTAATTGTTCTGTATGCTTCGGGGGAAAGCTATGAACTCATGGGAGATAGTGAGATTGATGAGTATGTCAAAAATTGCATTAGACAACTTGAAAAGGCGGGAGAAAAGGCAAAGAAAATGTTATCAGATGAAAAGAAAAAAATAGAAAAAGGTATGGAAGAGGAAAGAAGAACCCGAGGGATGTGAAATGACTCATAGAACCATTACAGCAATTGCGCTATTTGTCTTGTGTGTAGTGTGCAGATTGCATGCAACATCTGAAGAAAAATTTCCAGAAATTACCTTGGATAAAATTTTGTCCAAGGCTGAACAAGTAGAAATGGGACTACACAAGTTAACACCCCAAGAACGAGATAAACTACGCATATATATAATAGATATGTTTCTTAAAGGAATTGAAGAGGGAAAGAAACAAATAGGAAGTGCTCAATTGCCTAATGTTATAGAAAGCAAGATTGATGGAGACTTTGAGGGCTGGGAAGGAGAAACAGTAGTCAAATTGATAAATGGTCAAATATGGCAACAGTCTGAATATCATTATTATTATCATTATGCTTTTATGCCAAAGGTCTTAATCTATAAATCTGGCGGAGTGTATAAAATGATGGTTGAAGGAACTAAAAAGGCTATTCGTGTAATACAGCTAAAATAATGCGAATTCAGAGTTAAAAGCTCCATTCTGGACGCCTGCTTCAGGCATGCAGGCGTGACGGGCACCAGCGGTACAACTGGTCGCAGTCCAGACCTGTTCATCGTCATTGCGGCATGCTTAAAGCCGCAATCCAGTTGTCTTTTCGTCATTACTGATATTAGACCTACGGCGTGCAAGTGCGCTATAATTTCAACCCTTAATTGGCATAAAAATACCTAAGAGACTGTTTTAAAACTCATTTTGCCCCTTCTCAGCTATGCGCTATTGCTCTGTCATTCTGAGCGGAGCGCAGCGGAGTCGAAGAATCTCTTACCAACTCAGGTGGAAAAGATGCTTCGGCTACGCTCAGCATGACAAAACGCCTGACATGCGTAACATCAGGTATTAATTTTAAAACAGCTTCTAAGAATTAGAGACTGATTGCTTGTTTTGCTGACCGCTAAAAACGGAAAACAACATGATCGACGACATTGTTGAAAAAGTATATAACAACGAGCGCATTTCCACAGATGACGCCCTGCGTTTGTTTGCACACCCCAATGTGACCGAATTGGGCTTGTTGGCCGATGTGGTACGACGACGCAAATGGCCCAAAGACACAGTGACATATAATATCGGGCGAAATATCAATTACACCAATGTATGCTGGGTAAGATGCGATTTCTGTGCATTTTATCGCCCGCCGGGGTCCGACGAAGGCTATACATTGCCCAGAGAACAAATCTTTGAAAAAATTGACGAACTCATTGCCGTGGGCGGCGACGTGTCAAAAGGCAGCGAGATTTTGATGCAAGGGGGCCTGAACCCCAAGCTGCGCGTGGATTATTACGAAGACCTCTTTTCCTCAATACGCAATCGCTACCCGCAAATCCATCAGCATTGTTTATCCGCCACAGAAATTATTTATATCGCGCATATCTCGCGTATGTCACTCGAAAAATGCATTCGCCGCTTGCGCGATGCCGGCCTGGATTCTATACCGGGTGCTGGCGCAGAAATTTTGTCGGACGAAGTGCGCGATATCATCGGTTTTCGCAAAGACCGCGTCCACGAATGGCTGGCTGTGCATCGCATTGCACATGAATTGGACATGCACACATCGGCGACCATGATGTATGGACATGTCGAAACCATTGAACAGCGAATAGAACATCTGGAACACATTCGCAATTTGCAGGATGAGACGGGCGGATTCACCGCATTTATCGCGTGGAATTTTCAACCCGATTCCACCGCTCTTGCCAACGATCAGGGGCGATGGAATGGCGTGAAAGCCACCGGATTTGACTATTTGCGAACCATCGCCATTGCGCGCCTGTTTTTGGACAATATCAAAAGTTTTCAAGCATCGTGGGTAACGCAGGGAGCCAAGGTCGCACAGGTCAGCTTAAAATACGGCGTAAACGATTTTGGCAGCACAATGATGGAAGAAAACGTAGTCAGTGCAGCGGGCACGAGTCATACGGATACTATGACACTCCAGGAGATGCAACGGCTCATTCGGGATGCGGGATACGAGCCTGTAAGGCGAAATACGCGGTATGAGATTTTGAATTAGGGGTGTGTAAAGATGCGTGTGCGTTTGGGCGTGGTGTCATACTTAAACTCGCGACCACTGGTTGAAGTGCTGCGCACGGGCGCGATTGATCGCGATTTTGAACTGATCTTCGGCGTGCCCTCGCGATGTGCCGAGCGATTGCACATGGGCGAAACCGACGTGGCATTGATCCCCGCTGTAGAAATTGGATGCGGACGAGACCCCTATCGGATTGTACCCAGTGTCGGCATTATTTCAAACGGGCCAGTTGGCAGTGTATTTATTGTACTGAACAAAGAACCCGAAGAAATTCAAACGCTGGCTCTGGATCGCGGATCGCGCACATCAGTCGTGCTGGCGCAGATCATCCTGGCGCGACAATTTGGCTGCCAGCCAGAAGTGTTTTTTCATCCCCCAGATATAGACGCAATGCTCAAACGAGCCGATGCTGCCCTGTTGATAGGCGATCCCGCCTTGACATTGCCCCGCAAACACTATCGGATCCTGGACCTGGGAGAAATTTGGACGCAAATGACAGGGTTGCCTTTTGTCTATGCCTGCTGGGCCGGACGCCCCGATGCATTGACGCCATATCACATTGACAAACTGATCGAGGCCAGGGAAAAAAGCAAGTCACTTATCCCCAGCATCGCAAAGGACTATGCCGCTGAAACCCGCACCCTATCGCCTGCTTTTTATGCCGAATATCTAACGAGAAATATCCTATACAATTTGGGCGATACAGAACTGGAAGGCTTGAAGCGTTTCTATGCTTATGGTGTAGAATTGGGATTGATGGACGCAGTGCCAGATATCCGCTTCTATGTTTAAATTTAAAAAAAATCGGCGATAGGCCGGTTTTTTTTATCGAAAACTGGAGAACTTGTGATGCCCGAAAAAAACAAACCAATTCGCGTGGGCGTCGTCGGCGTAGGACGCGGGCGATCATTTATGCGGGCGGCAACACCAACGGGGATGGAACTGGTTGCAATTTGCGATACATGGGAAGAGCGACTAGCACCCGAAGGCAAAGCACTCGGTGTATCGACTTATGTAGATTACCACGCATTTTTGGAACACGATATGGATGCCGTGGTACTCGCCAATTATTTTCACGAACACGCGCCCTTTGCCGTTAAAGCACTAAACGCCGGAAAACACGTCATGAGTGAAACCGCTGCCTGCCATACATTGGGCGAAGGCGTCGCACTTGCACGCGCAGTAGAGCGCAGCGGTAAAATTTATATGTTTGCCGAAAATTACCCCTATACGGCGTACAATCAGGAAATGAGACGGCTCTATCAAAACGGACATGTAGGGGAATTTAAATACGGAGAGGGCGAATACGTACACCCCGATCCACCAGAAGTAAAATTGGGGCGCAGTTGCGGGCGCAATCACTGGCGCAACTGGATTCCCTCGACCTATTATTGCACGCATTCGATTGCACCGGTAATGTACATCACAGATACGCGCCCCGTGAAAGTGAACGGATTTGTTATCCCCTACGATTTTGGCGACATGACCAAAACCCTGCACATGAACCGCGCGGATATAGCAGGCGTGATCATCTGTCGGATGGACAATGACGCCGTCGTGAAATCCCTGCACGGCGCGTTGCGCGGGCACGGCAATTACGTCAGGATCCACGGCAACAAGGGCGTGATGGAAAACTGTCGCAACGGCGATAAATATCGGCTACGCATCTGGAAAGAACCGTGGGAAAAGCGAAAAGGAGAACCCGTAGAAACCGTTTACAGACCGGATTTTCCGGTACATCACGACCGCGCAACACAAGCCGGGCATGGCGGTGGCGATTTTTTTACGAGTTACCATTTCGCCGAAGCGATTCGCACAGGCGAGCAACCCTACCTCGATGTGTATCGCGGCATCGACATGAGTATTGCGGGCATTCAAGCGTGGCGGTCAGCACTCAGTGATTCAGCACCCATGGAAGTGCCCGATTTTCGCGATGAGTCCATAAGAAAAAAATACGAACGAGATGATTGGTCGCCCGATCCCACGCGCAAAAAACCTGGGCAACCGCCGAGCAGTATTCTGGGAGAAATCGAACCGTCCGATGGCGCAAAAGCACTGGCAAAAAAAGTTTGGGCAAGCCGGGGATACTTCGGAGAATGAGGATCTGACTATGATTGAAATAGCACAAGTAGTACTGGCGATTTACGGCATATTGTTAATTGTGGGAGGCATCATAGGAAAGATGAAATCCGGGAGTTCTGCATCCCTATTCGCAGGCGCGATCTGCGGTATTGCCGCACTCGTTGGATACTGGCAAAGCCTGAGCGATCCAGCCGTCGGATTTTTGACCGGCGGATTGGTCGGATTATTGCTCACGGGCATATTTATGAGCCGATTTGTCCGCACGCGAAAATTTATGCCCGCGGGATTGGTACTCCTGCTCAGTCTTTTGGTGGGTATTTTGACAATGATGGCGAGACAAGAATACCTGTTAAATCAAGACAAACCAGTGGAGGAACTGACAAAAAAGGGCCAGGAACAATATCCCTGGCCCAACGTCTGAAGGGTCACAGCCTGAAAATCAGGCGTTCACCTCCGAAGTTAAAGTTTTCATCTTAAACCTCCTTTCGATATGCGCAACTCCGCTTCCGGAAAGCGTTTTGCGCGGTGGATGCCAATATATCAGCAAACCGCACCAACCTGTTGGCCCGGTTACATAAACACCAGCATGGATGCAGTTTTATGAGGCGTACCTCGTTCCTTTTTATAAAATATACGTACACTACAAAAAACAAATTCACCGCACAGATTGATCTGTTGGGACATAAATTTTGGATTAAGCAGAGCGTGTAAGGATCAAAAATATTTTTAATGTGGGCGATATATCGTCTTAAGATGAATATATCGCCCATTGTATTTATAACCACTTGTTAATAAATCAGAATACGAACCAGACATCTCATCTATTGGACGATACTTCGTCTGGATTTTTCTTTTTATATTATTAAAAAATAACATTTTATACAAAATTATTATTGCTTGAATCCAAACTGGTACATATATTTTATGCCGATGTATTGTATCTATCATCTATCACGCCGGCGGTGTCGCTTGTCGGTGATTTACGAGTTGCGCCGCAAACCCATTCTCTTTAGTGATGCTACGCTATACACCATCCTGCCCCCCCGCGCTTGGCACCATCTGTTTGCTAAGCCTTCTGCTCTTGCTATTCCCGTGGTCGCTATCCACCCAGACCAGCAGCTTTTCCCTCTCTCTGGACTTAGATAATTCTGAAGGTGACCAGGCAGTATCTTCTCTCGATGTCTTTCCCAATCGCACGGTTCCCATCCAGATCTTCGGCACAGATATTGGGTCGGCAAGTGATATCTCCTTGCGCTTTGAATTCGATCCAACGCAGGTTGCTTACGAAGGCTTTAAGAGGGCCAATATCGTATCTGGCACCTCTGCTCTTACGGGAAAGGACTTTGCAAATATCGGGATAACTTTATCCAATAGTAATGCTACCAATAGTGGTCTTATAGGCACGATTCGCTTTCTCACAACAGAATCATTTTCTGGTACAGACATACGACTCGTGCGAGAAGGACAGACGGAGACCGTATCGATGGACCTGAGCCTTACCTTGCGGCTTGCGAAATCGCCTTCTCCGGACTTTAATGGCAATGGGATTGTAGATATCCCCGACTTCTTGCTCTTTGTCGATGTGTTCGGCTCAAAGGAAGGTCAGGAAAAGTATGAGGCAAAATACGACCTGAATATCAATGGCGAGATAGGGATCCCCGATTTTCTGATCTTTGTCGATAACTTCGGCAAAGTATTGAACCGCGCACCGGTCTTCACATCTGAATCTGCTGTCACACTCTCCCTTGATGAGAACACACCATCGGGACAGCCCATAGGCGATCCCATCTCTGCAACCGATAGCGATGGCAATACCCTCACCTATCGCCTCAGCGGGGACGATGCTGACAGCTTTACCATTGACCCGAACACAGGGCAAATTCAGACGAAAGAGACTTATGACTTTGAGCAAAAGAGCAGCTATTCCTTAATCGTGATCGTCAGCAATGGCAAGGGAGGCGAGGCGAGTCTTGAGGTGACCATCACCATCAAGGACACTGAGGAAGCGACAGCCGCCATGCCCTCGAATGTGGAGGTAGAAGAGGATGATGGCAAATTGATTGTGCGCTGGGATGCCGTGTCAGACGAGGATGGCAAGCCCCCTGTCACCGGGTATGAAGTGGGTTATCGGGAGCGTCCGGACCCATTCGATGCGCCGGGAGAGGATAGCGATGAATGGAAAGGTATTCAGAAGGTCAGCAGTCAGTTGGATAGCCTGATCATCACGGGACTGCTCAACGGACAGGCGTATTTGGTAAGCGTTCGTACGCTCGTCGAAGGGGGCATGAGTGAATGGTCATCGCCCGTTTTAGGCATCCCGGTGATACCGGCAGCAGGGCCAGTATTTCCGGGAGGCGGAGGGGGCGGAGGAGGCGGAGGAGGCGGTACGCCACCTCAACCACCACAACCACCACAACCACCACCACAACCACCACAACCACCACCACAACCACCACAACCACCGGGTCCCACCTTTACGACAGGGCCACCGGGGAAACCAGCCCCACCGACGCTGACGGCACCCCAATCTTTATTCCTGCACATTCAGTGGACAGCACCAGAGAATAGCGGCGGAACGCCTATCACCGGCTACAACCTTCAATACGGCAAGGACGGCGGTCAGTTGGAGGAATTTCCTCAAGTCATTACAAATACGCAAATAACGTTCCGAGGCCAGCCCCCAGGAACTGCTTTCGAGGTTCAAGTGCGCGCGATAAACGACGACGGACCCGGCGAATGGTCGAACTCGGCCTTCGGATCGGTCCAACCCAACAGACTACCGAGGTTCGTTGAGGCATCTCCGGTGCGGAGTTTTGCCGAGAATACCGTAGCCGGACAGAACATCGGCGAGCCGCTGTCCGTAACGGACGAATTCTACGGACACGGACAAAACGGGATGGTCTTCAGCCTTGAAGGCACGGATGCCGGGGATTTCGATATCGTCAGGGTGTTACTACGAAAAGGTCAACTTAAGACCAAAGAAGGCGTGATATACGACTATGAGACGCAGAACAGCTATTCGGTTAGAGTGAAGGTCGTGGATCCACAAGGCGGCAGCGCCACCGTTGATGCGACAATTGAGTTAACCGATGTAGATGAACCGCCCGGCAAGCCGGGGACGCCGAAGGTGGAGGCATCAACGGTGACGAGTCTGACCCTGGTCTGGACGGCGCCGGACAACACGGGGAAGCCTACCATCTCTGGCTATGACGTACAATATCGCATAGGCAGTGGAAACTTCACCGTTGTGAATTACGATGGGACGAACACGAGGGCGACGGTCGGGAGCTTGAACGCGAACACCGATTACGAGTTGCAGGTGCGGGCGAGAAACCACGAAGGGAAGGGCAAGTGGTCCTATCCGGTCAACGGCACGCCCAGCGACAACCAGCCGCCGGTCATCTCGGGCGACGGGCGTTTTGAGGTGGCCGAGAACGAGGTGACCGTGGGCACAGTCGTCGCCACCGATGCCGATAACCAGGACAGCGTTACCGGTTATGAAATATCCGGCGGCGCAGACGAGGCACTGTTCGAGATCACAAGCGGGAATACCTTAGCCTTCAAGACCGCGCCTGACTTCGAGCGTCCGGCAGACCTTGCCAGCTCTCAACCGTCCAGTGCCGCAGGCGATAACGAGTACATAGTAGAGGTAACGGCGACCAGCGGTACCGGCGACCGGGTGAAGACCACAGTGCTGCCAATCATCGTCACCGTGACTAATGTTCTCGAGCCGCCTGGAAAAATCGATATGCCCACGGCCTCTGCGTCGGGAATTCCCACGCAACTGAGGGTGGAATGGTCGGTGCCGGAGAACACCGGGCCCGATATCGCCCTCTACGGCTATGAAGTGCAATATCGCATCGCCGACAGCGGCGACGCCTTCGCCAATGGGCGTCTCATCTGGTACAGCAGTGCCGCCAACCTGAAGGACGTAGATGTTCTGAATCTGGAGAATAACACCAGCTACGAGGTGCAGGTGCGGGCGATTAACGACGAGGGAGAGGGCGAGTGGTCGGATTCCGCCATCGGTACGACCTTCAACGAGCCGCCGACGGTAACAGACCTCGGCAACAGGACGCTGACATTCGAGGGCGGTGCCGAGATCATAAGGGTGAGCGACGGATTTTGGGATAGACACGGCGTCGTGCGGTACGCTGCCTCCTCGAACAATGACGCTGTAGCGACCGCACGGGTAGCGGGCAACCACCTGACGATCCTTCCGGTGGCGGTTGGGAGCGCATCCGTTGAAATAACGGCGCACGAATTCTATGGTCTGACCGCCACGCAAACTATAGACGTTACGGTGCAGACAGCGACGCTCCCGGACCCCACTGTTGCTTTCGATGCCGACGACGAGGACCTTTCCATCCAATTCACTGACCGCTTCGAAGCCGAGGAAGCCCGCGCCTACGATGTACGGGTTCGGCAGCAAAATCCGCTGGGGTTGCTCGGTAAAAGACAAGCAGCGGGAAAGAGTTCGTGGGTGACAGGTTGCGTTGAGCAGTCGAACCCGAACACCAGTGCCGCGGACATTTCGATCATGGCATCATTGGACGTTGTCCTCGAAGCCGGTACGGCCTACGAGGTCGATTACAGGTACAGGGGAGAGCCTTGTCGTACACGAATAAACTACAGCCCAGGTCTCTGGTCCAGGACAGTCGAATACACAACAAGCGGGACCAGCTCCTTCGATATCGTGTTCGACTTCAAAGACTTTACGCCTACGGCAACCAAACAAGCTCTATTTGATGCAGCGGAAGAACGCTGGGAGAGCATCATCAAAAACAGCCTCCCGGATTATTCGGTTAGCGGCGAGGTGATAGACGACCTGAAGATTGAGGTGAAGCTCGGTACCCTCTATTTTGGGGCAGCCGCCTCGGCATGGATACACGCTAATCGCATCGAGACCCGTCTGCCAGTCGTCTCGTGGATAACGATCGACGAGACGTATTACAATTTCTTGTCGGATGATCATTTAGAAAGCCTCATATTGCACGAGATAGGGCACGCCCTGGGCTTTTACGCCGGTGCATTCGTGTGGAGTCACTACATCCGGCCCCGGAGGTATGACAATCAGACCGGCGACGAGATACCCGACAGTCATTTCCTCGGTCCGTTGGCGATTTCGGCGTTTAACGCGGCGGGGGGCGCGGACTACGCGGGTGCGAAGGTGCCCGTGGAGGGCTCCCACTGGCGCAAGGACGTGCTCGGAGACGAGCTCATGACCCCTTTCTTCTACGAGAACGAGATCTCTCCACTCAGTGCGATCACGATCCAGGCCATGGCCGATATCGGCTATGTCGTTGATGTCACGCAGGCCGATCCTTACACGATACCCACCCCATCCTCTTCTAAAATAGCAAGGACATCTGTGCAGCAAGTTCCATTCAAATGCATTGCGGGTCACCCTGTCGAAGCCGAAATGGTCGAAGTACCAGACGCTTTCCCTGGCGTCATGAAATCGACAATCCTCGAAATACGGGTAATCGGCGAACGATGAACCACACGGACAAAATAATCCTGCGCCTATTGTCCTGAAAGTGAGCGTACCGTAATTTCGGAGATTTCCCGCTGGGTCTTGCTGTATTTGAAATACAAAACAGCAGCACTTGACATGGCAGAAATCGAAATGCCCATAATTTCTGTGGGATGAGACACCCAACCCGGTCTTCATAAACTCAGGACTTTATCCATCAAATCCTTTGCACCGTGATGTGACTATCCTCAAAACGCTCTAACCTGCGATCATTCGTCAAGAATATATCGCATTCCGAGATAATAGCCGCCCCCAGATGAATGGCATCAGGCGTCTTGATATTATATTGTGAACGGATATATGCAGCGCGTTCCAGGACTCTTCGGGACAATTCGACGATTTCAATAACAGATTGGCTAAAAAATTTATCATAATCAGCCAAAAGGGGTTCTTTATTTTCTGTCAATGGTTTAACGCGGCACTCCATCCATGTTAAATCACTTACAATAAGCTCTATATCGGGTTTTTGGATATAATGCAAAATTTTTTCTGAAAAATCTGGTACCTGCTCAACAACATAAATGACCGGAGCTGTATCCAAATACAGTCGCATGATCAATCAATCCCAACTATCGCGTTCAGTTTGCAAATATATATCTACTTGCTCGCGCACTGGAGGTTTGTGACCACGGGCATTTTGTTTTTTATGAATATCTAAAAGCACATCAAGCACAGGACGTTTTGAGATTTCTTCCAAAGATTTGACGACAACGCGCACCTTGCCTTTTGGTATAGGAATTTCTCTATTCAGTGTTACTGTGCGGCCATCAATTAGTGTTCCAGTTGCTGTATATGTATCGTTCATAGCATTCGTTCCTCACCATGTAATCTATCAACAATTTGGAATATACTCAAAGTTATGCTGAAATGCAATTCAATGCAAGACGCAAAGAACATCACTGTACAACTCAGCATATTATATTTGACTCGCACAGTAAACCAATGCAGGGTCACGGGCGAAAATGATGATCGCAAAAAGCTTGACCTGAGGAGATCGCCGACATATAATGTAAACTTATATATATATTCTTAAAAAACGTAGATATTAAAAAATGCTTAACTCCACTGTTAAAATTTTCCCTCTCGCGCTCAGCACCATCAGTTTGCTGAGCCTTCTGCTCTTGCTCTTCCCCTGGCCCCTATCCACCCAGACCAGCAGCTTTTCCCTCTCTCTGGACTTAGATAGTTCTGAAGGCGATCAATCTATCTTCTCTCTCGACGTCTTTCCCGATCGCACTGTTTCCATCCAAATCTTCGGCACAGATATTCAGGGGGCAAGCGATATCTCCCTGCGCTTTGAATTCGATCCCACGCACGTTGCTTACGAAGCATTTAAGCGGTCAAACATCGTATCGGGCACCTCTGCACTTACGGGAAAAGACTTTGCAAATATCGGGATAACTTTATCGACAGGTAATGCACTTAGTGGCCTTATAGGCACCATTCACTTTCGCACCACAGAGACATTTTCAGGCACAGACATACGACTGGTGCGTGCAAGACTTGTGCGAGAAGGACAGACCGAGACCGTATCGATGGACCTGAGCCTTACCTTGCGGCTTGTCAAACCGCCTTCTCCGGATTTCAATGGCAATGGGATTGTAGATATCCCCGACTTTTTGCTCTTTGTCGATGTGTTTGGTACCCAAAAAGGTCAAGAGAGATATGAGGCAAAATACGACCTGAATGTCAATGGCGAAATTGGGATCCCCGATTTTCTGATCTTCGTCGATAACTTCGGCAAAGTCCTGAACCGCACCCCGGTCTTCACTGTTAATTCGGATGGCACAACACCTGTGGCTTTTGTAACGCGCTCCGTAGATGAGAACACCCCATCTGGACAGGCAATAGGCGATCCTATCTCTGCGACTGATGGCGATGGCAATACGCTTACCTATCGCCTCAGCGGGGACGATGCAGACAGCTTTACCATTGACCCGGACACAGGACAAATTCAGACGAAAGAGACTTATGACTTTGAGCAAAAGAGCAGCTATTCTTTAACCGTGATCGTCAGCGATGGTGAAGGGGGACAGGCAAGCCTTGTCGTAAAGATCACCATCAAGGATGTTGAAGAACGCTCTGCCACCGTGCCCTCGAATGTGACGGTAGAAGAGGATGATAGCAAATTGATCGTGCGCTGGGATGCGGTGCCCGATGAGGGAGACAAGCCCCCTGTAACCGGATATGAAGTGGGGTATCGCGAGCGTCCAGACCCATTCGATCCACCGGGAGAAGATAGCGATGAATGGGCAGGTATTCAGAAGGTCAGCAGTCAGTTGGATAGCCTCGTCATCACGGGACTGCTCAATGGCCAGGCGTATCAGGTGAGCGTTCGCACATTCGTCGAAGGGGGCATGAGTGAATGGTCCTCACCTGTTTTAGGCATCCCTGTGATACCGGCAGCCGGACCAATAATCATAGGTGGCGGTGGGGGCGGCGGTGGGGGCGGCGGTACGACACCTCCACCGCAACCACCACAACCACCGCAACCACCACAACCACCGCAACCACCACAACCACCACAACCACCACAACCACCACAACCACCACAACCACCACAACCACCACAACCACCACAACCACCTCAGGATCTCACTGTCTGCGACCGCACCGCGCAGGTACGCGACGCGATCGTAGCTGCGTCTCCTGTAAGTGCTTGCAGTGATGTCACGGATGATCATCTATCCGCAATCACCGTCCTCGATCTGGAGCGCAAAAACATCTCAGCACTTAAAGCCGGTGACTTCGGCGGGCTAACTGCGCTGACATCCCTCGACCTGAACAACAACGGAATCACCACCAGCCTGCCAGCGACCCTCTTCTCCGACTTGTCGGCGCTGGAAACACTCATCCTGAGATACAACGCCCTCGGCGGTAGCCTCGACGCCAACGTCTTCTCCGGACTGACCGCGCTCAAACACCTCGACTTGGGCAATACCCGAATCACCAGCCTGCCAGTGACCGTCTTCTCCGGCTTGTCCGCGCTCGAACACCTCGACCTGAGATTAACCAGAATCACCAGCCTGCCAGCGACCGTCTTCTCCGGCTTGTCCGCGCTCGAACACCTCGACCTGCGCTACAACGGGGTCGGTAGCCTCGACGCCAGCCAGTTCTCCGGACTGACGTCCCTGACCCATCTCGACCTGGTCAGCATGGATCTCACCTCCGTGCCCGTCAACCTCTTCTCCGGGCTGACCGCGCTCGAGTTCCTCAGCCTGAGCTACAACAACAACCTCACCGACCTGCCGACCACCCTCTTTTCCGGACTGACGAGACTGAGAACGCTGAACCTGAGAGTCAACGACGTCTCCACCCTGCCGGACGGCCTTCTCTCCGACCTGACGGATCTGAGATCGCTGGACATGAGACAAATGGACTTATCGACACTGCCAGACGGCGTTTTTTCTGGACTGACGAAGCTGACCCAACTCTGGCTACAGTGGAACCCGGTTGACCCCCTGCCGATTACCCTTTCACTGGAATCGGTAGGGACAGATCAGTTTCGGGCTAAGGCGCACACCGGCGCACCTTTCGACCTGGTCCTGCCGCTTAAGGTGACTAACGGTTCCATCGACGGCGGCGCAAGCAGCATTGTGATCTCCCAGGGCGATGTAGAAAGCAGCACGCTCACGGTCTCCCGCACCACCGGGACCAGCGCCGCGGTCACCGTCGATCTCGTCTCTCCACTGCCGTCCCTGCCAGCGAACGACAGCGGGTACGAGTTGGTGCGGTCCAATGACCTGCCACTGGAAGTCATCGCCGCCCAAATGGGGGTGGAGATCTATCCTACGGAACTGACCATGGCAGAGGACGACAGCGACACCTATACAGTAATACTGACCTCGCAGCCGACCTCCAACGTGACGGTCACGGTAACCGTGCCTTCGGATGCCGATGTCACGGTGAACCCATCGCCACTGACATTCACACAGGACAACTGGAACGACTCGCAAGCAGTGACGGTGAGTGCCAGCGACGACATAGACACTGATGATGACACGGTCACCCTGACTCACTCGGTAAGTGGTGGGGACTATCAGAGCGTGACCGCAGAAAACGTGACCGTGACAATTTCGGAGATGGATTTCAACACCAACAGCCCGCCGAGCATCTTCCACAATTCTCAGACCGTGCGGGAGAACTTCACCGGGCACATTCGCATAGTGGGCACGGATTCGGATGACAGGGACTACATCACCGGGTACGAGATCACCGGGGGGGCCGACCAGGCGCTGTTCGAGATCACCACCCGGGGCGAAGTGGGCGAGCTGAGATTTGTCAATGTACCCGACTATGAACGTCCAGCCGGCAGCAGCAACCGGAATGTGATCATCGTCACCGTCACCAGCGGCATGGGCGCCCGGGAACTGACCGGGCAGCAGCAGATCGCCATCATGGTAGATGACGTAGATGAGCCGCCGGGCCGGCCATCGGCACCCAAATTGAGTCTCCCACCCGCGTTCTCCCCCACCATAGAGGTGAGCCAGGGGGGGCGGGTACCGCTGGCGAATACGGGCCCTGACATCAATGCCTGGGGAATACAATATCGCGAAAAGGACAGTGGCGACTACATCAACACCACGCACACGTCCGCGACCCTGGATGCGCGGATTGAGAATCTGAGTAAAGATGTTACCTACGAAGTGCAAGTCCAAGCGAAGAACGACGAAGGCGACAGTGAGTGGTCACCCTCATCCGAGATAGAGATCCCCAACCAGCCACCGATCACCACCGGCACCTTCGACAATCTCACGCTGGCGGTGGGAGGCGCGGTTGAAGTCATATCTAAGGACGGCGTGTTTAGCAGCCAGGACGGGGATTTACTTACTTATACGGCGTCGTCCAGCAATACGTCTGCCGCTTCCGTTGAAATGATCGGCACGGAGGTCCTTGTGGATCCCGGATCGGCAGGCAGCGCGAGAATCACCGTGACAGCGACCGATCCATACGGTGCATCCGCCTCAGCGTCGTTCAGTGTTTCTGTCCAGACACCGACCCTTTCCGCGCCCACCCTGACCATCAGCGACAACAGCTTCACACTGGCATTCACCGATAACTTCGCCGCCAACGAAACCCGGGCGTACCAGGTAAGAATCCGTCACAAGACGAATTATGGACCCTGGGCGACAGGGTGCCATACCGAGACCAATGATGAAGCTTCGCAACAGTCCATTTCAGTAACGCTGGAGGACGATATCTCCGATTTCTTCGAACCTGGCACCACGTATGAGGCGGACTACGCATATCTGGGGGCGGATTGCACCGGCAGCCTGACGGGTTCGCGCTCAGCGACCGACGAGGAGACCACCTCCGGAACATCCTCCTTTGATATCGAACTTGTTTTTGTCGGCAGCGTCTCTTCGACATACCGATCCCATCTTGAAGACGCCGCCGAACGCTGGGAGGAGATCATCACTGCCGATATTCCCAACCATCGTTTAACAACGGCGAATCGAAATTACCTGAACGGGCGTTTTTCAGGGACGACCGCTCCCGAGGTTGTGGATGATATCGTGATCTATGTGAGAACCGTCAGCTCGCTCACTGCGATCGCAGCGGCGACGTCCAGGTTGCATCGGACCCCCTCCTCACTGCCGTTCGCATCCGAAATCCAACTCGGCACGCGCTTCGTGATCGATTACCTCAGCGTTCTGCACGAGATGGGCCACGCCCTGGGATTCGGAACCTATCCCTGGACATATCACAACCTGTTGAAGAACCCCTCTCGCGGTCCGTTCGGAACGCCCATCGATCCCTCCCCGGATACCCATTTCTCGGGCGCGAAGGCGATTGCCGCCTTCAACTCAGCGGGTGGGTCGGGCTACACCGGCGCCAAGGTACCGGTGGAGAACTCCTCGGGGGGCGCCAGCCGGGACAGCCACTGGCGGCAATCCGTCATGCAAAGCGAACTGATGACACCAGGAAGCTCCAATCCCGCTCCGCTGAGCGCGATCACCATCCAGGCGATGGCCCACCTGGGCTACACCGTCGATGTCACTCAAGCCGACGCCTACACCCTGCCTTCCTCCAAACCCGCGATACGATCTGAAGGGCTGATTCCGCTCAACTGTGTGATCGAGCACTCCGAGGCCAAACTCGATAAACCTGAACCTATCATCCTGAATCTCAAGCGGGTAGATAACTGATGTTGCACATGTGCGCGCAGAATTTACTGAACTACCTAATAGAAAACGCCTGAGCTATAACACTCAGGCGTTTTTTTAATTTGTGATGGCAATCCCGTGTTTGCGGCAGAGCTTGCGAAGTTTTTTTACAGCACCGCCTATGGATTTTCCGTTTCGCGTAATGCCGAACAAATGCTGGCTGACCACCCTGCGCGAAATACCCATAATCTCGGAGATTTCCCGCTGGGTTTTGCCGTATTTGAAATACAAAACAGCAGCTTCAAATTGTCTTTGTGTAAGCGATCGATTTAAGAGGGTATCGATCTGCGGAATGAGGCGCCCAACCCGATCTTCATGTTTATAGCGCAAATTTTGGTCTTCGGGCGATTCGTGCCACAGGCCAACGTCATCCGGCATCATTTCCAGGTCTGATTGATCTAACTGAACTTCCCAAAAATCAGGATTGTACATATGTCCGTTCGTCTCCTCCAGGGAATGAATATGTCGGGCGAAAAACTACCACACATATCAGACCCGCGGCTCCGGAGGAACGATACAACTGCGACGGACAGATTGTAAACGCCCAAAGCAGCTATCTAACCGGAGGCGAACCAGGTATGTGATTTGTCGTAAATGCGAAAATTAAAGCCTTCATGTTGCCTCCTTTCAAATAGACACAAGTAAACGGTCACCTGCAAAATTGCGGCAATCTTACCGCATTGTCAAGACATACCTCTTCGCCCTTACACCGGCATGGATGCACTTTTGGGCGCTATATCAAAAAGATTTTTTCTTTCTCAATTCATCCCACCAATCCATAAGCGCGCGAATATGTTTTTCATAGCCGCGATCTGTGGGATGATAATAAGTGCGGTCTCTCAAATTATCGGGAAAATACACTTGATCAATATAGCCATCCGGATCATCATGTGCATATTGATACCCCTTGCCGTAATCGAGATCTTTCATGAGCTTTGTCGGCGCATTGCGAATATGCAGGGGCACGGGCAGATTGGGATGCTTTTCAACATCGGATAGCGCGTTATTATACGCGGCATAAACAGCATTGCTCTTAGGGGCTGTAGCGAGATAAACCGTCGCCTGGGCAATGGCTAAATCGCCCTCGGGACTGCCCAGAAAGTCGTAGGACTCGCGGGCATTGAGCGCAACTTGCAAAGCGCGCGGATCGGCAGTGCCCACATCTTCAGAAGCAAAGCGAATCATACGCCTCAAAATATAATGCGGATGCTCCCCAGACGCCATCATACGCGCGAGCCAATACAGTGCGGCATGTGGATCGCTGCCGCGGAGACTCTTGTGAAAAGCCGAAATAATATTGTAGTGCTCTTCCCCTGACTTATCGTAAAGATGAGCCTTGCGACCGAGAATTTCGCGCACTGTTTCGGGCGTAGGGTCGCAACCCGTGGCTTCAACAGCCGCAGCAACCGTTTCAAGCGCGTTCAGAGATCGGCGGGCATCGCCCTCCGCAGTCTCGGCAATGAGATCCAAAGCCTGATCATCAATCTGCAAATCGGGAAACCCGTGTTCCGAATTGGCAATGGCGCGGTCCAGCACCTGGCGAATATGGGACGTATCGAGCAAATTGAGCACAAAAACGCGCGTGCGTGAAAGCAGGGCTGAATTCACCTCAAAAGAAGGATTCTCCGTGGTAGCACCAATAAGCGTAATAACACCATTCTCCACATGGGGCAAAAAAGCATCTTGCTGCGCTTTGTTAAACCGGTGAATCTCATCCACAAAAAAGATAGTGCGCCTGCCCAAACGTAGCTCTTCTCGCGCCCGTGCAATAATCTCTCGCGCCTCTTTGATGCCCGCGGTAACCGCGCTAAAAGACACAAAGCGACTCTGCGTCGTCCCGGCAATAACCCGAGCCAGCGTTGTCTTGCCCGAACCCGGTGGTCCCCAGAAAATCATGGACGGCAAGCGGTCACTCTCAATAAGCGCGCGAAGGGGCGCACCCGGCCCAACGAGATGATCCTGCCCCACAATATCGTCCAGCACCTGGGGACGCAGGCGTTCTGCCAAAGGCGCGTCTGCCATCTCCTGCCCGGTTTGCGACACGGGTTTAATAAAAAGATCTTCATTCATAGCTCTCACCTCTCGTCAAAATATACTCAGATTTCCATACTTGCGCCAATACTCGGAAAAGTGCTTGTAGATGCGATTGGATTCGCTATTTTGAAGCCTATTCTCTCACCCCAATCATGAAAGGACCTTATGATAGAAAAACACGACATGACAGAAGAACAAATTCGCAGCTATTACGGCTGGGCAGAAATTGACCCAGACCGGGCGGTTGTAGCCGGAGAAACGGGCACATGGCGCATTGTATATCACGTTGGCAAATACGGAATAGACGATGGCGGCGTAATCAAAATCGCCTGGCGCGACGTGAGCGACTGGCAACGACCGCAATTTGACGATCCTGCCGCACCTGCTTATGCATCGGTCTCGACCACGGGACCAGCGACCTTAAAAGCCGTATTTGACAGACAGCGCTATATTCGACCGTGGCGATATTGCGTGACCATTGATGTATTCGACGACTCATTATCAGAAGGCGACACCATAACACTAATATTGGGTGACACATCCGGCGGAAGCGCGGGCAGCCGCGCGCAAACCTTTTGCAAAGATGCATTTGAATTTCGGGTATCTGTTGACTGGTGCGGCACATGGGTATATACAGAAGTACCATCCCCCAAAGTACCAATCATAAGCGGTGCGCCAAATAAACTCGTCGTACTGGGACCTTCTGAAACAACGCCCGGAGAAACCACCTGGATCGGTATAAAAGCCGAAGATGTGTGGGGCAATCCATGTGCGGGATACAGGGGCACGATAAAAATCGACGCCGATGGACTGGACGGATTACCCGAAACTTATGTATTTCAGCCAGAGCATCGCGGCGTCATGCGATTTGAAAACGCCACAGCCCCCACAACGGGCATTTATCGCGTACAGGTCCAGGATGAAAACAACGGCTTTGAAGCAGAGTGCAATCCACTAATATGCCTTGAAACTCGCAAAGACGCACAACCCTTTTGGGGCGATCTCCACGGACAAAGCGAAGAAACCGTGGGAACCAATCCCGTATCGTCATACTTTCGTTTTGCGCGAGAAAAAGCGTGGATGGATTTTGCGGGACATCAGGGAAATGACTTTCAGATTACAGAAACAATCTGGAATGAAATCAAACACCAGGCAAATACCCAAAATATCGCAGACAAATTCGTCGCCTTTGTCGGTTGGGAATGGTCGGGCAACACGCCTTTGGGTGGCGATCACAACGTCTATTATCCCGGCGACGATGGACCATTGCACCGCTCCAGCCATGTCCTCATCGAAGACAAGTCAGATATAGATACAGATTGCCAGCACATAACCGACCTCTACCGCGCACTCAAGGGAAAAGACGCGCTGCTAATACCCCATGTGGGCGGGCGCTATGCCAACCTGACCTGGCACGATCCAAACCTGGAGACCGTAGTCGAGGTCTTATCCGAATGGGGCGAATTTGAATGGTTCTTAAAAGAAGCCCTTGAAAAAGGCTATCGCATCGGATTCACCTGCGGCAGTGACGACCACAAAGGCCGCCCGGGTGCCGCACATCCGGGCAGTGGCGCATTTGGCATCTACGGCGGAATCACATGTGTATATGCAAAAGAATTGACGCGAGAAAGCTTATGGGAAGCAATAAAAACAAGGCGGTGTTACGGCACCAGCGGACAGCGCATTCTCGTAGATGTCACCGTAGGCGGACAGCCAATGGGATCGGACCTCGCAACAAATACACCTCCCGAAATCGCCGTCAAAATTTGGGGCACTGCGCCAATAGAAAAAGTGGATATCTTCAGAGGCACAGAAATCATTTATACACATCCCCAAACCATTCCCCGGCAACAAAATCGCATACGCATCGCGTGGTCGGGACAGCGCATTCGGGCGCGCAACCGACTCGTGCGCTGGGATGGCAGGGTAACGATAGACAAAGGGCGAATCGCAGATGCCAGAGGCTTTGCCTTTGATTCCGCATCCGAAGGCATTCAATCTGCCGACGACCAATCGGTCGCGTGGACATCGGTGACAACCGGCGATGCCGACGGCGTGATATTAACCCTGGATGCCCCGCCCGATGCAACAATCAAATTTGGAACACCCGTCTTGTCGCAAGCGTTAAAACTTACAGAGATCGCACAAGGACCGGTTGTAATCGACACAGGTGGAATTGATATGAAGGTCGTATTTGAACAAATGCCCACAGGCATTGGACGCGACATCGCATTTACTTTTACTGAAAACCAGTTGCATCCCGGCTGTCATCCCTATTGGGTGCGCGTGACGCAAATCGACGGCGGAAAAGCGTGGGTCAGTCCGGTATATGTGAAGTGTGAAACAAGAACATAAAAACAGGAAATATAACATGAACGAATACGCAGTCACATTCACCGAACGCGAAACCGCAAAATTGCTACCCTTTGAAATCGATACAGACGCGATCGGTGCAAACGAAGTCGCAGGTCATACCCTTGCAACCCTCATCAGCGCGGGCACAGAATTAAACAGCGGGTATCTCGGCAGCAATTTTCCCAGACAGTCGGGATACGCAGCGGCCTTCAAAGTTGAAAAAGTGGGGGAAAATGTCTCGGGCATTTCGCCGGGCGACCTCGCCTTCTGCCCAGGCAATCACGCATCCTACCAGCGAAAGCCCGCCTCGCAAGTGATTCGCCTGCCCGACAACCTCACGCCAGAAATATCTGTATTTGCCCGCATGATGGGAGTCTCAATGACCACCCTCACAACCACCTCGGCGCGGCCACCCGCCAAAATTCTCATCACTGGGCTCGGCCTCGTTGGCCATCTCGCAGCCAAAAATTTTCAAGCCTGTGGCTACGACGTCTATGCCTGTGACCCGGTTGCATCGCGGCGACAGATTGCCTCAGAAACGGGGATTCACAATGTACTGGATGCCGTGCCATCGGAAAATTCCGACCTCGCGGGCCAATTCCAACTCGCCATTGAATGCTCGGGACACGAACAAGCCCTGCTCGATGCAGCAGGCGCCGTAAGAAAACGCGGCGAAGTCGTTTGCATTGCCACCCCCTGGCGTCGATACACGGATCTGCCCATACACGACTTGCACCACCTCATCTTCTTTAACTACGTCACCATTCGCAGCGGCTGGGAATGGGAACTGCCGCGCCAGCCAGAAGACTTTCGCACCAACAGCGTTTTTGAAAACTTCGCCGGTGCCCTCAAATGGTTGGCCGAGGGCCGCGTCAATGTCGATGGCATCTACACAACATACGATCCCGAAAGATGCCAGCAAGCATATCGTGACCTTTTGCACAAAAAAACCGAACGCCTCGCAGTCGTCTTTGACTGGACGACTTGAGATCTATGATTAGAGATAACTTTTAAAAATAGGGAGGGATAACCGAACTGACTCCGGGCTTGTTTTTCACCGTTCATCGTTGAGCGACTTGAGATCAGATAACTAAAAACAATGAGGTGACAACCGACTTAACTCCGTGTTTGTGTTTCACAGTTTCACTCTCAGAGCCGGGGGACTCTTAGAGCCGGGGGAACTCTTACAAGGAGGGTTGTCATGTCGAGATGTATTCGCAGTATCGTCGCGATCTCACTCGCCGCAGGCGTGATGTTGAGCTGTGGTGGCGAGCGCGTGACCCAGTCGCAGGTAGCAGATGAGCAGGTCGGACAGCCATTGAGTAAATTGGCTGCAGACCACCATATATCATCTGCTATGGTAATGGCTACTTTGCGACAGGATGACGCGCCCGTAAGCAATGCCACAGTCGAATTTTCGCGTTCTATTGCGGGTCAGACCCCGGATTACGCATGGTCCGGGACCACAGACGGCAATGGTCGGGCGCGAGTGGAGATTATGTCACACAATGTGACGGGTTATTACCAGGCACGCGCCATGAAGGACGGGAACACAATCGGTTCCTGGTCGAGCATACCAATTAACGGAGGCTATGAAGTGATGCTCGACTTGCCCGTTGAAGGAAAAGCGCAGGTGATGGGTTCCGCTCCAATAAGGCCAGAGGAGCCACCAACCCAATTTACAGTGCGTATTGAGAATATTTCACCCACTTTTCCTCTTATAGCGAGCGGAGCCTTTGCCGTACCATTGGGCGCAGATGGACCTGGCCCACTCCCGCCGGGTCAGTCTTATGGATTCTCGTTTGAAGCGCCGCCGGGAACCAAATTATCCTTTGCCACGATGTTTGTGCAGTCCAACGATTTGTTCTATGCCCCCGATGAAGCTGGCATCGCGCTCTGGGATGATGCGGGCAATCGCATCTCGGGCGATGTGACAGATCAGATAATGTTGTGGGATTCGGGCACAGAAGTAAATCAACCCATCGGCACAGGTGCAGATCAGGCACCGCGTCAAAGCGGTGCGAACACGGGCGCGGCTGATGAGGACAACACCGTCCGCATCATCATGGGCGACGACATTCCCGCGGTTGACAGCGTTATCCGCGTAACAATCACGCCGTCAGAAGATTCCGCCACTGGTTTTGGCGTGCAGATTGAGAATGTGTGGAGCGGAGAGCAGCCGCAACTACTGGCGCCAGGTGTATTTGTTATCCATACGGAGTCTGCACCGCTATTCACATCGGGTTCATCCGATACGGGCATGGGCCTTGAAGCACTCGCCGAAGATGGAAACCCGGGGAGCCTCGCAGAGGCACTGAGCATACACACAGGCGTAACCGGAATACTGGCACCGGGCGTGTTTGTCGTACATCAGACGGCTGGCGTATTGTTCACATCGGGTTCGCCTGATACGGGCATGGGCCTCGAAGCTCTCGCCGAAGATGGAAATCCGGGGGGCCTCGCGGAGATGTTGAGCATACACACAGGTATGATAGGGATACTATCGTCGGGCGCATTTGCCGTGCCCGAAGGTGCAGATGGTCCCGGACCTGTACCCCCTGGCGGCGCGTATGTCTTTAGCTTCAGCGCATCAGCAGGCGACCACCTGTCCTTTGCTACAATGTTTGTCCACTCCAATGACCTGTTCTTTGCCCCCGACGAGGAAGGTATAGCGCTCTTTGGAGCGGACGGATCAGCAATGATGGGCGATATTACGTCAATGGTCCAGTTGTGGTATGCCGGTACAGAGGTCAACCAACCCCTCGGTGTTGGTCTCGACCAGGCACCGCGACAATCTGGCCCCAACACGGGCGCGCCAGACCCGGACAATACCGTGCGCCTTGCCACAGGCGACCACATCCCCGCGGTTGGCAGCATAATCCGCGTGACGATCACGCCGGGCAATTAACCCGGATCATGCAGCAAACATATCACAGGGCGAGTCTTCGGGCTCGCCCTTTTTGCGTGTATCAAATGTGCATACGCAACATAGGACGGCTGAATGAGACGGGCATGTACTCCCCGGTATTCTGGCGTTTTGTACCCGGGATCATAAAGTGGATGGCAAAGGCGCGACGCTGGCGGTCCGTGTGATTGGGCGGTGTGTGATGCAGGGTTTGGCAATGGTGAAACATAACACCACCGGCGGGCAATTCGACAATTTTGGCTTTGGATATCTCCACCTGATCTTCAATATCAAATAGCGCATCGGTTTGAGATGAACGCTCATGGGTGAATGGACGAAGATGAGAGCCGGGAATGACGTGCATAGCCCCGTTTTCGGCATCGGCATCGTCCAGAGTGAGCCAGCATGAGACGAGATTCGCCGGCATACATTGCCAGTACCCATTGTCTTGATGCCAAAAAACCGCATCCCCGTTATGTGCAGGCTTGAAGAGCGCCTGATCGTGGAAGAGTTGAATATTTGGACCGATGAGTGACTCGGCAATATCGAGTATGGGATCATAGTAGATAAGTTCCCGATAGTGCAGATTGCGCTCACACATTTGCATAATTTGCAGCATCTGTGTGGGGGCGTCGTTCTTTGCACTGAGGTCATCGGTATTGCTAATGGCGAGATTGCGAAAGCGGTTATTCTTCCGCGCGGCTGCAAATTCGCGGTCGTATTCCCAGCGCAATATCTCGATATGTTCATCCCCGAGAAGTTTGCCAATCGAGATATAGCCATTCTGAAAAAAAAATTCGATTTGCTCCGGAGTTAATGCAGACATTGTGTGCTCCTGTGATTAACTCAACAACTCCTCTGTATATGCAAATAACGCAGGCGTCCCTCCCGTATGCACCATCACCACCGTTTCATCTTTGCCAATCTCGCCGCGGTTCACCATGTCGATCAACCCTGCCAGTGTCTTGCCCGTATAAATTGGCTCCAGCAAAATCCCCTCTGTTCGCGCCAACAGCCTTATCGCGTCATTGCCCTCGGGTGAACAATACCCATATCCCTGCTCGCCGACATACCGATCCACATTTTCAATCATAGATTCATCAAATGCGACATCTACATCCAAAATCTCCGCCATTTTTCTCAATACACCCAAAAATGCGTCTTTGATATCATAAGACCACAAAATCGGCCTCACGCCCACAATCCGCACATCCAGACCCAGAACAGTCTTCCCAAAAATCAAACCCGGCTGTGTACAACTGCCCGAACACACAACAACAGTTGTAGGCGTTTCGCCTATTGCATCGAACTGATCCATCATCTCTGCCATACACAGCGCGTAGCCCATTGCGCCAAACGGGCGATTGGCCGCTTGCATCGCCACAAAAGGCTTTCGCCCTTCGCGCTCAAATTTTTCTACCAGTGCCTGCTTGGCATCGTCCAATAACTCCTGCGTTTCAACATCAATCAGTTCAAAGTGTGCACCCAATAAATTATCCAACAGCAAATTGCCCTGCGTACTTTCGCTCTTGTGATCCTTCACCAGAACCAGCGCACAATCCACCCCTATCTTTGCCGCTGCCGCCGCCAACTGCCGACTGTGATTGGACTGAGACCCCGCCCCACCGATAAGCACATCCGCACCGCGAACCAGACCCTGTGCGATCGTAAACTCCAACTGTCGCGTCTTATTGCCGCCAAATGCCAGACCCGTACAATCATCGCGCTTAATATAAATCTTTGGCCCCCCAACCGCTTCAGTCAACCGCTCGCAAAACTCGAGCGGCGTGGGCAAATGCCCCAGCGACACACGCGGCACCTCGCTAATGCGTGCTCTCAGTTCGTCACGAGAAATAACAGCCATTGTCTAAACCTCCTCCGTCAGAATCAGGATATGCAGAGCCTGCACTGGAATGGTTCTATCCAGTGATGAAAGGATGAACAGGATAAAATCAAAGGCATCCACAGATAAACGCAGATGAAAAGGCAAAAAACACTGTCAGGATCGCGGATGACGCAGATTACGCAGATAAATGTAGATGAAAAGCAAGTGTAGGGGCAGGCCCCCTGTGCCTGCCCGTCTTATAATCCCAGGCGCATGGAAACGAATATACACGCATGAAGCAAGCGAAAATGCCATTGACATTTCACAAGATAGCGAATTATTTGTTAAGGGCAGTGCATACGGGGGTTACATCACAAAAAACCATCAATACAAAGCCAGGAGTACCCCATGAAAATACTCATCACCGGCATCACAGGGCGCATCGGCGGTAACCTGGCGGCGCAGCTCGTTGAACAGGGGCATCGGGTTCGCGGGCTTGTCTGGCCCAAAGACCCGCGCGTAGAAAAATTTGAGGGCATCGACCTCGAACTCATTGAAGGCAGCCTCACCGAATACGAAGACGTGGAAAAAGTCACCGACGGCATCGATGTAATCTATCACCTCGGCGCGGCTTTTCAGGGAGGCGGTCCATTTAAGGACAACGACTACTTTGAAATCAACCTGCGCGGCACATTCCACATGCTCAAAGCCGCAACCCAACAGGATAACATCAAACAATTCATCTTTGCAAGCACAGACGCGCTCTACGCCAAATACCCACCCGAAGGAATGGACAAACCCATACGAGAAGACGCAATGCCCAGAGAACCGCGCGGATGGTACGCCCTATCCAAATCCGTCGGAGAAGAAATGTGCTACGGATACTGGCGCGCCCATAATCTCCCCATCACCATCTTGCGCTTTTGCCTCGTCGTCGGCGCGGGCGAAATCCTCGACTTCCGCCAATTTTACCTGAGCAAACTCAAAGGACTTCCCGAACTCAAAGCACTGTGGCGCGGCGAAGAACGCCTCCTCCTCCTCAAAGACATGAAAGGCCGCTCCTACAAAAAACACATCGCCGACGTGCGCGACATAGTACACGGCTGCATCTGTGCCTTAAACAAAACTCAAGCCGCCGGACACGCCATCCAACTTGGCGGACCGCGACCATTCACATGGGCCGAAGCCATCCCGTATCTGTCACAACGTCTGAACATCCCCTATCAGGAAGCCATTTTACACGGCGCGCCCACACATTACGAATACGACCTGACCAAAGCGCGCGACCTGATCGGCTTTAATCCGCAATACGACATCATCCGCATGATCGAAGACGCCATCGCCTATAGAGAGGGAAAAACCATCAACGTCTTGCCCACGGAGTAATGGAAATTAAGAATTAGGAATTAAGAATTAGGAATTATAAGCAACCACAGAAAAAACGTGAGTGAACGGTGTTTATCTGTGGTTCCAAAAGGTTTACAAATTCCAGCAAAGAGGCCGAATATGTCTCAACCCAACATACTCATGATCATCTCAGACCAGATGACGCCCTTTCTCACGGGCGCTTATGGTCATCCCGTCGTCCAAACGCCTGCACTGAACGCGTTGGCAGAAAACGGCATTCGCTTTGATGCGGCCTATACGCCTTTCCCGCTCTGTTCACCTGCACGCGCCTGCTTCATGACGGGAAACAACGCCGCAAAAATTGGGGCTTATGACAACGGTGCTGAACTCCGCTCAGACATCCCCACTTTTGCCCACCATCTCACCCGCACCGGATATGACACCGTCCTATCTGGCAAAATGCACTTCATAGGCGCAGATCAACTCCACGGCTTCCGCCGCCGCCTCACCACAGACATCTACCCGGAAGATTTCCGGTGGGTCAAACCCGAATGGATACACATCAAAGAAACCAGAGGGGAAAATTACCAGGCCATCATGGAACAACGAGGCAGATATAACGCAGCCAATTACGACGGCCACAAGCTCCAAATCGACACATGGCACGGACCCCTCAGCTACGACGAAGAAACGCACTTCCGATCATTGGAATACCTCCACGCCGTCGGCACCCAGAAAAATCCCAAACCTTTCCTCTTGTGCGCCTCTTACCACCATCCCCACGAACCCTTTTGGCCGCCCCAATCCTATTGGGATATGTACGAAAATGCAGACATCGAAATACCCACCTTGCCAGACAACCTGGACGACACATATTCCATGATGGACAAATGGCTCAACGCCTATCACGGCACGCGCAAACACGACCTGCGCGACCCGGACGCCCTCTACAAACTGCGCCGAGCCTATTACGGGCTCGTCACATACATGGACGACAAAGTGGGAGAACTCCTCGCATCACTAAAAGAAAATGGCCTGGACGACAACACCATCGTAATCTTCTTTTCAGATCACGGCGATATGCTCTGCGAAAAAGAAATGGTCCAAAAACGAACCTTCTACGACTGGTCCAGCCGCGTACCCTTCTTTATCCGCTTTCCAGACCATCACAAAGCCAGCAGCACAATCGACCAGCCCGTCTCGCTCATTGACCTGTTGCCCACCTTATGCGACATGGCGGGTACAGAAGACCACTACCCCTGCGATGGCACCAGCCTGATGCCCCTCATTGAAGGCGCGGAAACAGAAGACCGAGAAATTTTTGTTGAAGCCCACGAAGCAGTCGGCGCCCCCTGCATCATGATTCGCAAAAACAATTACAAATACAACCACATCCACGGGCACGAGCCGCAGCTTTTTGACCTCGACGCCGACCCGGGCGAATGGAATAATCTCAGCGGTCAGTTAAAGCATGCCGAAACCGAAACCTATCTTCGCACGCGTATCCTCGACAGCTATGACCTCGACACCATAGCCGAAGCCAATTTAGACAGCTTGTACCGCAGGCAACTCATCCACGAGGCAATGCAAGCCAACGGCACATCCTGGGCGTACAATCCCAGCTTTGACCCAACAAAAAACGCTCAGGCACAGTACCTCCCATAACGAACAGGAGCAACCAATGTCCAACAACACACCATTCATCGTAGATAAAAACCTCGGCGTCAACATGACCGTCGAACCGGAAGACCTCACGCAAACCAACGCCGATGGAGAAGCCGTCATCGCGCCGACACAAGAGGAAAAATACCTCTTTGACGCGCGCGGCTGGTTGCTTTTTCCGGGCATCCTGTCCGATGGCGACATACGCGACATGCGCGAATTTGCGCTACAGGTCAAACACAACCCGCAATCGCTACCCGAACACGAACAATCCTACTTGGCCGGTCCCTTGCAAAAACTCGCCGACCACCCCATAGTTGTCGGCTTTATGAACGAATTTGTCGCACATCCCCATCTCGCCAGTCCCGATGGCTATGGCTTTCGCATGGAAGCATCGGGCATTCGATTCCGCTCGACGCGCACCGGCGAAGTCGGCGGATTTCGCCCGCACAATGGCAACGGCCTATTTCGCTTTGCAATCGACTCGCACCACTATCAATGCATTCCAGGCAAAGCCTATAGCGGCCTAACCCGCGTGGTCTGGGAACTCGCCCCCGTACAAAAAGGCAAAGGTGGAACTCTCGTGGTCAGCGGCAGCCACAAAGCAGCTTATGCCGCGCCAGAATCCATTCACGATCCCAACTCCCCGATATGGGACACCTACGAATGCCCGGCTGGTTCCCTGCTCTTTTTCACCGAAGCCATCACCCACAGTGCCACGCCCTGGACGGATGAAACAACCGACCGCGTTGCCATCTTCAACCTCTACAACACCATCGGCGCCAAATGGAGCAACTGGCATCCACACCCGGATCTGCTCGCATCCATGCCGCCCAAACGCCAGAGCCTATTCCGAGACGTGCGCTGCGCGGCCAATCGCATTGGCGGCAACGGACGCTATCACGGCGCAAATCTCAGTGAGATGAAAAAATAAGCAGGTCATTAAAACAAAAAATTTTGGAGACTTTTATGCCAAACCTATCTAATCGTCCCAACATCCTCTTCTTTTTTCCCGACCAACTTCGCTTTGACTGGATGGGCAGCAACCCCGACATAGCGGTACGCACGCCCAACCTGGACCGCCTGGAAAAAAACGGAGTGACATTCTCCAAAACCGTCTGCCCCGCACCTGTATGCGCGCCCAGTCGCGCATGTGTTGCAGCCGGCACAGAATACGACAACTGTCCCGTCAAAGGAAACAGCGACGACTATCCCACAGACCGCGCCACTGTTTACAGCCTGCTCCGCGACAGCGGGTACCACACACTGGGATGTGGCAAATTTGACCTCAATAAAGGCACCTGCACATCCAACCTGCCAGCCTGGGGACTGGATGGCAAACACCATTTGAAAGAATGGGGATTCTCGGACGGCATCAACAACGAAGGCAAAATAGACGGCGCCAACAGCGGACGAGAAAAACCGCAAGGACCCTATTTGCAATTCCTCGAAGAGCGCGGCCTGCGTCAGATGCACCTCAATGACTTTTCCAACCGCAAAGGCCAGCGCAGTACCTTTGCCACGCCACTACCCGATGACGCCTATTGCGACAACTGGATCGGGCAAAATGGCCTGGACCTCATCCAATCGGTCCCCGAGGGCAAACCCTGGTTCATACAGGTCAATTTCAACGGACCCCACCTGCCCCTGGACATCACGGAAAGCATGGCAAAACTCTACGAAGGCGTCGATTTCCCGCAACCAAACCGCAACGATCAACTCACGCCCGATGAACACCTCGGAGCCAGACGAAACTACTCCGCCATGGTCGAAAACATCGACCGCTGTGTCGGTCTCTACCTGGACCTGCTCGAAAAACGGGGCGAGTTGGACAACACCCTCATCATCTTTTCCTCGGATCACGGTGAAATGCTCGGCGACCACAATTCCTGGGGCAAGGGCAAACCCCTGCACCCCTCGGCCAGCGTGCCCCTCGTCATATCGGGTCCCAGCGTACAACAGGACATAACCCATGACCTGCCCACGACCAACCTGGACCTCACCGCCACCTTCCTCGACTACGCAGGCCTGGACATTCCCGACGACATGGACAGCCGTTCCCTCCGCAATCTCCTCGAAGGCACGACCAGCACGCATCGAGACATCGTCCTATCCGGTCTTGGCAACTGGCGCATGGCTTATGACGGCCGCTACAAATACATCGAAGGATTTGGCGACACACCCATGCTCTTTGATCTCGACACCGACCCACTCGAAAACAACAATATCATCGACAACCCCGGCGTCTCAGCGCATGTTGAGCGATTGAAAGCAGAGTTAATATAATGACCAACCATCGCCCCAACATCCTCTTCTTCTGTTCCGACCAGCACCAGACCGCTGCATCGGGCAGTTATGGTCACGCAGAAGCACAAACCCCAAATATCGACCGCATTGCCGCATCTGGCATCAGCTTTAACAGAGCCTACTGCCAATCGCCCGTCTGTGTGCCCGCCCGCGGCTCAATTATCACCGCGCAATATCCCCACACGCACGGCGCACGCATTTTACAAGACGCACTATCCCCCGACACGCGCACCATCGCCCATCACTTTGCCGAACACGGCTATCAAACCGGGGCAATAGGCAAAATGCACTTTGTGGATGAAACCCAAAAACACGGATTTGATTACCGCCTGGAAATGAAAGACTTCAGAAAAACACTCACAGATGAAGAATGGTGGGAACTGCGTCGAGACCAGGGTGGCGGAGGTGGCACATCGGGACGACCATCCAAATTGTCAGCGCGCTATTTTCAAGACACGTATTACGCCGATGAAACCGTACGGTATTTGCGCGAAAAAAGGGACCCCGACAAACCCTTTATCCTCTGGTCATCCTACTTCATGCCGCACACGCCCCTCGTCCCCATGCAGCAATACTTCGACCTCTACAATCCCGAAACCCTCACCTTGCCCCAACGCAGCGACAACGCGCTTGAAACCGGCTTTGAAGGCCACCTCATGCGCGCCAAACAGCGGGGGTGGTACACGCAAACAGACCGGGAACTCGGCCACGCGCTCGCCGGATACTACGGCAACATCAGCCAGATGGATGCGTGTATCGGCAAAGTACTCGACACACTCTACGACCTCGGCCTCGACAAAAACACCATCATCGTCTATACCTCTGACCACGGCGAAATGGCCGGCGCACATCGCATGTGGACCAAACACAACATGTATGAACAATCGGTCTGCGTGCCGCTCATCATTCGCCTGCCCGGAGACATCGACGCCAACACCTCGCACAACCACCTCGTCGAACATGTAGATATCTATCCCACACTCGCCGAATTGTGCAACTTGCCCATTCCAGAAAACATCCACGGACGCAGTTTTGCCCCTTTGTTTGACAACCGAACCTACCAGCCGCGCGAATACGCCTACTCCGAATACGATTTTTGTCACGGCGTCTTCACGCGAGACAATCGGTATGTGGGCAAACCGCCAATTCTCATGGTTCGCACGGACCGCTGGAAACTCAATTATCTGAGCTGGGCACGCTCTGAACTCTTTGATCTCGAAAACGATCCGAATGAATTTCGCAACCTCATCGACGACCCCGCAAACACCAGCATCGCACGCGAACTCACCGACATTGCGAAACGGATGTATAGGACGAATTAAGAATTAGGAATTAGGAATTAAGAATTAAGGGTTGGGAGCGAGACGAGCTGACTGCTAAGAAGGGTGAAGGATGATAAAGCACCAGCGTGAACTGGCCTGAAATTCGGCCAGTTGTACACTACTGGGGCGGGATGGGATGGACTTCACACTTCTTACTTCACACTTCTTACTTCAATAAAGGAGCACATCATGCCTACTTTTCAAATACCCGACGGCACAAAAGTCAGAATGAGCGGAAAAGAACTCGTATTTGGGGAAACGATCTTCTCGCCGCGGGAATCCAACGACATCCTCACAGACACGGAAGCATTGAGACAACGAATGGAAGAAGACGGGTATCTCATCATTCGCAACTTCCACAACCGCGAAGACATCATGAAAGCGCGAAAAGAAGTTGTCGATCACATGGAAAATCAGGGCCTGCTCGCCGCGGGATCCACACTTGAAGATGCCATCATCGGCGATAAAAATCGCTCCACGCGCTTCAAAGACAGCCTGGTCAAAACATGGCCCGGCTTTCTCAATATTGTAGATGGCAAAAACACAATGGACTTTTTCGGTCGCTTTTTGGGCGGTCCCGCGCTCTCGCTCGATCACAAATGGCTACGCGCCATCAGAACGGGAGGCAATGCGGGGATGCACTGCGACATTGTATATATGGGCGCAGGCACCAAAAATCTCTATACCATGTGGACAGCTCTGGGCGATATCACGCTCGACATGGGACCACTCGCCCTCTGCATGGGATCGCACAAACTCGAACATCTCCGCAATACCTACGGCGCATCGGATGCACACGACGACTTGATCCAGGGCGCGTTCTCCAACGACCCCTACGATGTCATAGAAACCCTCGACATCGAATGGGCCGCCACGCCATTTCAAGCCGGTGATGTCGTCATTTTTGGCATGTATTTCATGCACGCCTCGCTCGAAAACACCACCAACCGCTTTCGCATCAGCAGCGACACGCGCTATCAACTCGCCACAGAAGCCACTGACCAGCGACACATGGGCGAAGATCCCGACGTAATACCCAAAGCAGATCTATCCGAACGCAAGTCCATTGAGGATTACCGCGCGGAATGGGGATTGGTGAAGGAGACCTCTTAAAATGTCAGGTATCACACAACACAAACCCGACAAAGCTTATGAGGGATACACCCTCTTTTCAGAAACCTTCGCGGAACCAAACTGGGAAGTCGGCAAAGAAGCCGTGGTTTACCTCATCGACATGAACGGAGATCCAGCCCACACATGGCACCTCAAGCAACACACCGTCCAGTCCCACTGTCGATTGCTGCCCAACGGCCATCTTCTGGTACCCACCCACGACCGCTCGGGCGTCACGCAGTGCAACAATGTCGGCATTTTTGAATACGATCCCGACAGCACACTCGTCTGGCGCGTGCGCTGCCGCACCGATCACGACTATCAAGTGCGCGACAACGGCAATCTGCTCATCCACACACTCAACGAAACCATGTGCCCGCCACTGGGACCTGAACTCAAGCGCCACCCGTATATGATTGAGATTACGCGAGACAAAGAACTGGTCTGGGAATGGAAAGGCGAAGAGCATTTGGACGATCTCGAAGCCTGTCTATCCCCCGAAGCATGGCAACACGTTCTGGACCGCGCCACTGGACGCTTTGCATTTGACTGGGCGCACAACAACACACTCCAGCTCATTCCGCCCAATAAAAACGATGGTGACGCACGCCTCAAACCCGGCAACATCTTTTTTTCCTACCGCAGCAACGACGTCATCGGTGTAATTGACTATGACACCGGCGAAATTGTCTGGGCATGGGGGCCTGGCATCATCGACGGACAGCACAAACCCCACATGCTCGCAAACGGCAATGTACTGATCTTCGACAACGGCACCCTGCGCGGATATTCTCGCGTAATTGAACTCAATCCCCTCACCGAAACCATCGAATGGGAATACGTCGCAGACCCCAAAGAAGCGTTCTTCAGCGCAGCCATTTCCGGTGCCCAGCGCCTGCCCAATGGCAATACTCTGATATGCGAAGGCGGCAAGACCCGGCTTTTTGAAGTCACGCCAGATGGAGAAATCGTCTGGGAATTCGTCAACCCCTATCGCCACGAAAACGGGCGCCCTGTCATCTATCGCTGCTTGAGATATTCACCTGAATACGTAGCCCCACTTCTATCTTAAAAGGAGTTTTTATACCTATGCCTTCTCCCAACGTAGTCTTTGTAATTACCGATGATCAGGGCTATGGCGACTTAAATTGTCACGGCAACAACATCATCCAGACGCCCAACCTCGACAAGCTCTACACCGAAAGTGTGCGATTTACCAATTACCACGTCGGTCCCACCTGCGCGCCCACCCGAGCGGGCATTATGACGGGACGCTATTGCAACTGCACAGGCGTATGGCATACCATTGCGGGACGCTCGCTATTGCGCCAGGACGAAACCACCATCGCCGACTTCTTCAAAGCAGCGGGATATCGCACCGGCATGTTTGGCAAATGGCATCTCGGCGACAACTATCCATTTCACCCACACAATCGGGGCTTTGACACGGTAGTTTACCACGGTGGCGGCGGCGTACACCAGACCCCTGACTACTGGGGCAATACCTATTTCAACGACACGTACTTTCGCAATGGCACACCCGAAAAATTCAGAGGCTACTGTACGGACATCTGGTTTGACGAAGCCAAAAAATTTATCGAAGACTGTGACGACACGCCCTTCTTCTGCTACATCCCCACCAACGCACCACACGGTCCCTTCAACATAGCCGATCACTACCGCGAACTCTACAACGGCGACGGCTTGCCCGGCCAGCGCGACCGCTTTTACGGCATGATCACCAACATCGACGAAAACGTCGGCCTCATGCGCGACTTCCTCCGCGAAAAGGGATTGGAAGAAAACACCATCTTCATCTTCATGACCGACAATGGCACGGCCAATGGCTGCAACCTCGACGGCAATGGTTATGTCACAGATGGTTTCAACGCTGGCATGCGCGGCAAAAAAGGCTCGGAATACGAAGGCGGACATCGCGTCCCCTTCTTCTTTCACTGGCCTGCGGGGGGATACACCAGCGGACGGGACATCGACACCCTCATTGCCAACATCGACTTCTTGCCCACCCTCTGCGACCTCTGCGATGTTCCCATCTCCGATGACGCCCTCGAACGCATCAACGGCACCAGCGTCAAACCCCTTCTCGAAGGCACCAACAACTGGAATGACCGCACAATCGTCACGGACTCACAGCGCGTGGAAAATCCCATCAAATGGCGCAAATGCGCGACCATGACACAGCGCTGGCGACTCATCAACGGCGAAGAACTCTACGACATGGACACCGATCCCGAACAACGCCACAATGTCGCCGAGCAACATCCCGAAGTCGTCGCCGAACTGCGCCAACACTACGAAGACTGGTGGGCACTCGTCTCCGAACGCTTTGGCGAAGACGTACCCATCATCGTCGGCTCTGAAAGCGAACCCGTCTCTGTGATCACAACGCACGACTGGCACAACGAAAACAGCGCGTCCGCCTGGAATCAGGGTGCGATCCGCCGCGGGATGGAATGCAATGGTCGCTGGGCAATCGACGTAGCCGAAGCGGGTGATTACACCTTTGAACTGCGCCGATGGCCCCGAGAAGAAGACCGCGCCATCACCGAAGGCATCCCCGGCAAACTCACGCCTTATTACGGTGGCAACGCAATTCCCGTCAGCACCGCCCGCATCAAAGTCGCAGGGCAAGAACAAGCGCAATCCATCGGCCCAGAAGACAAAGGCATCGCCTTCACCTGCCCCCTCCAGGCTGGGGAAACGAGCCTCGAAACCGAACTCACCGATGGGAATGGTATTTCGCTGGGAGCGTATTACGTGTATGTTGAGCGGGTAGAATAAAGCGAGGGGCTGGTTGAGGGTACGTCTCACCTCTTGTGTCTTTGTGTCTTTGTGTGAGGTCCGCTCACGTCTCACCGATGAAAGAAAATAATGGGCAAAGGGCTATTATTCATCTTCGCGCTTTTCTTCGCGAGTTCACCTTCATGGAGTGCGGAATCTCAGCCCGATTCGCTCTCATCGGACCACCGCGTGCGCGGTGCGGTATTGCGGTCTATCGCCCTACCGGGCTGGGGACAATTTTACAATGGCAAGCGCGTAAAAGGCAGTGTAATCGCGACCGCAGAGGTAGCTTCGGCTATCGCATGGGTAGTGCGTCGCAAACAGATCAAAGATCAAGGAACTCAGGAGCGGAACCTCTATCTCTTTTCGACCATTGGGATAGTGCTCTACAGCGTGGGGGATGCTTATGTGGATGCCCATCTCAGTCGGGTAGATTGGGCTGAAGTAGAGGCGGATATCGATGAAAATGGCACGGCAAAATTTCGGTTAAAATTTAAGTTTTGATGGCATTGCGTTCCTTAATGCTCTGCAAACCATTCCTCCGTGAACGCATTGACCCTCTACGGCGAGGCACGAATTTAACGATACCCCTTGGGCGGACCTCGGCAGATTCCAGACACACAAGCACACACCGCACACCGCAGGCATGATGAAGCCAACCTTTATCACGAGCACAGCGAGTCATCTCTTGAAGGTTTTAAAGGCTTCTTAAGACAACTTCTACAGACCGAGTTCCGTTTCCGTACGAATCTCTCGGATAATTGAGTTGATCTCCTCTTCGGACGAGATATGCCTTGCCAGAACGGTCTCTGTCGTTTGCAGTACCCGAGCACCAAAAAGGCTGGCTATATCTTGTCGCAACCCTTGCCCAATATAGAACTTGAGCAATGCCTGGACTGACATGTCTCGGTTGGCAGCGACCTGCTTGAGGGAATTAAGCGCGTCCGTTGGCATCCCTATGGATACCTTTTCCGTCGCACGCGGACGGAACGTAAGATCGAATTTTTCTTTTTTTGTCGCTTCAGGCTTCTTCATATAATTTCCTTTCATGGCGTGTTGCGCGACGCGCAGATATGATGCGCGTCCGTTGTTCTCGCTCCACATAAACGACCAGCAAAATGCGTTGCAGAAGCGAGTAACCAACAATGAAATCCCGTTGTTCGTCATCGGTAGAAGCATCGCCTGTTTGATGGAAAGGATCGAAGAAGACTTCGGCTGCTTCTTCAAAAGCGATGCCATGCTTCAACAAGTTGCTCTGGGCTTTGTTCTCATCCCACTGAAACTCAATGTCTTGAAGTTGATATAAAATGCTCATGAGACAGTCTTAATAAATCAGAGAACCAATGTACCTTGATGTCACTGGAACAATCGGAGAAACCGTCCGATTGCTTTTATATATACCGAATATTCTTCCCCAGCGTCGCCACCATCTCGCCACTTGATACCATTGGCAACAAATTTTCCGACCAAAAAATCGATTCCTCTGGCGCGCGCAATGTCTCGAGCACATTGCCAAACGGATCGGTAATATCTGCAACGGGATCGCCCTTTTGCAAATGATCGTAGTGCTGCGCGTGAAACTCTATAAAGCCACCCCGATTGGCCAACACCGTCAAAAACCCATCCACCACCACTTGCTTCTTGGGTATAAACGGCTCGCCCGGTATAACCCCGTAATACTTCAACACATTCTCGACACCTGTAATACCCTTTTGAATACTCTCCCTATCCCAGCCGAGGCATCCCCCCAGTTCGGGATCAATCGTCGGGATCCCCTCATCGGGAGCAGAACGCGCGAGTTGACCTTCGGGACCGCGCTGGTCGAGAATATAGCCAATACCAAACACCTGAGCCATCTCCATACACGCGCGATGAATGCGCTTGCGCCGATCCACCCGCACGCGCACCTCGTCAATCATCGGACGGCGCCCTCCCTGGTGCAAATCAACACAATAATCGGACTGCAACACCGCATTGTGAAATAACCGATAGGCAATGCGTTCGCTCGACGTACCATCTTTCCGCCCGGGAAAACACCGGTTCATCTTTTTTTCATCAACCGGACTAAATGCCTGATGCGCGTGAAACGCGTGGAAATTGACAATCAACACCGCAATAACCCGCCCGTTCATCACAGTCGGATCCAGCCGCTTCAACACCTGTCGAATCACGCTGATGCCATTTAATTCATCTCCATCACTAATCGCCTGTAAATAAATCGTCGGTCCTTCCTCAGCACCATTGACCAGGGATACTGGAACGCGCGCAGGCGACCCATCCTGCATCTCAGCCACCTTCAAATAGCCATCCGTGCGCTGTCCAGACTCAGCCCGAAGATGTTCAACGCGAAGCAATTCACCCATAATATTTATCGCTCCTGAAAAAATGTTTCTAACGCATCAAAACGCAAATCCGACTGAGGTATAAATCCGGATATCTTTTTTTTCTGTACTCACAATATCAATGCGAATGGGGCCAAAAATCTTTGTGTTGATATGACCACCAATACCAAAACCGTGGATACGGGTATATGGCTGATCCGTATTGGGAGGCTTGTACAGACCGCCCTGATAGAAAATTCCAACAGCACTGCGCGGTATGGATTCCCAAAATATCAGGTGGCTCCAAATAGAAATGCCCGCCGATACAAACCTGAAAGCTGACAGTTCATCCCGCCGAAGACCGACAACGCGCAATGCTGCGTTACTCAAGTGTCCCGCACCACCTAATGTGAAATTTTCTTCAAACGGTGCAGACTGTGTCACATAGCCTCCGTGAGACCAGAGGCCCACACTCAATTGCGGATGGGGACTGACGAAGTACGCGAGTTGTGTTTGCACCTGCTTATGTGAAAATGCTCGATGAACCCATTTTCCCCGGGTTTGAAAATAGACGCCTTGTCTTGGCACAAACACATCGTCTCGTGTATCAATACCTGCAGATAACCAGAAGGCGGGGAGATATTCAGATTCCAGGACCTGGATCGCATCGCGAATGAACATATGTTCAACTTGATACCCCACGTTGAAACCTCCCCAACTGTGGAACAAAACTTGCATGCCCAATCGCGCGCGAAGACGCCTCTCATTATACGTGCCCTGGGCTTGCTCCTCAAAATAAGCCACCCGTTCTTGATTCCAGCCTTGAATCTCCCCGAGAAAACTCAGGCCCTTAAATGAGCGAAAAATTAAATTCATTTCAGCAAACTTCATAGTAGTGCCCAATAGGCCGCGCAAATAAAACTCTACTACGCGGCCATAAACATTTTGATGTGCAAGCTCAGCCAGTGCCGAAACCCCAAAATCGTTGTCGTAACGAAGTCCCATTTTCAACTCACTTGGGGGATTTTCTATTACCTGAAAAACCAATTCGGTATAGTCTTCATGGTAGATAACCTGATAATCCACTGTTTGAAATAATCCGGTCGCATACAACCGGCCAGATTCGTATTCCAGTTCCCGGAACGATGTCGGCTTATTAATGAATTTTTCCAACTCTGCAATGGAAATGCCTCTTGTGTAGCGCTCTAACCCCTCAATCCGCACCCGATCAATTACAATATCCGATGGTATATCCGCCCAGGTTCTAAAATCAAAATCATCTGGCAACATCGACGGTCTTGAGTTTTCAACACGCTTTGAAATGCCGAACTTTTGCAGAGCCTTCCGGATCGCATCCAGATGTTTTTTGGTTTCTTCTTCACCAATCGGGATCACTGTATGTGAGCGATTAAAATCGCCGCTATCAAATCCTTTTAAATCGGGCACTATCAACACATGGGCAAGTTTTCGATGTGCCATTTTTTTTTCTTCAATTCGAAAACTAACAGCCTGATCTATGACGTCGATAAAATCTTCAAATTCGTGCTTTTGACTGCGCAGTGGCGTGGCACAATCCACGGCAATAACAAAATCAGCACCAGCGTCTAATGCGACATCTACAGGCAGATTATTGACAATGCCGCCATCTACGAGAAGGGTTTGTTCTGTACTCACTGGCACAAATATCCCTGGGATAGAAATACTCGCTCTGATTGCCGTGCCGAGCGAGCCATTTTTAAGCACGACCTGTTCGCCAGCTACAATATCTGTTGCAATTGCGCGAAAAGGCGTTGGAAGCCGATCAAAATCGTTTCGCGCCCGATAAGTTGCGCCAATGGTCAATTGATAGAGAAAATGCTGGATTTTTTTTCCGGCAAAAATCCCATAAGGCAATTTTAGATCCAAATTATCGAGGCGCAATGCAAGCATCTGACGATCAACTATTGGTTTGCGATGCAAATTCAACAGACGGCGGTCAGGGCTATTGCGGGTCATTTCCCACCAGTCTGTTTCTACAACAATGCGTTCGAGATCGTCAACAGAATATCCAGCAGCGTACAATCCTCCCACCAGAGCGCCATAACTCACGCCCACGATCAGATCAATGGGTATGCCTTCGCGCTCGAGCACGCGCAACACGCCGATATGTACCCCTCCACGCGCGCCTCCCCCACTGAGTACCAGTGCGACCTGGGGCCTCTGTTTTGCAAAAGCGGGAAGCGTGATAGACAAGACAAAACCGAAACAGAAAACAAAAACAAATAGGCTTTGAACTGTCCCGCATTTGGTTGCGTATAACTTTTTGCCTGTCATCTAATTCCCGGCTTTGAAAAATTGGTCCGCTCTCAGTCACCAAAAAAGCCAAATACCTCTCAATTCTCATCGTTAAAAAACGGGGGAATCCATATGATGTCAACTGAAAAGAACGTAATGTTTTTTATTAACTGATGTTACGCAGATCTGTGGTTTTGTCATGCTGAGCGGAGTGAAACGGAGCCGAAGCATCCCTTCCACCTGCGTTGGTAGTAGATGAACTGGCCTGAGAAGCGGCCAGTTGTACCCCGCTCCTTCGACTCCGCTGCGCTCCGCTCAAAATGACAGGCCCATGATATTATGCAGGGGCGTAACATCAGTTATGAAGTTTGACAACTGTCATGTGACGCATTACATTAAAAATTATGTCCATACCGAACATCCACAAACGCGAGATCCTGCCAACACATCCCGGCGAGATGCTCCGAGAAGATTTCATGCCTGATTATCATTTGACCCCGACCTCACTCGCTTCTGCTCTGGGTGTTTCGCGTCAAACAGTTCATGACCTATTAAAAGAAAAACGCGCTGTCACACCTCTCATGGCCCTTCGATTATCCCGTCTATTTGGCAATTCCCCAGAATTTTGGTTGAGGGCACAGCAGGCAAGAGACCTGTGGGGATCTGAACAACAATATATCGATGATCTCGATCACATTCATCCGCTTACACCGCAGTATTAAAAAAAGAGCCGATCCATTTCCGGACCGGCTCTTTTCAATTATGACCTCAATAATAGGTCCTCTCTAACCCTCATCATAATCAGTCAATGGACGGACCCAAATATTCCGATAGCGCACGGGATCGCCGTGATCTTGCAGCATCAACGGCCCGGTAGGCCCGTGTGGCGTGTCATAATTCGACACATTTCTGTGCCCGGTCGGTCCCATAGCCTCTTTGCGGTTGTGCAGCACAACACCGTTCAAAAACACCGTCAAATACGCGGGCTTCACCAGTGAATCGCCATCGTATTCCGGTGTTTCAAAAACAATATCATAAGCCTGCCACTGACCCGGTGGACGCGTCGCATTCACCAGCGGTGAAAACTGACTGTAAATCGCGCCCGTCGTACCATCGGAATACGTCGGATTGTCATATCCATCCAGCACCTGCACCTCGTATTTTCCGATCAAAAACACACCGCTATTTCCCCGCCCCTGACTGCTGCCACGCACTTCTGACGGACAAGCAAACTCTATGTGCAACTGCGCGCTCCCAAACTCATCTTTCGTCCGGATATTTCCCGTTCTGGGATTCACCTCTACATACCCATTCTCCACTGTCCATGTCGGGTCCCCACCATCGAGACTCTGCCAACTGGACAAATCTGTACCATCAAACAGCACCACGGCATCCGATGGCGCATCACCTGCACCTGCACCCGGCGTCACCACGCGCGGTGCTGGACGATTCTTATCGTGAACGCGCCACGGTTGATTGGGCAACATCGGCGTATCGTCATACCCCACTGGCGTGTGCTTTTCTGCTGCCATTTTGTTTCCTTTCTAAAATGAAGTGGACATTTTATCGTAAAGCCATGATCATAAAAATACAGGAACGTGTCAAGCTCGCAATACACAACGCCTCAGTAATAAATACCGCTGATATCCCACCCAAAGGCAGACACATCCACCCCTCCGGCATTGATCTCAACACCTCTACTCCAACATCCATCCACCCGCGACCCGTGCCAACTCTTCCATCACGGGTTCATCTGTATTTCGCCGCTTCAAAATCTTAAAACCGTGATCCGCGGTATCCACCACGTGAAGCGTCGCATTCTTCAGATTATCCACCACCGGTTGCAACAGTTCTAAATTCGCCATCCTATCCCGCTGCCCCGATAAAAACAGCATCGGCACGCGTACATCCCTCAAATGCTCGGCGCGCTCTGTATTTGGCTTACTCGAATACAGTGGAAAAGCGAAAAACACAATACCCCCCAGCCCGTCAACAGGTTCTTCGGCACAAGCCATCGATACCATCCGCCCACTCATCGAATGCCCGCCAGCAAAAACTGGCAACCCGCGCGCCTGCTTCATCCCCATCCCCATAGCCGCACGCACAGTTGCCAACCGCACCTTCTCGCCATCCATACCACCACCGCCCCTCTCGGAATAGGGATAATTAAAGCGCAAAGTCGCAATCCCCACATCGTTCAACGCATCGCTCAATTCCTCCATAAAACGATGCCGCATATTCGTCCCCGACCCGTGCCCCAACACCAATAATGCCTTTGCCCCGCGCGATCGCGCGTACAAAGCCGACACCTCACCCTTTTCCTCAGTCGCAATAAATTTCAACTCTCTGGGTTCAACAGCCATTTATGTCTCCTTTTGCCACGTAATATGAGAATCGCGCGGCGTAGCGCAAAGTGGACCTCCGCGATCATCCGTCAACTTTAGCTTCACAACAATTGGATCACCTGACTCAAGTGCCCGATTAACCTGTGCCCAATCGAGATGTCCCAGACGAATTTTGAGCCGCCGAAACATCTCAAAATCACCCGAACCTCTCACCACGCCCCAGGATAAATAAAAAAAGCGATCCGAGGGCCTGCCCTGTGCATAAGGACCCAGAAAATTGGGCGAACCATCGGGTTTCTCACCAACCCTGAACTCGGGATAAAATACCACCTCGCGGCGATCTGCGGGAACCTGCTCAATAACCTCTTTGCCACACTGTATGCCGAGGTAAACAGGTTCTTTAATTTTAGGTTTGTGACTATGTGGATCTTCAAAGCGCGTACCGGGCAATTCGGTACAAATCACTTTTAGTTTTAGTTGTTCGTCTGTCATGCACCACCTCTCTTCAAAACTTGCATCAAACGATATAACGAAGTATAGTATAAAAATACCATTTACGCCGCCCAATTCTTTGAATATCGCGAAAGGAGACGCATGCAACCCAACATCATCTTGATCAACTGTGACGACCTCGGCTATGGTGACCTCGGCAGTTACGGCTCTAAAATCAACAAAACGCCAGCACTCGACAAAATGGCTGCAGAAGGCATAAAATTCACCGACTTCTACATGGCATCTCCCGTGTGTTCGCCCTCTCGAGGGGCCATGCTCACGGGCTGTTATCCCCCGCGCATTGGCTTTGGCTCTTTTGACGGGCGCTGGGTGCTCTTCCCCGGCCAGGGCGTGGGCTTGAACCCCAGCGAAATCACCATCGCCAAACTCCTCAAAAACAAAGGCTACGCCACCAAAATAGTCGGCAAATGGCACTGTGGAGACCAGCGAGAATTTCTGCCCACTCGTCATGGATTCGACAGCTATTACGGTATTCCCTATAGCAACGACATGGGGATACAAAAAGAAGACGACAAAAATCCACCTCTGCCCTTATTGCGCGACGAGGAAGTCATCCAAGCACAACCCGACCAGCGCGGCATCACCGAACGCTACGTCGAAGAATGCGTCCGCTTCATGCGCGACAACAAAGATCAGCCCTTCTTCCTCTACCTCGCCCACATGCACGTTCACCTGCCCCACTATCCTCCCGAAGCCTTTGTCCGCGAATCCGAAAACGGCGTATATGGCGCAGCCGTCGCCTGCATAGACTGGGCGGCCGCCGTCATTTTCGACGAACTCAAATCTCTGGGACTCGACGACGATACCCTCGTCATCTTCACCAGCGACAACGGATCTCGCGCCCGCGACGAAGGCGGCAGCAACAGCCCTTTGCGCGCCACCAAAGGCACCACCTGGGAAGGCGGCCAGCGCGTACCGTGCCTCATGCGCTGGCCCGGCAAAATACCCGCGGGCAAAGTGTGCAGCGAACTGACGCTATCCATGGACTTTTACCCCACACTTGCAGCCCTCGGCGGTGCAGAAGTGCCCACCGACCGCATCATAGACGGCAAAGACATCCGCCCGTTCATGTTCGCAGAAGAAGGCGCAACATCGCAACACGAATCCTTCTTTTACTACAAACGCAACAGTATCGAAGCCGTGCGGAGCGGCAAATGGAAACTCCACATCCGCAAAGACGATCAGGAAATCCAGGAACTCTACGACCTCGAAGCCGACATCGGTGAAACCAATGACATAAGTGATCAACACCCCGACATTGTGCGGGATCTCAAGGATCAAATTGACGCCTGTCGCAAAGACCTCGGAGACGATGCCGCGGGCATAACAGGCGAAAACATCCGCCCTGCTGGTCGCGTTGAAAACCCCGACACTCTCACCCATCTCGACCGCGATCATCCCTATATGATCGCCATTTACGACCTCAAAGAACGGGGGTAATATGGTCCTCACGCCCGAACAGATCGCCGAGTTCAAAGCATTGGGATATGTCCTCGTACCCAATCTAATCGATCCATCGATGTTGGACAATTGGCACGCGCAAATTCGCGCAAAATTCGGCGACCTCTCTGACCCCGCCCAGCAAAACGCTGCAGGACCGCCCCAACAAAACCGCGAAGACATCACCATATTGAGAGGCTTTCGCTTTGCGCCAGAAGAAACACAACTCGTCAACCAGCCCAAAGTCAAAGCCATTATCGATCACATGGGGGGCGATGGACAAATTTGCGGAGAAGACGGCAACCTGCGCCTCCTTTTGCCCGAACCCAAAAGCGAATGGTGCTTGCCAGAGCGCGGGCACATCGACGGTTATCTCGGCAAGCGGCGAGGAGCCGCTTTTCTCCTCGGATTGGCGACCTACATCTACGACGTGGAACCGCACGGAGGTGGCACCGTCTTCTGGCCGCGTAGCCATATCAAATCATGGGAATTTCTTCGCAAACATCCCGATCACCTCAGTTGCAGCTTTAAGGACCACCCCGAATATCTCGACATGGTCAAAGATATTCAACCCGTTGAACTATCTGCAAAAGCAGGCGATGTCATCTTCTGGCACTGCAACATCCTGCACGAAACCTCTCAAAACACCAGCAACAACATCCGCTATGGTCTTTTCGCTCGCCTGCCTCACAAAGACCAGGAGACATTCCGAGACGAAATACCCGATGACCTCTGGAAACGCTGGCGGATTTAGGTAAGATGTAAAAAGAGAGAGGGCCTCACACAAAGGCACGAAGACACGGAGATACAAGAGGTTAGATATAAGAGACTTTGCCAAAGCCACCCATCCCAAAGGCGAAAAAAATAAGGCCAGGTTAGCTGGTGAACCTGGCCGTTCAAAGAGCACTCGTATCAAAAAACAAACCGCCATTACAGCTCGTCTCTTTCTTCACTCACGATCTTTGCTATAGACCCTTTGAACTTAGAGGTGATTCTGAGCACCTCCCCCATTGAGATCGCGTCATCCGCAGTCTCACGGCTCAAATCCAATCCCCACAAGTCATCCTCATGCAGATCGTCCAATGGTTCCCGAGAATGATTGGATTCTTCGAGTTGCTTTTCAAGCCTTCGCTTCACTTCCTTCAAATCATCGGGGGGAAGTTTACAGAGGGTATCAATGAGTTTTTCGAGGTTACGGTCGGCGTTTTTGTCAAGACTGGCCATTTTTTCTCCTAAAAGATTTAGTAATGGCTTTATATGACCACCTTTAACACGATACCACACTTCTCAAATGAAACAACTAATAAATAAAAACACCCTGTGTCCGTTGGCGCAGGGCATTTTTCTGTGTGGTATTCTTATGGAGATCTCATCCACTTACCTCTTGACTCCAAAAACTCAGACATTTATACTTTCTGTGAGACGCTCACCTTTGAAAAATGTTATATAATTTTTTCCATGCAGATATAAAAATAGGAGGTGGTCATGGCCGTGAGTATAGAAGACTTGGACAAAGAACAAGCTAATTTACGAGGGGAGTTCAATCAATTTGGTAAGCGGTTCGAGCGGTCACAAGTAGAATCTGACAATACCCGGCGGGAATTGCTGGATGCAATCAACGGGTTGCGGCAAGACAACAAGGGGCTGTCTGACCGTATGGATGCGGGGTTTTTAACAATGCGCCAGGAGTTTGGCACCGTTCATAAATGGATGTGGTCGTTCTTTGTCGCTGTGGTCATAGCGTCGTGTGCTGTGGTTGGTCTGGTGACCAATTTGTTTGGATAGAGAAGGCATAAAAATTGTGTGATATTCCGTATCACCTCACGGGAACTGAAAAAGCGAAATGCCCTGTGTACATGGACGTAGGACATTTTTGTTTTGAAGGGCTTAGTCGTTGGATACTCGGCATATAATATCTGAATAGAATATGGGAACCTATTTTGCCACAATGCACTAGCCTTGCCTTGCGCTTGTTGCGTTCATTCGTTCTGCCTTCCAATCGAATCCCGCCACTGCATAGCCAGAAAAGTCAGCGCGCCACGATTCACCTGCTGGCCTACTTCATCCTCGATGGATGCAATGCATTGGTTGATCAAGTCGACGAAGGCTTGGGCGGTTCTGATTTCACTCACTCTGGGATCCGCTTCATCGAGAAGTTCGATCATGCGTGCGCCTCCCAATGTGTCAATTCCGTCAAAAGGCATGTTTGACCTCCGAGATTGGACATTTAGGGTTATTTATGGATTTGGGGCTTCTGCCATCTGAAATATAGCCTGTATCATTTGAAAATTCGATTTCTTTTATAATCTTTGCCTCCAGCCTCAGTATCAGCCCTTAACTTTCTCTTGACCCCAAAAATTCTGACATTTATACTCCCTTTGAGACACTCTTCACCCAAAAAGGAGATTTAACATGTCAAAAATCACCATCTACCACAACCCTAACTGAAGTAAATCCAATGGCGCAATGGATATATTGCGCGCTGACAACGTCGAGTTCGACGTCATTGAATACTTAAAAACACCGTTGAGCGAACAGGACTTGAGAAAATTTCTCGCACTCCTGCCCGGTGAACCCAAAGACCTGATTCACCCCAGTTCTTTTGAAGACTTAGGGCGCAACATAGATGACTACAATACCCCCGATGCACTCGTCAACTTGCTCATAGAACATCCCGAAGTCATGAACCGTCCCGTGTGTATTCTCGGAGATCGCGCAGTCATTGCCCGACCCTCAGAAGCCATACATGAACTCCTCACTTAAAAAAACAGCCGCCGAGACCTGCACCTCGGCGGCTGTTTCTATTACAGCTTTTTTATCTCACACGCCCTCCATCGCTTTTCTCAGTTCGTCGCCGCTGTTTCGCCACCACGAATGCAAAATTGAGATATCCACCCCAATATTGAAATGCCGCACACCCATATCGAGATATTCCTTTGCCTCATCGGGCGACATAATCTCTGCGCGGGGATGCACACCCATACTCAGCGCAGTCTTAAACACCTCATTCTTCGCATCTGCCACTGCGGGATCACCGCGCTGCCCCGCCTTGCCAACACTCATCGAATAATCCGAAGGTCCCCATTGCACCATATCCACGCCAGGAACCGATAGAATCGCCTCTATATTTTCCACCGCCTCCTTCTTTTCAATCATCAAAACAACAACCGTCTCCCGCATAGCCTTCACATAATCAGCCCCCCCGCCATATCCCATATACGTATTGCGCCGCGTGTACACACTGTACAGACCACCATCTTCCGGCGTATCTGGAAGCGTAACGCGCACACATTCCTTCGCATCTTCTTCCGTACGACAATCCGTAAACAAAATACTCCCAAAACCAGACCCGATCGCCCGTTGCGACAAATAGTGCTGGTGACTGCGATCAATTTTGAACATCATACCCATATTGTACAACTCGGCTGCACGGCACATATTGTCGAGATCATAGAGATCAAACGTACCGTATTCGCCGACGTACTCGACATAATCGTAAAGTCCCGTATGCCCAATCGCCTCGACAATCGCCGGCCAACTCGAATGAATGCGCGTGCCAATAGTGGGTTCGCCCGCATCCAACTTTTCTCTAATCCTGTTGGGTTTCAAAATAAACTCCTTTGTTAGTGGTTAATCACCCAAACAACGACTGAAAAACGCTCTTTGTCCTGTCCAACACATCTTCGGATAACACTTTCCCATCTGAAATTTTCACATTATCTGCGAGATGATCCACATTGGTCGATCCCACAATAGCAGTACACACATCTTCGTGAGACAGCGTAAAACGCAACGCAAATTCAATCAGCGGCATATCGCCCGCCAATTCTCGCAACGGCATCTGCTGTGCCCGATCCCACGGATCACCCATATACGAACCCTCTGGACGCTCGGGCCTGAGATATACCCCATTGGCAATCGGACGTTTAATAATTGTCCCCATACCCCGGTCGCACAAAGTAGGCATCAAATTTTCAGCAGACTCCTGGAACAACACATTGTACGTAAACTCCTGCGTATCCAACTCCCACCTCTTCGCAGCCTCCGCCGCAGCCGATCCATCAGCCGATACACCGACAAACTTCGTCCATCCCCTGTTCTTTGCCTCCAACAACGCATCAAACGCCGCGTTCCAATCATCCGCCCCTCCCGGCAACCCGTGAAATTGCACAATATCGATCACATCCATCTTCAGCTTTGCTCGACTCGTATCAATCGTCCTCAAAATACCCTCGGGCGAATAATCCTTCACAATCTCGCGCTTGCCACCATTGATCACCTGATAATCGCCGCACTTTGTCGCCAGAACAAACTCATCCTGCCGACGGGCGATAAACTTCCCGATCCGCTCTTCGCTATCGCCATACATCGCAGCCGTATCGATAAACGAGATACCCAAATCGAGTACCTTGTTCAGCACCGCTTCAACCTGCGACTCCGGCAGCGATGGATTTCCAATCTGCGCCGCGCCAAAACCGATCTCCGAGACCTGCAACCCCGTCTTTCCCAGCGTCCGAAATTTCATCTCACTTTACCTTCACATATTCCGATATTTGCACAAGTCACCTAAATGTCGTATATAATACAACCAAAATTCACTAAAACCACCAAAAAATCTCCAGGACAAATCCAAATGACACAACACCCAAACATCCTCTTCTGCATTGCCGACGATCAATCCTGGCCCCACGCCAGTGCTTATGGCTGTCCCTGGGTCAACACCCCGGCTTTTGACCGCGTCGCACGCGAAGGCATTCTCTTTAACAATGCCTTCACACCCAATGCCAAATGCGCCCCATCCAGAGCCGCTGTCCTCACCGGCCGCTATTCCTGGCAACTTCAAGAAGCATGCAACCACCTCTGCTTTTTCCCATCGGACTACATCACCTATCCCGAACTTTTCATCAAAGACGCCGAATACGCCACGGGATTCACCGGCAAAGGCTGGGGACCGGGCGAACCGGGAACTTATCCAGATGGCTCACCGCGCAAACTCGTTGGTCCCGAACACAGCGACCTCAAACTCAATCCCCCCACAAAAAGCATTGCCAATATAGACTACGCAGCCAATTTCGCGGCTTTTCTCAATGCCAAACCCAGCGACCAACCCTTTTGCTTCTGGTATGGCGGCAAAGAACCCCACCGCGGCTACGAATACGGCTCTGGCGTGCGCCTTGGAGGAAAATCCCTCTCTGACATCGACGAAGTACCCCCCTGCTGGCCAGCAACCGAAGACGTCAAAAACGACATGCTCGACTACGCCTTTGAAATCGAATGGTTCGACAAACACCTGAGCCAAATCCTCGACATCCTCGAAGAACGCGGCGAACTCGACAACACCCTCATCATGGTCACCTCAGACAATGGCATGCCCTTTCCGCGCATGAAAGGCCAACTCTACGAAATAGCCTATCACATGCCATTGGCCGCCATGTGGAAAGGTGTAATCGAACCGGGCCGAATAGTTGACGACCTCATCAACTTCGTTGACTTTGCCCCCACCTTCCTCGAAGCTGCGGGCATCGACATCCATCCCCAAATCACCGGCAAAAGCCTCATGCCCATCTTCAAATCCAACAAATCGGGCATCATCGACCCGGAGCGCACCGCCCTCATCTCGGGCAAAGAACGCCACGACATCTGTCGCCCCGGCACCGTGGGCTATCCCATCCGCGGCATCCGCGATCACCATCACCTCTACCTGCGAAATTTTGAACCCGACCGCTGGCCAGCCGGCAACCCCGAAGTCTATTACCGCAACATCGACGACTCACCCACCAAAACGCGCGTTGTCGAAGAAAAAGAACAGGGCAATGAGACCTACTGGCAACTCTGCATGGGCAAACGCCCCAAAGAAGAACTCTACGATATCCAGGCTGATCCCCACTGCATCACCAACCTCGCCGAAAGCACCGACCACCAGACCATCAAAAACGCGCTCTGGCAAAAACTTCGCACAACCCTCAAACAACACGGCGACCCCCGCATGGAAGGTCAGGGCCACATCTTTGACGAATACCCCGTCACCAACCCAGAACAAGAACAAAGGGTCAAAGAACGGTTCCGCATCGCCAGAGAAGCGGGTACTTTCTTTAAAAGCAATTAAATAAGGAGAATTGATATGGACCTTGGATTGAGAGGAAAAGTCGCGGTTATTACGGGCGGCAGCGAGGGAATCGGCAGGGGAATCGCATCGCAATTCCTAAAAGAGGGAGCGAAAGTCGCTATTTGCGCGCGACGCGATGATATCTTGCAGCAGGCAGCGGAGGAACTCCGTGCCTCAACTGGTGGTGATGTCCTTGCTATCCCTGCTGACGTGACCAAACCGAAAACACTAACGAGCTTCATCAACAGAGCGGTCCAGCATTTCGGACAAATTGACATCCTGGTCAACAACGCCGGCCGGTCTGCCGCGGGCGCCTTCGGCGATCTGGACGACGATGATTGGCATGCCGATTTAGATCTGAAACTAATGGGAGCTGTGCGTTGTGCGCGTCTGGTCATTCCTCAGATGAAACTTGTCGGCGGAGGGCGGATTATCAACGTCACGCATCCCGGGGGCAAACAGCCTGGCGCAGCTTCTTATCCAACCTCCGTGAGCCGCGCAGCGGGGATAGCAATGACCAAAGCACTATCTAAGGAACTATTGCCTTATAATATCCTCGTAAACACCGTGTGCTTGACCTCTATCAAGAGCGCGCAGGGAGAACGCGCCTGGAAAGCGGAAGGTTCCCCCGGCACTTTAGAGGAGTATTGGATTGAGCAGGCTGAAGAGCATCCGCTGGGACGTTTAGGTGAACCCTCTGATGCTGGCGCTCTTGTCGCCTTTCTCGCTTCGGAATGCGCTTCTTTCATTACAGGCACGGCGATTAACCTCGATGGCGGATTGTCCAACGTCGTATAGACGCGTGTCAATATCCTATGCTGTGCAAATAATCGCGATTGGACTTTGCCGCTTCTGCTGCAGGTTTAGGCGGATAGGGGCGGTCAAGCTCTACAGACACCCACCCATCGTAGCCCACTTCCTCCAACTTCTCCAACGCTGCCCGTGCGTCAAACCCCATATTCCCCGCGCCGAGTTCTGCGAATCGCGCTTCCTCATTAAACTGTCCCGTGCGGTGATTCCATGTCGCGGGATCATTGGCATGCACATCCTTCAAATGCACATGTCCAATCCGATCTCGCAACACATCGCGTTCAAAAACCTGCATCGGATCGCTACCCGCCGCCAGCATGTGTCCCGTATCGTAGAGCAACCACAAATCGGGCGCAGCCGTCATCAATCTCTCGGCATCCTCAACCGTCTCGATCAGCGTCCGCATATGCGCGTGGTGAAAACCCTTCACATTGTGCGCCGTGCAATATGCCAGCACCTCATCGAGAGAACGAGCCGCATTCTCAACATCTTCATCGCTCGGATCATCGCCCCCCCACATCGCGCGACGACACGACGGCACCTCTGCCGCATCATTGCCCAACGCGATATTGTACCGAACCCGATCGAGCGGGCTCGGTCCCCCCACATTGACCAGATGCAAACCATTCTTCCTCGCGAGATTGGCTTTATCGACCAGATCATCGCCACTGTCAATCTTCAACCCCTCCACTCCATCCCACCCGGCCTTGGCCACCTCTGCCAACACCTTCTCGGGATTTTCGTGCTGCTCTCCTCGAAACTGAATCAAATGACAAGCCAGTCTAAATTTGCCCATATTTATGTCCTTTCTGAAAAAGCGGTTAAAGGTAAGACGTAAGAGGTAAGAGGCAACCCCCGTCAGAATCAGGATGGTCAGGATGGAAGGATGATCAGGATTAAAACCAACCCCCAGTCCCCGTTTTTCTTCATTCATCCACCGTCCGATGCGCGAAGGCATTCCACACACCAGCCAGATCGTGAACAGCCTTAAACATCGGATACAGCGCGCTCCACATCGCATCTCGCGCTTTGAATGCGGCTTCCAAATCTCCCTCTGCGAATGCCTTCTTAAAAACCTCAACTTGTGCGCGCTGTGTCTCTGCGGTCTCCTCTACACGCGCGACAAAATCTTCCACAGATTGCAAATGTTCATCTGCTCTTACGCCTGCATCAACGCTCAAATCCGGCGCCTGATCAAAAGAAAAAGAATTCGCAAACCGAGGCGGCTCCTTCTCCCCCCCTGCCGTCCAATATGTATGCGTAGGCAAAATATGCGGCGTCACCGACAAATACATAATCACCTCATCATCGCCCACATTGCGCACCGTATGCGCCTCATCCGTCAGTGCAATACACATCTGCCCGGGACCCAACACCTCCTTGTGCCCTTCGATATCAAACTCTGCCTGCCCTTGTAAAATCAGAAAAATCTCGTGCCCCAAATCGTGCGTATGGCTCTGATTGAACTGCCCCACCTCCATCTTCAAAAAACGCGAACGAATCTGGGGCGTCACCAGCATATTCGTAATATCCTTGCGATAGTCAAAAACTTGAAATGGCATAATGTCCTCCTTATTAGATCGCGGATGAAACGGATGAAAGGATTGCGCGGATTCGAGGTGAGCAGCAGGTGATTACTCCCAACGCCCTTACGCCGCGTAACATGAGATCCCAAATGGTTCTTGCTTCACCCCTCCAAACGTAACATATTATGAACTGATGTTACTTCACCGTGAACTGGTCTGGTCCCGTGTAAAACCATCACGGGATGACGCAACCCGTTGTACATCGCTCCTTAATTCCTAATTTTTAATTTTTAATTCTTAATTCCCACATGAGCCTACCCAATCCCGCGCCACAGCCTGACCCCGCGTCACACATCACCACCCGCGCCATTATCGTTGGCCTGATCCTGACCATAGTCATCTGCTATTTTGCCACCGACACCACCTATCGCCTTCGCGCATCCCGCGTATCTCTGGGCCACATGCCCATGTCATTGTGGCTGCCATTCCTCCTCATCTTCTTGATCAATCCCCTGCTCAAAAAAATCCGGGAAAACTGGATGCTTCGCCCACACGAATTGGGACTCATCCTCTGCATGGGATTTATTGGCAGCGTCTTTCCCACCAAAAACGTCGCCGGACGCCTGATCGCCGTTCTCGCCAGCCCCTATTACAAAGCCACGCCGGAAAACCGATGGGCGGAATTTACCCACGAACACATCCAGCCCTGGGCAGTACCCAGCAATCGCGCGGGCGACATCACCAATTTGTGGGAGGGATTGCCAGCGCATCTCTCCACCCCCTATCACGTCTGGGCTGTGCCGCTCTTCTGGTGGTTCACATTTTTCTTCGCGCTATTCATCGCCTGTTTGTGCATCACCGTCATCTTGCGCAAGCAATGGGTCGAACACGAACGCATCACCTTTCCCCTCGCGCAATTGCCCGTCCTGATGATTCAGGATACAGCGTCGGGACAAATCGGATTTTTCAAAAACAAATTATTCTGGACGGGATTTGGCATCGGCCTATTCATCTTATCCTGGAATATCCTGCCCCTCTTCTGGCACAATCTCCCAATCATACCCATTGGTCCCACCCATAGCACCGCCATCTCATTTGGGCACGACTTTCCACCGCTACAAATCAAATTCAACTTTGTCATGGCGGCCTTTGGATATCTCACCAACCTCGAAGTCCTGCTCTCCATCTGGCTATTCCACGTGCTCTCGCTCATCGAAATCGGCGCATTAAACCGCTTTGGCATCACAGTGGGCAGAGACTTTGGCAGCGGGCTATTGCTACAGCAAGTCGGTGGCTTCATCGCATTTGCCCTGTTTGGCCTCTTCATGGCGCGGCAGCATATTGGAACCGTCATCCGCGCACTCTGGCAACCCGATGCCCAGGACAAAACCGAACTCCTGTCTTACCGCACAGCTGTAATCGGCCTGATCATCTCACTCATCTATGCCAGCGCCTGGATGTACGCGCTGGGCATCTCCCTGTTGGGCATTGCAGTACAACTCGGCCTGCTCTTGATCTACTTCATCGGCCTGGCCAAAATCGTCGCAGAAACCGGCCTCGTATATGTCGAAACCCCACTGCGAACCCAGGAACTCGCCGCCGCCGCGCTCGGCACAAACGTGCAAACCCCCGACCACGTCGGCATGGCACTATCGGCCAACAGCGTGGAAAGCCACCGCGAATACATCCTCCCATCTTTAACTCACACCGCCAAAATCCACGACGTATTTCGCTGGCCGCGCAATCGCATGGTCGCCGCCTTAATGCTCGCCTTTATCATCGGCTTTGCCGTCTCAATTATCTATACCCTCAACCTCTGCTACGGCGCAACCGGCGCCGCCAACATCCGCCACGTCTTTGTATTCGGCGGATACAGCCAGCGCATGTTCGACCGCGTCGTCTCCTGGGCATCGGAACCGACCTTTTTTGGGCGCGTTGAATGGCAATTTCTGGCTGCTGGCGCGCTCGGCACCCTGTTTTTGGGCCTCATGCGCTTGCGCTTTGCGTGGTGGCCCCTCCATCCAGTGGGATTTACGGTGGGATATGTCTATCCCGTCAGAGTCACCGCCTTCACCGTCTTTCTCGTCTGGGCATTCAAATCCATCGTATTGCGCATCGGCGGCATTCGGCTCTACCGCAATTTGCAACCCTTCTTCATCGGCCTCTTAATCGGCTACACCCTCGGCGTTGGCCTCTCCACACTCGTAGATCACATCTACTTCCCCGGCAACGGTCACATGGTGCATTCCTGGTAAATCGCGGCAGGGATGTCGCTCCTACAGTATCGTAGGAGGGAAATCCTTTTCCCGACTCTGCCAAAAGATTCCCTGTTGCAGTGTTAGCTCATTATACAAACACCAAAAAGGGTCGTCACCACGCGATGACGACCAAAATCTTCTGGATCGCGGCTAACATCATGCCGCGATGACAACTTTGACGACCGGGCTGATTCATGCTTAAGGTTAATTCATTTCTTGATTCCGCTCAGGCTGGCTCTCGAAATGCCAATTCCCGGATAGTATTTACATACGGATGCCCCGTCTCCTCTAACCAGCTCAAAATACGGTCTCGCATCAATGCGGCGCGTGCGCGATCTCGATACGCCAGATTGTGTTCCTCATGGGGATCATCCGCCAGATTGTAAAGCTCGTCCAAATCGCGCACATCATCGCTCAGAGGCTTCCAATTCAGCACAAACTTCCACGCGCCCTGCCTGAGCATCACGCCCCGATTCATCAAATCCGTAAAAATCTCTTCCCGCGCAACATCGCGCTCGCCCCGCAAAATACCGCCTATACTCTCACCATCCACCCCCTCTGGAATATCCACACCCGCCAGATCCAGCAGCGTGGGCATCACATCCACACTGCTATTCAAAGAAGTGTTCACAGACCCCGCTTCAATTCGCCCGGGCCACCGCACCAAACACGGCACCTTCATCAACGTATCATAGCCACAATACGTCAACTTATACACCATACCAAACTGCCCCACCATATCGCCGTGATCCGACACAAACATCACAATCGTATTATCCGCCTGCCCATTGGCATCCAGCGCGTTGAGCACCCGCTCAATTTGTGCGTCGATATAACTCACATATCCCCAATAACGCCGAATATAGTCCCGTACCTCATCTCTTGACCAGACATCGCGCACATAAGTACGGGCATTATCCCATTGAAAACGCGGCTTATCCTCCAATGGCGCATCGTAATTATCGGGCAGGGGCACATCGTCCAAATCGTACATCACATCCCATGGCTCGGGCGGACAAACGGGCAAATGCGGTCCGTAAAAAGACAATACTGCACAAAAGGCATTATCCCGATTTGCATTGAGAAACGACACCATCTCATCGGCAAAAAAGTGCGCCATGTGGTGATCCTCTCCCAACAAGCTCACACTGTGCTCCCGGTCTGGGGCACTCGGCGCTGCCTGGTGATTGCCCACGCGAGGCAAATTTTTAACCTCATCGGGCAAATCAGTCGTCTGCAAATACGCTTTGAAATGCCTCCAGCCCCCAACCCAGTGATCAAATCCACTGCGAGATTCATCCTCGCCTGTGCCGCCTTCCACCTGTACAAACTCAAAATCGCGTGTATTATCTACCCGTTTTTGCACCCAGCAATCGTCAAACGGACCGCGTCCTGAAAGCCCGCGATACATATTTCCACCCAAATGCCACTTGCCAACCCACGCGGTTTGATAGCCCGCATCGCGAAATGTATTGCCTATTGACGGCAACGCATCGTCCAGTTCCACATTATTGGTCACCACCCCGTGGTTGTGCGTATAGCGGCCCGTCAAATACGTCGCTCGAGACGGCGTACACGGAAACGCCGCAATATAAAAATTGTCAAACCGCATGCCCTCGCGCGCCATGCGGTCCTGCGCGGGTGTTTTAACAACCGAATTCCCATAACAACCGATGGTCGATACCGGTTGCTGATCCGTCATAATCAAAAGCACATTTGGACGATCACCGGACATTGTAATCCCCTCCTTCTACGCCAAAAATTTCAGGCAAACGGGCATAGGCACTTCCACGACATGCCCGGTCTCTGTCAATTTTCCGGTCTCTCGGTCAATGGCGAAAGACACAATCGTATCGCTACTTTGATTCTCTGCCAGCAAGTAATTGCCATCGGGCGAAAGCGCAATATTGCGCGGCGTTTGTCCGCCAGTGGAATGAATATCGACCAGCGTCAAATGACCGCTGGACTCGTCAACCGCAAAAATGGCGACACTATCGTGCCCGCGATTTGACCCATACACAAACAAACCATCGGACGAAACGTGAATATCCGCCGTATGACTCGTATCTGAAAAATCCCCGGGCAATGTGGCGATAGATAGCAACTCGGTCAACGCACCGATCTCTGCATGATATGCATAGGCATTGACAGTATTCCCGATTTCATTGATCAAATAGGCGTATTGTCCCCCTGGATGAAAAGCAAAATGGCGCGGACCCTCACCGGGTGCAACAGAGACAGATGGCGGGTCATTAGCAACGAGTTTGCCGTTTTCGAGATCGAGCTCAAAAATCAACACCTTGTCCAAACCGAGATCGGCAACATAAACGCGCTTGTTATCCGGCGAAATATTCGCAGAATGGGCGTGGGGTCCTTGCTGCCGTTGCGGATTGACACTACTGCCCTCGTGCTGAATAAAATCCGACGCCTCACCCAACGCGCCGTCTTCCCCAATGGGCAACATACAGGTGCTACCCCCACCGTAATTTGCCACCACAGCATAGCGACCCGTCGCATCGATATTCAAATGACAGGGACCCGTACCCCTTGTCGATTGCCGATTGATAAATGTAAGTTCTGCGGCTTCCGCATCAATGGCATACGCGCTAATTGCCCCCGCGCTCTCGCCATTGTATTCACTGATCTCATTGACCGCATAGAGAAATCGCCCATTGGGATGAATGGCGAGAAATGTCGGATTCTCACTCTCAATGCTATTCGCCGGGATAAGTTCGCCGGTCTCGGTATTGAATCGGTGAATGTAAATACCTTTGCTGCCAGTGCGGGTATAAGTGCCAATAAAAGCGATGATATTGCTCATGGTAAATCTCCTTTAATGACTCAGAATATCGACGACCATATCGCCAAAATCACTGGTCGAGAGAACATTCTTCGGATCGGTTATTTCCGAGGCAAGCTCAGAAGTGGCATATCCTCTTTCGAGAATATCAAACATAGCGTTCCACAAAGCGTCGGACTCCTCTTTGAGACCCAGGCATTTATCCAGCAAAAATGCAATACTGCCAATCATCGAATAGGGATTGGCGATATTTTGCCCCGCGATATCAGGTGCCGACCCGTGCGCCGGTTCCACATAGCCCTTTTCTGGCCCCATACACGCCGAAGGCATCAAACCGAGAGAACCGAGCAAGCCCCCCGCCTGATCGGTAAGAATATCGCCCTGCATATTTTCCAAAAGCATAACCCCATTGAATTGCGTGGGATCTCTGACGAGTTGAAAAGCCGCATTATCGACGATAATCGACACGTACTCGACATCGTCGTATTCTCTTGCCATATCTTCGATAATCGCATCCCAAAGCCGAGACGTCGCCAGCACATTCGATTTGTGAACATGGGTCATCTTGACACCGAGACGTCGTGCCTCGTCAAACGCAACCATTCCAATAGCGCGCACCTGTTCTTCGGTATAAATACAATCGTCGCGCGCGTATTTCATACCCGTGGCAGTACCTTCTTCTTTCTCGCCAAAATAAATACCACCCACCAGTTCCCGAATCATGAGAATATCAATACCCTCTCCAACGACACTATCGCGCAAGGGAGAAAATGACGCGAGGGACTTGGGCAGCCTGACCGGGCGATAATTGGCATACGTATTAAAACGCTTTCGCAAAGGCAGAATAGCACCGAGTTCTGGACGCGACTCCTGTGGAATTTTCTTCGTCTCCTCAATAGAAAGCCCCACCGGACCTTTGATAATCGCATCTGCCCGATCACACAGGGCTTTCGTCTCATCGGGAAACGGACTGCCCTCGTCAAAATATGACGCCGCACCAAAAGGCGCGTATTCCAGCACAAACTCGTGATCGAACTTTTTTTCGATCGTGCGAAGAGCTTTAATCCCTTCGCGCATAATCTCTGGCCCAATGCCATCGCCTTCAAGCACGGCGAGGGTCTTTTTCATAGCAAACCTTTCTGTAAGAATGGTAAGAGGGAAATCCCTTTCCCGACTAATCGCGGCAAGGATGCCGCTCCAACGCAACGGCGTAGTAAGAGGGAAATCCCTTTTTGTACGGGCGGGTTTCAAACCCGCCCCTATCCCTATACCGCCCCAATCTCCGACGCCGACTCTCTATCTAAAATAAACGTACAATCGGAATGTGTCTGTAAAAAACTCGCCGGACAGCTCGAATGTGGAACACCTTGAACAGCGCGAGCAATCGCTCGTGCCTTATCCTTACCCGTCGCCAGCAGGAGGATGCGTTTCGCCTCACAAATCGTGGCAATCCCTGCAGTGAGCGCATGTTTGGGCACATCTCCGACACGCTCGAAAAAACGACTATTCGCCGCAATCGTACTCTCGGTCAAATCGACCAGACGGGTACGAGAATCGGGCGCACTGCTCGGCTCGTTAAAAGCAATATGTCCATTGCGACCAATGCCGAGCAACCACAGATCCACACCGCCACACGCCCGTATCCTGGCCTCAAAAGCCTCGCACTCGAGATCGGCATCCACTGCCGTGCCATTGGGTACATGCGTATTCCACGGTTGGATATCGGTACCGTTAAAAAACGTATGATTCATAAAAAAACGATAACTCTGCGGATGCTCACCATCAAGCCCCCAATACTCATCGAGATTAAAGGTAGTCAAGCGAGAAAAACTCAGCCCCTCCCGATTCATCCGCACGAGTTCTTCATAAGTCCTCACTGGCGTTGAACCCGTTGCCAAACCGAGCACAGCATCTGGCTTCTGGCAAATAAGCGCGGCAATTTCCAATGCGGCAGCGCGGGCTACATCGTCGGAAGTATCGCAAATTTTCACTTGAATAGGCATAGTTCAAAATTACGCTCGGCGCAACACCTGACCGGGCAACGCACCTGTGGGTTCTCCATTGGCAACGACGGCTTGACCATTGACAAAAACATGCGAAATACCGACTGGCGGCAACGTGGGATTTTCAAAAGTAGATCTCGCAGCCACCGTATCGGGATCAAAAACAACGAGATCAGCAGCCTTGCCCACAGCGAGTTCGCCCCGATCGGGAATATTGAATCGCCGTGCGGGAAAACCGCTCATCTTGTAGATCGCTTCCTCAAAGGTCAGCAACTCGCGCTCGCGCACAAAATGACCCAGCACCCGTGCAAAACACCCAAAACCCCGCGGATGCGGATGCGGAATATTAAAAATGCCATCACTGGCAATCATCATACGCGGATGTGTAGCTGTGCGCGTCACAGTCTGCGCGGCTACTTCGGGATCAACCTGCCAGGGAAAAATAACGGCATGATCTTCGCGCTCCTGAAAAATCAGATCGTAGGCAAAATCTTCAAGAGACGTATTTGCCCGAGCCGCGAGATCGCACAGGCGTTCTCCCGTGTACCTGCCCGAGCCAGTATAACCCACGATTTGATCGCCGCGCCCGAGCCATGTTTTAAGTTCGGCGATGGACTCGGCGCGAATCTCTGGGTCTTCGAGACGTGCATTGACCTCATCTGGGCTACCGACCTGAAACTTCATGGGCAACATCATGTACAAATGGGTCATCCCGGCCGGATAGAGATAAGATTCAAATGTCAGATCGATATCTTCACGCTCGATTCTCTCCAGCAAATCGGCATTCTCGTCATTGACCCGCTCGTGCGAGATATGAACCGGGATATTTGCAGCGCGGGAAAGCGCGATGGTCTCTTCCCAGGCGGCAACGCGCCCAATCGTGTGATAGCGCACATGAGCCGCGTAAATACCCCCGTATTCCGCTGCGACTTTGCAAAGCGCAACAAGCTCCCGAAAATTCGCATTCGCACTCGGCTGATAATCCAGACCCAGATTGAGCGCGCCAGCCCCCGCCTCCATCCATTGGCGCGTGAGATCGGCCATCTGTAAAATCTCATCATCTGTAGCCGGTCGCGCATCCCACCCACACGCAGACAGGCGAACCGCGCAATGAGGAACTTGCGGGTACACATTTGCCGCGCTGTTATTGGGAAAGAGACACAGATAATCCTCCGGCGTTTGCCAGCCAACAGGTATATCGACATCGCCAACGGAAAAGCGCGTATATGTCCACAATTCGCGCGTGCGCTCGGGCGACAGCCCCGTCCACCCAAACCCATCGGGCGTCAAAAGCTGAGTGGTAATGCCCTGCTGCACTTCCGCATAGCGGTGAACACCTGTGAGAAGGGCGATCTCCGAATGGACATGCACATCGATAAAACCGGGACAGACAATATGTCCCATTGCATCAATATCCGTATCAGCCTCTGCCTGAGACAAATCGCCAATAGCTTCAATGCGATCCCTGCAAATGCCAACATCTGCCCGAAAACCAGGCGTCCGGCCCGTGCCGTCAATGGCGGTTGCATTGCGGATGAGGAGATCAAAAGTCACTTTTTACCACCTGTTGAGTTTGTGGCCATTGCCCGGAAAAAAAAGCGCATCTACAACAACGCCCAATGCAATACCGGCAATTTGACCGGCGAGCATCCCCAGAAACAAAGGCGCGATTTTGCGATAGAGTTCAAGGCCACCGAATTTGAGCACGAGCGATTTGATCGCCCAGCTAAAGAAAATAGAAAAAAAGCTACTCCGCAAGACGCCCGACGATGAGATCGTGAACCCAATCGGATGAATTGGAAAATGGGGAAAGCGATAGCGAATATAGAGCAAGATACCTGTAAAAATGGCACCAATACCCAAAAAACGCATGCGATTCCAGTCCGTACTCATCGTCCCGGCGTGTATGCGGTTGGCGATATAAGTCCACGAACCCACGGCACCGTCACCGGACCCATTAAAACTAACCACCCCAAAATTATAGCTGCCAATACCGTAATAACCCTGATAAAGGGTAAACGCAATAACAGTAGTCGCGCCGATCAAAGCACCTGTGGCAATCGCGGGAACAAAAGCGCGGCGGCGTTCGACGGGTACAACCGCAGCCAGACGTGGAACATGAGCGAGCGTTGTAATCGCAAATGTCTTGGCATCGCAAAAAAATGTGTACGTCAGCCCCAGTGCAACCGCACTCGGCGCCCCCATACCCGCAATACCCAGTACGTGCCAGGTAAATGCCTGAGCAGTAATGGGACCGCGCAAAAAGACCAGGCCACTCTCGGCAATAATATGTGCAAGACCGAGATAGAGAATCAGCGTAGCACCCCAAAATGTAAGTAAGGTAAGGGCATTCATACCCGATTGCACAAGAAAAGAGATCGTGTACACACTACACAAGATCAAAATAATAAATGCCGTGCGGTAGGATAAAAGTTCCCCTCCATCATCTATCTGCGCGTTGCGAGACCACACCTTGTGCCAGACATCGCGCAAATGTGCGCGCGCCATCCACAGCCCCCACAAAACGAGAATAATAAAACCGCCAAAACTCTGCCACCCAATAGCCGGGGCCATAGAACACCACATATCGGAAGCGCCAAAATCCAATCCAAAACGATTGAAAATGCCAACCTGAAGAATGGCGAGCAGGTGAAAAAACCAGATGCTATACAACACATCTGATTTCGTGAAATAGGCAAATGCAATAGTCATCGGCTGAAAGAGAAACCACAACGGAGGAAAACCCCGACCAATGGGGATATTGACCTGCCTCATAACATCCAGGCGGGGCAAAGCCGTAATGAACCATGAGGCGACATTCCAGCAAAAAACGCCAAAAATGAGAGCAAATCCAATCTGAAAAAAACGCGAGCGGACAAGGTTGGCAAACGCATCTTTTGAATCACCTGTACCAGTCAGTTCGAGAAGTGCCGTGGCAATGGGAAAAGAAAGCCGTTCGTGCTCCATCCACTGTTTTCGGAGGAGAATGACCACACAGAAATTGGCGAGAAATACAGCACCCAAAAATAGGACCCAACCGGGAAAAAGCGCAATCCACGCATCCCAGGGAAAAGGGGCACCGGGCGGTAGCCCTTCGTAGAAACCCGTAGCCGCAACGCGGTCTGTCAGCACATTCCACTCGGAAAAATACGGCCACAGCCTTTCGTCCCACATATTTTGCGTTGATGCAAAATAAATGGGCGCAGTAACAACGCCGAGAAAATAACCCGAAAGCCATTCGCCTTGCATATTGGCAGCCACCATCCCGATGCTACATATCGCGATGAGTTCAAAGGATGAGAGACCCCTGAATCTGCGCGAAAAAACGTGATTAAAAGCGAGCAAGGCCAAAAATGGAATGAGAAAAGCCACAGACAAATGGGCAAAATCCCCGCGAGAAGAACGCAGGATCAGGCTGCTATACGCAGGCCAAAAATTCACCCAAACAGATAGACAAAGGCCAATGATGATCGCGCGAATAGTCATAGGATTACTGGAATATAGAGAATAGACTGAAAAAAACGGGTGTCTATCATAACACGGAAGATGGGGCTGGTCAAGCTAAGTGAGGGGTTAGGGCTGTTACCCTCTCACCTCTCGTCTTTGGGTGGGACGGGGTAAATGGCTACTGACCATTAGCCGTTTATTTCAATGCCAGATCATCGAGCCATTGTGCCACGCTGTGTTGATTGCCCTGGATAAAAACAGGCGCGAGAGATCCGCGGGCGTGCAGGGCGTGGATGAGGCGGTCAATGGCGATGAGTTGTTCGCCGGGAGTTTTGCACCGGGGCCATTGGCTCACAAATTGGCGAATGGGCGCGAGATTTCCCGTGTGTGCATATCTGTCGTATTGTTTTTTCCACGATTGCCATGTGAAGGCATGACCACAACCCGCACAGTTTAAGTGCTCGACCTTGCGTTTTTGCCGTTTTGTGAAAGCCCGCCATTTTTTTTCATAACCACAATATGTGCAACAAAACATAGCGGACTGGTGTTCGCCTTGCCTTTTGCAGTTGGGGCATGTGAGATCCCAATGAGAAGATACCTTTTTTGTTTTGGATGATCCCAATTTTGAAGATGGTGGCTTGCGTAAAGTATTGTTGCAATGCGGGCAAGGGAGTCGCACGCGGTGTTTGATGGATTGACGATATTTCTGCCATGTCCAGATCTGTTTGCACGAAGAACAGGCGAGCGTGTTAGTGCTATAATTCCATGCCAATATTTTGCGACAATCAAAGCAACGCGGGTGGTTGCGAAGTGCGTCTCTGCAATCATGCCAGGTTATTTTTTCTCCACAGATTGGACATGAGAATTGCGATGCAGATGGTTGAGCAGAAGGTCGTTCCCGATAGAAGTTCCGCCGATAGACGATTTGGTCGCACTGTGGACAGGGGACTTGACCCCGCAGGGCCTGTCCAAACATCAAGACTGCTTCGCCGCGTGTGTAGAGGCTCCACCCAATGTGCATGAGTTTGTCTTCGTCGAAAATACCGCGGCGGATGCACTGGTAGAGTTGGCGGACGCGCCATGGTTTAAGGCGAGGTGTCCCTTGCATGGTCATATCCTTTATTTGTCGCGTAAAGAGAAGGTTCTGATTTGAAGATACAGTTCAAAAAGTCCTCGCACAAGTCCCCCCCTTCCCTGTCGATACCTTGACAAGGAAGAAATGCCGATTTATCATGAGCATCCCACCATTCGCAGCATTACACATAGACGAGGCTTATTATGCGCCAGAATTTCTCGGGCATCTTGGAAGAAATGACCATTGACGACGTGCGAGCACTCACGCCCAATGTAGCGGTCATCCCCATAGGCTCCACCGAACCGCACGGACCTGCATTGCCCTATGGAACGGACAGCTTTCAAGTGGAATACGTCGCTTACGGAGGCACGCGCAAAGCCAATGAACTGGGCGGGCGCGTCCTGTGTTTGCCCACACAGCGGATGAGCTTAAACAACAACTTCCGCGTCTTCCCATTCGCGTGCCGCATGCAAGTCCCCACATTCATGAATCTATTGAAAGACCTCGTGGCAATGTGCCGCGCGGAAAATGTACACCGCATTGTATTCATCAATGGTCACGGCGGCAACCCCGACGCCATCCGCGCAGTACAGCGCGATTTGGCAGCACAAGATGGCCTCTTCACATGCTTGATCAGCACGGGATCCTGCGCATCGGAAGACGCAAAAGCTATATGGGAAAATCGCAGCGATCACGCAGGCGAAGAAGAAACCTCCCAAATCATGTTCTTGCGCCCCGAACTCGTGCGCGAAGATCTGATTGCCAACAACCCTCCCCAATATCCCAAATTGAAAACACTACGGGAATTTGACATCGATTTTGTGCGCCCCTGGCATTTGTATTTGCCCGCATCCGCTGGCGGCGATGCGCGAAAAGCCTCGCCGCAAAAAGGTGAAACAGTCTTAAACTCAGCCGTGGAAGGATCCGGACGATTCTTTGCTGAATTATCACAGACAGAGGACTCAGAGACATTTCCTTATTGAAAGGACCTTAGCATGATCACCTACGAAACACTCGGCGTAAAACCATTTATCAATGCGAGTGGCACCATTACCACACTGGGCGGTAGCTTAATGTCAGATGAAGTGCTGGAGGCGATGTGCGCGGCAGGAGGATCATTTGTCGATTTGAACGACCTGCTCGTAAAAGCAGGCGAATATCTGGCAGACCGCATTGGCGTACCCGCGGCCTTTATCTCGTGCGGCGCAGCCAGCGGTGTACAATTGTCCGCTGCGGCGTGTTTGACAGGACCTGACATAGCAAAAGCGCGCCAGTTGCCGCATACAAAGGGATGGAAGAACGAATTTGTAATCAGCCTGGTCGATAGCCATACGTACATCCATCAGGGCATTGAAGTCTGCGGAGGCAAACTCGTGCGGGTTGGCAGCAAACAAGCGGTAACCAGCGAAGACCTCATTGGCGGAATCGGTGAAAAAACAGCGGCTGTGGTACATTTTTTGGGTAAACAGAGCAAAGAACAGCTTGCAGAAATCATTGCTGGTGCCCAAAAAAAAGGCGTACCCGTCATGGTAGATGCGGCTGCACAACTGCCTCCCCGTTCAAACTTAACCGAATTCGTCGAAATGGGCGCGAGCCTGGTGACATTCAGCGGCGGCAAGGGTTTGTGCGGACCTCAAAACAGCGGTCTGGTCATAGGCAAAGAGGACTACGTAGAAGCCGTGCGGATCAATGCGAGTCCGCATTCGGCCATTGGACGCGGCATGAAAGTGGGAAAAGAAGAAATCCTGGGCTTGATCGCGGCTATAGATCTGTTTTTGAGCCGAAGCGATCGCGAAGACCGCCAGCGCTGGCATGGGCAAGCTCGCGTTGTCGTAGATGCAGTCAAAGATATCGCAAACGCATACCTGATGACCGAAGGACAGGATGCCGCGCCCGAATTCGCGCCCCGCGCATACATAGACTTGCCGGACGAACAGCGCGATGCCGTAATCCACGCATTGAAAGAAGGCGAGCCGTCAATTGTCGTACGGAGAAGTTCCAGAGGTATTTTGATCGACCCGATGACCATGCAAACGGGTGAAGAAGCCGTAGTCGCAGAAAAATTGCGGGAGGTATTGACATGATCGACGCGCATTTACACCTGACGCACAACGACAGATCAGTTGAAGAAACCATCACGCATATCGAAGCCATCGGCGCGGAAAAAGCCGTCATGCTACCCATTGAAGATGGCGACGACGAGTTTGGCTGGATGACCGAAGACATCGTAAAAGCGCATCGGGATTATCCGGATACCATCATACCCTTCTGCCATGTAGATGTCACACGAGAAGACGCCGTGCCCGAACTGGAAAAACGCGCTATCAGCGGCATCTTTAAGGGCTATGGCGAACAAAAACAGCACCTGAGATTGGACGATCCGCGATTGGAAAAAGTACTGGCAATCTGCAATGAGTTGAACTGGCCTGTAACCTGGCATTTTCAAGAAGGCGAGCGGGGATATAATCAGGGGATTGAGTATCTCGAAGTGCTCCTGAAAAAATTCCCCAATATTAAGTTCATCGGCCACGCCCAATCGTGGTGGGCGCATATCAGCACCGACGTACCCGCTCCCGAAGAAACCCTGTATCCCACAGGCGCGGTCAAACCCGGCGGCTTAATAGATCGACTATTGGCAGACTATCCCAATATGTTTGCCGATTTATCCGCGGGTTCGGGTCTGGGTGGCCTGACACGGGATGAGGATTTTACCGCGGGATTTCTGGCGCGTCATGGTAAAAAATTGATGTTTGCCACAGATTGTCCGTGCAGAGATGGCAAAGGTGCGGGCCTCTCCCGCGGCGCGTGTTTCGCGCAATTGAGCCTCCCATTTCTCGAGCGCATGCTCGCCCCCGACGCACTGAAGGATATCTTGCACAACAATGCAGTGAGGATATTAAATCTGTGAGAAGCAGACTATCATACAGGGGCGTGATTTGAAAAAAGTTTATGTGTTGCTGACAATGGACTGCGAGACGGCCAGGTCCGACGCGACCCCCCATGCGAGGCGGATGTCGGGCAGTGGCCCTGCGGATTACCGGGAGAGTGAACGGTCGATCTATTTTTACGTTGAGACGGCAAAGACGTACGGGTTTCCCGTCACGTTTTTTGCACACCCGGAGGTAGCACTGGAGAATGCAGATCTGCTTCAGACACTGCAGGATCAGGGTGCGTGTTTGGGGCTGCATTTGCATCCATACAAGCTCAGAGGAAGGAGATACAGATACGATCTGGGCGCATATTCTGCACATACGCAGCGCGAGATTATTCAAGAGGCTATGCAGGTATGGGCGTCTGCGCTGGGCAAGGCACCCCGTTTTTTCAGAGCGGGTTATTTTTCGGCCAATGATTGCACATTCGACGTGCTACGCGAACTGGGATTTGTGGGCGGCAGTCTTTCAAATCCGGGGCGGGTTCTACCCGCGCACTGCAGTGTTTGGGCCGGTGCAGAGCCCTATCCCCACCGGGCGCATCTGGGGTTTCGTTTGATTCGAGGAGATAGCGACTTTATCAATGTGCCGATATCCGCAGCATTTGGCAGACCAGTTGCACAAGGCCATGCGGGCGAACGGGGTTATGAATGGTCCTATGTCCCGCACACGTACGACCACAGAGCGGTTATTCGGGATGTGCTGAATCGTTTCCGAATCGAAGATCCCCGGTTCGGCACCCTTGTAACAGACAGTCATAATGATCAGGATTATTCCAACCCCATGCATCCCGCAAGACAGAACCTGGAGTTGATACTCAGATCGATTGGAGATTTCTGCGGACAGATGGAAATGATCCCCGTGGGGATTACGCTCGATGCTCTATGTGAGCTTGTTCTGGCGGATGGGGATGCGTAGCGCGTCATTGAACGGGAGAAAACCATGCGAATCGATTCTCACGTACACGTATGGACAATGGGAGCACCGCCGTTTACCCATAATGATGATATGACCACGCAACGGCCCGATTATCCGGGGCTGGTGGAAAATCTCGTCAGGTACATGGACCTCAATGAAATCGACCGCACCGTACTGATCCAGTGCATGTATCACGGGTATGACAATAGCTATATGTACGATTGTTTGAGGCGATTTCCAGATCGCCTGCACGGGGTGGCGCTGATCGATCCCCTGAAACCCGACGCACCCGAAACACTGGCGCGTCTGCACCGGGATCACGGGGTGCAGGGAATGCGATTGTATCCGATTAAAGATCGGGATGCATCGTGGTTGTCAGGCCCTGGGCAGCATGCGCTTTGGGAGACGGCACAAAGGCTGGACGTGCCGTTTACATGGTTTGGACGCTGCCATCAGATTCCACTACTGGAGCCGATGTTGCAGCAATTTCCCGAGGTAAATGTGATAGTAGATCATCTGGGCGAACCGATCCTGTCCGAGGGGCTGGACGGCAATTTCGGGATCTTGCTGGCAGCGGCAAAGTACCCCAATTTTTTTGTAAAAGCGACCCGGATCGATGGAATTTCCGATCAACCCTGGCCGCACGAGGATGTGTATCCCTATGTCAGAGCCGTGTACGAGGCTTTTGGGCCAGAACGGATGCTGGGGTGTACGGGATTTCCGGAAAATCCGCAGCGCGGGGAGGCCGTTGGTTTTCGCGTGGTTGAAGCGATGGATTTTCTGTCAGATGAAGACAGAGCATGGATTTTGGGCAAGACAGCCGATACACTCTATGGCACATAAGGGAAAGGCCGACATGAAAAGCGCGTACAAACCTGAGGATATCGAAAACGCCCGGCAAAATCTATCTCGCTACAGTTGGGCGCAGGAAATCGTGAATGGCTGGGCGCAAAGCGTTGCATTTGCCATGCAGCAAGATCGAGCATTTTTCGACACAATGATCCCCGAATTGACCCCCGGCACGCATTACGGTCAGAACTGTCCGAACTGTGTGGGCAAGCAATCGCTAATGGGCGGCGGACTCTTTGACTGGCACATTGACAGCCCGGATGAGATTACGTGTCGCGCATGTGGCGCAGTTTATCCCAACGCGCAGTACCCGGAGACCGGCGTACTCGTATGCCCGCGGATGGGTCAAAAATTCACCTATTACGAAACGCCCGAAGAAATAGCCGACCCCGAAAATCGCGCAAAGCACGCGCTCAAATGGCTTGGGGATCGCCCCACAATGACGAGTTTTAGCGGACATATTCGAGATCGCAAAGTAGGCTGGGCGCGAAGCCAGGCATTGACACTTGCCAAACTGTACGCAATAACCGGTAAAATTGGATACGCGGAGCGCGCGATGTGGATCCTCGACCGCATCGCCCGGGTATTCCCAAATTATCTCTACCATTCCTACGACGGAAGCGTCGCGGACTGGCCGCCTGCAGAGGTAGCGGCCAACATGGGCAAAGAAGAGACAGAGGGTGGTCCTCGCGGAGGGCGCTTTCCAAAAGATGCGATCCGCCACGCTTATGGCTTGCACCAATTTGAGGATTATTCGACCCTGAACAACGGATTCTGGGGCGCGGGTCGAATGAACGTCCACGGAAAGGGAAGCGATGCCGGGGCGTTATTTGTATTGACCGTTGCCTACGACCTGATCCGCGATGCAGAATACGCACCTGGCCGCCGATTGCTGGACGGCGATACGGAGCGACGGATAACAGAGGACCTGATTCTCGCCGGATGTGCGAACATGATGCATTGGAATTCCCTCAGCAACAAGGGCACGGCAGTTTTTGTGTTAAGTGCTGCGGTAGGAATGCTTCTGGATCACCCGCAGAAGGTGCGACACGCACTGGATGGCTTCAATCGGATGCTGGCGGAGCGGTATCATCACGATGGTTTTTACTCGGAATCGCCAGCCTATTCGGCGCACAATCTCTCCAACGTGCATGAACTGGCCGACTTGCTACACGGATATAGCGATCCCCCCGGTTATCAGCCAGAGGAAGGCGAGCGGATCGAACACCTGGACATGTTTTCAAGCGGGCGTTACCCCCTCTCCCTGCTATCTCTGGCGAGAATGCTCGCACCCGGCAACCGCATGCCAGTGATTGCCGATACGCGGTATGATACCGAAGCGGACCTTCTTGCCTCTGAAATTCTCGCCGCCCGTCTCGGTGGCGCGTACGCCGGTTTTCTGGAACTCATTCAAGGAGCACCGTTATCCGAAAAAGGCCAGGAATACGCACTGTGGTACCGCCCTTATGATCTACGGGCAGAGTCAACGGTACTACCCCTCCATTCCGAGTGGTTCCCCGGCTGGCATGTGGGCGTCTTGCGCGGCGGTCGAAATGACACCGCGCTTTATTTGAATGGCAATGAACACCAGTGGACCCTGCGAACCAGTCACCGGCAGCAAGATATCTTAAGCCTGAGCTACTACGCTTATGGGGAGGAACTCGCCTCGGACCGCGGTTATTTTTCCGGCAGCAGCCAGCAACTCCCAGACGGCCGCAGCGGACAGGTCTGGGTAAAAAGCAGTCTATCCCACAATCTGGTAGTAGTAGATGAAGAAGAGCAGAACAACACGGCTTGCGGTTCCAACCTGGAGTTATTTGGCACGGCCCCCGGCATTGAAGTCGTACAGGCCTCAGGCGTGAATGTGTACCCCCAGTGTGAGGAATATCGACGCACCTGCGCGATGGTGACAACGCCAGAGGGACAAACCTATAGTGTGGATTTTTTCCGGGTCAAAGGCGGGCACATCCATCAATATAATTTCCACTGCAATGGCTCACCAATGGGCATGAACCCGGCAACGCCACAGGCAGTAGCTCTGGGAGATGCCTGGAACATGTGGCTCGAAAATCCCCAGGCAATTGCCCCTCAGGAACCGACAACATTTACCTGGCAATATCGGGATGTAAATCTGGATCTGACGTTGTTAAATGTCCCACATCGCATTATTCTCGCAGATGCGCCCGGTTGGCGGGTCGGAACACCTGAGGAATTGGAAAAACCATCGATCAGACAAATTTTTGCAGAAAACTCAGCTGAAGATGGCAATGGGGCACTTGCAAGCCAGTACGCCGCTGTGATTGCGCCCTACAAAACCGGAAATTCTCCACTACTTAGCGCGCGGTTGCTCGCAGATAATCCAGACACTGGCGTTCTGGCCGTCGAAGTAAAACTATCGGACCGCACCGATTATATTATCTCGACAAAGGACCAAAAAGAGCGACAATTCGGCCCCGTAACCGCTGCCGGGCAATTTGCGTTTGTATCGGTAAATGATCAAGGCATACAAGCCTATTTGCTGAACGGCACAGTATTGACATATGGCAATCTGAAAATTTCACTACCAGAGGCGAGTACCACTCTGAAGGTGCAGTCGGTGGAGGAAAGCGTATATCATCTCGCAGAAATATTGCAAAACCCACAGGCAGTCGTCGGCTCTTATTTACTCGCCGGAGAGTCACCTCAGACGGGTTTTGAAATTGCATCGGCCACAGAAAACGCGATTACCGTGCGGGACTATCCCGCGATTACTTGTGACAAAGTCAGAATCTTAAATTCCGCCTGGGCGCATGTCGCGCCTTAAAATGGGGAGGGATCACATGCAAATTTTTGATCGATATACAGATCTCCTGCAGCAGATTGAACAGAAAGGCTATCCATCCCAGGTACTCGGACATACGCCGGATGGATCGCCACTGGTATGTCTCAGGACCGGAGGAGAAAAAACACCGGCTATTTTTATCAGTGCTGGCAGTCATTCGACAGAACAGGCCGGAGTCGGAGCGGCAATGGGACTTCTGGACGCGCTCGACACAGAACACCAGGTCTATATAATACCCACCCGCGATCCAATGGGAATGAACGGATATGCGTACGCGCTGAGCTTGAGCCTCGGCGAAGAGCCTGAATTAAACTCCGTAGAGGACGTCGAGAAAATTCTGCGGGCACGCGGCGAAGTGCTTTACAAAGAGGATGAAACAGTAGTCGCAATCATAGGCGAATACGGATATTCGACTAAGGGAATTTTCGGAAAATTTGAGGTGGGAGCCGACTTTCTAAAACCGCTCTTTGGGCGGCGCATTTTCTTCCCATCAAGTGTCGAAGGCATTGAAGGCACTGCCCCCTGCCAGAGAGCATATACACTGATTGTCAGTCCAGAGGGCGAGATATTGCACATCAATCGCTTTCACGACACGGCCTGGTCGCCCGTGGAACCGCGTTGCACGCGCGATTTGATGGCTGAAATTCAACCCGGACTAACGCTGGACCTGCACGAATACGGAGGAGACGGCTTCTGGTTCTCTGCCCGCCACCAGCGCAATGAAAATGATGAAATATGGGAAAAACGGATGGCAGACGCGATAATTCGGGCGGTTGCCGATTCTGGAGCTAACCTTGCACCGGAAAATTATTTGCCCGGATCGTTTTTTGAGACAGGAGAACGCGGTGTATTCTGGTTGATTGCCCAGGAGCGAGGAGAGGGCCTGAATCTGGCCGATTACGGAGCGCATCAGTACGGTCCGTCATTTACGATCGAGACGGGAATGACTATGCAGGGCGGGTATCAGGAGCGCGTGCAAACGTCTATGCTGGCAGCGCAAACCGCGATCTCGGTTTTTGAAGAACGCTGGCTTTAAAACAATAAAGATTACCCGTGAGGGGCATCGCGTTATGAATTTAATCCAAAAAATCGCGCTATGTGCATTTGTCGCGCTTATCGCGTGTGGTGGAGATAATCCCGCAAGTCAAGAAAATGGAGATAATCCCACAGATAGCGGTCTGGATGGACATCGCTTTGATATTACGGAAAATCAGACCAGCGATTTCGGTATGAACACGCCCGGTGGGCGTGGGGGCAGGGTCATTCGGGTGACAAACTTGTTGCCGAGTGGACAGGGATCGCTGGATGCGGCACTATCTGCATCGGGATCGCGTATTGTAGTATTTGAAGTGGGCGGGGTAATTGATCTGAACAAGACGCGGTTGAACATTCGCGAGCCATTTGTGACAGTGGCGGGACAAACCGCGCCGAGCCCGGGCATTACGATCATTCGCGGTGCCATTTTCATTCAGACACACGATGTAATTTTACAACATATTCGGGTGCGCCCAGGCGATGCGGGCGAAGCAAAAAGAAGTGGATGGGAGCCTGATGGCATCTCCACAGCGGGTAGTGATGCGTACAATATATTGATCGATCACTGTTCGATTTCATGGGCAGTGGATGAAAATTTGAGCGCGTCTGGTCCAAATACCGAGGGACCTGATGCAACTTCTCGTCGCATCGCATTTGTCAATTGCATTATCGCCGAATGCCTGAATGATGCATCGCACAGCAAAGGCCCGCACTCCATGGGATCGCTGATTCACGACTTCTGTCGTGAGATCGCCATCATCGGCAATTTGTATGCCCACAATGCAAATCGCAACCCATACTTCAAAGCATTTACAACCGGGGTGATCGTAAACAATTTGATTTACAATCCGGGCTCTCGGGCAATTCAACTGAGTTTTTCAGATGCCGAATTTAGCGATACCAATCTCGTTCCACAAAATGCGCGTGTAAGCGTGGTGGGCAATGTAATGATTCACGGAGGAAATACGCGGTCAGGACTGGCACTGATATCCTCAAAGGGCGATGCCTATCTCGAGGATAATATCGCGCTGAACAGAACAGGAGCTAATGTGCCTTTGACCTCGGGTGACATCCGCATTTTGAATGAAAAGCCAATCTGGGGCAACATCACACCATTGCCCGCCTCGGCAGTAGTGGAACATGTGGTACAAAGCGCGGGTGCGCGTCCGAAAGACCGCGATGAAATAGATCAACGGATTATACGCGAGTTTCTCGAACGCAAAGGTCGGATGATAGATAGCCAGCAGGAGGTAGGCGGATATCCCCAAATAAATACAGTAAGACGACCCCTGAATATCCCCACAGATGTGGATGCGTGGTTGGCGCAACTCGCCGCAGAGCTTGAAGGGAATTAACCGTTAAAAAAGAGTAATTATTTAGGTTCTTGTGGTCGCGTAGGAGGGAAATCCTTTTCCCGACCTTGATCGCGGCAGGGATGCCGCTCCTACAGCATCCTTTTGTGATTTTTGTGCATTTGAACTGGCCTGAGAGACGGCCAGTTGTACCCCGCTCGTGGCTAATCATCCAAATGACCTAAATAGTTACAAAAAAGAAAGGATTGGAGAACACACAAATGGAAAAACGAACCCTGGGACGTACCGGGCACCAGAGCACAGTAGCGACCTTTGGCGCATTCTCGGTCGGATATGTAGATCAGGACGAGGCAGACCGCGCCATACAACTCGTCCTTGACCACGGCGTAAACCACATCGACATAGCGCCGAGCTACGGACACGCGATGGAGCGCGTAGCCCCGTGGATGCCCGACATACGGGACAAAATGTTTCTCGGCTCAAAGACAACCCGTCGCACGCGCGACGAAGCGTGGCGAGATGTGGAACAAATGATGAAACGGCTAAACGTCGGAAACTTCGACTTATTCCAACTCCACTCAGTCGGCAATATCTCCGAACTGGACAAAGCCACCGCATCGGGCGGCGCACTTGAAACCCTGATAGAAATGCGCGAACAGGCTCTGACCAAATGGCTGGGCATCACCGGACACGGACCGCAGGTGCCGAGTACCATCCAGGAAAGCCTCAGACGCTTCGACTTCGACACCGTAATGTTCCCGCTGAACCCGGCAAGCATGCGGGACGCGAATTATCGTCGGGACGCCGAAGCACTACTCGCCGAGGCAAACGCACGCGACATCGGCATCCAAACAATCAAAATGATCGCACGCGGCGGCTGGGCTGAAAATTCAAAAGACTGCCACACCTGGTACGACCCGCACCGAGAACAAGAAGCCATTGACCGTTCCCTGTGGTGGGTCCTGTCTCAGCCCATACACACCGCCCCCACCTGCGGCGAAATCAGCTTACTGCCAAACGTCCTCAACGCAGCCGAGCGATTCGTCCCCCTCACCCCCGACGAACAGGCCGTCGCCATCGCCGCACAGCGACCACCCCAACCGCTCCCCGCACTGGCTATACCGGAAGTGTGAAGTGTGAAGGATGAAGTGTGAAGATACATCCTTAGGGGCGACCCCTGTGGTCGCCCGGGCATCGCAATATAAGGGCACAAACTTTGCGTTGCCAACCGAGCAAAACTTTGGCATCATGCAAAAAAGAAAGCGTTAGACTCTGGGTTTTTGCTTTTATGGGCCAAGCCAGATCCGACAAATAACCATCCTTAAAACGGGAAGGAGCTTATCATGCTTAAGCAAGTAGTCGGTGCAATTCTCACTATTGTAGGAGTGGCGGTTGCCATCCACACCGTCATAGAACCGCTCTATCATGTCTCCACCGACGAGCAGCTATACAGCTCGTTTTGGGGCATCCTGAATCCTTTGATGGTGCTATCAATCATTCTGGGCCTGATATTCGGATACATCCGCAAGAAAGGCATTGATAGCGGCGACACCATCACCCGCGAATACCTCGCCGCCAACATCCAGTTCTACGGCTTATTATTCGTCAGTATCATGTTCTTTTGGAACTATTTTAACTACTATTATGGCCCTGAATTTACCGCAATAGGAGCCGACACCCAATCACTCGTGTGGATACTCATCGACGCCAGCCTCCCGCTACTTTTGGGCGCGATGGGCATATCTCTGCTACGCAGCAACGACGAGTAAAGTGGCGCAGCTACTATTCATAGCCGGAGGAGGTGCCCTGGGAGCCTTATTGCGCTACGGGATGTCCATGAGCATACACATCCTGTTCGGACGCGGCTTTCCCTATGGCACGCTCACAGTCAACGTCACCGGATCGATCCTCATGGGACTCCTTTATGTATGCCTGTCTGAATATATGGACATGCCCTGGCGCGATGGCCTGCTAATAGGCCTCCTGGGAGCGTTCACCACGTTTTCAACCTTTTCCATTGAAACCCTGCACCTCCTCGAAACGAGTCACCCTGTACTCGCATTGCTGAACATCCTCTTAAGTGTCACTCTCTGCATCGCGGGATGCTGGATCGGCATTATAATCGGGCGAGCAATATAGGGGTGCAATGGGCATATCCCTCTGCTGCGCGACCGCGAACAGCGAACAATAGATAAAAAGGATTATCTGACGACTGGTTTTGCTATGCGATGAAAAAATTAAACCTGAAAGAACACTCTGACCAATGGCGTGTATAAACAGCACAGACAGAAGACATTTACAGACACTCGTACACAAAGGAGAATTTCATGGTCAAACGCATCATCGCCATTGGCATCATCTTTTTCTGCATCGCAGTAGGCTGGATTATTTTGAGTGCCACCGTCCACATACGCACAGAGGAACAGGACGACAAGCTCAAAAGTGCTGTGGGGCAACTCTGGGGCACAGCGCAGACCCAGCGAGCACCGCAAATCTACTGGCTGGACCGCGTCACCCGTATCGAAACCAACGCCGACGAGTCTGTCTCACGCACCGTAGATGAGAAACACTTCCTGAATCTAAAAGCCAGCCGCATTGAAGTTGACCTGTCTCTGGAGCACCGGCGCAAAGGCTTGCTGTGGTACTCCACCTACCAGGTACAATTCGCAGCCTCGTACACCCTGATCAACCCCACCGACCAGAACCGACACCTGTACTTCGACCTGAAACTGCCCGCTCCTCGCGCTGTGTACGACGACTTCGCTTTAACCGTTGGCGATCAGTCCATTGCCGATCTCCCAATCCGCAACGGTCATTTAATCCACCCCATCGATCTATCACCTGGGCAGGAACTCTCCATTGACCTCTCATATCACTCCCAGGGCCTGGACGAATGGCGGTACAGTTTTGGGGACCACGTCAACCAGGTATCGGACTTTGAACTGGTGATGCACACGGACTTCGCCGCCATAGACTTTCCCCCAGATAGCATGTCTCCCACCTCGAGGACCCGCGATGGCGACGCCTGGACTTTGACTTGGAAATACAATCATCTCCTCACCGGCACCGATCTGGGAATGATCCTCCCGGCTCGCCTCAATCCCGGACCCTGGGTCGGCAAAGTCGTCACCGCCGCCCCCATCTCCCTCTTTCTTTTTTTCTTTTTGCTCTTTATCTTTTCCATAGTGCGCAACCTCGACCTGCACCCAATGCACTATTTCTTCATCGGTGCCGCCTTCTTCAGTTTTCACCTGCTACTGGCTTATCTGGTTGACCACCTGATCATCCACTACGCCTTTGTCCTGTCTTCGGCGGTCTCCATTGTCCTCGTCACCTCGTACATGAGACTGGTCCTGGGCACGCGCCTGGCCTTTGTCGAAATTGGTCTGGGGCAATTTGTCTATCTCGTGCTATTTTCCTACACCTTTTTCTTTCCCGGCTACACCGGACTCGCCGTCACCCTCTTGTGCATCACAACCCTGTTCGCCGCCATGCAATTCACTGGCCGCATCGACTGGAACACAGTATTTAACAAGGAAACATCTTGATGGGTATTTCAGTAGAAAAAATCGACCTCAATGTTTTGAACATGCACACGCGATTTCCGTTTAAATACGGAATTGCATCGCTCGTAGCATTGCCCCATTTATTTGTGCGGGCACAGGTCAATATCGATGGAAAAACAGAACTTGGATTGGCCGCAGAGGGATTGCCGCCAAAGTGGTTCACCAAAAATCCAGACACGCCGTTTGAGTCCGATCTCGACGAAATGCTCACCGTTATTCAAAATGCCTGTGATATCGCCCTGCACAGCGATGCTGAAAATTCGGTATTCGATCTCTGGCAAGCGATTTATACCAAACAGCGCACATGGGCAAAAACAACAGCCTATCCGCCGCTCCTGTGGGCATTCGGCGTCAGCATGGTCGAACGCGCAGTGATCGACGCCTTCTGTCGAGCAAAAGACGTGACATTTGCACAGGCGATAAAAGAAAATGCATTGGGCATTCGCCTTGCAGACATCCACAGCGAATTGCGCGGCAACGAACCCGGCGACCTCTTGCCACACGCGGCGCGGCGATCAATCACCGTGCGGCACACCGTGGGCCTGGCCGATCCATTGACCGACGAAGACATCGCAGGCGAAGATCACGTAGATGATGGCCTGCCCCAGTCATTGGCCGCAAATATCGAAGCCTATCAGCTAACACATCTAAAAATTAAACTGTGCGGCGATGCAGAACAGGACCTTGCTCGACTTCGGCAAATCGCAGACCTGATGCCCGATCAATGCGCCTTCACACTCGATGGCAACGAACAGTACACAGAGGTCGAACCCTTTAGAAAACTATGGAACACCATTCAAGGCGACGCCGTACTCTCGTCTTTTATGGAAGGACTGATCTTTGTCGAACAACCACTCCATCGCGATATGGCACTCAGCGCAACCGTCAAAGCCGTACTAACAGATTGGACCGACCGCCCCCCGATGATCATCGACGAATCGGATGGCGCGCTCAACAGCGCAACGCAGGCATTGGATTGCGGCTATGTGGGCACGAGTCACAAAAATTGTAAAGGCATTTTCAAAGGTATTGTCAATGCGTGCTTAATAGCCCACCGCCAACAACGCGACCCCTCGGGAACATATATCTTAAGCAGTGAAGACCTCGCCAATGTTGGCCCCGTAGCTCTGTTACAGGATCTCGCGGTACTCGCTGTATTGGGCGTGGATCACTCAGAACGCAACGGACATCACTATTTTGCGGGCCTGGACATGTATCCCGACGCAGTACAGAAACAGGTGATGGCGCACCACAGCACCCTTTATCGCCAACACGCGCGGGGCTTTCCCATTCTAAATGTACGCGAAGGCTCGCTCAACGTAGATAGCGTAGTCAAAGCACCCTTCGGTTATGGATTCGAACTGGACACCCTTCAATTTACCCCCCTCGCGAACTGGACCATAGATGAACTCGCCTGAAAGTTAAAACAATGACCATAAACTGGCACCACATCGAAAAAGAAGTAACGAATTTTTTACAGCACCTGATCCGGTGTAACACGACCAATCCCCCGGGCAATGAAATCCTGTGTGCAAATTATATTGCCGATGTATTAAAGCACGAGGGCATTGACCCCACGATCACAGAATCAGAACCCGGACGCGGAAATGTCACAGCGCGGATAAAAGGTGGAAACGAACCCGCGCTCATGCTATTGGGACATACAGACGTCGTCGCCGTAGAACCCGATAAATGGTCGCGCGACCCCTTTGGCGGGGAATTGCACAACGGCTATATCTGGGGACGCGGCGCCCTGGACATGAAAAACATGGTCGCGGCAGAACTCATGGTCTTCTTGCTCTTGAAACGGCAAGGTGTGGCACTAAACCGCGACGTAATCTATGCGGCAACCGCAGATGAAGAGGCCGGCAAAGGAAACCACGGCATTGGTTGGCTCATCGATCACCATCCCGAGCAAGTCGATGCAAAATACGTATTGACAGAAGGCGGGGGCGGCGATTTTTATGTAAATGGCAAACACTTTTATACGTGCCAAACGGGACAAAAAGGCATTTTTCGCTTTCGCCTGATCGCAAAAGGACGCCCAGGACACGGCTCCCGCCCACACCGCGACAACGCCGTCGTCAAACTCAGCCGCGCCATTGCAGCTTTGGGACAGGCAAAACTTCCAATGCATCCCTCAAAAACACTGCGCGCGTTTTTAGAAGGTATTGCCGCGACACAGGACAGCGAGACGGCACAGCAATTGCTCAGGGTACTCGATCCAAAGCACAGTGAAAACGCATTGCAAAAATTGCCCCTTGCGCCAGATATGATCGCCTCACTGCGCGCCCTATTGCAAAATACGATTTCGCCGACGATTTTGGAAGCGGGTAGTAAAATCAATGTCATCCCCGCCGAAGCAACTGCGCGGATTGATGGCCGGCTCGCCCCCGGGCAGACCGACAAGAGTTTTGAAGCCGAAATCCGATCCTCAATAGGCGACGAGATTGACCTCATCGTAGATCAATACAGTCCCCCCTTAGAGGCGAGTACAAATTCGCCTCTATACGAAACCATCGTCCGTGTAATGGCAGAACGAGACCCAGACGCCGCCGTAGTTCCCGCGCTAATGAGCGGGGGCACAGATGCCAAGCATATTTGTCCGCGCTGGCCCCATGTACAGGTTTACGGATTTATGCCCCATCGACAAGTGCGGGAAGAAAAAGAAATGAATTTGATACACGGACATGACGAGCGCACCTCAGTAAAAAATCTCGTCTTTGCTACGCGCACTTTATACGATATTGTAACGCGCTTTTGCGGGTGCACAACGGGGGACAAGACGTGAAAATTTTAGTCACAGATTATGCCTGGGCAAATCTGGACGTCGAAAAAAGTGTTCTGAGTGAAATCGGTGCCGAACTCATTCCCGCCCCCGATGGCAGTGAAGAAACGCTTGCCCGCCTGGCGCAGGGATGTCGTGGCATCATGACATGCTGGGCGCAAACCACGCGCGCAGTTATCGCATCTGCATTGCCCGATTTGAAAGTAATCGTGCGATACGGCGTGGGGTTAGACAATATCGATGTAGCGTATGCAACAGAACGAGGTATTCCCGTAGCCAATGTACCCGATTACTGTTTTATCGACGTAGCCGAGCAAACCATGGCCCTGCTATTGGGACTTTCGCACAAAGTCGCGCAATTTGACCGACTAATTCGCAACGGCACCTGGGATATTCAGGCGGGCTTGCCCCTGCGGCGTTTGACGGGGCAGGTACTCGGCCTGATCGGATTTGGACAAATTGCGCGCCAGGTCGTTCCGCGCGCACGGGCTTTCGGGCTACATGTGTTGGCCTACTCGCGATCTTTGACACCAGAACAAGCGCGTGCCTCCGGCGTCGAATCTGCTGATTTGGACACCCTGCTTCGCACATCGGATTTTGTATCGCTTCACTGTCCATCTACCGATGAAACGCGAGGCCTGATCAATGCCGATAATCTCGCAAAAATGAAGCCAACAGCGTGTTTGATCAACACATCGCGGGGCGATATTGTCGATGAAGCAGCACTGCTCGCGGCATTGGAAAATAACACCCTTGCAGGTGCCGCCCTCGACGTGCGATGCCAGGAGCCGCCCGACGCAGAGGATCGTTTAATCCATATAGATCGGGTGATTCACAGCCCGCATTCGGCTTTTTATTCGGAAGAATCGATCATTGAATTGCAAAAAAAAACCGCCTGGGAGGCGCGTCGAGTCCTGACGGGAAAAGCCCCCGTACACCTGGTCAATCCGGAATACAAATAAACGCAGACTCCAAGGCGGGGTTGGGCGGAGGAACAATTTTTAATGAACTGGTCTGAACTGCGGCCAGTTGTACACCATTCCTTAATTCTTAATTTTTAATTGACCTCAAAGGAGTATCAGTGTGAGCAAACCAAAAGTCGGTATTGTAATTCGGAAATCGCTCAGAGAAAGAATTTTGAGTGATCGGGAATTGGAAACATTGAAAAGTTTTGCAGAAGTGACCATAAACGATGAAGACCGCGATATCGTAGATGGTGAAGCGGCTGAATTCCTGAACGGAATGGACGGGGCAATGACGAGTTGGAATTCGGGAGATTTGACGCCAGCCATTCTGGAAGGCGTGCCAACGCTGAAAATTTGGGCTTATGGCGCGGGCACTGTAAAGGGAAAAATTTGCGATGAAGCCTGGGAAAAAGATATTGTGGTGACAAGTGCCGCGCCCGCAATAGCCGATGATGTGGCGGAAATGACCATGGGATTCATGACCATGGGATTGCGCCGGGTATTTTCCCATTCGCGCGCCATGCGAGAAGGCGAAAAAAAACCGGACAAGACCGAATCCCGCTCGCTATATCGACGCAGCGTCGGCGTCATCAGCGCCAGTCAGGTCGGGCAGCGCGTGATGCGGTTGTTGCAACCTTATCAGACGCGCACATTGCTCTACGACCCCTTTGTGTCGCCAGAGCGAGCAGAGGAATTTGGCGCAGAACTCGCGGACCTGGAGACAATAGCGCGCGAAGCAGAAGTCGTAACCGTTCACGCACCCAAATTGGATGCGACATATCACCTCTGGAATGAGACGCATTTTAAGCTCATGCGCGACGATTGCGTATTTATCAACACATCGCGCGGTGCAAATATCGACGAAGCCGCGCTAATCGCAGAATTGCAAAAAGGGCGATTCTCCGCCTTTTTAGACGTAACCGACCCCGAACCGCCTGCTATGGACAGCCCACTGCGCCGTTTGCCCAACGTGGTCTTAACACCGCATTGCGCCGGGCTACAATCCTATCGCATCGGCGCGCTGGTAGTCGAAGAATTGCGCCGATTCTTTGCGAGCGAAGACCAACTATTTCAGGTCAAACGAGAAATGCTGGATCGGCTGGCGTAGGATGGATATAATGCAAAAACGCGTAGATTATTTATCGTGGGATGAGTACTTTATGGGTGTGGCCTTGCTATCGGCGCACCGAAGCAAAGATCCCAATACACAAGTGGGCGCGTGTATTATCAATGAAAAAAAGAAAATCGTGGGCATTGGATACAACGGATTGCCCATTGGATGTTCGGACGATGAGTTTCCCTGGGGCAGAGAAGGCGACTTTCTCGATACAAAATATCCCTATATCTGCCATGCAGAATTGAATGCAATTTTGAACAAAATCAGCGCAGACTTGCACGAATGCACGCTTTACGTCACCTTATTTCCGTGCAATGAATGTGCAAAAGTGATTATTCAGTCGGGCATTCGCGAAGTGATCTATCTGGCGAATAAATATCCAAATTCCGACTCCGTAAAAGCCACTTGTCGCATGTTTGACAGTGCGGGTATTCTCTATCGCGCTCTAAAGGAACATCGAGAGCGCGTTGTCATCGACTTTAAAATCTGAGGCAGTCATGGCATCTCCAGCGCTTCAAGATAGCATGGACACTAAGGCATTGCCAGACGCGACCGATTTGAAACGCGCACTCGTCGATATTTTATATCACAGGCAGTTTGGTGCATTGCTAATTTTGGGCATTGATCCCCTCAATCGGACGCCCGGGGACAATATGGGGCAAGCGCTCAAAGTGCTAAATTCCACTGTTATTCCCGCCCCTGAAAGCTTTCGCATAGCAAAGAACAAAATCGCCGTGCTTTTTAATGCCGATGATGCGCGTGTGCATAAAATCCCATCATCTCTGCCTGCTGTGATTGCCGAGCAAACAGGACTTCGCGTATCTTGCGGTGGTATTAAAATCTCAAGCGAGGATTATGGCCTGCATCCCCAAATGTCCGAGATGATCTTTTCCACTGCCCAATGCGTACTCGCCCGGGCGCTACAACACGCAATCCCGCATGTGGTCTGGTTGACTGAGAAATCCGCAGAGGATATATTATATCTAACAGATATTTCCCTGAACTTTTTTCGAGAAATTGCGCGTATCAACGCCACGCGAGTGCAAAGAATGACATTGGAATCGCGCACAGATTTTTTGACAGGTCTTTACAATCGACGCGGTTTTGAAGCAGTATTTACACGTATGGTGCAACGCTCAAATCGCAATGGAAACCCCCTCGCGCTCTACTACATAGATTCTGATTCGCTCAAAGCGATTAACGACAGCAAAGGGCACGATGCGGGCGACCGATTTATTGTAGATTTGGCGCAAGTATTGAACGACATGCTACGCGCATCGGATTTGTTATCGCGGTGGGCGGGAGATGAATTTGCTGCAGTAGTTGAAAATACGTCGAGAGCGCGTGCTTATGCGATAGCCCGCCGTTTGAACCGGGCCGTTGATGAACGCACAGAAGGCACGATATCCATTGGGGTTTATCACGGCGTACCCAAATCAATGGAAGACGCGTTTCGACAAGCAGATGCCGCCCTTTACCGCGTAAAAAACCGCGGAAAAAATGATATTGAATTGGCCGACCCGGTTTAGAAACCCGGAATAGGGTTGCATCGTCTTATTAACTGATGTTACGCATGTCCGGCGTTTTGTCATGCTGAGCGTAGCCGAAGCATCTGTTCCACCTGAGTTGGTAAGAGATTCTTCGACTCCGCTGCGCTCCGCTCAGAATGACAGGGCAATAGAGCATAGACGGGGAGGGGCAGAATGAGTTTTAAAACAGCTTCTAAGGAGAACGTTATGCCAAAAAAGAAACGCTATGGATTAAATAAATACCAGAAAAAAGCAAAAAAAGTAGGCGAACTTCGATTGCGGCGGGAAGATATTCCGCACTATCTCGCACTGGCGAAGAGCGACGACCCGGCAGACCGACACGAAGCTGCAGCCAATTTGTGTCCGTGCCATGTGCGGCATCCCGTTCCCGAAATACAGACCGCACTATTCAGGCTCATGGAAGACCCGGATCCAAACGTGCGCGCCCGCGCCTGGCACACGCTGGAAGATGGCGGGGTACCCGACGATCCGAGAATGGATGAAATTTTTGAACGCGCCCGTCAAAATGAAACCGATAAGACAGTGCTGAACTTTATGCGACAGGTGCAAAACGAAAATTACGCCCACAAAGAACGCACCATGCTCAAAGTCTCAGCCCAATCGGAATACGATCAGACTGGCCGATGCGATTTTTGCGGAACAACCGGCAGGGTAAAAACAGATTTTGACACCGAAATACCCGATAGAGGGCAGATGCGTTTTGCATTGGTATGCGAAGACTGTGGATAAAACGTGAAAGGATTTTTTTATGCTCGAAAGACAACCAGAGATTGAATATCCGTGTTTATGGAATTTTAAGATCATTGGCCGCGAAGAAAAACACATGCGTCGGGCGATTGCCAAAATTGTGGGCGACAGCGATTATACCCTGACCTTTTCAAATCAGAGCAGGTACGGAAAGTATCGCAGCTTAAACCTGGATATGGTCGTCCTCGACGAATCCCACCGCCTCAATATCTTTGAGGCTCTCAGACACCACAACAGTATTCAAATTGTGCTTTAAATCCACCCGTTTTTCCTATTTTATCTTGACAATCCACCTTATTTCTTGCACTATTTACAGCTTGCAATCTTTGCTTATTACGGTGCTATTTGAATTCAAAAAAAGCCCCCACCCCCTTGGGACTTCTATGTGGTAACCTATGTACAATTTTAACTTTAACATACAGAATATTGAAGACGGTCAGGGCCTGGGTATTGCGCTGACCGGGATGATCATTGTATTCTGCGTTTTGACATTGATCAGCGTATTTATTGTAATATTGCCCAAAATATTAGCTGTTGTAGCAAGGAAATTTCCCGAATCTGTGGGACATCATGGCGTCCCCGTACAGACTGAAGATGATAACTCTGCACTGGCTGCCATCGGTTTTGTCATGCACATGAGGCGCAGTACCGAAATCAAACAGAAAGTTTAGAACAGTTTCCAAGGTATTTGATGGACATATTTTACGATTTTTTGAATACAACTGGATTTGCCAACTTGAGTTGGGGCAATGTCATTATGATCGCAATCGGCATTGTGTTTATCCACCTGGCGATCACCAGAGATTACGAACCCCTGTTGTTACTGCCAATCGGCTTTGGCATGATCGTGGGAAATATCCCCGCTATTCCGAGCATGGCCCTCGGCGTTTACGACGAGGGCAGTGTATTGCGCTATATCTATTTCGGCGTGACATCGGGCCTGTTCCCACCGCTAATCTTTTTGGGAATTGGCGCAATGACCGATTTTTCGACACTCCTATCTAATCCCAAACTGGTACTGTTAGGTGCTGCGGCGCAAATGGGCATATTCCTGACCCTGATCGGTGCGCTATATCTGGGCTTTTCACCTTCCGAATCCGGAGCCATCGGAATCATTGGCGGGGCTGATGGACCGACGGCAATTTTCTTATCTGCCAAATTAGCGCCTCATCTTTTAGGAGCCATCGCCATCGCCGCGTATTCGTACATGGCACTCGTGCCGGTAATTCAGCCGCCGGTTATGAAGCTATTGACCTCAAAACGCGAGCGACTGATTCGCATGCCCGAACCGCGCAAACCCTCCAAGCGCGAACGCATCATTTTTCCTATAGCTGGCTTCTTAATTGCAACCTTAATTGCACCGGGCGCATTGACCCTGCTGGGCATGTTGTTTTTTGGCAACTTGTTAAAAGAGAGTATGGTCACAGACCGATTGGCCGAGTCCGCACGCACGTCAATGGTCGATATTGTGACAATCTTACTGGGTTTTTCCGTGGGCGCCAGCACAGAGGCACAGACATTCTTGACCCCTGATTCGCTTTTGATTTTTGGCCTGGGCGCGCTATCTTTTGCAGTGGCTACGGCAAGCGGCGTCCTATTTGCAAAATTGATGAACGTGTTGACAAAAGAAAAAATCAATCCCCTAATAGGTGCCGCAGGCGTATCGGCAGTACCCGATTCTGCACGCGTCGTGCAAATGGTGGGACAACAAGAAGATGCACACAACTTTTTGCTAATGCACGCCATGGCGCCCAATGTAGCTGGCGTGATCGGCTCAGCTGTTGCCGCGGGGATCTTGTGGTCGGTATTGGTTCAGTAGGTTCTGCATTTGGCGAAGGATTTTAATTATGGCAAAGAAAAAAGTAATATTTATGTGTACGGCATTTCGCGATGGCTTTCAGTCGGTTTATGGGGCGCGGGTGTTCACGCCCGACTTTTTACCTGCGGTAGAGGCCGCACGCGAAGCCGGAATTGATTATCATGAAGCCGGTGGCGGAGCGCGGTTTCAATCCCTGTACTTCTATTGCAATGAAGACGCGTTTGCAATGACCGATGCGTTTCGTGAAGCCGCAGGACCAGAGGCTAACTTGCAGACCCTGGCCCGCGGCGTGAATGTGGTAGGGCTGGAATCGCAGTCGAGCGACATCATCAAGCTACACGCCGAATTGTTCAAAAAACACGGCATCACCACCATCCGCAACTTTGACGCCCTCAACGACGTCAACAATTTGATCTACAGCGGGCAGTGCATCGCAGATGCGGGATTGCACCATCAAGTATGTGTGACCTTGATGGAATTGCCCCCCGGCTGCACCGGGGCACACGACGCGGATTTTTATGAACAAACACTCCGCGAAATTTTAGACGCCGATATTCCATATCACTCGGTGTGTTTCAAAGATGCCTCGGGCACGGCTGTACCTGCAAAAGTATATGAAACCATTAAACGGGCACGCCAACTGCTGCCCGACGGCACATTTATCCACTTTCACACCCATGAAACGGCCGGGATCAGCGTACAGGCCAATCTCGCCGCACTGGAAGCGGGAGCCGATGCCATTGACCTGTCGCTGGCACCGTGTTCCGGGGGCACATGCCAGCCCGATATCCTGGTCATGTGGCACGCTCTTCGCGGCACAAAATACGATCTGGATATCGATATAGAGAAAGTCCGAGATGCCGAGGAAGTGTTTAAAGAATGCATGGCGGATTACTTTTTGCCACCAGAAGCCACGGCGGTTGAACCCATGATCCCCTGGAGTCCAATGCCGGGTGGCGCGCTCACGGCCAATACGCAGATGTTGCGCGACAATGGCATCATGGACAAATATCCCGACATGATCAAAGCCATGGGCGACGTAGTCGCACGAGGTGGTTTTGGCACATCTGTCACACCCGTATCGCAATTCTACTTTCAACAGGCATTTAACAATGTGATGTTTGGCCCCTGGGAAAGAATCGCCGAACCTTATGGACAGATGGTACTCGGCTATTTTGGCAAAACCCCCGTCCCTCCCGATCCCGAAGTTATGAAAATCGCGTCAAATCAGTTGGGACTTGAACCCACAGACCAGCCGCCTCTCGAACGCAATGATGCCGATCCCGAAAAGGGCAGAGATGCCGCAAAGAAACTACTGGACGCCGAAGGGATTGAGGCGACAGATGAGCACATCTTTATCGTAGCGACATGCGGCGATAAGGGAATGGATTTCTTGAAAGGCGATGCCGAAATCGGCGTGCGGAAAATCGAAAAGCAGGATGACGCACCCGTACCAGTTGCCGACGGTGCAGCAGAATATAAGCTACAGGTCAATGGCAAATCCGTGCGCGTGCAAATTGACGGCAATATCGCCACCGTAAATGGCACAACTTATACAGTGGATATAGAAGATACAGTATCTACACAGGCGTCAACACCCGCCAATGCCGAACCCGTAAGCGCGCAAATGCCCGGAAAAGTCATTCGAATTTTGAAACACGCAGGGGATCAAGTCCAGGCGGGCGAAGCGATCCTCATTCTGGAAGCCATGAAAATGGAAGTCCAAATCACCTCTCCTAATGCAGGCACAGTCGTCGAAATGCCCGTCAACGTCGGCGATCAAGTATCCAATGGTCAGACACTTGCGATGGTGGGATAAAAAGAAGTGTGAAGTGTGAAGTAAGAAGTGTGAAGTCCGCTCCCAGCCCCCAATTCTTAATTTTTAATTTTTAATTTTTAAACCGCCGCGACATCGCCTGCCCAAATCTCGCTCACCCGACCGTCTGGCCCGCGCAACAAAAGCTGACCGCAATCGCCAAATCCCGCGAGAACGCCCGTTTTTGCATCATCACCTTCGCCAACCGAGATCTCCTCACCAATATAAACACAGCGGTGTTCCCATGCTGTGCGAAGAGCGGCAAAACCCTCGCTTTCCCAGCGATCAATCCACGGAGCAGTGGATGAAAGGACTTGTTCAAGCACCTGTTCGAGATCGTACTCGCGTCCTGTTTCAAGACGCATAGAAGTAACGGGGCGGTCAATCAGCGCCGCGGTCGTCGCATCCATATTCACGTTGAGCCCAATACCAACGACAATTGCCGTGCCATCGGGCTGTTTTTGGTCGCTGCGCTCGAGGAGCATACCACAAATTTTGGCGCGGTCGATCAAAACATCGTTGGGCCATTTGGTTTGCGTACTTATACCATAAGTTTTCAGCGCATCGGATACACCCAGGGCAATGGCAATGGGCAGGGAGGTCAGTTGGGAAAACGCGCCTCTTGTAATGAGAAGAAAAGAAAACGTCAGATTCTCATTGGCCTGTGCGATCCATTGACGCTGATAACGCCCCCGTCCTGCGGTCTGTTCCCGAGCGGCGATGACAAAGCCAGAGGAAAGTCTCTCACCTCCGGATAGACGCTGAAGAAGGTGCGTATTGGTCGAAGCGAGTTGGTCGTGCCATTCAGGCGTTAGAAAATTCATAGGAATTGATGTATAAGGAAATGAAATAAAATCTGATACTGTATGCTCAGGTATTATTGCATTTGTTTTATCGATTTGTCTCAAAAAAATCTATAGGTCTGTCACTGCCATCTCTTGACAATAGAATGGAAATCCTACATACTGTAAAGATGTGCGTTATGTGTTGGGATTTCAAAACATGTACTGACAGAGTGTAAATCAGTAAATCCTGGATATTGGAGACAGCCATGACGACAATCAAAATTGCAACCGACTTCTCAGACATGCCAGGAGCGAAATTTCGCTCAGATGGCCCTTTTTCTGGAGAAGAATTTAGAGAAAAAATACTGATGCCGTTGTTTAAAAATGGAGCGGATAATGGTAAAATCCATATTGATCTGGATGGAGTGGACGGATATACATCTTCTTTTTTAAAAGAGGCATTTGGAGGACTGGCAAGAATTGTGGGACCCGAAAAGGTTAAGAAACGAATTGCGTTCAAGTCAACAGAATTTGGCTATATGATATCCAAAATTGATGAATTTATTAGCGATTGTGAAGCCACTACAGCCTGACAAAATGATCAGAACCTTAGTACAGATTATCCCCGCTCTTGTAGTGGGGATTCTTATTGGTATATTTTTGAGCGTTCAGGATTATTCGAAACTCAGAGAAATCACGCTTGGAGAATTGTTGAACGTTCTCACAAACTTTTTCTTCATTGGTATCGTCACCTATTACGTCATCCAGAGATCGAATACCGACTTAAAACGCAGAGAAATGCTGTTGGGATATTTTGATGAATTGAGAGAAAAGTTACGCGACCTCAATAACAAGGTCTTGGCAAACGCCGAACATCCAGACAATTCTGGGACAAGATCTATAAATCGGCAATTCAAAGAACTTGGGATATTTATGGAAGATGCACAAAAGAAATGCTGCCATTCAGAAGTTCAAAAATTGTTCTACAGTTCACCAGAAAATTTCCTCAAAGGGTGGACAGATTATTGGGCTGTAGCAACCGAATCGCCGTTTATGTCCATTTCACTTGATCCGATACCACCTGAGAAGCTGTTTTAAAATTAATACCTGATGTTACGCATGTCAGGCGTTTTGTCATGCTGAGCGTAGCCGAAGCATCTTTTCCACCTGAGTTGGTAAGAGATTCTTCGACTCCGCTGCGCTCCGCTCAGAATGACAGGGCAATAGCGCATAGCTGAGAAGGGGCAAAATGAGTTTTAAAACAGTCTCTGAACAAATTGACAGAATTTCCTCAAGCCATGATGTGCTGCAAAGTAGATTGAGATCATGGCAAATGGGCTTATACTTTAACACCCCTTCCTAACACCAGGACTGTATAGAGCCTGAACATTTTAACAATTGGAGCCTGCTTATGAAAACTATTTTATTCGCGCTGGTATTGAGTTTGTTGGTTGTCGCAATGCCATTGGCAGATCAGCCCAATTACAAGGGCCACGCGATTTCGATGTATGGCGACTTAAAATACGGACCTGATTTCACACACTTTGATTATGCCGACCCCAACGCACCGAAGGGTGGCACTGTAAAAATGAGTGCCAATGGCACCTATGATTCCATGAATCAATTCATCCTCAAAGGAGTATGGGCTTATGGGTTGGGATTGATCTACGATTCATTGACAGAGCGCTCTCTGGATGAGCCTTTTTCCGAATACGGTTTGCTCGCAGAATCGATAGAAGTACCACCGGATCGTTCATGGGCACTTTTCACATTGCGCTCTGGGGCGCAATGGCACGACGGCAAACCCATTACCCCGGAAGATGTCGTTTTTACTTTTCAAACGATTCAAACCAAAGGTAGCCCCAGATATCGCAATTATTATGCAGATATCAAACAGGTTGAAAAGATTGGCGAACGCCAGGTAAAATTCACATTTGGAGGAAAGGACAATCGGGAATTGCCCCTCATTGTCGGACAAATGTCGATCTTGCCCAAACACTATTGGGAAGGCAAAAACTTCGAAGAAACAACACTGGAACCGCCGCTCGGCAGTGGGCCTTACAAAATTGAAGCACATGACCCCGGGCGTTCCATCACATACCGGCGCATCGAAAATTATTGGGGCGCGGATTTGCCATTGAACAAAGGGCGTTATAATCCAGACGTCATTCACTACGATTATTACAAAGACAGGACCGTGGCAACCGAAGCGCAAAAAGGCGGCGAATTTGATTTTGACCTGCAAAACAATTCCAAGTCGTGGGCAACAGCGTACGATATTCCGGCTGTGGCCGAAGGCAGATTGATAAAGGAATTAATCCCGCACGAAAATGGCACTGGAATGCAGGGATTCTGGTTTAACACGCGACGCAGCAAATTTGCCGATCCCAAAGTGCGACACGCACTGGCTCATGCATTTGATTTTGCATGGACCAATACCAATCTGTTTTACGGACAATACGCGCGTTCGACGAGTTATTTTTCCAACACGGAACTCGCCTCGTCGAGACTGCCCCAGGGACAGGAACTCGAAATTTTGGAAGCATTTCGCGGACAAGTCCCCGAGGAAGTATTTACCGCAGAATACAACCCGCCCACAACAGATGGATCGGGCAATATTCGCCAAAATTTGCGCGTGGCCGCACGGATGTTGAAAGCAGCAGGGTGGTCCGTAAAAGAAGGGAAGCTCACCAACGATGCATCGGGCGAAACCATGGTGATTGAGTTTCTGATCAACAATTCGCCCTCCTGGGAGCGCATTGTGGGTCCGTATATCCAAAATCTGGAGCGACTTGGGGTAGAAGCGACAATTAAAATTGTGGATACATCGCAATATCAAAATCGCATTCAAGAATACGATTTTGATGCTATTGTAAGCCTCAGAGCACAGTCGCTAAGCCCCGGCAACGAACAACGCTATTACTGGACATCGGCTGCTGCGGATGAATCAGGTACGAGAAATTATGCAGGCATCAAAGACCCCGTCGTAGATGCGCTGGTAGATCAGCTAATCAACGCACCCGATAGAAAAACCCTCGTGGCGACCACCCGCGCATTGGATCGCGCCCTCCTGTGGGGTCACTACGTAGTGCCGCACTGGCATATTCGCGCACACCGCGTGGTGTATTGGAACAAATTTAGCAAACCCGATATTTCGCCCAAATACATGCCGCAACCCTGGCTGTATTTTCCCGATACATGGTGGGTCGATGCTGCAAAAGAAGAGGCCTTAAAGAAAAATTAAGTACCATGGGATCCTATATTCTAAGACGTTTTTTGCTATTCTTCCCAACACTCCTCGGCGTAATGGTGATCAATTTTTTGATCATTCAAGCCGCGCCCGGTGGACCTGTCGAACAAGCCATTGCGCAGATACAGGGACACGATGTGGATGCGTCTGCCCGCGTGGGCGGCGATGGCGGCGAAATATCCTCATCTCAAACCCAGCGACAGCGCAGTTCGGGATCAACGGGCAAATACCGCGGCGCACAAGGGCTTGACCCCGAACTAATCGCGGAATTGGAGCGGATGTATGGCTTTGACAAACCGGCTCATGAACGCTTCTATCAGATGATCGTGCGGTATTTGCAATTCGACTTTGGCGAAAGTTTTTATCGCGATCAAACCGTTGTCGATATCGTCCTGGACAAAATGCCCGTATCCATTTCTCTCGGATTGTGGACGACATTACTCGTTTACCTGATCTCAATTCCACTGGGCGTGACCAAAGCCGTGCGCGACGGATCCAAATTCGATGTGTGGACCTCGGGCGTGATCGTCATAGGCAATGCCGTGCCGGGATTTATGTTTGCGATCTTCTTAATCGTGTTATTTGCCGGCGGCAGTTATTTCGACTTTTTTCCCCTGCGGGGATTGACCTCCCCCGAATGGGATCAGTTTGGCCTATTTCACAAAATCACCGATTATTTCTGGCACCTCGCACTGCCCATCGCATCCATGGTAATTGGTGGATTTGCCGGACTGACCCTCTTGACAAAAAATTCCTTTTTGGATGAAATCAACAAGCAATATGTCATGACAGCGCGGGCAAAGGGATTGGAAGAGCGTCGCGTATTGTACGGACACGTTTTTCGCAATGCGATGCTAATCGTGATCGCGGGGTTCCCGAGTGCATTTGTCAATATCTTGTTCACAGGCTCGCTATTAACCGAGATAATCTTTTCACTCGATGGATTGGGCCTCCTGGGCTATGAAGCCACGGTCAACCGCGATTACCCGATCATGTTTGCCACGCTTTACTTTTTTACCTTACTGGGATTGGTGATGCAACTGGTAAGCGACTTGACCTATACACTGGTAGATCCGAGGATTGATTTTGAAAGCCGAGAAGTATAGCACTCTCTCCGAGCGCGAAGACCAATTTTTGGGTTTTCAGATTTCGAGTCTCACGCGCCGACGCCTGGACAATTTTAAGGCAAACCGACGTGGCTATTACAGCCTGTGGATCTTTCTCGTCCTTTTCGGCTTGTGCTTGCCAGCAGAATTTATCGCCAATGACAAACCCCTTTTGGTTCGGCACAAGGGGGTATTTTATTTTCCAGTATTAAAAGCCTATCCCGAAACGCTTTTTGGCGGCGATTTTGAAACCGAAGCAGAGTACCGCGATCCCTTTGTAAAAGAATTAATTGAAAAGGACGGATGGATCGTCTGGCCCCCGGTCCCATTTCGTTACGATACGATCAACTACGACCTCAAGCATCCAGCCCCTGCACCGCCTTCTATACAAAACTATCTGGGCACCGATGATCAGGCACGCGATGTAACAGCGCGATTGATCTACGGATTTCGGTTATCGGTCTTATTTGCCCTCGCGCTCACAGCATTCAGTTCTGTAGTGGGCATTGCAGCCGGGGCCGTACAGGGTTATTTGGGCGGATGGGTTGATCTCATTTTTCAAAGATTTATCGAAATTTGGGGCGGATTGCCCACCCTGTTTATCCTCATTATTATCGCCAGCATTATTGAGCCAACTTTCTGGACGCTCTTAATCATTATGTTACTGTTCTCCTGGATGCGCCTGGTCGGCGTGGTGCGGGCCGAGTTTTTGCGGGCGCGCAATTTTGATTTTGTACGCGCCGCGCGCGCTTTAGGTGTCAATGACTTGACAATTATGTGGCGGCACGTATTACCCAATGCCATGGTAGCAACACTGACCTTCTTGCCCTTTGTACTGGTGGGGGCTGTCACGGTATTGACCTCATTGGACTTTCTGGGTTTTGGCCTTCCGCCACCTTCACCCTCGCTGGGAGAATTACTCAACCAGGGCAAGCGCAATTTGCAGGCTCCCTGGCTGGGTCTGTCCGGATTTTTCGTTCTGGCAATTATGTTGTCGCTACTCGTATTTATCGGCGAGGCCGTGCGCGATGCGTTTGACGTCCGCAAGACCCTGTCGCAAACGGAGGGCAAGGGCGCGTGAGCTTGTTAGACGTTCAAAATTTAGGCGTACATTTTCATCTCGAAAACCATGTCGTCGAAGCTGTCCGCGGGATATCATTTCACATTGCAAAAGGCGAAACCGTCGCACTCGTAGGCGAATCGGGTTCGGGCAAATCTGTCTCGGCGCTTTCCATCTTGCAATTGTTGCCCTATCCACGCGCCTCGCATCCACACGGCAGCGTGCAATTTGATGGCGAAGAAATGCTGGGCGCGCCGCAAGAGCGACTGCAACAACTGCGCGGCGACCGCATTGCGATGATTTTTCAGGAGCCGATGACCTCCTTAAATCCGCTACACACCATCGAGAAACAGATCGGCGAAACCCTGATGTTGCACCGCAAAATGACGCGAGAACAAGCGCGTGAACACACGATAGACTTATTGCAAAAAGTACACTTGCCCGATCCGGAAACACGCCTCAAATCGTATCCGCACCAGCTATCGGGCGGTCAGCGGCAGCGCGTAATGATCGCCATGGCCCTGGCCAATGAGCCGGATTTGCTAATTGCCGATGAGCCTACAACTGCGCTGGATGTAACCATCCAGGCACAAATTTTGAAATTGCTCAAAGACCTGCAAGACGAATTTGGCATGGCGATTTTGCTCATCACGCACGACCTGACAATCGTGCGGCATGTGGCGGATCGCGTCTATGTAATGACACAGGGAAAAATTGTAGAAGAAGGAGACACCGCGCGCATCTTCGAGCAACCGCAACACACATACACGCAAAAACTTTTGAACGCACAGCCAAAGGGGACGGCATCCGCGCTAAACGGATCGGCACCCATTGTGGTCGAAGCGGATAATCTGAAAGTATGGTTCCCCATTCAGCGGGGATTATTGCGGCGCACCATCGGACATATAAAGGCCGTAGATGGCATCTCATTAACTGTCCGCGCCGGGCATACCCTCGGCGTCGTCGGCGAATCTGGCTCGGGCAAAACAACACTGGGATTGGCCCTGTTGCGGTTATTGAGCAGTCAGGGACCGATCGAGTTTAACGGACAGGGCATTCAGAGCCTGCCGAGCAAAGTACTGCGCCCCTTAAGGCGAGAGATGCAAATTGTTTTCCAAGACCCCTTTGGGTCCTTAAGTCCGCGTCTATCGGTCTTTCACATCATTGCCGAAGGGTTGCGGGTTCACAACATAGGAGGCAACGATCACAAACGCCGAGACCTCGTAGCAGAAATAATGGATGAAGTCGGGCTTGAAACTGAAATGATGGACCGGTTTCCACACGAGTTCTCGGGCGGTCAGCGACAGCGCATTGCCATTGCGCGCGCCATGGTATTGCGCCCTCAATTTGTGGTCCTGGACGAACCCACAAGTGCGCTGGACATGACCGTACAGTCGCAAATTATCGACTTGCTCCGGCGCTTGCAAAAAGATCACGACCTGGCTTATTTATTTATCAGCCACGACTTGCGGGTCGTGCGCGCGCTGGCCAATGAACTCGTCGTAATGAAGGATGGCGTCGTTGTAGAACACGGGACAACAGAAACCGTATTTGCAAATCCACAAACAGATTATACGCGGGAACTGATTACAGCTGCATTTGATATCGATGTTGTCGAAAGCAATCACTAACCCGCTTGCTTGTGAGGAGGCAGATAGGTTTGTTTTCTCATATAGTATTTCTTTTTTTACACAACTTGAGTTAGTTACTATCAAAGTAACGCAACAATGCGCTCTGCGGTATTGCCGTCCCACAACTCGGGCAAGCGACCGGATTTATAGTGCCCATTCAAAACAGATTCAGCCTCTGCCACAATGCGTTCGGGACAAACACCCACAAGTGTATTCGTCCCAATATCTATAGTCTCTGGTCGTTCTGTATTCTCTCTAAGTGTCAAACACGGCACACCCAAAGCCGTCGTCTCTTCTTGCAATCCCCCGGAATCTGTCATCACAAATTTTGCATTCTTTTGAAGTTTCAAAGAATCGAGATAACCCACCGGATCCATAAGTTTGACATTGCCCATCATCTCAAGCGTATGCAAAAAACCAAACCCGGATAGGCGACTACGGGTTCTCGGATGCAAAGGCCAGGCGATTGGACATCTAAGAGCTTGCAATGCGGATACAATGCCAGCCAACGTATCTGGACAATCGACATTTGAGACTCGATGGAGGGTTAGAAAAACGTATTCACGAACCGATAAACCGTATATATCCAGAATGCGGGATTCATCGGCTTTGGGAGATAGCAACATCAGAGAATCAATCATCACATTGCCCACAAAATGAATGCAGTGATCTTCAATGCCTTCGCGCCTCAAATTTTCACACGCCTGCATTGAAGGTGCAAACAGAAGATCGGATATGGTATCCACCACGCGTCGATTAATCTCTTCGGGCATTGACCTATCCCAACTTCGCAATCCCGCCTCCACATGTCCAACGGGAATTTGCAATTTTGCTGCATCCATCCCACATGCTAAAGTGGAATTTACATCCCCAACGACAAGGGCCCAATCCGGCCTTTCCAACAATAGAACTTCCTCAAACCCCATCATGATCTGCGCTGTCTGGTACGCGTGACTGCCCGATCCCACATTCAACTCATAATGTGGCCTGGGAAGATTTAAGTCTCGAAAGAAAATTTCGGACATCAGATCGTCGTAGTGTTGTCCCGTATGCACCAGAATCGGCTCAAACAAATCGGGCATCTCAGTTAGTTGATTCCACAGCGGGGCGACTTTCATAAAATTGGGTCGCGCGCCTGCAACAAGGATAATTTTCACCGGTATTTTCCTTCTATTTTGGAGTTTCCGCCTGCCAAATCGGATACCGTATATCTGCTCGCTGCATCTCTCGTTGCAACCACTGGTTAAACAAATGTTTGCGGATCTCCTTTGTAATCTGCTCATTTAGTGTTGCCGGGTAGCGTTCCTGCAATAAATACAGCGCAAATCCTTTCGATACTTTCTCCGGTCCCAAAATTTCACCCGGTGAAGCGGCAAAAACACGCGCAGCAATCCCCTTGGGCAATTGCTTGCGCCGTACCCTGCCTAAAAAGCCACTACCTGATCGCGTACGTGCATCTTGAGAAAACCGACGCGCCATCGCGTAAAAATCTGCACCATCTTCCTTGATCTGCAAATCAATCTCGTCAATCACACCCTGATCCGTGTGAAAAATCCAGCAAATCTCCGCCTCGTCAAACGCCAGTATGTGCTGTGCAAAATAGGGTTCGATCTGTCCCTCGGCAATCTTCTCAGACAGCAAATACTCCAGCCGCCTCACCTCGGCATCTTCTGCCACATCCTGAAGTGTAATACCCCGCTTTGCAAGATATGCCTCTGTATCTTCCACTTCCTCCAAATGATGTTGATACCGCCATTCATCTACCTTGCGCTGAATATCTTCCTGCGCTGCGCAAACACCCTCGCGTCGGGCGAGTTGTCGAATCAATTCCCTGCACGCAAATTCATTAAAAAAACGCAGATTGTCAGCAACACCCATCTGCCGCACGACATGGCTTAATAACACCTCAGCGCCATTAACCTGAATCAGTGTAGCATCCTCTACCATCACAACGCACCCTCCTCAACATCGTACCTGGCTGACTCGTAAAGCTGTCGCAAAGGACTCAGCAACATCAGCAAGACCGATTGGCGATCTGTCATAACCTCTGCCGTGCCCTTCATACCGAACATCAAGGGTTTGTCATATCCCTGCACATGCATCGTATTTTCTTCCAATTCAACAACGCCCTTAAATATCGGTCCCATACGTTCATCAATCACTGCATCGGGCGAGATGTATGTAAGCCACCCGCGTTTAATGCCAAAATCCTGAAAGGCATAAGCATCGTATTTCAGTTTGACCAACTGCCCGGGCTTGAGCAAGCCCACATCTTTATTCAACACCATCACTTCTGCAACCATCGGTGCTGAGGTCGGTGCCAGCGCAATTAGAGGTTGTCCCTTGTTGATCACCTGTCCAATTGCATTCACCACCACCTGTGTGACAATGCCCGATTCAGGTGCCAGAATCAAATCTGACTCGGCTTCGAGGGTACGATCAATGCGTTTGCGCGCCTGTTCCAATCGCAAGTGTGCAGTCTCATAAGCGTGTTGCATCTGCGATGCTTCGCGCTCGTGTGCAATGCGCGCCTCTGTGATTTGACGCTTGAGATCAGCCACAGCCATTTCATTCTTGTATATCTCTGACATACGTGACGGAAGCGCGGACAGCGCACTCAAATACTGCACACGCGCGCGATTCATATCTGCCCGGCTGATCAACTCGCGCTCAAACAGCGTCTTTTGCTGCAAAAACTCCTGTTTTAAGTGATCAATCTCAGCCTGTCGAAACCCAATCTGCGCTTGCAACCCCACGTCAGATACTTTGCTGTTCGATCCCTCAACATCGCCCACATCGCTCTGATAATCTTCCAACGCATTCTGGTGTGCCGCCATAAACCGCTGCAAAACAGAAAGACGTTGCTCCAATGCTCCTATCGTCTCTCGATTTAACCTCGTCCTTTGCGGCACCACCGTCTTGAGATCATACTCTGCCTTTTGAAAAGCCATCTTTGCCTGTTCCCATTCCCGCAACTCTCCCCAGGTCTCCCACGATTTCAGCTTGAACAACACCTGCCCTTTCTCGACCTGCTCTCCTTCCTTAACACCAATCAACTCAATCTCTCCGCCTCGCTGTGCCTGCATCGTCTTCACCTGTCCGAGGGGCACAAGCCGAAAAGGCGCTGATGCCACCACATCCACCTTACTCCACCACGCCCAGGTAATGGCAATACCCACAAACAGCAGTACAATATAGAGCAATGCACGTCCCCAAAAGGGCCGCAAAGACCCCATAAACGCATGCACCTCTTCTGCCGCGTCATTTTGCTCTTGAACTATACCGGGAGACATTGTCTCGGGTGATGTCTCCAAAACCGGTTCTGCCATTGTGTAAGTTCCTTACATCAGTGGATAGTTTGTCCAATCCCCAGATCTTCTTTTCATCTTGCAATCCCCGGCATCTATCTGCATCTATCTGCGTTCATCTGCGTTCATCTGCGGATCACACCACCTGCAACTGTTGGCTACACAGGTGATAATACAAACCCTGTTGCACCATCAACTCATCGTGTGTGCCCATCTCCACAATATGGCCCTTATCTAAGACCACAATCGCATCCGCATCGCGCACCGTACTCAACCGATGCGCTATAATCAACGCCGTGCGAGCATCCAAAAACATATCTAAATTCGCCTGAATCGCCTGTTCTGAATCCGTGTCTAAGGCATTAGTCGCCTCATCAAATATCAAAATCTTGGGATCATGGTAAAGTGCCCGCGCAATCGCAATCCGCTGTCGCTGTCCGCCAGATAACCCCACACCCTGCTCACCGACCTTTGTCTCATACCCCAAAGGCATATCGCTTACAAAATCGTGTACACACGATAGCTTTGCCACTTCCAAAATGCGATCCATGTCGGCATCCGTCTGACCAATGGCGATATTTTCTGCAATCGTGCCAGAAAACAAAAACGGCTCCTGCATCACCATACCCACCTGTCGCCGCAACCAATGGGGGTCCAGATCTCGCACATCCATCCCATCTATCATCACCCGCCCTTCTGACGGATCAAATAAACGAGACACCAACTTTACCAACGTCGTCTTACCCGCACCACTGCGTCCCACAATCGCAACTTTTTGACCCGGCTCAAGCGTCAGGTCTATATTATTCAACACATAAGGTTCGTCAGAACCAACACCGTATCTGAAAAACACCGCATCAAAAACCACACGCCCTTCCAGATGCTTTAAGATCAAACCCTGACCCTGTTGCCGCGCATCTTCCATCTGCGTGTCATACACATCATTTAACCGATCCAGCGCAATACGCGCTTCTTGCACCTGTGGCCATATCCCAATCAACCCCATAACCGGTCCCATCACATTGCCAATCAGCGCATTAAACGCCATCAACTGCCCAACCGACAGGTCCCCCGCAATCACCAATGAAGCGCCATACCACAAAATCACCGTACTGCTCAGCAAATTGATCACGCTTCCAATGCCTCCAAACAGCATCTGCATTTTTAACCGTTGAAAGCCAATTTGAATTTCCTTCGTGAACTTGCCTTCCCATTGCCATCGCGTTGCACGCTCCACCGCCTCGGCTTTGACCACATCAATGCCGTGCAGCGAATCGATCAAGACCGAGGATTGTTCGGCACGCGCCAGAAAAGCGCGCTGGCTGAAAGACTTCAAAATGGGCGTGTAAATCAGCGTGAGACCTACAGAGAGCGGTACAAAAATCAGCATGACCAGCGTCAGTTCCGCATTGTAATAAAACATCAGACCCAGATAGACAAAAAGCATGATGAAATCCAGAACCGCAGAAACCGTCGTACCCGTCAACAAACGCTGAATCGTCGCATTCTCCCGAAATCGCGTGGTCAAATCACCCGTGCGACGCAACGCAAAAAACCGCATGGACAGCGACAGCAAATGACGATAAAAACGCGACAACATCGCAAGGCTCAACCGCGCACTCACATACCCGATGAGATAGACGCGCAACGTCGATGTACCCATCTGGAACAACGCGACAACGACCATCCCCACCAGCATCAAGTTCAACAAATCCTCGTCGTGATGCACTAAGACCTGATCTACAATCGTCTGCGTAAAGATGGGCGATGCCAGACCGAACAAACTGAGCACCAAAGACGCCAGCAATACCTCAATCAATATGCCTGTATAGGGCCTGATCAATGGAAAAAATCGCTTAAAAGAAGACTGAGACGGTTCATTCTCCGCCACCTGATCCGTGTATTCCAACAACAGCGCTCTGTTTGTCCAGCCCTTCTCAAACTCTGCACGCGACAGCTTGCGAATGCCCACGCCGGGATCTGCTATCTTCACCTCCTTTTTATTCATCTGATACAAAACCACAAAGTGATTGCCTTCCCAATGCAAAATGGCTGGCAATTCTGTCCGCATCAGAGCTTCATACCCTGTACGCACACCGCGCGTAACAAAACCTATGGTCTCCGCAGCCTCGGCCAATGCCGCCATCGACGTGCCATACCGCGACACATTGGACATATCGCGCAGCCTGTTCAACCCAATAGGCATCTTGTAATACTTACAAATCATGCCCAAACACGCCGCACCACAATCCGATTGATCGTGTTGCTTCAAAAATGGAAAGCGAAACAATGTAGGCACTTGTGGTTTTGCACCGTCTATTCTGATATTGACCACATTAGATGCTGTATTGGCCTCTGTGTCTTCTTGGATAACAGATTGCTCAACCGGCGGCGAAGTGGCCTCTCGATGCCTCGATGGAGACAGGGCTTGTCGATCATCCCGTGCCTGTCGAAATAATGACCCATTCGATGCTTGATCTCCGCGCGATATGCGACCTTTCTCCAACACCGCCTCAAATCCCGGTATCATAGCTTTTAACTTATTAAAATCGCTTTTATCTATATAAAAAAGCACACTATCACGCCGACTGCGAATGACCGTTTCATCATCTCTATCATCGCCAAAATAATCACCCGCGCGCAAAACCACCGTATCTCCATTTTCTAACACCGCCTCCAACTGACCGCTACCAAGCAAATAAAACCGATGACCCAACTGACCGCGATCAACAACGGTCACACCCTCCTCAACTGCCTCGCGCTTCAACCGTGCGAACAACACCCGCATCACATCGCTCGGAACATCCCCTTTCAAAAATCGCGTAAAATCCCGATACGCAATACACGCGATCTGCTCTTCAAGATAAGCTCGTACATCAGAACTTTTTCTCACAGCCTTAAAAAATTCATCCTTCGGCACCTGCAACACATCAGCATCCTCAACTGCCCGCACCGTCGCTCGGTGCCCCTGCCTATTCAACAATGCCCCTTCGCCAAAATGATCGCCCGCATACAAATAGCCCACGGTTATGGAAGTGCCATTCGCATCCTGCTTAATCACCCGCAACCGTCCAGACTGCACAATGTAAAACGCCTCACCCGCTTGTCCTTGTTGAAAAACAACACTTCCAAAGGGAAAACGAACAGATTGCGACTGAACCGAGTTCTTTAAGAAAAAGGTCAAAAGATTCATTTTTTAACTTACTCCATTGAGTGGAGGGGCACACCTCAATTATCGCACCCCGGAGTTCCTACAGGTTCGAATTCCTCCTCAAAGTGCTCTGCTTTTTCGCGCTTCGCCACCTGATAAAACCACCACAAACCAATCGCAGCCAATATGGGTCCGCATACATTTAACCACCACGGATTGTGAATCACAACATTCAAATCTTCTGAAACCGGAAAACCCGGTACATCGAAATGCCAAAATGTCACAGATATCAAATTGTGCAGTGCGTGTCCCAAAATCGCAGGCCACAAAGACCCCGTTTGAATAAACCAATAGGCAAAGACAAGTCCCAATATAAAAGCTATTGGAAATTGCCACGGATTCAGATGCATTAGACCAAACAGAATTGCCGACCAAATAATCGCCCAATTTTGAGTATAATGTGCCAATAAACCTTTCAAAATAATGCCTCTATGAACGATCTCTTCAGTAAGAGGTGCTATCACAACTGCGCTAAATAAGGCTGATAGATAAGATGTTTTTTTACCAACCATTACCTGAAAGATGTCCTGAAATATTTCGGGCATTGGCAATACAGATATCACCGCATTGTCCAATTCAGAAAGAATAACCCCCAGCCCAAAAATAGATAATCCAACGGAAAGCCACATGCGCCAATTATAGTCTATATTTTTAATCGCAAGAGGCAACAGATCTTTCCATATTCGACCTGTCCGATGCGAAACATAGCACAAAATCAGAATAAAACTTACCAGTGACACAAGTCTCGTCAGGTGAGTATTCTCATACAAAGGCTCGTCAATAATGGCACCTATAATACTAACCAATATGGCTAAACCAACTACAATGAGGATCAATAATACCAGCAGCCAAACAGACTGCTTCAGATTTGGATACGTCATCTCTTTTCCTTCTTGATAACTGATGTTACGCAGTGGTGAGTTTATTTTTTCAAAGTATGGACAAAAAACTCTAATAAGCTGTTTTAAAATTATTGGAAGTCAAAGAAGTTTCGCGCTTTGCCTCTCGATAAAACCACCGCAATCCAATCACGGCCAATAGTACCGCACACACATCTACCCACCACGGCAAAAAGATCAAAGCTTCTGAAATTTTCCCAAAGCCCGGTATTCCTGATCGTGCCAAGGTAACGGCCAAAAAACTGTTCAGTGCGTTTCCCAAAAGACAGGGCAACAAAGACCCCGTTTGAATAAACCACCATGCGAATACAAGTCCAAATGTAAAGCCTAGGGGAAATTGCCACGGGTTCAGGTAAGATAAAAAAAATAAAATTGTCGACAAAATAGCGGCCTGAGACTTTGACCAACAGACCAATAAACCACCTAAAATAATGCCTCTAAATAGCACCTCATCTACTATGGGTTCTTGAATTACCGTGGCATAAAAGGCCAACCAATAAGGGACTTCCTGGCCGACCATTGATTGAAAATTATTCAGCCAGAACTCCGGCATCGGAATCAAGTATATTACCATTTTTCTTAATTCTAGAGCGACTATAACTAATCCGAGGATAGATACGACAATTGGAAATAACAATTGCCACGAAATTGCTTTTATGGGCATAATATCGGACCACGAAGACCATGTTCGATCAGTTCGGCGCAAAACATAACACACGACCAAAACAAAACTCGCCAGTCCTACATAGATCATATAATGACTTGTGTGTATCGGATAGCCTATAATTCTTCCCAGTATCACAATCGGGATCATCAAACCTATCTGAATCAGGAATAACAATAGCCAAACAGACTGCTTCAGATTTGGATATGTCACTACTTTCTCCCGGTTGATAGGGTTAAATCACCAGTAACTCTCAACCCTCGCGATTGAACGGGAACGCCTTTTTCTGACAGTAAGGACAAGACAGATTCAGGTTGTCTCGATACGAGGATCAATTGTTTCACCTTTTTTTTTCGTTTGAGTTTATAGCGGGTAAGGTATTCTTTATTTAATCTTAACCTAATCAATGCCCCTGGAAGCCAAAATCCTTCTAAAAAAACAGGAGGGCCTGAGGCATTAATGGCGAAACGATTTGTAAATTTTTTTCGATCAACAATAAAAATCTCAGCATATTCAATTGTATTCAATAAAATCTCTTCCTTACCGGAAAAATAATAACCAAATGTTATTGTTGTGTCCCCTATCTGAATTATATAACGCCAATAAAGAAAAAATATAAAGCAAATCATCAAAAGTGCAGCAACCATACTCAAGTAACTTATAAATTTCATACTAAAAAAATAAAGAAAAATAAAAACAATAGCCAGATTTGCTGTTGTGAAAGACAGGATTACTGTCCAAGGTGTTATCGTCTCGTAATAGACTATATTTTTTTTCATTTATGAATTCTCATTTTTTGGAACTGAAGCCATATATCTTCTTTCCCAATTCGAAATACAGATTTTTCAGACAAAGATTGAAGTTGGCTTCAGTCCCAAGTTCAATTACTCAACTTGGTCAATTCAAGATGAATTGCTGGCATTCATAAGATCTACTAGAAGATTTTCCCCCATTAGAAAAGTTTCACTGACCATATCTCCCAAGCTGTCTACACCTGAAGCTACGGTTTCGGCGATCTGATCATTAAGATCGGGTTTTATCGCAGTAGCAAGAGCATAAACTCCTGCTCCAATTGCAACCCCAGCTGCAATGCCAGGATGGCCTGTTGCAACAAGAACCTCTGCACCCGTTGCAGCAGCATAACAAACTGCGTAGGTTAGAAAATCACTTTCGAGATCTCCTCCTCCCTGTACATTCATCTGAGCCTGTTCAAGATATTCCTCTCGCACAGGCAATGGAGCACAGGTCAAAAAAGCATTTTGAGGGTCGGTTGTCGTACGATTTGCCAACGTTTGAGTCATAATATCCTCCGAAAAATAAGTGAATTGTAACGTTCATCAAGTAATTTATTTTTGTACGTCGTATCAAACCAATTTCTCAGGATTTGATACAACTCATCTCGTCATTTCTCTCACCTCCTTTCTTCAATATCTCAGCGAAGCACAGATAGCATCCCTTTGGCGCCTGTCAGGGAGCCGTGAGCATATCGCTGAAGTGTCGGATTTTGCGAAGCGTTTTGTAAGCTCTATCGCGTGTCTCACACAAGCCCAGCAGAGCAGCTTCGACTTCATTTGGATGTAAATGTTGCATCAAGTGAAGGCCCATGCCCTCAAGAAGGGACATATCCTGTCCCAAAAACGAAATGCGCGGCAACGGACCCTGCCTGCTTCCCAAATAGTTAAATATTTTGGACATACTTTTCGGGTTACCAGACACATCACAACCCTGTGAAAAATTCACAGTTACTGGAATCGGGCACGCGGGTGCATCGCGTTTGACCAGCAAATCTTCAAACAGTGCCATGTGCTGCTGCGCCGTATGATCCCAGGAAAATTCGAGCGCGCGTTTGCGAGCACCCTCTCCCATTTCCACGCGCTCTGTCTTACTATTCAATAGATCGCGCACAGCATCCGAAATCACCTCAGGAGCGATATAACCCGTCACATTCAATGGCTCATCTTCAAACCGTTCAATCTCGATCAACCGCCCACAACTGCCCAACAACTCTGGCGCACCCGCAAAATTGGTCGCCACAACAGGCAGACCACACGCCATGCCCTCTATGACAGTTGAAGGACAAGACTCATACGAATACACTGACAGCGCGCACAACACATCCAGCATATTGTAATACAGCGGCATAGCCGTATAGGGTTGCGCGCCCAAAAAGACCACATTGGGTGGATGTGTCACAGGTGCAAACTGCTTGCCAATCACCGCAAACAACACATTGGGATTCAGATCGGCCATTCGCAAAAACGGATAAGCACCCTTGCCCGGCTCAAACCGCCCGCAAAAACCCACCACAGGCATCTCTAAAAAACGTTGATCACCCGTCTTATCCGCGACCTCCTTTCGCGCTTGCAACTTATCCATCGGCACAAACACCTCGGCATCTATCCCATTGGTAATCGGATGCAAATACGACTTGTCAAATACCAGCTTGCCGATTTCGTCAGCGACATACACCGATTTGGGCGACAGGGCATCACAAGGCCGCAACAGCGAATAACATTGAAGCACCTTGTCTATAAAATCCCGATTGCGTCCAAAAGAACACGACAGCCGAATCACAATGGGTGCGGGACACACATGGCGGAAAAACGCGACATCATCTGCTTTGGGTTCAAACATCAACACACCGTCATATCCCTGCCGCTCAAACCATTGTCGAGACGAATCAATCGTCTCAAATGAGGGTCGAATACCGTGCAAATTCGGACCATAATCCACTGCTTCAGACGCTGGCATATACACCTCGCAATACTTCGATAACGCCTGCACATGGTTAAAACCTGATAGGGCCGCTCCGCTATTTGACGCTATTACTTTCTCGCGGTCGTGATATGGATGTGGCACGTAAATTTTCATTTTTTACCTCATTTCAGCGATTCGATAAATTTTCGCGTTTGCTCGGCACCATCCATAGATAGATGGTGTTCGGGCACAGAACTTTCGAGTATTTCGGCAATAGCTTTTGCCATCTTTGTCACACCGAGTTGGTCGGGGTGTATCACCTGTACAATACCCAACCCCATCAACTGCTGTGCGCGAAATTCCTGATCATCCATCGCAATACTCGGCACCAGAATCGATGGAACTTGTGTCTCCAACACATTCATACACGTATTGTAGCCCGCACGACTAATCGACAAATCCGCGTGTTTCATCCACGCCAAAAAATTGGACGTAAAGCGTTCAATGCGAAACGGACCATCACCGCACAACGCGCGCAAAGCATCAAAATGCCTTTCATCGATAAACGCACCTGCAAAAATCACCATCTTACGCCCATCGTACGCATCGTCCTGTGCCAATTGTTTCCACGCTTCAATACACGGCGCAACAAGCGCAAGCCCCTCAGCACCACCGCCAGCACTGACCAACACATACCGACCAGGCGCACCATCAGGTCGAGATACATCCTCAAGTTTCTCAGAAACAAACCCCGTATAAACCACGGGAATACCGATATCATCTATCCAGGGAAAGTGATCTTCCAACCGCGATAGTTGGGAATCGCCATGCACCAGTACCGCATCGAAATACTGATTCAACACGGGCACAACCTCCTCGTAATACCGCCGATTAAAAGCCAAATACTCGTGATGTATCCCGCCAAAAGGCACCGAATAAAACCGTATTGCGTCCCCATCGCGTCTCTGTGCAAGCGCAACAGTCGGTTGCAACACATTGCTTTTTGCCCGCGTTGGAATATCGCGCAGCGAACACAACACCTTCGCGCCGGGATTGATCTGATTGAGCCTGATAATAGTATTGAGGATTTCGCTCTTGAGCGACCACCGAGAAAAAGGGAAAAACTCAACACAAAACACATCCGGACAAATCTGTTCCATCGCTTTGGAAAGCCTGACCTGACGCTCGTGCATCACAGCCTGCAAATCACTCTCCGTATCAACAGGCTCAATGCCCTGTGCGCCCGTGCGAAGGGGCGGCAGAGAAATACGCACCACCCGATCATCGAGATCGGCTTCGGGAACAGGGCGTCCGCCATCGAGAAAAAACACATCGCATGTCTTGACTAACGCATTGACAATCTGTCGATTGCGAAAATAGTGTCCAACGCCAATGAGATGCTGGCTGTAAAATGCAACGCGTGTGCGGGTTTTCACTTGTTGATCGATACATTCCATACGGGCAGGACAAACGGCTATCGCGGACTCATATATCCCGCGATAGCCTTCCACAACCTGCCTCCATGTGCGCTCTGACCGCACCCATTCGCTGCCCTTTTTTCCCAATTGCATCCGCAGCGCGGGATTCTCGATGAGTTCGACACACGTCTGGATGAGACTCTCGACATCATCTGCCACAAAAACGCGCCCGGTTTCGCCGTCTGTAACCACCTCCGTAAGTGCGGCTACATCACTAACAACAACGGCTTTTTCCATAGCCATCGCCTCATAAGGCTTCATCGGCGTGACCAGTTCGGTGACGCGGCTGCGCGTGCGCGGAATCACAAAAACATCCAGCATCGCGTAATAGGCAGCAATCTGGTCGTGCGGTATTTCACCCGTAAAAATCACCATGTCCGCCAGACCACGCTCATGCGCTTCGCGCTGCAATGGTGGCAGGTCTCGTCCACCGCCCACAATTAACACTTTGAGATTGACATACCGCCTGCGAAGAACCTCACACGCCTGCAACAGCAAACGCAATCCCTCCAGCGACCGCACCAGACCGATATAGCCCAACACCACATCGCCCAATTCAATCCCCAGGCGATTGGCAAGTTCGCCTGACCGATTTTTGGGTGTATATTGCTCAACCGCCACGCCATTGGGCACCACACCTATTTTGCCTTCGTCAACACCTTCGCGTATGCACTCTGCTTTCAATACCTCGGACAATGTCACCACAGCATCAGCTTGTCGCATCGCATTGACATGTTGCCCGTGCTGTTGGCGATAAGCCTCTGAATCGGGAGTTAGCATACCTTGCGCCACACCGCTATCGTGCCACAAACCCCGCACCTCGTACACCACAGGCAGACCATAGTGATGCCCTATATCAATTGCAACCTGCGCGTTTCTACCCGGCGAAGCAGCGTGCAACACATCGGGTTTTTCTGCCTCAACAGCCCGCGCAACGCGCTTGCGAAAGTGGTGCTCCTGCCCCGCACGATAGATTTGCAGGGTATCTGTTTTGCCCAAGCGTTCGCCCATACGTATCCTGTATTCTTCAGAAGTGTTTCTCAAATAAGGCACATCATCGATATATTCGACACCATCGGTGAGTTCCTTAGACACACCCCACCGCGTGAGCACCACAGGATCAAAACCAAGCGCTTTATGCGTGTTGATGATATACTGGCTTCGCAAACTGTAGCCGCTTTGTCGGTGTGGCAGCGAAATATCCAGAATATGTAGAATTTTTATCGGCATAGGATTTTCAAATTGTCTCCTGTCTTTCCAACACTTTTAAGACCTATTCTTTTATGAATTTTTTTGAATAAGGCTTCCGCATCTCACTGTTGCGCGGTAATCGGTAAGAGACATGTCATTTACCTTCTTAAACACCTCACAAAAATACTTTGATGACCGATACCCACATGCATTTGCAACTTCATAGGTCAACAGGGATTGTTCGCCTATTAAGTGCTGTGCATGGGCGATTCTAACCTCTCTCAATTTTTCTCGGAAAGGCATGCCAACATGCTTTTTGAACAAAGCGCTCAGATGCGTTCTGGAAAGTTTGAAATGGTCTATGAGATCACTAAATTTGAGGTCCGGGTTGCTATAATGCGCCTCCAAAAAGGCTTCAAACGCGATTTTCCAACTCGAATCTGACGGGATATGGGTTTTGACCTCAGCCAAAAACCTGTTCTTCTCAATGGGCTTATTGACCACGCTGACCGCCCCTGCTCGGATTATTCCTTCGGTTAATTCCATCGGAGCAACTTCCCCCATGATCAGGATAGGCGTCTGAATATTCTCTGCCTTCATCCCCTTCAAAAGGGTTATCCCATCGTGCCCATCTGCTCCTCTGTCAGCAATAACGAGATGGATATCTTCTCGTCTCAAAATTTCAAGACCTTCTATCCCGTTTTCTGCTGTGAATACGCCATAAGGTTCATCGCGCAGAAATCCTGCAAGGGTCGATAGAACGCGGGGATCGTGATCTATAATCAGAATTTTTTGTTTCTCCATATCAGGACTCGAATAATCGGCAAAGTGTTTTACATGGGAAGAAATTGTAATATAGTTTTTGCACCGAACACAAACGTATGCACAAAAGAGCACATATCTCTACACTATTCAAACAGATACGTGCAACCTGTGTGCCAATGTGAATCTCTAAAATAATAACACTTATAAACCATTATTATTATTGCGTATAAAGATTATTATCGAGTAAAAGGCAGGCTGAATACCGAATTAAGAGGTGAAAACATCGTTCACTTTTCTCTTTTCAATTGAACATTATTTGCACTTTAATTCGCATTGACAATCGCGTTCCAGATTGTTATTTTTTCTACATCTTTCTCAAGTTCTCAGCTTGAGATATTTACCTGCCGCTGACAGTTGACTTGCCCGGTCTTGTCGGCGGCTTTTTCATACAACAATAATAATAATACCACCTCTTCTTTCGCTGCAATAAAAAAAGATTCCACTTATGTCCTATTTGACCTCTATATGTCTTATTTTTTGTACTTTTTTTCCTAATCTTACGAGCTTGTATTGCCCCCGAGTTCATTCACCAAAAAAATAATAGGCGGATAATTGCAAAAATCATCCGCCTATCCTACTTCAGCACTGAGAAAGCTACTCAGTGAGATCAAAAGGCCGCTTTACAAAACACTGTTGACACTACAAATAATCGGGAAATTCAACCTCTAAAAATCGTTTGGGAGATCCTATCAAAATGTCTTTATACTTCTCGATATCGAGAAGATCATCGTCTCCAGAAATAATCCACTGAACCTTTCCCGCAATAGCGCAGGCTATCACATTATCATCGTCTGGATCTCTTTCTACAATACCACTCACACTTGCGGGTTCGTAAAGTTCGACCAGTTTCAATACTTCCCGCATCAACTCTGGTACACTGCTTTCTCGTGCAACCATAATTGACGCAAATTTATCACGCCCTAACACCTCTCGGAGTTCTGTGACAAGAACAGGCGAGATAACGGCTTTTATTTTTCCGTTCTCAATCAGTTTTAAAAGTTGATTCGGTAAGCCTGTCCAGAGCAGTGCCGAAACCCAAACACTGGTATCAAGTACCACGCGCACCGCATTTTTCCTTTCGATAAGCATGAACCTCGTCGGCAATCTCACTTAATGGAGGTTCTACAAGACTTGGCCCTCTCGTGGCGATTTGGGAGAGCGATGCTGTTTTTTTTTGTTTTAGAATCAGCGTATCACCCTCTATAAAAGCTGTCAGGCTTTCGCCATTTTCAATCCAACCTTTGATTTCGTCAGGCAAAATCAGCTTATCATCAATGACTTCAACAGCATATTCCATAGTGCTTGTCCTTTAAAAAATATTGAGCATAATATTCTTTTTCAAAAATATACAACTCCACCTTAAATGTCAATCTGCGATCCCCAATTGATTTTTTTAGTTATTCAGGATATAGAATACAATTCTTTGATTTTTTTCTTGATGTTTTTTATATCTTTCTTCTACCTTTTGTCGCACTTTAAGTTATGCTATTACTTTTTCGCAGGATAGTCCAATGAATCAACTCATTGATCAAAACGGCCAATTTATTCCGCCCGCTTCGCTGGCAGAGTGGGAAGAAAAGCGCACGAAAATTCTCGAAGCAGCGCAGGAAATAATGGGTCTCTTGCCTGGAGACGAGAAGCGATGTCCCCTCGCCGTGGATTTCGTAGAAGAAGTAGATTGCGGCACCTATATAAGGCAAATGATCACTTACGCCGCAGAACCCGGCGACCGCGCACAGGCGTATTTGCTCATCCCAAAACAGGCTCTGGACGGACGGGTGTGTTCAGCTATCTTGTGTCCGCACCCGACGCATGCGACATTGGGATACAAAACCGTCGTGGGATTGGGCGACCGCCCCAATCGGGCCTATGCCAGTGAATTGGCCGAGCGCGGCTTTGTCACCATAGCACCGTCCTATCCCATGCTCGCGAGATATTGGCCCGATGTATTTGGTCTGGGCTATGAAAGTGGAACCATGAAAGCGATTTGGGACAATATCCGGGCAATTGATTTGCTGGAAACACTGCCGTATGTAAAGCGGGGACCCGTCGGGACAATCGGGCACTCCCTGGGCGGGCATAATTCGGTTTATACCGCTGTTTTTGAACCGCGCATCGGCGTTGTCGTATCGAGTTGCGGATTGGATTCCTACATAGATTACAAAGACGGAAATCTCGCTGGATGGACGCAAGATCGGTATATGCCCAAATTGAAAAATTACGTCCATCGCCTGTGGGATATACCCTTTGATTTTCACGACTTAATCGCGGCTCTGGCACCCCGACCCTGTTTTATTGCCGCGCCTTTGCGCGATAGCAATTTCAAATGGCAAAGTGTAGATGCTGTTGCCAACGCAGCCTCGCGCGTGTACGCCCTTTACGGTGCAACAGAAAATCTGATTGTCGAACACCCCGATTGCGAACACGATTTTCCCAACGCCATGCGCGAACAGGCGTATCAATTATTTGAAAAACACCTTTGATGACCCGAGAGACTCCATGCAAAGCAAAGTCGCTGTTCTCCGCACATCGCCGCGTACAGTTTTTGAAGACTACCACCGCCTGCTCAATCTGGCGGATTACCAGAATATAATTGCCAGAGAAGTGGAAACCGCGCTCAAGATCAACATTTCATGGCACTTTTTCTTTCCCGGATGTTCCACAACACCATGGCAACTCGATGGTGTTATCCGCGCCATGAAACGGGATGGTTACGATCCCGACCTCATTCACGGCTGCCACAACCGAACCGTGGTCATCGACGCGCGTTTGGGCGAAAAAGAAAACAAACACCTTCCCGTCATCGAAGCGCACGGCTTAAAAAATATACATCTCTACGAAGGCGAAGAATGGATCAACGTACGCGATGCCGTAGGCGACCTCGCCAAAAAATTTCTCTGCCTGAACGAAGTCTATCCCAAAGGCTTTCACATACCCAAACGCTTTATCGGTGAAAATATCATCCATTTCCCCACCGTAAAAACCCACGTCTTTACCACCACCACAGGCGCCATGAAAAATGCCTTTGGCGGCCTGCTCAACGAGCGTCGTCACTGGACCCACCCGGTCATTCACGAAACCCTCGTCGATCTGCTCATGATACAAAAGAAAATCCACCGAGGTGTCTTCGCAGTTATGGACGGCACCTTTGCAGGCGATGGCCCCGGTCCGCGCTGTATGATCCCCCACACCAAAAACGTCATCCTCGCCAGTGCCGATCAGGTCGCCATCGACGCAGTCGCCGCCAAAATGATGGGCTTTGATCCGCTTTCAATAAAATACATCCGCATGGCACACGACCTCGGCCTGGGATGCGGAGATCCATCCCAAATCGAAATCGCGGGTGATTTGGACGCCGCAGAAGAGAATTGGGACTTTGTCGGTCCTTACAAAAAAATGACCTTTGCCTCCAAAATGCAGCACAAGATCTACTGGGGAGGCCTCAAAAAACCCATCGAATGGTCGCTCAAAACCATCCTCGCACCCTGGGCTTATATGGCTTCAGTGCTCTACCACGACAGTTTCTGGTATCCTTTTCATGCAAAAAACAAAATGCAAGATGTGCTAAATAGCGACTGGGGCCGCCTCTTCCGCAACTGGGAACACCTCACCCCCAACGCGCAGGGTTTCCCCGATGTGGGCGACGCCTCTTCCAAACTACAAAAAACGAACCTGCAAGCCTTATGGGATTCACTCGGCATCTTGCGTGATTGCATTGTCGAAGCTCCCGAGTTCATCCAATCTAAAAAAAACACAGCTCATCCAAAAGAATAGGCGGATAATCGCAAAGATCATCCGCCTATTCTAAGTACTGGAAAAGCTATTCAAATTGATTTTTAAGATAGCTACAAATAATCGGGAAATTCAACCTCTAAAAATCGTTTTGGAGAGCCTATCAAAATGTCTTTATACTTCTCGATATCGAGAAGATCATCGTCTCCAGAAATAATCCACTGAACCTTTCCTGCAATAGCGCAGGCTATCACATTATCATCATCTGGATCTCGTTCTACAATACCACTCACACTTGCTGGTTCGTAAAGTTCAACCCGTTTCAATACTTCCTGCATCAACTCTGGCACACTGCTTTCACGCGCAACCAGAATTGACGCAAATTTATCACGCCCCAACACCTCTCGGAGTTCTTTGACAAGAACAGGCGATATAACGACTGTGATCTTTGTTTTCTCAATCAGTTTCAAAAGCTGATGTGGCAAGCCTGTCCAGAGCAGTGCCGAAACCCAGACACTGGTATCAAGCACCACGCGCACCGCTTTTTTCCTTTCGATAGACATGGACCTCGTCGGCAATCTCGCGTAATGGAGGTTCTACAAGGATTGGTCCTCTCGTAGCGATTTGGGAGAGTGATGCTGTTTTTTTTTGCTTTACAATCAGCGTATCACCCTCTATAAAAGCTGTCAGGCTTTCGCCATTTTCAATCCAGCCTTTCATTTCTTCAGGCAAAATCAGTTTATCATCAATGATTTTAACAGCATATTCCATAGTAATTGTCCTTTAAAAAAATACAGAGCACAATATTCTTTCCCCAAAATATACAACTCTATCTTGAATGTCAATCTATGATCTCCGATTGATTTCCCCTATATCACTACTTGTACTCTGACTCCCATGACTGAAACTATCCACCACCTGTTCCGCGACAAATTGCCAGAACAGGTCATTGCAAAAATCGAACCGCTCTCCGAAACCCGGGCGCATACAGTCTGGAAAGTCACGACTGACCGCTCGGTATTTGCCGTTAAACACCACATCTTTGCACCACTCACACGCGGCAAACCATACCACTTGCTCGCCGTTGAACAAAAAGTCACAAATCACCTCCTCGCCAATGGCGTCCCGGTCCCCCGCATCATCACAACCGACCACGACATAGTCATCTACGAATGGTGCGGCAATCACACCCTTGACGACATCTGCCAGACCACTGATCCCAGACCATTCGCGCACAGCGTCATCAACACCCTTTGCGCGCTCGAAAAAGCGTTTTACAAACATAGCTCCAAATTCATCCCGCACATCGCGCCCGGATGTAGCGCGGATGACTTGCAAGAACAATGGCATAACACCACCCAATCACTATCTGAAACGCTTCCCGCACTCGCACGCGATCCCAATGCTCCAGATCTGCTATCGACCTGGGAAACCCTCGTAAACGAACTCATCCACGCACCGCCAGTAATCGGTCCCACCGACTACAACGCCCGCAACATCGCGTGCCCCAATCCAGATACGGCAACTGTTCTCGAACTCGCCAAAATTGGCTATGATTGGCCCGAACGCCGCCTGATACAATACACGACATCGCTCGGCGCGCACAATCCCCATGGTCGCATTGTTGGTCTCCTCACACCATCGCTTGTGCAATACTACGCACATCTTGCATCAAAATTGTACTCAACTCCAGCCGAGACCATCTGCCTGCGCCTCGATGCACATCATCTCATCTATCATGTCTTCGCAGCCCATATCTGCCTGACAACGCCACACTGGCAAAATATCAAAGCCCGTATAGCACAACACAAAAGCCAGATATCCCAACCTTTATCCGACCACCCCCTGATGAACAAATTCCGCGCGTATTTTAAAAAAAAATAAAGGCGATCGTCTTATGGATCGCCTTGTTACAGAGTCGAGGCAGGGATGCCTCTCTTACGGGTCTATGAACTGGCCTGAACCAGTTGTACACCACTCCGTTGATTCGTCTATTCGTCTATTCGTCTATTCGTCTATTCGCGTTTTACCAACCGCTCAAAAATCTCCCGCGTCTGCGCCATATCGTTCTTCAAAACATCTTCAAACACCTCAGCCGTATCAAACCCCATAGCCCGGGCTACTGCTGTCAACGCGCGGTCTTCGGTAGGCAAGTGGGTACGTGCCTGTTCATCCTGGCGTCTGATCACTTTTTCTACAGTACGCAAAAAAACAAATGCTTGCTGAAGCCGTTGTGCATCTTCTGCCCCCAAAAACCCGCCTTCGACCAATCTCGTCAGAGCCTCAAGCGTATTGGCACTGCGCAACTCCGGATGATCTTTGGCGAACTTCAACTGCAAAATTTGTGCAATAAACTCAATATCCACAATCCCCCCCGCATCTGTTTTGATACTCAACACCTTACGGGATCTTTGCCCATCTTTGCGTTCCATCTTCTTGCGAATATCCAGCATCGTGGCAACTTCTTCATCCGAAAACCCGCTACCCACAACAAAAGGCTCAAACAAATTCAGCAGCTTTTCTCCCAGAACCGCATCGCCAGCGACGACCCGGCTGCGAGACAATGCCATGCGCTCCCACGTTGACGCGCGCGTCTCCAAATAGCGACTATAAGATTCCAAAGACAGTGCCAAAAGTCCGCTCGCCCCCTCGGGACGCAACCGCGGATCCACCGGATAAAGCTTCCCCTGTGGCGTATTCTGTTCCAGCATTGCGATCATCTGCTGTGCCAGATCGATAAAAAATTGCAAATTCCCCTGCGGCCTCGCGCCATCTGTTTCGCCATCTTCGCCATATACAAATACGATATCCAGATCCGAACCAAAACTCAACTCGCCCCCACCCATCTTACCCAGACCCAGCACCACAAACCCGACCTCCTCGCCGCTGCGATTGCGCGGCACCCCGCGCTTTTCAATTAGACGCGCATAAACCACCTCATAAACCGCCTGCAAAACCCCATCGGCCAACATCGTCAGCGCCTCAAATGTTTCAAACGTATCGGTCAATCCCACGAGATCGCGCGTGCCAAAGCGCAGCAACTCGCGATGTTTTATCCTGTTTAGCGCACTCACCAATTCGGGAGTATCGCCATACCGCTCAATCTCTGCTCGAAATTGTTCTTGCAAAGCGTCCACACCCGGGCTGAGATGCAGCACTTCTGCCTCTGGATCCAAATACAAAACCTCTGGGCGAACCAGCCAATCGAGCAATCCGGGGTTGCGCGTCATCACCTGCACCAGAAATTGACTGCCCACACACAGTGACAACATCAGTTCTCGGAATCCTTCATGAGATGCCAAAATTCGAAAAAACATATCGCCCGCGCCATAAGCAGACACCAGACTTTCCAGGTTGCTCAACCCCTGATCGGGATCGGCTGACTCCTGGAGCGCTTGCATCAATGCCGGTGCCAATTCTGTAAAGCTCTGACGCGCCCGCGTGCCCCGAATCCGCGGCACATGCCCAAAAGCCAGATAAATGAGATTGCGATGCGCTTCGCCCGGTCGATCAAACCCAATCTCTTCTAACAACCCGCTGGCCTCTGCATCGCCTATTTCCATATTTACCAGCGCGCCTATAGAACGGCCCTCGCTTTCTCGCGCTTCGGTAAAGACCTGGGCATAAACCTCCTGCACAGCCTGCAAATGGACATCCAATGTTTTGCGATACGCCTCAGCCGATCCCATATTCATCGCACGCGCCAATATGCCCTGTTCATCCTCCCCTTCGGGCAGCGCATAATCACTGCGATTGTGCATCATCTGCAAGCGGTGTTCCAAACGCCTGAAAAATATGTAAGCCGCCTTTAGCTGATCGGCTTCCTTACCCGAAAGCGCGGATACCCGTTGCAACTGCCGGATAGCCTCGAGCGTATTGTCTGACCGCGCATTCTCGTGTATGCGCCCCACCAGCAATTGCAAACACTGCACAATAAATTCGATATCTCGGATACCACCCGAGCGCAACTTCAAATGCGTTTCGCGCTGGCCCTTGCTTCCAATCTGATCTTCTATACGCGCCTTAATGCGGTTGATCTCCGTTGCCGGGCTGGTGTCAAAATAGCGCGGATAAACAAAGGGTTGTACCATCTTCAAAAATCGCTGCCCCAGACGTTCAGACCCGGCACAACAACGGGCTTTAATCAGCATCTGCCGCTCCCACAACTCGCCCCGCCGCATATAGTAGCCCTCATATCCGGCAAGAGGCATCACGAGTGCGCCAGCCGCGCCATCGGGACGCAGACGCATATCCATGCGATACAAAAACCCCTCTGGCGTCACCTCTGTTGCCGCACGCACAATTTGCTCACACAATCGGGTGAAAAACTCCTGATTGGTCACAGGCCTTGCACCATCTGTATTGCCCTCGGCGCTATAGACAAACATCAAGTCGATATCCGAACTAAAATTGAGTTCCATGCCACCCAACTTGCCCAACCCAAAAATCGCAAATTCCACGGGCTGTCCATCGCCATTTCGCGGCATGCCATAACGCGCTTGCAGGTCGGGCAACAAAATATCAATCAGCTTTTGCAAACACACATCTGCCAAAATCGACAAATCAGCCGCAACATATTGAATGGCGCGCCCGCCGGCCAGATCGCCCACGCCAATATGCAACAACTCGCGTCGCGCACTTCGCCGAACAGCATTGAGTTTGTCTTCGCGCGTATCCACAGCCTCGACAGCCCCACCAAAAGACACCAGCAATTGTTCTTTATCACACGATTGCTCAAAGTGGTCGGGGGCATCTGACAACCAGTCAAAAATATCGGGGTCGCGCACCAGCATATCAGCCATAAAAGGGCTACCGCCCAAAACGCACAACAACATGCGACACAACTCGGGATGCTCTTTGAGCATGTGCAAAAACGACGCGCGACCAGCCTGCACAATGCGCAAAAAATTATTCAGCGCCATATCGGGATCGGGCGCATCAATTAACGCCTGAAAAAAATCGTCGGAAAGTTGACCATCAGCCTCTGAGCCAGCCAATTCTTCGAGATTGTGCAACGCGCGTTCAACATCCCGAAATCCCGCCTGTACAAGCGCGTCTTTTGCGTCGGATGTGTTAAAATCAAAAATGTTCATGATGGATATCCAATACGACGGGCGAAAGATCTTTCGCCCCTACAATCATCTGCGTTCATGCTCAAATTACTCGCCTTCATTCTGCGGATCACTTCACAACGCCGCTTCTCCTGTCTCCCGCGTGCGAATGCGGATCGCTTGCTCAACGGTGCTCACAAAAATTTTTCCATCACCGACTTCACCCGTGCTGGCAGTTTCCAGGATAGCTTCAATCGCGTTATCCACCTCGTCGTCAGCGACCACCAGTTCAAGTTTGAGTTTCGGCAAAAAATCCACATGATATTCGCTACCTCTGTAAAACTCCCGATGCCCTCGCTGGCGACCAAACCCCCGGTATTCGCCAACCGACATCCCCACCAATCCCAATTCAGTAAGTGCTTCCTTTACTTCATCCAGCTTAAACGGCTTGATAAACGCCTCAATTTTTTTCATTACAACCTCCCAAACGCAATGTTGACACTGAATAAAAAAATATCTATCCTGTGCCCATTCAAAATCACCACCAATACGCAAAAAAGGAACCGCTATGCCTGTTACCAGACTATCGGAAACCACAGCCGAAGAATTTCCCTGGGGCACCCTCAACTGGCTCATGGGCCAGGCCATTGATCCCGATGCCAAACAGACCTTTGGCATGGCTGTCATTCAACCCGGCCATCAGAATCCACCGCATTACCACCCCAATTGCGAAGAAATCCTCTACGTCGTCTCCGGAACATGCGAACACACGTACGGTGACGACAGCTATCAACTCGAACCGGGCGATAGCATTCGGGTTCCCGCTGGCGTGATCCACCACGCGATCAACAACGGCGATGAACCGCTACGCGCAATCATCTCCTTTTCATCGGGCGACCGTCAAACCGTATTTCTCGAGGAATAGCGATCAGCAGTCAGCCAGTCCCCAATCCCTCTTTTTCTGCGTCCATCTGCGTCATCTGCGGATCGCCTCGCATTCCTAATTCTTAATTTTTAATTTTTAATTCTCATGACTATTCGGGCCATCATCTTTGACATGGACGGTACGCTCACAGAATCTTACATCAACTGGCCGGAGTTGCGATCAAAAATCAATTGCCCGCCCGAAAAAACCATCATCGAACACATCGACAACTTACCCGAAAAACAACGCAAACAGGCCAATGAGATCCTTCTCCAAAAAGAGTGGGAAGCAGCACAACACGCTGCCATTCGCACTGGAGCAACAGAACTCATCGACACGCTACGAGCGCGCAACTACAAACTCGGCCTGGTCACCAACAACCACGGCGCAGCCATGCACTGTGTGATCAACCGACTCAACCGCGCCTTTGATGTCGCTTTCAGCCGCGACGATGGCCCCATAAAGCCCAATCCCTATCTCATCTACAAAACACTCCAGGCCCTCGGCAGTTCTCCAAACGAAGCCATAAGCATCGGCGATAGCCGTTACGATCTCATGGCCTCTGCCGCCGCCCGCGTGCGCTGTATTCACTTCACCGGCGGCGCATCCGACCTCGCGCACGATCTCCAGGTCGCGTCACTATACGCCATCATACCGCTCCTGGATCGGCTCTGAAAGACACCAACTTTTCTGCACACATTCGGATACGCGCCAACGCCTTCTCGATATTTTCCACAGAATTCGCGTAGGAAAATCGCAAATATCCCTCGCCGTATTCGCCAAAGTCCGACCCCGCCAAACACGCTACATGTCCCTCATTCAAAATCACATCCGAGACTTCTGCCGATGACTTGCCCAATCCCGTGATATTGGGAAATGCGTAAAAAGCACCTTCGGGCATTGGACATGTAATCCCCTCAATCGCATTCAAACCCTCTACAATAATCGCACGCCGTTTGCGAAATGCATTCATCATGTCCCCAACTGCATCCTGCGGCCCCTTCAATGCAGCTAAAGCCGCCATTTGTGTAAACGCAGCCGTACACGAATTGCTATTGACCATCAACCTGTCAAAATGCGGGACCAGATCCATCGGCATCACCCCATAGCCAATGCGCCAGCCCGTCATAGCATACGTCTTGGAAAACCCATCGAGAATAATCAACAGATCTGCAATACCCTCACACGCCGAAATGCTGTGAAACACATCGCCATAGACCATCCGAGAATAAATCTCATCGGACAACACGGGAATCTGATGCGCAACCGCCACCTCGGCAATCGCCTTCAAATCACCTTCTGGAATCACGCCACCCGTGGGATTTTGTGGTGAATTCAAAATAATCAGCTTTGTGCGTTCCGTCACCAGATCGCGCAATTGATCCGCATTTAGGCTAAACCCGCGATCCTCCGTCAAAGGCACGGGCACGGGTTTGGCACCCGCAAAGCGAATCACCGACTCGTAAATCGGAAAACCCGGATTCGGATAAATCACCTCATCGCCACGCTGGGCCAATGCCAGTATAGAATAAAACATAATCGGCTTGGCACCGGGCGTCACCACCACCTGATCGGGATGAACATCAATCTGTCGCGTAGTCGAAATCTCTTCCGCTATTGCCTCCCGCAACTCGGGCAATCCCACGGGCGGACCGTAATGCGTAAACCCATCGGACAGCGCTCTTTGTCCCGCCTCGACAATATGCGCGGGCGTATCAAAATCTGGCTCACCAATTTCCAGATGCACCACATCGTGCCCCATAGCTTCCAGCGCACGCGCCTTCACCAGCACTTCAAAAGCAGATTCTGTACCCAACAGCGACATGCGGTTCGCAGTATTCATCATCTCACCTCACGCCTTACCGAATAACAATTGCGTGTGCGACTTCGGGGCCGTGTACGCCCAGCGTCAATTTCATTTCAATATCTGCGGTTCGGCTCGGACCAGAAATAAAAGTTGCCGTTGCATTTTCGGGATGATCCAGATAAAACTGGCGCAACGGCTCAGCCGCATCCTTCAAATACTCCAGCAACGTACTCGCCTTAAAAATACCGATATGCACGCGGGGCAATGTCGAAACAAGACGCACGGCATCGTCCAGAGCAAACTCGACGAGACTACCCGACTCTGCCACCGCAAAAACCGCCCAGGACACCCCCACATCGGCAGCATCAATCGCGTGGGGCAATTCGGAACTGTCAAAAGGCGGCATACCCACATCAACCCCCGCATCCACACACGCGCGTTCAATAGCATCGTCTAACCCATCGGGCAACTCGGCGAACACAACCCGTTTACAACCCACCTCCCTGAGCACATTGACCACAATGGGCGCAACTGCATCAGCATTCTCAGCCACATGCGCGATACCGGACAGAGACGCGTACTTTTCGACAAAAGCATCGATCAACTCAGCACTCATAATCCACCTTATGAATTAAAAATTAAAAATTATCCCCGTCTCCCAATTCTCGTTTTAACCCTGATTCAGGGACATTTATTGCAACGCTTCGCCATCAGTAAAAGTTTTAAAAAGCATTCAAATTAATGTGAAACACCGTTTGGCGCAAGCAAAAGACCTTACTTTAACTTTACCCTTTACCCTTTGCACTCTCCACTTTATCTTATCCCCATTCCGCACGCACTATCCATTGTTCACTGGTAACTACCATGCACTCTCCAATACGCATCGCACAAATCGGCCTTGGGCCACTCGGCCAGATGCTCACCCCTTATCTGGCAAAACGATCGGGCATTGAAATCGTCAGTGCCGTTGACATTGATCCATCTAAAACGGGTCGTGACCTGGGCGAAGTGAGCCAATGCGACCAACCCCTCGGCATAGCCATCACCGATGATCTCGACAAGGGCTTGACCGACGCAGATCTCGCTGTGGTGACAACCGTATCAGAACTCCAACGCATCGCCCCTACATTAAAAGAAATTATCGACCAGGGCGTCAACATCGTCTCAACCTGCGAAGAACTGTCTTATCCCTGGACAACACAACCCGAATTATCCGCAACCATCGACACCTGGGCAAAAGAACGCGAAGTCTCGGTTCTCGGAACCGGCATCAACCCCGGTTTTCTCATGGACTTTTTACCCACAGCGGCCACGGGCGTGTGTCACACCGTGCAATCCATTCGCATAGAACGCATCCAGGACGCCTCTGCACGCCGTCTCCCCTTCCAGCAAAAAATAGGTGCTGGCCTCACCGTTGAAGAATTTCAGAACCTCGTCGCACAAAAAAAAATTCGACACGTCGGCCTCACCGAATCCATGCACATGATCGCCGCGCGACTGGGATGGCAACTCGACCGCACCGAAGACATCGTGGAACCCGTTCTCGCAGAACCGGGACATTGTGCAGGCGTATTGCAAACGGGACGGGGATACCACAACGGGCGGGAAGTCCTCACCCTCATCTTCAAAGCCGCCGTTGGACAAATGAATGGCGAATCAATCGAATCTCAGGAACGCATCCAGATCAATGGCACGCCCGCTTACGACCTCATCATACCCGGCGGCATCAACGGCGACATCGCCACCTGTGCCGTCATCGCCAATGCCATCCCAATAGTCGCATCTGCCGCACCCGGACTCCGCACCATGATTGACATCCCCCCACTTTCCTGCGCCCAGGAAATCCCTGAGGGATAAATGCCATCTATTCTAAGCGATTTTGACCTGCACCTGCACAGCGAAGGCAATCACCATCACATCTACGATTGTCTCGGCGCACACCCCACAGAAAAAGGCGTGCATTTTGCCGTCTGGGCACCCAATGCCCGGCGCGTAAGCGTGGTAGGCGACTTCAACGCCTGGAATGGATGCCAGCACCCCATGCAAAACAGGGGCAGCACGGGTATATGGGAGTTATTCATCCCCGACCTGCAGCCCGGCACCCTCTACAAATACGAAATCAAGGCTCAAAACGGCGATATCTTTACCAAAAGCGACCCCTATGCCTTCTGTATGGAACACCGCCCGCGCACAGCCTCTGTTGTGTACCAGCCCAACGACGCCCTGTGGTCCGATACCGATTGGCTGCAAACCCGCCAGAAAAGAGACCCATACACAGACCCAATCGCCATATACGAAGTACACCTGGGATCATGGCGGCGCAACCCACACGAAAACAACCGATCGCTTACCTATCGCGAACTCGCGCATGAACTCGTCGAATACGTCCTCGAAATGGGCTATACCCACATCGAACTCCTCCCCATCATGGAACATCCCTTAGACGAATCCTGGGGATATCAGGTCACGGGCTATTACGCGCCAACCAGTCGTTTTGGCACGCCAGACGATTTCAAATATCTCGTCAACCACTGCCACACCCACGGCATTGGCGTCATCCTCGACTGGGTACCCGCACATTTTCCAACAGACGCGCATGGACTCGCGCAATTTGACGGATCTGCCCTGTACGAACACACCGATCCGCGGCAAGGAACACACCCCGATTGGGGCACTCTAATTTTCAACTACGGACGCAATGAAGTGCGCAATTTTCTAATCGCCAATGCCCTCTTCTGGGTCGAAAAATACCACATCGACGGACTGCGCGTCGATGCGGTTGCTTCCATGCTCTACCTCGATTATTCGCGCAAAGAAGGCGAATGGATCCCCAACCAATATGGCGGCAGAGAAAATTTAGACGCCATCGCCTTTATGCACCAGCTCAACACCCTGATCCACGAAAAGTTCCCGGGCGTCTTGATGATCGCCGAAGAATCGACCTCCTGGCCCGGCGTCTCCCGCCCCGTTTATCTGGGCGGCCTCGGATTTGGATTCAAATGGAACATGGGCTGGATGAACGACACCCTGTCCTATATCTCTAAAGAACCCATCCACCGCAAATACCACCACGACAACCTCACCTTTGGCCTCGTCTATGCCTTTCACGAAAACTTCATCCTCGTACTCTCCCACGACGAAGTCGTTCACGGTAAACGCGCCCTCATCGACAAAATGCCCGGCGACCGCTGGCAAAAATTCGCCAATCTGCGCGCCTTTTACGCTTTTCAATACGCCCATCCCGGCAAAAAGTTGCTCTTTATGGGCGGTGAACTCGGCCAATGGCAAGAGTGGAATTCACAGGAAAGCGTACACTGGCACCTCCTTGCAGACCCCGACCACGCGGGCCTGAAGCGCTTTGTAAGAGACCTCAATACCCTCTATCGGGGAGAACCCGCACTCTACGAAAGAGATTTTGACCCCGAAGGCTTTGAATGGATCTCGCTCCACGACGCCTCAAACAGCGCCCTATCCTTCCTGCGCCGCGCGCGATCACACGACGCCCCTTTGATCTTTGTCTGCAACTTTACCCCCGTCCCAAGAGAAAACTACCGCATAGGCGTACCCACCCCGGGCACCTACCGCGAACTCATCAACAGCGACTCCGAACGCTATGGCGGCAGCAACATGGGCAATCTCGGCACCGTCCAAACCGAACCCATTGCAAATCACGGACATCCACAATCCCTGCAAATCACCCTTCCCCCACTCGCTGCTGTCATATTCAAACCTGAGTAAAATCCCTTAGAAGCTGTTTTAAAATTAATACCTGATGCTACGGATGTCCGGCGTTTTGTCATGCTGAGCGTAGCCGAAGCATCTTTTCCACCTGAGTTGGTAAGAGATTCTTCGACTCCGCTGCGCTCCGCTCAGAATGACAGGGCAATAGCGCATCGCTGAGAAGGGGCAAAATGAGTTTTAAAACAGTCTCTTAAAAAAAATTGTGTATCAAAGTTTTGGCAATAGCCATATATGGCTATTTTAATATAAATAGTTGTAAATAAATACTATAAGAGCCATTCTGATCATTTTTTGACCATATACCGTCAAAAAATAAAAAATTCAGACTGGCTTTTTTGTTGGCATAGAAATTTTATCTCAAATAAAAATAATACCTTATGATTATTTATTTAGATTCCATTCACAGTGGCACACTTTTTGCGCTATAAATCAAGTTGTGTGGTATAAAGCAGCAATACTATCACAGCCTGGGGTGAAGAAGACTTCGACGGTTGCGGGACCATAGAGACCATAGTACGTCTTTTAGACCATATACAGTCTTTTTTTAAGAGCCAATCCGACTATTCTGCGACGATATGATATAGTCAGATTGGCTATTTTTTTCATAGAAAACAATTATTTACGAGTATATCTATCTATAACAACGCGCCTATTGGCACGATTTTTGCATGTACATGTTATGTAAATTAAATTCGGATTTTCTTAACGGTCTCCAAATTTCGGTACGCCCCCGTGCGTCCCCCCGCAACAGATTCGCTCTTGATAATATAGACATTTTCCAACCTTTTACGTCACAACTTGGGTTATCTAAAGGGAGGCATCTATGTGGAACCGTATGATCTTAACCATTTGTCTGGTGTTTGTGTTGACAGGTCCGGCATTGACTGGCGACATGACCCACATCCCGGACAGGGACTTCGATAAACTCCGCGCCGCAGGAAACAGAAACCCCACAGGGATCTGGTCGGACGGGACGACCATGTGGGTGGCGGACAGGAGCGCTAAGATTTATGCCTACAACATGAGGACCAGAGCACATGACCGAGGCAGGGACTTCAATACGCTAAAAGATGCCAGAAACGAATCCCCTGCAGGGATCTGGTCAGACGGAACGACTATGTGGGTGGTAGATCATGCTGGCGGTAGGATTTATGCCTACAACATGAGGACCAAAGCTCGCAACCCGAACAAGGACTTCGTTCTCGCCTTAGAACACGACGTCCCTGAAGGAATCTGGTCGGATGGGACAACCATGTGGGTGAAAGAAAGCTCTTACCAATTCGATAAGATTTATGCCTACAACATGAGATCTAGATCCCGTGATCCGAACAAGGACTTCAATACGCTAACAGACGCCGGAGAACAAGACACTGACGGGATCTGGTCGGACGGGACGACCATGTTGGTAGCAGACGGATATCGGCATAAGATTTATGCCTACAACATGAGATCTAAAGCTCGTGACAAGGGCCAGGACTTCGATCTCGCCGCAGGAAACACCTCCCCTACGGGTATCTGGTCAGACGGAACGATCCTGTGGGTGGCGGACTACAGGGGCCACATTTATGCCTACGGCGGCCTGGGCGCCACCAGTGATCAGGCCATCCAGGACTTTTCAATGAAAATCAGAGGCTCGACGGGAAGCCTTAAAGTTTGCGTGCGAGACCACGAGTGCGAAGATGGGGATAAGATCAGGGTTGAGGTAGATGGCAGGAGCATATTTTCCGGCGAGATTGATAACGACTGGGACTGCTACACGCTGGATGTGTGGGCAGGAGAGAGCTATGCAGTGGAATTGACAGCCCTCAACGGCACGGGATACAAGGGGGACTGTAGCTACAGAGATGAAAACACAGGCGAAATCCGCGTTACCGGAGAGAACACAGAAACGCAGGTATGGCGTCATCGGGGTGGTGCCGGGTCGAAAGCGCGCATCATAGTCGAAACAGCCAGATGATCGCAGAGAAAATTGATGAAAGGAGAGACAAGATGTATCGTCACTGTATTTGTGCAGGTGTATTAATTCTTCTGAGCCTTCCCCTCTGGTCACAACAGGGGACTGGGGATAGTGCGCCTTCACCCGGAGAGACATTTCAAGATTGTGATGAGTGCCCAAAGATGGTTGTCGTGCCGTCAGGATTTTTCACGATAGGATCATCAGAAGCAAAGAAATCTATGTGAACGGCGAGAGGCAGGAGTAGCCTTTGCAGAAGATTCTTGGTCGCGTTTGTGGGCGGGGAAAGCCGTCCATCCATGTCTTGGACCGATCAAGCGTTGTTGTACCCACAGAAAGGAGAGTAAGATGTTAAATAGAATGTGGTTAATAGCAGCAGGTATTGTTTTATCATTAGTTGTAATATTAGCTGTAATATTCGCAATATACAGTGAGGGCACTGTGGGGGCGATAGCTTATATCATAGGAGGAGGAGCGATCATAATAGGAATAAATGGAACAAACATATTATCAGAAAGGATGAAAGAAGTATCTTCATTGATAATTTCAATAACCAGTATTTCGGGTGGAGTTACAGAGTATAATACAACTATAATAGAAAGGACCACGAAGACAGAAGTAGTCAAAGAGATTAACAAAAGCATTTTTGACCCAATGAAAGCGGAAATTTTTGACTCAATGAAAGCGGGAGAGGGTCGTCTCTTGGCCTCTCAGGAGGAGCTAAAGAGATTGCTCACTCAATTAGATTCTTCAGCCGTTCATCGTGATAGTCTTTCAGCAAAAATTGACTCAGTAGATAAACACATTACACGTCATTTCGACTTCATGTATCCCAGGGTAAAAGAAATACAGGAGAATGTGAAGAAAGAATAGCGTGCAATTCTGCAACCGTATCTGTCTGGTCGAGAGGGATCTGTGGTTGGAAAAACGGCTGTTTGTGGCCTAAACACAGACTCTGTAAGTCCTATGTTTAGTTACATCGGGACATAATTCGGAATTCGGCAACAGCATCGCTTCGGTGGAGAGTTTAGGGCTTGTGTTTCAAGCCTGTGCTTGATGGAGCTTGCCGTATAGGTTTATTACGGCACATGCTTCGTGGGTCATTGGCGCGTGGTAGGCGATGGGAGATGCCTGCGATGCATTTGTACACCGTTTGATATTTAATTGGGACAAGATCTGTCACAGTAAAAGGAGGGACAGCAATGAACAAGATATTATACATCCTGATTTTCTCAACCCTGCTATTTTCAAGCAGCGATGCGCAACAGGGGGAGGTCGAATATGTTATCAAGCCGCAATTTGACGATGCTGGGTCTTTTGTAGAAGGTCTGGCTCATGTGAAAATTGGTGACAGGTGGGGGTATATCAACAAGGAAGGACAATATGTTGCTAACCCCCAATTTGACGATGCTGAGCCTTTTTCAGAAGGTCTGGCTCGTGTGAAAATTGGTGACAAGTATGGATATATCAACAAGGAAGGACGATATGTTATTAACCTGCTATTTGACGATGCTGGGTCTTTTTCAGAAGGCCTGGCTCCTGTGAAGATCAATGACAAGTGGGGGTATATCAACAGAGAAGGACAATATGTTATCAGGCCGCAATTTGACGATGCTGAGCCTTTTTCAGAAGGCCTGGCTCATGTGGAAATTGATTTCGATGACGGATATATCAACAGAGAAGGACAGTATGTGATCAAGCCGCAATTTATCGATGCTATTATCGTTGCTGATGATTTTTCAGAAGGCCTAGCTGATGTGTATATTGGTGGCAGGTATGGGTATATCAACAAGGAAGGACAATGGGTTATCCAGCCCCAATTTGACTATGCTGATGAGTTTTCAGAAGGACTGGCTCTTGTGGAAATTGGTGGCAGGTATGGGTATATCAACAAGGAAGGACAATATGTGATCAATCCCCAATTTGACAATACTGGGATTAGTTTTTCAGAAGGCCTGGTTCATGCGAAAATTGGTGACAAGTGGGGGTATATCAACAAGGAAGGGCAAGTTGTCATCAAGCCCCAATTTGACGGTGCTGGGTCTTTTTCAGAAGGCCTGGCTGCTGTGAAAATTGGTGACAAGTGGGGGTATATCAACAAGGAAGGGCAAGTTGTCATCAAGCCCCAGTTTGACTCTGCTGGGTCTTTTTCAGAAGGCCTAGCTGCTGTGAAAATTGGTGACAAGTATGGGTATATCAGTAAGGCGTCTTTTGAGAAATGATGGTGTTCTCTCCTTTTGGTTCTGGATCGCGGCTAAATTCAGATGTGCGTTATTGGGTGCGTTGACGCCACCCTCTTATTTTACCCCTCTCTTGCCTGACAAGTGTGACGACTTCCTGTGTAGAGATATCTGCCTCGATTGAAGGAACATCCAGCGGTGATGCGGTGGGGCGTTCTGGCACCAGGGCATAAGTCCTGCCATCTTTTCTGCGTATAAGAACCTTACCTGCTGACTCGGCTTTGTCCAGCACGCTGGAGAGTCTTTGTCTGGCTTCCGAGTACGTATATACTTCCATCTTATCCCTCCAAATTAACGAGGTTGATACCGAGTGCGTCTGCAGCCCGTCTAAGTGTTCGGTCCAGTGTTAATAAGGGCGGGGACTGGAATCTGCGATCAGAGACACGTCATTTATAACCAAATTCTGTATCGAGTTGATCATCATCCAGATCAACAACAGGGATGTTCAATGCACTGACCTTTGCGAGAAACTCGGGCTTGCTTAAACCAGATAGCTCCGCTGCTTTTCCAGCAGAAATCCGGCGGAGTTCAAAGAATTTCAAAGCCAATAAAAACCGCGCTTCTCGTTCAAATACTTCGGGTTCTTGCCCGGTGATCAAGAGCAGGTCTTCAGAATATGGTATATTCAATGTTTTCATATTTTACCCTGTCAGATCGGACATAAGACTAAAAAACATTTAGTTACTCGAAACTACAACATCCCAATTATATCAAAAAGGCCCTGTATTATCAAGGGCTTCTTGTTCGGCACCAACTCCCCTTTCTGGAAATCGCGTCATTCATCTAACAGATGCTGAAATGCCTCAAGACTGACCACCTGAATCGCCGCGCGGTGCAACTGCTTGAGGCGTTGCAGATCGTCGATGGCGGCAATGCGAGCAGATAGAGGATCTGTCTCGCGGAGATTAAATCGAATCTTCAATACATCGAGGAGATATTCAATAGCGCGTTCTCTACCCCCTTGCTCAATACCTTGCACAATACCTTGTTGCTTAATGTATTGTGCAAATGATGATTCGCGCATAATAGCGTCCATAAGACTCTCCTGTGATAGAATACGATTGATCAGTGTCGGATCATACTCTAACCCACTCAATATCATCAACCTGCCCAAAAAGTCAACCTTTATTGATTCATCAACCGGCAAGGCATTCGTCGCGTCAACACATTGATGTAACCACGCCTCCGAATCTATTCTAACAGGCCGTTTCATCAACGGCACGAACGGAAACAAGCCCGAAGGTCCTCCATCAAGAATATCTTGTCCCTCTATCTCACTCAGCCGAATCACTGTGTATTCTATCAAAACGCGACGGCCGAGAAAATCCTGGATATAATACCCTGGATCGCGGCTAAGCATGTCCCGTAGTGCTTTTATACGGAGATCGTGCCGCGATGGATAGAACATTTGCCATATCAATTGAGATGACAGGCAAAACCTGTGAGATAATATCAGAAAATATTTACAGACGCTATATTGCTCCGTGTATTCAATTTCCTTATATTGATTTGACTCAGGCAAGTTATTGCCCAATTCCGCTGATTGGACGATGGATAAAACGGCTATTGAGGAAAACCTGTGAACAACGATAGAAGATCTCATTCGCATTTGAGGCGATAATTCTGAGACCGCGTGCTATCAACTCGCACTCAAGAAGGTAAATTAGAGAAAGGTTGTGACGTGAAAAATCAAGAAATTACAATTTGCGTAACGCCAGAGGCTGCTCGTGTTTATCAGTCTGCATCAGTACAAGATCGGCAAAAATTAAATGTTTTGTTAAGTCTGCAATTGAGTGGTTTGAGAAAACCGGCACGTCCAATTGAAGATATTATGCGCGAAGCCAGCGAAGAAGCGCGAAAAAATGGTTTGACGCCTGAAATATTGAAAGAACTGCTTAATGAAGCATAAATCGCGCTATGTATTTGATACGAATGTCATTGTTAGTGCTCTTCTGTTTGCCCAATCAACATCTGGTCGTTCATTAAAAATTGCGCTGAATCAAGGTGCGCGGATGAATGGCAGGTCGGGAATATCGGAGAGGTCACGGTCGTGGGAAGCAAGCGGACACTCCAGGAGTAGTGCGGTCGCGGCAATCCAGGCATCTCCCGTGTTTAGCCTACGCCCCACACGCTCTCGTTCGCTACGTAGTTGTGCAGAGATACGAACCAGATCAGAATTCGGCCATACAACCTCATACAGGTTAAGAATCTGCCGTAGAGCATTCTTCCGCCTGTCGCCCCAGTTCCCTTTGTAGGCACCAAACCACAACTCTTCCAGTGTCTGAAATGAAATAACTGCACGCCGTCCCGCGATGCGCTCCTGGTAGTAGGCAGCCGATTCTGCTCGGCGTATGAGTATTGAGACAACGCTGGTATCGAGAACTATGGGCAAAGGACTTGAAAGCATCAGATATCCCGACCTTCACATATCGCGCGGTTGAAAGCCTCCCACTCTTCTTGTGTCAAGTCAATGGCAACCATTTTATCAGGGTCAAAAATCTTCGGATTGGGGTCGTTGCGAAACGCCTCGAGGTCGAACGGCTTTGACCACGACCGCGTGCTGTTTACCAGCTCCACATAAATAACATCCCATTCGTCATTGTCGTTAAAACGGCCACGGCCTCTGATCTCGACATACTGTGTCGCCAGCCGACGCATGTCGTCGTTCAGCGCTGAATCGAAACACAACGGTACGATCCGTTGCGGCATGTCGTGCAACTCCGCCGTGCCACAAGCCCAGTTCACCTCCATCAATCGTCCTTCCATTAATGCAGGATCGTCCAGGACCTGCGGCTCTGTTTCGCGCTGTCGCGTGCCAGGCTCCCGCCTTTCTAATAAGGGACGGCCTGCAAGCAGACCTTCGATGCTAAGGTCTTCATTCAGATCGGGCCAATGGATGCCAGAGCCTCCTCCGGTACGTCGCCAGTTGCGTCTTTCTTCTGCGGTGGCGTGTACGAGCTTGGGATACCATTTCAGGGGCACGGAGATAGTTCGCCCATCTGAGAGCGTTGCCGTCAGCATTTCCTCTGTTACTTCCACACGTTTAGCCTGCGGCATATCAATTGTAGAGATATTCATCTTATACCTCCATGAATCAAGGATACTTTGACTATCCAGTTCACTCAGTAGCAAATATCAGGCCAAAAATGCAATTATCACAAAATTGCGCGATAAAAGAGACTTGTCAAAAACTCAGACACCTCATTATGCCTTCAATATGCTGTATTGCGCTCTTGTTCACAACTTGAATTTAAAGATCGCCTGTTGAAGCGGGGATGGAAGAGTACAAGCGTTGGCGGCAAAAGTGTATATTTTGAGCGATGAATGAGTGGTATAGTGAAAGATATGTACCTCTCACCCAGACCAATCTCTGGCAGCAAATCCAACTTTTTTTACCGCAAAGTCCTTGTGTACGCATCAACAGTGTTTTATAATGTCTCTCAACTTGACAAGCCCCCAACCTGACCGCACAAAAACAAAAGAGGCCGCGATGGACAACTCCGCCACAATACACACCCGCGCCTGGGCGGGTGATGAAGCCCTCACCCTCACCTTTCCCAAAGGCTGGACAGTTGAAACCTTTGGTCCACAAGAATGTCCTCAAGTCACCGCAGACCAGATCCAAACCGCCTTTGACAACCCCATCGGCACACCGCGGATATCAGAACTCGCCAAAGGGAAAAACAGCGCCGCAATCATCGTAGATGACCTGAGCCGCCCCACACCCGCTGCCGAACTCATCCCTTATGTCCTCAAAGAACTCGACACCGCAGGCATACCCAAAAACCAAATTCGCTTTGTCGTAGGTGGAGGCTCTCATCGTCCAATCGACGCGGAAGAAATCGACAAAAAAGTGGGCGCTAATATTGCCCGCGCATATCAAGTCACGAACCACAACTTCATGAGTGGCGACCTCCGCGCACTGGGCAGCCTGGACAGCGGCCTCCCCATTTACATCGACAGAGTTGTCGCAGACGCCGACCTCAAGCTCTGCGTAGGCGGCATCTATCCCCATGGCAACGTGGGTTTTGGCGGCGGCGCCAAACTCATCTTACCGGGCGTCTCGGGATTTGCCACCATGTTCTACTTTCACACCTTTTACGCAAGCCGAGGACACGCCAATATCGAACGACAAGGCGACGAACCCGACCACCGAGACGCCGCCGAAGCAGTCGCAAAAGTCCTGGGCCTCGATGCCGTCGTCAATGTGACACTCAACCGCAAACGCCAGATCACCGGTGTATTTGTGGGCGACTTCATCCAGGCGCAACGCACCGGTGCCCGATTCGCTCTCAAAACCTACGCAACCCAGGCACCAGAAACAGAGCCTGACCTCGTCATAGCCAACGCCTATCCGCTCGACTACGACCCCGTACAAACCGCCAAAGCACTCTGGCCTCTTCGGCTGTTCAAAAACGCCTACAAAGTCGCCATCAATCCCGCCACCGATGGCATCTGTCACCACGGACTATACGACGAAATAGACTACGCGCGGTTTTGCAAACTAAAATCCGAACAGCCCCAGCAAGAACTCCCCGAACCCAAAATCGAAGGTCCGCACCAGACCCTGATGTGGTCTGAAAACTTTCCGGTTGACGAATTTTACAAACGCAACTCCGACGGTGTCCTATTCCGCGATTGGGACACGCTCTTCAACCAACTCATTGTAAAATTGTCCGATAATGCCCGCGTTGCCGTTTTTCCCAATGCGGCCATTCAAATTCCCAAAAAATAAGGGTCTAAAACGCAGAATTTTACTTTCTCTCACGTACCTATCATGCTATATTGGGCCAATGCGATTAAGAAAAAAATCACGCAAGAGAACGGGGAGACGTAGGGACTGGGGGAGATCCTTGCCGATCCCTTGTTCTCTTGCGTTATTATATTTGGAGGACGCCATGTTGACACAAGAACAAATCGACTTCTACCACGAAAATGGATATCTCAAATGCGAAGCGCTCTTTACCCCTGAAGAAACCGCCGAACTCGGCACGGAAATGGTGCGCATCATCGAAAACTGGGGCAACGAGACCATCGGCTGGCGGGGACCCTGGCGAGATCGATACTTGCCCGAAGACGAACGCCTCAACACCAAAGCCGTCTTTATGCACAATCCCCAATTCTACTCCGCAACCTGGGGGCGCGCCATCTTTAACGAACGACTCGTCGGCTGTGTGGAAGACCTGATCCGCGACACCGTACAGTGGCACCACACCGTGCTCCATGCCAAACCGCCAGAACTCGGCACGCCTTTTCCCATGCACCAGGACTATCCCTTTTATCCACACGACGGTCCCGATTTTGTCGATTGCTTGCTACACCTGGACGACACCCCAATAGAAAGCGGGTGCTTGCGCGTGGTGCCCGGCAGCCACAAAAAAGGTCCGCTCGTTCACGTCTTAGGCCCAGACACCTCTCCTCATCTGCCCCCAGACGAGTACCACCCCGACAAAATCGACTCTATCTTAATCCCGGCAAAAGCGGGAGACGTCATCTTCTTTAGCTATCAGATCATTCACTGGTCCGATTGCAACCGCACCAATGAGTGGCGAAAATCCGTACGCTTCGGCTACCACAGCACCCAGATGCAACCCGTGGGCCGCGCAGAAGACGACCCCTACCGCATCGACCCCAACAACATTTTGGAACGCAAAGACAGCACCATTGTGTCCGGCTTTAGAATAAATGAAGTGAATTAAAGTATGAACAAACCCAACATCATCATCGTACTGGCCGACGACATGGGCTATGGGGATTCCAGCGCGTACGGGGGCTGGATCGACACGCCCGCAATGGAACAGATGGCCCGCGAAGGGCTTAAATTCACCGACTTCCACTCCAGCGGTGCCGTTTGCAGCCCCACGCGCGCCGGGCTCCTCACCGGACGCTATCAACAGCGCGCAGGCGTACCCAAAGTGATCGGCGCCGATCCCAAAAGTGCCGACCACTATGTGGGATTGTACCCCTCTGAAATCACCTTTCCCAAACTGCTCAAAAAAGCCGGCTACACCTCTGCCATCTTTGGCAAATGGCACCTCGGATACGACAAAAAATTCAATCCCCTGCACCATGATTTTGACCGCTTTCGCGGATATGTCAGCGGCAACATCGACTATATCTCGCACTACGACCGCATGGAAGTGTACGACTGGTGGGAGGGCCTCGAACACATCGAAGAAGAAGGCTATACCACGCACCTCATCACCCAGCATTCCGTGCAATTCATCAAAGACCATAAAGACACGCCCTTTTGCCTCTACGTTGCACACGAAGCAGTACACACCCCATTACAGGGACCAGACGACCCCGCCATTCGCGGTCCGGAAAAAGCGAACTTCCATCCCGACGACCCCCGAGAAACCTATTGCCAGATGATGAAAGCCATGGACGACAGCCTGGCCGAAATTATGGGCACAGTGCGAGAACTCGGCATTGAGAAAAACACCCTCGTCTTCTTTTTTTCCGACAACGGCGGCACCCGTCAAAACCCCGAGTCTAACGCCCCGTTGCGCGGGAACAAGGGCACAGTATGGGAAGGCGGTCACCGCGTCCCCGCCATTGCATGGTGGCCCGGAACAATTGCTCCCAACAGCGTCACCGACCAACTCGCCATCAGCATCGACCTCTTTCCCACCATGTGCGACCTCGCTCAAACATCTGCACCCGACAATCACTTTGACGGCATCAGCCTCAAATCCACTCTCCTAAGCGAGGGCGAACCGGGTGCCCGACAACTGTTCTGGAATGGCCTTGCCATGCGCGACGACAACTACAAGCTCGTAATCGACAAAGGCTCGCCGCATCTATTCGACCTATCCCATGACATATCGGAAAGCAACGACCTCGCATCGCAACAACCCGATCGCGTTCGGCAAATGTGTCATGCAATCGATGCCTGGAAACGTGACGTAGCCGATGGCGCAACACTGCAACCTGAACACGATGCAAAAGCGAGCGCAAGTCCAGTATAATACAGAGTGGACATGGTCCTGAACGCACTCGCCGCAGGCGATCCAGAGACAGTGGTCGCGGTGTAGATGACGCATTGACTTATTGCGGAAGTCAGCGTTATATTCCACCATCTCAAAATTTTGCCTTCCAAAAAAGAGGTAATAACGCTATGTCCCTGGAACGACTCGGCAATCAACTACACCTTCCGAGCCTATCGATAAAGGGATTTCGAGGGATTGACGCGCTTACCATTGATCGGTTGGGCCGCGTAACCCTGATCGCAGGAAAGAATAGCGTCGGCAAAACGACCGTCTTAGATGCCATCCAGGTCTATGCGGCACGGGGGCATTATGACATTCTGTCTCAACTACTAACAAGCCGCCAGGAAGTCTCTATCGCTACCGTCGAAGAGGTCCACGGGCAAAGAAAATTTGTACCCGATTTTCCTGCCCTATTTCACGGACGCGATGTGTCGAGATGTGCCCGCATCGCAATTGGCCCCAAAGGCTACACAGACCAACTCAGGATAGAGGAGAGTTTGCTGGACGAGGAAGAGTTGGCTTCTCAAATCGAGAAAAATCTATCTCGGTATGTTGCAAAAGGCTACACGCAAACATTCCGTGTCGTCTTTCAAGACACAGAACAGATACTTCCCTGGATACTCCCTATCCAGGGATCAGATGCGGCCAGAACCGTAGAACGTTATAGCGTTAGCGCGTGCTTATACTTATTTCAGTTATTGGTCAGAGCTAAATGGCCGTCTCCAATAGGATGTCAATTTTTGGGACCAGGCCTGTTGAGCGACGAAGAAATTGTACGATCCTGGAATGCCATTGCGCTGACGGAAGATGAAGACCGAGCGGTGCAAGCCCTGAGACTGATCTTCGGAAACGACCTGGAGCGCGTCGCGGTGCGCCGAGATGAAATATCAGATACAGAACATGTCCAGCGGGTAGTAGCAAGGCTCCGAGGTCAAGCCCGTCCAGTTCCTTTGCAAAGTCTTGGCGATGGGGCACTGCACCTATCTGGCGTTGCTCTGGCACTGACCAATAGCCGCGACGGTTTCTTGCTCATCGATGAAGCAGAAAATGGCATTCACCATTCCGTACAGCGCGATTACTGGCGCATGGTATTCGAGACCGCACAGGCAAACAACGTACAGGTTTTGGCGACAACGCACAGCTTTGACTGTCTGTGCGGCTTCGCACAAGCGATGACCGATTGTGAGGAAGTTGATGGTGCGCTCGTGCGCCTTGAACGGAAAAATGGCACCCTTCGTGCAGTTGAGTATTCAGAACGCAATATCAAGGCCGCTGCGAAACAACGCATTGATATTGAGATGAGGTAGGTGGATAGAGAATAATGACCGCGTTCTTCTCGTTGAAGGGACAGACGACGAGCATGTCGTCAGACATCTTAATCATAGACATCAAGCAATGCCAAAATTCAGTATTCGGAACAAAGAAGGAATAGAAAACCTTCTCGACGACATTGGCCTGGAAATTTTAGCTCCTGGTCGCAAAGCCATCGGCATCATCGTAGATGCAAATGACGATTTGGATGCTCGCTGGCAGGCTGTGGCAAACAGACTTTGAGAAGAGAACATCGAAGTACTCAACAGTCCAGACCCAACCGGTACAATTATATCCAGCACCCCTCGCGTCGGCTTATGGTTAATGCCCGACAATAAATCGCCCGGTGAACTCGAAAATTTCGTCTCCGAAATGATTCCCGACGACGATCCGATATGGCCTCGATCCCAGTCCTACATTGACGACATTCCAGAGTCGGACCGAAAATTTACCGAGAAAAAGATATTGCGAGCCAAGGTCCACGCCTGGTTGGCGACCCGAAGGGACCCCAGGCCGATGGGCACCGCCATTCGCGCACGAGATTTGCACATAGATGGCACACTCAGCACAACATTCGCAAAGTGGCTACGGCAGCTATTCGAGTGAGCAAATTTCCGCTTTGCGTCTTCTTTTTTGTGATTTTGAACTGGCCTGAGAGACAGCCAGTTGTACCCCGCTCGTAGGCAATTCGATTTTGATTTTTTAAACAAAAGGTGGATTAATGCTTGGACTACACGCGCTGGACTTTGCTACGCTCGCCATCTATTTAATCGGCATTATGATTGCCGGCATCTGGGTCGCCCGCAAAATCAAAAATACGGGCGACTATTTTATGGGTGGACGCAGCTTTGGCAAAGCATTTATGATCATGCACGCCTTTGGCACCGGCACCCACACCGATCAAGCCGTCACCGTTGCAGGAGCATCCTACAAATTGGGTATGGCGGGAATATGGTATCAATGGCTCTATTTATTTGCCACCCCCTTCTACTGGCTCATCGCGCCAATATGGCGAAGACTGCGCTATCTCACCATAGCGGACTTCTTTGAAGACCGATTCAGCAATTCACTCGGTTACTTCTACGCCCTCTATGGCCTGCTCTACTTTGCCATACAAATCGGCATCATGCTCCTGGGCACCGGCAAAACAGCCAGTGCCATGACTGGCGGCGCGATCTCTCCCGAACTCGCCATCGGTGTTATGACCCTCCTCTTTCTCTCCTACGGTCTCGTAGGCGGCCTGCCCGCGGCCATCATCACCGACTTTATTCAGGGCATCTTCATCATCGTCCTCTCTTTTCTCCTCGTCCCCTTTGTCATCGAAGGCGTCGGCGGCTTCACTGGCCTTCACCAGCAAGTACCCATTGAAAAATTTAGCCTCGAAGCCCCCGGCGATCCCCCGCCCGGATACGACCGCATCACGCCCTTCTTCATCGTCATGGTCGTCATCAACGCCCTCGTCGGCATCATTGCCCAACCCCACCACATGGAAATTGGCGGTGCGGGCAAAACCGAACGCGAAGCCCGCGTGGGATTCACATACGGCAACATGATCAAACGCCTCTGCACCGTAGCCTGGGCATTTACCGGCGTAGCCTGCATTGCACTCTATCCCAACATCGACGACCCCGAACACGCTTTTGGGCTGGCCTCGCGCGACCTCTTGCCCATCGGTCTCGTCGGCGTCATGCTCGCCTCAATGATCGCCGCGGTAATGTCCACCTGCGACTCATTCATGGTCGATGGCGCCGCCCTCTTTGTCGAAAACTTTTACAAACCCCTCTTCAAACCCGAAGCCGACGACAAACACTACCTCACCACGGGCCGCATCGTCGCCCTCATACTGGTCGTATTCGGCATCATCATCGCGCTCTATTTCACCTCGGTCGTCGCGATTATTCGCCTCTCCTGGTCGCTTGTGGCATTCTTTGGGATTGCATTTTGGGGAGGAATTCTCTGGCGCAGGTGCAATGCGCCCGGCGCCTGGGCGGGTCTGCTTGTCTCGGCATTATTATTCGCCATATCCGGTCAAACAATTATCAATTGGGAAAGCCTGGGCATCTACATTGGCGGCCTCAACTGGGAATTGCCCTATCGCTACGTGCTCTACATCACCGGTGGTTTTGCCGCACTCATCATCGTCAGCAAACTCACCAAACCGCAGGACAAAGAGCGACTCGACCGATTTTACACCTTGCTCCACACACCCGTTGGACAAGAACACAAATTGCGCGAAGCGGGCATAAAAGTCGTTCTCGAGTAAGGAGTCGCCATGCGCCTCAGTGCCATATTGCTTATCGCAGCACTCTACACGAGCTTGGGAGCAGCTGACCATGCACTACATCTAAAAATTGACCGCAGCGAGACACAGCCTCTCCCCAAAAACCTCTACGGCTTCAACACAAACATGATGAGCGGTGACTACGGTTATCTCGACTCCAGCTTCGTCGCGCTCACAAAAGACCTGCAACCCCAAATAATGCGTTTTCCCGGAGGCACAATCGGCAATTTTTACCATTGGGAAATAGCTGGATTTGTCCAGAGCGAAATGAGTTCAACCAGCAACGAGCAACTCAACAGACGAAACAGAGGCAATTTTGTCAGACTGAGAAAAAGGAGAAACGGGAGACTTGCATTTGATGACTTCATGCAGATGTGCAACGCACTAAAAATAACGCCCATCGTAGTCGTCAACCTGTGGACTGGGAGCCAGGAGGAAAGTGCAGGATGGGTCCAATACGCGAAAAACAAGGGATATAAGATCGCGTATTGGGAACTCGGCAATGAGCATTATCTGCCGTGGTACGCAGAAAAATACCCCTCTGCCGAAACCTATATCGCACAAGCGAAAAAACATGCCCAGGCGATGAAAGCTGTTGACCCAACTATAAAAGTCTCGGTCTGTGCAAGCCCGGTTGCCTTCCACAAAAACGGCTTTGAAAAAAACGTGGATCAACGCGAATGGGATAGTGCCCTGGCGGCTGCGGATCAATTTTACGACGCCTATACCGTTCACGTCTATGCTTATCGAACCGCTCGGCAAAAAGAAATAGAGGAATACCGGGGCTATCTCTTCGGTTGGATCCACTGCGATTTCGATGACGCCATGGACTATTATAAAAAATTATTTCCCAACAAGGAAATGTGGATAACAGAGTGGAATATCGCCAACCCTGCAAACCGGGTCGCCAATACACAACTCCATGCCATGTACGCGGGCGACTTCTTCTTAAAAATGCTCACGCAACCGCGCATTACCCATGCAAATTTTCACGTACTTGCTGGCCCCGGCAAAGGATTCCCCGCATTCTCCCCAATCACCCCCCCATCGCCGAGAACCAATTGGAAATACGGAGGTGAACCAGAAGCGGATTTTGGAAAGACAATTCGGCGCGCGACCTACTATCCCCTTCAATTAATCGGAGAAGCATTCGCGCAATCGGACGCAAAATTCGCCCTCTCCATCCAAAATCCACCCATCCTCAATGGACAACTCGAATACGAAGGAAAACAAATACCGGGCGTTCAAGCACAGGCAGTCGGAAGTGCCTCGCACCTTTTTGTTCTCATCAGCAACCGCACAGCAGACGACCTATCGCCGAGCCTCACCATCGACGGCAAAAAATTTGAAGGTACACTCACATATCGCTACGTAGCCAATGAAAGACTCAATGCATCAAACGGAGGCAATGCAGAAATGGAAGGCGCGGGCAAAATAGAAGTAGCGATCCGCGAATGGTCTGGTGCTTACACTAATCTCTTGATTTCCAAAAACAGTTTTGGCATTTTAGAGTTATCGCTCAAATAATTCCCGAGGAGGCTATTATGTTTGGCCTTGAAATCCGCAAACCATCCAAAGAAACAGTCATAGGATTCATCGTCACATGGATCTGTGTGATCGGCATTATATTTCTCACACTGGCCCTCGTCCGCATCGGTACGTAAAGGACTATCCCAATGATCCGAAAATACCTTCCAGAAGACCTCGACGCCCTCAAAGAAATCACCGTTATCTGTTTTGATGGGGTATCGATTGACCAGAATATCGAAAAAAACTTTGGACAATTTGCCGACACAGATTGGAAAACCCGCAAAGCCAAACACATAGACGCAGACGTCGCCGCCAATGCCGATGGCATCTTCGTTTGGGAAGACAACGGCAAAGTCGCGGCCTACATCACCACGCGCATTGACCATGAAAGCAAAATAGGCGGCATACCCAACCTCGCCGTCTTGCCCGAATACCAGGGCAAAGGAATCGGCAAAGCATTGATGACAGCCGCCTTTGATTACTTTGAAGAACAGGGCATGGCCGTGGCAAAAATCGAAACCCTCGACCAGAATCCCGTTGGACAGAACTTTTATCCGCGCTCGGGCTTTACCGCAGTCGCCCAACAAATCCACTACGCAATGCCAATGAAAGATCGCAAAGTGTAGCTCTTTACTCAGCCCTCCACACCGTTGGAAAGTGGTCCCCCCGCAAAATCTCACCATCTTCCACAGTTACAAATTCCTTCATCACGTGATCCCCACTCGCATCGTAATACGTATCCTGCGTCATGTAGTGAATCGCAATCGCGCGCCGGGGTCGCTTGCTGCGATTGTCGTGCGAACCGTGCCAGGTCAGAGCGTGGTGATAATGCACCTCGCCCTTTTTCACCGGCCGACGCATCACCGATATGGGTTGGCTTTCAAACTCTGACGGCATGGCGTCAAAATCCTTTACCTGTCGCACAAACGCAATCTGATTGCCCCACTTGTGCGAACCAGGCACCATACTCATACACCCATTCTCCACATCCACATCGTCCAATGCCACCCACGCACTCACCTCTGTCATCGGTCGAATAATCGGCCACAGCGGCGCGTCCTGGTGCCATCCGGTCGTCCCCCCAATCTCAGCGGGCTTGTACTGAATCTGATCGTGCCAGATACGCAACTCCGTCGCCCCGGTCAACTGCGCCATCTCCTCTACAATCTTCTCTGAATACATCAAATTCCTAAACGCCTCACTCGCTTCCCAGATATTCACAATCTGCCAGACCGGCGCCGAATCATTACCGCCCAAATTGCGCAACAAAACCGGCTGCGACACATCATCGCGGTCTTTATTTTTAATCACCCGGTACAATTCCTCGCGCAACACCTCAACCTGCGCGTCGTCCAGCACCGAACCCCCATTCAAAAACCCATTTTCGTGAAACTCCGCCACTTGTTCTTGCGTCAGCATGATTCATCTCCTATCAAACCAAATTCCCCTCTGCCCGACTATTTCTCCCCACAACAGCAACAGCCTTCTCCATCCCCACACAAAGATTACCACTAATCAAATTATAGTCGCTCTCACCACTCTCCTCAATACCCTTCAACTGCGTCGGCTTTTCCTGATCGTCTGCACACCGATTGCCCTGCATGATCGAATGGGTCAAATCATACACGCGGATGCCGGGATATTTCCCTTTCTCTGCCCGAGAATTGCTCAGCAACAAATTCCCCGTAATCACCTGCTCATCCCCTCTATTTGCATCTATCCCACACATCCCATTGTACGAACACACATTATTACTCACAATATTGTGATGATCCCCGCCATTTGCCACACCGCCAATCCCGTGTTGCCCATTTTCGGAAAACACACTATCGCTACACACCGAATGATGCACCCGCGCGCAAAAATAATACCCATCACCTCCATTTCCCTTCCCGATATTATGCGACCACACACTTCGCGCCAACCCCGTTCCGGGATGAAACCCATGCCCGCGACACCCGTGTGCCTGACAATGCGCCACCTGGGCATCGCAACCGCGCTGAATCCCAAACCCATCGCTGGGCCATCCAAACACCGAACAATTCAGAATGCGCACGCGCTCACAACCCACAATATGCACCGCCGAATACGTAAAATCCCACCAATCACCCTCGTAATCCTCAGGTCCCTTAATCGTCAAATCCCGTATTTCAATATCCGTCTCACCCTCTGCCCATATACAGGGAAACAGATTCACCACCCGAGCATTGTCACGCGCCAACAATCGCCGATTAAACGGCACACTCATCCACACGCGATTGCCCACAACCCGCTCGACCTCCCCGTGCGTACCCCACCATCCCCTGTGCTTATCATCGCAAACCCCAATCCCCTCACCCACGCGGAACTCGGTCTTGCAGGTCAGCACCCGACCACCTTTGCGAATATCCTTTGCCAGATAAGCCACCTGCAAGGGCCGAATCCTCAACACCGTCGCTGGCCCATCGCCGACCAAACTCACCCGACTGGGTATGTACAGCGTCTTGCGCAAAAGATATGTCCCCGACGGAACACGCACCCGTCCGCCGCTCTCTGGCAAAGATGCAATAGCGTCTTCCAACCCACAGGTCATCGACTCCCGATCAAAAAAATCCGCTGCATTCACCTCATCTCGCGGCGCGTCGGGCAATGGAATCTCTCTCGCTGGCATAGCAGGCATGTTTGTCCCTCCGATGCTTCACTACACAATAGGGAAATTTCAATGTAACCCTCAAAGTGCATGAGCAGTATTTTTTTCTAAAAATCGGATAAACGCTCGCCCGAGTGCTGTTATTTCTACAATCTGAAATGGCCTAGTTGCTCCGAGACGATTCATACCATTATCATAGAGAAGGGCCTTTGAAATTAAATCTTGAACTAAAAAATAGTAATCCGAATCCAAGAGATCGTAGTAACTCGGCTGGCGATGATCATTACTCTCATCAGTAGCGCGGAGATGTTCGTCCAAAATGCGTACCTGAACCTCTGTTAATGATAGTAACAGATCCAGAAAGCGATCATCGAAAGGCGTACTTTTGGCATGCTGCAATCGTCCTGCGAGTACTGCTGCCAATTTTCTCCGTTTTTCCTCCGCTCGGGTCTTGGCGGCTCGTATTAAGACATCCTCCAGGAAATCGACAAATTCTTCACTTTGAATATACGCGGTATCAATCTTGTCGGATTCAAGGGTTTGAAGGATACCGGCCAACTCCTCTACAAATTTCTCAAGACGCTCCTGTTTAAGACGGGCACGGCAGTCAAAAATAGCCTCGTTTAATGCTGTCCCGATGGTCGGGATTGCCCCGAATATACCGCGAACTACTGATTCTGTCGTTTTCATGACATAGGTCTTTTTAGATAGAGGTATAGTGCTTACCAGACGACCACGATCTTGTATTTCAGCGGCTTTGAAGCGTTCCATCAATTGACTGAGATCGCCACCGCACTCTTCCAAGAGTTTCTGCCTCGTCTGGTGAATTTCTTCAACAATGGGATCGAGCTTCATAGTTCTCCTCCGGGATGTTCCAAAAGTTCTTCAGGTGTAACAATAATGGGCGTATGACATTGTAATTCCGAATTGATGTCCATGAGCCTACGAATGACTGCCCCATTAGCAATATGGGCACAATTCCATGTTACCAGATAATCCATTGCGTATGCGACAGCAAAAGCAATATGGGGCAAGTCTGCTTGGGCACGGCCTGTCAAACCAAGACGTTGAGCGTAGATATTAACAAGATTCTGCACTTCATCGTTGACTTGTAAGATAGGCAATTTTTCCACGACCGCAAGACGGCGTGCGGCTAAATTTTGATCACCGACGCGAATTTCTGTCAACACAATCTCAGATATATATATGTCAAAATGCTCGCGAGCATCACGCCACCAGTCATGTGTGATTTGCTGATGAGCGGCGACGATAAGATCTCGGCTGGGTCGTGATACCAAGTAACTGGGAATCGTTGTTTCCAAATAAATGGTTGGCATATTGTGCTATTATGGGACAGTGTGCGTTCAGGATACTGTCGAAAATGTTGTCTCAAACTTATCACCATCTCAATTTTCGAATTACGGCACCACCTTTGGGGCAAGTTCGTGTTGGAAGTTGGCCCTAGGACTAAGACATAAAAGACGAAGTGTGCCCGCTTGCCGCCCAAGGTCCACCAGCTTTGCGACTGGCCCCTTGCCATCCGGGGCGAGACACCCCAAATGTCCCAATATGATCACTGCCTCGCGTGCTCTCGAAAGAGCAACATTGAGCCGATGTCGATCAAGGAGAAACTGAGTACTCCCGCTGCTACGGGTCATTAGCAAAATCACTATATCGGCCTCATCACCTTGAACAGCATCCACAGTTGTTGCTTCTACGGAAAAGCCGTATGATTTATTGCGGATTTCCTCTTCCACGGCACTGCGTTGCGCTTTGTATGGACAAATGATCATAAGTTCCTCTACTGTACTCTTATTCCGATCTCGCAGGCGATCCAGGATGGTACGCAAAGCGTCACGCTCGGTGGGATTTTCTTGCGAGGTCCCGCTCTTGCGATTTCGGTAGGACGAAAACCGAGTGAAATCAACGAACACGATACGCCGATTGGTGAGTGTCCATTCGCCACCTTTCCGGTGCGACTGGAGCTTACCTTTATAGAATAAGTTGCTGACGAGGGAGCCGATGTGCTCGTGCATACGGTACTGCATCGTGAGCATCCCTTTGTTCTGATCGGGCAGTTGTTCAAATATCTCGTGAAACATGTTTCGCCGTAGCAGTTCTTCGACTTCGGACATTGAGAGCCGGTATCCAATTCCTTCGTCGAGCATGTCTGTAGTCACAGTTGGAGGCAACTGGTGATGGTCACCAACCATAATGACGCGGCGAGCCACGGCCGCGGGAATAAACAACTCTGATCCGAAAGCCTTTCCCGCTTCATCGACGATTGCGATGTCGAATGTTCGGTTGCTCAACGCGAGATCCCGACGCGCCATGCCAACACATGTAGCCGCGTGGATGTGCCTCGGCCCCAGTAGCCACTTTGCGGCTGCCTCGCGCCCCTCCCTATTCCGGAGTACCTCCGCCCACCTTTCCACACCTGCATTATCCGATCCGTCTCTGATGTTCTCAGGATCAACGCCTTGGAGGAGATATTTATGCCAGACATCTTTCAGACTGGTCCCTTGAACACGATCTTTATGGCCGTACCTCACGGAATCTTCTCTTAACCGCTCCCCGTCTTTTTCCAAGAGGCGAGTAAGGAGGTTATCCACCGCTACATGCGTTGGTGCTGTCAGTAGGACACTATGCCATTCGCGTTCCCTACCAATAGGGAAAAGTGAGAGGAGCCAATTCACCAAAGTCGTGGTTTTTCCCGTACCTGGCGGTCCCCAGATCGCAACAACCGACGCTTCGGAGGCGAGGAGTTTCTCGACCGCTTGTTTTCCAAGGACGCGATTTTCTACTTGGTCGCCAGACAGACCAAACAGCGTGCTGTGTACTCCGGAAGAAGCAAACTTTCCAAGTATTGCACGCTCCAGGGCCTTCGAGAGGGTCTGTTGTGAGATTCCTTCTCCGACGCGTTCCAACCGCTTGATGTGAAAAGGATCAATCTCTTGAAATGACGCTTCGTCTGGAACCCTCAGTTCCAAACGACAAATTCTGAGCCGCTCATTTGTCCATTTAGCGCGGCGAACTTCCCAAGAGGCCTCCTGTGATATTGCCTGGAGCCGCGGATCCTGGTCGGAAGAAAGACTCTCGTTCAGCCAGTCAGGAATATCGTTATCGGGTATGGTTCCGATAACGACTCGACCGCCTTTATGCTCATCACCGGGAATAAAGCCACACGAACCCGTGTCGCGCAGATATTCCTCTTGATCCTGATAGATGAGCGACAATTTGCGAAGCCGAAACGCAGACCGCCGCTGGAGTAGCTGTTGTTTTTGACTGCTCAACTCTCCATGCACAGCCTCTAAAAAGGACTCAAAGAGTGTTCTATCCGCATCAACATCATCCTTTGTACCCGGAACGAACGCACTCAGTCCAGCCTGGAAGCGAACCGATACATCGGGCGTTTTGGATACCATTTTCACATCTTTGAGGACAAATGCCTTCTGCTCAAAGTCTGGTTGAGTTTCAAGCGTCACCTGGCCCAATGTGAATCCCAATCCGCCTGAATCAAGTAGGTGGAGTCTCCACGGCGACTCACTTAGCGACGAGTCGGAGATGTGCTCGTACGCTTTGACCAAGCTCGGCAATTTGTCCTCGGTGATAGAAAGCAGGATCGGCGACCAGAACTTACGGCTACCATCTACACGCGGATGAACGCGCACACGTAATGGCCCCTCCCTGTCAAAGCGCGTGACCTCTTTTAATGTCCATATCTCAGGATAGACCTCAACCTCATTTTCAGGAAACAGCCACTCGCCTCCTCTTCCTCCTTGGTTCGGTAGGAGAAATGGCACACCCTGGTATTCGAGATGCACGCCATCACCATCTCGATGCAGAACCTTGGCCTGCATTGGACCGCCCCCATCTGTGAGGTTCGCCTCTAATAGGGCGCATCGAGACGTAGATATACGAGCGATGCGTTTGTCATGGTTGACATCGTAGAAAACTGCTCGTCCATCAAGCTCTTTTGACCAGTCCGTGCCTTGGAGCCTATAGCCGTGGAGGTAGGATGGGGCTGAATTAAAGTGTACGAACCCACCATCGCGCGGAAAATCATTCGGGAGATCCAATGAGGCCGGGCTTGGAACCTCCATGTGCCTCTCCAAAACATCTTTGAAGGTAGCCCTCAAGGTCGAGAGGTACGCACACTCGGCTTTCACACGACTAAGGGCCATTTCCAACTCGAGTACCAACCGTTGGAAAGTCCCGCTCTCTTGACTTCCGAATCGATTCCGGATGATTGAGCGAGCCTTGTCCAAGCACATGGTCAGTTCTGAATCAATGTCTTTGCGTGTACTAAGTTCCTGCTCAATCAACGCGTCAAGCCGATGGAGGTACTTCTCAATCATTGAGCGTCGAGCCGCAGCATCCTCAGCATGAATTCGTTCGCGCTCAGTTTCGAGTTCGTTGATCTCCTGTTGTACCTTAGCCGTTCGCTTTCCGTTCCACCAGGAGATGGTGGAGGCTGCCAAGCTGATACCAGCAGCGAGGAGCAGTAACATTGTTTTACCTCTTTAGCTTCACAATATGGTCGGAGAGTTGCAGCAGGTATTGACGACTCTTGGCTTTGCTTTCCTCATCCAGACCTGCGGATGCCAGTTCGTGCATAACTTCGTCAAATAGCCCCAGCAGGCGATCTTGAACTTCCTTGGCCTGCCGAAGTTCCTCCATTCCCAACAGGTTCTTTGCGCGTACGGTCTCCAGTTCTACCTCAGCTTGCTTCACCGCGGTCTCGGCTGCGTTGACTCGTCCTTCCCACTCAGTGCGAGTGGTCTCAAGTTCGTTTCTCGACTTGATCACCTCGAAAAATGCCTTTGTCGCGGTGATAGCTTCTTTCGCCACCTGAAGGCGAGCGATCTCAACTTTTGCTCCCGCGTCAATATCTGCACGTTGTGTTTTAAGTATCTCTGTCTGGACGACTTCCGAAACCTGGGGAGATTTCTGTGGCAGACCATTAGGAAGTTTTAGTTTGTCATTGGACATAGTTTCCTCAACTTTCAGTTGGATAAGTCGCTGTAGTTTGCGAGCGCGTGTCGAAGTTGGTGCCACGCATCTTCAAGATCCTCAAGTTTGTGTTCGAATGCTTCTATATCGGGCAGTTCGGCAGTTCGGATCGCATGGAGTTTCTCCCATGTCTTGCTATATACAGACGCACAAACGAGCGTCAGAGTACCCAAACGCCTCTGAATCTCACGACGCTGGTCAACTGCAGTCCTCGCCATTTCCAGTTCCTCGCATAGTTTCTCTCTCTCGAGCTGTAGCCGTTCCTCCTCGTAAGGCAGTATCAGGCGCAGTCCGTCTCGGTATTCACGTCTCTGGCGCAACTGCAGGTACGAATTTACAGCTTCGGCCATCGAGCCAACTGCCTCAAGAACCAAGAGAGCCGGATTTGCCCTTGCGGCTGCCTTGGATATGCCCCTTTTTAAGCCATGTTGCACAGCGAGTTTGGTAGTAGAAGCCATGAAAGTCAGCGCATACTTTGGAGGTTGAACCGCCATGATTACACCTCCACCTTGCACCAGCAATCGGGCGTTGCATTTGTAATCTTACCACCCCGCGGCAAAATGACTCCTTTGATGTTAGGAGTCGGAGGAACTTCACCAGTACGTTCACGAACCCGGGGATGATCATCTGATCGAGGGATCCAATAGGTTTTTGTCCAAGGCTCAAAGTATAGGGGCTTTGTTTCTTTTTTATCTGCTACTTCAACTATGAATCGAATCATGAGGAAATCTCGACATCGCTCCTTGAGTTTGTTAGAATCGGGGCGGTAGGGTTTGGCTTCTACAGCGTCGAACTTGCTCCATAGCCCTGCAAGCACCCAATGCTCAGGCACAGGGACATACTCTATCTTCGGGGGGCCATCACGGCGAAGGTAGACACGAAGTCGCGTGTCCTCCCGGAGGGATGCCCAAGCATCCCGTTGATCATTGCTGGCGATGTGCTCAATCAGTATTTCGAGGTGTGCCTCATCAGTTAAGAAGTCGGTCTCAGCGGGTCGGTTGAACGGTGGTCTCGCCCAACTGTTTGGGTATTCACGCTGAGAATGGTTAGACTTATGCCTCCGACGATATTGTTCCGGCGGGGGCGCTGCACTGGCAAACAGACCTCGAATGGGATCGGCATTCAAATCTCGAGCACGAGAAATCGCCTCTGTCAACTCAATCCCCTGTGTGCTTGGCATCCTTGATTGAGCAAGGCCCTCGTCCTCAAGCAGATCGAGAATCTCGTCCAGTGTTCGCGCTGGCAGCCCGGTCGATTTTCGTATCTCATCTTCGTTACACCCGCGTACGAGTTCTTCAAGCACATGAAGTACAACTGGGTCGCAGTTCCGCGGCTTTTTGGGAACTGCCCAGACCTTGAATGCCAGGCAACTAAAGGGCATTTCGACAATAGGCGACACTTGCTTGAGACCCAGCGAAATTTTTTGCCCTTCCTGGTCAACGCGCAGGACCATAACCTCAACTTCATCGCTAATGGAGACCAGCTTGGAAGGATGACGGATATGCTGCGTCCAAGACATTTCAGAAATGTGTACCAACCCTTCGACACCCTGCTCCAACTCGACAAAAGCCCCGTAATCCGTAATGCTGACAACCTTGCCTATCACCTTGCTATCAACCGGATATTTTTCCTCGACATCTTTCCAGGGATGGTCTTGTAATTGCTTCATGCCCAGCGAAATACGCTCGCGTTTTTCATCGTAATTGAGCACCTTGACTTCTACTTCTTCACCAATGGACAAGACTTCTGATGGATGTCCAACGCGCCCCCAGGCAATATCCGTAATATGCAACAACCCGTCTAAGCCGCCCAGATCGATAAATGCGCCAAAATCAGTGATATTTTTGACCGACCCCTGACGCACTTGCCCCACTTCCAATGTGGCGAAAATCTGTTTGCGCAGCCTGGAGCGTTCTTCTTCGAGAACGACCCGGCGAGAAATGACAATATTTCGGCGATTCTTGTTGAGCTTGATAATACGAAACGGGTACACATTGCCGAGAAATTGATCAAAATTTTTGACCTGTTTGATGTCAATTTGGGAGCCGGGCAAAAAAGCATCAACGCCGAAAAGATCGACCACAATGCCACCCTTGATTCGCCTCATCAAACGCCCCTCAACAATCTGATCGCTATCATATGCGTCCTTAATGCGATCCCATACCCGCATAAAGTCAGCCTTGGTCTTAGACAGCACCACCTGGCCTTCTTGATTTTCAATGCTCTCCAAAAAAACCTCGATTTCATCGCCTTCCTCTATAGCTGGCGGATCGCCAAACTCAGAGAGAGGAATCGCGCCTTCAGACTCGAGACCAATATCTACTACCACGATTCCGTCGTGGATGGACCTCACAATGCCCATAACAATCTCGCCCTGCTTAATGGTCTCTAACATCTCTTCGTAGAGCTCCATCATTTCATTAAACTCTGCCTCGCTATATTCGCTTTCATCCAGCGCGGCGAGAGCTTCTTCGGGCAAGAGCAAACGCTCTTCGTCCTGCCCCCCGAACAGATTCTTCAACCAGCCCATATTGCCTCCGCTTTTTACGCACTCTCCAAAAACACCGTCACCCCCATATCGGCGTACTTCTCGCGCGTATCCGGCGTGCGATTGCGATGACAGACCGCCACGCCAGTCCCTTCCAAAGACCTGCACAAATACGCAATCGTATCATCCACAGACTTCAACCAGTGTTGCGGATGTGCCTTAATGCTCATAGACAAATCCGTCGGACCCATCGACAAACAATCCACACCCGCCTTGGCAAGCAAATGCCCGCGTGTTGCGGCCTCTACCGACTCAATCTGCAACCACAAAACCCCAAAGCTATTCCACCAATCGGCGTACTCCTCCGTAGATTTATCTTCCGCGCCTCGCCGATGTCCCCCGCCAAAACTGCGCCCTCCAGCCGGCGGATAATAAAAATAATGCAACGCATCATCAACCGTCTCTTCCAACTCGGTCTGCGGAATCTCGATCCCACACGGTCCCAAATCGAGATAATTGCCAATCAAATAGGCGTTGCGCGTGTGTTTAATCCGAAACTGCACAAACACATCGCGCTCGGCAGCCATATCGCAAAACGCCGCGACGCGCTCTTCGCTCAACGGCGTATGCTGGCTGTCAATAGATACGAAATCGTAATCATCTTGATCCATAATCTGATCAAACCGATCCGGCGGTGTATTCGGTGCCATAGACACACCAATAATGCGTTCCCCATTGCGATATTTTTGCTTTAGTCCAATTGCGTTTTCGAACATGACCATCTCCTTTGTGTAATGCCAGTTAAGAATCAGGAATTAAAGAGCAGTTCATTGTCCTCATCCCAATCCCGAGACAGGCAGCACTTGGTTCTTATTTTTAATTTTTAATTCTTAATTCTTAATTTTTAATTGCTCTTCTCCCATTCCCGAAGCTTACCTGCATTTTCGCGCACCTTGACAAATGCGCGCGACATATCCCGCATCCGCGTTTCAGAAGTCAGCAAAGTCCTCTGGCTTATCGACAGCCGTTCCCTGCAATACTGCTCGACCTTTGGCAAGTGCAACGAGCGATAATCCTGCGCCGTATCTGTCCATGCAAAAGGCGTGTAATCGCGCGCATTCCAATCCTCTTGAAAAACCGGATGTTTGTAAACCGGCGTCTCGTATCCCGTACTCACCGGCACTCCTTCAGCGCGCATCGCCCTGATAAATGCATCGCGGGAAACCCCATCAAATGCCTCGGATAAATACCTCGCACCATATACATGCCAGTTGACGCGGGTTGCGTCTTCCAACCGATGAATCGGCTCAACACCCTCAATTTCCGACAACGTGCGCGTCAACATCGCCCCATTTTGTTCGCGGATCTCCGTATGCTCGGGAATGCGCTTCAACTGGCACAATAAGACCGCAGCGACAAATTCCGTCATCCGGTGATTGCCGCCCCATTGTCGAGACTCCTCCGTATGACCATACCGCGACCGCCCAACATTGACCGCACAGCCAATCGCATCGGCAACTGCCTCGTCATTGGTCAGGGCAATACCCCCATCTCCACCCGTCATATTTTTGCTCTGCTGAAAAGAAAACCCCGAAGCCAGTCCCCAACTGCCCAGCCCGCGATCCCTATAGGCCGATCCCCACCCGTGCGCCGCATCTTCTAAAATCGCGAGATTGTGTCGCTCGGCAATATCCAACAACCGCTGGAGATCACACGCCAACCCACCAAAATGCACCGGCATAATCCCCTTCGTGCGATCTGTGATGAGATTTTCGACCTCCGCCACATCGAGATTATTGGTATCCGGGTCTATATCGCAAAAAACAACCGTAGCACCTGCTTTTAGAATCCCCGAACACGTCCCAATAAACGTATATGCACTCGTAATCACCTCATCCCCGACCCCAATACCCGCCCCACGACAAATCATCTCCAGAGCCACCGTACCGCCAGTACACGCGATCCCGTATTTTGCATCTTGAAACGCCGCAAATGTCTCTTCAAATTCCTGGCACTTCGAGGAATTGTACCACGCCCGACTCTCCAGCACTTCAACAAGCGCATCTCTCTCAGCCGCATCGTACATCGGCCACAAAATATCATCCTTTTCTTTTACCTCACGCTCGCCACCCAACAGCGCTAACTCTGCCATATCCTCCTCCTTGATCAATCCCGCTGCAAACATTCGACCAGCAGGTCCAATGCTTCGCGGGCAAACACTTCCATATTCTCTCCCCGGTTCTCGCTGCCCGTCGCGATAGCAATCGCTCGCTCGGTATCTGGCCCCACAACGCCAATACACGTATGGCCGGGCGGATCGCCATACCGATTTCCCGTCGGACCAGCAGCACCCGTCTCGCCGATACCCCAGTCTGCCTCCAGACGTTCGCGCGCAGCCCGTGCCAGATGCAGTGCATGCGTCTTTGTCGCAGCCCTCGCCTCGCCCATTGCCTCATCTGAAACAGCCATCAATATTTGCTTTGAGTCACCCGTATAACACACCCCACCACCCTTAAAATAAGCCGAAGCCCCCGGCACAGCCAAAAGTGTTGCCGAAATGATTCCACCCGCCGAAGACTCGGCCACCGCCACCGTCTGTCCTTTTTCTTTTAGCAATGCACCCACATCTACGGCCATTATCTTAAAATCCGCCATATTAGACCCCCACATTTCATCTAGCGGGCAGGCACGAGGCACTGCCCCTACATTTCATCCGTATCCATCTGCGTTTCATCTGCGTAATCTGCGGATGCTTTTCTATCTCCCACCGGAGCCTCAACGCGAACCGTTACAATATCCGCATCGTGATATTGCTGGTGGCGCACAGACGACGTGAAATGCTGAAGCAAACGCAGTGAGATTTCATGCTCAACCGGCATCTCGTCTGTATGTTCTCTAAGATAGGCCATACGGTCCTCAATATTCCCCTCGCCAGTCGAAGCGATAAACTCGAGTTCTGCACCATTACTTCCATCGCTGCGTACAATTAGAAGCAGGCGTTTCTCCACTTGTTCGCCATCCCCTTGCTGAATGAGGATCAGGAGGGTTTCTTCCGCAGATAGACAGAGACGATTTGTCATCTCGGCGTTCCAGCCCCTGCGCGAGGCGAACTTCTCGAGGAATGCCGTAATCTCTGGCAAAGCTTCAACAGTGAGCACTGTCTCAATACGCTGGCGACGCGGTGCTGTCAACTCCATAAACAGTGTCAAGAGAATCGCCGTGAGACCGCCAGCCGTCATCCCATTGCCGAGCAGCGCCCCCCACCACTCGCCGAGGTATTCCGCAAAAATCGCCTGAGCCTGGAATCCCACACCAATCCAGAATGCGATGCCCGCAATCATCGCCTTGCGATAATCTACCCCATCCTGGACGACAACCCGCATACCCACAACAAAGAGAAGTGCCAGCAGCACCGTCACATAGGCCCCGACCACGGGATTGGGAATCGCCAGCAGGAGTGCCGACACTTTGGGAATACAGGACGCCACTACAAATACGATACCAATACACACGCCGACGCCGCGTGCGGCAACACCGGTGAGCTCTGTGATTGAAACACTTGACGAGTAGGTCGTATTTGGAACTGTCCCCGCAATGCCAGAAAGCAAGTTGCCCACGCCGTCTGCGGTAACTGCGCCTTGCACCGCGCGAAAATCAGGCGCGCGGGGCGTGCGCCACGAAACCTTCTGGATAGCGATAGAATCGCCTATTGTTTCGATAGCACCGACCATAGTCACAAATATGAAGGCAGGAAGAAGCGACCAGAAAACAGGACCAAAGCTTAGGTCAAAACCCGGCCAGCCACCAGAGGGAAACCCTATCCATGGCGCTTCGATAACGCGCTGAATGTCGTACAGCCCAAAAAACGCGGCAACAATACACCCCACAACAATCCCTATAATCGGCACCCAAAGACGCCACACACCCGAAACGCGCAGTGCGAGCACCACGATGACGAACAAAGTTGCAAAAGCACACGTGGGCGCGGCAGCCGGTGGCGTTCCCTCGGGCACATCCGCCAACGTATCAAAGATGATCGGCATAATGGTTACCGCAATCAACATGATCACCGTTCCAGCCACAGTTGGCGTAATGATTCGCCGCAGCAGCGAGAGCCGTGTCGAGAGCGCGAATTGGAACAACGACGAGATAATGACCAGAGTAGCGAGCATCGCTGGCCCGCCCTCGGCAAGCGCCGTCACGCAAACCGCGATAAAAGCACCAGAAGTGCCCATAAGGAGAATGTAGCCAGCGCCAATGCGTCCAACGCGCACAGCTTGCAACACCGAGGTCAATCCGCTGACCATAAGCGCGGCAAAGACCGCCCACGACAGAAAAGGCTCGCCCCCGCCCGCGGCCCGCACCACGATAACCGGCGTAATCACAATGCCCGCAATACAGAGCATCGCAGCCTGAAATCCGAGCGCAAAAGTGATCGTATGCGGAGGCCGCTCGTCGGGTTCGTAAAGCACTTGTTGGTCGCGGCTACCAGACTCAGATTGCATCGTTCAAATCCTTTCATTGTTTGTAACTATTTAGGTCATTTGAATAATGAGGGAAAAGGATGCTGTGGGAGCGGCATCCCTGCCGCGATCAAGGTCGGGAAAAGGATTTCCCTCCTACGCGACCACGTTATGCCAACAACTCATCGCCATAAGCAAATAGCGCAGGCGTTCCACCCGTATGCACAAACACAACCGTCTGATCCCTGCGATACCATCCCTCGCGGATATGCTCAATCATTGCGCCATAAGTTTTGCCCGCATAAACGGGATCGAGCAACAACCCTTCGGTTTGCGCGGCCAACAAGACAGCCTCTCGCGCCTCAGGCGTCAGGACCCCATAAGCCGGCCCCGCGTATTTGCCATAACTCTCAAAATCATCTGCCGTAAAATACAGATCCAAATTCAGAATTTTGCACACCTCATTTGCAACCTCGGCGAGTTGCACATTCTTTTTCTCATCGTCCTGTGGACTCGGACTTATGCCAATAACCCGCACATCAACACCCAGTGCTTTTGCCCCAACAACAAGCCCGGTATGCGTATGCACGCCCGCACACACATAGATCGCATCGGGCATCACATCCATCGCCTGCATCTGTTCCCACAATTCCAAAAACCCATCCACATAAGATACACTGCGATAATAATACCCATCCGAACTCGTGTTATAGACCCTGAGTCCATCGGCCTTTAACTTTTCAATAACGACTTCCTTCTCCTGCTCGTTCTCGATCAAATGCACCTCTGCGCCAAACAGATGCGTGAGCAACAAATTGCCATTCACGGGATCTGCATGGTCATCCTTGCGCCCCACCATCACCGCCTTCAGCCCCAACCTCGCTGCAACCGCCGCAGTCAACCGCGATTGATTCGACTGCGATGCCGCGCCGTGAAGCAACACATCATACCCTTCATCCACAGCAGGAGCTACGGAATATTCAAACTCGCGCACCTTATTCCCCCCAAACGCCAACCCCGTCTGATCCTCGCGCTTGACCAAAATGCGCGGACCCCCCAACTTTTCTGCCAGCCTCGGACAATCCATCAACGGCGTGGGCAAATCGGCAAGCGACAATCGGCTGCACGTTCCCAACGCCTCTCGAACCTCTCGAATTGAATAGCTCAAGGGTATCACTCCTCTTATGTTTCTATCTCCACCGCCTGAAGCAAGGCTTTGATAAAGCCAAATTGGAAGGCGAATGCCTGTTCGAAATGCCCTTGCGCCTCGTGGCCGGGCGCGTGATCGGGAACAATCATGTGCGGATATCCCACCTCCTTGAGCGCTTTCATCAGCACAAACATATTCATATCGCCTTCATCGGGATAAACTTCCTGAAACTTGTTGCGCCCACCCGTAATATTGCGAAAGTGGATGAGGTGAATTTTTTTGCGCTTGCCAAAATAGCGAATAATATCGGCGACCTCATTGCGCGGATCCACAACGCTCTCCGCCATACAACCGAGACAGAGATTGAGGCCGTGATAAGGACTGGGACAAATATCGATAAAACTCTTGAACCCATCGTATCCACCCAACACGCGATCAACACTCTTATACCCCGGTGGCAACCAGGGATCGCACGGGTGACAGGCCATACGCACCTTGCATTCGGTGGCAACGGGAATGACGCGCTCCAAAAAGAAAGTGACATATTCCCAGTTCTGTTCCGCTGTAACCGGTTCATCATACCGCGGCGTATCCGCATCTGCCCGGGACAAATCCCACGTAGAATAGCGTATGCCCCCCCGCCCGAGCGGAACGCTTTCCGTGCGTTGATTTTCCATTTCGCACAGAAAATACTTCAGCGCGGGAATACCCGCATCTGCGGCAGCGCGTACCATATCGCAGGCAATCTCAACTTCTTTTTCGCCGTCTTTCATATTGCCGCGCATAAACTCGGGCACAAAACTACCATTGACATTGAGGTGTTGCACAGGCAATGCCACCATCTCCACGGTAATACCGTGTTTTGCAGCTTTTTCTTTTTTTTCTACAATTTCTTCAACCGTCCAGCCGCTACTTGGATCTGGCGTAATTTCCCTGGCATCGTTGAGCGCCATATTTGTGACGCCACATCGCGCGAGAAATTCGAGATGCTCATCCGACGTGGAAAAACGCTGTGTACCAATGTGCATGCGCGGGTTTTCCGGATCCCACTCTGCACCTGCATACATTTCGGCTGCCATATTTAAGTCTCCTGTAATTTTTAATTTTTAATTTTTAATTCATCATGATAATGCAAGAATTTCTGGATAGCAACATGATTGGGGATTGTGAGAGGTGTAAAATTGTGGTATCTTCTCACTCCTCAAACCCACCCCTATAAACTGGAGTGTTTTATGCAAGTCGAAATCAACAAACACGCCCTGGATCGCGTGCCGATATCGATAATTTTTGATGACTCAACCGTGCTGGTAAATCTGAATTATTTTTTTATGCGAGACCGCCAGGCTGTAGATGGGACGGATTACCGCTGGGAAGATGTACCTGTAGTACATCCCGAATCGTTCACGCGCGAATTTGCCGAGTTCTGTCTGGAAAACGATGTAAAGGGCAAATTCAGCGTGGTACCGTGTCCCGCCGCACTTGGACGAATAGACCACGGACTGGCCCTGTTCTCTAAAGCACAGCAAGAAAGCTGGTTGACGATGTGTCGGGAACTGATTATGCCCAACTACGACATCACGCCGGAAATGATCACACACACCTTTGTGGTTGACCTTGAGACATTGCAACCTGTCAATCCAAATTTGTGGGAACAGTGGGGATGGAATAATTTGCCGACCGACGAAGAAGAGTTGGTAACAAATTATATCGCGCTGGCATGTGAAATCCTGCACAACGTGGGCCTGACACCTGCAGGTGTGACAAGCCCAGGGGGATTTGGCAATCCAATAGACTTTTATGCCAGATGTGCGGAAAATGCCGTGCGTAGAGTAACGGGCAATCCAACACCGTATCTGTTTAAGCGCGTATCGTCCAGCGGTGCGGTAGATTGCCCGGTGTGGTATCCCAAACCCGAGCGCGGCGAGGCAATGGGTGAAGTGATTGCCGCGACGGGTGATCGCACGGGATCGTGGACCGGATATGGCGAAGTAGATGTAGATTATTACATCACATCGGACCTTCAAGGCGGGCGTTTGCCCGAGGTCATCGACGCGGGCGATCCTGCCGTGATGATCAGCCACTGGCAGGGATTTTACGGAATTCACAATGAGGATCGGCGTGGATTTCGGGCATTTCAGACCATTGTGCGAAGGCTCAAAGAACGCGACCCCAATGGCGAGAAATCACAATGGCGCAAGTGCAGTGAAATTACCAATTATGCCATAGCGCGCGAAATGGCCGATATCGGGATAGAAGAACAAATAATAACACTCGATTTACCCGTGCAAGTACCCGAATTCACATTGCGATTGCGCGATATAACAGTTGCAGGCGTCAAAATAAACGGCAAACCCCTGACACCCGCACTGACGAAAGCGGCCTTCCGAGATGGCACATATTATCGAGATGGCGATGTAACACTGGTAGCCTTCACGCCCAAAGACCAAAATGTAAGAGTTGAAATAGAAAGCCGCGAGATGTAAGAGCGGCATCCTTGCCGCGATCAAGTTCGGGGAGCGGGGTACAACTGCGCCAGCAGTTCAAAGGATTTCCCTCCTACGCTACCACAAGACTTAAACAGTTACACAGGAAAAGATACGTGACCCAAAAAACAGCAAAACTCAAACGAGAAATCGGCTTGCTCGGCGTTTATGCCATTGCGACGGGCACAACCTTGAGCGCGGGATTCTTTTTATTGCCGGGACTCGCTGCCGAACAGGCGGGTGCTGCAATTGTACTGGCGTATATCGTCGCCGCCGTTCCACTCGTACCGGCAATGTTCAGCATTATTGAAATGGCAACAGCAATGCCCCGTGCGGGTGGCGTGTATTATTTTTTAGACCGGTCACTCGGACCGTGGATGGGCACGCTTGGAGGCATTGGCACATGGCTGGCACTCGTATTAAAAGTATCATTCGCACTCGTGGGCATGGGGGCGTATATCGCGCTTTATGTGCCCGAGTTGCCAATAACCCCCGTGGCGGTCGCAATTGCGGTTGGCCTGGGCATACTGAATCTATTGGGCGCGCAGAAAAGCGGTGGATTTCAGATGGCATTGGTGCTGGGTTTGTTGATGATCCTGGGAATATTTATCGGAGGAGGTGTACCCAATATTGAACGCGCGCGGTTGACTGCGATATTCGAAGTAGATACCCAGACGATTTTATCCACAGCGGGCCTGGTCTATATCAGTTATGTCGGCGTGACAACCGTAGCGAGTTTATCAGAAGAAGTAAAACATCCCGAGCGCAATTTGCCTTTGGGCGTCATCTTTTCATTGATTACAGCGGTTCTGGTCTATGCTTTGGGCACGGGCGTCATGGTCGGTGTATTGCCACTCGATCAACTGGTAGGTGATTTAACGCCCGCCGCCTCAGCAGCCAAAGCCGTATTGGGCGATTGGGGTGCTATAATCATCTCTGTCGCTGCCCTCCTCGCCTTTACATCGGTCGCCAATGCCGGAATGCTTTCGGCATCTCGCTTTCCCCTGGCAATGAGCCGAGACCACATGATGCCGAGACTTTTTCAGCATTTGAATGCAAGAGGCGCACCCGTTCAAGGGGTATTGGCGACCATGGGCGTAATTGTTTTGATCCTCATCTTTCTCGACCCAACCAAAATTGCCAAATTGGCCAGTGCGTTTCAATTATTGATGTTCGCGCTGGTGTGTCTCGCCGTAATTGTCATGCGCGAAAGCGGATTGGCTTCCTACGACTCGGGATATCATTCACCGCTGTACCCCTATATGCAGTTATTCGGCATGGTATCTTCGTGTACGTTAATTGTCCAGATGGGCTGGTTATCATCTCTATTTTCTCTCGCGCTGATCCTGCTGGGAACAATTTGGTACTTCAAATTTGCCCGCGACAAAGTCAACCGCGACGGTGCGATTTACCACATGTTTGAACGCTGGGGGCAAAAGCGGTACACTGGTCTGGATGCTGAACTGCGGGGCATCCTGAAGGAAAAGGGACTGCGCGATGAAGACCCCTTCGAAGAGGTCGCGGCGCGAAGTCTGGTCATCGATCTGGATCGCCCGGCCGAATTTGAGGATATAGTTCGAAAGGTATCGAAATGGTTATCGAATCATGTACCACATACCGTAGATGAAATCGAGAAGCAATTGCTGGACCGCACACATATTGGATCGACACCCGTGACACACGGCGTGGGATTGCCACATCTGCGGATTGATGGAATTGAACACTGCGAAATGGTCCTCGTGCGATCACTGCCGGGCATTCACATCCAGTTTACAGATCCACTGACCGGACACGAGGTAGAAACGCAACTAACCGCGATCTTTTTCTTATTCAGCCCGGAACACGACCCCTCACAACACCTGCGTATTCTCGCACAAATTGCGCGGCGGGCAGACGATGAAAACTTCTTGCGAGAATGGCACGCCGCCAGCGATGAAGTCGAATTAAAAGAAGCCCTGTTGCGCGACGAAGCCTTTTTATTATTGACATTGCGCCACGACCACGCAACTGCTGCCCTCATTGGTCGCGCCCTGATTGAGACAGATTTTCCAGAAGGCTGTCTCGTGGCGATGTTGCGGCGCGGCGGGCGCATGGTGATTCCCCGCGGCAATACCGTACTGCAAGAAAATGATCGATTGACAATTTTGGGAAACAGTAAGGGATTGCGCAGCCTCGAAACGCGATTTGGCGAGCGGTAAGTCTCTGCAACACGATCAACTATAGAGGCGGCCAATGGTCTCGGGGCGTTTGCGAGCCTCGCGCATGAGGCGATTGCCCCATGTTGTGGGATATTTGCCCGTGACACATCCCAGACACAGGGTATCTGTTTCACACCCAATGCTGGAACCCAAATCGGGAACATCGAGGTACCTCAGGCTATCGACATCGAGTTCGAGAGCCATTTTTTTTAGCGTTTGGTCGCTGGGCAAACCGCGGTATCGCACGGGAACGTGTTCGGGGGCAAAAAGTTCGTCCAGGGTGGACATATCAATACCGTAAAAACACGGCGCGACAATAGGCGGACAAGCCACGCGCACATGCACCTCGGTCGCACCGCCGATATCGCGCACCTGATGGGCCAGGGTGCGAATCGTAAGGGAGCGCACAATAGAATCCTCGACGAGAAAAACGCGCTTGCCCGATAAAACAGAGGCCAATGCCGTGTATTTGCTCTTTGCACTCTGCGAGCGGGTGGTTTTGGGCTGGATAAAAGTGCGCCCCACATAGCGGTTGCGGATCACGCCTTCCATGCAGGGCATATTCAAGTGGTGGGCATAGGCATCGGCTGCAGCTTTGGCCGTATCGGGAACGGGCACAACCACACACGAATCGTCGATTCTCTGGCTTTCTTTTTCAGCCAAAATACGACCGGCCTCAGCGCGAGAAGTATAAACGCTGAGGCCGTCAATTTCACTGGCAACATTAGAAAAATAGACCCATTCAAAAAAGCAGCGGGCTGTTTTTTTGGATTCCGTATAGCGCGCAACGCGCAAATCGCCATTTTCGACGATCACCATTTCGCCGGGTTCGAGCCACTTTATATCGCTAAAACCGAGATTGGAAAGAGCCGTTGATTCATTGGCAGCGGCAAAAAGGCGGCCTTTGACCCCCCAACACATAGGATGCAACCCGAGCGGATCGCGCGAGACGAACATGCGCCCCGATGCATCGAGAAATGCAATATTATAAGCACCGTCAAAGTCGCGGGAAAGCGAACGCATCACATTGGCCAGATCGGGTGGATTTTCACCCTTCAACCGATACGCCAGAGTATGCATGATAATTTCGGTATCGATATTGAGGGTAAAGTGATACCCCTGCTTGGACAACAAGCGTTCGCGCAGCAGCGTGTAATTGGCAAGGTTGCCATTAAAAGCCAGGCTAAACCATTTCCAAATACGCCCGTGCTGCCGTTCAAAAGGCTGTGCGTAGCGCACATCGTCTTCGCCACTGGTGGCATAGCGCGTGTGTCCAATCGCAGCAATCCCCGCATATTCGTTGATAATGGACTCGTATTTGCCGGGATGCGACATGCGAAAAGCCTCGGTAACGCCGCCCAGATCTTTGAACGTGCGTAAAAGGTGATCGCGATTGGGGTGATAGGCGCAATACCCCGCGGCGAGTTGTCCCCTGTTTTGAAGATCAAGCAACATGCCCGGCATAAGTGCTGCAACATTTTCAAAATCATCGGCACCGGCATTGCCATTTCCTTTGAGCCAGTAGAGGGCTGCCACGCCGCATTCGTGACCAATATCTTCGCTCATAAAAATCTCCTATCCCAACGCCTGATTCTGCATATATTGAATCCCCGCAACGATTTCTTCGCGCGGCACATCATCTCGCGGCACAATTTTTCCGATCCGCTCGGGCAATACAAATCGGATGACACCATCCCGCGCTTTCTTATCGCTCATCATCCGCGCCAACACCTCATCAACCTTCAAATCGGGCACACCTTTGGGAATGCCCAGACGGGTAATAAGTGCATTTTGCCGCTCAAACGCATCTTGCGACCACATCCCCTTTTGCACAGCGATATACCCTGCAGCCAGCATCCCCAAACACACCGCCTCACCGTGTTTGTAATAATCGTAATGCGTCACCACTTCCAGCGCGTGTCCCACCGTATGGCCATAATTCAAAATTTCGCGCAAACCCTTCTCGGTTTCATCAGCAGCCACAACCCCAGCCTTGATGCGACACTGTTGGGCAACGAGCCAATTGATCTGATCCGAAGGCAGGCTTAAATTTGCGGCACCTTCAATATGCTCTTCCAAAAACGCCACCAGACCGGGATCGCGTATGATCCCGTGTTTGATCACCTCTGCCATACCCGCTCGCACTTCGCGTTTGGGTAAGGTATCGAGTGTTGCTGTATCGATCAACACCAACTTTGGCTGGTGAAAAGCACCGATCATGTTTTTTCCCAAAACGTGATCCACAGCTGTTTTGCCCCCCACACTCGCATCGACCTGCGCTTCCAGCGTCGTGGGAACCTGAACAAAATCAACACCTCTCAAATACGTCGCAGCGACAAAACCTCCCATATCGCCGACCACACCACCGCCCAATGTCACAATACAGGATTTGCGATCCAATCCCGCCGCGATCAAATCGCCGTAGATCTGCGCGGCCGTCTCAAGCGTCTTGTATTGCTCGCCATCTGGTACAGTTACGACCACAACCTTCACACCGGAGCGCGCGAGACTTTGCTGAACCGTATCGAGATAGAGCGCGGCAACTGTCGGATTGGTCACAATCACCGCTGTTTCTCCCAACCCGCGTTCCGCATACAAATCGCCCAAACTGCCCAAACAATCGCGACCGATCAAAATATCATAACTTCGATCACCTAAATCAACCGTCACCGTTTCCATCACACCTTCCTTGGCTACGGAAATATCCTGTAAATATCTCTTCGATGAGCAATACGTTGGCATATAATCACCCTGTTTTCTCATTCAACCGCGATCCCTATACGATAATTGCCAATGCGGATCTTATATTTTTCTCGGTATCCCTTCATGCTTTCGATATATCCTAATTGAAAGGGGTTAGTTGAAGAAAGTTGATGAAATACAATGGCTTCTGCTCGTTTTTGAATATGTTTGGGGAGGCGGGCCAGTTCCCTCAAAAATCTCTCCGTATAATCAACTCTCCAGTTCATTTTTCAGTGACCGATAGTGTTGGTATGCTTCTTCTCCTGTGAGACAAGGCTCATCTTGGACTTCATCCATCAGGCGTGAGAGACCGTAATTTTCAATGATCTCTTCGATGCGCTCAAATTCCGCAAGCGGAATCTGCACAGCGATTGGATTTTGGTTTTCGTCAAGAACGTAATTTTTGTGTATTTCCAACATTTTTACCTCCTCATTGTTCATCCCTGTTTATCAGTGGTTCCAAAAACACTCTGTAATTCAATCAATGCTGTCTCTGCCGTGTCTTCGGGCGTGCAATCATTTGTCGAAGTTGCAAACGCATCTGCACGCGCATAAAAACGCTCTCTTTCCGCCATCATCACCTCAATTTTGTTTTTCAAGCCCTCGTCATCCAGCCCGGCCAGCAAGGGTCTTTCATCGCGTTTGCGACTGACCCGTTCAAAAATCGTATGGACAGAAGCCCGAAAACACAAACACACGCCGGTCTTGCGAATAACCGCCCAATTCCGTTCCTGTGTGATGGCACCACCGCCGAGAGAAACGATCACACTGCCCATCTTCGATGCCTCGATAACCGCCTGGTGTTCCAACTGGCGAAATGCGGTTTCACCACCTTCCTCAAAAATTTCCGGAATTGTTTTTCCAGCAGCATCGACCACCAATTCATCTGTATCGACAAAGGTCCGCTTCAACCATCCGGCCAAAATGCGCCCAACTCTGGTTTTCCCAGTTGCCATAAAACCGGTGAGGAATATGGGTTTATCAGGTAGATCAAACACAGTGTTCTTCCACGATACAGTATCACATCTGTTCTGGCGCTTTCATCCCCAACAAACTCAGGCCCGATGCCAGCACTGTCTTAATCGCATAAACCAGTGCAACGCGGGCAGTTGTCAAATCCGCTTGTTCAGAAATAACCTGATGGGCATTGTAAAATCGATTGGCGACCGTACACAATTCAATCATAAGCGTTGTCACCACAGAGGGTTCGTATTCATCCGCAGCCTTTTGAATCTGCCCTGGAAATCGCGCAAGACATTTGACCACTTCAATAGCTTCTGGCTCATTTAACAACGCAAAATCAACATCCCGCGGCGGCAAAATGCCGTCATAACGTCGCAACACACTGCAATATCGCGCGTGGGTATATTGCAGATATGGACCGGTTTCGCCGTTGAAATTTAGAATCTCGTCCCAATCAAACACAATATCGCGCGTCCGTTTAGAATCCAGATCTGCAAAAATAATCGCACCAATGCCCACATCTCGTGCAATCTGCTCGCCATTTGGCAAATCGGGATTTTTATCGGCAATAATTTTCCGCGTCAATTCAATCGCGCGATTCAGCACATCTTCCAAAAAAACCACATTGCCCCTGCGCGTTGAGGCTCCACTGCCATCTTTGAATCGCAACCGCCCAAATTGCACATGAGCGCATTTTTCTCGCCAGTCATATTCCATCAATTCCAACACCTGAAACAACTGGCGAAAATACAAAGATTGCGCCACATCCACCACATAGAGCAATTTTTCAAAGCGATATGTTTCCCACCGATACTCCAGCGCGGCCAAATCGCGCGTACCGTACAATGTCGCATCGTCGCTTCGCAATGCGATCAAAGGCGGCATATCCCATTTTTCCAAATCCACAATAGTCGCGCCTTCACTCTCGGTCAGCAACCCCTTTGCCCGTAATCGATCCAGAGTCCCGGGCATCTTATTTTGATAAAAACTCTCTCCAGCAATCGACTCAAACCCAATGTCCAGCATATCGTAAACGCGATCAAACTCCTTAAAACTCACATCCACACACACCTGCCACATCCGTACGGCTTCTTCATCGCCGTCTTCGAGGCGGCGAAACCAATCGCGGGCTTCTTGTTCGAGTTTGGGGTTGTCCTCAATCTCTTCGTTAATGCGAACATAGAGTTCCAGCAACTTCTGAATGGTAATATCCGCCGTCAATTCGCCTTCACCCCAGTAATTCCACGCCAGAATCAATTTCGCAAACTGAGACCCCCAATCGCCCAGATGGTTCACCCCAACCACTTCGTAGCCCAATGCCCGATAAATATTTCGCAGGGCATTGCCAATAACCGTTGACCGTAGATGGTGAATGCCAAATGGTTTGGCAATATTGGGATGCGAAAAATCGATCACAATCGTCTTCCCAACACCCTGGTCTCCGCGCCCGTAATCCGCACCATGGTGGAGAATCGCAGAGAGTGTCTCCCCGACCAAATTGGCCTTTGGAACAAAAAAATTGAGATAAGGACCTGCTGGACGCACCTCGTCTATGAGGTCTCCCATAGCAATTTGTGCACATAGCTCTTCAGCAATCAAATGGGGTGCTTTGCGAAAAATTTTAGATAGAGCAAAACACGGCAAAGCGTAATCGCCCATCTCGGGCTTTGGCGGCGTTTCGATCAGCGCCCTCACATCGCCACAAGACATCTCGGTCGCTTTTGACACCTGCAATACAATTTCATCGACAAAAGGATTTACCATAAAATATCACCTCTCCCTCGGCCCCTCTCCTACAAGGAAAGGGGGGAGTTGAACTAAGTGTTACAATCCATCAACCGATCACAGTTCCCCCTTCCTCTCAGGAAGGGGGTCAGGGGGTAGGTACCTCCCTATTTCAAAATATCCAAATCCAAAATTTTCTGCACATCGGCCTTCACCTGCGCGGGCACGCGAAACCGATAGCTTTTTCGTTGAGAAACAAGTTCCAAATCGCGCTCTGTGCGCCATACATATCTCGAAAAACGCTGCCAGGGCATGTAGCGCATGCCCATCAGCAATCCGCGCTCACTCATAGTTACGCGAATAGTAGCATACGCAATATAAAAAAATTCGAGAGAAAGCAAAAAACCGAACAATTGCGGCACGAGTCCCACGCCATCTGAGATCGCAGCTCCCCGAAACAGCACAATGCCCCCTGTCACAATCAAAAGCACATCCCATCGCTTCTGCAAAAAAACCACCACAGGCTCTTGCGTATTGGACACATGACGCCGCAACCGCCAATAGGCCACAATAGACGCGCCCAATAAAATAGGAGCGAGAATCAACACGATTTGTATGAGTGTCAAAGACATATTACGATTTCGACGCCAGATAAATAGTTGCAATCCCAAAGCTCAACCGAACCACCTGCATATCGACAAATCCCGCATCGGACAACCGCCGACAAAAATCGGCACCTTCGGGAAAACGCATCACAGATTCGTACAAATAGCGGTAGGCATTCGGATCGCGGGAGACCATGTGTCCAATACGAGGCAAAATACGCTGAAAATAAAAATTGTAAAGGCCGCGAAACACAGGGGTTCGCGGCCTCGAAAACTCCAGCACAGCCACGCGCCCATCCACCTTGAGCACGCGACACATCTCGCTCAGGGCCATTTCCAATTCAGCCACATTGCGAATGCCAAATCCGATTGTCACACCATCAAATGTCCCCTCACCAAAGGGAAGACACTCCCCATCGCCACACAGAAACGCGACCGGATTTGCTCGCGATGCATTTTTTTTTTCGCCCTCGCGCAACATCGGCACTGAAGGATCGACACCGATCACCTGAATATCGCCAGCGCGCTTGCCGCATTCAAATCCCAAATCGCCCGTGCCCGTAGCCAGATCCAAAATTCGCCAATTCGGCCCGGGTTGTAATTGATCAACAGTCTTTTTTCGCCACAAAATATCAATGCCCAGACTCAACAGGTGGTTGAGCAAATCGTATCTGCGGGCAATCCCGTCAAACATCTGCCGCACAAAAGCGCGCTTAGCTTCTGGTTTGAGCAACACATCGTGCGCGATATCCGCTTTTCCCGCGCGTTGTGGGCTATGCCTATGTTCACATTTCATCAGCGTCGAAGCTCGCAATGGTTTTGGGCGGCGGGGACAATTTTTAATTCTTAATTGAATTACCCACCCGTTTGACAACGACATTTTTCATCACATCAGTCGGTGGCTCAACACCCGTCCAGATAGCAAAAGATCGCGCCCCTTGAAAGACCAGCATATCCAGTCCCCCAAAAGCCGGCGCACCAACCGATTGAAACGCGCGCATCAACTGCGTTTTCAGCGGATTGAACACCGTATCGTAGAGCACCAAATCCGGATGGACAGCGCGCACATCGGCAAGGGGCGAAGTATTGACCTCGGGATACATCCCCAGCGAAGTGGTATTCACGACCACACCCGCATCGGCAAACGCCCGGCATTGTGTATCGGCATCCGGCGCGCCCACATCCATTTTTGTACCCGTTATTTTTTCCATATCCACTGCCAGAGCCTCCGCGCGCTTGATCGTGCGATTCAAAATCGTCACCCGCTGCACACTCTTTTGCGTCCCCAGCGCATACGTCACAGCGCGGGCCGCCCCACCGGCACCGAGCACCACACAATGCGCGGGAAATGTCTCAATCCTCGCAATATCGCGCAATGCCGTCAAGACACCATAGACATCCGTATTGTATCCAACCAGTTCATCGTCTTCGCGCGAAATAGTATTAACCGCACCCACAGCCAGTGCTTCTTCTGATATGCGATCCATGTATTCCATCACCGCCAGCTTGTGTGGAATAGTCACATTTAATCCGCGAATATTCAATCCGCGCAACCCCTTCATCGCCTCGCCCACGCGGTCGGGCAACACGTGAAAAGCCACATAACAATAATCCACATCTAATGCGGCGATTGCGGCATTGTGCATATCGGGAGAAAACGAATGAGCCACCGGGTCACCAATAACGCCCAGCACCTGACTTGTCGCGCGAATATTCATCAAGACCTTCGATTGCTATCCAGCAAATCATTTACAAACTCATCGGCAATATCAAAACTTTCCTTCCACGAGCAGTTGTATGTATAGCGTATAAACACCACACCGCCCAGAATTATCAAAATCGCAAATAGCGCGAGTTTAAAAAGTATTTTCATATTTTCACCTCTTTTGGTTGAACAATGGTCGATAAACACGTGAATAACTCGGCAAAATCTCGGCACATATCACCCGTATTAGACACCCGAGTTTCTCCCTCGGCTACCAATCCTGCCAGTGCAAAGGTCAATCCCGTGCGGGCATCGCCGCCGGCATCGACCTCTGTTCCCTGAAGGCGCACAGGCCCCTGCACCACCAGGCCATCGGGCATTTCGCCTACCTTAGCCCCCATTTGACGCAAATTTTGAATCACCAGTGACAGGCGGTCGATCTCCCCCTGTCGCAAGCCCTCTCCATCTCGAATAACCGTTTCGCCCGCGGCCTGCGTACCCAGCACAGCGAGAAAAGGCACTTCAGAAATAAATAAATCGGTCTGCTCGCCCCCTATGCGCGTGCGCCGCAATTCAGACCCCTGGACTTTAACCGTACGCGTCACTTTTGCCTTTGATCGCATCACCTGAATGTCCAATTGTGCATTCAACCGCCGCAATAAATCCAATGCGCGTCGGGTCTTCCAATCGTCTCCCACGCAGTGAAGAGTCAAATCCGACTGCGATAACATCGCCGCAACACCGAGCAAATACAGCGTGGTCTCGGCATCCCCCGGTACATCGCATTTCCCAATAAGCCCACGCGCTTCTTTTACCTCATACATACTTACCCCTCTAACGCAACCGCACTTGATAACCCGCATCTCGCAAAATATCGACAGACCGCCCGGCTTCCTCCTGCTGCCCAAACCCCATCCGAATCGTCCCCCCTTCGCCTTCGCGCACCTTCAGTACTTCAATATCTTCAATATTGATCCCCTCGGCAGATAGACGCGATGCAACATCGGCAATAATACCGGGTTTGTCTTCTGCCACCAGCAAAATTTCATGAAGCGGGTGCAAAAACCCCTTGGAATCTCTGGGAATCTCCCCGCGAATGCGGTTGGCATAGTCAAAATCATCAGATAGTGCTTCTCGATCTACCTTCTCTCGTATTGCCGCAAGCGCGTCGAGATACGCATCGATCATCTCTCGAATAGGACCGGCATTGGTCTGACAAATATCCCGCCACATCGCAAATGGACTGGAGGCAATGCGCGTCAAATCGCGGAACCCGCCCGCTGCCATTTGCAGAGGGAGACCATCGGCCTCATTGAGCCTGCCCACCAATCCCACGAGAGTGGTAGCCATCATCTGTGGCAAATGACTCACCGTTGCCGCGACCCGATCATGGGTCTCGGCCTCCATGCGCATAGAACGCGCACCAATGCACTGCACCAGTGCTGCAAGCGCATCCACAATTTGACCGGGAACACCGCTTGCAGGCGTAAGCACATAAAGCGCGTTTTCAAATAAAAAGGGATCGGCTGCACCCACGCCGCTATTTTCCGATCCCGCCATAGGATGCCCACCCACAAAATGGACCTCGTCACGCGCGACCCGCTCTGCACATGCGACAATCGCGCCCTTGGTGCTACCCACATCTGTAATAATACAACCCGGCGAGGCCGCTTGCATGACCGCGGGTAACTGCTCCAGAATACGCACAATGGGCGAACATAAAAATACCAGATCTGACCGCTTTACGCCATTGTCCATCGCATCGTATTCATAGCCACTGTCAATCACACCGAGCGCACGGGCCTCTCGCAGGGTCTCAGCGCGGCTAATACCAATAATCTCGCGCCCAATACCCAATCGCTTAAACGCCAACCCCAGCGACCCACCAATCAACCCCACACCCACAATGGCAATCGCGGCATCTCTAAATGGAGGATCGTTCATACAAATAACCTGTACTACATAAAGTACTAAACCAGACCTGCCAATTCCTTCACAAAAACTTCCGTATCTTCCCACCCCAGGCACGGGTCAGTAATCGACTTCCCAAATATCCCCTCTTCGGGTTTTTGCGCGCCCTCCTCCAGATAACTCTCCACCATCAACCCGCGCACCACATTGTGAAGCAGCGCGGAATGGCGGCGGCTGCGCATCACCTCAAGACCAATGCGCGGCTGTTCGGAGAACGTTTTATCTGAATTGTTGTGATTGGTATCCACAATAATCGTCGGATTGCTCAACTTCCGCGCCACGTATTGCTCGGCAACATGCACCAAATCCTCATAGTGATAATTGGGGATGCTTCGCCCATTATACGACATCCCGCGCAACACCGCATGCGTCAGCGGATTGCCCGACGTACTGACTTCCCAACCGTTGTGAAAAAATACATGTGGCATTTGTGCGGCATAAACGGCATTGAACATCACATCCAAATCCCCACCCGTTGGATTTTTCATACCTGCAGGCACATCGACACCGCTAATGGTCAGACGATGGTTCTGATTTTCAACAGACCGCGCGCCCACGGCAATATAACTCAGCAAATCCTCCACATAAGGCAAATTCGAAGGATAGAGCATCTCATCGGCAGCCGTCAAATGCGCCTCGCGAAAAGCGCGAATTTGCATCTGCCGAATGGTCTTAATCCCAACAACCATATCGGGCATACCTTCGGGATCGGGCTGATGGGCCATGCCCTTATACCCTTCGCCAGTCGTGCGCGGCTTATTGGTATAAATCCTCGGCACGAGCACCAATTTGTCCATCACCTGCTCTTGAAGCCGCGCCAGGCGATTCACATATTCACACACCGCATCGACATCGTGCGCCGAGCAAGGACCAATAATCAACAAAAACTTATCGCTCTTGCGCTCAAAAATAGCCCGAATCTCGGCATCGCGTTCATCCTTCTTAGCCTTCAAATCATCGGGCAGAGGCAAAACATCCTGGATTTCTTCTGCACTGGGAATGGGCTGAATCCGCTTGAAACTCATGATAAATATTTCCTTAGATTGTCTCCCCATTCCTATCAGGAAGGGGGCTGGGGGGTAGGTCATCTTTCTCTGCGTGATCTTCTTCCAACCGCAGAGACTCATCGATAATCTGTCTAAAAATGCGTTGCGCTGCTTCGTGACTCAAAGGACCGCCATTCAATTCGCGAATGCGGTTGAGAATCAGGGTTTCTCGTTCGGGGGCATGCAGGGGCAAATCCTCGGCATGCTTAATTTTTCCCACAGACAGCGCATACCGGGCACGCTCATTGAGCAACTCGAGAATCTGATCATCTAAGGCATCAATTTTCTCGCGCCAGAAATCCAGATCCCTCTCCATAACCTACACACCTTCTCTCAAAGGGCCGATCAAAGACCCGACAAAAGCACCGACCTTTGAAACCAGATCGACATCGTTTTGGTATTCCCCCACACGACGTACAATCGCGCTACCAACCACAACCGCATCGGCATATCGCGCAATTTCGGATACATGCTCAGGCGTTGAAATACCAAATCCAACGGCAATCGGCATATCTGTGTACTGGCATATCGCAGACACCTTACTTTGAATTTCATCCGCCAGAGAATCGCGCTCTCCCGTCACCCCGGTGCGCGACACATAATAGACAAAACCCCTTGTATGCGACGCAATCAGCCCCATCCGATCATCGCGCGTGGTAGGCGTCATAAGAAAAATCGTATCCAGCCCGTGCTCATCCATCTGCGCTTTGTAATCGCCGCCCTCTTCCGGAGGCAAATCCAGCATCAGCACGCCATCTACCCCCACATCTGCGGCGCGTTTTACAAAGCACGCCACACCGTAGCGATGAATCGGATTATAATACGTAAACAGCACAATGGGGATTTCGGTCTCAACCCGCAACTCTGCAACCATAGACAACACGCCCTCGAGCGTTGCACCTGCGGCCAAAGCGCGTTGTGACGCCTCCTGAATTACGGGGCCATCCGCCAGAGGATCGGAAAAGGGAACACCCAATTCCAGGACATCCACACCTCGCCGGTCCAATTCCAACACCACCTGATGCGTGGTATTTAAGTCTGGATCGCCCGCCGTAATATATGCGACGAACCCGGTCCTGCCCGCTTTTCTCAAATCTTCAAACCGCCGTCCTATCCGCGTCATCTCACTCCTTCCATAAACCGCGCCGCCTGTTGCACATCTTTGTCCCCGCGTCCCGACAAATTGACAACCACAATCTGCTCTCGACTCATCTCTGGAGCCAACTTGCAAACATGGGCAATAGCGTGTGAACTCTCCAAAGCGGGAATAATCCCTTCGGTATGACTGAGCAGCTCAAAAGCACTGAGTGCTTCCTCATCCGTTGCATACGTATAAGTCGTGCGCGCCATATCTCGCAAATAACAATGCTCTGGCCCCACACCCGAATAATCGAGACCCGCCGATACCGAATGCGTCAACGCGATTTGCCCATCATCATCTTGCAACACATAAATGCGCGCACCGTGCAAAACCCCCAAATCGCCACCATTAAACCGTGCAGCGTGCTCGCCAGACTCAATACCGTGACCGCCAGCCTCCACACCGATCATCTGCACATCGGCATCATCCAAAAATGCGTGAAACAACCCGATAGAATTGCTTCCCCCGCCCACACAGGCGACGAGCACATCGGGCAATCGGCCCTCTCTCTCCAAAATTTGAGCACGAGTTTCAACGCCAATAACCCGCTGAAAATCCCGTACGATCATCGGATACGGATGCGGTCCCAAAACCGAACCAAAGATGTAAAACGTATCCTCCACATTGGTCACCCAGTCGCGGATGGCCTCATTAATCGCATCTTTCAGCGTTTTGCTACCCGAATGGACGCCCGTAACTTTCGCTCCCAAGAGCCGCATGCGAAACACATTGAGCGCTTGCCGTTCCATATCTTCAACACCCATGTAAATCTCGCATTTGAGACCGAACATCGCCGCTACAGTTGCCGTTGCCACGCCGTGTTGCCCGGCACCTGTCTCGGCAATAATCCGCGTTTTACCCATCCGGTTGGCGAGCAAAATCTGCCCCATGGCATGATTGATTTTATGCGCCCCCGTATGGGCGAGGTCTTCGCGCTTGAGATAAATTTTAGGCCCGCCGAGTTCTTCTGTCAACCGCTCGGCAAAATAAAGCGGCGTGGGCCGCCCGACATACTCGCACAAGTATCGATCCAGTTCAGCCCAAAATTCCGGATCGCGCTTTGCCTCCCGATAGGCTGCCTCCAGGTCTTCCAAGAGTGCCATAAGCGTTTCGGGCACATACTGCCCACCATAAGGCCCAAAATGCCCGCGCGCATCGGGTAAATCACTCGCGTTTACAGCCATATTGTATATCCCCTTAAACATCCCCAACTACCCGATCGTAAAATGCCAAATACTGCTCGCGGTCATCACCATCGAGCAATTCCATTGCCTCGCGGGGATGCTGGTTGTGCTGGCCGGTGATGTTATAGGGCACCAGAGGTCCCCACGTCATTTCGCTGCGCAACCTGACAAAATGCTCTTCCAGCAACTTATAGACGGGACGAATTTTAAACTTGGGATTCCGCAAAAAACCGAGCAACAATTCCATGGGACAATTGCCAGCACCGCGCCCCAATCCATCCACTGTGGCATCGACCCGATTAGCCCCTAAAATAATGGCCTCAATAGTATTGGCAAATGCCAGTTGCTGATTATTGTGCGCGTGAATACCCACCTCTTTGCCCGAGCCTTTGGTCGCTTCCATGTATTTTCGCACGAGCATATCAACCTGCTCGCGGTACAGAGCACCAAAACTATCCACAACGCAAATCGTACCCACAGGGGTTTGAATCAAAACTTCTAATGCCTGATCAATCTCGACATCTTGCACAGTCGAAATCGCCATAATATTACAACTCGTTTCATACCCCTTCTCATGAGCATCGAGCAACATTTCGACCGTCTCGGGAATCTGCTCAACATAACACGCCACGCGCACCATATCGACCACACTCTCGCTGGCTGGCAAAATATCTTGAGCCCAATCGCTCTTGCCCGCATCGGCCATAATTGCGAGTTTCATCCCCGTCGCTTCTGGGTCGTGATCCCCGGTAATTTTGCGAATATCCTCTTCATCGCTGTGGCGGAACGCACCAAAATCTCCTTTGGGGAACATCTCCTTGGAGTTTCGATACCCAATCTCCATATAGTCAACGCCCGCCGCGACACATGTTTCATACACGGCTTTCACAAAATCATCATCAAAATGATGGTCATTCATCAAACCGCCATCGCGGATCGTACAATCGAGTACTTTGAGTTCCGGACGGTAGGTAATCCAGGGTGCTTTCATAAAAAAATCCTTTCTTGATAAGCGAAACGCAACCACCGATGAACACAGATGAACACGGATTGTTATTATTCTTCCGAATCTGCGTTTATGCGTGTTCTTATGTGGTTCCAAATGATTTTAGAAATTAAAGGCAGTCTCAATCACACCGACCACCTCACCAAAAAGTAGCGGCGTTTACCGCGGCGCATCACCAGATATTTTCCAGCCAGTCTTTCAGAAGGCTCTAAGATATGGGCCATATCTGTACACCGTTGCCCATTGATATAAATCGCACCAGTCCCGATATCTTCGCGGGCTTGTCGCCTGGACGATGAAATCCGCGCATCCACGAGCAAATCGATCAAACCCACTTCATCGGCACCATTGAGCGCGTAAGACGGCACATCGCTAAACCCTTCTGCGATCTCCTGCTCATTTAAATCCTGCAAATTGCCGTAAAACAGTGCCTCGGAAATATGCACGGCGCGTGCTCTTGCATCTGCACCGTGGATAAATGTCGTCACCTCTTCGGCCAGCACGCGCTGTGCCTCGCGCTTCTCGGGCCGCGCCTCCACTTCCCGTTCCAATGCCTCTATGCGTTCACGGCTCAAAAAAGTGAACAACTTTAAAAATTTCACCACATCGCGATCTGCTGCATTCACCCAAAACTGATAAAATTGATAAGGCGATGTCTTCTCGGGATCGAGCCATAATGTTCCCGTCTCGGTCTTCCCAAACTTTGTCCCATCCGACTTTTCCAGCAACGGGAAAGTCAACCCATACACAGTCTTATTGAGCATGCGCCGACACAATTCTATGCCCGCCGTAATATTGCCCCACTGATCGCTGCCCCCGACCTGAAGCTCACAACCATACTCCCGGTTCAACTCCATAAAATCATACGCCTGCAAAACCATATAACTAAATTCAGTAAAAGAAATCCCGGTTGAAAGACGCGACGACACCGACTCTTTGCCCAGCATATACCCCATTGAAAAATGTTTGCCCACATCGCGCAAAAATTCAATCGTACGCAACTCTGAAAGCCAGGTATGATTGCTCACCATCAGCGCCGAATTGTGTACAGCCTCAAAGTCCAGATACTTTTCCAATTGCACGCGCTGGCTCTCGGTATATGCCTGCACCACCTCCAGTGAATTCAACTGGCGCTCTTCTGCTTTCCCGCTCGGATCGCCGATCAATCCCGTACCACCGCCCACGAGAGCAATGGGCTTGTGTCCCGCATCTTGAAAGCGACGCAAGCCCATAATAGGAACCAGACTGCCCGCATGCAGACTATCGGCTGTGGGATCAAATCCGCAATACAATGTCATCTGCCCCTCTGCCAAACGCCTGCGGAGCTTATCTTCATCTGTCATCTGAAAAATATAGCCACGAAATGCCAAATCGTCTAATACATCCACGTTTTTATCTCCATATTCACATCACGCCTTTACGCGCGCCAAAAAATCTCTCACTTTTTTGTGATCCTTCTTCCCCGGCTCGGCTTCTACGCCACTACTCGCATCCACCGCATAGGGACCAACTCGCTCAATCGCCTCCCGAATATTATCCGGATTTAGCCCACCGGCAAGAATAATGCGCCCATACCCTTTTGCCTCCACCGCCTTTGTCCAGTCAAATGTCTCCCCCGTACCGCCGTAAAAACCCGCTCTCTCTGTATCCAATAAGAAGGTATTGACCAGATATGATCGCATAATCTGCACATCAAAATCACATCCCACGCGAAGCGCGCGAATCACAGGAACCGCATGCCCCAGACATGCTTCGGGAGGTTCATCCCCGTGCAATTGAATCGCCCGCAACCCCGCCAACTTCACGGCAATATCAATCTCCCGCTCCGACGCATTCACGAACACCCCGACGGGCGTCACAAACGGCGGTAAATCAAAAACAATTTCTCCGGCTTTCTCGGGCGCGATATAGCGAAGACTCTTCTCGTAAAAATTAAACCCCAGAGCATCAGCGCCATTATCAATCGCACACAACGCATCATCCCGATTTGTAATCCCGCAAATTTTAGCTCGTACCATGCCCAATCAACTCCTGCAACTTGGCGGCAATATCCGGTTCGCGCATCAAACTCTCGCCCACCAGCACCGCATCTGCACCCGCATCTCGAAGTGCGACAACATCCTCGCGCGTATAAATACCACTCTCACTCACCGTCAACACGTCATCGGGAATGTGATCGATCAACCCATAAGTCGCATCCAGAGACGTATCAAAAGTTTTCAAATTTCGATTATTAATCCCAACAATCTCCGCACCCGCATCGAGCGCGACCATCAGTTCTTCTCTCTCATGCACCTCCACCAGCGCATCCAGACCCAGCGCACGGCTCGTCGCTATAAATGAGGACAATTCTTCGGGCGTTAAAATCGACACAATCAACAACACAGCCGAAGCCCCAATCGCGCGCGCCTCGTAAATCTGATAGGGATCAATCGTGAAATCCTTTCGCAAAACGGGCCGATCAACAACTATTGAAATCTGAGTTAAATAATCCACCGAACCCTGAAAAAATTTCTCATCCGTCAATACCGAAAGCGCCGAAGCCCCATTTTTCACATAAATTTTCGCAATACCCACCGCGTCAAAATCCCCGCGAATCACGCCCTTAGACGGCGATGCCTTTTTCACCTCGGCGATCACCGCAATATCATCCCCATCTACCAGCCCATCAAAAAACGAAGGCGGTTCCAGCGCTTCTTCCGCCAACTGCGCCATTTCCTCAAATGGCGTCTGCGCCATACACCTGGCGAGAAACTCGCGTTTATACGCCACAATCTTGTCGAGAATACTGCTGGCCATAAAATCCCACCATCCTCAGATAGACTAAAACCACGACCGCGGGTCGGGAACAGACACCCATCCATTTTCGCGCACTGCCTGCAACCCCGCAATACCGGGCAGTGTCATATCCAGTGCCTGCATCAAATCTATCGGCGGTGGCGAGCCATTCACAATAGCCCGCACAAAATCCAAAACAATGAGCATACTCGTTTTGCCATGCCCTGCGCCGAGCGCGTCCGAAAACTGGAATAACTCGGGATGGTGACATTCTTCTCGCGTCACTTGCGCCTTATCGCCCAGAGAATAATAACACACCGTTCGGGCTTCGCGAAATCGCCCCGTCTCTAAAGAACCCTCATCGCCATAAAAGCTCAAGAAATGACTCATCCCGTGCACATTCTGAAACGAATTGGTCAACCTGAACACCGCACCTTCTTCGGTTCGGAACAAAGCCGTCTGCACCCAATCTGCTTCATATCCTTCTAAAAATTCATCTCGCCCCGAAGCCGAAACAGCCATGACCTCAACCAAACGGTCACCCGTCATATTCAAATACGGCGACGTCCCATGTGTCGGATAAAGAAGGGGTTGCAGACTATTCCGCCAGGTGAGCCGCCCATCGGGATGTCGCCTCAACGCTTTTAGGCCGTGAATATACTCGGCCTCGGCATAGTAAATACGCCCCAGTTTCCGCGCTTCATAAAGCGACCTGGCACGCACCACACTGGGTTCATAAACCCAATTCTCCGCCATCATATAAATGCGGTCACTTTTTGAAACGACCTCGACCAATGCCTTTGCTTCATCCATAGTCAGCGCAGCGGGCACAGCACACAAAACGTGCTTACCGGCCCGAATCGCGCGAATCACATGTTCTGCATGAAGCGGCGCGGGAGTAAAAACAGCCACCGCGTCAATTCGCTCATCAGCGACCAAATCATCAAAAGCCGCATAACAAGCATCGACACCTAACTGCTCTTTTGCCTCGTCCAGTTTCTCCTGCTGAATATCACAAACAGCGACCAAATCAGTCTCGGCATACGCATCAAACACCCGCGCCCAGGACATGCCAAATCGCAAACCCGCAACACCTACCGAAAGACCCATTTTACCTCACTCCATCTCGAAAATCATTCCTGGCTCGCTTCTTTCAACCCTTCCAACTTCTCCAACGCCTTGCCCGAATCAATCACTTCAGCCGCGACCTGCACACCTTCGTTCAAATCACGCGCCTTATCTCCCGCTACAATTGCCGCCGCCGCATTCAACAGCACAATATCGCGCCGAGGACCTTCTTCACCATTCAGAATCGACCGCGTAATCTCTGCATTATAATCGGCATCCCCGCCTTTTAGCGCGTCGGCTGTGGCTTGCGCCAGCCCAAAGTCCCCAGGTGATACTTCATACGTCGAAACCGATCCAGCCTTCAATTCGCTCACCCTCGTCGGACCTGTCAGCGTCATCTCATCCAAACCATCCGAGCCGTGAACGACAAACGCGTGCTCCGATCCCAGAGTCGCCAAAACACCCGCGAGTGTCTCGGTCAATGCCGCGCTGTACACGCCGACCACCTGCCGCTTTGCGCCCGCCGGATTGCTCAGTGGCCCCAGCGCATTGAAAATTGTCCGCGCACCAATTTCCCGACGCGGCCCAATCGCATATTTCATCGCCCCGTGCAATGAAATAGCAAATAAAAACCCGATACCCACATCGTCCAAACACCTGCTCACCGTCTCGGGCGATGCTTCAATATTCACACCCAATGCACCCAGCACATCCGCGCTACCGCTTTGACTCGTCGCCGCGCGATTGCCGTGTTTGGCCACACACAAACCCGCCCCAGCCGCGACAAATGCCGCCGTTGTCGAAATATTAAACGTGCCCGAATGATCGCCCCCCGTGCCACAAGTATCGACAATCACATCGTGCTTTGTCACAATAGGCGTCGCCTTCTCCCGCATCACAGACGCCGCTCCAGCAATCTCATCAACACTCTCGCCCTTCATGCGCAACGCAATCAAAAACGCGCCGATCTGCGCATCCGTCGCCTCGCCCGACATAATCTGATTCATCGCATCCGTCATCTCACCTCGGCGCAAATCTTTGCCTTCGATCACTTTTGCAATCGCCTCTTGTATATTCATACTCATCTCCTCACACAGTCAAATTCACTGTATCGCAAATTCCAATGACATTATCCAGCAAACAACCTCTGCAACCAACTGACAAACGCTCCCGCAATTGCCGTATCAGGCTTTAAAACTTGTGCTGTAATTGATTGCCCTAATGGTTTGCCGGGTTCATCTTGCCAGGCCAAATACGTATGAACCACCGCTTTTGATTGATGCACATCTTTGAAGGTGGCAAATGATTTTTCTTTCGCTTTCATCACACAGTGCTCTGCAAATACAATCGCATCATCAGGTGCAAGTTGCCGACAAAAATCCTCTAACATACCCGGATCAACGTTATTTGGCATCATCCAAAAACCAAGACGCGGCATATCTTCAATGGCTTCGACAATTGTTCCGTCAAGTTCCGGTGCATCCGGCAAATTATGATAATTTGATAGTTTACCCCGGATACTCTGCCAGCGACCTTTGAGGTTGGTATCCGCGTCTATTACAACGCCGATAATTTCCATTTCAGGCCGTTGAATTAAAGCACTTAAGCGACTCAGTAAAATAGTATCAGATTCGCAAACATAGACACCAAATGTTTCCGGAACCTCATGTTTTTTACAAAGTGCCCAAATAACGTGGCAATCATCTTTTCCTTCTACCAGTAAGACTTTTGCGCCTTCGTGCTTATAATTGGGATTCGCCGTATTCATCAGCGAACCTCGACGTCTGCGATAATAGCGTCTTGCAACACATTGAGATCGTAATAAGTTGCTTTGACACGTTCCCCTTTGATGTCTAAGCGGAAAAAGGTGCCCTCATCCAGGTGTTCTCTCCAAGCGACCTCAAACCCCCGGATACAATCCCAACTATGCGTGGTCGCAAAAACCTGAACATTTAACTTTTTCGCCAGACGAAATACTATATCCCAAACTTTTGGATGAATTGTATAGTGCAAACCATTTTCCAATTCATCAATCACCAAAATACCATCTCTCGCATTTACTAAAGAAAGGAGAATCTCAAATAAACGCAGGATACCATCGCCGAAAACTTGCAGAGATAGCGGTTCTGAAACGTCACTGTGTTGAACCATAGGAATCCGAACCGTTGAACGCTGGTCTTCTTCTGCATCGACAAAAGAAAGTCTTTTTATTTTTGGCTCAATCAATTGCATTCCTGTAATGACCTCTGGTTCTAAACTCGTAAGCCCTGTTTTGTCCCAAAGAGATGCCAAGTCATTTGAATCTGTTGATTGGGCAAATACAACTTGTATGGGATAACGACTATGATCGGACAAATGTGACAGTCTCATTAGATCGTTTAAACTTTTATCCAGATTAACAAGTCTGCGTGCTTGCCCCGCTTGTTCTAAAACGAGATACTTATCATAAAAAGAAATATCGTCAGGTGATATTTCTATATCCAGGGTCGTGAGGGGTTGAAAACCCCCTTTCGAGTTCGGCACCCTTCGAGCAATACCTTCTTCTGCCTGCACATAAATAGCTACGGTAAGATGGAAATGTTCTTCTTCTGACTTGCCAACCCGAATCCCCTCACTATTCATTTCAGGCAATTTATGTCCATGAAACAAATGTCTGAGAACTTGCCCTGAAACAGTTTCATCAAAATGAGGCCGTTCCTTTGGAGACCAGTATTCCTTTCTCGAAAATATGAGATCGACAAATACACCGGGATCGGCATTGCTCGCATATAAGCGTATTGCCTCAAGCAACGCGCTCTTACCCGAACCATTTTTCCCTGCAATGAGATTTACCTGTCCCAATTTGGGAAGTTCGAGATGCTTAAACAGTCTAAAATTGTTGACATAGAAAGTTTTGAGCATGGTTTCGCCCTCCTCTCACGTATCGAGAAAATTTTGCAGCAAATTCTTACCCTCATCCGTCAAAATCGATTCGGGATGAAACTGCACGCCATCTACCGCCATATCTCGATGGCGCAACCCCATAATCACGCCATCATCGGTCTCAGCCGTAATCTCCAGACAATCGGGAAGGCTGTCTCTCTCCACTATCAAAGAGTGGTAGCGCGTGGCAATAAACGGATCGGGTAGCCCCTCAAAAATAGACTGCCCTCTATGATGAATCTCCGACACCTTCCCGTGCATAATTGTCGGCGCGCCCACAATTTTTCCACCAAATGCCTGCCCGATGGACTGATGCCCCAGACAAACCCCTAAAATCGGAATTTTCCCCGCAAAATGCTGTACCAAAGCCACGGAAATCCCCGCTTCATTTGGTGTGCATGGCCCCGGAGAAATGACGATCTTATCGGGCGCGATATCCGCAATCTCTTCAAGTGAAATTTGATCATTGCGATACACTACCAACTCTGCACCCAATTCGCCGAGATACTGAACGAGATTGTAAGTAAAAGAATCGTAATTATCAATGATGAGAATCACAACAACTCTCCTCCTTCAGCCATTTCTACCGCCCGAAACAGTGCCCGCGCTTTGTTCACAGTCTCCTGATATTCGTATCCTGGCTCTGAATCAAACACCACGCCACCCCCTGCCTGCACATACGCTTTGCCATCCTTAATCACCAGCGTGCGAATGGCAATACACGTATCCATATTGCCCGCAAAATCAATATAACCCACCGCACCGGCATAAGGCCCGCGCCGCGTTGGCTCCATCTCGTCGATAATCTCCATCGCCCGAATTTTTGGCGCGCCCGACACCGTGCCAGCCGGATAACAGGCAAAAAGCGCGTCCAGCGCATCGACACCCTCGTGCAATTCGCCGCGCACATTCGAAACGATATGCATCACATGTGAATAGCGTTCAATCGTCATCTGCTCGGTCACGCGCACCGTATCAAACCTGGAGACACGCCCCACATCATTGCGCCCCAAATCCACCAGCATAATATGCTCGGCGCATTCTTTTTTATCTGCCAACAAATCCTGTGACAATGCCCTGTCTTCTGCCTCTGTTTTGCCGCGCCATCGCGTACCCGCAATAGGCCTCACCTGCACCACCCCATCCTCTACCCTGACGAGCAACTCGGGCGACGCGCCCACGAGTTGATGGTCTATCAAATCGACGTGAAACATATAAGGCGACGGATTCACTGTCCGCAACGCCCGATAAATATCCAGCGCATCCACCGTCACATCCATTGCAAAACGCTGCGAAGGCACCACCTGAAAAATATCACCCGCCACGATGTATTCCCTGCAACGCGCCACCACATCCATATACGCTTCTTTGCTCGTATTTGAAGTCACCTCGCACGAACTCGCTCCCGGCTTTAGGGACACATCCACCGGTTGCGCCAGTGCCTCAATCAGTGCGTCGATCCGCTTGACTGCATCCGCGTAATTCGCTTCCAGATCGCCATCTGTATGCACATTGGCCATCACATGCACTTTGTGTGTCACGTTGTCAAACGCCAGCACCGAATCGTAAAATGACAAAAATATATCGTCCAGACCGAGATCGTCTTCAACCGTCTCGGGAATGCGTTCAATCAAACGCACGGCATCGTAGCTCACATAGCCCACAGCACCGCCCGTAAATCGAGGAAACCCCTCCACAGGTTGCGAGTGGTATTTTTTTAACAACCCGCGCAATACCTCAATAGGCTCCCCTTCTAATATTCGCAGCTCACCCGTCGCCGCATGTTCAATGAAAATTTTTGTTCCACGCGAACGAAAGACCAAAAATGGATCCGCGCCCAAAAACGAATACCGCCCAATCTGCTCACCGCCCACCACGCTTTCAAACAAAAACGCGTGCGATGATCTGGCGCGAATTTTCAAATAGGCCGAAACGGGCGTCTCTGTGTCGGCGAGAAGTTCTCTTGAAATGGGAACCAGACCACAGCCTTCGCTCAACTTCTTCACAGTTTTGAAATCGGGTTGAATCACTGGAAAATCCTTAAGTCAAATCCGCAGATGGACGCAGATGGACGCAGATGAAAATGGACAAAAGCGGTTTACTGGCAGTGGCGGTGCGAGGAATCCTGTTCATCCTTTCATCCTGAAAATCCTGATCCGCAGATGGACGCGGATGAAAAGTCAAAAATAAAAAAGGTCGTGAGCAGTTTGCCCACGACCTCGTACTTTCATTCACTTACATCACACTTAACACGCAGGACAAACCACACTCTTGGACGGGCGGCGATAATAATAATATCGGCCGTCAAATCGACGCCAAAAATACCAGAAGTAGGTCGCAAAAGCGTTCATCACATCAAATTCCTTAAACAAGAGTTATATCAGACGCGCCAAAGATAACAAATTCTAAAACAAATTGTCAAGAAGGAAGTTCACTCATGACCGTCAATCGTGCCCACCTCAATTTTCAACTCGTCGCGGTCAATAATGCGATCTACGCGACCATCGCGCACCCACACCACGCGGTCGGATACCGACAGCATCTTGTGATCGTGCGTCGCTGAAATCACGGTCACGCCCGACTCCTCGTTCATCTGGCGCAACAACTCAATAATCTCCCGCCCCGTATTCAAATCGAGATTCCCAGTCGGCTCGTCAGCCAGAATAATTGCTGGATCGTTGGCAAAAGCCCGCGCAACAGCCACGCGCTGCTGCTGACCGCCTGAAAGCTCAAAAGGCTTGTGCATCACGCGCTCGCCCAGACCGACCTGTGTCAACAATTCTACGCCCTTGTCGCGCGCCTCGTCGCTCGTCAGCCCGGCAAACACCATCGGCAAGGTCACATTCTCAAGCGCTGTCATCACCGGAATCAAATTATAAGATTGAAAAATATAACCGATCTTCCGGCAGCGCAACCACGCGAGTTCATAAGCGTCGAGTTGGGCGACATCTACATCGTCGATATAAACCTTGCCCTCGGTCGGCTTGTCCAATCCACCTACCATATTAAACAAAGTACTCTTTCCCGAACCAGAAGGTCCCATGATGGACAGGTATTCGCCCTGCGTCACCTCCAGATCCACACCTTTGAGTGCGTGAATCTGCTCCTCGCCCATTATGTACACCTTCTTCACATCTTGTGTGCGTACAACAGTTGCTTCTTCGGCCTCGGCATTTGTTTCTGTTTTTTCTTCGGCAGCCATAAAACACCTCACAATCAGATTTAAACTTCCAAAGACATCGCATCAACCGGCTCCATCTTGGCAGCGCGATAGGCCGGTAAAATACCACCAATCAGCGACAAAAAAGAGCCAATGACAATAGCTTTAACACCATCTTGAAGGATTTGAATCATGGGAAGATGATCGAAAATCACCGTACCAAAACTCGACATATTGAGCAATGCAGTCAGCAAAAACCCAATGATCACGCCAATAACCGTGCCCGCTGCCCCCATAAACGTCGATTCGAGAATAAACAGCTTAATAATAAATCCGTCCAAGGCGCCCATACATTTCATAGTGCCAATCTCGCGGAACCGCTCCGTAACAGACATCAGCATAGCATTGGCAATACCCACCAAACACACGAGCAGCGACAACACCACCAGCCAGGCATCTTTTGACCGTTGCTGGATTGCGGCGGCACTATCGGGATCAATTTCAAGGCCCTTTTGTTGCAAGATCAAATTGATCTTGGGATCGCCGGCATCCATCAAACCGTCAATAATGGCATTACCCGCCCAAATCGACATCAAAAAAGCGATAGCAAGCACAATACCACTCACCGTAATCAAAGACCGGCCAAATCGAATCTTAACGCTATTAAAACTGATCTCTACCGCTTTGGAAAGCGGTAGAGATATCTGGGTATTGAGTTCGTGCTGCTGTGCCATAAACGCCTCCAGTTCCAAAAGAAATTGCACAAAACAATGCTCAACATAAAAGCCTATTGCCCCTCTGTCAAGCCAAAATACCAGACTTATTTATTATCGGCGTTGGTCTTTTTTCGCAAAAAATAGAATGTCAACAATTGCTTCATAAATAAATAGTACTCAGTCCAGTTCAATTTGCTGCTACTATATTGCCGGTTGCGAAACACAAAGGGCACCTCTATAAAAGACTTATAATACCCTTTGACCAGAATCTCCAGCAAAATTTTATACCCCGGCGAAGTCAATGCCATGTCTTTAATAACGCGTCGATGCAAAAAGAAATAGCCCGCCAGTGGGTCTTGCACGCCGGTTAATTGCCTGGCGAGAAATACCCCCAATTGAGAAATAAACCTGCGGTACCATGCCCATTTTTCGACGTGACTCTCCGAATCAAACCGGCTACCAATAGCCAGATCGTGATCCCGCAACCCGTAAATGAGCTGAGGCAAAACAATGGGATCGTGGCTCAAGTCGGCATCAATCACCCCTAAAAGATCCCGCTCTGCCCGCTCAAAACCGGCCATCACAGCACTGCCCAATCCCAATTTCCCGGCGCGGTGAACCACCTGCACCGGATAGTGCTCCACGAGTGATTCGGCCACCTCTCCCGTGCCATCGGGCGAATTGTCATCAACCACGATCAATTCGAGATCGATGTCGGGATAGTCTTTCAGAACGTCGAATATTTCTTCGGCCAATAAAGAAATATTCTCGCGCTCGTTATAGGTGGGTGTAATCAGAGAAATGCGGAGTATATTATCAGACATAGGTATTAACAATTTTGTGAAAGACGCCCTTTAATTGCCTCAAATTATGCTCAAAAGAGGCAGGTACAATATCACATAATGTTCTGGCAAGTGCGGTTGTCAACCCGGCTCGCAACGGGCGCTGTGCAAGTTGCCCAAACTCTGCAGATGTTATGGAAGACACCAGCGAAAAGTCAAGACCCATCACCGCACAAATCCGTTCGACCATTTCAAAGCGCGTCAAAAAATCCGCCCCGCCAAAATGCACCACACCGCGGAAGTCAGTGCCGCACAGTTTAAAAATAAATGCGGCGAGTTCATCGACAAAAGTCGGATTTGCCCACTCGTCTATCACCACGCGAATCGCCTCGCGCCCTGCCAGCGATGAAATGGCCCAGGTCACAAAATTGGGTCGACAAGACGGGTGAAAACCGTACAATACCGCCGTTCGCACCACAATGCCGGGGCAAAGTGCATTCAGCAGAATAACTTCGCTTTCTAACTTGGTCTGCCCATACACATTCACCGGATGTGCTTCATCGCCCTCGGCATAACGCCCTTTCTCTCCATCAAACACATAATTGGTCGATAAGTTCACCAGGCCGCATCCAACCCGTTCACACGCTTGAACCAAATTGCGCGTTCCATCGACGTGTATCGCACGCGCAAGCGCGGGATTGCGCTCGCATCCATCAACGCTTGTCATAGCTGCCGAATTGATCACCCACCGGGGGCGCACCTGTGCTACCACCTCGTGTACCAAAGTAGGCTGTGTCAAATCTACAACGAGATGACCCTTTTGACCGCTACGCGACGCGGGTGTCCGCTCCCAATCATCGCAGGATACATCGCAAAGCGCGTGTCCCAAAAAACCCGATGCGCCGACAATGAGCAAACGGTTATTAGCCATTTGTTTTCGCTTCCTGCACAAATAATGCCAATGCGCGATTCAGCGCGCCAGCATATCCGATGCGATCTATATTAGGTCCAACCAGAGCCGTCAAAATCGCCTCGGCTCGATCTCGATAGCGCGGCATTTTCGTATGCACAAAAAGCCGCATAAAAACCTGCGCCGCCACACCATTTCCCGAAGGCAACCACCGATCAATAGCGGGTGAGTTCGCGACCTCTGCCTCGGGCGTTCGATCTCTCAAAGCGCCCGAAGAATCGGCAAAGGCTGTCATCACCCGATCTGCATGCACCCGCGCAAATAACAAATCGGTCTCGCGTTTCTGCACCTCAAACAAATCGAGGGCCGCGCGAATGATTAAAACCTGATCCAGCAAAAAATGGGGCGTATTTAAAGATCGCGCGTGGGCAAACAGGCTATCTTCCTGTACAAATCGCGTCTTAACCTCTTCAAAAATTCGCCGCCCAGCATTTAAAAAACGCGTCTCTCGAGTTTCGAGAAACGCCGCACACAAACCCGAAACTGCCAGTGCATTCCAGCCCGAATAAATCTCTGCATCCCGCAATATATTTCCCGCCTGATCTCGAAAACCCGTCAGCCCGGCTCCCAATAGAACATCTCCAGATAAGGCAAACTGTTCGAGTACTGCATCAGCCAGATCGCGGGACAAATTTACCTGTGCAAATGCCCGCAGTAATTGGGCATTGACCGCCATGTGTTTTTCCGCATCAATCACAGGCCCGCGATGCGTTAATACCCCCAATACATAAACGCCGTCCGTATCGCGCCGTGCGCTGTGTGCAAAATTGATCAAAGGCGAATCAATACCCGCTTCTGCAAGCGCGAGCAGACCTTCGGGACCTGGATCAAAACCGCTTTTTACCACCGATTTCAAACTATCGCGCACGCGGTGCAAAAGCGCTGCGCTCGGATTGATACGAGGGCGCGGATCCTTCTTTTTTTCGCGTTCTGCTCGCCGCTTCAACTCTGCCCGCTGCACCTCCAGCCTGACGAGCCTATCGGGATTGTCGTACAAAATTTGCACCCACCGCAATAGATCTATCATATCATCGGGATCGAGATAGGTGCTACCCGTAATCCATTGTCCATCGGGTGTCAAAAAAGAGAGAGAGGGAACCCCGCCCAGACCAAAACGCTCAAACAAATCGGGCCGTTGATCAGCATCAACCCATATCGGCAGGGTGTAACGTGCAATTGCCCGCGCAATTTCTGAATCTTCAAAACACCGCGCTACCAGATCGCGACACCAAACCGATCGCTGCGTGTACAAAAACAACAAAATGGGGCGCTCGGTAATTCGGGCGGAATCTCTTTGGCTCCATGTACGCCAGTTTATTTTTCCGCCACCCAACGCCATTACATCTAATTCAGTCGTCTTATCTCCCCCACCACATGCAAAAAACCCAAACACGAGCGCGATCCAGATATTTTGCCACAAAACGACCCGCAAGAGACCAATATCACACAAATTTTTAAAAAAAAAACATGGAACTCGCTGCATGGGAAAACGTCTAAACCGAACAAAAAAGGCTTGACACATGGGAAGGATTTGTTGAAGTTCTAAAATACTGTAGAAACAGGGAAAAGACTATTGAGGCATGAATTTGTTTAGCGGGATGGCCTCGTCGATCAACATAATGGGAATCGCGTCCTGAATGGGATATAAAAAGATGCGATCTTCGCGCACCAGGCCCCCATCAATCGGCAGTTCAACTTTTTGTCCGCCTCGGTTTTTAACCTCGCCTTTTGCAATCGCGCTGTTGATGGTGTCAATCAGCGGTTGATCAGCTAATTTCACGGGCGTTTTGTTCTCTGGACAAGCCAAAATATCGAGTAAATTCCGGTCAATCACGTTCTTTCCTTTCATCAATTAAAAATTCGTGATCTGAAAATAGGCAACACGCGAGCCTCAAACAAGCGGTTTTTTATTTTTTTTCACCATTAATCAGGGAAATTTGTCTATCGCATCACCGCTAAAGCGCTGTTTTTTGTATCTGTAAAATCCCGTCGGCTACTTTGTCCGATATCCGAAGATGTGCCTGCTTTAGCGCGCGATGTTAGAATGCCCCCCGGTTGGCGGCGCGTTCACACGCGCTCACGGCCGGGTTTTTTCATGTTTTGCAGGCTTTCCGGCTAATTCTATAAAGGAGAATTTCAATGAAATACCGTTTTCTCGCCCTGTTCGCACTTGGTATTGGCCTGCTCAGCACCCCAGCTTATGCAACGCCAGAAAGCCATGCTGCAGCCACTTTTTTATTGTTCGCACCATCGGCTCGCGCGGCGGGCATGGGCAATGCTTATGTCGCTATTGCCGATGACGCCAATGCTACGTACTACAACCCCGCCGCACTGGCTTCGTTACAAATTCACAGTCTCAGCACCACCCTGTACAAACCCGTTCCCCGACTGGCTGGCGACATCTTTTCGTCATTCGGCGCTTATACACACCCCTTTAGTGGCATTGGCAATCTGGGATATAGCCTCATTTATAGTTCTTTAGGCGAACAACAACGCACCGATGAGGAGGGAAATCTTTTAGGTACATTTAAAAGCTACGGCATGGCCCTGGGTGTATCTTATGGCACGCATCTCTTCAAAAATCTGGCCCTGGGCATCACAGCTAAGTTCATCCATGAAAACCTCTCCGACGTAGGCGCGGGTGTTGAGCAAGGCAAAGGTACAGCGACTTCTTTTGCCGGAGACATAGGTCTCATGTGGGCAGCTACAGATCGGCTTAGCTTCGGTAGCGTGTTGCGCAATGTTGGCCCAAACATGACTTTTATCGATGCCGACCAGGCAGATCCACTGCCGCAAAATTTCGTTTTTGGCATTGCATACAAAGTGCTCAAAAACGAATCGTCTTCCCTGATGCTCACCACAGATGTTTACAAACCCCTCGCCTCTGATAATTTCTTCTCCTTTATTTCGGGCTGGAGCGACGACACCTTTGGCTGGAAGCCCAATCCGGGCGGCAATGGTTTTACGGAATTTGACGATATGGATTACCGCGTAGGTGCCGAATGGATGTACCATCTTTCTGAAGATTCGGCTTTTGCTCTGCGCAGTGGCTATTCCTATGACAAGGATGGCAAACGCAACTTTCCCACCTTTGGGCTGGGCTTGAAATACAACTGGGCAAATTTCGATATCTCGTATTTTGTACCGACGGAAGACACGCCTGCCAGCAATACATTCCGCTTCACGGGTGGATTTATATTTTAACCACCAGGTTCAGAAACTGACTTCCCTAACTATCAGTTGAAATACAATGTTAATTCTCTTGAAATACAATACTAAACCTCGTTTCCTCGCGCTCGGGACCGTCAGTTTGCTGAGTTTCATGCTCTTGATTTCGTCTATTTTTGCTCAAAATAGTAGTCCCCCTTCTTCGGACTTTAATGGCAATGGTGTTGTCGATTTCCCCGATTTTTTGCTCTTTGTCAGCGCATTCGGATCTCAAGCCGGTCAAGAGCGGTACGATGCAAAATACGATCTGGATGGCAATGGCGAGATTGCGTTTGACGATTTTCTGCTATTTGTAGATAGCTTTGGACCGCCACAGCCACCACCACCCAGCGACCCACGCCTGGCGCGGATTGAACTACCTGAAGGGTTCCACATCCGCGTGTATGCCGAAGGGGTAACTGGCGCTCGCTCAATGAGCCTCAGCCCAGACGGCACCCTATTTGTCGGCACCCGTCCCAGCGGTCGCGTGTACGCACTGCGCGACGAAGACGGCGACCACAAGGCAGAGCGGGTCATCATCCTCGCCCGCGGCCTGAACAACCCCAACGGTGTCGCCTTCAAAGATGGCGACCTGTACATAGCCGAAATCAGCCGCATCCTGCGCTATCGCAACATCGAAGCACAACTCGACAATCCGCCACAGCCGGAGATCGTCAACAACGCTTTCCCCACAAATCGATCACACGGCTGGAAATTTATCCGCTTTGGTCCCGACGGTTTGCTATACGTACCTGTCGGCGCGCCGTGCAACATCTGCGCTCGCGGCGATCCGTACGCGTCAATAGGAAGATTGGACGCCAATGGCACCTTCAGTATCATAGCGCGAGGCATTCGCAACACCGTCGGCTTCGATTGGCACCCGGAAACGGGCCAACTGTGGTTCACTGACAATGGAAGAGACAGGATGGGCGACGATGTGCCCCCGGACGAACTGAACAGAGTAACCGCCGATGGACAGCACTTCGGCTATCCCTATTGCCATGGCACCAACATCGCTGATCCTGTATTCGGCAATCAGCGCAACTGCGACGAATTTGTCGCGCCGGTCCAGAATCTCGGGCCGCACGTAGCGGCTCTGGGGATGCGTTTCTATACCGGCGACATGTTTCCGGAGGATTACCGAAATCAGATCTTCATCGCCGAACACGGATCCTGGAATCGCAGCAGCAAGATCGGCTACCGCGTCACTCTGGTGCGTCTAAACGACAACAAAGCGATCAGCTACGAGCCATTCGCAAAAGGCTGGCTACAGGGAGAATCAAACTGGGGTAGGCCAGTCGATGTACTCGTCATGCCCGATGGTTCCCTGCTGGTATCGGACGACCAGGCCGGCCTGATCTACCGCATCAGCTATTCTCACTGATCTCGCATTATGAAACCGAACATACGCTTGATGAACTATATGCACAAATCGCGTAGGGGCAGGTTTCAAACCTGCCCCTACATAATCATTTGCCCCTACATCTACGCTATCCTCCTGTGTCTTGTAGCCCTTTTTGTACAGTCTATTATGGCTGCCGACACCTATCGTGTCTTAGCCGTGCGCGTCTCTTTCCCTCCCGAAGACCCCGACAACGAAACTACCAGTGGAAACGGCACATTCAATCTCAATACAATCGAAAGTCCCGATCGCATCTATCCCTTTGACGCCCCCCCCCACGACCGCACCTATTTTGAAGCCCACCTGCAGGCACTTTCCAATTATTACCGCGACATATCCCGCGGTCAACTGACCATCGAATACGATGTCTATCCACAAGACCTCACCGCGAGTTACGTCCTCGACACACCCTTGATCGAATACGGCAATGGACGCACGAGGCGCGAAATAAATGAGCGCGTCACGCGGCTCTTTCGGGATGGCATTCGCGCCGCAGATGGCATTGATGGCGCAAATATAGATTTCTCAAAATACCGTGCCTTTGCAGTATTTCACGCGGGTCTCGGCGGAGAAGCAGGCCAAAAACTCAACGACATACCCTCGGCCTTTATTTTTGAACGCGACCTCACCGAACTCGCCGACGGCGCGATTTCCGTCAACAACGGTACTTTTCAGGTCACATCGGGCATGCTATTGCCCGAAGCCATCAGCACAAATGGCCGGGGCGGTCTCAATGGCACGCTCGCCCGGTTTTTTGCCTCGCAACTCGGCTTGCCCGGTCTTTCGGACTTTGAAAACGACCTGCCCGCAATTGGCGACTGGAGTTTGATGGATACGGGCGCCAACAATCAAATCGATGCCGCACGCCTGGGTCTTCAACCCCTCAGAAATGATCCCGGATCCACCAGCACAAATTTGATCGGATTTTTGCCGAGTCGCATGATCGCCTGGTCGCGCATGCAACTCGGCTGGCTCGAACCACTCGTGATCACCCACAACGACACCGTAGAAATCGCCAGTATCGCGTCCGATCTTCCACAGGCTATTCGCGTGCCCATCAGCGCCACCGAATATTTTTTAATCGAAAACCGCTACTCGCGCCTCAATATTGAAAATCGCATTCCGCAAATCGAATTTTCCATCCCTCATAATGTCTGGCTTTCAACAGACGATTACGATGCGTTCATACCCGGCTCGGGCATTCTCATCTACCACATTGACGACGCCGTCATTCGGGCCAGTGACGCAGAAAAACACATCAATAGCCATCCCGATTACAAAATTGCACCTGCCCAATATCGCCGCGGCATTGCCCTCGAAGAAGCCGATGGCCTGCAAGACATCGGCAATGTATCGGCCAGCCGCATCATTCAAGCTGGTATCATCTCATTAAGCAGTATTGAAGGCGCGCCAGAAGACGCCTTTTACGTGGGCAACAACACCGTATTTGGACCCGATACCTCGCCAAATACTCGCAGCAATTTGGGCTATGAAAGCGGCATCACCATCGAAATACTCAGTCCTCCCGGCGAAGTAATGGCAGTTGCTATCCGTTTTGCCAATCGGATAGATAACTGGCCGATTACAGACTTGGGTCCCACGCGAGTAGCACCTCGCGTCATCGACCTCGATGGAGATGGAAGCAAAGAAATACTTCATAGTTCTGGCGCGTGGAAAATCGCGGGCACACCGCACGGCACGGACGAGGTGTTTCCCACAACCCCTGCAATTGGCGATCTGAAAGAACCTGGATTCATCTACCATCGCGGAGAAACAACCCGCACGCACTGGCGTCCCGGTGGTACAATCCACAAAACCGTCGATATTAATCCTCCTCCATTTTTCTCTACAACACCCGTCATTGCACCCTTTCCCACAACGTATATCGATATCTGGGGATGGAGTGATGGGAAAATCGAATGGGGTAATTTTCTATCTGAAATCGCGGGCAGCATCACCCTGAACGACGGCATCCAATCACTCTCTGTGGGCAATATCGACAGCGATTCGGACAATGAACTCATCGCCATCACCAGCAGCGCTCAAATCTACCTCATTCACGACACCAACCAATCCACGCCACTCGCCACATTCGCTTCCCCCATCATCGGCGGACCGGCAATAGGTGACTTCGACCGCGATGGCGATGACGACATTGCTGTCGTCACAACAGATGGCATCCTCTCCATCCTCGACGCCAACGGCCTCGCCTTTGCGAGCGATCCCGTGCCAGGCGGCGCGCATTCACCCCCTGTTGTCGCCGACCTCGACCAGGATGGATTTGTCGAGGTCCTCTTTGGCGGCAACGGCAGACTCTATCTCTATCGCTTCAACGCTATCTTGCAAACCGAAGGCGCGCTCGCCTTCCCCATAAAAGACAACGCCGGCCCCATAGAAGCACCGCCCATTCTCGCCGACATCAATAACGACGCGTCTCCCGATATTTTTATAGGTACACGCGGCGGCCTCCTCTACGGCTTGACCGCTGAGGGACATTCCCTACCGGGCTTTCCCCTGTTACTCCCTGGCCCCATTCTCTCATCGCCACTTATCGACGACCTTGACAACGACGGCACCATGGAACTCATTGTCTATACCGCCGACGGTAGCGCGCAACTCTTCCATATGGAAACAATTGACCCATCTTATACCGGCAACAAAATTATCTGGGGACAACTCGGCGGCGGACCGGGCAACGCGGGCAAATTGCTCCAACAACCCGACGAAATCGCAATCCCTATAGAAACATCGCTTTTACCCGCGGAGCGGGCATACCTTTACCCCAACCCGGTCCGCAATGGCGACAGAGCGCGCATCCGCTTTTTTTTATTAGAACCCGCCGACATCAGTATGACCATTTACAATCCCCTCGGTGAAAGAGTCGCCGATCTTACACACAACAATCCCATGCCCAACACCGACAACGAAATCGCGTGGGATGTAACCGATTATGCCAGCGGCCTCTATATTTGTCGCCTGCAAGCCAGCAACAGCACGCGCACAGAGGTGCGATTTATCAAAGCTGCAATAATAAAGTAAGAAGTGAGAAGACCACCCAACACCACTCCAAAGTCGGGTGCATTTTCACACTTCACAGCTCCTCTTTTTTATCTGCGTTCATCTGCGTCATCTGCGGATCACACTATGTCTCACAAATTCACACAAATAATTCTCATCCTCCTGATCCTGAGTACACAGGCTCTCGCGCAATTTGACGCCAATCATCCCGAACTGACATGGCGCGTCATTGAAACCGAACACTTCAAAGTCTATTACCATCAGGGGCTGGAAAAATTGGCTCCGCGTGCTGCCCAAATCGCCGAAGACGCGTACAACCCGATCGCGTCCTTTTACAATTTTGAACCCAATAGCAAAGTCCGCATCATTCTCAAAGACACCGAAGATTATGCCAATGGCGCGGCGTATTATTACCACAACACCATCGAAATCTGGGTCTCCAATCTCGATTTTGCACTGCGCGGTAGTACAGATTGGCTCCCAAACGTGATAACGCACGAATTGACGCACATCATCTCGCTCCAGATCGCCCGCAAATCCTCGCGGCGCATCCCCGCCATCTTCGTCAACTACCTGCAATATCAGGGCGAAGGCAAACGCGACGACATCCTCGCAGGCTATCCCAATGTCCTGGCCGCTTACGCCATTCCCGCCACCATCATCCCGCCCTGGTTTGCCGAAGGCACGGCGCAATACATGGCACCGGGCGCACAACACGACCACTGGGACTCGCACCGCGATATGGTCTTGCGCCAGGCCACGCGCAATGGGAGCTTGCTCACCCGCTCCGAAATGTCCGTCTTTGGCGCCAAAACAGGTCTCGGATTTGAAAAAGTGTACGACCACGGTTATTCACTCACTCTCTTTATAGTCGATACCTTTGGACGCGACAAACTCCCCGAATTATATCGGCAGATGAAAATCTGGTGGCGCACGGATTTTGGCGGCGCAATCCGCGCAACCCTGGGCATCTCTGCAAGCGAATTGCACACGCGCTGGGTCGCATCGCTCAAAAAACGCTATGCGGATCAAATCGCACAGATCGAAACCAGTCCCGCACAGGGCGACCTCATTCGCGAAGACGGCTACCTCAATCTACACCCCCGCTGGTCGCCCGACGGAACAAAACTCGCCTACCTCTCCAATAAAGGGCGCGATTATGGGCGCACGAGTTTGATGGTCTATACCCTCGCCGACAGCAGCGTGGAACTCGCCGCCCCCAGCGCAGTCACGGCCTTTGACTGGTCAACCGATGGATCGCAATTCCTCTACGCGCGCCACAGCCAGCCCAACAAATATGGCGGGCGACAATGGGACCTCTACACCATAGATCCCCAAGCCTCGAAATCGAGCTTGTTTCAAAATGTCAAAACCGCCATTGGTCTCGCGCGTGCCACCTTCCCTGGCGAAACGCGCCTCAGCACTGGCTCGCGCGGCATTCACCCGGCCTATTCGCCAGACGGAACGGAAATTGCATTTATCAAAAACGGCGGGGGCAGCACCAACCTCTGCATCCTCGACATCGCGGCAGACACCATTCGCTACCTCACATCCTTCGACGACGGTTCACAGGTCGCCACTCCGCGCTGGTCGCCCGATGGCTCACAAATCGCATTCTCGCTCTACCGAAGCGGCACCTCGCGAGACATCGCCACCATTCCCGCAACAGGTGGCGACTACACAGTGCGCGTTGCCTCCCGCGCAACCGACCGCGACCCATGTTGGACACCCGATGGGTCATCCCTCGTATTTGCCTCTGACCACGACGGTATCTTCAACCTCTATCGCGTCAATCTATCCAACGGCGCAATAGACCGCCTCACCCGCGTGTACGGCGGCGCATTTCAACCCCATGTGCATCCAGATGGCAACCGCATCGCCTATAGCCACTACGGCAAAAACGCCTACGAAATTCGCGTTATCTCTCAGCCATTAAATGAGTCCGTAGAGACCAATATCTTTCGAGTCGAACCCTTCGCCCCCGCACCGCCCAAACCCGCAATAGCGAGCCGTCCATACAAAAATGAATTTGCAACCACCACCATACTTCCGCGTCTGGCAATTGACAGCGGCAAACTCAAACTCGGTGCCATAGCGGGATCCGACGACGTCTTGCGAAAACAAACCTTTTTTATCAGTGGCCTGCTTGCCCACGATCTGGATATGGATTTATACGCACTTTACGAATACCGCAAAAAACGCCCCACCTTTTTTTTGGAAGCCTACCGTTTATCGCGCCACGTTGAAGAAGATGTAATCAGCCGCGACGAAGACTTTCGCATCTACAACCGCACCTTCGCACTCACGGGCATTGAAATAGGTGGTAAATACACCCTTAGACGCGGCGGTATTATCGACGCTCGCCTCGTGTACAATCGCACGGGCGCAGTTCTGGATCAGGCGCGATTCAACGGCCTCAATCGCGATATTGTAGCCGCCACAACCCTCAACGGATTTGACCTCGCCCTCACCTATCGCCTCAATGCCATCGGTCGATCCCGCGACTCGGAAATCAATCCCCGATCCGGACGCCGTCTCGCGCTGCGGTACGACCGGTATTTCAACTGGTTCATCAGCGGCTTTGAGGAAAATACCTCGCTGATTGTCGAAACCTATGACCGCTATTTCTACAACCAACTCTACCTCGACTGGAACGAATTTATCCCGGTCGCTCCCGGCCGTAGTGCCCTGAGCTTCCGCTTTTTTGGCGGCGTGATCGACAGCGAAGTTGACGACACCTTTGACTTCTTTCTCGGCGGCTTGCCCGGCATGAAAGGATATACGTTTTACAGCCTGGAAGGTCGCCGCGCCCTGATGTTGCGGTCGGCTTATCGTTTTCCCTTATGGTCGCGCATCGATCGACAAACCGGTCCAATCTACTCCGATCAAGTCTATGGCGCATTCTTCGCCGGGATCGCCCGCGCCTGGGATGGTACGCCCGACGACGCGATACTCAAACGCGGTTGGAAACGCGAACTGGGCGCGCAATTGCGCTACGACGCCACCTCGTTTTATCTTTTTCCCACACGCGCCAGCCTCGACATAGCCTACGGCTTCGACCATGTGCCTTTGCAACGGGCTGGCGATCCACTTGAACGAAGTGGCTTAAAAGTATATTTTACATTGTTATTTGGATTTGTTACGGATGTTGGGAAGGACAACTTTTAGCCAAAGGAATTTCCCCATGCGAACATTCACACTCTGCACGCTTGTTTTCGCGCTGATGTGCGGGCAGGCCACCGCGGAAAAATCGCCTAAAACAGCCTTTTTTCTTTCACTACTTGTACCGGGTCTGGGTGAATTATATGCCGGAGCCAAAATACGCGCAGTCGGATTTATGGGCGCAGAAGCCCTCACCTGGACCGCTTATGTTTCATGGCGGGGCAAAGGCAATGACATTAAGGAAGAATTTCGGGCGTATGCCGATCAGCATTGGCGGGAAACGCAGTACACCGCCTGGCGGGAATGGAACAAAACTCAGATCGAGCCGTATCACGAAACCCACGCTCTGCCCTCCAAAAGCGGCGACACGCAGCAGTATTACGAACTCATTGGCAAATACCATCAGTTTGTCTATGGCTGGGACGATGTAACGGCTGACTTTTCCACCGATAACAAGAACGTGCCATCGCCACGCAGGCTGGACTATGAAACCCGTCGCAACGACAGCAACAAATACCTCAAACGCGCGTCTGTTGTCACAGGCCTGGCAGTGCTCAACCACATTGCCAGTGCCATACACGCCTCGGCCTATACGCGCACGCTCCAAAAACAGACCGAGCCGAGCTTGTGGATCGACATCACGCCGGTTGATATCCATGGGCGGTCCATGGTTGAATTGAAAACGAGATTTTAAGCATCATGAAAACACCATCCCAAATCCTGATCGTCTGTGCCTGTTTGCTCGCGCCATCTGCCGCATTCGCACAAGAAGCGAAATCACCCAAAAAAGCCGCTTTTTTATCGATCCTCTTACCCGGTCTGGGCGAGCGGTATGCGGGCGGGCGAAAATCCGCGAAATTTTTCCTCTTCACCGAAGGCATGTTCTGGACGGGAGTATTTGCATTTCAAAAACTCAACACCACGCGAGAAAACACCTTTCGCGCTTATGCCGCGGCACGCGCCGGAGCAACCCCCGTCAAAAAACCCAACTCCCATTACGACCGCCTATCCAGTTACAACAGTATCTACGACTACAATGCCCGACTGCTATATGTCGAAGGCACATCGGGCAACCCACTGCCAGAAACACCCGAAAACTTTTGGGAGTGGGACTTCCCAGCTTCCCGCGAACACTTTCGAGAACTGCGAAGCAAAGCCACCTGGGCGCGCACACGCGGCTTTCTCTTTGTGGGCGCACTCATCTTCAACCGCTTTGCCAGCGCGTTAAATGCCGCCAACATCGCCGCCAAAACCCGCTCCGTTGCAACTGTCTCCCCCAATACCTCTGGAGATTTGCAGGTGCGACTCTCAGTCCGGTTTTGACAATGCCTCTGTCAACAAACGCCCAGACGCGATCTGCCCTTCAATACTACCAACACCTGCACGCACGCAATACGAGCGGGCGGGTTAGGAAACCCGCCCCTACATATTGGGGCGGCTGGACAGTCGAGGCCTTTTCCCTCGCACGTTGTCAGCGACACCTGTACTGCATTTATCTGTGTTTATCTGTGTTCATCTGTGGTTGCTTTTCCGCTTATGCCCAACCCATCCCCCAAAGCGGAACCCACCTGATTCCACATCAAACCACACCCTATCGCCCCGCAACCAAAATCTCCATCTCCACGCCATTCCGCGTTGGCGATACACTCACGCTACCCGCATACAGTTTTCAGCTCGTTGGCGGCGGAAAATACCACACCACAACAACCTGTCGCTATGTGGGCGACCACTGTTACATTTTTGTAGAAGATGACATGTGGAACACCCCGCGCATAACACAAACAGGCATTGAATCCCTTGCTCTTGCGTTTGATAAATCCACCGCACGCCATCCCGACCGCGGCATTTACGAGACAGTCACCAACCTCTTTGGCGATCCTCCGGATGTCGATGCCGATCCCCGCATACTCATCCTCGTACTCGATGTGCTCGACAGTCCAATCACGGGCATCACATTTGTCGGTTATATCGATACCGACAACGAATCCCCACCCATCTCGCGCGAAATTATTTATATCGACGCCCGTCCCCTCGACATCAACACCAACCTCGCACGAGCCACACTCGCCCACGAATTTCAGCACCTGATCCACTGGAAAGCCGATCCCGACGAAGCCAAATGGCTCGACGAAGGGTGCTCGGAATACGCCGAACTCGCCTGTGGATACAAAGATACGACAGCAGCCGCGACCGAAAATTTTCTCTCACTCGCGGCCAATACAGACCTCACCCATTGGGAAGATCAGTTTTTTGACTTTGACCAGGCATATCTCTACATGACGTATTTCGCACAGCGCTATGGCGACAGCGCACTCCGCCAACTCGTCGCAGATCCAGACAGCAGCATAGCGAGCATCGACAATCTTCTTCAATCGCTCAACGCGCCCGAACGCTTCGATCACCTCTTTGGGCAATGGGCTGCTGCCATGTACCTCGACGGCGCAGGTGACCTCGGCTATCGCGCCATTGACCTGCCCCCGGTAAAGCGCGAAATCCTCACCATCCCGACCAATAATCTCACGCGACGCGCCACGCGCTGGGGCATAGACTATCTCGCGCTGGGCGAAACACCCGGCCTCGCCTTCACACTTCAATCCACAGGTGACAACGATCTCCTCGTCACACTCATCGCCGAAGGAGATACCCCCTTTGCCGCACCGATTCCCATTTCAGCCACACAGAGCAAACGCATACACACATCGGGCAATATTGCCAGCCTCGCCATCACCTCCACATCTGGCACAGCAATCGGTTACACCCTCTCCGTATCTGAACTCGCACCTGGCCCTGCAGCATCAGACTTTGATGGCGACGGGGAAATCGGCTTCTCTGACTTCCTCGCCTTTGTCTCGGGCTTTGGCAAAACCGCAGGCGACGTTGGCTTCGACCCTACCTTTGACCTCGACGGCGACCTGGGTGTTACCTTCTCTGACTTTCTCATCTTTGTCCAGAACTTCGGCGCAGACTTTTAACATAAAAAAACGAAAGGGACTCCCATGCCAATCACTACCCTCATTCACTCAGGCAAAATCATTGACGGCACCGGCAACCCCTATTTCTACGGCGACATCGCTCTTGAGAACGGCAAAATCTCCGCCATCGAACCGCCGGGATCTATCCCCCGCGATAACATCGGCGAAATCGTCGATGCGGCCAGTCACATCGTCTGCCCCGGCTTCATAGACATCCAGAGCCACTCCATCGTCCCACTGATGCGCGACGGCCGATGCCTCTCCAAAATCACCCAGGGCATCACGACCGAAATCATGGGTGAAGCATGGACCCCCGCACCTGTAGGCGGCTCCAATAACCTCTCGCGATCTCTCCCCAAAAACTGGCGGGAACGCGCGCGGAACTGGCACCGCTTCGGCAACTGGCTCGACGCCATGATCGAAGCCGGCGTCTCGCCCAACGTCGGCTCTTTCCTGGGCGCGGGCACCCTGCGCGCGCACGCAATGGGCATGCGGATGGGTGAGCCAACCCCCGAAGAAATGAAAACCATGCACCGCATCATGGCTGAATCCATGGAAGACGGCGCCTTTGGTCCCTCCTATGCCCTCATTTACCCGCCGGACACATATACCAGCACGGATGAAATCGTCGAAATCTGCAAAACAGCGGCGCGGTACGGCGGCATCTACATCACCCACATCCGGTCCGAGGCCGACAAACTTCTCGAGGCTCTGGACGAAGCCATTGAAATCGGACAGCGCGCCAACATCCCGGTCGAAATCTACCACCTCAAAGCCGTCGCCGAGCGCAACTACCCCAAAATACACCGGGTCATCGAGCGCATAAATCAGGTACGCGCCGAGGGCCTCGACATCACAGCCGACATGTATCCCTACCCCGCAAGCGGCACCGGCCTATCCACTGTCCTGCCCACCTGGGTAGCTGCAGACGGCAAATTCTTCGACAACCTGCGCGATCCCGACATTCGCGCGAAAATCGTCTCCGAAGTCAGAAACCGCCACGGCGAAATTCCCCGTCGCCCCGACCAAATCGCTCCAGTCGCATTCAAAAAACCCGAAAACCAGCAATACATCGGCAAACGTCTCTCTGAAATTGCCGAGATGCGCGACCAGGACTGGATAGAAGCCACCATCGACCTCCTGCTATCGGAAAACCAGCGCATCTTCACCATCTACCACACCATGTCCGAAGACAATGTCCGCCTCCAGCTCCAGCTCCCCTGGATCAAAGTCTCCACAGACGCGGGCGGTGTCGATCCAGAATGGGCGGCTGCCGAGGGACCGCTCCACCCCCGGTCGTACGGAACCTATCCCCGTGTCCTCGGCCACTATGTCCGCGACGAAAAGCTCATGCCACTCGAAGAAGCCATCCTCAAAATGACTTCCTCAGTCGCCAATCGCCTCTCACTGTGGGACCGCGGGCGTCTCCAGCCCGGCTGCTGGGCAGATGTCGTCGTCTTTGACCCCGACACCATCGCCGACCGCTCGACATTCGACGATACCCACCAGCTCTCTATCGGCATCCGAGACGTCTTAGTCAACGGCGTCCGCGTCCTCAAAAACAGCGAACACACAGGCGCGACTCCAGGAATGTTCGTCAAAGGTCCGGGGGCGTAAGCGAGTGGAGTTACCCCGCTTCGATGGAGAGTTTAGGGCTTGTGTATCAAGCCTGTGATAGATGCAGTTTTTCATAAGCCATCGGCGCATAGTAGGCAATGGAAGAATGCCTGCGATGCGGATTATACCACCCTTCAATATATGAGAAGATAGCCAATCGCGCTTCATGGTTGCGTATGGAAGCAGCGACGATTGATCAACTCACACTCGAGGGTAGCGAAGAAGCTCTCGCATAGTGCGTTGTCATAGCAGTCGCCAGCAGACCCCATAGAGGGACGCACGCCAGCCTCTGGGCAGAATTCCTTCATTCGAACATAGAGATTCCACATGTTGGAAGCCAGCTATAGTCCTGTTCCTATGGTTCGTTTGCCTTCCCGGCGTCGCAACTGGACTGGCCCTGCATAACGGGGTAACTTCACTGGAAATTGTGGTCAATGGCGAGGCCATGTATTCGCTCGGGCTTGAAGTGGCTGCACATATTTATGTTTCATCATTGGGGGAAGATGATTGATATGGGGAGACTGGCTGTTTTGCTGGCGATTATTTTATTCGCGGGTAGATCCGCGCATGCACAATTTCCGCCCATTTTTGCACCCGGAACTGAATTGCACGATATTTACTGTCGCGCATGTGCCCATTTTTTTCCAGAGGTTCTGCCCGCTGATAGCGAGTTTCGGTTGGATAGAGCTATTTGTGGAACATCGGCAATAAGGGGATTAACCGCAAATTGGGATCGATTACCTCCCGCTGCAAAGGAGGCATTTGCTTTTCTCCAGCAGCGTCCCATTTTGAGTCATTCAATTCTGTCTTCGGGAGGGCATTTTAAAATTCACTACAATACCACGGGGACGCACGCCGTTGCTCCAACTGATACAGACGCCAATGGCGTGCCGGATTATGTCGATGAAGCCTCGCGCGTTTTTGAGGCGGTTTGGGATTTGGAGATCAATCAATTGGGATACAATTCTCCACCATCCGATGGCGATGGGGTTTACGACATTTATATCAAGAATCTCGCCCTTCAGTCGGCTTATGGTTTTACATATCCGATTGCATATCCGGAATCGACGACGCCGAGTTATATTGAAATTGACAATAATTATACGGAGAATATTTACCCTATAAATTCACGTGGATTCAACGGATTGCGTGTGACGGCTGCACACGAGTTTTTTCACGCAATTCAATTTGGATATTATGCCGACTCTGGTACTGCGTGGTGGCAGGAACTCACGGCGACCTGGATGGAGGATGTAGCCTATCCCGAAGTGAATGATTTTTATCAGTATATGAGTTGCCCGAGCAATTTTTCGTGTTTTCTCGACGATCCCGAAGCTTCATTGGACGAATTTTCTAGCCTTCGTTATCGTCCTTTTGGTGCTTCGATTTTTGCCCATCACGTCGAACAGGTTTACGGAGCGGATGTGATCAAAGGTGTTTGGGAGTTGCTTAAAAGACGCGATCCGAGCAAATATAATTTGTCGCTTATTGATGACGGGATGCCTCTGGACGGATTTGCCCAGGTGATGCCGCGGTTTGCCGCGTGGAATTATTTAACTGATTTGCGTGCTCGCGCCGGGTATTATGTTGAGGCGCGCGATTTGCCCTCGATAAAGCATGCCAATATATCCCTCGGCACAGGTGGTTCTTTTGAAGGATCTGAAACGGTTGATCATTTGGGGACGACATATTTGCGCGTAGATACTTCAAATATCTTTGGTGGGCTTCGGGGGACATTTGCACTGGACGACCGCGGGCAGTGGAAGTTGCTGGTTATGCTGATTTCTTCACTTGGTGTTGAGCTATTGTACCCGCGCGGGACAACGGTGGTGATTCCAAGAGCCAATCGTTTTGACGAGGTTGTATTTATTGTGATGGAAACATCGCTTTCAGGCGATAGGCGGCGTGTGAATTACACGTTGTCAACAGGCGGAAGTATGGCGACGGATCTCGTATGCGATGTCGATGGGGATGGACGCGTTGCATTTTCCGATTTTCTGCGCTTTGGGAATGGCTTTAAGCTTTTGCACACGGATGATAATTACGATCCAAAATTGGATTTCAATGGAGATGGACCTGTTGATTTTCGTGATTTTCTTATTTTTGTTTCCCATTTTGGCGAATCGCGTTAAACGGGATTGAAGTTAGCCCCATCTATCCGATGGGAAAGGTTTGGACTTGTTCTTTTTCAATTCTTTCACTACACGCTGCAACGCCTTCGCGTTCCTAATCATTGTATCCGTTTCCCAGATTTCTCCAGGATTCTGTTCGCCAGACATTAAAGTGTCTTCAGTATTCGTGGGATAGTAGAAATAATGAAGATATATTGAGAATCGAATTTATCAAGCTCGATTTTGCATATCACTCATGTAGCGGCAATGTGATGAGAGAAAGCCCGTCGATCGGTAATGATCAACGGGCTTTGTACTGTACTCAAAAATATCTGACTCCACTTGACCCGGCGGCTTGGCAGGGTGCCGCGCACTTGACCTAATTGAGTTTCACCCTCCTCCATCATGTACGCCAGGCTTATGGTATTGTCAACGTGATGCCATAGTCGTTCAGAGCGGCCCAAAGATCGGCGTGTCGAGTCAATGGCCTGACAGCCAGCGTATCCAATTTATCGAACGCCCGATCAAAAATGGCGCAGCACCAATGCCCCGTAAATCGTGAGTGATACAGAAAACCATCGGCTTGTGTGTTAGCATGGACGTCCTCGGACAATGAACGGCCTTCGTGGTGGTTCGAGTCGTGGACAACATCCGGGGGAGCACCAATCCGGATCGGTCCATCCCCTCGGAGGTCCACAAGATTCAAGTCCTGCTGAGATTGGAACGACACGACCAGCCTATAAGTAATGCCCGACCGTGGGATTACGCGACGCTGACGGCGTGTCAAGCGGTTACGCACCACAACCTCCCATAAGCAGCACGGCACAGTTTCAGCTCCGTACAGCACGGTATAGTTCCCGGCCGGATCGCTGAATCGGCTCGGCGCAGGAATGGCATTAAGCGGTGTGGCGGCGTGGCGTTGGTTAATTACACGGAACATCCACGCAATCCGGAACGTGCGAATCTGTGCTTCAATACGCCCTATAAGATCGACATAGCTGGCCATCATCCAAAGTCACCCTGGAGGTATCCTTTAGCGGCAGCCTCAACACGGGCGACTTCTCCTTTGTGAAGAAGGGCAAGCGGTTCTGCTCCATCGAGCGCGTCGTTTGGTGCTGTAAGCCAATACCACATTTCATAGGCGTCGTCGAATAGCTGGGTAATACGATCAAGCTTTTTGATAGGCTGTCCGTGTTTGTCGAATTGTCCAGCGGGAAAGACATAATCGTGCTTGGCATTTTCCCATCCAACTATATGCCCTTTCTTCAGCCAGTCGTGAACAACCTGGTGGTGATTGAGGCCAGCGAGGGCGGCAATTTGCGTGGAAGTTAGCAGGTCCTCCATCTCTTCCATCTCTTGGGTATTTACCTCGATCAATTCGTTTGCCTGTTGCTCATCAATTAGACATGGTTTGGCACCTTCAATAGTTTCTATATTTTCCGTATTCATTTTCGATCCTCCGGTGCTTGAGCACTTATTCGACAACTTCCCGGCGCCTGAAAAATATAGCCCCTTTTGGATGTCTGTCAACACTTGACGCGCAGCATGGGCTGATTCACTCTTCGCCTTCGGGTGACAAAACTGGCGACACCATACGGGCCGAGATGCACGAAAATATCAAAATGCACAAAGACATAATCTGCTCGTATTTTGTCTGTGTGACCTTGCTTTTTGCAAATCCCGTCTTATTTTCCCAAAATCTCAAACAAGCCTGTGAATGTGGAGGAAAGCAAAAAGTCAGACGCTATTTTCATAGCTCTGGCTTTTTTGTCTTTTAATTCGTGCCTTTCGGTACTATCATTATATAGCCCTTATTCTTTTGGACAATACCTGCCACTTAAACCCTTGCGAGAGACGACTAATGGCCAGAACAAAAAATACAGATCTGTTGCAGCGTGATTTCATCGACATGCTCAAGGCGACGGGTAGTTTAAAGAATAAGGCAATAGAACATGCCCTCCAATCAACACCAAGACATCTGTTTGTCGATCGAATCCATGCATTGGGAAAACAGAAAGGCTTAATTGAGGTCGATCCGAAATGCCCTACCTCGGACCAATTAGAGAGAATTTATTCCGACGAAGCTTTGCTCAGCCACCTCAATCCACCAAGCTCGACATCGCAGCCTTCTCTCGTCGTTCACATGCTGGACGTTCTATCTGTTCGCGCAGGCCATCGCATATTTGAAATTGGCGCAGGCACCGGATGGAACGCCGCTCTATTGGCACATCTCGCAGGTCCCAACGGACATGTTGTGACAATGGATATCCAACCCGATGTTACTCGCAGAGCACGCCGTCACTTGAAGCGACAGGGCACAAAAAATGTTAGTGTAATAACGGGTGATGCATCAAAAGGCTATGCAAAAGAAGCACCTTTTGATCGGCTGATCACCACGGTTACGTGCCCAACCCTATTCCCCGCCTGGTGGGAGCAACTGGCACCCAAAGGCATAATGGTATTGACGTTGAATGACTTCCCGGGTGAGAGCCAGTGCCTCATGTTGAAATTACAAAAGCGAAAAGATCATCTCAGCGGGAAAGTAATATCTCTTCCCGGATTTATGCTATTCACAGGCAGACACGGAATGACTCTTCAGTGGGATCAGGCTCGGAAATTGGTCGAGAAATTTGCTGGAAAACGGCCAGCCGCCAAAGAGCGCGCTTCCTGGGCGGATATTCTGGACGGAAGGGGAAGCTGGATTTTACGGAGGGATCTGGCGTTCTTTGCTCAACTTCAGGGATTAACCGTAATACCTATGCAGAATGCTTTCGTACTCACCACCCACAATAGATCGAGTATCTGTATCATACGCGAAAAGCACATAACCGCATACGGAGGGAGTGAGTGTTTCGACAAACTCAAAGAAGCACAAACAAAATGGCTTCGTTCAGGTTCGCCATCCCGTCAGGACTACTGTGTAGAAGTATGGCCGAATACTGTAAAGCACCATCGCCCAAATAGCTGGGAACTACGCCACGAAGACGTAACGTTTATTTTTAGCCTAAAATGACGCGGACGCAGACAGACCACTATGTGATCACACCGCGTTTGCGAAGCATATCATCCACCTCATCATCGCCCGTCAATTTGTCGGCAAAGTTGAACTCCGATCCCGCATTGAGCAGTAACTCGATCACCCCAGCGTAATCGGCATCTGGCGCAGGATGATTTGTCAGAAAGTACATCGTTGAACCAAGTGCTGTACCACCATAGTCATTTTTTAGCGTAACAGAAGCTCCAAAATCCAGCAGCATCTCGACCGTATCTCTTCGACCGCGTTGTGATGCCAGCATTAACGCTGTATTATTCGCCCCACCCTTTGCGTCTATATCCACGCCGCATTTAAGAAGACACTCCACCACCTCGGTATATCCATACTTGCAAGCGCACCAGAACGCCTCTTCCAACTCCTTGCTGGATGTACCTTCCTCATCAACGAATTTCTCGACCAGTTCAAGCTCTCCCAAACCAGCGGCAATTTCGACATTCGCGATCTTTGCACCGCATTCAAGAAGAGCCTGAACCGACTCGGGATACTCAAAACTAAGTGCAAGCCTCAAAGGTTCATCATCTCCCTTTATCCCACCTACCCTGGCACCCGCATTGACGAATACTCTCACAAGCTCAGCGGCGACACCCGATTTATGCGGATGAAAACTGGTCACCAGTGAAACAAGAGGCGTGGTACCCGATCCCCCATCCAAGAACGTAGCATCTATCTCTGCACCGGCATCGATAAGTACATTTGCTACATCAACCGCATTAACCGGTGTCCTCTGCCGTTCATCTTCCACGCCATTTGCCGCCACGTAGTGAATCAACATCGCCCTATGCGCTCTGGATGATCGCATGCGAATCAGATCTGGCTCTCTCTCAAGTAGCGATTTAAGCGATCCAATATTACCGGAAATCACGGCATCAACTGCTTCTTCGAATCTCTCGATCTTTGAGGCACGTAGAGCATTTTCTTTAGCCATCTTTATTCATTCCTTAACGGTTAGAATTGCAAAAACTGTCGAGGTTTGCGATATTAGTCAATACGCTGTGCAAAAAACCTTATAGTGTGGGCAACTTATGAAAAAAATTCAAATGGAAATTTTAGAAAAAATACATCGTGAAGGATATAAAAAATACCCAGTGACAGAAGGTGAATTTGACGTCTGGGAAACAGAACAAATTTGGGGTGATCAATTTATAAAGGGAACTCAAAATGAAATTCGACCGCATAACATTTGATCCCAAAATGATGGGGGGACGTGCGTGTATCCGCGGCATGCGCGTAACGGTTTCTCTTTTGATCAATTTGGTTGCAAATCGGATGTCAACAGAAGAGATTCTTGCAGCTTATCCTTATCTCGAAGCTGAAGATATTCAACAAGCACTTCAATATGCTGCATGGCTCACTGAAGAATCTATCCATCCACTCGAACATGCGGCACCATGAAATTTCTTGCCGACATGGGTATATCTCCTCATACTATTTCTTTTCTCCAAACACAGGGATATGACGCGATTCACCTGCTTGACCAACACCTTGAGCAACTTCCAGATATTGAAATTTTTGAAAAATCGCGTTATGAATCTCGCATCATTCTGACGCATGATTTAGACTTTGCCGATATTCTTGCTGCTACTCAGGTTATCCTTCCCAGTGTGATCATCTTCCGTCTCAGAAGCTGTTTTAAAATTAATACCTGATGTTACGCATGTCAGGCGTTTTGTCATGCTGAGCGTAGCCGAAGCATCTTTTCCACCTAAGTTGGTAAGAGATTCTTCGACTCCGCTGCGCTCCGCTCAGAATGACAGGGCAATAGCGCATCGCCGAGAAGGGGCAAAATGAGTTTTAAAACAGTCTCTCAGAAATATGACACCACAAAATGTGAATCTATATCTTCTAACGATTCTCAAACAGCATCAAAATGATTTAAGGCAAGGTACTGTTATCAGTGTTACAGAAGGACAAATCCGCAAGCGTCAACTACCAATTCCTTGATCTTATCTGACCAAAACGTTTACCTGTTCACACCCCCTCATCCCTCACCACTTCTCCATCGAGCAAATGCACAATGCGTTTGCTATACCCTGCCCACTTCTCCGAATGCGTCACCTGCACAATGGTTGTCCCTTCCCTGTGTAACTTAGTGAACAAATCCATCACATGTTCACCCTGAGTCGAATTTAAGTTCCCCGTAGGTTCATCAGCCAGAATCACGCGCGGTTTAATCACAACGGCTCGCGCAACACCCACGCGTTGTTGTTCGCCACCGGACAATTGGTGGGGAAACAAATCCTTCTTTTCCACCAGATCAAACTCATCCAGCATCGCATTCACCATCTCCTCGCGTTCATCGCCCTTCACCTTCTTGTATAACAAAGGCGTCTCAATATTGCCGTACACAGTCAACTCATCAATCAAATGATAGCTCTGAAACACAAAGCCGATATTGTTCTTGTGACAATCTGACCGCTCGCGCTCGCGCATCTTATGCACGGCATCGCCATCAAACAAATATTCCCCTCTATTCGACGAATCCAGCATACCCATAATATGCAACAACGTAGATTTGCCCGAACCAGAAGGCCCCATAATGGATACAAACTCCCCAGACGCAATCTCCAGATCAATACCCTGCAACACAACCGTCCGAATAAAACGCGACGAATACCACTTTTGAATACCCGACATCTTAATCATCTCGAACCTCCTTTATACGCTAACTCTGAACGACGGATCAAATTGTAACTCCTATCCTATGCAATATCCGTGCCAAAGTACATATTTTATTATTTTTCAGCATGTTATCACAAAACGACTAAATTTCACAATGCCACAAGTGTCCGAAAATGAACACTTACACCTAAAATTCACTATACCTTCACCCTCAACGCACCCGGAACAACCTCAATCTTTGCGGGAATCTCACACATAGGTTCGCCATCGGCAAAAATCCACAAGGGATCATCGGACTCAATCCGCAAAGTTCTCGTCTGCACAATATGCACAGCAGAATGACCAACATGTGCGCCGGAATACGCGCTCAAAAACATCCGCAAAACCGTCCAGCGCGAAACATCTGCCACAATGCACACATCCAGAACCCCATCATCAACAATAGCATCAGGTGCAATTTTGATCCCGCTCCCATAAAAAGGCGCGTTTGCCGTTGCCGCCAGCAAAACACGCCCTTCAAAAACGCCAAAATCTCCCCGCAGACGCACAAAAGGAGATCGATATCCAAATAGCGTTTGCAAAACTGTCAGCCCATAAGACACCGTTCCCCCCACCTCCAAAGCCCGTGTGAGAAAACCCATCCCCTGATTCCGCATCCTTTGCGCCACCGCAGTATCGAAACCCAAAGTCGCAACAGTCGCAAAAAATCGGTCGCCCGCTTTCCCCAGATCAATCGCGCGATCCACCCCATGCACCAGCGTATTGACCACATCCTTCACATCTCTGGACAACCCCAATGCCCGAGCCAGATCATTCCCCCGGCCACAGGGCACAACCCCCAAAACCGCATCTGAATTTGCGAGACCATTGACCACCTCATGCACTGTCCCATCCCCCCCACACGCAGCAACCTGTCGCACGCCCCGCGCCAACACTTCCCGCGCTATCCGCTCGCAATCGCCCGGCGCCTCCGACACCATCAAATCGGCATCTACACCGCGCTCGCGCAACAAATCCGTAACCCGCTCACTTATGCGCCTTGCACGGCCACGTCCCGAAACGGGATTCGCAATAATTGTCCAGTAATTTGACATAAAGCTAATCACTCAAAAAGAAAACTCATCTCCTGATGAGATGAGTAGGATCGAGAAACGATCTTGTGCCCTTGATGTAGGAACAAATCTATCGAGCTTAGGGGGTGACTTAGGGGGTAACTTGGGTGGTAACTTGGGTGGTAACTTCCCCGGCAACTTCCCCGGCAACTTCCCCGGCAACTTCCCCGGCAACTTCCCCGGCAACTTCCCCGGTAATTTGAACTCAAGCGTCGTACCTTCGCCTTCTTGAATAAGAACTGATGTTACGCAGGTCTGGGGTTTGTGTCATGCTGAGCGGAGTGAAACGGAGCCGAAGCATCTGTTCCACCTGCGTTGGTCGTAGATTTTTCGACTCCGCTGCGCTCCGCTCAAAATGACAGGCGTATGATATTGTACCTATGCGTAACGTCAGATAAGAATTTCAAGGTCAGAAGACGTCACGTTCTCTCCATTAAATCCCGAACCTTTGCTTCAATCTTTGAATGCGATTAAAAGATTCGCAAATGCGATCTTCTCCCACAACGCCATCTGCTACCGCCTGTACAATAGCATTTTTCACATCGTAAACCTGCCCAATATTGTATTTCCCAATCTGATTTGCGAGCAAAATCATATCAACACCTGATTTTATCGCTTCAACAACCGCCTCAGTCAACCCATACGCCTCGACAATCGCCCCCATCTGCATATCGTCAGAAATGACGACCCCATCAAAACCCATCTCATATCTGAGGAGCTTCGTCATGATATCATGCGACAAAGTCGCTGGTCTTCCGCTTTTATCGAGCTTCCGATTGACAATATGCGCGGTAATAATCGGATCTTCATAACCCTTCTGGATAAATTTTTGATACGGCAAAAGCTCTTTCGTATGTCGGTATGTCTCTGTGACATCGGTAACACCCAGATGCGTATCGCCCGCCGCGCTTCCGTGTCCGGGAAAGTGTTTTAGCGTCGGTATCACCTGCCGTTCTCGATGCGCCTTAACAAACGCACTGGCATGCGCTACCACAGTCCTCGGCACGTCGCTAAATGACCGTTCTATCGCGCCAATAGCCGGACTTTTGGGATCTATATTCACATCGACAACCGGAGCAAAATTCCAGTTAATCCCCACATCCTTCAATTCGCGCGCAAGAGCGTCTGCCACTTTTTTTGTTCTACCCAGAGACTTCCTGCCGAGTGCTTGAGCAGACGGCACAGAGACAGTAAAACCATACTTATTCTTAAGCCGATTGACATACCCGCCCTCTGCGTCAACCGCGATAAAATAGGGAGCTATGTCCTGAAGTGCTGAGGTCAATGCGCGAAGTTGCTGCGGAGACGTAATATTCCGCACCACCTCACCTTTACTCGGCAGATCATAATCAAAAAGCACAACCCCACCGGGTTGAATATCCCGCAGTATCGCAGCGATATCCCCATCTAAAACATCGCCTCGAAAACCGATCATCAACATCTGCCCCACTGCTTCCTCTATGGAAGTTCCAAGATCATCGGGCGTCACGCCACATCCTCCAAACCCTGATCCCTCATCTTCCTCCTCACCAGCCACTCGATAATTTTGGGATGAATCAATTGAAGATAGGGCAATGCGCGGTGATGCCAGGGAAGCACCAATTCGCGCTTCTGTTTTCGCATCGCTTTCAAAATTGCTTTGCAACAATATTGAAGAGACATCGCCTCTTTGTTGTGCCGCTGTGAGGAATCGCCCAGTGCTTCACCATCCTTTCCAAAAGCGTGCTGTCTCAAATTTGTCCCTTGAAGCCAGTGCGGCAAAACCGTCAAAACATGCACCTCCTCCACTTCCAGACGCAGAGCATTTAGAAAACCCAGCACTGCGTGCTTTGACGCGCCATATCCCGTGTGCAAAGGCACGCCAAATTTGCTCTGCAAAGATGCAATGGCCACAATCATACCCTTCGAAACTTTCAAATGTGACAATGCCGCATGCACGCAATAAACCAGACCGAGATAATTGGTCTCCATCAGCTTGCGAAACACCTCCAAATCTTCCACCTCATCAAACCGCGCCCACATACTGATCCCGGCATTGGCAATCAAATAATCTATACGACCATAAGCAGCAATCGTCGCCTCAACCAATTGCTCGCAATCTTCGACCCGTGTAACATCCCCCACCACTGTCACCACCTGCGCGCCCAACCGCCGACACTGCTCAGCCGTCTCACCGAGCTTATCCTCTCGCCGTGCAAACAATATTAGATGTGCGCCTTGCTTTGCCAGTTCCGGAGCCAGTGCAGCCCCAAGCCCCGAAGACGCGCCTGTAATAATTGCCACTTTATTGCGAAACATCGCGCCTTTCAAAAATTAAAAATTCACTTTGCCTGATTGATTCCGTTATCTCTGTATTTTGCTCAAAATTTGCACACCTCAGTATATCTCAAGACAACTGGTTTCTTCATCATAGATAAAGTCACCGATTCTATTCCGGTGGTTAAGCAACAGATTTAGCACGTACCAGTTGGGCTTGTTGCCGCACCTGAGCCAGATGACCTTAGGCGGATGACCGTAGATCGTACTGAACTCATGGAAATCCGCATCTTTGCTAACGAGGGTAAAGCCCTGATCCCTGGCATAGTTCCAGATAACCCGATCATCGGCCTGTTCTAAACCAACGAGCCTTACTTGAGTTGAATGCGGATAGGCGGCTGCTTTCAGTTTATTCAGCAACCGCAACGACAGGTTTTGATCCAGTAGTAGTTTCAAGACAGTGCAACCAGATGGCGTTCTCGATCAGCGGCGAAAGCCAGGCAAGCTCGGATGTCCTCTTGGGTTAATTCCGGATAGTCCTCCATAATTTCCGTTTCGCTCATGCCGGAAGCTAGCCAGCCCAGCACATCATAAACCGTGATTCGCATGTTGCGGATGCAAGGCTTTCCACCGCGTTTACCCGGTGTGATAGTGATGCGATTCCGATAATCTTCCATGTCATTTGCTCCTTTCAGTTAGGCGATATTGCGATCATTTTTTGACACCTCAATGGGACTCTATTCATTGCTCCTCCGCAAACGCCCCATTGCCAATGGCAAAAATATTATTGGGATCCATAGCCTTTTTCATTTGCCGCAACACCGCAATGCTATTTTCGCTTTGAATCTGCGGCAAAAATCCACTGCGGAGCTTGCCCACGCCGTGATGGTGCGACAAAGACCCGCCGTGGTCTAAAATCTCCTGCCGCAACTGGCGCTCAATAGCGTGATAAACACCAACCGCATCCTCAAGTCCCTGAGCACAAAAACCCATTGTAAAATAAATGCACACGCCCGTGTGATAGGTCTGCGTCACGCGATAGGCCAGAAAGGGTTTGCCCGGCACGCCGTATTCTTCACACAAAACAAATAGCTTCTTTTCCACCGCACCAATAACATCGTGAATATTAGTCCACGGCACAGAAGTTTCAAATGTCTCGCCCAAAATGTGAAACTGAGTAAAAAAATCGCGAATATACGCAATACCAAACGTCAACATATACCCCCGCTCGCCTCTGTGCGCCCCGCCCGAAATACCGCCGTATTTCTTCGCCAAACGGAAAATCGTCTTTGACTGCTGCCGCACCTCGTCTTTTGTGCCCTCCATCACAATCGTACACGCCACCAACTGCTTCGGGTCAAACCCCTTGACCTTAAACAAAAAAAGTTGCAGAATATCCTGCTGGAGCTTCTTAAACCCTTTCGCCTCGGGCTTCAGCGCCTGCCCAAGATGAAATTCAGTATTATTCACCAACCGAATACTCGCCGGAACTTGCCCCGTTTGCCGAAGTGCCTTTAAGTAACTCACACCCCGTTCAAATGACGGAAATACCAGCGAACCAAACGCCTGTGCCTCGGGCTGTTTGTGGATCTTTATCGTCGCCCGGGTAATAATCCCCAAATTGCCCTCACTCCCAAACAAAAACGACCTGGGTTGCACACCCGTCGAATTGCGCGGCGTCGCATGGCGCGTCTCCACCTCCCCGGTTGGCGTCACCAGCGTGGCCTCCATCACAATATCCTCAATATTGCCATACCGATTCTTTTTCATACCGCTGGCATTGGTCGCAATCCATCCCCCCAGAGTTGAAAACTCCAGACTATCTGGATCGTGTCCCGACGTGTACCCCCGTTCATTCAGCGCAATCTCCAATTGCTTGCCCGAAATACCCGCCTGTACACACGCTTGAAAATTCTCTTCATCCACCTGCACAATGCGATCCATGCGACGCATATCCACCGACGCGACCATTCGCGTCTCTGAAGTCGGAATTGCGAGCGCACCGCTCACATTCGTCCCGCCGCCATAGGGCACCAGCGCCACATTGTGATCATTTGCAAGCTGAATAATAGCCTGAATATCCTCGTCTTCCTCAGGGAACAACACCACATCCACCAGGCGTTCAGGAGGTCGATGGTACAAAATTTGATACACCTCATCCACACTCAACTGCCCGTGGCTATGCACCAGACGCTCTATATCCTCCTGAGAAACCCCATCTTCATTGAGCACCTCGCGCACCGTCCTCAAAAATTCATTATTTGCCACGGGCGCGGGCAAATCGCGATGCTCGACCTCTTGCCCCATATCTTCGCGCCTGATCGGTACATCGAGCACCTCTTCGACAAACGGCAAAAAATACGGCATTCGATAGCCACATAGCTGATACCGCGTTCCCGTCATCTGCACAGTCCTGTCATCGTCAAACTCAAACCGCGTATCCTCATACCCCCACTTGTGAGCAAACCGCTCGCCTTCTGCTGCTCCATCAGAAAAACGGCCTTTACTGGCAAAAACGCGACGCCCTCTAACGAACAAAAATACCAGCACCAGTAAAAGTGCGACAACCATCAGTTCATTCATTACATACCTCACAAAGTGCGAATAGACGAATAGACGAATAGACGAACCCCGCCCAATCACCCAAAACCTCTGGATTGCGGCTAACACCATGCCGCAATGACGGCTTTGTTGATTCGTTGATTCGTTGATTCGTTGATTCGTTGATTCGTTGATTCACGACTCTTCCGGATTCAACAACGTCGCAATATGCACCGCTTGAAACAGCGCGGCAGCCTCGGACTGAATCCGCAGAGACCGTCTTTTGGGCAGTAAGGTCGTCTCCCCCAGCATCGGCGGCGAAACCCACACATCGACCTGCCCCGGATTGATATTGATATTGCCCTTGGGACACTTGGGCCACAGCGCGTGAAGGCCGCGGTACGCAATCGGCACAATCACCACATCCTGGGGCAATTGTGCAAATACCCCGTGTTGAAGCGGAAATTGCTGAACTGCAAAAGCCGCCGTCGTCGCCATGGGATAAATAACGCCCGGTCGCTCTGTCAATGCCTGTGCTACGCGCTGTGTCGTATGGCCCGCAGCACGGGAACGCTCGAGCATCACATACCCATCGACATTTTCCAGAATCTGATCAAAAACCTCAGACGTCATCCCGAACTGCGTGATCTGTTTCGACCCAATTTTAATACCCGAGCGCGCCAGCCCAGTACGCGCCAGAATCACACAAGGTTCGGGTCTTTTCCATCCCATCGCATTCATAAATTCTCGAGACTGCAAAACTTTGTACAAAACGGGATGATCAAACAAACTCTGATGCGTTGGCAAAAAAATAAGACGCCGATCTTCCGCATCGGCTCCCAAATCTCGTACAACAGCTTCAAAATGGGGATCGATATAAACATCAACGCGAATATCAAAAATATCCAGCGTGCGACGTCCCCAATCGAGCCAGGTGCGCCATCCGGCTTCGCGGCGACGGATGGGATCGGCTTCTTTTTCTAACAATTTCTTTTTTTGACGTCCTATCTTGAGCGAAGTCCCCATCCACCGGGCAAAACGCATTCCCCGCTGCAACTTTGAAAATTGCCCCCGACGTCCGACATCGGGATATTCCAAAAATCGTCCCCGCACCTCATCTGCGAGCAAAGCGGGAATTTCCATACGCGAAACACTTTGTCCAACACGATCGATTTGCGCGTTCACATCGCATACCAGCTTAACCGATAAATCAATCATATCCCGCGTCAAATAACTATACTCCTGCCCATACCAATACAGCTGGGGGCGCAGCCTGGTGGGATCCTCCTGATGCGCGTGCAAAAATTCAATCAACAGTGCCTTGATGTGCAACACATCATCATCTATTCCATCCAGACCCACATCGTCGCGCAACCGCGCCAAAGCCACCTCCGCATCTACAATAACCTTCCACACCGACACACCAAACCAGCCAAAATTTGTCAAATAATTATACCGCGTTGACAGCAACCCCCCCGCAGCGATCAAATTGAGCGTGCGCTGTGCCACATCTTGCAGCAAATCGCGCAAAGATCCCTCAATCCGCTCGCCATCTCGTTCACAACTGTACTCCTCGGCCCAGTGCGCGTCCTCATCCGCCTCCACATTGTCAAGAGCCTCTGCAACAGCGCGGGCGTGCGACATTGGCACCTGTGTAATATGCACCTGAGCCAGCGCCTCTTCCACGGCTTCGGGCGCGTGTAACTCCGCCTGTGCCAGAGCCTTCAAATACAGAGACTGATACAACTTCAAAAAATCTTTCGCATCCCCGCGCCCGCGCTCGACAAATTGTCGCCTGAGTTGCAAATAAATTCGACTGCCCGTGTGATATTGAGGAAGCAACTCGGAAAAAGGACGATACGCCTCGTCCAAACGCTCATTGCGAACCTCGGGCAGGCCCTGAAAAATCGCATCCACAAGCTGAGCGCGAAATTGCAGTGCCTCCATATCCATCGCCCCACTCTTACTTTTGGGCCAGATCAGCACTTCTGGATCGAACTCGTCAAAATAGCCATCGTGACGCACGGCTTCGAGCATAAGCTGAACCGATTGGTCATAAATAGCCAACATCTGCTCCAAATCGTCGAGCAGTGTTTCGTGCAATGGGCGAGTATCCGATTTATTGCGTGAGGTCATAATAAGCGGTAAGAAGTGAGACGTGAGACGTAAGAGGCCACCCAGTTCCCAGCACCCTTTGCGTCTTTGTGTCTTTGTGTGAGAAAACCGGCACAAAAAAATTCAACATCTTCAAACACCTGTCTTTAGCACATGGCGTTGCAAACCGGGAATATGAATATCTTTTACGTAAACGGGCCAATCTATGCGCGAAACATCACAATTAAAAATTTCTTTATCTTCTGCATCCATGCTGTCAAATAGCCGATTCATATTGTCATTTTGAAACACACAATCCAGAGAAATATAAGAGCCGTAAATATCGGTAAGCGCTAGCGTATTTTCCAGCGTCGCATTCAAAATCGACAAATGGCGTTTTTGCTTTGAAACATTGCCTATCGGCACCCAATCCAGTGCCCACTGCAAAATTTTAAGTGGCAATAGATACTTATAGCGCAACTTTCGACGAAATTGTGACAGCGTCGGATAGGTCCACGGTGTCACCGCAATGGGTTTGCCGTCGCGATCGCGCATTGGATTGTTCACAAAATACTCGTACACATGCTGGACGACCTCACCCACTGTCACCGGATTCTTTGCACTTGTTGTCACATGATAAACTTTCAAATCGGCATTTGCGCGGATAGAAGGTAAAACGCCGATAATCACATTGATAATAATATCCACTGGAATAACGTCTAAAACCGCTTCTGGACGCGCTGGAAAATCCGTCAAACGCCCTTTGCCGTAGTGTACAATAAGTGGGTCGGCCACTTTTAGTCCCTCCAGCCATCCCGGTTCTGGATCGGACAAACTGCTCTCAATAATAGAAGGGCGCACGATCACGGTTGGCAAATCGCCCCGGGTCTTGGCAACCATCTGCTCGCCCATGGCTTTGGTAAAAGAATAACTGTCGTGCCAGCCCAACTCTCGCCCGCGCTTTATGCCGCGCGCAACCATTCGTTCCCGCACCCAGCGCTGGCGCAAAGCCTCCAACTGATGTTCCCGCCGATGCGCTGTAACGCGCTTGCCACGATCCTGTCGGTCGAGCAACCGCGTAAATTCCGCAAATCGCTCGGGGCTTCGCGACGACGCCTCTACTTCGAGGCTGTACGCCAGAATATCTTCAATCTCCGAATCCAGACTATAATCGGGCGCGCGACCATTTCCCATCTGTTGTGCCACCGTTTGGTCGGGCACGGGCGCGTCTTCAGAAATGACCCTCTTTTGCCTTCCATTGACATAAGCCGTTGAAACATGCACGAGTACAGCATCTCGACACGCTTTGGCAAATTCGACAACGCGCCTGGCCCCAAGCGTATTTTGCGCCAGAGCCATATCCAGTGGCGCGTCAAAAACCACATTGGCCGCGCTGTTTATCACAATATCGACTTCACGGGTCAACCGCGTATATGTCTCGGCGTCCATGCCGAGGTGATCTTGTGTCAAATCGCTCGGCACGGCAATGACTTTTTCGAGCATCACAGCATCAAAACGATCCCCGAGTTCCGCACGCAATCGCGCAAAGGCACTGGATTGCAAAATCTCTCTTTGCAGTCGGTCTTCAGCACTAATGGGCTTGCCCCCTCCCCGCCTTTGAGGTCGCACCATGAGATAAATGCGCCCAACATCTGGCGCATGGCAAAGGATTTTTCCCACCAATCCCTTGGCCAGAAAACCAGTTGCACCCGTCACAAAAAGAACCTTGTGGTTCAAAAATGGAATAACAACACTCATAAAAAAACCCCGGCATCCAAAAAATTAAAACGCAACAGCGCGAAAAAGTACCTCCTCAAAGTGCCCTAATTAAAGACGTACATTGGACTTGTGTCAACCCCTTTCTCGGGCAGTTCACAAGCGCAAATCCTTATCAAAAATGAGGTTGACAAAAAAAAGATCAACTCCTATCTTGTCCATCTTCACACTGATATAAGTCATATTTCTCCACACGGAATTTTATGCATGGAACGCACCTTGCTCATCGTCAAACCCGACGCTGTTGCACAAAATGTAATTGGTGAAATTATTCGCCGTCTCGAAGAAAAAAAATTTCGAATTGTAAACCTGAAAATGGTTCGTCTCTCGCGCAAACAGGCCGCCGAGTTTTATGCAGTACATCGCCAACGGCCTTTTTACAACGACCTGCTCGAATTTATGACCTCTGGCCCCTGTGTGCCCATGGCACTCGTTCGACACAACGCCGTCGCATTTTTGCGCGAAGCCATTGGCAGCACCAACCCCGAAGAAGCCGCAGAAGGCACCATTCGCAAAGATTTTGCGACCGATATTCAAAACAATGCCGTACACGCCTCAGATTCACTGGAAAACGCGGCCAGAGAAGTGGCTTTCTTTTTCGGATAAAGACCTTATGAAAATCGACCTGAGAGATTTACGGGAAGGCGAAACCGAATTCGCGTTTGAAGAAACGCCAGCCGACCTGCACATTACCGAGGAAGACACCCAATTTGCAGGTGCCATAAACACCCGTCTCGTCGTGTACAAATTTGGCGACTCGCTCTCTGCCAAAGGGCAAACCAACTGTCTGGTGCGCCCCGAATGTGCGCGGTGTCTGGAACCCATTGAATTTCCCATCGCAGTCTCATACACATTCGTCTTTCAAAAAGGTCGTCCCGACCAGATGAATGATGACGATGACGAAATGTTGATCTGGCTCAATGAAGAACCCGGTGAAATAGACCTGGGCAATGACGTAAAAGATTATATTTTGCTCGAACTACCCATGATTCCAACCTGCGCTGCATTGCCTTCTGGTCCTTGTGAGCGCTACGAGCAAGACCCCCAGGAATTGCTGGAATACGAGCGTGAAAAGACCCACGACCCGCGCTGGGATGCTCTCCGCGCACTCAAAGAAAACGAACAGTAAACGAAGCAACAATCAAAAAGGAATACAACCATGGCCAACCCCAAACGAAAAAGTTCAAATTCCCGCACTGGCAAACGCCGTGCCAATTGGAAGCTGCGCCAACCCACCTTTAACGAGTGCCCCAACTGCGGGCAACAAAAAATACCCCATCGGGTCTGTGGAAATTGCGGTTATTACAATGGGCGCGAAGTGGTTGAAACCGATGGCTTCTAATTTTGGTCTAACGTCGCGCATACTTTGAGGAGCAGAGTAATTATCATGTACCCCCTTACAGCCACCATCACCGGGGTTGGGCACTACGTCCCAGAACAAAAGCTGACCAATACCGACCTCGAAAAAATGGTCGATACATCCGACGAGTGGATCACATCTCGCACCGGCATCAGAGAACGCCGCATCCTCGACGAGGGATTGGGCACATCTTTTATGGCCCTAAAATCTCTGGAATCCATTCTGCACAACAAAGGCCTCGATGCCAGAGATATCGACCTGATCATCGTTGCGACCATCACGCCCGACATGGTATTTCCGTCATCAGCCTGTCTGGTACAGGACCAAATTGGTGCCACAAATGCCTGGGCTTTTGATCTGTCAGCAGCCTGTAGCGGCTTTTTATATGCACTGATGGTGGGGGGGCAATTCATTGAAACGGGCGCACACAAACGCGTAGTCGTCATTGGAGCCGACAAAATGAGCAGCATCACAGACTACACCGATCGCGACACCTGTGTGCTCTTTGGCGATGGCGCGGGTGCCGTTTTACTCGAACCCGGCGAACCCGGTTTGGGGCTTAAAGACTTTATCCTCTATTCTGATGGCAGCGGCGTAAAATATCTGCGACAACCCGCGGGCGGCAGTCTGCTTCCCGCCTCTCGTGAAACCGTTGAAAAAAAAATGCACTATATTTATCAAGATGGTCGCGAAGTTTTCAAATTTGCAGTTCCCAAAATGGCCGAAGTTTCCGCTCAAATTCTCGAACGCAACGGCCTTGTCGGCAAAGACATCGCGCTTTTTGTGCCGCATCAGGCCAACAAACGCATCATTGACGCATGTGTTAAACGCACAGATATACCCGAAGATCGCGTTGTGGTCAATATCGACCGCTATGCCAACACCTCGGCTGCTACCATTCCCATTGGACTGTCTGAAGCAGCCGAACAGAGCCGCCTCAATCGCGGTGACAATGTGCTGCTTGCCAGTGCCGGTGCGGGTTATACCTGGGGCAGCACCCTGCTAACCTGGGCTTATTAGATGGAAAAAAAAACTTTCCTATTTCCAGGGCAAGGTTCCCAATTTGTCGGCATGGGATACGACCTGTACAGAAGCGCACCAGAAGCGCACAAAATTTTTGATCTTGCCGACGATGTGCTCGACATAGACATCAAATCATTCTGCTTCAACGGTCCTGCCGAGTCACTCAAACAAACCGCAGTCACACAACCGGCAATTTTTGCCCACAGCATTGCCGCCCTTGAAATACTCAAAAGCCGGGGACTGCATCCCGACCTCGTGGCAGGACACAGTGTCGGAGAACTGGCCGCGCTCGTTGCGGCAGGTGTTATGCGCGTCGAAGATGGCTTTCGAGTCGTCAGCGTTCGCGGACATGCCATGCAAGTCGCGGGAAAAATTCGACCGGGCACCATGGCTGCTGTGCTCGGCCTCAACGACGACGTGATGATTCAGCTTTGCGATGACCTCAGTTCTTCGGGTCATGTCACAACAGCCAATTTCAATTGCCCGGGGCAAGTGGTCCTATCCGGCGAGGAAAACGCCGTTGACGAAGCACTCGAAAAAGCCAAAGCACTGGGAGCCAAACGCGCCGTGCTCTTGCCCGTGGGCGGCGCATTTCACTCGGCCTTGATGCAACCAGCCGTAACAGCACTGACCGATATACTCGACGATGTGCCATTTACCCGGGCGCAAATTCCCGTGATCCCCAATGTCACGGCTGAACCCACACGCGATCCAGACCTGCTCAAAGACCTGTTGATCGAGCAAGTTATTTCGCCTGTTCGCTGGACCGAATCCATGCAACGGCTCATAGCAGAAGGCATGACCGAAGCCCTCGAAGTGGGACCAGGCAATGTAATCAAGGGTCTCATGCGCCGAATTGACCGCAATATTTTAGTCCGTGAAGCCGGTACATTGGAAGCTATTGAACAACTTTAGAGCCTTTAACTGACAATTACTCATGAACCGACTTACAGATAAAACAGCTCTCGTAACAGGCGGGTCTCGCGGCATTGGCGAGGCCATTGCCCTGCGCCTTGCGCGCGAAGGGGCCAACGTCGCAGTATGTGCCAGCCAAAGCACAGAAGCCGCAGAAGCCGTGGTCGAAAAAATCCGCGCACAAGGCCGAGAGGCAATAGCACGACAAACCGATGTATCCAATGCCGAATCAGTTGAAGCCCTTGTCACGACAGTCCTCGACACCTGGGGCAAAATTGATATACTCGTCAACAATGCGGGTATCGCCCGCGACAATTTGCTGATGCGTATGAAAGAAGACGAGTGGGATGCTGTCCTTGACGTCAATCTCAAAGGTGCGTACCATTGTATCAAAGCCGTCACCCGGCCCATGATGAGAGCGCGAACCGGTCGCATTATCAATGTCTCATCGGTCGTGGGTCTCATGGGCAATGCCGGGCAGATCAATTACGCCGCGTCCAAATCGGGCCTTATTGGCCTGACCAAATCGGTAGCCAGAGAATTAGCCAGCCGCAATATTACGGCCAACGCCATTGCGCCCGGATTTATTCCAACGGATATGACCGCCAAACTCAACCCTAAAATACAAGAACAATTAATCGCGCAGATTCCACTGGGCAAACTCGGCAGCTCCGAAGATGTCGCCGCTGCCGCAGCCTTTCTCGCCTCTGACGACGCAGCCTATATTACCGGACAGGTTCTCGTTGTCGATGGCGGAATGGTGATGTAAATAATCACTACACACTACACACGGAGGGCTTCACATGACCGATGACATTCAACAAAAAGTTACAGACCTGATCGTTGACCAACTCGGCGTCGATGCCGATAGCGTCAATGCCGACGCCCATTTTATTGACGATCTGGGCGCAGACTCGCTCGACACAGTCGAACTGGTCATGGCTTTTGAAGAAGAATTTGACATGGAAATCTCCGACGAAGACGCCGAGAAGCTCGAAACAGTTGGCGATGCCATCGGATACTTAGACGAACGTCTGGATTAATTCGGGAACTGGAGGCTGGAGACAGAAACAAATCTCAAGTCTCCAGGAGGTCATTTAGTGAACAGACAACGCAGAGTGGTCATCACCGGCATGGGCGCACTTGCCCCCAATGGCAATACCACAGAAAGCTATTGGGAAGCATTGTGCAACGGACAAACAGGTGTTGGCCCCATAACAAAATTTGACGCCACCGATTTCCGCGTGCAATTTGCTGCCGAAATCAAAAACTTTGATCCAGCGCACTTTGGCATTGACCGTCGAAGCCAGCGGCGCATGGATCTCTTTACCCAATATGCCATTGCATCATCTGTTCAGGCCGTAGAAAATGCAGGCCTCGATATCAGTAATGAACAGGCCGAACGCATCGGGGTTGTATTTGGCTCGGGCATTGGCGGTATCCAAACCTTTGAGGATCAGCACGAAGCCTATCGCAAAGATGGTCCAAGACGCATCAGTCCGCTTTTTGTGCCCATGATGATCCCCGATATGTCCGCAGGTCAAGTATCCATTCACCTCGGTGCCAAAGGTCCCAATTATACCACTGTTACAGCTTGCGCTTCGGCAGCCCATGCCATTGGCAACGCAGCCCGCGAGATTTGGGACGACGAAGCCGATGTCATGATCACAGGGGGGGCAGAAGCCGCCATTACCCCGATGTCAGTCGGTGGATTTGCCTCGGCTCGGACGCTTTCAACGCGCAACGACGCCCCAACGCAAGCCAGCCGTCCCTTTGACGCAGACCGAGATGGATTTGTAATTGGCGAAGGTGCTGGCGGGCTTGTCCTGGAAGAACTCGAACACGCAACACAACGAGGTGCCACTATTTATGCCGAAGTGGTAGGGACCGGTTACACTGGCGATGCCTATCACATTACCGGTATGGCACCTGGTGGCGAGGGAGGTGCCCGTGCCATGTGCCGCGCTATGCTACAGGCACAGATCAATCCGGAAGACGTGTCTTACATCAACGCACACGGCACATCAACACCCGTAGGCGATCCAGCAGAAACAGCCGCCATCAAATCCGTATTTGGCGACTATGCCAAAAAGCTCGCCGTCAGTTCCACAAAATCCATGACCGGACATCTTCTGGGAGCTTCGGGGGCGATTGAAACCATCGCAGCAACCCTGGCGATTTACCACAATGTAATACCGCCTACGATCAACTATGAAACACCCGATCCAGAATGCGACCTCGATTATGTCCCCAACGAAGCCCGGGAAATACCCGTTGAAATAGCCATCAGCAACTCCTTTGGCTTTGGCGGTCACAACGCAGTCCTCATCCTGCGTAAGTTTCGCAATTAACGAGACCATATATGTTACGCGAATTGAGAGGGGGCGGTCTTATCCGACTCGGAACCGTCTTACAAACGATCAGACGCTGGTCCGCAGGCGTCAGAGTGCGTTCTCAAGAAGAGCTTCAACGCAAACTCGGTTATACCTTTTCCAATACCGCTTTGCTCGAACAAGCCCTTAAACATCGATCTCATGTTTACGTAACTCAAGAAGGCAGCATTGCTTCCAACGAACGCCTGGAATTTTTGGGCGATGCCGTGCTCGATCTCATTGTGACAGAATATCTCTACAATCGGTTTAAAAATAAAAGAGAAGGCGAACTCACGCAGATTAAGTCTCTGCTCGTCAGCAAGGTGGTCCTGGCCGAAAAAGGCCGCAAGATCCAGCTCGGAGAATATCTCTATTTGAGCAAAGAAGAAATCTCATCTGGCGGGCGCCAACGCACCTCGATTATCGGCGATGCTTTTGAAGCGCTCTTAGGTGCGATTTACCTCGACGGCGGGCTTGAAGCTGCCCGCTCATTTGTCGAACGCGCAATTCTAACCAATGTTGACGAAATCCTCTCTGATGGTAACTATCTCAACTTCAAAAGCCTGCTTCTCGAACACACACAGAGTACAGGCAAGGGCCATCCGCGATATCAGCCCATATCCGAAGAAGGCCCAGATCACCGAAAAATTTTCTTTATTGAAGTAACCCTCCAGGGCGATCGATTGGGCGAAGGACAGGGGCGCAGCAAAAAAGAAGCCCAACAGATGGCCGCAAAAGACGCGCTCAGACATCTGGGCCTACACTAACCGTGACACAATGCGATCCCCCCACATGGCGTTTCCTGAATACCCAACATGGAAACGCCTTTTTTAATATGGCAGTAGATGAAGCCCTCGTGCGTTCAACAGGTGCTCGGCCTGCATTTCGCGTTTATGGGTGGCAACCGCCCGCAGTCTCCTTTGGATATGCACAGCGCATCAGCCGCGAAGTCGATGCCCAAAAAGTTCGCGAGCGCGGTATCGACATTGTCCGTCGTCCCACCGGTGGCCGCGCTGTCTTGCACTGGAACGAACTGACTTATAGCGTTGTCTGTCCTGCCGATAACCCCGTGATGGGAGGCGATATCAACGAAGCCTATCGCAAAATCAGCGAGGGCCTTTTGGCGGGTATTCGCGCGCTCGGTGTTGATGCGACCTTTGAATCCCGCCGCCAAACACAGCCCTCACCGCGCGGCAAAGAACTCACCTCGCCCTGTTTTACCAGCACAGCACAATACGAAATCACATTCAAAGGTCGGAAACTCATCGGCAGTGCGCAACAGCGCATCGGCACAATGCTTTTGCAACACGGATCTCTCCTGCTTGGTCCAGAGCACAAACAAATCGCCGAACTGCTGCCCAGCGACAAACCCGGCCTGAAAAAGCGTTTTGCACGCGAACTCGACCGCCACACCACCTCGCTCTCTGAAGTCCTCGCATCCCCCATCGATTTCGATACGGCGGCCACAGCCATCCGGCAAGGCATTCAAAATACCTTTAACATCCAACTTATTGAAGCCACACTCAGCAAAACCGAAATCGCCGAAACCCAACGCCTCATCGCCGAGAAATACGCAACGCATGAATGGAACGACAAATATTGACTCTTCAAAGATCTGGACCTCACATCCCCTGCGCGAAGAGCCTTTGGCAAAATCTTTTTTACTCGTGCTCATCATCCTGAGCGTCGCGCTTATTGTCGGCGTGAGCTTTCAGAGCATCACCTTCGCCTTTCTTTCACTCGTATTGCTCACCGCGGCGATGTCCCGTTATTTTTTCATAACGCGCTATGCCCTCGACGATCGAGGTTTTACCATTTCACATATCGGTACGCGCAGGCAGTATTTGTGGACAAATTTTCGCCGCGCCGCAATCCATCCCGACGGCATCTTCTTAAGTCCTTTTGTCAAACCGCATCGCCTCGACACCTTTCGAGGTCAATTCCTGCGCTCGAAAAACCCCACTGAGATCTACCATGTCGTCCAAAAACACATCGATATTGACCCGGCTTAAGAATTATTGCGCCCATGCCTTTGCCGTCTCTCCACCCGAAAGTGCTATCACTGAAGACGATGAAGTTCTCGCCGAAAAAGCCGCCGCCTTCATCGTGAGACGCAGACTCACAGCACCAGCTATTATGTTACTTGAAACCGGGCGACCCTTTAACTATATTGGCAGCCAACTTTTGACTTTTTTATCGCCCTTCGTATCTATCATCTTTTCCTCAACAGCTGAGTTTGATCGCTTTACGCGCTTTCTGGAAAAGCGAGAAAGCATTCCCTGCCTCATTCGCCACATTGAAGCCCTGGAAAACAAAAACCATGGATAAACTCGATGTCATAATCGCTACCGATTGCGGCAGCACCACGACCAAAGCCATCCTGATTGAAAAAAAGGACGATATCTATCGCCAGACCTATCGAGGCGAAGCACCAACCACAGTTGAAGCCCCCTATGAAGACGTCACGCGCGGCGTACTCAATGCTATTCAAGAAGTCGAAGAACTCTCCGGCAGGCAAATTCTCGACGGCGAAACCATCATCACACCCGCAGAAGATCATCGCGGAGTTGACATCTATATTTCCACCAGCAGCGCAGGCGGCGGCCTGCAAATGATGGTTGGCGGCGTCATTCAGGCCATGACCGGCGAAAGCGCGCAGCGTTGCGCGCTCGGCGCAGGTGCAATTGTCATGGACATTCTCGCGTCTAACGATGGGCGACTCCCTCATGAAAAAATCGAACGCATTCGCCAGTTGCGCCCCGATATGGTGCTCCTTTCGGGCGGCACAGATGGCGGCACCATTTCGCACGTCGTCGAACTGGCCGAATTTATCTCGGCAGCCGACCCCAAACCGCGATTTGGCTCGGGATATCAACTCCCCGTCATTTACGCCGGAAACAAAGATGCCGCACAGGAGATTGAACGCACCCTGGGCGACAAAACAGCCCTCACCATCTCGGAAAACATCCGCCCCACGCTCGAAGCAGAAAATCTCGGACCTGCCCGCCACGTGATCCATGACCTCTTTCTCGAACACGTCATGGCACAAGCCCCCGGCTATCGAAAACTCATCTCCTGGACAGGAGCGCCCATCATGCCCACGCCCGGCGCTGTTGGCCTCATGATGCAAACCGTATCCAAACAACAAAATATCAATGTCGTGGGCGTTGATATAGGCGGCGCTACCACCGACGTATTCAGCGTCTTCGACGATATCTTCAACCGCACGGTATCTGCCAACCTCGGCATGTCTTACAGCGTATCCAACGTACTCGCCGAAGCGGGCCTCGACGATGTCATGCGCTGGGTGCCTTTCAAAATCGACGAAGCCGACCTGCGCGACCGCATCAAAAATAAAATGATCCGTCCCACTACAATTCCGCAAATGCTCGAAGAACTCCAGGTCGAACAGGCCATTGCCCGCGAGGCCCTGCGCCTGGCCTTTGTCCAACACCGCGCACTCGCCGTAGGTCTCAAAGGCGTACAGGCCGAACGCACCCTGTCCGATGTATTTGACCAGTCCGCAGGCGGCGAAAGCCTCATCAAAATGCGCGACCTCGACCTCCTCGTCGGAAGCGGCGGCGTTTTATCTCACGCCCCGCGTCGAATGCAAACAGCCGCTATGCTCATCGACGCCTTCCAGCCCGAAGGCATCACGCGCCTGGCTGTTGACAGCATCTTTATGATGCCACACCTCGGCGTGCTCTCATCGGTTAACGAAATTGCTGCCACTCAGGTTTTTGAACGCGACTGCCTCATTTACCTCGGCACGTGTATCGCACCTATCGCCCAGGGCAAAATAGGCGCACTCTGTGCACAATACGAAATCGGCCTTCCCGACGGAACCCAATCTGGTACCCTGAATATTGGCGATCTTCTACACTTCCCGCTCGAAGCAGATCAGGAAGCACACATCACCTTAAAGCCCGAGCGCAACACAGACGCAGGTGCCGGACAGGGTCGAGAACTAAACGCCACAGTCAAAGGGGGCACCGCCGGGCTGATACTCGACGGACGCGGTCGCCCCATTGTATTTGCCGAAAATCGACCCCAACGCACCGATCAAATAAGCCGGTGGAGCGAGGTTCTCGATCTCTATCCCCGGTAAGTGAAAGAGCAAGGCCTGATCTTCAAAATATTTGATTTATTTCTCTTGTAAAGTAACCCACGCATTGTATATTTCGTTATTCGTAACCTCAGGTATTACTCTATGGCACACGCATATACACCCGGTCTTCGCGTTACCCCGCAGACCCTTCTTCAACGCCAGCGCCAACTCCCCCTCAAAGGTGAGGTTGTCGTATCACAAGGCGATAGCGTGACGCGCGATCAAGTCGTTGCCCACACGCACCTGCCCGGCAACGTCACCACCCTCAATCTCGTCAATATCTTGAGTTGCACACCGGAAGAATTGCCCAATTACATGCTCAAAAGCGAAGGCGACCCCGTCGAAGCCGGCGAACCCATTGCGGAAACTCGCCCCTTCATCAAATGGTTCAAAACCACCGTAAAAGCACCCATTAGTGGCACCCTCGAAAACATCTCCAAAATCACCGGACAAGTCATCTTTCGCGCGCCCCCGCGCCCCGTTCAGGTGCAGGCATACATAGATGGCAACGTCGTTGAAATCCTGCCCGGAGAAGGCGTCATTGTCGAAACCACAGGTGCTTTTGTACAGGGCATCTTTGGCGTAGGCGGTGAGACCTGGGGACCTCTGCACGTCATCTCCAAAGAACCAGATCAAATTTTAACCCCCGATCAAATCGACGACTCGTGCGCGGATAAAATCGTCGTAGGCGGCAATTTGCTCACCCTCGACGTGATCAATAAAGCGCGGGAAAGCAACGCCGTTGGCATCATTGGGGGCGGCATACGCGATTCCGATTTGCGCGACCTGCTCGGTTACGACCTCGGCGTAGCCATCACCGGCACCGAGAATATTGGCCTCACCGTCATAGTCACCGAAGGCTTTGGCCCCATCGCAATGGCGCGCAAAACCTTTGACATCCTGAGCGAAAACAATGGCAAAGAAGCCTCGATCTCTGGAGCCACCCAGATCCGCGCCGGGGTTTTGCGTCCCGAAATCATCATTCCAGCATCCAGCATCGGCGAACAAGCCGAGAAATCCGATCATCCAGGCCTCATCGAAGGGGCGCTCTTGCGCGTCATTCGCGCGCCCCATTTTGGTCATGTGGGCAAAGTCACTGCCCTGCCACCCGAATTGCAAACAGTCGAATCTGAAACCCATGTGCGCGTACTCGAAGTAGAATTTGACAATGGTGACCGCGCCATTGTCCCGCGCGCCAACGTCGAACTCATCGAAGAGTAAACGACCCCATCGGGAGATTGCGTATGAGATATTTCTTGTGTTGCATCATACTCGTGCTTTGCGCGGCACAGTTGTATGCACAACAACCCACCGGTGTCAAAGCTGAAGACACCCCTAACGACTCGGGCGGCAGCATTACTGTTGTGTGGAACCGCGCAGAACTCCCCGACGGGACAATGTACAAAATTGCCGTTAGCGAATCGGAAACCGGTCCTTTTCACCCCGCAGCCAGTATCGACCCATCGGGCAACCTGCAATCCAGCGATCCAGGAACTTTTGGACATGGCACAGAAACATCTCAAATGCACTTTGCCAAAATCGCCGAATATGACGATCCCGTCGATCCATCGAAAAAAATCGCTATCGAAAATGGTAAAACCTATTATGTACAGGTCATCGCCCAACTCCCTTATGATGAAGTATTTCCCTCGGCAATCGCAAGCACAGAGGCTTATGAGAATTTTTTTAACACCCTTAAAACCAACAACTTCGTTCTCGGCACGATCTTCTCCCTCATTATTTTAGGTGGCATTTTTCTCGCGCAAAAACGCGAACTCTTCATCCGGCGCATCGCCGGCCTCGAAGCCCTCGACGAAGCCCTCGGTCGCGCCACAGAAATGGGCAAACCCGTGCTTTTTATCCATGGATTGCATCCCATGGGCAGTGTTTCTACCATTGCAGCAATCAATGTTCTCGCGCGCGTGGCCCAACGCACCGCCGAATTTAATACCGAATTGCGTGTGGCCAATCAAGACCCTGTTGTCATGGCCGTGAGCCAGGAGGTTGTCAAAGAATCCTATCTCAATGCAGGCCGTCCCGATGCCTACTCTGAAAACTCGGTCTTTATGGTCGCCACCGAGCAATTCAGTTATGCCGCGGCCCTCGACGGCATGATGGTGCGCGACAGACCAGCCACCAATATCATGATGGGTTACTTCTACGCCGAATCGCTCTTACTGGCAGAAACCGGTGCTTCCACAGGTGCGATCCAAATTGCAGGCACGGACTCCTACACTCAATTGCCCTTTTTTATTACCACCTGCGACTATACGCTCATGGGCGAAGAACTCTATGCAGCGAGCGCGTATCTCTCCCGAGAACCCAAACTGCTGGGTAGTCTCAAAGGACAGGACATCGGCAAAGCTGTCCTCTTAATCGTCATGATTTTGGGCACCATCCTTACGACGATACTCGGAAATCAAACTCTCACGCATATTTTTACGGCATATTAGCAGGGGGTTATTTCATGCTTTTTTTGCGACGCACACTTCCGCTGATCATCGCCTTTGTAGTGGGTATGATTGGCATTCTCGTTTTCTATATCCCACACAGCGGTGCCCAAAGTCTCGAACAAGAATTGGCCACCTGGGATCGAATTGTCGCGGCCTTTGCTCTGGTATTGGGAATCTACAGCTTGATGCGATTGCACTGGAGCCGCGTGCGGCGCCAGCAAGCCGCCTGGGGATATAGTTTCCTCGTATTCGTGGGTTTTGTGATCACAACTCTCTTTGCAATCTACAATGACGGTATAGGTCCTTTCGAGCCACAGGTACTCAATTCAGGTCCTTTTGACTGGATGTATAAATACGTCCAGGTACCAGCCGATGCCACCATGTTCTCCATCCTCGCGTTTTTTATCGCATCTGCTGCCTATCGCACCTTTCGCGCCCGTACCCCTGAAGCGGCCATCCTGCTCATATCCGCCATCATCGTGATGATTGGCCGCGTACCCATTGGCGCATCAATTTACCAGGGGCTTCCCGAAATTGCCCAATGGATGATGGATGTACCAAATCTGGCAGCCAAACGCGGTATCTTGCTCGGCGTCAGTCTTGGCATAGTCGCCACATCACTGCGTATAATCTTTGGCGTCGAACGCTCCTATCTCGGTGGAGGTGAAGAATGAAAGAGTTTTTGCTAACGATTGACCGCCGCATCATCTTCATCTTTGTCGCGCTCGGTGTCATCATTCCTTCGTTGGCTACCGTGCGATTGCCTATTCCCATCACAGAAGATGTGAAAGCGATTTACGACACTATCGAAGAAGTAAGTGCAAAAAATGGCACCATCCTCATATCCTTCGACTACGGCCCCGGGTCTATGCCCGAAGTACAGCCCATGGCTCTTGCAGTTTTGCGCCACTGTTTTCGCAAAAATGTTAAAGTTATTGGAATGTCTCACTGGCCAACTGCTGTGGGGCTTGCACAAGAAGCATTTGATATAGCATCAAAAGAATTTGGTGCACAATACGGCGAGGATTACACATATCTGGGTTATAAACCGGGTGGCGGTTCTCTGGTCATCAACATGGGCAGAAACTTTCACGATGCATTTCAAAAAGATCTGCAAGGCAGCAATACAACCGAATTACCCATCACCAAAAACATAAATGGACTGGCAAACTTCGACTATGTGATCTGCCTGGCAGCGGGCAACACGCCAGATGGTATCTGGATACCATTTGGGCAAGAACGCTACAAATTCAAATTTGGCCTCGGTTGTACCGCTGTGATGGCACCGGATCAATATCCCTATTTACAGTCGGGCCAAATGAACGGCATGATGGGTGGATTGGCCGGTGCTGCTGAATACGAGACCCTGATTGAAACATCGGGCAAAGCCATCGCAGGCATGGGTGCTCAGTCCTTTGTGCATCTCATTATCATCGCCTTCATCATCCTGGGCAATGTGATGTACTTCCTCTATGGTCGGCAAAAAGGAGGGGCGCAATGAGCCGCGATCAGATATTTTTTATTGTTTTTTTCGTCGTCTTTGTCGCCATCAATATTTATCTCTTCGGCTCTGGCAGTCTCTCTGCGGATTGGACTGGCTTTGGCATATTTATCGCGGCTGGCATTACCCTATCGCTTTACAGCTTTCTCTATAAAGACAACCCCCTCTTCAAATTTGCCGAAAACCTCTATGTGGGGGTCGCAGCTGCGTATACCCTCACCCAGGTCTGGTACACCGTGCTTTTAGCCGACGTCGTAATTCCATTTTCTGAACTCGACAGCGAAAGCATGAGCAATTTGTGGCTCATCGTGCCCTCATTGCTCGGCCTCTTTATGCTGACCCAACTCTCCTCAGCAAAATTCAGTTGGCTCAGCCGTATCGCATTTGCATTTGTGGTCGGTCTCGGGGCTGGGCTGGCTATTCCACGCACCATTGCGGCCAATGTTTTGGCTCAACTGGAACCGTCCATGCGGCCTATAACAGCCACCTGGGAAGGTCTCGATCTGCTCATTATTCTGGTCGGCGTGGTTACGGTACTCGTGTATTTCTTTTACTCTGTCGAACACACCGGTCCCGTTGGGGTGGCATCCAAAATTGGTATCTGGTTCCTCATGATCTCGTTTGGCGCATCATTTGGCTACACCATCATGGCGCGTCTTTCACTGCTGATTGGCCGCGTCGGGTTCCTACTCGAAGACTGGCTCGTGCTCCCATTGCCTTATTTTTAATTTGGCGAGAAGCGCGTATCCATTCGCGCATCTCCCAAAAAAACGGGAACGTTCAAACCCATATAGAAGTCCAAAGAAAAATCGTACATGCCCAATTCTGTGCTGACAGTTGACAACCTCCAAACGCATTTTCACACAGACAGCGGAACAGCGAGGGCGGTAGATGGTGTATCATTCACACTCAACAAGGGCGAAACTTATGGCCTTGTTGGTGAATCGGGGTGCGGAAAAAGTGTCTCTTCGCTGTCAATCATGCGATTGGTACCTCATCCTGGCCGCATTGAAGGTGGGCATATTTTTTTTCAGGACCGAGACCTGGTATCCCTTTCCGATACCGAAATGCGCGACATACGCGGCAATGACATTGCCATGATATTTCAGGAACCCATGACCAGCCTCAACCCGGTTTACACCTGTGGGTTCCAAATTGACGAGGCCGTGAGGCGGCATCAGGGATTAGAAAAAACAGAAGCGCGAAAAAAAACAGTTGAAATGCTTCACCTCGTGGGCCTTCCCGATCCCGAGCAACGCGCAAACGAATACCCGCACCAATTGTCGGGCGGACAACGCCAGCGCGTAATGATCGCCATGGCCCTCTCGTGCAATCCCAAAGTGCTGATTGCGGACGAACCCACAACAGCACTCGATGTCACCATACAGGCGCAAATCCTGGACCTATTGCGCGATTTACAACAACAACTCGGCATGGCCGTCCTGCTCATCACCCACGATTTGGGTATTATTGCCGAGGCCGCCGATCAGGTCGCGGTCATGTACGCAGGCAAAATTGTAGAAACCGGTTCAGCAGACGCGATCTTTCACAACCCCAGGCATCCTTATACGCAAGGATTACTCGCATCAGTACCCCGTCTGGATATCGCGAACAAGCGTCTCAAAACCATTCCGGGCACTGTACCCGAAGCCACGCAATTCCCATCGGGATGTCGATTTGCAGACCGATGTGAAAAGGTCGATTCAATTTGTCGAGAAACCACACCGCAACTGCAAACAATTGACGGCGATCACCAGACCGCCTGCTGGATGGCGTAATGTAGGCGCGGGTTGAACTGCTATCGCAGTTGTACAACGCTCGAAACCCGCACCTACCGAACAATGGATCCCATGCTTCTACAAGTTCAAAATCTAAAAAAATATTACCCCATTTCTCAGGGACTTTGGGGACGCGATGCCGGGCATGTCAAAGCCGTAGATGACGTGAGCTTCGATATCTCTCCAGGCGAAACCCTCGGCCTGGTCGGCGAATCGGGATGCGGAAAAACGACCACTGGACGCGCCATATTGCGCCTTATTGATGCGACATCGGGCACCGTACGATTCAAAAATACCGACATTCTCTCTCTGGGAAAAAAACAACTGCGAACACTGCGCCGGCACATGCAAATCATCTTTCAGGACCCTTACGGATCGCTAAACCCCCGCCTCACCATCGGCGGCATCCTCTCGGAACCCCTGAAAATCCACGGCGACAAAACAAAAGATCGGGTCGCCGACCTGCTCAACACCGTGGGCTTATCTCCCGATGTCGCACGCCGATATCCGCACGAATTTTCCGGCGGACAGCGACAGCGCATTGGCATTGCCCGCGCATTGGCCGTAAAACCGCAATTCATCATCGCGGACGAACCCGTATCTGCACTCGACGTATCGATTCAGGCACAAATTGTAAACTTGCTCCAGGATTTACAGGCTCAGTTTGGCCTCGCCTATCTCTTTATCGCACACGACTTGAGCGTGATTAAACACATCTCCAACCGCGTGGCAGTCATGTACCTGGGCAAAATTGTCGAACTGGCCGAAAGCCAGGAACTCTACGACAATCCGCAGCATCCCTATACGCGCGCATTGCTCTCATCAATCCCCATACCCGACCCGCGCGTCAGGGGATCGCGCACGATTTTAACAGGCGATGTGCCCAGCCCGGTCAACGTACCTTCCGGCTGTGCATTTCATCCGCGCTGTCCCGAAGCAACGCCGGACTGCGCCCACCACAAACCAGCACTCTTAGACATAGAACCCGGCCACAGCGTGGCCTGTATCTTGCGACACAATTAATACGCCGGTGCCGAACCTGCGTATCTAACCACCCATTATTTTAAGGAGTCATAAGTGAAGGTCTTAAGAATATTAACGTTGCTGTGTCTCATCGGCCCCATACCCCATGCCGCCCTGGCACAGCCCCCCTCTTTAGGTCCCGCCAAAGCCATTGGGGTTGACCTCGCCAATACCCCGCTGAACCGTCCTTCTCCCGATCAAAAAAGCTATACCTATTGGAAACCCGAAACAGCCGACGGCTTTTTTCCATCGCTTTTGGGGCTGCGTACGGCTGGCGCTCAAATGATCCGCACCAGATATTTCAATATCTACTTCTCTACAGCCGAAAAAACCGCCCGTCACATTGCCGATTTCTGCGATGAGGTTCTATCAAATCTCATGCGCCATTACCCCACCTTTGTCGATCGCATTGCACCCATCCACGTCGTCGTTGACGATCAAGCGGATTATTTGGGCAATGCCTTTGCTGTGTACAGCGCCAATTACATCCACTTTTGGACCAACCCCATCGACTGGGAAATCCGCGGCACCAGCGACTGGGTACGCAATGTTTTTGTCCACGAACTCACCCACATCGTAACACTGAAAGCCGCCTATAAGGGCCTGCCATTCCAAATTGGCATAATCAACGCCTCGCGCGCCAATGAAAATCCCGATTTCAGCTTCACGCTTGGCCTGTATCACCTCGCCGTCAGTTCGGGTTTTGCCGAAGGCATCGCACAATACGAAGCCACCCAATACGGCGACGATAAATGGGACACACACCGCGATATGCTCCTTCGCATGGCCTCGCTCGAAAATGATCTGCTCTCCCTACCCAGCATGGGGCAACTCGGCGGCAAGGGCAATTATCACGGCGAAATGGTCTATAATCAGGGATTTGCCATGCTCAACTACATTGGCGAACGCTTTGGTCCCAATGTAGTCAGACAAATTTTTGAACACAGACCCATTATCAACTTCAACTCCTCACTGAAAAAAGCCACAGGCGTATCGGCCAAACAACTCTACCGCGACTGGAAAACGCAGATTGGGGAACAATACAGCGCGATTCAAAGCGACATCCAGGAAGCCGGCGAACGCGAAGGCGAATTGATCGTCGATAGAGGCAATTTGGACTATCACCCGGTCTATTCCCCGCAAGGCGATAAGCTGGGCTTTATCTCCAACGACGACAGCGACTATTTCATCACCGAACTCAAAGTAATGGACCTCGCCACAAAAAAAGTCCAAAAAATAGCCGACCGCGTCGATAATCGCTTTGTCTGGACAGCCAGCGGTGACAGCCTGATGTACATCAAAGCCGTAGGTGCGCGTTGGGACATCTTCACTTATGACACAAAAACCAAAAAAGAAACGCGCGTCACCGTGGGGCTACGCGGCAAAGACCCCACCCTCTCACCCGATGGCAAACAAATCGCCTTTGTAACCATGAGAGACGGCACAGCCAACATCGGCCTTGTAAATATCGACGGCACCGATGTGCGATACCTCACACACAACAACGACGCCACGCAGTATTTTGGCCCAAAATGGTCGCCCGACGGCAAACACCTGCTCTTCAGCGTATTCCGCACGGGCGAAGACCGCGACATTGCCATCATCGACGTGGATGCCACAACCTGGAAAAAGAAAGAGGGCAGGCGTTCGCTGAAAAAGGAAGAAGTTGACACACAGCTCGACAGCCTCCAGCAAGCAAAAGCCGACAGCCTTAAAGCATTCCCCGACAGCCTCGCCTATGCCAACAATGCCAACTTCAAAGCCATCGTACACTCCACAGCCGACGAACGCGATCCCGTCTGGCTACCCGATGGCAACGGATTAGTCTTCAGTTCAGACCGCACGGGCATCTTCAACCTCTACACCCACGACATGGCGACCGGGGAACAAAAGCAACTGACCAATGTTGTGGGCGGCGCGTTTTTGCCCACTATTTCTCCAGATGCACAGGATGTGATCTACGTGGGATATCACGCAGCGAACTACAACCTCTATAGCATACCCCTATCCGAGGCCGTTGCCGTTGATCCCCCCGAAAGTGTTGAGCGAGACTATGCCGAGATTTACACCGGCAAATCCATCACCGACCTTCACGACATCGGGCGGTATTCCACGCGCCTCGTCTCTTACGGCATCACCCCCATTGCATTGCTGGGGCCCACATTTATCGGCAACCGATTCGGCCTGGACCAAATCAGTGCAGGATTCCAATGGGCCTGGGGCGATCTGCTCGGTAGCGACGTTTTTGTAACCACCGCCCTGATCGGCAAAAACTTCAAACGACAACAAGACTTCAACTCGGAATTTGCCTTCTACTACCAGAACAGCCTCACCCCCATTCTATCTGAACAAAGCGCGTATGTCCCCCGCATTTTCTTTGGCGGCAGCAGGCAAACCATCAACAGCATCGTGGATTTGGGTACTGTCCAAACCGTGCGCGATACACTCAGCGGCACACTGATCACCCAAAACGACGAAGGACAACAGGTTCTGATCCCCAATGTTACGCAGCACTTAGACCTCACGGTTACAGAAGAAGACGATTTTAAGGATGTATTCTCGGATTTCACGGTAGGTGCTGAAATGGGGATCGGTCGCGGGCACAACGTCAGCCTGGCTTATGGCTACCGCAAGTATTCTGAGAACCTGCACGCCGTCCAGGTCCTTCACGACAGCTCTCGCGTATTTCAGACCAATTTGGGGACAGGTGAGGTTGAAGACATCACCGATCAGATCCCCGGTCCGGGCTATGCATCGCAGGAAACCATTCTCGACGATTTTCTCTATAAAGAACTCGATTTCTTCAAAAGCAACGAATGGATGACCGGTTGGAGCTACATCACCCTCAAACCCGCAACCGACCTCTACATCAACCCATCGGGAGGTCGCGCATTGTCCTTCCGCTATCGGCGCATCAATGCAACCGTGATAGATTCACTGGCCCGCACGCCAGATCTGAATGAGGACTTTACCCCAGACCCCATCGGCACAGACCTATCACCCGCATTTTTCCGAGGCGATAAAGTCAACGTGGGTTTCAACGAATACCTCGCCTCCTTCAACGAATTTATCCCGCTCGTCGGTCGCTCAACACTCGCACTCCAGGTCTTTGGAGCCTACAAAGACAGCTATGTCAAAGAAGTACAACAAGAAGGCGGCACATTTGAAGGCGTATTCTATTATCCTCTGCGCTATTATCTCGGTGGTCTGGGCACCTTGCGCGGCTATCCATATTTCACAATCTCAGGCGGCAAAGCCCTCTTTGGTCGCACCACGCTGACCCTGCCCATCTTTAAGCACATCGGCGCAGAACTGCCTCCCCTCTTTTTCGACAAAGTTTACGCCTCGCTCTTCTTTGAGTTTGGAGGCACATCCAACGCCGCCAGTATCGGCGATATTTTTGACGTAAATGAAGAAGTACACAGCGGGCGATGGGACAAATTCAAAAACTCTTTCCTATTTGACTACGGTGCCGAAATCCGATTCCAGGTGTTTTCACATTACCGCTTGCCCATGTTCGGTTATTTCATCGTTGCCCGCCCCACCAAACTCGAAGTCCCAGCCCGCAACGCCCCTGATATCATCGAAGAGGTAAGTGGGACGCGATTCTATTTTGGCTTGTCACTGTAAAGCCACCTGACTTACTCGCAATCCAGTGCTCCGCCTGTGTTATAAGGCGGAGCACTTTTCGCTATTTTAACGCTTATGTTGCAACTCATCCAGGCGATGCGTCCGCGCGAATGGGTCAAAAATGTCTTTGTGCTGGCCGCACTCGTTTTTACCAAACGCATTTTTGAACCCGACGATCTCCTGCAAGGCAGTCTGGCCTTTCTCTGTTTTTGCCTCATATCTGGCGCAGCGTATCTTTTTAACGACATTCAAGATAGGGAAAACGACCGCCAGCATCCTCTGAAACGCCATCGCCCGATCGCCTCAGGTGCGTTGCGTATCTCCGTCGCCGCCATCGCAGCAATCCTCCTCTTCCTGATTGCCCTGACCGGGGGATTTTACGTACATCCCCATTTTGGCATCGTTCTCCTGATCTATGCGGTACTAAACATCGCCTATACACTGTACCTCAAACACATCGTCATCCTCGATGTCATGATCATTGCCGCGGGATTTCTCCTGCGCGCTATAGGCGGTGCAGTGGCGATTCAGGTCGCCATTTCCTCCTGGTTCATCCTCTGTACCATGCTACTGGCTCTTTTTCTCGGCTTTGCCAAACGCCGGCATGAAATCGCCCTGCTCGAAGAAGATGCCAGCACCCACCGCCGCATCCTCGAAGAATATTCTCCACAATTTCTCGACCAGATAATCGCCATCGTCACAGCCGGTGCACTGGTATCCTACGCGCTTTATACCATGTCGCCTGAGGTCATTGAAAAACTCGGCACCAAATACCTCAACCTCACCATCCCCTTTGTGGTCTATGGTATGTTGCGCTACCTCTATCTCATCTACAAAAAAGATGGAGGCGGCAATCCCACCTCCACCGTATTGGGTGATTTCCCTCTTCTGATCGCTTGCGCGCTGTGGTTGCTAACTCTGGGTTTAATACTTTACGTTTGACCGCGCTTTTGTACGGGCGAAAAATCTTTCGCCCCTATCATTTTTCACCCCTGCACGCGGGCATTGTGAAAAGACTTTGTATTTTGTATTTTGACTCTGCCGATCGTTTTTAATTCCTAATTCTTAATTCCTAATTCTTTTCACAAGGAGTTCCCGAATGCCAGAGCGACCAAATATTTTGCTGATTATGAACGACGATATGGGCTATTCTGATATTGGATGTTACGGAGGTGAAATCCACACGCCAAATTTAGATCGACTTGCTGCCAATGGGTTGCGACTCACGCAATTTTACAACACGGCGCGGTGCTGCCCCACGCGGGCATCGCTGCTCACGGGATTGCATCCCCATCAAGCCAGTGTGGGACACATGATGGATGACCGGGAATACGAAGGATATCGGGGCGATCTAAACTTCAGGAGCGCAACCATTGCCGAAGTGCTCAAAACTGTGGGATATGCGACCTATATGAGCGGCAAATGGCATATCACGCGGCATACAGATGCGGATGGTCCCAAACACAGTTGGCCCTGTCAGCGCGGATTTGATCGCTTTTTTGGCATCATTACCGGTGCCGCCAATTTTTGGAAGCCGCAAACACTCACGCGGGACAACGAGCAAATTACAGTGGATGAATTTCCAGAGGATTTCTTTTTGACCGACGCCATCAGCGATCAGGCAGCGGATTATATCCGCGAACACGCGCAGGCAAATGGAGATCAGCCATTCTTTTTATACACCGCATATACCGCACCCCATTGGCCCTTGCACGCGCATGATGAAGATATTGTAAAATACAAAGATCGTTTTGCCGCGGGATGGGATCAACTGCGCGAAGAGCGTTTGGCCCGCATGCGCGAAATGGGCATATTGAAACCCGAATGGGGATTGAGCGACCGCGATCCCTCTCAAGTGCCCTGGGAAGAAGCCGATCACAAGGCGTGGCAGCAGCGGCGCATGGAAGTTTATGCCGCGCAGGTTGACCGCATGGACCAGGGAATTGGGCGCATCGTCCAATCCCTCGAAGAGACCGGGCAACTGGACAACACCCTGATCGTATTTTTGGCCGACAATGGGGGATGCGCCGAAGAACTGGGAGGCGGCATGCGACGCAGCGCGATTGCCCCGGCCACCACGCGCGATGGTCGCCCAGTCCAACGCGGCAACGACCCAAACATAATGCCGGGAGACGAAACCACGTATCAAAGCTACGGCGTACCCTGGGCTAACGTATCCAACACCCCATTTCGCCTGTACAAGCACTGGGTTCACGAAGGCGGCATTGCAACGCCCTTTATCGTACACTGGCCCGATCGCGTAACAGACGGCGGCGCATTGCGCGAGCAACCCGGCCAGCTCACCGATGTCATGGCAACCTGCCTCGATATAGCGGGCGCCGAATATCCCGAGACCTATAATGGACACGAGATTTTACCACTCGAAGGCACGTCGCTGACGCCGATCTTTGACAACCGGGACAACGGCAAAGAATATCTAATCTGGGAACACGAAGGCAATGGCGCTGTTCGCAAAGGCAAGTGGAAACTCGTAAAGCGCTACCCGGGCGATTGGGAACTATACGATATTGAAGCCGACAGATCGGAACTCGACAATCTGGCAAATGAAAATCCCGATGTCGTATCCGAACTCGCGGCAATTTACGACGCCTGGGCAGAGCGTTGTGGGATTGAGCCCTGGGATAATATCCTCGCAAAGCGTGGATAAGTAAAAAGGAAAAAACCATGACACCAACAGATATCACAGATGAAATGCTGGCAACATACCGGCGCGATGGCGTCATAAAAATCCCGCAAATTATCTCGCCGGATGAAGTGGCGAAATTCCGTCAAGCATCCCTGGATATACTCGAAGCCATGCCAAAAGATCCAAACCGGCCATTTAATCAAAAAGTGAATGTGTGGCGAGAAGACGAGATATTGAGAGAATTGACACAGCATCCAAATGTCGCCGCAGTCGCAGAGAAAATTGCGGGTGTGCGATTGCGGATCTGGCACGATCACATCCTGGCAAAAATGCCAGAGCTCGAAGTGCCGACAGCATTCCATCAAGACCTCGTAAAATGGCCATATAGTCGCAATTCCAATGCCCTATCGGCGTGGGTCGCATTGCAGGATACACCCGTAGAAATGGGATGCATGTCATTCGTGCAGGGATCGCACGAAATGAAAAATGTACCGGACATGGCGACAAATAACCAGGAGGGATGGCGGGAATTCGCACCAGAAATCGCGTGGCGCACCCGCGTAACACATCCGCTTCAAGCGGGGGATTGTACATTTCACCACGGCATGACATTTCACACCGCGGGACCAAATAAAACCGATGATTGGCGGGTGGGATACGTGATTATTTTTGTCGATGCAACAGCGAAATACACCGGAAAAAAGCATGTGGTGACAGATCCCCTGAGTATAGCCCCCAACACATTGCCGCCAGATGATTATTTTCCACCCGTAGCGCGATTTTATGGAGACTAAAAAATGAGCACCCCCAATATAATTTTAATGATGTGTGACGACCTGGGATATGGCGATGTGGGATTTAACGGGAATGAAGTGATCAAAACCCCAAATTTGGACCGCTTGGCGAACAATGGGATCCGGTTCACGCGATTTTATGCAGGAGGACCCGTGTGTTCCCCAACGCGAGGGACGTGTTTGACTGGACGGCATTATTTTCGATATGGCGTAACACATGCCAATCGCGGACACTTGCCCGCACAGGAAATAACACTGGCGCGAATGTTAAAATCCTTCGGCTATGCGACTGGACACTTTGGCAAATGGCATCTGGGAACACTGGACCCGAATTATTCGGGCAAGGCCAATCGCAATCCAGCGCGCAACTACGCCCCGCCGTGGGAGCGGGATTACGATGCATCTTTTGCCACGGAGTACGCGGTTCCCACCTGGGATCCGGTAGTAGATATTAACCAGAGAACCGGAGAGCGACTGGACCGCCCCTGGGCCTCGCCCTATTACGAAAATGGAAAACTGGCAACGGAAAATCTGGAAGGATGCGACTCCCGGGTATTGATGGATCGCGCAATTCCATTTATCGAACAGACTGTTGAAAATGGCGAGCAGTTCCTTACGACAATCTGGTTTCACGCACCGCATAGCCCGGTCGTTGCGGGACCGGAATATCGGGCAATGTACGCCGAGTACAGCGAGGATGAACAGCACTACTACGGCTGTATTACCGCTATAGACGATCAGGTGGGGCGATTATACCAAACCCTCGAAACACTGGGCGTAGCCGACAACACCATGATCTGGTTCTGTTCGGATAACGGCCCTGAAGGTCGCACAGGTCAAGACGGCCGCAACCGGGGATCAACAGGCGGCTTGCGCGGGCGAAAACGATCTCTATTTGACGGCGGCGTGGGCGTACCCGCGTTATTGCACTGGCCGGGTCATGCAGAACCCGGGCGCACAGTGAAAATGCCGTGCAGTACACTGGATTACTTCCCGACAATCGCCGAGGTCATGGGATATGAAATGCCCGATGATCGCCCCATTGACGGAATTAGCCTAATACCGACGATTGAGGGAAAAATGACAGAACGCCCCGCCCCCATTCCGTATCGGTTCAACAGTCCCAAAAACGCGATGTTTGGCGCCCCGACCATATCAATGATCGACAATCGCTATAAATGCTTGACCAACCTATCGCGCGACGGCAGCGAAGATCTGTGTTTTGATATGATTGAAGACCGCGCAGAAACGACCAATTTGGCAAATGATCAACGAGAACGCATGGGACAAACTCGCGAGACCCTGCGCCAATGGCTCCGCTCCTGCGAAGCCAGCCACAACGGTGGGGATTACGACGAGGCATTTGAACCGGTCGCGCCATTTGAAGAAGTCACCGGAGACTGGCGCTAAAGAGAAAATAGAAATTAGAGGTACCGAATGGCAACTCAATTTGGCGATGAACGCGATTGGTTTTTGGAAAAACGACTTGGTCTATTCGTCCATTGGGGAATTTACGCAATCCCCGGATGGCAAGAACAGCACCAGTGGCGCGGACGTATGCCCGCAAATGAATACGTGAAATTAGCCGAGCAATGGAATCCCACAAACTTCAACCCCGACGCGTGGTTAGATCTCGCAGAAGAAGCCGGGATGCAATACATCATCGTCACAACCAAACACCACGATGGATTTTGCTTGTGGGACACATCACATACGGCATTCAACACAATGAATACGCCATATGGAAAAGACCTGATGGCAATGCTCGCCGATGCCTGTCACAAACGCAACTTCCCCCTGGGCTTTTATTATTCAATTGCCGACTGGCACCACCCCAATTATCCCAATCAGGGACGACATCACGAACTGCCCCAACCCAAGCCGGGAGATGATCCCGACTTGATGAAATATCTGGATTTTCTAAAGGCGCAAGTATGGGAATTGTGTACCCATTACGGAAAATTGCACGCATTCTGGTGGGATATGAACGTGGATGAACACTTCGACCCATCCGTCAACGCGATGATTCGGTCACTACAACCCGCGGCAGTAATCAACAATCGGGGATTTGACCCCGGTGATTTTGGCACGCCCGAGCGCGATCATGTGCAAGGCATAGATACCCAACAGTCATTTGATCGGCTGACAGAAGCGTGTCAATCTGTCGGATTCGAAAGCTGGGGCTATCGGATAGATGAGGATTATTATACAGATCGCCATTTGATACGGAGCATCGATCGATATCTCGCGCGCGACGCAAACTATTTGCTCAACGTAGGTCCCAAATCCGACGGCACAATTCCAGACGCATCCAGAGACATTTTGAAGCGCATTGGAAAATGGTATCACGCCATAGAAGAAGCGGTCAAAGACGTAGAACCGTCGTCGCACCTGACGCGCAATCGCGATATATTATTGACGCGCCGGGACAATGTGATCTACGTACATCTGGTAAACGATCCGCGAACAAGTGGCGTAAAACTCGACCCAATTGACGCCGCGCCAAAAAGTGCAACCTTACTAAACACAGGTGAACCTGTGGATTTCACCGTAGATCTGGTACCGACCAATCACATAGAGCACAAACCCTATTTGCGATTACAGAACTTACCAGTAAATGAACTGGTCAACACGGTAATGGTGGTAAAACTCGAATTTGATGAAGTAATTGAATAAAGTGCAAGGTGGGATGACTTAGGGTGTATTGTATTGCTGGCGAGCAAGGACTTGATATAACTCAGTACTATTTCAAATAAGTCTCGTGTCTAAACCCACTGGACTCCGGCTTCCGCCGGAGTGACGAACGACAGTTGTCATTGCGGCAGGGGGTTAGCCGCAATCCAGTCTATCGAAAAAACATATCAACAAATTTTTTTGACAGACCACTCAGAACTTCCTTGCAACATGTATCAAAACAGCTACTCATTCATTGTCTCCAACAGTCGGGCTATTTCCTGCGGTGACGGCAACTGTCCTTCGAGTTCTTTTGGCAACTGCCTGCTGACACGGTAGGTTGCCACGCCAATGGGCTTTCGGGCATCGTGCAGAGCGTATTCGACCACGGTGCGGTTCTTTTCCTTACACAGGATGATACCGATGGATGGACCTTCACTCTCTTCGCGCACCTGTCGGTCGAGAGCAGTCAGGTAAAACTGCATTTTTCCCACGAACTCCGGTCGAAATTTTCCAACCTTCAGTTCAATTGCCACCAGGCAACGCAGGCGACGGTGGAACAAAAGCAAGTCAATAAAGAACTCCTCACCACCTACCTCCAGCCGAAACTGGCTTCCCATGAAGGCAAACATCCCACCCATGGCACGCAGAAAGTCCTCAACACGGGCAATGAGAGCCGTTTCCAGTTCTCTTTCGCTGTGTTCATCGCCTAATCCGAGGAAGTCAAAAGTATATTCGTCTCGCACCGCCAGTTCAGCCTGTGCGCGGAGTTTTGGCGTCAGGGCCTGATCGAAGTTAGTCTGTCCCAACAAGGACTTTTCATAACTCTGGTTCTCAATTTGATGTATAAGAACATTCTTCGTCCAGCCGAACTTGCGGGTCATGCGAATATAAAATTCCCGCTCCAGCGGATCCTTGCAGCGTCCCATTATGATCAAGTTCTTGGCCCAACTGATTTCTCCAACCAGCGGTTGGAGTTTTACATTTTCGTGGTATTCCAGAAAGAACTGCCGCATATACCACAGGTTCTGGGCAGAGTAACCCTGCATACCGGGAAACTCAGCCTGTAGGTCCGCGGCAAGTTGCTGTACCACTGACTTTCCCCAACCTTCAACCTTTTGCCGCTCTGCGATCATCCGACCTATGTCCCAGTACAGACCGACCAATTCCTTATTCACTGCTTTGAGTGCCGCATATCGGGCAGCACGGACGCGCTCCTTTACTTCCGCAAGAAGACCTGCGTAATCTGGTGGTACATTTTTACTCATTGGCACTCTCCTCAATGTTATCGACATTTAATTTTTCTTGCTGAAACACGCCTACAACTGTTAGATTACTGCTGCCCAAATATCCAATGGTTAACCACAGACTACGATCAAAACAAAATATAACATTTTGCGTGAAGAGGATGGCATAAATACAACTTGACGATCACTATATTTTCTTTGAAATGCGAGTCGGTACAATCTCATCGGCGTTTTTTGTACCCAGAAATATAAAACAATTTTGGAAAATAAAAATTGTGAAAGATCCCAAATGGCAACTTGATTTAGAAATGAACGCGATTGGTTTTTGAAAAAAAGCGTGATGGAGTGAAACATGATGACTATTAGATCAATAGTTCTATATAAAGCCTTTGAAAAGGCGAGGAGTTCGGCTAGCGCATCTGTCCAAACTCTCCTGGAACACAAGCACCTCTACCAGAGTGTTGAGGTGAACATTTCCGTGGACCGTGAAGAGGTCAAAAATTTGGTAGATATGGGTGACGAGTATGCTACTGAGGATCTCCTATTTGTCGTTCCGAGAGGTCAGTATGATAAATACATTGATGCCGGATTGGACCACAGCCGCGAGACCTTAGAAGCGGTACCATGGCGTTTTTGGATTGACCAGCCGGATCCAGGCGACATCAACTCTGCTTCACTGGAGTACAAATTTCTCGACATTCAGCTTCCCTATATCAAGGTTGCGTGTGATTTCTGCGACGACACAGTTCAACCTCACAATCCTGTCCAAGTAAACGGACTGAAAGATGGGGTAGCCGCTGAATTGGGATCCCAGAAACAACTCTTTTTCTTTTCTTATCTGTGCCAGTCCTGCAAACGTGAAAGTGTGATTTACGTCGTAAGACGGGAAGGAAAGAGACTGACGATTGTAGGTAGAAGCCGCTTCGAATCTGTACCTATACCAAAAGCGATGAAGAAACTACCGGAGGCCCGACGATTCTATCGGAATGCGATAATCGCTTTCAACACTGGAAGAACCTTAGCATCACTGTTTTACCTGAGGACCCTGATAGAGCAGTACTTCCGACGTGTTATCGCAGTGGATAATGACGAGAGAATTAGTGGAGAGGATCTTGCGAAGAGCTATCGGAAGCTACTGGATAAAGAATTCCCCATGAAATTTGACACTCTGGGAAACACCTACGACTCCTTGAGCGATGCCTTGCACGCAGCATGTGATGATGAGGAACTATACACCAGCGCAAGGGCCAACATCGAAAAACATTTTGAAGCCCTTGCTCGTCTCCCCATTTCACAGGCGGCTGGAGCGTGAGTAGATGTCTGATACCTTCGGAGAAAATCATGTTTGGAGAAATCCGAAATAAAAACGGCGAAAAACTGGATTATGCTTTTCACTGTGGAAATGCCGAAAGCAAACACATCGTCGTCCTGGGCCACGGCGTAACCGGCAATAAAGACAGGCCATTTTTGGTCGCGCTATCACAGGCATTGGAAGCCGAAGGAATCAACGTCCTGCGATTTTCTTTCGCAGGTAATGGAGATTCAGAAGGTCGGTTTGAGGATGCTACAATAACAAAAGAAGTAGATGATCTGGGTTCAGTCCTGGATGCCATAAACGGATATACAATCTGTTATGCCGGACACAGCATGGGAGGTGCCGTAGGCGTATTGCGGGCGAGCACAGATGCGCGCATTCAGCATCTCATCTCTCTGGCAGGCATGGTAGATACAAAGGGATTTGCACAGCGCGAATTTGGAGATGTCACCCCCGACAAAGGCAACATGTGGGATGACCCGGATTGCCCGCTATCCAGCGCGTATATGGACGACTTAACGGCCATTGACACCGTCGTAGATCGCGCATCTCAAATCTCGGTCCCCTATTTGCTCGTACACGGCACAGAGGACGATGTAGTACCCATTGAAGACTCCCAGGCAATATTCGAGCAAGCCAACGGACCAAAAGAACTGGTCGTCCTGAACGGGGCAGATCACGTATTCAGCGATGACGCAACACCCGCCATGATACAGGCCGTTATAGATTGGATTGCAAAACAGGAAAGCTAATGCCTCCAAAAACATACCGAGCCGCGGTAATTGGTCTGGGAATGATCGGCGGAGCTGATCAAGTCTCAGGAGATATATTGGGTCAGCGCGTGGACAGTATGGATGGCACGCATACTTTTGCGTATCAGAACCATCCGCGTATCGACCTCGTAGCCGGTGCAAGCCGCGACCAGGGGCGGCGCGAGCGCTATGAAGCGCGCACGGGTGCTGTAACTTATGAGAGTTGGCGTGAAATGATCGCCAACAAAACACTCGATATTATCAGCATAGCGACCTACACCCCTACCCACGCGGAAATTGCCATAGCCTGTGCCGAGCACGGAATTCCCGTCATCTATTGCGAAAAACCCGCGGCAACCACGGTTATAGATGCCCAGCGCATGCTCGAAGCGCAAAAACACGGGTTATTGGTCTTTAACCACCAGCGAAGATTTGATCCCAATTACCACCGGCTTAGCGCACTAATTGCCGAAGGAAAACTCGGCACACTTATTTCCGCCTCTCTCCAATGGCCGACGGGACGATTGGGCAATGTGGGAACCCATGCAATCGACGCGCTCTTAATGCTCACCGGGCATCGCGTTCAATCGGTCTCTGCAACCCTTGACCTGGCGGGAAAGCCAGATTGCCGCGGCGAGGCATTTCACGATCCCGGGGGATGGGGCGTCATGCGTATGGACGGAGGACTAATGGTCACAGTGAGCGCACCCGATTATTCCACAGCACCGCCGCGCACGGAAATTAACGGACATAAGGGACGGGCAATTATTGAGGCAAAAGGCATCACACTCGAATACTGGACAGGAGAAACAGAACAGTGGCCACCTCATAAGGATAGCGTTTCAGGGATGGACCGCGCCGTATCGGAAATCGTCGCCTATCTCGATGATCGCGTCCCATTCTCTTATAACCCCGAAGAAGCCGTTCATACACTCGAAGCCATTGTCGCTTTCCACGCCTCTCACAAACAAAACGCAGCCTATATTGACCTACCCCTGTCAGGAAGCGACCGCGAGATTGTCGTACTAAGCGGATAATGAAAGGAATATATGCCGACCATTGGAACACCGCTTTCACCCACTGCAAATAGAGTACTCATGTGTGGCTCTGGCGAATTGGGAAAAGAAGTTGTAATTGAACTCCAGCGCTATGGCGTTGAAGTAATTGCCGTAGATCGCTATGCCAATGCGCCCGCGATGCAAGTAGCGCATTGGTCGCATGTCATTACCATGCTGGATGGGGACGCCCTGCGCGAAGTCATAGAAAAAGAACAGCCCGACTTAATCGTACCCGAAATTGAAGCAATCGCCACAGACACACTCATCGAATTGGAAAGCGAAGGATTCACAGTAATCCCAACAGCCCGAGCAACCCGACTGACAATGAACCGCGAAGGCATCCGTCGCCTGGCTGCCGAAGAACTGGGACTAAAAACATCACCTTACCGATTTGCCTCAAATTTAGAAGAATACCGCGCAGCAGTCCAAGAAATCGGCATGCCGTGTGTCATAAAACCTACCATGAGTTCATCGGGCAAAGGGCAAAGCACCGTAAAAAACATAGCCGATGCCGAAAAATCGTGGACCTATGCACAGGAAGGTGCGCGCGGGGGTGCAGATGCGGTCATCGTGGAAGGATTTGTGGATTTTGATTATGAAATTACGCTATTGACCCTGCGCTATGAAGGAGGCACGAGTTTTTGCGCGCCAATAGGACATCGACAGGTAGATGGTGACTATCGCGAATCGTGGCAACCACAACCGATGAGCGAGGCCGCACTTGCAGAATCACAACGGATGGGCAAAGCCATCACCGACGCATTGGGCGGCCGCGGCATATTTGGAGTGGAATTATTTGTCAAAGGCGACGACATCTACTTCAGCGAAGTATCACCTCGCCCACATGACACGGGCATGGTAACCATGATATCGCAAGACCTCTCCGAATTTGCCCTGCATGCGCGGGCAATTTTGGGATTGCCTGTTCCAAACATCAAACACCACGGTCCCTCTGCCTCGCATGTGATCCTGGTAGAAGGACATTCGCAACAGGTGAAATTCGGCAACCTGAGCGCAGCACTCGCCGCACCCGATACAGAAATTCGCTTATTTGGCAAACCCGAAGTACAGGGAGAACGGCGAATGGGCGTCGTCCTTGCAAGGGGCGCGACACTGCAAGAAGCGCGTAAAAAGGCAAAAGCGGGAGCGGAAGCCGTTAGCATCGCGCTTTGAGAAATCTCTTGTGGTATGTAAAATTGCCGCGCTTATCGCGCGGCAGTTTTTGTTTATGAAAGGATCAATCGCGCAACAGCATCTTCATCAAGCGTAATACCCAAACCGGGTTTTTCCGTCAAAGTAATATGCCCATTTTCAAGCAACAAAGGCTCTGTAAGAAGTCCATTGCCAAAAGGACCGCGTGCAAAACCGCTGGGACATTCGGAGATAAAGCAATTGGGAGTAGCAGCACCGACATGCAGCCCCGCCATGAGATGAATAGGCGTGCTGGTACTCACATGAGACGCCCACGACACACCAAACACATCGGCTAATTGTGCAATACGCAGCGTTTCAGAAATACCTCCAGCCCGACAAACATCCGGAAGAATGAGATCGCATTCCTTGTTCAGCAAACGATCTCGCACAACATAGCGGTTGCAGTCTGTCTCCCCAACAGCGATCCGAATAGAAGTCGATTGGGTCAACTGCCGATACCCCTGATGATCTTCGGGCACCAGAGCATCCTCAAACCATTCTACATTGCCGAGATCCTCGAGCAACCGGACAAAGCGGAGAGCGTCTTTAATATCGAATCCGCCATGCGCGTCAACGAGCAGCTTGCCGCGATCTCCCACAGCGCGGGACATCTCGCGGACAACGTGCATTTGTTCGTCTATCGTCCCTCGTCCACAAGAAGTTTTCACAACAGAAAAACCTTCATCCAGAACCCTTTCAATCCCCTCGCAACGAGACTCAATAGTCTGACCCGGCGTCCCCGATGAATACACGGGTATTTGCAAACGATAAGGACCTCCGAGCAAGCGCCAGATCGGTTCATTGTAATATTTGCCGAGTATATCCCAAAGCGCGATATCGACCCCCGCAATCGCCTCCAGCGTAAATCCCTGCGTATGGGAACGCAGGCGCATCGTCGAAAACATGCGTTCCCACAAAACGTCGATTGAGCGCGGATCCTCCCCAATGAGCACAGGACTCAACAGATCTTCAACAATCGTTTTTACAACACGAGGCGCAGCCGGGGCATGAGCTTCGCCAATGCCCTCAATACCATCATCTGCACACACGCGAATAAGCGCTGTCGATCGCCCCGAAGGATAGACACAGAGATGTCGCGTATCGGCTCTGCCGAGAAAGGCCTGTGTGGATTGGGGCGCGACTTGCGGAAATTTTAATCCTGCGGTATCTTCATATCGCGTCGCACCCTGCTGGCGAGCGGTAGAGAGAATATCGCAGGTAATAGCGGTAATTTTCATTTTCACCTCTTGGGGTGTGTTATCGTGGAATATATCGAAAAGTAAAAATAGGATGGAAATCTGCTATTTGCAAATCTCTGTCAAAAAAATTTTAACAGGAGGTAGCCGTGGCCGAACAATCACATTTATTAAATGACGAAGCAATATTGCATTTTATAGCGCGGGGATATTGCGTGGTCAAGACCAGTGTCACGCCGCATATCCACGCACAAATACTGACAGATGCAAAAAAAACCCTGGCAGAGGGAAACCCGGGCAATGACATATTACACGCCGCACCGGGATTGCGCGAAATTTTTGACGACGAAGCAATGGTTGGCGCGCTATCGAGCCTCCTCGGCGATTCCTATGTCATGCACTGCCACAGGCATTGCCATCGCAATATCGCGGGCACAGAAGGCCGAAATTTTCATCAGGACGGATCAACGCGTCGATTCGCTGGCTGGAGCCGACCCTGGCGGCGTCACCATCGCCCCCGAACAGTAATGGCGATTTGTTATCCACACCAGACGCCGATTGAAATGGGACCCACTGGCGTGATACCCGGAACGCAGTATTACAGCGCGAAACCCAAAAATGAGTTCGATTACGAATTCCCATTTGCGGTTGTCGATCCCGGCGATGTATTGCTCGTACACTTTGATTTATTTCATCGGGTATCCAGCAACACAAGCGACCGCGATCGGTACATGATGAAATTTTTGTTCAAGCGCACAGAAGAGTCAACAGCCCCGAGTTGGCATGCCGCATCAAATTTTGACCCCAACTTCGACACCCTTGCCCATCGGATAGAACCCGACCATCCCTCCGACGTCTTATTGCGCCACCCCCACGTATGGGAATTTATGTGGCGCTGGATGCGCGGTGAACCCCTGCCCGAATGGAGTGATGACGCACCCGTCTCTATAGGCGATATGATGCACAACCTGAACAGCGACGACTCAGGCGTCGCACTCAATGCCACCTACGCACTGGGACGATTGGGCAAGCGCGCAGTACCCGCATTGATGGATGTATTGCTGGGACAAGATGAAGCACTGCGAGAGCGAGTTCCCGCGGCACTATCAGCAGCGGGCGGACACGCAGTAGATGCACTCGTCCATGCATTAACACACTCTGATGACTGGGTGCGCGCAACCGCTGCGGATACCCTGGGCGACATTGGTTTGCCGGCCCTCGACGCGCTACCCGCTATTCGCAACGCACTATCAGACCGCGACGACTGGGTGCGCCACAATGCCACGCGCGCATTGACTATCTGGAGCAAAGCTGCCGAAATCGCCCGCGATGACTTGCTCACAGCACTAAAAGACGAGGAGCCTTTTGTCGGCTTCAACGCGCTAACAGCTCTGGAACACATGGACTGCGTTGACGATACACAGGTACTGCCATTGCTAAAAGCAATGCAACACCACGAACACACGCGATTGCGCTATCAGGTGAACGAAATGCTACAGCGCGTAGCCTGATCAATTGTTAAAAATATATTACAAGTATTGACTTTTGCGCCGAATACTTATAATGTTGCCCGTGATTGAGATAAATTTCCACAATTTAACACTCTGTGAGGAACGAACATGGCAGACAAAAAACGGGTTTACTTTCAAGTGGAAGCACCCAGAGCGGGTGATGTTGTCGTATCGGGCGACTTTAACAACTGGGAACAACGGTCTTTGAAACCCAATAAAAAGGGCCAATGGACAACCTGGACAACCCTGACACCTGGGCGATATGAATATCGGTATCAGATCGACGGTGAATGGCGCAATGATCCCGAAGCACCTGCTGTGCCCAATGAATTTGGGTCGGAGAACAATGTTGTGGTCGTAGGTTAAAACCCTCTCAAAATTCCAACACAGAATCGCCTGTCCTCTATATCGGGCAGGCGATTTTTGCGTTTTTTAGCACTTTCATATATTTTCTCGTATGTGTATTTTGCACGACCATAAGGCATCGAGGAGGTATAATGTCTTCCAAACGCAAACAGTTAATTCGAGACGGATTCTGTGTATTTAAAAAAGTACTCACTCCCGAGATGGTCAGGCGCACAAATGAGGCATCCAATCACCTATTAGACGCGCAAGATGCCGAGTACTTTGAGGCACAGAAATCCACGGGAAGTTTGATTAGCATTTACCATGACGACTTTTTTTCCGAACTGGTCACATGGCCAAAAGCACTAAATGCTCTGCGGGAAATGGGCTTTGATCAACCCACTTTCTCCTCGGGTTTTATAATCAGCAAACCCCCGCACAGCCCACCCCTATTCTGGCATCAAGATTGGTGGGGATGGAATGATCCCATAAGTTATGAACCCCTGCCGCAACAGGTATTTTTGATGTACTATCTCGTAGATACCTCGCGTGAAAATGGATGTTTAAGGTTAATCGAAGGTTCGCACTTAAAACGACATCCCCTGCACGATATAACCCCCGAAGCACATACTGAAGATTTGAGGCGCGTATCCGATCCAGACCATCCGGCCTATCAGTCGTATCCCGACGAGCGGGATGTTCCCGTGCGTGCTGGCGATCTGGTCATCGGCGATTCGCGGCTATTGCACAGCGCACACGCCAACAAAACGGACCAACGGCGGACAGTCATCACACTGTGGTACCACCCGATATATAACGAACTGCCCGACGGCATGCGCGCTCGCCTGGCGAACCGACACCCGATTCCAGATCACTGGTCTGAAGAAGCCGCCCACAAAATCGCGCCACTGATGCCCATTTACGAAGGCGAATGCGAAGAACTCGAATGGAATCGTGTCCCAGGACCAGCGTTAGTGTGATGATTATGACCAAACCAAAACTATATGAAGAAGTGGCACTGACGCGCAACATCCCGAAAGAAAACTTAAAACAGGGTGATGTTGCTGTCGTGGTCGAGTACGTACCACATCCTGCGGGTGGAGAAGAAGGAGCAATTTTAGAAATTTTTAATGCCATTGGCGAATCCGTAGCCGTGGTCACAGTACCCATCTCCGCGATTAAATCGCTACGTGCTGATCAAGTGTTGATGGTCCGAGAGATGGCTCCTGCAAGATCGTAAAAACCACAAAGCGAAAACAACATGAAAATCGCCGCTCTCATCTCCGGTGGTGTCGATAGTTCGGTGGCTTTGAACATATTAAAAAACGAAGGCCACGACCTGACGGCATATTACTTAAAAGTATGGCTCGAAGACGAACTCGCTTTCCTGGGGGAGTGTCCCTGGGAAGCCGACCTGAAATTCGTCCGATCCGTATGTGACCAACTCAATGTACCCCTAAAAGTAATCTCCCTGCAATCGGAATACCTCGAACGCGTCGTATCTTATGCACTCGAAGAACTACGCGCTGGACGCACACCCAGTCCAGATATATTTTGCAATCAGCGGATCAAATTCGGCGCATTCTTTGACCACATCGACAGCAGTTATGAAAAAGTGGCAACCGGGCACTACGCACAAATCGCACAGAGCAATGGAACTTATCATCTAAAACGCGCCCCCGATCCCATCAAAGATCAGACCTACTTCTTATCCGGCATGTATCAATCACAGGTCGCGCGGGCATTATTTCCCATCGGAAACATGATGAAAAACGAAGTGCGCCAACTCGCCCGGGATTTTGACCTGCCAAATCAAGCGCGAAAAGACAGCCAGGGAATATGCTTCCTGGGCAAAATCAGATACCCGGACTTTATCGCATTTCACCTGGGCGAAAAAAAAGGCGATATTATCAATAGAGAAACCGGACAAATCCTGGGACCTCATCGGGGCTACTATTATTGCACAATTGGACAACGGTATGGCCTGGGATTGAGCGGGGGACCCTGGTACGTCGTACAAAAAGATGTTGAACGCAACATCATATTTGTATCTCACGCCACGAGGTACAAGAACACATCGCGGAACCAATTTGTCGCGACAAATCCCAATTGGATAGCAAAACCACCAGACAAAACCGCCCTGCAATTAAAACTGCGTCACGGGCCAGAACTGATCAACTGCGAAATCGAAACAACAGACGACAACAGCTTATCCGTAACCATAGCAGAAAAAGACTCCGGCATTGCGCCCGGACAATTCGCCGTATTTTATGACGGCGACCTCTGCCTCGGCAGCGCGGTAATTGACCACTAAAAAAGAGAGGGCACAATGAGCATTGAACAGGCGCGGGCCGCCGTTGAATCCGGCGATATAGACACCCTTAAAAGACTGATAGCAGAAGATCCACAACTGGTCAATAAAACCACAGCGGACAATCCCCGCACACTTTTGCACACACTCTGCGATTATCCCGCGCACAGACCCAGATACCGCGAATCCGCAGAAATTTTGATACGTTCAGGTGCGGATGTCAATGCGCGGGCAAAGTTCGAGAGAAAAACCGACCCTGGCGAAACACCTCTGGATCAAGCTGTGGACAGAAAACACACCGAAGTTGCGAACTGGTTGATGACAATTGGCGCGAAACGATCCGTGAACTTATAATGTCATGGCATTGAAGGAAACCCAACATGAACAAAGTAGGCTTAGTTCAACATCCTGATTTTCAAAAACACGACACGGGAGGCGCGCATCCCGAGCGACCCGAGCGATTAAAAACACTGCATGCCCATCTGGATGCAACGGGCCTGACAAAAGACCTCATAACACTCGAGCCCCGACATGTCGATACCTCCTGGCTGGAAAAAGCACACACCCCCGAGCATATTGCAAATGTGAAAGCGCGATGTACACAGGGCATCACGTACATGGACGATTTCGACACCAGAATCTGTCCACTATCTTTTGACATTGCCCGACTCGCTGTCGGTGCGACATTTGAAGCCATTGACGCGGTCATGGACGCGCGCGTACACACGACTTTTTGTGCCGTGCGCCCCCCCGGGCACCATGCCGAACGCGATCACGCAATGGGATTTTGCCTATTTAGCAACGCGGTCATTGCCGCGCGATATATTCAAGAAACATATTCCCTTGAACGCATAGCAATTGTAGATTGGGATGTACATCACGGCAATGGCACACAGCACATTTTAGAAACCGACCCCTCAGTATTCTTCTTTAGCATCCACCAATACCCCCATTATCCCGGCACGGGACGAACTGACGAAACAGGTATTGGCGCAGGAGAAGGATTCACACTAAATGCACCCGTACCTGCAGGCAGCGATGACGCCGTGTATTTGCGCATATTCGACGACATATTTTTGCCCGCCATGCACACATTTAAACCGCAATTTGTCATTATCTCCGCTGGATTTGACGCGCATCGGTCCGACCCCTTATCGGCCACTCAAGTGACAGAATCTGGTTTTGCCGAAATGACAAAGCGCGTAATGGCTGTCGCACAAGATCACGCAGAGGGAAGGCTAATCTCTCTCCTGGAGGGTGGATATGATCTGGGCGGCCTCTCGCGCAGCGTCGAATCCCATATAAAGGAGCTAATGAATGGGTGAAACAAAAAAAATAATCGTAGCATTTCAAGGTGAACACGGCGCATTCAGTGAAATGGCCGCGCGTTCGTACTTTGGCAAAGATGTGGAAGTCGTACCACAACGCGATTTTTCAGCCCTGTTCGCAGCTGTCGCACACGGAGAGTGTACACACGGCATAGTGCCGATTGAAAATTCATTAATGGGTAGCATTCACGAAAATTACGATCACCTATCGGCGCACCATTTACAGATCATCGGCGAACTGAAATTGCGCATCGTACACAATCTAATTGTAAACCCAGGTGTAAAATTAGAAGACATCCGCCATATCTATTCCCAGGCACCTGCACTGGCCCAGTGTACGCAATTCACTGCATCCCTGTCACGCGCCGAAACAATTATGACCGCCGATACCGCAGGAGCCGTAAAGGCTTTGAAAACATCGGGCGCACGCGATGCCGCTGCAATAGCGAGTGCCCAGGCAGCCTGGGATTACGATCTGGAAATTTTGCAGGCGGGCATTGAAGACGACCACCAAAATTACACGCGATTTTTAGTCGTCACATCCGAGGCTATAGCACCTGAAAATCCGGATATCCAGATGCCCGCAAAAACATCGATCGTATTCGCCATGAAAAATGTGCCCGGCGCATTGTTTAAAAGTCTGAGCGTATTTGCATTGCGCGACCTCAATCTGCTCAAAATAGAATCTCGCCCCCTTGCGGGCAAACCCTGGGAATACGCCTTCTCGCTCGACTTTGAAGGCCATATCCGTCAAGAACCCTGCGCCCGCGCCATTGAACACCTGCGCGAAATCGCGACCTTTGTAAAAATTCTCGGTTCTTATCGACAAGGAGAAATGGTCGAAGGCAAAGTTTGGAAAGACGTAAAACGTAAGACGTAAAACGTGAGACGTAAAAAGCACCCCCCTCTCACCTCTTACGTCTCACCTCTCACCTTCTTTTAAGGATTTTACATGGCAAGCCAAAGATACAAAAATCTGTATGCACAAATAGAAACAGCACTGCGAGAAAAACCCAAACGCACACAGCTCTACAACGCAGTCAAACGGGCGCGAGATGCACGGCGCACGGCAATTGATATTTTGCCACAAGGAGAGGCATTTCGCAAAGAAGTCCGCGACATCAAAGTGCGGTGCCTGCACAATCTGGACGACCTGGTCGATCAATTTGCCGCAAAAGTCGAATCGCGCGGAGCAAAGGTCTTTCTCGCAAAAGACGGTGCTGCTGCGATTGACTATATCTTAAAGCTATCAGCAGAGAAAAATGCCGAGACAGTGGCAAAATCAAAATCGCTAACAAGCGAAGAGATCGAAGTCAATCACCCGATGGAGGACGCGGGCTTAGAAGTAATCGAGACCGACCTCGGCGAGCTTATTATCCAGAAAGTCCACGAAAAACCATTCCATCTGGTATTTCCCGCAGTTCATAAAACCGCAGTTGAAGTAGCCGAAATATTTAAAAAAGAAACAGGTGAGGATGTCCCCAACGATGTAGATGCAATTATGAAAATCGTACGCAAATACCTGCGACCGATTTTTCTCAACGCCGATATCGGCATGACAGGCGCGAATGTCGGCGTTGCCGAATCGGGCACTATCCTGATCGAAACCAACGAAGGCAATGCCCGTCTGGTATCGAGCATTCCAGATGTACACATCTGCATTATGGGACGCGAAAAAGTAGTGGAAACAGTAGATGATGCGTTGCAAATGATGTTGGCACATCCCGTCAGCGCAGTCGGCCAACACACGACAACCTATGTAACGTGGATGAGTGGCAGATCGCCTCTGGGGCAGGGCGAGGGACGCGCACCGCGAGAATCGCATATCATCATCCTGGACAATGGCCGCACCAGAATGCAAGAAGACCCCCTCTTTTCAGACGCACTCAACTGCATCCGCTGCGGCGCCTGTATGAATATCTGCCCGACATACGGCGTGGTCGGCGGACATACATTTGGATACATATACCCCGGACCGATAGGCATACCCTGGACAGCTGAAGTTCACGGCGTAGATAAGGCCGGCGACTTCGCCCCGCTGTGTATCTCGTGTGGATTGTGCAAAGAAATATGCCCGGCAGAAATCGATATCCCGATGATGATAGCCGGGGTAAAAGACCGCGACAGCGAAGTCAACCCGCATCCGCGCGTCAACAAAATGCTGATGGCCGCTGAAAAAGCCGCAAAAATGGGCAGCTTGACAGCACCCATATCCAATTGGATAATGGGCATTGGATTGGTGCGATGGGCAATGGGTATTGATCGGCGGCGTCAGCTACCCAAATTCAGCCGAAAAACACTCGTAAAACGCTTCGCAAAACGCGGGCCGTCTCCCGTATCGAACCCCGTTCGCAAAGTAGCTTTTTTTACAGACCTATTTGCCAATTACAACGACCCCGACCTGGGAATGGCGGCAATCGAACGCTTGGAAGCACTCGGTTGCGAAGTCATCATCCCCCCGCAAAAAAGCAGCGGATACCCCTACATCGGCTACGGCGACCTGAAAAACGCGAAAAAAATTGCACGCGAGAACGTAGATCTCCTCTTGCCCTATATACAGCAGGGCTATGAGGTGGTTGCAACAGAACCCACGGCAACGTATTGCCTGAAAATTTCATACCCCAAATTGCTCGATAAAGCAGAAGATGTCGTCTCTGTCGCCGAACACACGTATGAGTTCTTCGAGTTCCTATCCCTGCTCGAAAGCAATATTGAAGATAGTGAGCAAAATACTCTGCGCGGACGCGCATTTGGATTCCACATCCCTTGCCACCAGCGTCCTCTGGGTGCAGGCGAACACGCAATGGCATTCTTGCGCCAGCGGGGTGCAGACGTCGCCCTCATAGAAACAGGCACCTGCTGCGGCATGGCGGGAACATTTGGCCTGAAAGCCGGACCTCTCGGCTACGAACTCGCACAGGCTGTTGGAGAGCCACTCTTCGAAGGCTTTCGCGAAGCCAACGTAGAAGCCATCGTAACAGAAAGCAGCGTGTGCGCCATCCACCTCTCAGAAGGAACCGAACTCGAAGTCTGGCATCCCTTAAACCTGCTTCGTCTCCTGGAGTAGAGCGCATCCTATAGGACCTATTCCCCTAACCCCCTTCCCGTCTCGGGGAGGGGTCAGAATTATTTTTGAAACAATTCAAAAAAAACTTGCATTTTAATACAAGTGTATTATATTAGTAATACAGTAATTCACTTATTGGAAAAATACCTCATTGGTCTTGCAAAAAAATCTGCTAACATTTTTTCTAATAGACTGGATTGCGGCTTAAAGCATGCCGCAATGACAACCGTCGTTCGTCACTCCGGCGCAGGCCGGAGTCCAGTGGATTTAGACACGAAACTTATTTGAAAGACCACTCATGTTGATCTCAATTGACCATCACAATGGCATACCCGTTTTTCGTCAGATCATCGACCAGGTGAAATTTCACGTAGTCAGCGGGCTACTCGCGCCGGGTGATGAACTGCCCTCGACCCGTGCATTATCGGGACAACTGGGACTCAACCCAATGACAGTGAGCAAAGCGTACAGCTTATTGGAAGCAGAGGGATTGGTAGAGCGGCGGCGCGGACGACCCTTAACCGTAAAACCCTTACGAGATCAGACCGTACACGCCGAAAAACTGGCACAACTCAAACCACAACTCACACAATTGGCAACAATGGTTCGGCAGTTGGGGGTTGATCGGGCGGAAGTCGTAGATCTTTTTCTCTCCATCTTAGATACCCTGGAGGAAGACAATGATGGCACATGACCAGACATCTGTATTTGAAGCCACATCACTGACCAAAAAATTCGATGACATCATAGCTCTCAATTCCGTAACACTCTCTCTTGGGGCGCATCGCGTAATTGGATTGATCGGACGCAATGGCGGCGGCAAAACCACCTTAATCCAGCACATGATCGGCCTGTATTTGCCCACAGAGGGAACGTGTAAAACACTGGGACGCACATGCGATCAATTGGGGGCAAACGAACTTTCGCGCATAGGCGTGGTACACCAGGAAAATCGCTTTTTTGAATGGATGACCGTCAAACAGCATCTGCACTACGTGTCTTCATTTTACGAGGTCTGGGACCGCGACCTGGAAGCGCATCTGCTGCGCGAACTCGAACTGGAAACATCTGCACGCGTGGGCAACCTGTCTTCGGGTAACATGCAAAAATTGGGAATCATTCTGGCAGTATGTCATCATCCCGAGTTATTGATCTTAGATGAGCCGGTCAGTGGCCTGGACCCCATTGCCCGAGAGACACTGTTGAAATTTCTAATGACACTCCTGGCTGAAGACCAAAACACAATCGTGATCTCCTCGCACATTCTGCGAGACATCGAAAAAATAGTAGATTGGGTCGTATGCCTCGACGAAGGTGTGGTCAAAGCCGACAAGTCCCTGGACGATCTGCACCAGACCTACGCAAAGTGGACAGTCACAGGAAACAACCTGCCCCAGCAATTTTCCGAACCTTATATCCTGTCGCAAACAGTGAACGGAGTACAGGCACAATTGATCGTCAACCAGACACTGGGCAATGCAGATCAATTCAAACGGACTTATCAAGCTGATATCACCAGTCAGTCTCTGAACCTCGACCAGCTATTTCCCATCCTGATTCGGGAGGGTGCGTAATGGGTATTCTTCCGTTCTTCACATTTTTGCGAAGCCCTGTTCACATTATCATCTCATTTTTTGCATGTCTGTTACTCGCCCATGTCTCGTGGACTGCCGACAGAGATCAGTTCTTTGTGTTTCTCGTATTTCTGCTATTCTTCTTCAGTGGATTTTGGGGCTATGCTATCGGCGGTATTGTAGCGGAGAACCAGCATCGGATACTCACATGGACCCTGCCGTATTTTCGCAAGCGTCTGCTGATCTGGTCAATAATTGTCGGACTATTTTCCGTTGTAGTGTGGACGGCAGCGCTGACGTTTGCACCCCTCAATGCATCCTGGTCAACAATCTTGCTAATAAACTTGGGCTTTTATTGTTTCGGATTTGTCTGTACAGCAGGTTGGGATTTTGGTGTTTATCATTCTATGGCGATCCAGGCATGTCAGACCATATTAATGTTTTTATTTCTCATATTGGCTTTTTTTTGGCAAGAGGTGCTCGCCTTTGGAGAGCAACAAAAATTGGGGTTGGCTCTCATCGCATTCGCCATCACAATTGCGGCTTATTATTTTTCGTTTAAGCAGACAACTTTTCGGAGAAAGCCTCTTTACTTGCTTTGGTCACTGCGCTCGGTTTTTTATCCTCATATCTGGGAGATGTGGAAAAGGGATACAATGAAGAGGCGAAGGCCGAGTACCAGGGTATGGCATCTTGATCACATCGGTACAGGCATCTTCAATTGGCTACGTGCGGGCCGGTATGAAAATAGTGGTGGCAAGCTATGGCTATGGCTGCTCCCCGGGTTTAGTGCAGCATTGGCAATGGTGTTCTATTTCATTGGCATGATGACGAATGGATTCGGGATATTGGGTCGGTCTCCTTACGATTTTGAGACCGTATTGAAAACGATTTATCACATGACCTTTTATTTCGACCAGTTGGACTCTAAAATCGCCATCAATATATCTCTTTCAGCGTTTTTCGGCCTTTGGGCGTATGTGACGTATATTTGGAGTCATCCTTTTTTCTTAAAAAAAGGGTATGTGTATCCGCTTTCTCGCACCCAGCGGATGTGGATTTGGTATTGTGGTTTTCTGGTGCAAAATATTTCTTTTTTTGCAACATCTATTCTGGTGTTGGGTGTTCTGGGCATCCTGGCGGGAGCGAAGATCGGATTTGTGTCTGAAGGGAATATTTCCTTGAGAATACTTTGTGTCTTTGGGTGGGCAGTGGTTCTTTGGCCGATGTTTCAGTGGCTACAAGTCAAATATCACCTATATGAATTTCCAAGAACGCGGCGACAAATATGGGGGATGGCTTTTCTGTTCTTGATCATGATTTTGGCTTGTGGAATCGCTGGTTTTGCTGCCCTGATGCGTAATCTATACCCCGACCTATCACTGACCTTTGAAGTGCCGATCCTTTTTGTCTGTTTTATTCTCTTACAATGGTTCCTGTTAGCCCGGCTTAAACGGTATTACGCCACACAGGATCTGGTTTAGCAACCAAATTAAGAACTGACGTTACGCATAGGTAGAATATAATGGGCCTGTCATTCTGAGCCTTTCGGCTACGCTCAAGATAAACTCCGCGCAGCGGAGTCGAAGGAGCGGGGTACAACTGGCCGGTGAACGAGCCTGAAAAGCGGCTCGTTGTACACCATCCTCAGGCTAGTTCATCTCTTACCAACACAGGTGGAACAGATGCTTCGGCTCCGTTTCACTCCGCTCAGCATGACAAAAACCCAAACCTGCGTAACATCAGTTAAGAAGGAAAAAGAGATGGCATATCCAAATCTGAAGCAGTCTATTTGGCTGCTGGTATTATTGGTCCTTATTAGCGCTGGTTTGGGGATACCTGTTGCGATCCTGGGAACGATTATTGACCAGCCGTTGCACAAAAGTCCTTATGCGCTCTGGCCATTGACACTGGTGAGTTTTGTTTTGGTCGTACACTATGTTTTGCGTCGAACCAATCGGACCTGGGCTTCGTGGTCTGATATCATGCCCATAAAAGCCATTTCGTGGCAATTGCTACTGCCACTTGTGGTATCTATCCTTGGATTGTTGATCGTCTCTCTGGAATTGGGAAAAGTGATGATGTCTTTGGCCCCAACGCCCGAGGTAGTGAAAGATACACTCCGCGGGTTGGTCGGCAAAAAAACCTCTTATTGGTTGGCCTTTTACGGCGCGGTGATTCAAACACCTGTCATAGAAGAGGCACTTTTTAGAGGTATTATTGTGGGTGGTTTGTTGGCGTATTGGTCAAAGTATAAGGCTGCTATTTGGTCGGCAATTTTGTTTGGCATATATCACCTGAACCCAGCGCAATTTCCCGTGGCCTTCATATTGGGGCTTGTATTCGCATGGTGGATTATTCAAACGGGATCTTTATTACCTTGTATCCTGGGACACGCATTGAACAATTTTCTGGCTATTACCCTGGCACGATCGGGAATACCGGGCTTTAAAAATCCAAAAGCTCTGATCTTTCTGCCGTGGTGGGTGGTCGTGTGTGCCGTACTATTGGCCGCGATTGGGTTGTGGTGGTTCTATCAAGTAGCAAAGCGCGAAGAAACAGATCTGCTTAAAGCGGAAGTTGAACCCGAGAGACATTGTTGAAATTTCTAATGACACTTTTGGCTGAGGATGAAAACACAACCATGACATCATGCACTAAACCTCGACCAGCTATTCCCCATCCTGATACGGGAGGACATGTAATGGGTATTCTTCCCTTTTTCACATTTTTGCGAAGCCCTGTTTACATTATCATCGCATTTTTTGCATATCTGTTGCTCGCTCACGTCTGGATGTCTTCCCAAGCAGATCGGATCTCTGTCTTCGTTTTGTTTTTCTTTATTGAATTTTGGGGCGGGACTATCGGCAGTATGGTAGGAGAGAACCAGTATCGGATGCTCACATGGACCCTGCCACATTTTCGCAAGCGTCTGATGATGTGGTCGGCAATAGTCGGACTATTTTCCATTGTAGCCTGGACAGATGCGCTAACTTATGCACCTCTCAATGCGTCCTGGTCAACGATTTTGCTGTTGAATCTGGGCCTCTATTGTATCGGATTTGCCTTTTCAGGAGGTTGGAGTTTTGGTATCCAGCACCCCGGGTTGGCTTCTGTGTGCCGGGGCCTCATCGTGTTTCTGGGACTGGCATCAGCCTATTTTTGGCAAGAGGTGCTCGCTTTTGGAGAGCAACAAAAGTTGGGGTTGGCTCTCATCGCATTCGCCATCGCAATTGGAACTTATCATTTCGCCTTTAACCAGACAACTTTTCGGAGGAAGCCATTCTCTTTGGTTCTTCCACTGCGCTTAACCCTTTTTCCCCAAACCCGGGAGTTTTGGGAAAGGAATGCAATGAACAGGCGAAAGCCGAGTACCAGAATATGGCATCTCGATCACGTCGGTACAGGCATCGTCAATTGGCTGCGTGCCGGTCAGTATGAAAATTCTGGTCTGGGTGGGTGGAGATGGCCACTTTCCGCGTTTACTGCAGTATCAGCAATGGTGTTTTTTTTTCTTGGCATGATAACGTCTATGTTCGGGTTGTCGGATCGATCTCCGTACGATTTTGAGACCGTCTTGAAAATGATTTATCATATGATTTTTTATTTTAACCAGTTGGACTCCAAGGTCACCGGGGATATATTCGCTGCCGTATTTTTCGGCATTTGTATGTATATTTTTATTTCTCCTATTTCACTTAAAAAAGGGTACGTCTATCCGCTTTCTCGCACCCAGCGGATGTGGATTCGGTATAGCAGTTTGCTGGTGCAAAATATTTCTTTTTTTGCAGCGTCTATTCTGATATTGGGGGTTCTGGGCATCCTGGCGGGGGCAAAGATCGGGTTTGTGTCTGAAGGGGATATTTCCCTGAGAATACTCTGTGTCCTGGGGTGGTGGGTCGTTCTTTTACCGCTATTGCAGTGGTTGCAAGTCAAATATGACCTGTATGATTTTCAAAGAACGCGGCAACAGGTATGGGGGATGGCTTGTCTGATCCTGATCCTGATTTTGTCTCTTGGATTCACTGGTTTTACCAGTCTGATGCGTGTCCGCTATCCCGATTTGATGCTGACCTATGAAGCGCCGATCCTTTTTCTCTCTTTTATTCTGTTGCAATGGTTTCTATTGAATCGGCTCAAACGGTATTATGCCACACAGGACCTGATTTAGTTTAGGTGGATTAATAAATCAATCGGATGGTATAGTGATTGCAATGCGTTCAACTCGAATTTCGTAGGACAAAAGCACAATTTTTGCATGATTATGCATATATGCATTTGTTTTCTCATAGATTTTTTAATTTTTTATACATGCTAATAGCGTTTAATATTTTGGTGCGGATTATCCATCCTTTTGCACACGTATGTATTTCTATACCTGAAAAAATAACGTGTATGTTTGAAAACGGAACGATTCTCGACGAAAGATATCAAATCCAGACGCACCTGGGAACCGGGGGCATGGGCGAAGTCTATCGGGTTTTAGACCTGGACCAAAACCAGGCGTGCGCGCTCAAAATTTTGAATACCATGGTGGATCACAAGGCGGTACATCGCCGTTTTCACAGAGAATTTCAAGTGTTGAACAGATTCCATCACCCGCGCCTGGTCCGCACATACACCTGGGGCTTTGCCGAAGATCGCCCTTATTTTACGATGGAATATTTACCCGGAAAGACATTGGAAAAAGTAATTGCCGATCATGCGCTATTAGGGCAATTCCAGGCTTCGTACTTTTTTCCCCTGATGGAACAACTTGCCGAAGGATTGGCATATATCCACGCGCAGGGTGCGGTACATCGCGATCTCAAACCATCCAATATTATGGTATTGGAAACAGAAGAGGGGATCAAGATCACGATCCTGGATATGGGACTGGCGAAACTCCGACATCTGCATAGTGCCTCCATTACGCAGACGGGCACAGCCATTGGCACGGCAGAATATATGTCACCAGAGCAAGGTAAGGGATTATGGGTAGATCATCGATCAGATTTGTACTCATTGGGCATAATTTTATACGAGATGCTCACGGGCACACCGCCTTTTTCGGGACAAAATCCCATATCTGTTATTATGAAGCACATTCGAGAGATACCGCCCTCAATGGGCGAAATCAATATCGCTGTTCCTGATGAGATACAACAAATTGTGTTGAAGTTGCTGGCAAAGGAGCCTGTTGATCGTTTTCAGTCCGCAGACGAAGTATTGCGTGCCTTACCATCGGAGTTTGTGCTACCGGATGACGAGCAGCGCGATGTGCATAGAAAAGTTATGCGGCCGCAATTTATCGGGCGCGAATCCGAAATGAAGACATTGCGCGCAATGTTGCAGGATGTACAGGCTGGCGAACAGCGCGTGATTCTAATCTCCGGTGAATCTGGTGTGGGAAAAACGAGATTGGTTGAAGAACTATTGGGCGATGCGCTAATCCATGACTTTCTGTGTTTGAAAAGCGCAGGCCAGGAAGAGGGTGGACAAATATACGGTGCGTTGATTGATGCTTTTCAAGGAACGACGGATTTGGTTAGAAGGGAAACAGACAAGTTTTCTGTTATGGAGCGTTGGTTGCAGTTATTAAAAAGTCTGCGACAGAAACAGCCCATCGTGTTGTGTTTAGAAAATATTCAATGGCTTGACGAATTGACCCTGGAATTTTTGCAGTATGTATTACGCGATCCAGACCCGTGTCCGTTTTTGTTATGTCTGACCTGTCAATGGTCCAACCTGGAACCGCTTTCAGAGGAAATTAAAAATTTTATACACAGTAATGAATTTGCCGAGGCGACCCGGATTCAGTTGGAGAATCTACCGCGTAAAGAGATGGGGTATTTAGCAGCGTCGATGTTGGGGGAGCGATCCATACCTCGAGATGCATTGCAAACCCTGTTCAGAGAAACGGGTGGGCAACCCCTGTTTGTCGTAGAGGCTGTGAGGACACTGGTGAATGCCGATGTGGTTCGGCAGAATGTATTTGGCGATTGGCAGTGGGGAGAATTTCCCCAAACATTATTATCCGATGATATTTCAGAGATTTTGCACAGACGCATAGCTACCCTGCCTGCTGTGCAACAGCGAGTGCTGGAATACGCCTGTGTTTTTCTCAATGATTTTTCTTTTGACTTATTGGCTGCGGTTTGGCGCGGTGATGAGTTGGAATTGTTGGATGTGCTGGACGACCTGATTGCAGAAGGGCTTTTAGCCGCCTGTGGAGAGGCTGAAGATCGATATCGTTTTTCACAGGGTCTGTATCGGCGGGCAATTTACGATCGCATGCAAAATGTGCGGCGACGGCTGTTGCATCGAGAAATTGGCAATGCTTTGGAAAAGATGGATGATGCAGAAGAATTGACAGAAGAATTGGCGGATCATTTTGCGGCGGCGAAAGAACAAGATAAAGCTATAAAATATACGCGTCTATCAGGCAAAAAAGCATTGGAGGTACAAGCGTATCGCCAGGCATTGAGACGGTTTGAGGCTGTGCGAGGCTGGACATCAGATGACGCTTTTGAATCACCTGCAGATACCATCGTTTTTTTATGCGATTATGCAAACGTTTTACGCTGTTGTAGTCAGCACAATAGCGCACTGGAACTTTTAGACGAGGCAAAAGCGTTATTGCCCGATAATCGGAAAGATTTAAAGGCGCGTATTTTGTGGAATGAAGGCATTATTCACAGCGTACTTCAACATGGGAAAGTAGCAGAAGAATATATGCTGGAGGCATTGCGATTTTACCGGGAATTGGGTGATCTCGACGGAGAAATTCAGGCGTTGGGGAGTTTGGCTCATTTATGCGATGTGTCTGAGCGTCACGAAGAAGCGATTGCATATATGTGTCGAGAAATAGAGAAATATGCTGCTCTGGGAGAAGCCCAGAACAAGGCTATTGTACAAGTCCGAGAAGGTATGGTTGCATTGGTGGAATTTCGATTTGGGACGGCCAAAGTACACCTAAAAGCGGCTGTAAAAACATCTCAGAAATTGGGACTTGAACACCATCGCATTGGAGCACTCAATTTACTTTTAAGAGTTTATTTTTATTCAGGTGATCTCGACCAAGCAGAAGCCGTTTGCCACGAAGTCATTGGTGAGTGGCAGAAGCGAGGCATTGTGTATTGGGAGGCAATGAATTTTCTCCGGTTGGGAGAATTGGCTCTGGAACGCGATGGTTTTTCAGAAGCATTGGAATATGCCGAGACCTCAGCAGAGCGATTTTTGGAAACACCGCGAAGAGATTACGTCTATCGCGCTTATGCGATAGCAGCAACGGCTGCTGCGAGAATGGGAGATACAGAGACAGCTCTTGAATGGGCAGAAAGAGCCAGTGAAGGTGTGCAACAAACATCGGGTATGTACACGGGCATATTGCCCCTGGTGTATTGTGGTATAGGTGTTGCTTTAGACAAAGCAGGGCGAATTGCTGAGGCTGAAGAGGCTTTTGAGCAGGCTATTGAATGCCGGGGAGAATCTAAAGGCGATCACTGGGCGCGTGCGCTGCTGATGGCTGGGGAGTTTTATCTCGAGCGCGATGATATGGCAAAAGCGCAAGCCCATCTCGAAGCGGCAAAACAGGCGTTTGGAGAAATGGAAATGTCCTATTTTTTGGAGAAAACACAGATGTTATTAAATCAATTATCTCGCGACAAAGATGGTCGCGGCAGAAATGCCGCACTTAGCTCTGAGATTTCAGTCGATACGTTGTCTGTTGATCGCTGGCGCTTGCTTTACGATGTGAGCAGGGAATTGACAACAGAGCGCGATGTCAAAGTGTTATTGGATCGAACTTTGGGTAACTTGTTGGTTGTCTATCCAGCAGAGCGAGTACTTATTGCGGTGAAAAATGAGACCCCAAAAAGCTTTGTGGTTGATGCGGTACGTTACCACAATGTAGAAGCAGATGATGCGGAAGCACTGAGCCGGGGTATTATTCGTCGGGTTATTGAAACAAATGAACCCGTTTTGAGCGTTGATGCTCAGACAGACGACAGGCTAAATCAATATCAAAGCGTGATGGACTACAATATTCGGTCTGTATTGTGCGTACCCCTATTTCATGTTAGCGAAGGTGTGATGGGTGCACTGTATGTGGATCATCGCGGCATTGACAACGCATTTTCTGAAGCAGATCAGACGTTTTTACAGGCATTTGCGAATCTGGTGGGGGTGGCACTGGTCAATGCGAGAATGTATGAACAATTAGAAGATAAAGCGCGATATTTGCAGCAAGAGGTCGAAAGACAGTACCAGCTTGACGACCTGGTCGGGCAAAGTGATGCTATGCAGACGATCTACTATCTTATCGAACGCGCTTCACAAAGTGATATACCCGTGCTTGTGCAGGGCGAAACAGGTACAGGCAAAGAATTGGCGGCGCGTGCCATACACTACAATAGCAGACGCAAAGACCAGCCATTTTTGTCTCAAAATTGTGCCGCACTATCACCAGAGTTGTTGCAAAGTGAGTTGTTCGGACACAAAAAAGGGGCGTTTACTGGCGCGACAGCAAATCACACGGGGATTTTTGAAGCAGCCAATGGCGGTACGGTTTTTTTAGATGAAATCGCCGATGCTTCACCACAGTTGCAAAGGAGCTTGTTGCGGGTGTTGCAAGAGGGTGAGATTCGGCGCGTGGGAGAAACAGAGGATCGCGCAGTGGATGTACGCATTATTGCAGCGACCAATCAAGACTTAAAAAAAGAAGTAGAAAACAGATCCTTCCGCGAAGATTTGTATTACCGATTGCATGTGATTCAGATCAATATGCCGCCTTTGCGAGAACGCATTGAAGATGTGCCATTATTGGCTGAACATTTGCTCATTCGGGCAAAAGAAGATGCAAACAAGTCGGTTGGGGGACTGACAGTAGGTGCGATAAAGGTGCTTGTAAGTTACAACTGGCCTGGCAATGTGCGCGAGTTGGAGAATGAGATTCGGCGTGCAATTGCATTGGCAGAGCCAGATAGTGAAATTACGCCCGATTTGTTTTCAGAATCCATTGGGCACACAGTGTCAGATATCCCTGTCGAATCCCAGGGACGTTTACAAGACCGTGTTCAGGAGTATGAAAAACGAGTGATTCGAGACGCGCTCGAGAAATGTGTGGGCAATATTACGCATACGGCTAAAGAACTGGGAATAACGCGCGCTGGCCTGCAGAAAAAGATCAATCGTTTGGGGTTGAGATAGGCGGTGAACAGGTGCATCCAGATGTATGCAGTGCATCCTGGCGGATGCACTTTGTCTATCCTTATATAATTCAGATAGTTGTGCTTATTTTCTTTAAATAGGCGATCATAAGTGCATCCTATCGGATGCACTTACACCTGAATCTCGCAGGTGTAGCACAAATAATCCTTAATTTTTATCTCTTTGTTTTTCAAGCACTTGAGAATTTTCATGTGCTTTTTTTTTGCTGAGACGATTTTGGGCACGGATCTTGCATCATAAAAAGGGCAAACCGTTATGGCACAGGATTTTTCCATTATAAGGAGGATAACATGGCAACACGACGCAAATTGACTTTGGTCAACGGTGCAATAGATCAAGAAGGTAGCATTCTTATGTATCAGACTGTAAAGAGTGTAGAGGTTCACTGCGAGCCTTATACTTTTGCTGTTCCCCTCCTTCCCTTCCCCGATAATGATCCCGATTGGGACGATTTTGATCAGTCTGAGTAAATCATCTCTATTTTAAGGAGTACTTGACATGCTATGCATTCAGAAATGCGAAATGCATCTTTTTCAAACGGAAGAACAAAAACAGCCGATTGTCTATCAGACTGAGACAGGTCTGTTTTTTACACTGGATACCCTTTTCCAGGCGATTTTAGCGTGTTGCGAGGGGCTGTCCGATTCTCAGGTTGTTCAGAGGTTGACCGATCAATACGAGGCAGAGGAAGTTGTCGAGGCTATCGAGGAATTGGCTCAGGTGGGTTTGATTTCGGATGGTGCTCTACCTGTGGTATCCAATGTGCCGACAACAGAAGGGGTGGCAGCCTGCGGCGTATCGCAGACTGATCGTTTGCAGGTGTCGTTGCACGTTTCGCATACGTGCAATATTCAGTGTGCTTATTGCTTTGCCCACGGCGGGGATTACGGCGGTAAGGCGATGCTGATGCAACCGGACGTTGCCGAGCAAGCGATACGCTGGATCATCTCCGAGGCTCAGGTGTTCGGACGGTGCCAGATCGATTTTTTTGGCGGGGAACCGCTTCTGAATTTTCCGCTGATGCAGAAGCTGGTGCCGTTTGCCAAATCCCTGGGAGCGCGATTGGGTGTGCAGGTTGGTTTTGGCATTGTGACCAATGGCACCTTGTTGACCGACGAGATGAAGCAGTTTTTGGTTAATAAAAAGTTTCAGATTAAGGTCAGCCTGGATGGTGGACGTAAGACACAGGACCGCATTCGCAAGTTTCACAATGGTTCTGGTACTTATGATGTTGTGGCAAAGAATGTAAAGAAATTGACTGCTGAGGCACCTGAGCGCGTGTATTTGCAGGCTGTTATGACAGCTTATGACCTGAACGAGGATCAGATTGCCGATGAGTTGCGTTCGCTGGGTACTGAAAATGCGCTCATCGGTCCGGCGGTTGTCTCCCCCGATAAACCTTATGCTGTTCGAGAAGAACACATACCCGCTTTGAAGCAACAAATTCACAAGCGGAGCCGGCACGCGCTCAAAGCTATTCTAAATGGTGAAGAGGGTGAAGATGAAGAGTTTGATCCGAGGATTCAAAAACTTTTGACGCGCCAAAAATCTTGTCACGGATGCCTCGGCGGTAAGCAGTATTTGGCAATTGCAGCGGACGGGTCGATTTATTTTTGCTCGAGCTTAGCCGACGCGCCCGAGTTTAAGATGGGTGATGTGTTTGCGGGTATTGATCGCGAAAAGCAGCAGTATTTTGACGCGCAGTTCAATGTGAATAATCGTCCTGAGTGCAAAACGTGCTGGGCGCGCAATTTGTGTGGTGGCGGATGTCTTTGGGAGGCACGGACAACAACGGATGATCCAATGTCTCCGAACCCGGTTTATTGTGAACAGACGCGCTATCGCTATGAACTGGCAATGGAGATGTGTATGGAGATAGCAGAAACGGATGCGTCTTTGTTGCAGCGACGATATGATCTGGAAGTGGTATCATAAGCAAATAAGTTCTGATGAAAACCTGGTATCCAATACGGCATCCAAATAGGGATGATAACGCCCTGTTAGATGCCGTTTATTTTGCTTTTTGGGTGGAATTCTCGTGGAAGAAATATATCAATCAAAAAAATCCGGCCTCGATAAATGGCCGCTCATTGGACAGCACCCCATACTCTTAGACGTGCAAAAGCGTGCGTACCGCGTGGCGAATAGCGAATTACCCGTCAACATCAGTGGAGAGACTGGCACGGGCAAGGAATTGCTCGCCCGTTATATCCACGGCATTAGCCACCGCAACAGAGGACCATTTGTAACCGTTGACTGCGGCCTCCTCTCTTCTGAAATGGCGCGCAGCGAGTTATTTGGACATGTTCGAGGTGCTTTTACTGGCGCCAGCCAAACGCGCACCGGACTGGTTGAATCTGCCCACGGCGGTACGCTATTCTTCGATGAAGTAGGCGAATTGCCAGCCAATCTTCAGTTGCAATTGCTACGCCTGGTACAGGAACAGGAATTTCGCCGCATAGGCGAAGTATCCATGCGCCGGTCCGATGTGCGCCTGATCACTGCGACACACTGCAACTTGAAAAAAATGATGCGAACAGGAACTTTCCGAGAAGACCTCTATTACCGCTTAACTGTCGTACCCCTGTATTTGCCACCCTTGCGGAAGCGACTGAGCGATTTGCCACTTTTGATCACGCATTTTTGCAAAAGTATGAAAGGATACACGCGCGCGTTTTCCCCCGAAGTAATTCAAAGGATGTCGCATTATGCCTGGCCTGGCAATGTTCGGGAACTACAAAACGAAGTCGCCCGATTGATGGTCATGAGCGAAGGGAAAATTATCCGAGTATCCGACCTGCACCCTCGCATTCGGGGATCCAAACCCGAGGTTGATGTATTTGACCTCCCATTTAAGGAAGCCAGGCAACTGGCAAACAGCCGATTTATGCGGGAGTATCTCGACAGAGCTTTGCAGCGAACACAGGGCAATGTAACCCAGGCAGCGCAACAATGCGGGATTGGCCGACAGTACTTCCAGTTGCGTATGTCCGAGTACGGTCTGAAGTCGGCATTTTACAAGAAAAAATAATGCCTCGCGGTGTACTAAAAAACGTCAATGGAAAAACTCATTGACGTTTTTACTTGCAGGACGTTTCTTGAGCTTATCATGCAATACATCGCCGACATACACCTGCACTCGCGTTTTGCCCGCGCAACCAGCAAAACCTTGAACCCCGAAAACCTGTATCGGTGGAGCCTCATCAAAGGTCTAACCGTGGTAGGCACCGGAGATTTCACCCATCCCGTATGGTATGAAGAACTGCGCGACCAGCTCGAACCAGCCGAAGAAGGACTATACCAATTGCGACCAGACCTCAGGCGAGGTATCGACGCCGAATTGCCACCAGCCTGCCGCGGACAAATGCGATTTGTACTCTCCGTCGAAATCAGCCTCATCTACAAAAAAAACGACAAAACCAGAAAAATACATCACGTCGTCACAATGCCAAATTTTGACGCCGTAGCGCGTTTGAACGCGCGACTCGGTGCAATAGGCAATCTGAAATCGGACGGACGCCCCATCCTCGGCCTGGACAGCCGGGACCTGGTAGAAATTTGTCTGGAAGCGTGTGACGAGGTACTCTTTATACCCGCGCACATCTGGACCCCTCATTTTGCGGTCCTGGGTGCAAGTTCCGGGTTCGACACCCTCGAAGAATGTTTTGAAGACATGCTGCCCCACATCTTCGCCGTAGAAACCGGCCTGTCTTCCGACCCACCGATGAACTGGCGCCTATCCATGCTGGACAACTACGCAATCGTCTCCAATTCAGACGCACATTCCCCGCAAAAGCTCGCCCGCGAAGCCACCTGCTTCAATACCGAATTATCCTTCCGCGGAATGTATAACGCATTAAAAGACCGCGACCCAACGCGCTTTACGGGCACTCTGGAATTTTATCCCGAAGAAGGCAAATATCACTTCGACGGACACAGAAAATGCGATATATGCTGGAAACCCGCACAAACCCTCGACGCAGACGAAATCTGCCCGGTATGTAACCGCAAATTGACCGTTGGCGTACTCCACCGCGTTGAAAAACTCGCTGACCGCGCAGAAGGCGACCGCCCCGATGTCGCGATGCCCTTTGAAAATCTGATCCCACTGCCAGAAATCATCGGCTCAGTCCTCCAGGTGGGACCCACCAGCAAACGCGTACAAACCGTGTACGAACAAATGCTCGCAACACACGGAGCAGAACTAAAAATCTTGCGCCAACTGCCCATCGCAGAAATAGCCAAAACCGGAGACCCCCTCATCGCCGAAGGCATTCGACGCATGCGCGAAGGCACAGTTCACATCGATCCGGGATACGATGGCGTGTACGGAAAAATTCAAGTCTTCTCCGACGAAGACCGCGCACTCCTGAGCGGACAGGAATCGCTATTTCACATACCAGCCGCAGAGCCTTTCAGGGACAAAGCTGAGACCGCGCGTCCAAATAAAAGTACAAAAGCCGCGGCGGACGCCCCTTTCACACTTCACACTTCTCACTTCTCACTTCTCACTTCACACCAGCAAGCAGCCGTAACAATGGAAAAAGGTCCCGTAATCGTAACAGCGGGACCCGGCACCGGAAAAACCCGAGTACTCACCCATCGCGTAATCGACCTGATCCAGAACCGCGGCGTATCACCCGCTTCTGTAATGGCCGTAACATTCACCAACCGCGCCGCAACTGAAATGTGGGAACGCATCGTATCACTATCCTCCGGAGGCGAAGAACTGGTCCCCATGCGCGTAGGCACATTCCACCGCCTATCATTAGACCTCTTGCGAGAATATGCCCCCGAACGCCTGGGCGCAATTGCCGACCGAGGAGAAGCCCGCGCCGTCTTACAGGAAGTAATCGCCGACATCGACACCGAAATATCGGTTGATGACGCGCTCTCCCAGATCTCACTATGCAAAGCCCATGGACATGAAATATCCGACATCACCGACACCGAACTTCAAACCATTTACACAAATTATCAACAACGCCTCACCGCTTATGGCCTGATGGACTTTGACGACATCTTGCTCATACTCCACGATGTACTCTGCGGCGATATTCTACAGACAGTGCAAGCGCGTTTCTCCCATGTACTCGTCGATGAATTTCAAGATGTCAACGCCATACAATACGCACTGATTCAAAAATTGGCCGGGGATGGATCGGGCCTCTTCGTCATAGGCGATCCCGATCAAGCCATCTACGGTTTTCGAGGCGCGAGCGCGGAATATTTTGAACAGTTAAAAACGAACTTTCCCAAAACAAACGAAGTCATCTTACAGCACACATTTCGCTCCACCCCTCAGATTATCTCCGCAGCATCCAGTCTGCTTCGCGGACGATCGTACGATCCCGTGCGAGAAAACGGCCCGAACCTGAGAGCCTTATCCACACCCGGCGAAACTGGCGAAGGCATCGCCATAGTAGAAGAAATCTCTCGGATGGTCGGCGGCGCAGACCTATTGCAAGCCAACGAAGAAGGCAAACGCAGCCTGGACGACTTCGCCATCTTGTTCCGCACCGGACGCCAGGCAGACGCCCTGGAAACGTGCTTCTTACAGGCCGGGATCCCCTATCGCGTCGTCGGCCAGAAAAATTATCTGGATGCGGCTTCGGTACAGCACGCCCTATCGTTTTTTAAGTGTGTCCTGAGAGATGACATTTCCAGCGTCCCAATCACCAGAGACATGATCGACCTCCTCTCCATCCCCGCATTTGACCCCGGCCGGGAAGCGCGCGCATCAATACGCCAACAAATTCAAGACAACGCACTATCAGACACTGTACAGGAAAAATTGGACGCCGCGATGGAAGCTGTGAATCGCTTCCGCAATGAAACATCCCACTTATCACCCGCTGAACTCATCGCGAAGTGGGCAGACGAATTTGCGACATCAAACGATATCGACCTCGAGCGATTGGGCCTATTGGCTCAGAGCGTGGATTCCATCGCAGAGCTATTGGAAATCATCACCCTCGGACAGGATGGCGACTTTGTGCGTCGTGGAAAAATTGCGCGTCCCGAAGCCGTCACGCTCATGACCTTGCATGCGTCTAAGGGCCTGGAATTCCCCGTGGTATTTATCTGTGGGGTTGAGGAAGGATTGATACCGCATGCCGAAGCGGATATCGAAGAAGAGAAACGCCTGTTTTTTGTCGGTATAACCCGCGGACAAGACGAAGTGATCTTAACCCGCGCCCGAAGCCGCAGGCGATTTGGCGAACGCATTGCGCCCGAGATATCGCGCTTTGTCACCGACATACCCGAAGACATCATCGACTTTGTCGATCTGCGAACCCAAAGACGCAAACCCGCCGAACAATTATCCCTGTTTTAAAATACCGAGCATCTCGTGTACAGCGTTGTGAATGCGGTCTTCTGTATCTTCAACAAAGGGACCCGTGCGCTTCCAGTGTTGCTGGTTGAGCCAGACCTCGTAGCCCCCTTCTGAAATCTGCCGTTTGACGGGAATATAACCGATAATATCATTCGTATAAGCCGCCACTAGAAGATTGTCAAAATAAGGCGCCAGTTCTCTTTTCAAACGCAACCCGTGCTCTACATTCATTTCCGCGGCAAGCCCGACTATTGCCAGCGCATCGCCAAAACGCACCGTCTGGATCTCAAATGGGAAGCTGGTCACAACGGGAATATTGTTTTCAACGCTATCGAACAAGTGTCGCGCCCATGCCCGTACATACTCCGGACCATCGTCCAGGCTGGAAGTGACCAGATCCATATCAATGGGTTCGGTCTCTATATTCAGCACCGTCTGATCAACAGAAATCGGACCGCTTATGGGCTGTAGTTGCGAAGCGAGTACCCGGGTAACGGACTCCCCCAATTCGACGCCAATATCCCGGATCTCATCAACCTCCCGCTGAACAAAAACATTTGACGTCGGATCGACGGGCTTCGTCTTCTGATCTCCGGCACAGCCCTGCAAAAAACAAGTCGCGACATCGGGATACACCGCTTCGATATGGTCGCACGCAAAACACACGTAGTCTCCCCCAATAAGGGTCCCGCTGCGGCTGGTGGGGTGACAGGCATAAGAAAAAATAACACATCGCAACTCGCCTTCGGGAGATTCGACCGCAATAACCGGAACATCGTGGTCGTGAGGCGCTTCCAAAGAGGGTACCCACGCCACACCGCCCTTTCCATCTGGCTTACGACGGGACCTCGCAATACCGCAACTCCCCGTACCAAAACCAAGGCGTGCGGGAGACCGATCTTCCCAGGCTATTTTTGCACAGCGCGCGACATTTTCAAAAAGATCTTCGAGATAATCATCGTCCAGTTCCCCGTGCCGCTCCCTGTCCATCTCCCGGATACAGGGACCGCAGTGCGTATGCGAACCATTGAGAATAATATGTGCCGGATCAATACCCGTAGCCGCGTTAATTCTGCTTCTCACCTCTTCGGTGCGTTCGTAAAAACCCAGAATCTCGGCACCGACAATAATCAGCGGTGTCTGACCGTCGTCTATCGCAACCGCCGTAGCCTTCAAAGGATGATAAACTTCGGTAGAAGGCTCTTGCCGCGCCGCGAATCCAGCGAGATAAATCCCCACGGGCGGGGTAATATCGACAGTGCTAACGCCGACTTGATAGGTATTATTGGACGATGACATGTCATGTATTCCTTATAAAAATCGCGTAATTTGATACGCATCAATATCTATCTCAAGCTCTCTCCCCAGAACCAGATCCGCGATGAGCTTGCCGCTATAGGGACCGAGTTGTAAGCCCGTGGGACCGTGTCCGGTTGCAAGATAAATATTTTGAATATTGGGAACAAACCCCAGCACTGGCAAATGATCCTCTGTGTAAGGACGCAACCCAACCCGAACCTCGCGCACCTCTGCCTGTGCCAGACCCGGCGCAACCCGCAGAGCCTCTGCGAGAACCTCAAGCACCCCCGCGGCAGTCGTGCGAGCCTCAAAACCGGATCCCGTCTCCCGCGTCGCCCCCACAACCACGCGACCATCCGGCCAGGGAACCATGTAATGACCCCTCACAGCACTGATAATGGGCCAGGACGACGTATCCGTATCGCCCAGACCCAGATGGATAATCTGACCGCGCTGGGGTTCAACCGGGATATGAACACCAAGCTGATCCCCAAATGCCTGCGACCATGCCCCACCCGCGATCACAACTTTACCGGCGGAGATCGTTTCTCCGCCTGTTATAACACCCGTAACCGAATCACCCTGGATCAATAACTGTTCAACGCCAGCGTGTTTAACCGCAAGTCCTCGACCTTCCGCGGCTCGATGCAGGGCAGCCGCCAGAAGCCGACCATCCACGCGGGCGGCATCGCGGTAATAAATCGCACCGCGCACATCCCCCAGAGCAGGAAAGCACCTGCGTGCCTCATCCGATGAAATCTCGTACAAATCTTCCTCAGCGGGTTCACCGCGTTGATCCCGGCGATTAAAAATGTGCTGCCGCGCAATAGCAAAGGACTCTATCTCATCGTACGAAACAGCGACCAGCATCATACCACAAGTTGCAAAACCCGTATCCCCATCCTGTTCCGCCTGCAAATTATCCACCAACTGTGGATAATATTCAAAAGCAAACGCAGCAAGACGCAACCAGGGATCCGGATCGCGAGTATTAGTAGCAGGCGAAAGAATCCCCGCCCCTGCATCCGTAGCACGGCCCGCATCTCTCCGATCAACGAGCAGGGTCTTTACACCGTCACACACCAGATGATACGCGGCAGAAATCCCGACAACACCGCCGCCGATAACAATAGCGTCATAACTCATTTTTTCATCTCTTTCAGTATCATCCCGACAGACCCCATATCTCAGCCGCGGTCCCACCCAGAATGCGTTCTATATCCCCATCCGTCAGAAAGGGCAACCCCTCGCGAATGAGACGGAGTTCATCGGCAAGCGTGGGCCACTTGTGCTTGACCCGGTGATGCCCGGGATAACCAGTCCCCCAGACCGTACGCTGTGCAGTAAAAACCGCCAGCGCCGCCTCAATATACGGATGCACATCTTCGTACGGATGAACTTTTTGCGAACGTCCAGCCACATCCGAGAGTTTAAAAAACACATTGTCAAAACGCGCCAGATCCAGAATGGGCTGATAATCAGCAAGCGGGCGATCTATTTCTGGATATCCCATGTGATCCAGGATAAGAACAGTATTCGGATACCGCCGCGCAATCGCAGCGATTTGATCGGCATCTCCTGGCCGCAAATGAAACTGGATAATCGCATCGAGAGCCGCGATCTCTTCCCACATCGGACCGTTTTGTTCCACAAGCAGAATCTTTTCATCGGGATAATACATCGGATGCAAACGGAACCCAACCAGACCGCGCTCTCGAACCCAGTAACGCACCTGCTCGGCATTGTCGGGATCCTGGGGATCAATAAGACCGTGCCCGATAAATCGATCCGGGTATCGAACAACCGAGTCCGCGATATAACCGTTATCCCATGTGGACCAGCTCGTTTGCACGAGTACAGTCCAATCCACCCCTTCGGCATCCATATCAGCCAAGAGTTCCTCGGCAGTACCCGGTTCATCCGGATAGCTATTCCACGTCGGCGCAGTGGGACCAATCGGATACTTATCCGAAATTTCCCAAATGTGAACGTGCGTATCGACAATCATAAAGAAGTCCTATAAGAAGCAAAAGCCCGATAGAATCGGGCTTATTCATATAGTTTGAAAGATATGCATAATTCCATATAATCGCGTCACGCATCCAACGCTTGCTCAAATGCCTCAAGGCTGGACACTTGTATCGCGGCACGGAGCAACTGCTTGAGACGTTGCAAATCGTCAATGACCGCAATGCGGGCAGAGAGCGGGTGGGCTTCACTCAGATCAAATCGAATCTCCAACACGTCGAGGATCGCTTCAATCGTGCTTCTTCTTTCGCCTTGTTCAATACCTTGCTCAATGCCTTGCCCAATACCTTGCTTCATGCCTTCCTCTCTGCCCTGCTCTCTGCCTTGCTCTCTGCCTTGCTCAATACCCAATTGCTTAATGTATTGTGCAAACGATGATTCACGCATAATTGCGTCCATGAGACCCTCCTGTAATAGAATACGATTGATCAGTGTCGGATCATACTCTAATCCACCTAATATCATCAACTTGCCCAAAATGTCAACTTTTATTGATTCATCCACCGCCAGAGCATTCGTCGCGTCAACACAGTGATGCAACCACCCCTCAGAATCTATTCCAACAGGACGTTTCATCAACGGGACGAATGGAAACAAGCCCGAAGGTCCGCCATCAATAATGTCCTGTCCCTCGATCTCACTCAGCCGAACCACTGTGTATTTTATCAAAACGCGATGGCCGGATATATCATGAATAAAGTACCCCGGATCGCGCCGACCGGCATCGTGCCGCAAGTAGATCACACTGGAATAAATCGGCAAGTCGTGCTGCTCTATCGCACGTATAATATAGCCCGCCATGCGGAGCGGCATAGATGGATCGTCAGTCGTTTGAAACTCATGATGCACCAATGTCTCCTTGCCTGAGATATGGACGCGGATGAGGCTATCGGTATGTCGTGTATCAACCGTGTTTTGCTCTGTGTCGAGTATGTTGAGGACCTCTACATCGTCCTGTTCAAGTGTGAGGCGGATAAAGTCTTTGGGATAGGTCTGGATCAGATCTTTGGAGACAGAGTCATATTCGGCCATGTAGGATGCCCTGGGTCTGATGAGTGAATTTTACATGCAACAGTCAGACCCTGAGCAAATATCAAGCCAACGCCACAGAAATTGAGCGATAAATTGTATGGGCAGAAATTCAAGAACCCTCATCATGCTTTTAATATGCTGTATTGCGCCCTTAGCTTGAATATAAGGATCGCCTTTGGAGGCACATACAAACGGAATGCACCGGGATACAAAAGTGTACGTTTTGATCCATGAATGATGGGGTTCGTGAAAAATTTTTACATTTAAAAAAATAGTGGGCTACGCTGTATTCAATGTTTTTTTGAGATTGGCTGATGGCATAAACAAAAGCCCGATGGATAACCAGTCCACCGGGCTTATTCATATCGTTTGAGGGATGTGCATAATTCCACATATAATCGCGTCACGCATCCAACGCTTGCTCAAATGCTTCAAGGCTGGACACCTGGATCGCCGCACGATGCAACTGCTTGAGCAGTTGCAAATCTTCAATAGCTGCAATGCGAGCAGATAGGGGGTCTGATTCATCCAGATCAAATCGAATCTCCAACACATCCAGGAGGTCTTCAATAGCGCGTTCTCTACTTCCTTCCTCAATACCTTGTTGAGTCAAGGATTGGTAAAAGGATGACTCGCGGACGAGATCCATGACGCCCTCTTTGATGAGCGCTTTAGAAATGGTTTCAGCGTCGTAATTCAATCCGCTCAAGATCGCCATGCTTGCGAGATTATTGGCCTTAGCTAACCGAGCCGCATGGATGTGACGCTGTGCTTTCTCGTCAGGCATTGTAAAACCCCCTTAATCCGTTTCATCTAATATTTGCTGAAATGCTTCGAGATTAGACACTTGGACCGCTGCGCGGTGCAACTGCTTGAGGCGTTGCACATCGTTGATAGTGGCAATGCGAGCAGATAGAGGATCTGATTCATCCAGATCAAATCGAATTTCTAATACGTCGAGAAGATTTTCAATAGCGCGTTTTCTAATCCCTTGCTCAATGCCCTGTTGCTTAATGTATTGAGCAAACGATGACTCGCGCATAATAGCGTCCATAAGACCCTCCTGTGACACGATACGACTGATTGTGCCTGGCGCGTAATCCAACCCACTCAAGATCGCCAAACCGCCCAAATGTCAACCTTAATTGAAGCATTCAAAGACGCTGCGAATCGGTCTCCCGCGCTGTGTTTAACGGCTTTTTTAAATCTCATCCATAAGTCCACCCGCAGTGAAATCCTTGCTGCTCTGCAATCGACATGAGAGGCTCCAGGGTTCTGCGATAGGCAAATCTCAATATTTCAAAATCCAGAGTGTGCTCGGGCTTTTCAATATGCAGATCTGTAATATAAGGCTCCACCTTCTTTTTCCATTCATTATTGCTAAAAATATCTCGGGCGATAGACAGCGCGTTGCACTGGGTTTTAGCCAAGCAGTCAATATATTTTTCCGACGGGAGCCAGTCACGTTTAGAACTATTTGCCTGGGGATCAACGGGAATGAGATTCCACAACTGATTGTGCGCCACAAATTTCCAGGGCAAAAAGTGATCCAATGCATAATCGCTATTCAGATCTTTTCCCGTGTAAATACATTGGATATTTTTTTTGCTAATAACCTGTTTCCAAAACTTTCGCTGTACATCAGGATTCCCTCTCTGCGGGTCTGGAGGAAACAATTTTTGCGTCACAGCAGGAATACTGGGATTGCGTCGCTGCATATAATCTGCCCAGTGCCACAGTGCCCAGCCCTCAATAATTGTCTGGTGTTGTTGCAAATAAGCAATCCAGTCTGGATGCAAAAAAATACACTTTCGGGCATCGTCAAAACGGTAAAGAGGGCGTCGTTTTCGAAAATGTTCAGCAGCAAGTTCGACAATTTTCTGATCTACTCCTTGCTCCGATCCGCTGGTCTCTGCGTCAAAAAACGGGCGCAAAATTCGCTTGGAGACATAACGCATCAATCCGTAATCCGACTTTTCGCGAGAAACATCAACGTGTTTACGCAATTTTTTGAGTCCAGTTTTAGATAGAAAATTTTTATCATGGTCAAAATTTGGAATCCGTTCCCAAACGGAAGCAATTTTATCCTGAATGCCAAATGACAGTTTGGAAAAGACATTTGGGTACCATGCAGTAACCAGCATCTCAATCTCTATATCTCTCAGCGAAATACCATCATCAATCTCGAAATCTCTGTCCTTTAGCAAAGTCAATAGAGAAAGAAAAAAGAGATACTTGTACGAAGTGGCCTTATTTCTAAACAATCTACTCAGTGCTGCAATATCAAGTTGATCTGAATGTGGTAATTGTTGAGTCATAGAGGATCATTCCGTTACAGATGTCAGACTTTACCACCCGTACCAGAAGGTACTGCGCTATTTTCTTTTGTGACGCGAATCAAAAATCGCAGTGCCTCATTTACAGACTCTGCGTCTGGAAACACCTCGGCAACATCGGGCGCTAACTGGACAACGGATCTACCAAAGTGCTTGCGCTCGGGGCCAACCCTTCTCACCTCTAAGGCTCGCAAATCATACTCTGACCGAAGTTCATCCTGTGTTGTTGTCTCATCCTTCTTCATAAGCTTGTCTCTCCTTGCGGGTTGTTTCTCTTGCACTAATCAAACGAATCGCATCTTCGCGCTCAGCGTATGATACAATTAACAAACGACCGAGCTTTGATTGTCCGACGATAATATACCGATGCTCATCATAAGAGTGGTCGGGATCGTAGAAATCAACATAAAGTGCATCTTCAAAGACAGTTTTTGCTTCATCAAATGCCACACCGTGCTTTGACAGATTCGCGGCTGCTTTATTCTTATCCCACTCAAATTCCATTGACATAAGCCAAAAACCCGATATATCAGAGAGATCGCTCCCTGCGCTTCAGCGATCAAAATTATCATTTTAGTGTGTCGGACATTTCTACGATTCGATCAATGAGTGGGCGATAAGTCGAGTTATGTAAATGTTCTTTGTACCATTCCGAATATGTTCCTGCTTCTAAGTGTTCTTGAATCATTCGATTTTCTTCCAGTAATGTCCATAGATTATGGGTAGCTCGGTTACAACAGCCATAGATACGGTTTGCTTTAAGACCATCTATCCCATATTGTTGACAGACGGGACATTGACATTCTATCAATCTTTTCCATGCTCGTTGACTTGGCTTGTGTATTTTCCAATTACCAAGTTCAGCCTACTGCACGATCTCCAATGCCCGGCAGGCACTAATCAATATACTCAAGGGGTTGAGATTCCACAAGTTGACAGACAGTTCCACACAACAATAGCCCGATGAATAACTGATCCCCCGGGCTATTGTTTTTTCATTATCCCAATCTATTCATGCCGTAGTGCTTCCACCGGATTGGACAGAGCTACGCGAAGGGCGTGAAAACTCACAGTAAATAACGCAATCGCCAATGCAACCGCGCCACTCAAAACAAATATCCACCATGAAAGATCCGTGCGATACGCAAAGCCATCCAGCCAACTTCGCATCGCAAAATACGCAACCGGCCATGCAAACAGATTCGCAATCAAAACCATAATTGCAAATGTTCTGGAAACCAAAATCACAATATTTGACACACTCGCACCCAAAACCTTTCGCACCCCAATTTCTTTCACGCGCTGCTCAATCGCAAATGCCGCAAGACCAAACAGCCCCATACACGCGAGCAAAATCGCCATTCCTGAAGAGAGTAATGTAAGTGCCTGCGCCCGTTGTTCTGCAGAGTACATATATTCAAACTGCTGATCCCACATCATATATTCAAATGCCTGATCCGCAGGGGCGAAACGCTTCCAGGTCTTTTCAAAAAAAACGAGCGTCTCTTCCATGCCTTCGGCTTTGACGCGCACGCCCAAACTGTAAAATTGCTGGTGCCGAAGCGTCAGTGCAACAGGACCAATTTTTTCTTGCAACGGACCGTAGTGAAAGTCTTGCACAACGCCAATCACCGTCCCCTTTCGATTTCTCTCTCGATCAACCCACTCAAAAGACTTGCCAATGGGATCATCCCAGCCGAGCCGCTCAACTGCCGTTTCATTGATGATAAAGGCTTTTGACGTATCTGTGGGAAATGCAATCGGATCAAATTTGCGTCCTTCTACCAATTCAACTTGAAACACATCGAGATAATCTTCATCGACCTCCAGAAGCGGCATGCGCCAGTCTGTACCCTCATGCCCCTCTGCTCGAATCGTTCGGATAATACCTCCACTCCATCCAACCCGCCAGCGATAAGCCGTTGCTTCGAGCGCGTTCGGATGGGCGAGGAATGCTTCTTTCACCGTAGCATAACGGGCAGCGAGCTTTTGCTCCGGATCCAATTTTGTTTCCTGATCGAGAACAAATATGGGCATGAGCACCATCTGCTCCATATTAAGACCCAGATGTTTATTTTTAATATAATCGAGTTGCTGATAAATCACCCCCGTACTCGCGATCAGAATAATTGAAATAGCAAATTGTGCCACCACCAATCCCCTCCGAATCCACTGCCCCCGCGAACCCGCACGGAATGCCCCTTTTAGCGTTTCTGTGGGTTCATACGCAGAAAGAAAAAACGCGGGATAGACACCGGCAAATATCCCGACGAATACAGCAATACCAATCAAGGCAATTGCGAGCAAGGGATCACTCGACAAATTGAACTCGATCTGCTTGTAGAAAAAGGCATTAAACTCGGGAAGCACAAGTTCGACGGCACTAAGCGCGAGAACAAGCGCAATCAATGCCATGAGAACAGACTCGCCCAAAAACTGACTCATCAGTTGTGAACGATACGCACCCGACACCTTTCGCAAACCCACCTCGTGCGCCCTGCGAGCCGATTGCGCCGTAGTCAAATTTGTAAAATTAATACATCCAATCGCGAGCACCAGAACTGCAATAGCACCAAATTGATAGACGCGATCAATATCGCCGTACCAATCCAGATTGTAGTCCTGTCTCGAATAGAGATGAATGTGGTCAAGAGGCTGGAGATGATACGCATTTGTGCGCGCGATCTCTGCGCCCATATAGCGATCCATAAATTCGGGGAGCTTTGCGGACAGCGCCCTGAGATCCGCCCCTTCTCGCAGCAGAAGATATGTATTGACGGGACGCCAGCCATCGGTTGGTATCCAATCTTCCCAGAGGTATTTCGCGCCTTCGGACGCGAATCCGCCTGTTCCGATATAATCGATATAATCGGTTTCACCGTAGCGACTGAGTGTAGAATTGCGAGGCACATCTTTTATTATAGCAGTGATGGTGCGCTCGCCTCCGTGATGCTTGCTTTCAGAGGTAATGGTCTTGCCAATCGGATCTTCGTCTCCAAATAACCGCTTTGCCCCTGATTCTGTTATAGCAATGGCATTGGGATTGGGAAATGCAGTTTCGAGATTGCCACGCACAAATGGAAAGTCGAAAATTTCAAACAACTCGGGATCAACAATACAGATGCTCAGTGGAAATTTTTTTTCTCCCAGGCTTACGTCTATGAAATCGACCCATACGCGCACGGCTTTCTCCACTTCGGGAAAATCCCGCTCAAGTGCCCCTGCCAGTGCGCCCGACGTATCGGGCAAATAATTCGATTGTCCCCCAGCCTTAGTCTCCCGCATCACGCGATAGATCCGATCACCTTTTGCATGCCAACTGTCAAAACTCAACTCGTCCTGAATATAGAGCACGATCAAAATGCACGTGCTCAAACCAATGGCAAGCCCCAGAATATTAATAGCACTAAAGGTTTTTTGCCGCTTGAGATTTCTTAGAGCGATAATCAGGTAATTTCTGAACACGATAACCCTCCCCCGTTACAAGTAGAACGAATTAAAAACTATTAACCCATTAGACACACCAGAAAAATAATGGGGTGGAAAGTTTCCACCCAAAAAGAAAGCAATTTCTGTGCCAAAATTCTCTTCTCTATATTTTACAATCAGTTATGAAATTTGTGTCCTGAGCGCAGTTTAATAAGTGTCCGATTTTGATACAGTGGTGTCCGAAAATGAACACCTAAAATAAAAATCAGGCACATTGTTTTGATCTCAATGTGCCTGCTGTATTACCCACAGAACTATTATTTATTAGAATGGATTCAAAGTTTTTAGTCATGCCTCCATTACCTGGATTGACGATCAGCGCTGGATACGCAATGCTTCCATCTTGCTCTTTATGAGCGCAACCAATTCTTGATTCCCTGATCGGACAGCATACCCCAGGGCAGTCCATCCCTCGAAGTCTTGCTCATACACATCTGCGCCGTAACTGAGCAAGAGACGCGCCATAGCAATATCTCCCATCATGGCAGCTTGCATCAGGGGCGTCTGTCCCTTTGCCCCCTGCACATTAATATTCATCCCATCTTCTCGACTGAGAAGTGCTTCCACTAAGTCCAGGCGACCAGACTCAACAGCCACAATCAGCACCAAAGAATCACCCTGCGTTCTAACTATGGTACACGCGGTGCGAGAGATGCTATTATCTGTCTTCGCCTCAAAGTAGTACACCCCTGAGGGAATTATCTCGCCGGCTGAAGTTACCCCATTCCAGAAATAGGCATCGTCCCAAACCTTTCCATCCTCCCTTGTTTCCGAATAAATGATCTTACCTTCTATAGAGCGGACTGATACAGATGTTGCAGCATTGGTGGTCATGTTCACGTCTAAGTCACCAGTGCCATCCCAGGTTATTAGCTGATGATTGGGCAGTCCATTTCTCACGAGTGGAAGAAAATAGGGGTTAAGCATTGTAGAAGACTCTGCAATATCCAAAATTGTCTGCCCATCTTGATCTATCGCAAGACGATCCGCGCCAGCCTCAAGAAGAGCCCTTATTATTCCACCAAAGTTTTCCCCAACCGCATAATAGAGCGGCGTCCTACCACCGCCATCGAATATTGTGTCTGGATCTGCACCCAACGCGATTAAACGTCGTACCTCCTGCACATTTCTACCGAGAATTGCTTGAAACAGATCATTGACTTCTGCATCTGCATCCCCGCAAAGCCCACATAAAAAGAAACTCACAAACAGAATCCTGATAATCATTGGTCACTCCCAATAGCAAAACACAACAGGTCAAATCACCAACCGCTTCATCTCGTGCTTCTTAGCGAAATACACATTATTTCCCATCACAGGACCGGGGACTTGGAAAGCGCCTTCTTCCTCGTAAAGGGAAGTAATCGCGCGGTGGGCTGGATCGAACGCATAAAAAGACCCCGTCGTAAAACCGTATATCTTCCCATCTGGACCATTCTGAAGACCCAGATCCAGAGGACGCCCATCTAAGGGAACCGCATAGAGAAACGCCCGCGAAACAGGATCAAACGCAAACAGAACAGGACCATCATCGCCCAGAGCAGTCCCATACAACAAACCATCCTCACCGACAACAAGCGCATTAATCGCCGAAATCTGCCTATCCAGCGTCCCCTCCCAAGCCTTCTCTTCCCGCTCATAATCCCACAAAAACAACACCGCCTGTGAAACCCGCGGACGGGTACCAGACCCGCCGTTAATCGTCGTCCCCACAGCAAGCAAACCCTGGCGAGACAGCCATGCCAGCGACCAGCAACTCGCCTCACCAGCAATATCGCGGTAAGACCCAAACTGCTCCGTGCCCGGATCAAACCACGACAACGGACCGCCCCACAGGCCGTAATCCGGAACAGACGCAATCCACACCCGCCCCATCGGACCCGTCACCATCGAACGAGGGCGATAAGACACCTCATCTACACGCTCCAGGTCACGCGGATTGCTATCAGCCTCCAACCCAAAACGGTACGGACGCGAAGGATCATACACCGACAGCCTGGCACCGGGATAAGAACAAATATAGAGCTTCCCATCCAAATTCCCCATCGAATACGCCTCTCCGGTCGCCGTAGAACAAACCCCCAGATCCGTCATCTCACCCGAAGAAGGCACATACCGAAACAAATGCAACGGCAAAATACTCGACCCGTAGATATTGTCATCCGGACCGCGATGCATCAAAAACAACTCGCTCCCCGCCGATTTGTATGTAATAGGCAACCGCCTCGTCTCGCCCGTCTCGGGCTGTCTCATCTCAACCACGCGGTACATCTGCTCATCACGATCCGCAAAATCCACAACCGCGCCATCGGACATCGTCGGCAACGACGCAGGCTCGGGAAGCGACGCCACCCGAACCGCCTCAAACCCCGCCAGGCGAAAATTGCCCTCAGACGACTGAATATAAAGCGATCCATCGGACGCCCGCATCAACGACGACGCCCCACCATCCTCCTTCGACACAACCGGTCCCACCGCTTGACGAACACCCGTCCTCGGATCGAGCACCACCACATGGGGTCGCGTCATCTTAATATCGCATGCAATCGTCCCATCGGGAGCACACATCGGATAACAATACATATCCGTCTCATCCATCCGCCCATATCGCACAAACTCACCCGTCTTCGGATCGTAACTCGTCAGCCCCGCCGAACCGTAACATCCGATCCACAGCACCCCCTGGGCATCCTCATCAATACGGCAGGGAAACGTATCATCCGGCAAATTAATCGCCCCCAAATTATCCAAACACCCTGCCTTTGGATCATAGCAAAACAAATAACCCGCGTACGCCGCCCCAATATAAATCACACCACTTCGGCTCAGCAGCATAGCCGTCGGATAATGCGCCGAAGGCAGCATCGCCGTCACCTGATCCGTATCACCCGTAATCGGATCCACCTTCACCACCATAAAACCATCTGCCTGCTGGCCCATCACAGCCACCAGACAATCGCGAGCCTCTGCATCCAGCGCCGGAAAAATACGCACCCAGTTGACACTGCGGATCGGCACGCCAAGAGTATGGACAGAAGACACGACACACCCCCAAAAAAAATGGAATGACCCGTTTTTGGATCATCCCACAACAATCAAAACTGATATTCTCGCTTAGTCTTTTTCGGTTGACTGGGCGTCGGCAAAGACTGTGTATTCGAAGTATGTATATGACACGGACGTTTGGGTTCAGTACCCGGCTTAAACACCTCGGTATAGCGCTTAGAACAATAAATAGACGCCACCTCATAAGTCTCCCCACAAACCTCCACCTTTGGAATATCCTCCGGCAACACAAAATTTTCAACCGGCAGCCTCAGCATGGCATGGGCACGCTGCATAAACTCCGCCCAAATCGGCAACGCCACAGCCGCGCCCGACATTCGGCTGCCCATCGACACCTTGGAATCAAACCCCACCCAAACCCCACACACAATCTGCGGCGTAAACCCGATAAACCACGCATCGGCATACTCCTGCGTCGTACCCGTCTTCCCCGCGGCGGGACGACGAAAACCAAAAGCCGTGCGCGCAATCCGCCCCGTACCAGTCAAAACCGCGTAATTTTCACCCGCCCGCATATCCAGAATCGACTGCATCAGATTCACCGTCACAGCCGCAGTCTCCTCACTCAGCACAACTTCTTCTCGCCCCTGCACATTCTCCTCGAGCACATTGCCATTCTTATCCTCAATCTTCAAAATCGACATCGGCGTCACCCGAATACCCTTATTCGCCAGCGTCCCATAAGCCGACACCAACTCCAACAACTTGACCTCACTCGTACCCATCCCCAAAGACAAAACCGGTTGAACCTGTGAATCAATACCCATCCTCATAGCGTATTGCACCACCGTCTTCGGACCCACCGCTTGCAACACCTGAGTCGTCACCACATTGCGAGAACCGGCAAGCCCCTCGCGCATCGTCATCCACCCCAAAAATTTTCGGTCGTAATTCTCCGGCTGCCAATACGTCCCGTCGAACATCTTGACCGACACAGCCGTATCGGGCAACCGCCAGGTGGCCGTATGGCCCTTATCAACCGCAGCCGTATAAATAAAAGGCTTAAAAGCAGACCCCGGCTGACGCAACGCCTGCGTTGCGCGATTGAACTTGCTCTCTTCAAAATTGCGCCCGCCCACCATCGCCAAAACATGTCCCGTATGCGGATCCAGCGCCACCAGCGCCCCCTGCAACACCAGATTGGCCAGCGTATCCTGATGCGTCTTAATCTTCGCAAAAAATGCCGCACCCGGAGGATCGCGCTTCCAATTGGCAGCCACGCGATCTTTCAGTCCCATCAATTTTTTCGACACCACATTTTCTGCAATCTCCTGTAACCGACTATCCAGCGTCGTGGTTACAGTCGCACCATCGTAAAGCACACTCAGCCCATAGGTATATTCCAAATACTTGCGAATATCCTCTGTAAAATAGGGCGCTTCTCCCGCCTCCTCGCGATTCTCCTTCAAAACAATTGGACGCTGGGCAATCGAATCGTATTCCGCCGATGTAATCTTGCCCGACCCCCGCAAATTGTACAACACCACATTATTGCGCCTATCCAGCGACCGCTCGGGATGATAAATCGGCGAATAGGGCGTCGGACCTTTCAAAAGCCCGACCAACAACGCACCCTCATCCAGCGTCAAACTTTCGACATCCTTCCCAAAAAAACGACGCGCAGCAGTCTGAATACCGTAAGCACTATTGCCAAAATACATCTGATTGAAATACATCGTAATAATTTCGCGCTTGGTATAAGTACGCTCCAAAAGCACGGCAGTCAATTGCTCCTGAATTTTGCGTGTCCACGTTGGATCCAGCGTCAAAAAAATATTGCGCGCCAGTTGTTGCGTCAGCGTACTGGCACCGTGTCCTTTTAAAGTACCCGACGTATAAACATTGCGGAACACCACGCGGATAATATCTGGAACACTCACCCCCCAGTGCCCCCAAAAACGCTGGTCTTCGGTCACGACCAGAGCGTCAATCACAGCACGCGGCAACTGCTCAAACGCAATGGGATCGCGCCTCTGCACCCAGAACTTCTTCAACTCCACCCCATCTCGAGAAAAAATATTAGTCGTCTGCGCGGGATCCACATCCTCTAACTTATCAAAAGACGGCAAGCCATCTTTGTACCCATAAATCACCGCAACAGCAATGGTCAAATACCCCACCGCACAAATCACACAATAGATCGCCATACGGAAGAGATGGGGCCTTATCCCATAGATATACGGCTTTATCTGATCGATATATGGTTTTATGCGATCAATATATGGTTTTATCTTATCCATTTTGACCATCCTATTATTCTGCTCAGGATTTACACGACTTGAAGATATCACAGGAATCCTCTCACCACTCCGAATCGGTGGAAGGAAGGGGCATCCTGATCATCCTTGCATCCTGTTAATCCTGATCTAATCCGGGTAAAGCCACGGCACGCGGCTGATGAGATAATCGCGTTGTTCCTGCATCATCACCTCAATCACAGTAGGACCTTCCAAACCCAGCGTATCGGCAAAAACAGCTTCAAAACGATCGGGATCATCCACGCGGATACCCCGCGCCCCCAAAGACCGCGCGAGATCCGCAAGACGAGGCGTCTTCATATCAGTATCGATCACCCGACCATCAAAAGCCTTCACCTGAGAACCGCGAATCGCCGAAAGACTACCATCATTGGAAACAACCGAAACCGTCCCAACACCGTGTTCCGCCGCAGTAGCCAGTTCACTCGCCGTCATCTGAAACCCGCCATCGCCACAAAACGCGACAACCTGCTGATCCGGACAGGCGAGCTTCGCGCCAATAGCAGCGGGAACCGCAAATCCCAGCGTAACCGAATGACTGGGATAGAGAAACGTGCGCGGAATAGTAATCGGATACTCGTCAAACGCGCGATACCCAATAGACGTAACATCCACCACAATAATCGTATCTTCGGGAAGCGAATTGCGCGTAACGCCCATAATCGGCACTGGCTCGCGATTAGACGTGGCTTCAACCCGCGTGCGATCAATAAAATCGCCCCAATCAGCCGTATAACCAGCCGCTACCCCTGCGAGTTGGGGAATCGATTGCGCCAGATCGCCCGCAACACCCGCCTCAATCGGATACTCGCGCCCAAGCTCCCGCGGATCGGGGTCGAGCTGAACCTGGCGATCCGGCAAAGGCAGCGACCAACCCCGCGTATCAATCTGCGTAAAGCGACAACCAATACCGAGCAGCAAATCGGCACTACCGAGAATCGTCTTACCCGCCTGCGCCGAACAATGCCCCACAGTCAGGGGATGCCCATCTGGCATAACCCCCTTTCCCAAACGGGAATAAACAACCGGAATATTGAGACCCTCTGCGAGAGAACAAAGCGCATCGGTCGCATTGGCGTGAATAACCGCGCTACCCGCCAGAATAACCGGACGCACAGCCGCGCGAAGCACCGCGGCCACGCGGTCAATATCCGCGCTATCGGGACAAAGGCGATCCCCCTCAACCACAGGTGGAATATCCGCCATACCCTCCTCCGCGGCAACATCAGTCGGCAATTCAATAACCGCAGGACCGGGACGCGGGGCGCGCAATGCTTTGAACGCACCGATAACAGCATCGGGAATTTCATCAACAGATTTGGGACGCGCAAAAAAGTGCGTAATAGACTTAAAAAAAGTCTCCTGATCCAAACCGTGAAAACACTTGGCGCGATCCCGCCCATCAAAAGCCACCTCTGTCCCCCCGGTAATCAACAGCACGGGAACGCAATCTGTATGGGCATCCACCAGACCCGTAGAGGCATTTGTCGAACCGGGACCCGGAACAGTAAGCGCGACCCCAACGCGCCCAGACGCACGCGCATACCCGTTCGCAATCAGAGTCGCCCCCTGTTCGTGGCGGATAAGCAGATGGCGAATGCCACCGGCGCGCAGCACCGCATCGTACAGATGAATATTCTGATTGCCGGGCATACCAGTAAGCGTATCAACACCCTGCGCTTTCAGGCTTTGGATAAGTATATCAGCACCGGTCATAAAAAGTTCCTTATTAGTTGTCAGTTGTCAGTCCCACACAACAACCACCCAGTCCCTCTTTTTTTCATGCATTCATCTGCGTTCATCTGCGTTCATCTGCGGATTGCTTTGCCTTTCCCACAAAAAGATCGAAATATTCTGCAGCAGTCTTATCCCACGTAAATTCAGAACGCACATAATCGCGGGCTTCGCGCTCTATTTGCTCGCGCTCTGTTGCGGACAACTCAAAAAATGCGTGAATCTGATCGACAAACGCCTGGTAATCATTGGGCGGGATCAAATAACCGCCCTTACTAACACTCTCTGTAAGCGCATCCACAGCAAAAGCAACAACGGGCGTAGCATCGTACATACATTCGAGAGGAGCGATACCAAATCCCTCCACATCGTTGGGATAGGGCACATTGGGCATGATAAAAAGATCGGCTTCTCCTCTGATAAAACCCAATTCTTCATCGCTTAGATAAAGTAACAACACCCGATCTCGAAGACTGTTTTCTTCCCAAATCTCGCGAATGCGCTCGGCATCTGGCCCAGAACCGCTAACGATCAGTTTGATATCTCGATCGAGCAACGGCACGCCGCATTCCAAAAATTTGGACACGCCTTTTCGGGGCACTTGCCTGCCGAAATTTAGAAGAATTTTGTCCCGCCCAAATTGAATACCGTGTTTGGCCTCAAATTGCGCCTTGAGTGTCTCGCGCCGTCCTTCGGGATTACTCGGCGGATCAATCCCATTATAGACAATATCAATCTTTTCAGCAGGCACTCCCCCCTGAATAGTAATCGCTCTGGTAATTTGACTAACGACAGCCACCCTGTCACAAAACGAAACCCCAAAGCGCATCATGCGGCTAAATATCGGATTGGAATACGTCATTTCCAAACCGTGAATCGTCACCACAAAACGCATGCGCGTAAACAGCCTCAGAAATGGCGCAATAGAACAAATCACACCATCGCTAAAATAAATTGCATCCACCCGCCTGAAAATAATAGAAAAAAAAGAAATAAAAAACGCATAAGGCACAAACCAGATAAGATGCAAAAGCGAGTCTCTACCCAATGCGACCAGTCTTACCGAGCACATCTCAACCAGGCGATCATAGAGATTATAACAAAACGTCTCCACACCACCTATGCTGGGCGGGTAGCGACGCGCGAGAAAAAGGATGCGGGTGCTGTTTTTAGAAGACATAGCTATGCAATATCCGCCTGCTCACTGCGCTGAATCAATTCTCGTTCCGCTCGCTTTCGGTCCGCTGCGTTTTCAAGCGGAATAACAGTCGCGCCGGGACAGGGCTTGGGATATAAAATGCGACTGGCGCCAGCCTGCTTCATAGCCTCGACAACCGGTTTTGTGTCACACGCAAGCGCGATAATCGTGCCGCCACCCCCTGCGCCGGCGAGCTTTGCGCCCAGTGCGCCGCCGTCTAATGCAGCCTGAATCAGCCGTTCATTTTCCGGTCCCGATCCGCCCAGATCGCGCTGGATCTCGTGATTCTCAATCATCAGCGCGCCCAAATGCGCCCAATCTTTGGCGAGAATCGCGCGTTTGCCCATACGCGCCAGATGGGCAACCCGCAAATAACAACGCCTGACCTCTCTATCGCCCTCTAACCACCGCTCTCGAATCGGCAGATGGACTGTACCCGACGAGCGCTGGACACCCGTATGCCCCAACACAAAGGGATAATCCCCGACATATTCGTGGAGCGGTTCAACAGTAGCATAAGGTTCATCGCCAAACGCGCGATAAAATTGTTTGCCATTGAAATCCATATAATTCAAGCCGCCAAACATGCACATATACGCATCTTGATACCCGCACAAAGCCATATAGTTCAACTCAATATGCCGCGCCATCTCAGCGCAAAAAAAAGGATGCTCATCGCGTCCCAGAAATGCAAAAATCGCGTTGAGAATAGACACGCTCATAGCAGATGAACTGGAAAGCCCGGCGGAAAAAGGCACATTGCACGCCCAGCGCAGAGAAAACTTCGCACTGCCGAGATCCAGAAAATGGACAATAGCCTTAGCCACATCAAAATAGCCGCCATCCGGATACAGATCTTCGGGGCGATGCACTTCAAAGCGCTGCCCGGCAACTTCAAAACTGAGCACATCGGAAGGCTCAATCAGAACCGCGGCGCGTTCTTGTGTCGAACACGAAATAACGCTGCCACCGTACATATCGGTGGGATTTCCAATAATGCCACAGCGCCCTGGGGCAGTGGAAAAAAACGCATGGGTCATTAGAATTGTCTCAGGCGCTTTTGCAGGTACTGCCGGAGAAGGTACCCATAGCGCTGATCAAAGAGGGTAAAATCAATGAAGGATTTGAAATACGACTCAAAATCGCCGATATCGTAGCGCAATTCTTCGGGATACAACTTGATACAACGAACAGAGTGTCCCATTTTGATAAGCGTCGAAATCGCATCTGTAAGCTCGAGCTTGCCCCTGTAACTGGGAGATGTGCGCTTGAGAGCAGTAAAAATTTCGGGATTAAAAATATAACGCGCAGCCACACCGAGATTGCTCGGTGCATTTTCCGGTGCGGGCTTTTCCACAATATGCGCGATCTCAAAATCGTCTTCAGACTCACCATTCACAGGCTCGACAATACCATACTGGTTTTCTTCGCCCTGGAGCACTTCAACAACCGCAATAGTACAACTGGACCCATTTTCGCGGTGCGATTTGATCATCCGCCGCACGAGACCCGCATGATTGCCCGACTTTATAATCGTATCGCCAAACGCGACCACAAAGGGCTCGCCAGCAACAAAGTCCTCAGCCCTGCTAATAGCATCTCCTATGCCCGCGGGCGTAATATGACCGGAAGGGATAATTTGTCGCGTATAGAAAAATTTGACCCCTTCTCTTTCATAATCGAGTTCATCGAGTGTGTGATCGCTCTCCGAGAGATAATTCTGCAATTCCGGATCCCGATCAAAATGATCTTCTATCGTGCGCTTATCCTTTCCCGTCACAAAGAGTATCTTCTTTAACCCTTGCTCAATCATCTCTTCAACCACATACTGAACCACGGGTTTTCGTCCCACTGGCAACATCTCTTTGGGTTGAGATTTGGTCGCAGGCAACAGACTCGTCCCCAAACCGGCAACCGGAATAACGACTTTTTCAATCTCCATAGCGCGATGCTCCTCCAAATGCCAAACGCTTGACAGAGTGCAAATTGTCCCTTAGAATATCAGTCAAAATAACGGTAGAGCCTTGTAGAACGCAAGGTAAAAGCAGAGAACTTATCATGTTAAACAAACAAATAACAGATCCTCGCGCGTGGACTGCCGAGACAATTGATGCGTCTTCTGAATGGTATTACACCTTATCCGAACGCTATTTATCTGCATTGGATAGCGAAGTGCGGAAAGCGGGCGCAATATCTGATCTCCGCGTTTCCAATACCATCGCTTGTGCGCCGTGTCTCCGGCCCGTCTCAGAGGCATTACAAACCGGACGCGGATTTGCCATCATTGAGCATTTACCCATAGAATATTACACACTGGACGAAGCACGCGCCGTATATTGGATGATCGGACAGTGTTTGGGCGTGCCCTTTGAACAAAATATCGAAGGCACACTACTCTACGACGTGCGAGACACCGGACGAGATGTAAAATCGGGCGCGCGTTTTTCTGTAACCAACGCAGAAAGTTCGTTTCACACAGATGGTGCGTTTGGAACGCAAGTACCCGAAATAGTAGGCTTGCTATGTATCAAAACCGCGCGGTCGGGTGGGCGCAGCCAACTGATCAGTGCCTGTGCAGTACACAATATATTACACCGACAAGCCCCTGATGTTCTAAACACACTTTACTCATCTTTCTATTTTGACCGACGCGGACAATATCTCCCGGGCGAAGCACCAATAACAAAAACGCCCATTTTTTCCTGGGATAAACAAACACTAATGATGCGCTACCTGCATTATTATATCCAGGTGGGACATCGAGAAGCAGATGTACCACTCACGTCAGAACAAGAGCGCGCACTACAAGCCGTTGGAGACATATTAAAGCGTCCCGAAATACGTGTGGAATTTAATCTCACCCCAGGACAAATGCTATTTACCAACAACAAATGGATCCTGCACAATCGAACGGCATTTGAAGACCATCCAGACCCAGACCAAAGACGACACTATGTGCGACTATGGCTAAAAAACAACACAAGGAGATAATAATGTCAACCTTCACAGTTGGCCTACTCAGCCCCGGAGACATGGGACATGTCGTCGGACAAGTGGCAATCGCCTCTGGCGCTCGGGTAATAACCTGCTTGAATGGCCGCAGTGAGCGCACGCGCAAGCTCGCAGAAATAGCGGGTATCGAAGACGTACCCACATATTCCGATCTCGTGCGCGAAGCCTCACTCGTAATATGCATTCTCGTACCCGCAGCAGCAGAATCGGTAGCCACTCGCGTGGCTGACGCCCTGAAAGAGACAGATGAACAAATTGTATATACCGACTGCAATGCAATAGCCCCGACAACAACTGTGCACATAGGAAAAATAATCGAAACCGCGGGCAGTGTATTTGTCGATGCGGGTATTATCGGCGGACCGCCGCGCCAACCTGGGGGTACGCGGTTTTACTGTTCGGGCCCAGACACATCGGGCTTTGAAAAATTGAACAATTACGGGCTGGACGTGCGAAAAGTCGGCGATGAGATCGGACAGGCATCGGGATTAAAAATGTGCTATGCCGCACAGACCAAAGGAACGACCGCGCTACAAACGGAACTGCTCATCGCCGCGCGGCGCATGGGCCTGTACGAAGGATTGATCGCGGAGTGGGAAATGAGTCAGAAAGACCGGTTGGCGGGTATGGAGCGGGGCTTGCCGGGAATGCCGACCAAAGCAAAGCGGTGGATAGGTGAAATGGAAGAAATTGCCAAAACCTTTGGCGATTTGGGACTCACGCCAAAAATATACGAAGGCGCCGCAGACATGTACCGACTCGTCAGCGAAACACCACTGGCAGACGAAGCACCTGAAACCCGAGACAAGAGCCGATCACTCGCGCAGGTCATCGATATATTTGCCGAGCAATCTAAAAGTAAATAGATTACAAGTTATTGACTGATGTTACGCATGTCTGGGGTTTTGTCATGCTGAGCGGAGTGAAACGGAGCCGAAGCATCTGTTCCACCTGTGTTGGTAGGAGATGAACTGGCCTGAGGATGGTGTACAACGAGCCGCTTTTCAGGCTCGTTCACCGGCCAGTTGTACCCCGCTCCTTCGACTCCGCTGCGCTTCGCTCAGAATGACAGGCGCATTGTATTGTACCTATGCGTAACGTCAGTTATTGATATGGCGTATGAGATGACAGAACATGCGCGTGATAGTTTGCGTAAGCGTCCCAATATTCGTACAGAGTGGATTGAAAGCGTACTTGACCATCCCGAGCGCGTGGACCCCGATAAACATGACCCAGAATTAGAACACCGATTAGGGCGAATTCGGGAATATGATGGCCGAGTATTGCGTGTGATCGTAAAAAAAGATACATTTCCGTTAAAAATCATCACATGCTATTTTGATCGCAATATGCGGAGGCAATTATGAAATTAAAAATAGATGAAGAAGCTGATGCTCTTCACCTTCAACTGGTAAATATTCCTGTTGAGGAGTCAGAGGAAGTTGCGCCTGGTGTCATCATCGACTACGATGCATCTGAACAGGTCGTCGGTCTTGAAATTTTGTATCTCTCCAAAAGAGAACAACCGATCAATCTTATGGATTTTCAATTTGAGACACGACCCAAAAAGTTAGCACGTTAAGGTATAACAGGCAGTTCATCACCATGACGCGACGCAGAAAGAATCCAGTCTTGAAGTGCTGCCGCAAGTTCCTGACGGCATTCTTCAAGTGTCTGTCCAAAAGCAATCGTACCTGGACATTTGGGAATTTCGCCAGAGAATGAGCTATCATCCAACTCTTCATAGATGGCGTATGTTAATGCCGCATTGATGTAGTCTTGAACCATCCTCATCTCCTTTGAAGTGTCTGGTAAGTTTACGCGATTTGTGAAGCGATAGCAAGACAAATGCATAATAATTGTGAACACAAAAAAAATTCCCTCTCCTATTAAATGGAAAAGGGGTTTATTTTTTATAAAGATATGCCCAATGTCAAATTGACTTTTCGATGGTGACAAGCTATATTACGCGGTCATAATAAGTACGTGAAACTTTAGACCGGGGAGACCAAGTGAAAGCAGCACAAATCGTCGCACCCAGACGCATCGTGGTCGTCGAAACAGACGAACCACAACTCATGGGTGCCGGACAAGTAAAAATCCAACTGGAACGGGCCTGTCTTTGCGGTTCTGACGTGCCATTATGGGATTACGACCACAATGAACTGGCAGAAAGCGCGCGCCTCAACCCGCGCAAAGCAAAACACGTACCATTTGTCGATTATGTCAATGGGGATCCGTATCCCCTGCGCGTCGGCCTCTCGATTCACGAATGCCTCGGCACAGTAGTTGAATCGACATCTGACCAATTTCAAACTGGCGATTTTGTACTTGCATTGCCCGAAGCACATACGGGATTGAGCGAATATATTTGCGCCCTCGATAGCCGAACCATTCCACTGCCAAAAGGTGCTGTACCCGACGAACAAATTCTGATGACCCAACCCCTGGGCACAGTCGTATGGGCGTGTCAAAAACTGGGCAATATCGTCGATAGTGATGTGGCAATTGTCGGACAAGGCCCTATGGGATTGATGTTCACGCACATGCTGGCCAATTTGGGCGCGCGAACCGTAATTGGACTCGACAAATTGGATTACCGCTTACACACCGCAAAAGAAATGCACGCAACCCATACTGTCAACGTCGATAAAGTCGATCCCGTGGAAGCCATCCGCGAGATCACCAACGGCAAAATGGCGGATCTGGTGGTCGAAGCGGTCGGCCATCAGACAAAAACGCTCAATTCATGCATGGAACTCGTGCGCCACATGGGCACACTGCTGTGCTTTGGCGTGCCAGATGATGCGTATTACCCATTTGCATATCCCGAGTTTTTTAGATTAAATCTCAACCTGATTTCTACAGTTGGGCCCAATGTAGTGCCCAATTTTTCTCTTGCCCGCGACCTGATCGCACAAGGACGTGTTGACGTGGCACCTCTGGTAACACATGTGCTACCCTTTGAACAGATTCAGCACGGGTATGAGTTATTTACCGATCGCCTGGATGGGGCCATTAAAGTGGTTATCGATTACAATTCGCTGCGGACCTGACCAGCGGGACAACTTTGACAAACACAAAAGGAGGTTTTTACTTGTGGCAGCAATGTTTGAATACGGCGCAGTGGTAGGACAACCCGAATCTGATTCTGCGGCTGTAAGCATATTGAGAAAGGGTGGCAATGCAGTTGATGCCGCTGTAACAGCGGCATTTCTCGCGTGTGTTCTATCACCTAAATCCTGCGGAATTGGCGGTTATGGCGGCGCGATGACCGCTTATATTGATGGCAAAGTCGTCTGCGTTGACTTTAATACTGTCGCGCCCAAAGAGGCCCATGACAGAATGTTTCGCGTAACGCGCTCCGATGGGCGATTTGGTTCTGCTGTCAGCGGTTATGCCAATGCAATAGGTTATAAGGCGATCTCCGTTCCCGGCGTACTGGCAGGTCTTGCTCTGGCTCTGGAAAAGTTCGGCAAAATGCCACTATCCGAAGTACTCGCACCTGCTATTCGCGCATGTGAACGCGGTTTTCGGGTATCGGCAAACTACGCTGCGGGTGTTGCCCAAAGCGAAGCGCGCATTCGCGAATTCCCAGAAACAGCCCGCTTATTGATGATCAGTGGCGAAGTGCCCAAGAGTGGAGACCGTGCGCAAAACCCCTATTTGGGCAGAATGCTCAGTCAGATTGCAGACAAAGGCGTACGTGAATTTTATGAGGGACGCATCGCAGAGCGCATTGTCAAACACATTCGGGATAACGGGGGGATTTTAACCCGAGATGATCTGGCAAATTACGAAGCTCAGATCGTTGACCCCGTACAAACGGCTTGCTTGGAATACGATGTGTACAGTTCGCCCCTTTGCAGTGCTGGATTGAGCCTGGCACAAATGTGTGCCATAGCCGACGAAGCCGAATTAGATCTCTACGCGCGAGACTCCGCCCGATTGGCCCACGGCATGATTGAAATTATTCGCGCAGCATGGATGGACCGCTATCGGCATTTTGGCGATCCAAAGCAAATACCTGTAGATACAGACATGTTGATGTCGGATATCAATATCGGTGCAAACGCCAAAGAAATTGCCACTTATATTGCCGAAGGAAAACGCGGTCAATCATTATTGCGACCGTTTTATACGGGTGGCACGACACATATTTGCACAATAGACGCGCAAAGCAATATGGTCGCGCTTACCCTCACACACGGACCGGGCTATGGGTCTTTTGTAACAATTCCTCGCATGGGTCTATTGCTAAATGCGGGCATGTCGCGATTTGATCCCGGGGGAGGCTTAAAAAACTCAATTGCCCCCGGCAGAGCACCAATTATGAACATGTGCCCAACCATTGTGGTGCAAGATGGCGAGCCTGTCCTGACTGTGGGCGCATCTGGTGGCACGCGCATCCCATCGTCTGTCTTTCAGGTTTTGGCGCGAAGATTAGTACTCGACGAAGACCCCGAATGGTCCATCGCAGCCCCTCGGGTACATTCCGAAGGCAATGAATGGGTAGGCATAGAAGAAGAGTTCGGCGAAGCTGCGCCAGACTACCTCAAGTCAACCGGTTACAAAATAAATACAAAGGGCGCAGTCGCCGCCAATGTTCGGATGATTGAGATCGTGGAAGAAGGATTGCTGGCTATGTACGATCCGCGCATGAAGGCGCGAGAAAAAGGGTATTAAATGTAGGTGGCGGTTGAACTGCTATCGCAGTTGTACATCACTCCAAACCGCCACCTACCCTCACGTCATACGTCTCACCTTTTAAGGAGAGCACTCATGGAAAACTATCCCTTTGGCAGTGGGCGTCCCGATCCAGCATCGTTTCCCAAGCGGGAATTGGCCGAAGCCGCCATGCGTATTTTGCCCGAGATGGGCAATGAACTGGCACTTTATCCCGGCGCATTGGGGTATCAACCGATGCGGCAGGTCATGGCCGATCGCTTGTTGCGGCGCGAAGGAATCGCCCCTTCCGTTGAAGAAATCGCATTGACCAATGGCTCGATGCAGCCCGTGACCTTGATGGCACAGATGTTTATTGATCAACCCGGTGACGGGGTGGTGATGGAAGAATTTTGTTATTCCGGCACAATTGGAGCGTATAACAAAGAAGGCGCGGAATTGGTGAGCATTCCCGTGGATGAACACGGCATGCGGATGGACGCGCTATCCGACGAATTAAAAAAACGCGCCGCCAAAGGAAAGCTGCCCAAATTCATCTATGTACTGGCGACATTCCAAAATCCCACGGGTGCGATTATGCCCCTCGAACGGCGAAAAGAATTGTTGCAAATTGCCGCGCAATACGAGCTCCCTGTCGTCGAAGATCACTGTTATGCCGATACGGTGTACGAAGACGATTATTACGTACCTTCGCTCTATACCCTACCATCAGAAGTCCCCGTGGTACATATTGAATCCCTCTCCAAAATTTTGGGGCCGGGTGTGCGCCTGGGGTGCTTTTTTACCAAACAACCTCTCCTGGGCAAAATTTTGCAAATTCGTCGAGATGGCGGTACGAGTTCTCTCGCCGCAGCCATTGTGTACGAATATTTCCGCGAGCACCTGTGGTCCCATGTCAATCACATCAATGCAATCGTAAAAGAAAAGCGCGATTTGATGTTTGAAATGCTGGGACAATGTCCCGACGCTTTTGAGTGGTTCAGCCGTCCCAAAGGCGGATTATTTATCTGGGTCAAATTGCCCGATGCCACCGATGTGATCGAATGCGAACAAATAGCCGAATCCCGCGGGATTGACTACGCCACCGGCAAGGCATTTCACGTACACCACGACGACGTGCCCTATCTCCGCCTCGCATTTGGCTACGCATCACTCGCACAAATCCGAGAAGGCATACCAAAACTGGCAGAGTGCGTCATGGCGGCACAGAAGTGAGGTCACATTTTTTGAACCGCTTATTGGTCTTTCAATAATGTGGACATCGCTATGGTCCCAGATCTTTCCCCCAACTTTCTCTCACTGGACCTCGAAGTCAGCAAGCGAGATCACCGCATTCGCGCATTCGCCGCGGTGTGTCCAGATGTTGAGCAACCGCTGGTCTTCCACGGCGGTGACCTGGCAGCGGCGTTGGCGAAGCTCGACGACTTCGCTGATGGCGCGGACTTCCTGCTCGGTCACAACCTGATCAATTTCGATCTACCACACCTGAAAGCCGCGAAGTCCGATCTACGGATATTGAACCTACCCGCAGTAGATACGTTGTGGCTCAACCCCCTCGCATTTCCCCGCAATCCCTATCACCACCTCGTCAAACACTATCAGGACGGACAGCTCAAACGCGGGCGATTGAACGACCCGGAACTCGATGCCCGACTCGCGCTGGAAGTCTTTGGCAGTCAGCAAACCGCCTTACGCGATGCACCGCTTAGCTTGCTCGCTACGTGGCATTGGTTGACTGGAACAGGACCTGACAGCGCGGGGTTCGACGCCGTTTTCGCCGCTATAAGATACGCGTCCCGTCCATCCCACACAGCAGCCAACGCGGCGATCCGAGAGCGAATTGCGGGCATCGCCTGCCAGAATCGCGGTCAGGATATTCTCAAAGATGCCACCCAAAGTGGCTGGTCACTGGCTTACGCGCTGGCCTGGCTATCAGTTTCCGGCGGCAATTCCGTGATGCCCCCTTGGGTACGACATCAGTTTCCAGAAGCCAGTAAGCTGGTTCGCCAACTACGGGATATGCCTTGTGGCGAGTCGGACTGCGACTGGTGCGGGGAGAGACACAATCCACGCAAAGAGCTTAAACGCTGGTTTGGATTTGACGATTTTCGCCCGGAACCGAAGGACGACCAAGGCCACCCCATGCAGCAGACCATCGTCGAAGCAGCAATGGCTGGGGAGCATGTGCTGGGCATTCTGCCCACCGGCACTGGCAAATCGCTCTGCTACCAGATCCCGGCCTTATCCCGCTACGACAAGACCGGTGCTCTTACGGTGGTGATTTCGCCTCTGGTCGCGCTCATGGCAGATCAAGTGGCGGGACTGGAGGCTCATGGAATCGGCTCATGCGTGGCCATCAATGGGTTGCTGTCCATGCCCGAGCGAGCCGACGCGCTGGACCGGGTTCGACTCGGGGACGTTGGTATCCTCATCATCTCGCCGGAGCAGCTCCGCAATCGTTCCCTGCACAGGGTAATGGATCAACGCGAGATCGGTGCATGGGTGCTGGACGAGGCCCACTGTCTCTCGAAGTGGGGGCACGACTTTCGGCCCGATTATCGCTACGTAGGACGCTTCATCCGCGAAAAGGCGGGACAGGATCCGATCCCGCCAGTGTTATGCCTGACCGCGACCGCCAAGCCCGACGTGATGGCGGACATCAAGCAACATTTTCAGGACGAACTCGGTATAAGACTAAAGATTTTCGACGGCGGTGCTCATCGCACCAATCTGGAGTTCATAGTGGTGCCGACAACCGGGGGAGAGAAGTTCTCGCACATCCACCAGATTCTAATGGCTGACTTGCCTCCGGACATGCCCGGAGGTGCCATAGTCTATTGTGCTACGCGCCGTCAGACCGAAGAAGTGGCGGAGTTCCTGCAGGACAAAGAGGTTGCGGCAGACTATTTCCACGCAGGACTACCGCCGGAAACAAAAAAAAGCGTGCAGCAACGCTTCATCAACGGCGAGTTGCGCGTGATCGCGGCCACCAATGCCTTCGGCATGGGCATCGACAAACCGGATGTGCGACTGGTGATCCACGCCGACATACCAGGATCGCTGGAGAACTATTTGCAGGAGGCGGGACGCGCTGGACGAGATCGGCAGATGGCGCGCTGCGTACTACTCTATGCAACGGACGATGTGGAGAGACAGTTCGGCATGTCGGCGCGTTCGCGGCTCACCCGGCGAGAGATTCACGGCGTTCTGAGAGCACTGCGTAACCTGGACCGGAAAAAGCGTCTGGACGGCGAGGTCGTGGCCACCGCTGGCGAGATCCTCGGCGAGGACGACGAAAAGGTATTCGAACGAGACTCAGCCACCGACGATACCCGCGTGCGAACCGCAGTCTCCTGGCTTGAGGAGGCGGTACTGTTGACCCGAGATGAGAATCGGGTGCAGGTGTTTCCCTCGTCTCTCCGGGTGGATTCGGTAGAGGAAGCACGCAGGCGGTTGGCGAAAGCGTCCATGACCAACGACCACCGAAGACGGCTGCTCAGAATTGCCGAGACACTGATTGATGCCGACCCCGACGAGGGCATCTCCACCGACGAACTGATGGGCGTATCCGGTCTAAGTGCCGAAGGCGTACGCAGTGCTCTATACGACCTGGAGCGGCTGGGCATCGCCAGCAACGATACGGCACTGACCGCCTTTGTCCACGCGGGAGTAGTACGTAACTCGCTCAAGCGCTTTGATGAGGCGGCAGAGTTGGAGACCGCCCTGATCGCGCAGATGCGCGAGGCGGCACCGGATATGGGCAAAGAAGACACCTCAATCCTGCATTTGCGCGTCGCCGCACAAACCCTGCGGGATGAGGGAGTGGACGATCCCCTGCCAGAACGGCTATGGCGCATTCTCCGCAGCATCGCCGGTGACGGGCGCGGCGAAGGAGGCGATCCCGGTAGCCTTGGGGTACGACGACGAGATGCTGAGACAGTGCAGGTGACATTGCGACGTGAGTGGTCGGATTTGGAGGAACTCGCGGCGCGGCGGCGCGAGGGGGCAAAATGCCTGCTGGATCACTTGCTCGCCTGCCTACCGCCCGGAAGCCGGGGCACGGATCTACTGGCTGAGACCACCCTTGGCAAACTATTGGAAGCGATCACATCCGACCTGTTTCTAAAGAGTAGAAATCCCGAGAGATTGCTGCATCACGCCCTGCTATGGCTGCACGATCAAGAGGTCATTCGTCTCAACAAGGGCCTGGCGGTATTCCGTCCAGCCATGACCATCCGTCTGGAGGAGGAGAGGCGCGGCTTTGCCAATGCCGACTTTGCACCGCTCGATTTCCACTACAAGGGGCAGGTGCTACAAATCCATGTGATGGTGGAATTCGCGCAGCGGGGCCTCAACAACATGGCCGATGCTCTGCGTTTAGCCATTGACTACTTCAGCCTGAAGCACGAGGATTTCCTTCGCCTTTGGCTACCAGATCGGGACAAGGAGATTGCGCGGGAGACCACGCCCGAATCGTGGCGAGCCATCGTCGAAAGCCTGAAGAATCCCATTCAGCAACGCATCGTCGCGGATGATCGGGAGCAGACAAATGTGCTGGTGCTCGCCGGTCCCGGTTCCGGCAAGACGCGAGTGCTGGTGCATCGCATCGCCTACCTCATACGCGCAAGGCGAGAGAATCCCCGCGGCATTCTGGCGCTGGCCTATAATCGGCACGCAGCGGTCGAGATCCGGCGACGCCTCATAGATTTGATCGGCGACGACGCCCGCGGGGTAACCGTACTCACTTGTCACGCGCTGGCCATGCGACTGGTAGGTGTCAGCTTTCAAGAGCGAGAACGCCGGCTACTCGACGACGATGCATTCCGCGAGGTGTTGCGCCAGGCAACGGCACTGCTGCGCGGCGAGGGACTGGAGCCGGAGGAAGCGGACGATCAGCGGGAACGGCTTCTCGCGGGTTTCCGTTGGATCCTGGTAGATGAATACCAAGACATTGGCGCGGATCAGTACGAGTTGATATCAGCACTTGCTGGACGGACCCTACAAGATGAAGATCGCAAGCTCACCCTCTTTGCGGTAGGAGACGACGATCAGAACATCTACGCCTTCAACGGTGCTTCGGTAGAGTTCATCCGTCGTTTCGAAGCAGATTACGGGCCAAAGCCCACCTACCTGATCGATAATTATCGTTCCACCGGCCACATCATCACAGCGGCCAATGCGTTGATTAATCCAGCGCGACAACGGATGAAGACCGGACATCCTATCCACATTGACCGGGCGCGTGCGAAGAATCCGCCCGGTGGCGACTGGGATACGCTGGACCCGATCTCTTGCGGGCGAGTCCAGGTTCTGTCCGCCTTGCGCGATCCGATCTCGCAAGCGCAGGTCGCCATGACAGAGTTACAGCGCCTCGCCGGACTCTCGCCGAATTGGGATTGGTCCACCTGTGCGGTGATCGCACGCGAATGGAAATATCTGGATCCGGTACGTGCGTTCTGCGAAGTCCACCGCATCCCGGTGCAGATGGGGAACGAAGAAATCCCAAGCTTTTGGCACCTGCGGGAGACCCGGGAATTTGTTGAATGGCTGCGCGGGCGAGATACCCGTCTGGTAGAAGGTGCGGATTTGGCTGATTGGGTGGATGCACATCCCCCGGGACCCTGGATTGAGCTCCTGCGCCAAGCCCTGGATGAGCACGCTCTGGAAACTGGCGGCGCGGAAGTGCCAGTGGACCACTTCATCGAGTGGTTGGCCGAGTGGGGACGAGATATACGCCGCCGCCAACGCGGGCTCTTGCTGTTGACCGCACACCGCGCCAAGGGATTGGAATTTGATCATATAGTAGTACTCGACGGAGGTTGGGACAAAATAAATAGGGGCGAAGACCCGGACGCACCGCGCAGGCTCTACTACGTAGCCATGACGCGCGCTCGACAGACTCTCGCGCTCGTGCGTTTTCAAGGATCGCGATCAGCAGGAGGTACACGACCGGATTTCGTAATGGAATCTGAACCCCCGATGTATGGACGCTTGCACTCGCTGCCATACACCTTTCCGAACAACGGCTCGGTTCTACACCGCACATCCGGCGACTTGCAGTCGGGAACCCTGGAACTCGCACGTCAATATCGGCGGCCCAGTCTACGCGAAGTCAATCTGGGATTCGCAGGGCGTCACTATACTCGCCATCCTGTACATCGTGCGATAGCCTCCCTGTCGCCGGGCGATCCGATAGAGGCGCGGATTGCCAAAACTGGATCCTGGGAATTGCTGGATCAGTCAGGGATGGTGGTGGGACGTCTTGCTCAGGCGTTTGAACCTCCACCGGGAATGCGGTGCAAGTCTGCCACAGTCTTCGCCATCGTGGATTGGAGCCGCGAAGCATCGGAGCCGCAGTACCGCGACCAAGCGAAATGCGATGCCTGGGAGGTTGTGGTGCCGGAGTTGGTGTTCGAGCCGGAGCGCGAGTAGCACATCAAAATCTGTTTACCCAGAATTTTCCTTGATGATTTGGCGTCTTAATGGTACACTTTATACGCGATGTGTGACTTCAAATTGGAGGTAAAGAAGATGGCCAGCATGACAATACGTAATCTTAGCGACGACATTAAGCAGCGTCTGCGCATCCAGGCGGCTGAGCATGGCCACTCAATGGAAGAGGAAGCGCGGATAATTTTGCGTGCTGCGCTTATTGAGCACACGCCTCCCATCAATTTAGCACGCGCTATACACGATCGATGCGCGCCCCTGGGCGGTGTGGAACTGGATATACCGCCGCGCAAGCCGATGCGCGCCCAACATGCGCCCACGCTTGAACAGGTGCAAAAAATCACAAAAAAAGTTAAACTCAATGTCACACAATCCATATTGGAAGACGGCTTTCAGACACATGCAATAAAATAAAAACAGGAGATCCAAGTGAGCGCACCACCAATTCCAGAGCGTCCACCCATCCCGGGTGTCAAACACATAGTCGCAATCGCCAGTGGCAAAGGCGGCGTGGGCAAAACGACGACCGCGTCGAATCTGGCTGTGGCAATGGCACAGTCGGGACACGCGGTGGGATTGATGGATGCGGATATTTACGGTCCCAATGTACCGATCATGATGGGCAGCAAAGCGCAGCCACAAATGACACCGGAACAAAAAATTGAACCACTTGATTGCTACGGTGTAAAATTTGTATCTTTGGGACTGATCGCCGGCGATGGTGTCCCTATAATCTGGCGCGGGCCGATGTTGGCAAAAATGGTAACCCAATTTGTGCGCGACGTAGCCTGGGCACCGCTCGACTGTCTGGTCATCGACCTGCCCCCAGGCACCGGCGATGTGCAACTGACCCTGACCCAATCGACCCCTTTGGATGGCGCTGTCATCGTAACGACACCCCCTCTGGTCGCCCTGGAAGATGTGCGGCGCGGCGTCGAAATGTTTCATACCGTTGAAGTACCCGTACTGGGTGTAATCGAAAACATGAGCACTTATATATGTAGCAAGTGCGGCACAGAAACGCCGATCTTTGGTCAGGGGGGGGGCGAGCGCACGGCAAAAGCCTATCACGTCCCGTTTTTGGGCGCGATTCCCCTGCATCTACAGGTACAAATAGGAAGTGATACGGGAGAGCCGATTGTGTCCTCTGATCCCGACTCGCCTCTAACAAAAATATACCACGACATCGCCGATAGCATCTGGCGATCTCTGGAAATGTAAAAACTGCATCCACAATCGCGTATCACAAAAAGGTGGTCGTTATGCGAGCGCCTTTTTTTATTTCTTCCTTGTAAACTATACACCCGTTCAGTATATTTAATGTTAATTTCCGAAACCAGTCTTCCCACTGGTGCGTCAAAGGTCTTGTAGATTTCAGGCATATTCCAACCTGTGAGGAATAAATGATGTTGCAGCGTATATCAGTTATACTTGGAATTCTAATTGTTCTTGGGGCGTTTTCGGGGTGCAGTGAGGAAGCTACTGCTGACAAGGCATCTTCTGATAGCACCGCAAAGACCCGTTCTGCCAAGGCTGATTCAACCAAAGCTGATTCTGCCAAAGTTGCCGCAAAGCAGAAGCGAAACAAACAACAGAATCCAAAGGTCAGAACCCCACCAAATCCCAGGCGTAAAAATCAAAAACCGAGAGTCGCCGAAGGAGTCCCCGTAAAAGTATCTGTCGTGGGAACGGGCAAAATCTCCCAGCATGTACTCTACAGTGCCACAGTAGAAGCTGAAGAGACCATCGATATTTATGCGCGAGGCTCCGGATTGGTGCGGCGCGTACTGGTCGAAGAAGGGGAGAATGTTCGCACGGGCCAGATAATGATTGAGCTGGTTGACGACGAATTAAAGCTCAATGAAGCCGAGGCAAAATTGGCGTATCAAAAACTGGAAAACCAGCTCAAGCGAAAAGAGGAGCTATTTAATCGACAACTTTTGGCCAAAGAAGAATACGAAGACCTCAAGATCAATGTTGAACAGAGCAAAATTCGGTGGGAACGCGCCCGGCTATCCCTTGATTATGCGCGCGTGCGTGCGCCGGTGAGCGGGGTCATTTCAAAGCGCTCGGTCAAGCTGGGTGACCGCATTGGTGCCAGTACAAAGCTCTACGAAATGGTCAACTTGAGTCGCTTAATCGCCTATGTACACGTACCGGGGCAGGGCATGCACAATTTGGCGCTTGGACAGCCCGCACTCGTGACAACAGATTTTTTGCCCGGCACACAATTTCAAGGAAAGATATTGCGTATCAGTCCTGTAGTCGATCCCGGATCGGGCACATTTAAAGTAACTCTGGAACTGAAATCAAAGAATCGGCTGCTGCGGCCCGGCATGTTTGTCAATGCACACATCGTCACAGCGACCCACCCCAGGGCCGTGCTCGTACCCAAAAGGGCTGTGGTGTACGACGATGGCATGCCACACGTATTCGTCGTGTCGGACAGCACGGTCAACAAAGTGCGCTTTGAAATGGGCTTTGACGACACCGAATTTGTCGAAGTAGTCGCGGGTGTAAAAAAAGGCGACCAGATTGTAGTAGTGGGACAAAATGGTTTGAAGGATAAAGCCAAAGTACGGATTATCGAAGGTGAAGGATTACGCATTCCCGCAAAGCCAGATTCAACTGGGGAACAAGCAGAAAAGACATGATGAGGTATCTTTCGTTCTTGTCGTTGTGTGAAAATAGCGAATCGCAGACCTTAATATGTGGGCGGTTCGCTGATTTTTTGTGCGGAGCGATACATGGAGAACAATATGGAATCGGAAGTTCGGAACAATGCAAAACGGGATTTTTCTCAAACATTTGCAATTACGACCCGGCGGCCCGTAGCGATCTTTATGGTCGTTCTGGCCGTTGCCGTATTTGGTTATGTATCATATCAGCAATTGCCGCTAAATATGATGCCCGACATTTCATATCCAACGCTAACAGTGCGCACCGAATATCCCGATACCGCACCCGAGGAAATTGAAAATTTAATCTCACGGCCAATTGAACAGCGCCTGGGAGTGGTGAGCAACCTCGTGAGTATTACATCGATCTCCAGACCCGGCATGTCCGACGTGATTTTGGAATTTGGCTGGGATACCAATATGAATGATGCCGTGCAAACAGTGCGCGAAAATCTCGACCGCCTCAATTTGCCGCGCGGGGTCAATCGCCCGTTGATTTTGCGCTACGACCCCACGCAAGACCCGATAATGCGCGTGGGGATTTACGGCAAAGAGAACATGTATGTATTGCGCCATATTGCCGAAGAAGAAATCAAACAAGAACTGGAGGCACTCAAAGGCGTAGCCGCTGCGCGTGTAAAAGGTGGCCTCGAAGAAGAAATTCGGGTTGAGATCAGCGAGCGGCAATTGGCACTGATGGGACTCAATATCAACACCATCAACCGGCGGTTGCAAGAAGAAAATGTCAACCTGGCTGGCGGCAGCTTGCTGGACGGACAAACGCAGTACCTCGTGCGTACTCTGAATGAATTTCGCACCATCGATGAAATAGCCAATCTGGTAGTGGGCGACCGCAATAATATTGAAATCCGCGTAAAAGATGTGGGACAGGTTTATCGCACGCACAAAGAGCGGGAGATCATCACACGGGTCAATGGCGTAGAAAGTGTAGAAATCGAAATTTTTAAGGAAGCCGATGCCAATATCGTGGCGACAGCACAGCGTGTGCGAGATCGCCTATTTGGCACACCCGAACAATTGGCGTACATCGAAAAAGTCAAAGCGGGCGAAATCGAAAAAGCCAAAGCCAACGACCGACGGGAACAGGTGCGGCAATTTGTGCAAATGAAGGAAATGACGAGCTTTATCGCTTTTACATTACCCGAAGACGTGGCGATGGAAATGCTATCCGACCAATCGACATTTATTGAGTCATCGGTCAATGAAGTCAAACAGACCGCGCTATTGGGTGGGTTGCTGGCGATACTGGTTTTGTACATCTTTCTTCGCAATCCGTCTCACACGGCTATTGTGGGCCTCGCCATCCCAATTTCAATTGTGGCGACATTTGCCCCCATGAACATCTTTGGCGTATCCCTGAATATCATGTCCCTGGGCGGGTTAGCACTCGGTATTGGCATGCTGGTTGACAACGCCATTGTGGTATTGGAAAGCATTTTTCGATGCCGAGAAGAAGGCGACGATATGGTTTCCGCCACCATCCGGGGAACGGGTGAAGTCGGCGGAGCGGTTTTTGCATCCACGCTGACAACTGTGGCGGTGTTTTTTCCCATTGTATTTGTCGAGGGCGTGGCCGGGCAGATTTTCGGCGACATGGCACTAACCGTTGTTTTTTCACTCCTGGCATCTTTGGGTGTCGCGCTATTTTTTATTCCCATGCTGGCTTCGCGGCAAGTGCATTTCGCACGCGGCGATGGCAAAGAACAAGGCGGGCGTCTGATGCAGTCTGAAGTATTGCAGTTGCGCTCGGTGGCGTGGTTGCTCGAGGGCATGGGTTTGAAAAACAAGGGCGAGGATGCGCTTAAATATCACGCTATGAATTTTCGCACACTGTTGATGCGCGTGCCAATCGGCTTTGCCTACTTGTTGGGCGAATACGTCATCCGCACATTGTGGCTTGCAAGTGTAATCGCGATCGTAGCACTCAAAGCCGTATTCACCGTATTGGCTGTTCTTCTGTACCCCATTATCTATCCCGGATGGGGATTTTATTGTTGGCTCGGTTCTGGACCAGCATGGCGTCAGGAAATAAATCGCCTGTGGGGACCTCTGTGCGCCTGGGCTGCGGAACAAGACCTGTTTGGAAAAGCATGGGTGCGGATAATATGGGACGATTTGCTGATGTTTGTAACACCCCAAAATTTGGGACGCGACCTGAGCGTGCAAACGAAATGGACAGGGAGAACATTGAAGCGTCTGTTCCACTGGGTTTGGCAGCACGCGACCTGGAAGCGCATCCTGGGAATCACACCCGTGATCCTGGGCGCGGTGGGCGTTTTGCTGCTATTTGTGCTCGGCGCGGTTTATTTTCTTCTTCGATTTCTGATTTTTACCACACTCATATTAACCGGCAAAATACTTATTTTGACACTCATGTTTTTGTTTTTGACCGGATTGGTCGCATTGCTGGTGGTCGCCCTTGTCCTGTTGCCCATCCTCGCGCCAGTGCTGTTTTTATTCGAGCGCGGTTTTGCCGCGATCCGGCGCGCTTACACGCCGTTTATCCGCTGGGCTTTGCACAACAGACTGAGCATTATAACAGGTGCTGTGGTACCTTTTGCGATATGCTGGATGGTCTTATTGCCCCGATTGGGCAATGAATTGATCCCACAGGTACATCAGGGCGAATTTAATGTGGATATTGGTTTGCCCGTAGGCACGCCGCTCGAAATGACTGATGAGACCTTGAAGCTCATTGAGTCGCGGGTAATAGATGCATACGATGTGGGCGCGATTTCTTCGACCATTGGCGTGGATAAAACCGATATCTCATCATCTGATCAAGGCGAGCACACCGGGGTAGTTTCTGTGGTGCTGGAGAATATCGAAACAGAGGGCCAGGAAAATGTGCTGGCGAGTTGGGGGCAAGACCTCCTGACATTGCCTTCACGCATTTGGGGCGGCATCAAAGGAGAAAGCGTTTTGGCACAGCGCGAAGACGCATTGATGGCTGATTTGAGAAACAAACTCTCGGACTTGCCGCAGATAAAAGCCGATTTTTCACGCCCCGCACTATTTAGTTTTAAGACGCCTGTAGAAGTGGAAATTCGCGGTTATGATTTGCCAACATTGACTCAGTTGGGACGCGAGGCCGACCGGGTGATGAGCGAAATTCCCGGACTTTACGATGTGAAATCGAGCCTTCAGCGCGGCAACCCGGAAGTGCAAATTGTCTATAAACGCGACTTGTTAGCCAAATACAACTTGAATGTGCGTCAGGTAGCCTCGCTGGTGCGCGAAAAAGTACAGGGCAATGTGGTGACGCGATTTCGAGAGGCCGACCGGCGCATTGATGTGCTGGTGCGCGTAGATGAGGCCGACCGCGCCGGAGTAACTGAACTGCGTCGGCTGGTGGTGAACCCGGGGCGACAGCAAGTGCCCATTCGCCTATCTGCGGTGGCCGACATCGAAGTACACGAAGGTCCCAGTGAAATTCGGCGCATAGATCAACAGCGCGCAGTTCTGATTTCGGCCAATGTGAGCGGTGTGGATTTGGGAACGATGACAGCTATGATTCAGCAGGCGTTGGAAACAATGGAAGTGCCCCAGGATGTATCGATGGTCATTGGCGGACAAAACAAGGAAATGGAAACGTCTTTGAACAGTTTGACCTTTGCATTGGGTCTCGCAATTTTTCTCGTGTACATCGTAATGGCCTCGCAATTTGAATCATTCCTCCATCCATTCGTCATTATGTTTAGCATTCCACTGGCACTGATTGGCGTAATTGTCATTCTATTTGCCACCGGCATACCTCTCTCAGTCGTGGTCTTTTTGGGCATTATCATGCTGGCGGGCATTGTCGTGAACAATGCCATCGTACTCGTAGATTATATCAACCACCTGCGGCGCAGTGGGATGTCCAAACTAGAAGCAATTGTCCAGGCAGGCGAAGTGCGGTTGCGCCCCATCTTGATGACCACATCGACAACCGTGTTGGGATTATTGCCCATGGCACTCGGCCTGGGCGATGGCGCAGAAATCCGCACGCCAATGGCGATTACCGTCGTGGCCGGGCTAATCAGTTCCACCCTTTTAACGCTGGTAATTATTCCAACGGTATATTCTCTAATGGACCGCGGCGAGTAGGGCCGGGACCCTGTGCCCGCCCGTCCTAAAACAGGCGTCTTAAGGTATTGCGATACAGTAAGTTCCTCAGGAGTCCCATCCTCTCCCCGTCCCCTGCTGCACTGTCCGAGGTTTTTTTCCAATTGACTTTTGGCAACTTTTTATTTTCTTAAACACTTGTAGTTTTTATGGCAAGTAAGCAAATATTCGGTAACTTTTTGCGCTTTTTTTCGTCTAACCCTTGTAACAGTCATAGTCATTTTTTAGAAACTTGGAGATCTTAAATGATGGGGTTTATTAGATATATCGCAGTATTGGCAATTGTCTTTGCCAGTGTGAATACAAGTGCCCAGGAAGAGCGAAGGGAAATGCGCCTCACGCTAAATGAGTGTGTGGAAATTGCACTGACGAGCAGTGCCCAGATTGAGCAATTTAAGTACACAGTTGCGATTTCTGAGACCGTGGTAGATAATGCGCGAAATAGTTTCTTCCCGACCACTTCTAATATGTCCTGGAGCATCAGCAGAGGTGTTCAGGGACCTCGTGAAGGGCAGGTTCTGGATCAGACGACGGGCACGCTGGTACAGTTATTGGGGGAAGACCGCATTACCGGTGGACAGAATTTCAGAATTGGTGGCTTGACAATGCCGATTTATGACGGTCAAATCATCTCCCAGCTATCGAGCGCGAAAAACAGTCTGATGCAGGCGCAAATGCAGCAAGCCGGCAATCGCCAAACGATCACTTTTCAAACCAAGCAGCGCTACTTTCAACTGTTACAAGCCATCAAACTATTGGAAGTCCAGCAAGAGCGCGTGCGAGTATCCGAAGAAAGCCTGCGCAGAGCAGAGACATTGTATGAAATTGGATCCGCGGCAATTTTACAGGTGACGAATGCAAGATCGGCTCTGGCAGCTTTGCGCGCAACCCTGATTCAGCGAGAAAATGATGTACGCATTGCTCAGTCGAACCTGGCATTTACAATGGGTCTGGGCACAGATGTAGATATTATTCCATCAGAAGAAGAGTTCGAACTTCTGACTCCGAAATATTCTTTTACCGATGCACTATCCATCGCGCTTAAAGGACACCCCGACATTTTGGACAGCAAGTACGGTATGTTGTCTGCCCGAGACACTTATAATGCGACGAGAAAAGGTTTGTATCATCCCAGAATAACGATGAACATGAATGCCTATAGCTGGAGTATTGGTAAGGATGAGGAATTTGGCGGTATAGAAGACCTATTCCTCAAGAACTATGGCTATGGTATTGGTCTCAACGTGACCATGCCCATTTTTAACTTCAACACGAGCAACAACCTGAAACGTCAAAAGTTGCAGTATTTGCGCAGCCAGGAGCAATTAGATCAGGCCAAACGACAAAAAGCACTGACCATTCGCCTGCGCTATCTCAACCTGGAGCGTTTTCGGCGTTTGATCGAAGCGAATGAAGTGGCTGTGGAAGCGGCTGAAGAAAATTTTAAGCTGGAAGAAGAGCGGTATAATTTTGGAGGGGGAACATTTCTCGAGCGATTGACTGCTCAGCGCGATTTGTTTAATGCACGCAATAATCTGGTGCAGTCAAAATACAACTATCTGATCGAAATGTCGAATTTGGAAAACGAAGTCGGCACACCTGTTGTCGGAAATCCCGAATAGTACGGAGGCGAGTTTATGGGTATGTTTTATCGAACTGGTATGGGATTGGTTGCGGCTGCTCTGATCTTGAGCATGGCTGTACCTGTCCGGGCTGTGGATAAGGATTTTTTGATGCGATCAAAATTTCACGGTGCACTGATGTTGGGCCTGGGCGGCATTCTGGTTAAGCAAGCAGTCGATGCCAAAAAAGAGGCCAATGACGCTTATGATCTTTACAAACAAGCTGGCACCTCTGCATTAGCACGAGAATTTTACGATAATTCCAAGCGCCATGACACCCGCGCCGCAGTATTGGGCGTTGCTGGTGGTGCAACCATTCTTTTTGCCGTGCATCTATTTATTAAAGAAGATGAGGCTGGTTTGCCTCCCCCGAAGATGGATCGGGGCATTGTGAACATCAAGGGCGTGGCATTAGATATAAAAGGCGATGTGTTTCAGAGAAAGATGCAGGTACAGTTAAAAAAAGGATTTTGAAGTATAAAAAATAAAAAAAGGGTCAATGCTCGCTTGAGTGTTGACCCTTTTTTGCATGGTATTTGTGGAGGGCGTTTGACATGCCATCGGGTAAGACACATACGCGGATTGATCTTTTTTTATTAGTAATCATCATCGGCATAGGAGCCTGTTTTTGGGGACCTCTCGTCGAATTTTTTGGACGCGATGAGATGGTCGAATACGGAACTGTTTTTGTGATTGCCTATTTATTTGGCACGTTTTTACTATCGCCCGACCTGGACTTAAAGGCCAGTGACCCGTTGAAAAACTGGGGGATTTTGCGTTTGCTGTGGCGGCCTTATTCCCATATTTTCAAACACAGAGGGCTTTCCCATGTACCGATTGTGGGCACCCTGACCCGCGTTCTTTATATTTTTGTAGTGGTGTACGCACTCGCAGCTATGGCTAACGCATTCTTTGATTTGGGTTGGAAAATGTCGTTTGACGACTTGAAGGACATGGATTTCAAAATCGTTATATGGGCACTTGCGGGGCTGTGTTTGCCTGATCTCTTTCACATTTTGGCCGATCACACACTTAAAAACGCCCGTTGACTTCTGGTATAGTGCCCTTTATATTGCACACCCGCAGGCTCAAAACATTGGGAGACATGTTGAACTGGCAACGCAAAAATTTTTCGGTGCTGGTCATTCCAGACGATGGCTCAAGAACCCTGAAGTTTAAGCTCACTTATCCCATGCTGTTGGGGATAGGCTTGGGATCGGCCTTTGCGCTGTGTATGGTATTTATCGGTCTGATTTTTTTTTGGAGAGCCACGTATTGGAAACACACAGCTCAAACGCTTGAACTGGACAATGAGCGTCTGTACGCTGACGTTACCCGCGTGGATGAATTGGCGCAAGTGATAGCGCGCATGCAGGTCGGAGAGCAAAAACTGCGTTCTATATTGGCGGGCCACATCGGCTTGTCGCCAACACCCGATGAAGCGCAGTACATTGAAGGATACTATGAAATAGCAACCCTATTGGTGCAAAACAAGCCACGCGTTGGTCTGGATGTCCACTGGGTTCCCGCAATCTGGCCTGTAGCCCCTTCTCTGGGATGGGTGACACGCGCGTTTGAAGCGGGTGACAACTGCATCAACGGGCTATCTCCGACGGGCATATTCAAAAGTCGTCATTCGGGGATTGACATCGCCGCCAGTGAAGGGACGCCCGTGCAGGCCACGGCCGATGGACAGGTGACATTTGCAGATTTCGATCCCGAGTTGGGGTATATGGTGATTATTGATCACGGTGGCATTTATACGACGCGGTATGGTCACAATCGCACACTGCTGGTCAAAGAAGGAGAGTATGTCAGGCAAGGGCAATACGTTGCACTGGTGGGTACCTCAACGCAAAGCCGTGAGCCTCATTTACACTACGAAGTTATCGAAGGAGGACGGGCATGCAATCCGCGCGATTTCTTACCTCAAAAATAGCGAAGTTTAACAAACAAAACCACGTAGAAGCCATCAATACAATTGTGGGCGAAGGATCGGTTGTGGAAGGGCACTTTGAGGTCACCGATAGCATTCGCATAGATGGGACTTTTCGCGGAAAAATCACGTCTTCTGGTTCACTTGTCGTCGGTACTCAGGGTGAGGTGGATGCCGATTTGATCCAGGTAAAAGATGCGATCGTTGACGGATGTGTCAAAGGACCTCTGGATGCTTCGCGCTCAGTAAGGCTTGGCTCCGGTGCTGAGGTCAATGGCGATATTACAACTCAGGTGCTGATAGTCGAAGAAGGTGCTGTGCTGCACGGGACATGTGCTGCAGCACCCAATACTGTAGATATAGAAAAGCAGGAGGATATGGACATAGCAAAACAAGATAATGTCAAGCAAGTAGCAGATTGATCGACACTGCGATAGATAAAAAACGCGCGTTTTACGACGCGCGTTTTTTTTGTTTCTCCAGATAGCTAACCCGCTGATACTGCATCTTGTTCAGCACAGGCTCTGATAACGACCATTGGGCAAAAGACGCTGTGCATTGTGTTGGCTGAGTTTGACCTCCATTAAAACATCGTTGCCTTTGTAGTCCGTGTGCAAAATTTCGCCAATTCGGTAGAGTTCTGACAGAAGTTTGCCTTCGCGTTGCGGAATCTGAACCACGAGCGTCAAGCGGTCACCCTCAAGGTGATTGTAGATCGCCCACCGCAGATCTTTGAGTCCCTCGCCCGTTTCAGCGGAAAGCCAGACCGCATCGGGATATGTCGCCATTAGATATTTACGTCGGGTCCGGTCGTCTAACAAATCATTTTTGTTAAACACCAGCATCGTCGGCCTGTCAGCTACGCCGAGTTCGCCAAGCACCTCAATCACCGTGGCGATGTGTTCTTCACAAGCTGGATGGCTGACATCAACGACATGGAGCAACAGATCGGCTTCGATTGCCTCTTCAAGGGTACTGTGAAAAGAAGCGATCAGATGGTGGGGCAGCTTTTTGATAAAACCAACGGTATCGGATAAAAGAATATCGCGGTTATAACCGAGGGAAACGCGCCGTGTGGTGGAATCGAGGGTGGCAAAGAGCCGATCTTCAATCAATACATCGGCACCGGACAGGGCACGCATAAGCGTGGATTTGCCCGCATTGGTATAGCCGACAAGCGCTGCGCGAAAAATATCGGTGCGTTGTTTGCGGGCAATTGCGCGTTGTCTGGCAATGCGGCCGAGTGCTTGTTTGAGGATGGTAATGCGGCGGTTGGTCGCGCGTCGATCTACTTCGAGCTGCGTTTCACCCGGACCGCGCGTCCCCACGCCGCCAGTGCCACCAGTACCGCCGGCCTGCCTCGAGAGATGGGTCCATTGACGGGTCAAACGGGGCAACATATAGATAAGTTGAGCCAACTCGACCTGTGTTTGCGCTTCTCGGGTCCTGGCACGGCTGGCAAAAATGTCCAGAATAAGTCGGCTGCGATCGATAATTTTAACTTCAAGCAGGGTTTCGAGATTGCGGGTTTGTGCTGGCGAAAGGTCTTCGTCAAAAATAACGACGTGTGCATCGCATTCTGCGATCTGTTCCACGAGTTCTTCGGCCTTGCCGCGACCAATGAGATACGCGGAGTCTCTGCGCCGGCGTTCCTGAAGCACCTGCACGGCAACGTCAACACCCGCCGTATCCGCCAAAAGGCCGAGTTCGTCAAGCGTGTCTTGTGCTTCATCGAGTGAGATGCCAGGCAGCGCAAGCCCGACGAGTATGCCCCGCTCAAGCGCGTGTTCTTTTGTGAGATCGTGCATATTTGCCATATACTGTCCTATCTAAATCGTCTTAAAATTTGGCCTTATGATGGAGGCGATTTCTTCCGCCCGTTCCCATGATACGGTCACCTTCTGCTTCATACTCCCATCTTTTGGCTGTAAGGTAGCGATATGAGGTGGTCCACTCCCCCAGTTGCTCGACTTACGCCGGGGAACAACGTGCATGTGAAAATGCGGCACCTCCTGCAAGCTGGCCACGCCGTTATTCTGATACACAGTAATTCCATCCGGCTTGAAAGTTTTAATGAGTGCTTCCGCAGCTATTCGGACCGTCTTCATAATTTCCCCGGCTTCATCATCCGTCAGATCCAATATCGTCGGCGCGTGTCGGCGAGGGATAACGAGAAGCTGTCCGATTTCAAACTGCCTGGGATTGAGCAACGTAAGCGTCTTTTCCGTTGAATTGATAACATGCCTGTTTTCACCGCGTCCAGCAACTCTTTCACAAAATGGACAGGGATCCAACATCGGCATCTCAAATGCGGCAACAGTATCACTCATCTTTCATCCTCATCTCGTCCGCTTTGATTCAGCCTTCCCCAGTGCTTTTGTCGCACCATTGGCATCCAGCCAAACCGATTGTAGAACCTTCCCGCGCCAGCCTGTTCGTTCTCCCGCGCAACGAACAGCACGACCCGATCGCACTTAGCCAGCCGTAGCCATTCAACAGCGTGCCGGACAACCCACGAACCGACGCCCTGATTTCGCATAGATTCACTCGTCTCGATCTCCGAAAGCTCCGCCCATCCTGTCAATGCAGACAACTGGCCACCTTCAGTGAGATCTGAAATACATTCACAATGCGCAACGTTTCGTCCATCGAGCCGAGCGACAAATCGCGTACCGAATCTCCCCAAATCGCGATGGATCGTTACACCTCTTACGGGCGGCTCACCAGGAGAAGCGATACCATTCAGCGTACCGCCATAGACGGTTGAATCAATATCCTCATTCGATGAATAACCAAATTGTTCTATCAAACCGATTATATGCGGCCAGACATCCGGTATTCCTACGCAAGCATGAACCGGCAAGGGTCCTAAAATCCTCTCGTCCAATACCTGCCAAGCGTTCATTTGACGCCGGCACTCCGTCAGGACTTCCGCCCCAACTTCACGCTCTCCAGGCCAGAACAATATCCAATCAATTTCTCCCACACCCTTCCAGCGCGTATCGTCGCCGTATCGGAGGAGATGCGCCGCCGCACAAACGCGATCTCTGACGATTCCGACAATGGACTTTCTTTCGACAACCCAGGGATCGGTGATCTCCTCACTTGGATTGCTCTTCAGGCGCTCCCACAAGTAATCTGGCGTCAAGCTCCACCCGGGTATCACAGTACTGAGATGACTATTCACAAGCTTCATGACCTGGGGCAGATGAGAGCGATCAAGTGGTGCTATTTGTACCATTTGCAATCCCACAACTTTGAACTCATAGATTTGTCTCCATTTTTATCGCAATAATTTCTTATAAAAAACAATGGTCATTTTGTCATTGAGCTCTCGCGTAACGCCAGTTTTCCTGTATCCCATTTTCTCATACAAAAAACAATTGCCTTCCTCTTGTAGAATAGTCTCAAGCTCCCAACACTCCGCATCAACAACGCCCTCAACAAGTGCCATAGCATCCTGACCATACCCCTTCCCCTGGTACTCTGGGACGATAAACATGGGACTAATCCTCGCCCGCCTGGTCTCGTCATTGAAGATAATTCTGATCGCGCCGATGCGGACGCCATCGAGTATAATGAAATAATAAGTGGTATGGGGTTGCTTTAATCTGTCGATAACTCGTTCGACATCTTCATTGGCTGGATTAGTCTCATAATCCCGATACTTGCGAAGCAGTGGCAGAAACGATTCCACCTGAAGGCGGTGAATAGCTTCCGCATCTGCGATAGATGCTTTCTTTAAACTGATTCGCATAAATTCACCTATTTTTTCGCGCCTCCCATTCATCACGCAATAACCCGCACCACACCATGTTTTTAAACTCGCCTCTCAGATAGATATCCTGGCGCAAGACACCTTCACGGACCATTCCCAGCTTCTCCATTACCCGGATAGAACCCACATTTCTCTCATCGGCTGCAGCGCGAATGCGATTTAAATCTGGATAGACCGAAAACGATTCGTCGATAACAGCACCCACAGCTTCCGTCGTCAACCCTTTTCCCCAAAAGCGTTGAGCAATGCTATAACCCATTTCGCCAACGCGATTATTAAAATCAAACCCAATATTGATTCCACCAATAACAGAACCCGCGTGTTCAATCGCCCAGTATAGACGTGTTTTGCGATCCTGCAACACTTGACCTGCCACAAATTTTTCGGCGTCTGCTCTCGTGTACGGTTGGGGAACCGGAAGAAAGCGCGCCCATTCCGGATCGGATGCGTATGACAAAACATCTTCAACATCCACAAGACTAAACAGCCTGAGTATCAATCGGTCTGTCTTAATAAGTTCCGACGGCATTCCCATATCTCTTTTTTGAGTCAGAGCACATCCTCATTCAACCATCTAAGAAAACTCTCGTCATTAGTGTATTGATAGGCAAACCCACCACAACCTCTAAAAAGTTCCGGCTCCTTACTGCCATCTTCAATCAAGAGACTATTTTCATAGTGGATATCATCACCCAGTGCCTTAAACGCAATCGGCCAGAGTACGCGCTTATCGAATTCTCCGTAATCTGAAGAATTGATAATCACGTCAAATTTCTCGTCCAATCCATGCGCTGGAACAACGACATCTGAGAAAACATCCATATTGGCAGTTACAATCGCGGTACGTCTCCCTTGCCTTCTCTGCGCCAATGCGAAATTCAAAACCGCCTCGTTAAAGTCAAGATCCCTGCACCCCAATTCCATAGTTTTCAAAACCGCAGAAATATCCATATTCGCGTGATCGGAGACAATGGACGCAATATCTCTGAGACTCAGGGCATTTGTCATCCACATCCTGCAAATATGCCGATTGGCGAACACCTCCTCTTGAATAATATCATGCCACTCGGGACATTCAGGCGGGGATACCTTGAAATAGAGGTCCGAGGACAGCGTAAAACCAAAATCAAAAACAATGCACTTGATTGATTCGTACGTCTGCATGCGATTTAGTCTCTCCACTTATCACGTGGATAGGCCTGGAAGTTGAATTCTCCTCTATTGAGCGCCTCATCAAATTGAACAAGAGCCTTGATCGCCTTTTTGCGGGCATCTGCCATAAACGGATTCAGCAATTGTGTCTCTCTGTATGTGGAAGGCGAGTTCGTTTTCAGGTGTTCAATCAGTTGCAGGAGAAACCTGCCTGCTCCAGATGGCAACTTCTCGCGCTCTTCCTCCGGTAGATAGAGTTCAAGAGCCATCCCAATGAAATGCGCCATTCCAGGACCTGTTCTGTGATCTTCATCTTCTGCAGTCCTGGGAATCAGCTTACAACCCATTCGCTTCAAGCATGCTGATATCTCGGAATCCGCTTTTCCAAATAGGGGTATATTGCCTGGACCAAGATGCGATAGTCCAAACCTCTCTCGATTCAATATTGATAGTTCCTTATCTACAGCAAGTCGTGCTGTGCAACAATCAATCACAACACAATCAGATTTGGCATGCTCATTGATCTTCGGAACCCATTTGCCAAGTGCCCAGACGGGAATCGCCAGAAAAATAACATCTGCTGCGGAAAGACTCTCAGTATTGTTGTTTGACTGCCGCGCTCTACTATCGGCCAACTCAAAGCTTATATCGCGACTTGAAATAACCTCGACCTGAAATTGATCCGCGAATGCATTTACTGCCTGCTTTCCCATTCTGCCAAAACCGATTATGCAAAGCCTCTTCCTTGCCATTACAGATGACTTCCTTTATATGATAGATAGCGTTTCACCAAGGAAAATTTACTACTCTTGTGACACTTTTAGCGGCAAAATGGTTTCTATATTTCAAAAGTAGAAATAGACTGTTGCTCAAGCGGCAGTGGTCTGTCTAATTTCCCAACCGGGGAAAACGAGAACAGCCGGATGGCACTGCAACGCCCGAGCGAGTACCTTGGCGCGCTCAACCCCAAGCCGGATGCGGTTATTTTCAATGGCCGAAATAGTCGATTGAGGAATGCCCGTGCGCCTGGCGAGTTCATTTTGACTAAGCTCCTGAAGCTCTCGGATAATACGGACGGATTCTCCTACGGATACCTCAATCTGCTTCTTAGCACGACGGTAATTTTCCATTTCACTGTCTCCGGGAATCATGAGCAGAGGGATTCAATTTTCAGTCTCCAACTTGATTCCATACATCGGCTGCATGCATTAAGCCTATTTCGGGACTACTAAGAATTGGAACTGAAATTTCCGGGCACAAATTTGCGGCTCCCGCCATAGAGGCTTGTGCCAACACAATGACATCTCCTTCAGATGCTCTGTCTTTTATATTTCGGGCTATTTCAGTAAAATATCCTTTGTGGTCTCCCTCCTCAAATCTACTCCAAGCATTATCACAAAAAACCTCAAGAAGTTCAACGCGCTTTTGACGTGCTTTTGCGGTTTCAAGAATAAGGTCACGAGTTGGCGCGATTGTACTCTCAAGTGCCGCAGCAACAATAATTCGGGAACCTATTTCGACTGCTTTCTCTGCCATGGGTCTATCGATTCGAACAATCACACCATCTGTTACATTATTTACTTTTTCCGCACTTGCTCCAATTGTAGAACATGTGCAGAGTATCACAGTTGAGCCTTCTCCGATTGCGGAGAGGATACAATCCCGAATACGTTCATCCAAGTTTTGAGTGATTCCTTTATCACGGGCCTCTGCCAAAAATTGTTCTTCTATAATATGTCTAATGGGCAATTCTAAAGAAGCTTCCTCTATAAGCCGATTAAAAGTATCGACATGCACGGGTGAAGTGTGAAGAAAAGCCAGATGGGATTGCATAAAATGACGCCCTTTATATGTGATAGATAGCGTTTCACCACAGAAATGCTACTAATCTTGTGACACTTTTAGCGGCAAAATGGTTTCTATATCGCAAAATAGGTTCACAAACGGCGTGGGCTGGTTTACTCAGCCCACGCCATGCAGGCTCTCGAGGTCGGAAACCGCCGCACCCAGAAATTCAGGCGTCTTGGGGTGTAGAAGACGACCGCAGTCCCAGAAAAACCTTATCCCACGGAGATTAGCGACAATTGACAACACCTTCTCCTCTACAGGCGATAACTCCATAAGGGACTTTTCGATGACGGCCTCGTAGGAAGATCGAAAAGCATCAACGTATCCGGGTTCGAAATGCTCTGAACCTGGCTTGACCACGTATTCCCCTTCAGCTTGCAGCAGGTCATGGGCTGCCGTCCCCCAGCCAGCCGATTGGAAGTCATGGGCGTTTGAAATACGCAGTGCGTTGCCGTTCTCCACGAGCACATTGTGGAGTCCTGCTTCGCCCCACAGGAATACGTTGTCGCCATGCACCCTGACTTCGGGTGCCGGGTCCGTGGCGACCAATAGCCTGCCCCAGAGTTCCGGCAGGGTTGCCACCATGGAGGAAACCAACACCTCGTCTCCAAACATTGCTTCCTGGATTGTCTCTTCCCATGACGTAAGATCTCTCTCTGTCTGAGATTGAAGTTCGTCTGGACACTGTTGGCTGTGAATGTGTGCTACTGTTTTTCCCAGTAGTACGCCCAACTGCAACCGCTGTGATCGAGATGCGCCCAGGTAGTAACTGAGTCCCGACTCACCCGGCTCACCTGGGATCAAAAGACATTCAAAGGCAAGCGGTTCTCTATCGCCGCCGTACACCAGAGATTCAGACACCGGAACACTGGCGATACCGCGCAATGCCCTTGTGGCGGCGAACTCAGTTTTCAAACTGAACCCGAGAGATCGGCGAAACTGTATCTTCAAGATCACCCGTCCGTGGGCGCGAGTCTCTACCAGAAAAACCTGGTTTGTGAAATTGGTCTCCAGACGCTTGATTGACCGGGATGAGCTGAAACCATGTTTCTCGAAAAGCGCATCAATCTGTCCACGAGTTACATCCGGCTTATCGCGGAATAGAGCGCGAATATCCTTCATGCTGGCGAGTCTTATTACCATGCGGAAATGATTCCAAAAACTCCGATTGTGAACACAACCAAATTCCTAAGAAATATGAAGATCCACACCATAAAGCCGCAGTCCCAGCTTTTCTGCGACGCGTTGAGAGGCTCTATTGTCCCAAGAAGCACTATAAATTATAAGTCACGCTCTCGTATCAGAGTATCTACCCCGTATTTTCCTGAGCCGATAACTACAAACATCCCTGTAATAACCAGGTACAGAAACGCCATCTCCTTCGTACTGAATGGATCCGCTGCGTGTTGAAAGAACCCGGCCACCAACATGGTAAACCATATAAAAAACGCCCCTGGCCGCGTGAGTAATCCCAGTGCCAACAATAGCCCGCCGCCAAACTCCGAAAAGGCTGCCAGCCAGGCAAAAAACTCGGGAACAGGAAACCCCAGATCTCCCGTAATGGTCACAAACTGCTCGGAAGGTGGGAGCTTCCCCAATCCATGTCCCATTGCCATACTCAACCCTGTAAAAATCCTGAGAATCGCCAATCCGACATTTGCCGGAATCGACTCAATAACCGCTCCGCCAAATAGAAGTCGCTTAATCATATTCTGCCTCCTAATTAAGGTTCACCGCCCTTTTCCTCCCAGAGTTCAATACCGTATTTCCACTCCTGAGCATTACATACCCACTATTCAATCATTTTTCAGAGTTCGCAATAAAATTTTTGAGATCCTCATTTTCCATATCCTCAAGAGGATGAAGGTCAATCGGTGTGAGAACCCCGATCTTAAATTCCAAATAACCAGCTTCGTAATTCTCGGCAAATTCGGGATCTCTTTCCTTAGAGACTGTTTTAAAACTCATTTTGTCCCTTCTCGGCTATGCGCTATTGCCCTGTCATTCTGAGCGGAGCGCAGCGGAGTCGAAGGAGCGGGGTACAACTGGCCGCTTCTCAGGCCAGTTCATCTCTTACCAACTCAGGTGGAAAAGATGCTTCGGCTACGCTCAGCATGACAAAACGCCGGACATGCGTAACATCAGTTATTAATTTTAAAACAGCTTCTTACGTTTCTCAACATACTTTTTTAAATCGCTCATCGTTTTTTTCTTATGGAGTCAATGCAGCGACCATTAGCCAGACCGGCAATCCCGCACGAGGATTCACCCTCCAATCCAGCAACGATTCATCGGTTTCGGACGCATCATTGCTTCCCCGCCAAAAATCGGAATCTCGAGCCGGACTTTCGAGAACTTTCTTGACTATCAATCCAGCTTGTGACAGCGGATTGAGCAAGTCCGCCAGGGTCCAGTTAAACACATACGATTCGTCTGTTGACTCCTGAAATGGTCCGGTTTCCCAATAAGGCTTTTCCATTTCAAGAGGCGTTATCTGATCTTTCCATGGACGCATGAATGGATGAATGTCGTAAAAGATGTATGCGCCACCTGACTTCAGGATTCTCGAAACCTCGCAAAATACCCCAGAGAGATCAGCGATCCACACAAAAAAGCCATTTGTTGAACATACGAGATCAAAACTCGAATCGACCAGCGATTCCAGACAGGCAGCATCGGAACGCACAAAATCAATCGACACACCGAGCACTTCTGCACGATCAGCTGCCAGTTTCAATCGCTCCTCTGAGATGTCCGTTGAAGTAACCCTGGCACCCAGACCTGCAAGTGCATAGGCTGCCATGTTATCTCCGCTACCAATTACACACACCTGCTTGTCGCGAAGCGTACCCACCATCTCTTGGATTGTGTCAAGTGTCCCGCCATCAAATGCCAATTCAGGTTCTTTATGACACCTGTGCCAAAGATCATCGCGATTCAGGTGTTCCTCCCAATCCGCAGCCATATTGTTCCAGAGCCTGCGATTGGCCTCGTGAATTTTGATCATAGCTGTCCGACCTCTCAAGTATTCAAAATGACGCTTAACGTTTCTCCAGTTGAAGAACGCTCACAGGCGGTGTGTATATTTCTCAAATTTTTCCTTCATTGATCAAATCAATAGAAGAAGGACCGGTTTGTACCTTGTAATATGTCCTTGTCCTGTCCGCGAAGTAATCCTTGATGCGCTCGACCTGCTTCAGAGAAGTGTTACTCGGGATACGATCTAAATGAAAATATTCAATCTGATCCGCCTCATCAGTGAGTTGGATCGCACCTCCTGTAACCTGGCAAAAAAATGACAATACGATCTCATGCTTATCCGGTTTACTATACACCCCGCTGAGATGGACGGGCACGGCTTTCAAACCCGTTTCTTCTTCTATCTCTCGCACCAGCGCAGCCCATGGACTCTCGCCTGCCTCAACGCCCCCACCAGGCAAATTCCACAGATCAAAATCGCGTCGGTGGCACAGCAAGACACGGTCTTTGTCATCGGTAATGATTCCAAAAACTCCGATTGTGAACACGATCAAATTCCTTTTTTGATATATCGAATATATCCCAACTCTGCCTCGGAGATACCCAACCCGTCCAGTTCACCTATTGGGACAAATGTCGATTCCTCTTCATAGTCATCGTCGCACATCAAATCTGGCACATATTTGGAAGCGCGGGCGGTATAAACGATTTGAAAAAAGTGAGGATGGAGGAATTGATATCCAGGCGGCTTCGGCTTGAGATGTTCCAGATGGATGAACCCCAGACGTGAGATAGATTCAATGGTCCAGCCTGTCTCCTCTGCAACTTCTCGGCGAAGTGTTTGTTCAAAAGTCTCTCCCTCTTCGCGACGCCCTCCGGGTAAAATGTGGTTGCCCTTGCGATTCCTGAGTGCCAGAACAGAATCATTCTGAAAGACGAGACATCGAACAGAAGTTACGAACTGCTCTGACGGCTGTTCATCGGAACGAAAATAACACACGCGCAAAGGCATCGTCCCATCTGCCCATAGAGCTTCTGTCTCATGAAAAGGTCTCTTATCCTTCAAAAACGTCTGTATATCTTCGTTACAATCCAATTCTGTCTATTCCTTTAAAATCGAGATATAAACGACTGGGTTGAATACCCGTGTTATTTTGATATTTGCCACTTTCATAGGTCTCGAAATCGCCATCCAGAGTATGGTAATAAATTTGGCAGATTTCCACATTTGGATAGATTCGGACAGGCCGAATACAGAACATCTCCAAAGTCCAGTAGCCAGCAAAGCCCACATCACCAAAACCTGCGGTTACGTGTACAAACAGTCCCAATCTTCCCACAGATGACCGCCCCTCGAGCATGGGAACATAATTATTCGTTTTGGTAAATTCTGCTGTCCTGCCAAGATAGAGCGTTTGGGGCTGCATCTCGTACCCATCATCCGAAATTTGAATGGATCGCGTGCGATTTTTCTTCTTCATATCGAGAACGCCATCCTCATATATCATGAGTTCATTGGCAAGTGAGAGATTATAGCTATTGGGATTGAGCCTGGCAGGATCAAACGGCTCAATAATAATGTCTTTCCCCATTCGCTCGTGGATCTTTTTTCCCGACAAGATCATAACGCGCTCCCTGATTATTCTACTTCTGGAAGATCTCTGTACATGATATGCATATAGTCTGTAAATCCATGCTTTCTCCAAAATGAATATCCAACGGTATTCATAGAAGCCACCCGAAGTTCAACTCTGTCTATACCCCAAGACCGAAACCAATCCAACATCTCATTTAGCATCAACTCCCCAAGTCCTTTTCTCCGATGTTCAGAAGAAACAGCCAAATCTTCAATAGTACCACAGGTTTGCTTGACAAATACAGGAGGATATTTGTCAATTCTTGCTATTCCAAAGCCCAATACCTTTGTATTCTCGACCGCTATAATCACAAGGGCATCCTCTGCCCCAATCAGTCTTTCCAGATTCTTACCCATGCTTTCTTCCGCATCATCGGACAGAGTATATCTCGAATCAAACGGGACGTGAAAATCCATGAGTTCTTTCCAGATCTCGAGTATAGCGGGTATATCAGAATTCAAAGCCTTAACAACTTCCATTTTTATTCACTCCAATTACTCTATGCGTCATTGACCACCTGGCCCAAATTGGCTTCCTCGGCCACCTGCCTATATACTTCTGTTTTTGAAACCTCCGAAATCACAAAATCGAGAAAATCTATAGCCTCCTGTCTCGCATCTAATTCAATACCGTATTGCCATTCCAGAGCATTCCCCACCAAATCACCCCACCTATCTCCATAGTTCTCCTGCACCCAGGACGCAGCCATCTTCTTCGAGCCAACAACGGAGCAAATTACAGTATGTAGTATTCGACACAGATTCAGAATGAAATACGCTTCATGATGGCTATCCCTAAAATACTCCGGATTGGATTTTTTCGGTGCCCATTCCTGAAACAAATCGCGAACGCAGGCTTTCCGCACATCCTCAACATCAACCGGGGGCGACAGCTTCTTAAAGCTCGGACCAAATAAAGCGATGGAATGACCATGAAGAAAATATTTGTTAATTATCCATTCATTTCCATAAGGTGCCTCCTCATAAAGGGTACAATCACCACCCCAATACCATGGTCGAGGCTCCGTTGGAGGCATAACACATGGGAGCATCTTGACAGGCGTGTAAGAACACTCTAATCGCCCTGCCCATTTTTCGAATTTCCCTTCTATCTCTCTGTGTAAACGCCCAATTGAATCGAGTTCACTTTGAGAAACTGGTCGATGCACAATCACAGTAATGTCAATATCACTGCTATGGTAGTTGAACGCATCATAGGACAGAGAGCCAGTCAGATATATCCCGAGTACATTTCCTTCGAGAACGGGCATAACGCTTTGAACGAAAAAATCTATAATCTCGTTCACATCGGGATATTTTGTAAGGCTGCTGGCAATCATTGAATTACGTCAGGTGTGACTTTGAAATAATGGTGAAGAAAACAAGCAATCAGTGGTCAGCAGTCAGAAAAACAAGGATTTTAGAGCCGTCATTGCGGCAGGGTGTTAGCCGCAATCCAGTGGTTTTGACTTTCTTATATCTGTTTATCGGTATTACTATATGGCGGTTTTGAAGTCACACATCACGTCATTGAATTGTCTTCGTCTATACTGTCACGTCAACTTGCGTTTCATGAATATGGCAACTTCACCCTCAACATCGCGATTGGTATAATAGGACAAATCGATACCATCGACGCCAAATCCTACACTTCGATAGAAATCAATAGCTGGCACATTGGTATTTTGAGTCTCGCAAACTAAAATCCTCAGACCTTCAGCTTTGGCGATTTCCGCTACCTGCTCCATCAATTGCCTGCCGACGCCCTTTCTCCTGTATGACTCGGCAATCCCAAATTCTCTGATCCACAGACTCCTATTCCACTCTATCTTTTCCGAAATAGCGATACCCACAAGCTGACCAGCGTCGTAAGCTCCCAGCGACAGACCCTGATTGACAAGTTCGCTGTAGTTCCTGAAATCCTCATCCAATATTGACCAGCGTTTCACATAGGGTTCATCCAATTTTTCACGCTTCAGAATAAAGCAGAACTCATCAGCGGTCTCAGTCTTCGAGACCTGGTACCTATCAGTAGAAACATAACCATCCATTATATGCAGATCCTCGCGCCGTAACTGCTTTAATTTTCTGATTTCGACCATGTATTTCCAAGCTCTTTCGTCTAATATCCATAGGTTTATTTTGATCTATTCTCTTCCAGCCAGCCGACTGTGAAATCCACCTATTTCGCAGCAATCGCGACCATCTCTACAAGCGTATCTCCCTCCAGCTTAACCTCCACACAGGCACGCTGGGGCCAATTGTCTGAACCAATCCATGCGTCCCAAACCGCATTGAGAATAGGTTTCTTTGACATATCTGTGATATAGATCGTGACGGAAAGAAGATAAGACTTATCGGTCCCCGCCTCCGCGAGATTCGCGTCCAACTGTTCAAGAGCCTGCTGGGTCTGACTCTCGAGGTCTGCGGACACATCCGGCGCAGTGACAACCGTATAGACGATGCCATTATGCGCAACGGACTTGCTGCGACCAAATGCCTTTCCCGGATATCGTATGATAGACATAAATGCTCCAATAGATAGCGTTTTACAACAGAAATTTTACTAATCTTGTGACGACTCTATCAGCAAGGTGGTTTCTGTGATGCACGCAATAAGTTTTTTGGGGGTGGGGCGATAACGGTCCGCGGATTGCCGAAGGATGAGAAAAGAGAAAATTGTTGGTTTCCGCTCAGAAAATAAACTATATTGGAGGGCAAGCGAATCAGAGTAGCATCTGAGTTGCTCGTACTCAGATGCTGTTTTTATTTTTCACCTTCATTTTTCTATTTGAGCCAATGCCACTTCTAACATTCAAATTACTCGCTGCTATTGCCATCTTAGCCATCGCCGTAATCGGCGGCGTAATCCCCCTCTTCGCCGCCCGCCACGAATCCAGCCGGCGCTTCTTTTCATTGGGCAATGCTTTTGCCGGTGGACTCTTCCTGGGGGTCGGTTTCATCCACTTGCTACCCGAAGGAATGGAAAAACTCGAGGGAGTCGTGGACTACCCACTGGCGGCACTCTTAGCGGCACTGGGCCTTGGTGCCCTGCTGCTGATTGATCGCGTCATCTACGGCGATCACCATGCCGATCACTCACACTCACCGGGCAAACTGCAAATGCAGCAATCTATCTACCCGTACGTATTGCTGGCACTTCTATCAATCCACTCAGTCATCGCAGGTATCACTCTCGGACTCGAATCACACGTCGTAGGCTCGTTCGCCATCATGCTCGGGATCCTCTCCCACAAGGGATCAGCCGCCTTTGCCCTCATGGTTAGTGTCCACGAGGCTGGCATTCGGGCGAAACAGCAAAAAACCATGCTGGCAATCTTTGCCACAATGACGCCGTTGGGCATCCTCATAGGTCTGGTAGCCGCCTTTTTCTTAAGCGAGAATGAGGCAATCACGGCCTTGATCGAAGGAAGTTTTAACGCACTCGCCGCCGGGACCTTTATTTATGTGGCAACCATTGAAATCATCGACGCGGAGTTATCAACGCGCGAAATGCGATTGGCAAAATACGTACTGAGTGCCCTCGCTGGCGATGACGACGTGCCCATGCCTACGAAAGATAGTGATCGCGTGGCGAAATTCGTACTGATCATAGCCGGTATTGCCCTGATGGCATTGCTATCCCAGTGGCACCTGCACTAAGGATCGCACTTCACTTTCGGCAAATAATAAAGTGTTCCATCCACAAATGCCAGATATAATCTACAGATCGAAAGCCCACCTCTTTTAGCCATTCAACCTGGAAAGAAAAACGAGATATCCGATCTCTCTCCGGACTGTCTTCATCTACCTGAGCAATAATCTCACGCACCCGATTCGCCTCTTCAATATCAATTCCCGCTTCTTCGAATCTCTCCTCTCGGCGCAGAGTGAGCCGCCTTCGACCCAACCTATAGACATCGTCATCAAAGCGCGTGGACATAGCATCAATAAAAAAGAACCAGCCACCTGTCTCAAGCACATCGTAAATCTGCCTGAATATGCGCACCTTATTCTCATCTGTAAGATGATGAATAGTCGAAAACGATGCAACAAACTGAAAAGATCCCAAACCTTCTAACAGCCCCTCATTGAGATCTCTCTGAAGAAACTCTACGCGATCTGAAAAAGTGCCCATTTTCTGAGCTGCAAATTTCATCATCTCATCTGAAAAATCGATAGCCACACACGTTGCATTTGGATATTTCATCAGCACACAATTGAGAAATATACCCGTTCCACATCCCAAATCGAGCATCCGAAATTCGGTCTGGTCATCAAACGGAATAAAATCCATAGCCAGACTGTGGTAAAAGTCAAACATCTCAATCCGAATCGGCTGCAGGCGATCATAATCCTCAGCACGCGTTGAGAATTGAACACTTTGAGATTTCTGGTTCTTTTGATTATTCATCATTTCGGCTATCATACTTTCTTATTTTTAAATTTTTTAAATTTGATATGTACCCTTCTGCTTGATCACAAAACGCTAAATACTCTTCAGTTGAAACTGCTTCGGATTTGCGAATCTCTAACGCTCTATGAGCAAAATGATCTTTTCGATTTTTTAGATGATCAATAAGCCCTTCGTATGATGGTGTGAATTTAAATCCATACGCTACTTCTGCCTCTACGAATGCCAGATGCAGCACCTGTTGGGAATTTGTTGACACTTGGTATATTCTTTCTCAATGCAGACAAAATTGAGTATGACTATGAATCTTCTCTCCTTCTTTTTCCCCACAGCAGGATCTACAAAGAATCCCCACCAGACAAACCATCCGATGGGGATCAACTAAAAGAGACGCCTTATTCTGACGAAGATATCGAGATTTGTGGAGGAGCAGAATCACGCAACTTTAGAAATGATTCAATTTGCTTCGAGTATGTGGCATTGAAAGACTGTAGATACGCTAAATATCTGTGCAGATCATGGTCGCATTCCTCTGACATTCTCTTGCGACTCTCTCGTATGCTGTCAATCAATTTTTGATAGGCGTCCACGACTATTCACCTCCCATCAGTTCCAGGGGCGTTGTCAAAATTGGCACATGTAGGCCCAACAATGCATTGATGCGACGAATATGTCCAAACTTGTTGGCATTGGCAAGATGCTCACAGTTCCAGGTGAGAAGATAATCAAATTTATGAAACGATGCCAGAGCAAGGTGTAAAGCATCTCCAAGAGGATTGCGTGGCATCAGATGATGCTGAATATAGACCTCCACAATCTCACCGATCTCCTCCCCAGGCGGAATTGCCGGCAAAGTAAGTGCCAAATTTAAAGCTTCATCTCGGTGTGGCAGTTTACCGATATCCAATTCAGCCAGAACGGCTGTGCTGGTCGAGATGAGATAATAGTGGCGATGCCTATCCCACCACTGACGCGTCCAGTCCCTCATCGCAATCGCTGCTGGATCAGTGCGACGCTCATAGTAGAAACTGAATATCGATGTCTCAATGTAAACAGTTTGTTCCACAATCTGCTTGCTCCGCTTTAATATACCGCCCATCAGTTTTTTTTACCATCGGGGACCAGTCACCCCATTGATAACATCAAGAGCCGCCTTCACCTCACACCACGGGACCTCATGGGGCAACCTATCTGACAGAGCGGATCTGGCAGCACAAACGCCGGTAGCCTGTCCCATTGCCACGGCATTTCCAGTCACCCGATAGCTCGAATGCGCTATAAAATCACCACTGATACAACGCCCCGCCATCAGCAAGCCATCGACATCCCGCGCGATCAGAGCACGAAGTGGAATATCATAGGGCTGTGACCGGTGCGGCTTGGCCTCCACAATTTTCGTCTTTTTCGGATCAGTCGAATGCACGTCAATCCCCATTGTAACCCGACAAACTGCATCCTCGAACCGCGCACCCCGCAAAAGATCCTCCCCCGTCACCTCATACCGCCCGTGAATCCGCCGTCCCTCCCGAACACCAATCTGCGCGCCCGTTGCCACCACGCGCATATCCGACCACACACCGCCGTACGCCCTCAAAGCAGCCACCTGTGTATGAACCTCTCGACGTGCGCGAATCATCGCCTCTGTAATCGCATTGGCATCATCGCATTGCACGCCGTACTGGTGATTCGCCATCAGCGCGAACAGATTATCCCTGATCCGAAATAACGTCGGATGACCATAAGAAGGCGAAACACCGACCTCCTCCATCAGCGCGAACAGCCGCTGCTTCGGCTCTGCCATAGACCCGCCCACGTAGGGCTCGATCTGATCGAACTGCAGCCCCGTAATCAGCGCCATCAGACTCATCGGCTGGACATCCCCCGTTTCCGGATGACCGACATCAAACCCGCATCCGCAAAGCGCCCCCAGATCACCGTCACCAGTCGCATCGACAAAAACCTTCGCATGCCATGCTTCTCGCCCGCTTTTAGACTCCGTAATCACAACCGAAAGCCTGTTCTCGCTATCACGCGCTGCACCAACCACGCGCGTCAACAGCCGAATCTCGACACCAGCCTCGACACACATCTCGTCGAGAAGCAACTTCATCTCTTCGACATCATACGCGTAATTCTTTCCGCCCTGGGCGCGAAGCCTGCGCGCATCCCGCGCATCGAGCCGAGACGTAATCTCCGCCATAATGCCGGGCTTGTCCGCCGAATCAATAATCCAGCTCAACGCACCCGTCGTCCACACCCCTCCCAGGCAGCCGTGCAACTCAATCAGCCTCGTCCTGGCACCCTGCCGCGCACACGCAATCGCAGCGGCAATACCAGCCGGACCCCCGCCACAAACCACCACATCCACACCTTCCACAATCGGAATATCTCTTTTCTGTTCTCTATGGATCAACATGGCAGCCTCTCATTCAGCTACAATACCTCTTCAACCACGACAACATCCTATCGAGATATTCCACGTGCAGCGCCGGGTGTCCGCTCCTCCTGAACCCGTGAGACGACTTCGGAAAGCGCACAAACTCCACTGTCTTGCCCTGTCTCTTCAGCGCAACAAAAAACTGCTCGGCCTGCTCGATTGGACAGCGGTAGTCCTCCTCCCCGTGCATCAACAACACCGGCGTCTGCACCTCAGATGCATACGTCAACGGCGACCGTTTCACAAGAGCTTCCACATTCTCCAGAACCGACCCCTGCCACTGATTCTCTCCGAACGACACCCCGATATCCGACGTACCGTACATACTGTGCAAATTGATACACGGCGCACCGATCACCGCCGCCTTGAACCGATGGTCGTGACCGACAATCCAGCCACTCATAAAACCGCCATAGCTATAGCCGTGAACCCCCAACCGGTCCGCATCCACATAGGACCGCTCGCACAGCAAATCAACCCCTGCCATCAAATCCAGAAAATCTTCCCCACCCCAATCCCCCAGCACAGCCTTCAGAAACTCCGGACCATAAGACGACGACCCCCTCGGATTCACAGCCAGCACAATATAGCCCGCGCCCGCCAGAATCTGATGCGTGACATCGTAAGAATCCGAAAATCGGCCATTTGGTCCCCCGTGAATATCCAGCACCAGCGGATATGACCTCGCCTCGTCGAAATCCTGGGGAAACAGCACCCGCGCCTGAATCGTCTCGCCCCCTCGATCAAACACCAGCTTCTCCACGCGCGCACCAGGATGGGCCTCCAAAAACTCAGCATTCACAGCCGTCACTGCGCGTTGATGCTTCGTCCCCACCTCCATCACCACCACATCGCCCGGACAAACAGGCGAGGACATCACCATAGCGACATGCCCGCCCGCGCAGTCAACCGACAAACCCGTACAAACCCGATCACCCCCACCCAGGACTTCATTCTCCAGAGAAAGGTCATCGGGATTCACCCGACACAAAAACGACTCCCCCGCCCTATCACCGATAAACAATATCCCACCCCTCGGCGTCCAGCACCGCGGCGCAAGGGGTTGCACAACCGTATAAACATCACCCGCCACACACAACGGCGCCTCATCTTCCTCCAGCACAAACAACCACGACTGCCTTGAATCCCACACATCCGCGTCCGGCGACCCCGCAACCACCAACCGCATGCCGTCCGGCGACCACGCCACAGACTCCGCACGGCTCAACCCCTGTGACCAGCACCGCGACCGTCCACCCGCCTTTTCCATCACATGAACCTCTGAACCCCGCATAAAATCGCGCCCCTCAACGCAATCCGTCACAAAAGCAATACGACTCCCATCGGGTGACCACGCCGGCGCCCCGTGATCCCCTTCCCCCTCCGTAATCTGCTCAGCCTCGCCCGTTACAGCATCCACCAGAAACAATTGCGAAAATGCGTCCCCTCGCCAGCCACCCTCGTCATCGCGATACCGCACGCGACGGGCGACCTGCGTCCTCGGTGCCTTCTCCTCGCCTTTTTCCACGCGATCTGGATCCACCCGCGACACAACGACAAACGCCGAACCATCGGGCGACCACGCCATATCCTTCACACCATCGGGAAGCCTCGTCACCTGTCTCGCATCCCCACCATCAACCGGCATCACCCAAACCTGCTTTTTATCATCCTCTCCCGAACGCAAAAAAGCCAGCGTCCTCCCATCAGCCGAAAGTCTGGGCGCACTGTCCCCGGTCGCCATATCCACAGCATCCCCATCCGCAAGCGACTGCACCACAATCCGCGACTCTCGCTTCATCGTCTCCTCGTTGATCGCCTGCCGCACAAAAACCACAGCCGACCCATCCGCCGCGATCTCCACTGCCGATACTTCGACCAAATTGTATATATGCTCGGGTTTAATTGGCGACATATCTATCTCCCACGCGACGTATAAACGCGACCACCCTTGACAACCGCAACCGGCACCAAATTCTGCCGCCCCGTCCGAACTTCTCCGCGAGAGTCCTCAAGCCGAAACGCCCCTTCTCGCAACTCAAACACAACGGCATCCCCAAACGCCCCTTTCGCCAGCGTCCCCACCTCACCCTTCATCCCAATGACCTCAGAAGGCACGGAAGTCACGCGCGAGATCGCCTCATCCATCGACAGACCCAGGTGCAAAAACTTTGTCACCACAGACGCAAGATCGTAAACAGGACCATTTACATTGTAAATATGCAGATCCGATGAAATCGTAGTCGGCAGCACATCCTGCGACATCGCCGCCTCGACAATCCCCCACGAAAAAGACCCCGCCCCGTGTCCCACATCGAACACAACACCCCGCTCAATCGCATCCAGAACCGAATCGCGGATGCGACCTTCACCATCGAAAATCCCGCACGGAAAGTCGTGAAAACAATGCGTTAAAATATCCCCACCCTTCATCACCTTCAAAATATCGTCAATCGAATCGCACCACGCATCCTGTGGATGCACCATAATGGACAATCCAGCCGCATCTGCTGCCTCTCTCGCCCTGTGCAAAGGCAACATCCCGGATCGCTCGCTGACAATACTATTCCTCGTCAGTCGAACCTTCACCCCGAGAACAATATCGCGGTGCTGCTCAATCATGCGGCAGGCCTTATCCACATCCGCGTATTCGGGAATCTCGAACTCGCCAATCTCGGCAGTCAGCATACCCTGAGACGAAATATTCATCTGCGCCAAAATCCGCGTCTCACTCACATCGATCACGTACTTCCGGAACCCCGGAAAAATATCTGCACCCGCAGATCCCGCATCGACCACAGTAGTTGCGCCTCGCGCAAGACACGTAGGGTCGGGTTCGATACCGTAGTGGCTGACACCTGCAAACACATGGACGTGAATATCGATCAACCCCGGCGTCACCACACAACCCACCGCGTCAATCACCTCGCGGGCATCGCCCTTATCCAGATCTTCCCCAACAGCAACAACCCTGCCATCTGCGAACGCCACATCCCGCACGCCGCTGAGGTCTTCCGCCGGATCGACCAGCGTCCCGCCCTTGATGAGCAAATCGTACGTCATACCAAACTCCCTTCTCGTGAACTCCTGTAACCACTCACCGGGATAACAAGCGAAATATTAATCCCGATGGCTGGAATTTAGCTGGAACCGAATGCGGGATTCGAAACCGGCGAGCGTATCTCTTGTCAGGAAATACGTCCCCAGACCCACGGCAAGAGTCAGGACGACAACCGCCACAAACCAACGAAAGAGAACGTACTGGATCCCGATCGCAATACCCACAGCGACGAGATAGATCAACATTATTCCTATCATATCCGCGTTGCGGTCCGGTGGCGTTTGTTTTCCGAATGGGACACCGTCGATCATCTTTAAACCTACTCCGAGATACAGGAACGCAACGACTGTGCTGTACGCCATAAAAAAGACAGCATCCCACCACACCCCCCAGGACCACACCAACACGAACAGGCAGACGACATTCGGAACGACGACCAGCATAATCCAGAGCACTGCGTGAACCCCCTTCACAAACGGACGAAGGGAAGAATCCGGCACAATGGACAATGACCAGATGCCCTTGTAGTCATTGCCATACGCCAGGAACCAGCACGTATTAACAATCATCAAGCCAAACAGGTGGGGCAGAAAGTGTATGAAGGCAAAGCCCGGAGCAAATGGAGAGTCCCCCCACCCGGAGCGGAATATAATAATGACTCCAAAGAACACGATCGGAATACTTGTGACCATCATGTTTCGCCGGAACTGCCAGTCTCGAAACATCATGGAACACACGTAATCAAAACCGGCGCGACTGGCCTGACCGCCGGCAAATCTGGCAATCCACGGACCTACCTTCCACCGTCTTCTCTCCCTTCTTCTCACCCTGGAACCTGAGTGCATCAGACCCGAAACACGGATTAGATGATCACCCGAGAGCGCCCGCAGTCCGAATACGAAGGCGAAGATCGCGACAGCAATACCCACAGCACCCAGCACTGCCGGGAACCCACCAGGCACTGCATCACCGACAGCGAGCCATGCTTCGGGTGGCTCAATTGAAGCTACCCAACGCAAGAGCTTCTTTCGCGACAGGTTCAGAAAACTGTACCCAAACCAACAAAACATGGGGAGCACCTGAGCCATGGCCGCAGCCGCCTTGAGACGTCGCGTGGGAATAAAGCGCACCAACCAGCCGAATAGACTACAACAGAGTAATGCGACGACCAGCCCCATCCCCAGAGCGATCACAAAGTGCACGGGAAAATAGACCACGGATGGGAACCCGTCACTATGAGAAAGAAAAATACCGACGAGTGCCGGCACCCCATTCACCCCCACCACGACATAGATGACAATTTTAATCAGATGGGTCAGTTTCGCGCCCGACCAGGTGGCTCCGTTCACCGGTTGGTGCGCCAGAATCAGTCCCTCAACCGGGTTCACCAGATTTTCGGCGACCTCGGAGATCAAAAGAACGCTGAGTTGAAAAACAGTGAGACCGACAAAGACGAGGAGGTAAATTCCAGAAGAGGCACCGCCCGCGGCCATCAACAGGCTGATAATGCTGGACAGAATGAACCAGAAGATCGTAAAAAAACGCAGGGACTGGTTGTGACTGCCCATTCGAACCACTTCCTGCCGTTTGCTGAGCGTCTGGAACAAATCGATAAGAATCCAGTATTGGTGCGGCTCAATCCCGCATCGCTTGAGCAGACCAGCAAAAACCGTTCCGCGAAAGAACCGCCTGCCGATGGCACGAAGATCCCTCACGACCGCAGACCCTCGATAATTTTAGAAACGCCACTCACTGTTTCATCCGCATGGGTTAGTTGTCGAAAAACATCTTCGAGACTCCCCCTCTCGGTAGCAGACTTCAGCGATTCCAGCGACCCGTCCGCGATGAGACGACCTTCATGGATGATCAGGGCACGGTCACACACGCGCTCGACCACGTCGAGAACATGTGAACTGTAGAGAATGGTCTTCCCTTCCGCCGCCAGAGCAGCGATCAGGTCCCGAACCATAAGCCCCGTGTTGACATCCAGACCCGAGAGAGGCTCGTCGAGCATCACCACGTCGGGATTGTGAAGAAGGGCCGCACTCAGGAGCACTTTTTGGCGCATCCCCTTCGAGTACCCATCCAGACGACGCATTCGGTCCTTATCCAGATCAAACTGCTTCAGGAACAGATCAATTCGCGCCTGAAGAATATCTTCGGGAACTTCTTGAAGGCGGCCCATAAGTTCCAGAAATTCCTGCCCCGTCAGACTTTCAAAGAGCGCGGCAGCTTCCGGCACGTACCCGATGCGTTTCTTGGCCTCAACAGCCTCGATGGGCATGGAATAACCAGCTACCCAAACCGACCCTCCACCAGGTGGGAGGATACCCGTCAGGACCTTGATAGTCGTACTCTTACCAGCGCCGTTCGGTCCCAGCAGTCCAACAACCTCGCCTCTTCCCAGAGCAAACGATATATCGTGCAGAACCTGGCTGCTACCGTAGCTGAAAGTCAACCCATCTACGGTCACAACCGAATCGCAATCATGTTCTTTACCTGGATAATTCATTAATATCCCTACAAGCACTACTTTCACCCGGCGTGTACGCGCGGCATAATCAGGCGGCGGTTACGCGCCAGAGGCAAACCCGCAAAAGCGCAGCGGTTATTCCACTGATCGATAGCCGCGGCACTTTTGTATTCATTGATAATGGCGTGGCGACCCTGCTGCGTGTAGTTGTGCCCAGCCCGGTGTACGACCAGCACATGAATAATCGCCACATCACCGGGTTGCGCGCTCAGAACAACCGGACGTTCGGGAGCAATCAAATCATCTGCAATCGTATGGCCCCTGGACGTCGGAAACTCGCCCTCGCGATGAGAACCGGGCACCACCTCTGTCGCCCCAGCCTCAAAATCAGTGGGATCGAGATACGTAATAGCCGCAGCCAGATCTGGAATCGTGTGACGCTCATACGGCCAATCCTGATGCCAGCTCTGCTCACAAAAAAATCCGGGCGGTTTATTGCGGATCTTCCCATTGTGAAAATCCAGATCAGGCCCCAAAAGATCGACCATAACCGAGACAATGCGCGGCTCGGTGAACTGATCGAACCAGTAATCATCAGCCAGCGTCTGATCCATCATACCGACGACATTCTTCGGATTAAAAGAATCGGGCTGATACCCCTCGGGCACCTCCATAAAACTGTAGCGCATATTTTGGGGGCGCCCTTCGGTGCGGACGACCAGATCGTGGAAACGGCCGCGCATCTCCTTCATTTCTCGGGGACCGTAAAAACCCTTCAGAAAAAGGAAGCCATCGTCGTCAAACGCGCGCTTCTGCTCTGGCGTCAGAATCAACAGATCGGACATAACACAGTCCTCCTACAACTGCTAATTAACAGGTATTTCGTCAATGAGGATGGGTTAATTCATGGAGAAAGGGCAACAACAAGGCGATAACGACGCTCACGACCAGACCGAAAGTAATCTTGGCAAAGTCCGAAAGCACCAGACGCGACACCTCCTTACGGCTGCGATGCTTCTCATTCCATGCAACGGCGATCTCGCGTCCAGCCAGCAAACCGACGAAAACCCAGGTCGTGCTCATCGGAAGCTTGCTAACTTCCTTGAACAGAAACAGCACAATGCCGTAAATCAAATCTACAAACGTCGCCGAGCGGATATCCGTGGTATTCGTCTTTGTCAGCACAACCTTCTGGATCGCACCGCCCTGCGTATAAAAGATAATGGCTTGCATAGCCAGCATAGCGACGATGGATGCAATGAACCATCCCGCGGATATGTCTGGTATGCGAGTGACCGGGTCGCGAGGCAGAAAAACATAAATATTGGCCAGATCCTGAATCAGCCACTGGCTCCAGAGAAAACCGGTTGAACACCACTGCGCCACGACCCACCAGGGACTTTTCGGTCCCTCCGTTTTTCTGAAGCGGGACTCTAATCCCCGTGTAACCAGCCTGTAAATGAGAATGGCAGCCACGAAGGCGGTCGCATACCCTGCCAACGACTTGATCAGCATGCTCGGCAATGCTTTGGGTGCAAACACCGTCAGAGTCAGGAATGTGGTACTGACCGGGATACCACCGCGTGTCAGCAAAAGCAAGACAAAAGGCGGGATACAGTAAACCCAGTTAAAGTGGTCTGGCACTTCAATCGCCGTAAGCCTCCCATACGAGACATCGCCGTCATAAACCACCCACCCATACACGAGAACCACAGCCAGAATGCCGCCGCCAAAGAGCCATAGCACCCACCATGGGCGGTGAGAGTTGGAGCTGAGAAATGTCCCCAGCGTCTGAATTGCGTCGTTACCGACAATGGAATACGCACCGAGCAAAAAGCCGACCACCATTAAAATTTCCAGACTCATAAATCCCTCCCTGTAAAGTTGTGTCAAATGTCTATTACCTGAGTCATGGCGGACATTTAACAAACGATTGTGATAATAACGATATCATGCAATCGAGAAATCAAATATAGCATGCGACTGGTCGGATGCAGCGGTAAATGTGACGATCGCCGTAGTATCTGTAATCTCAACGGTTCGCTGTGCGATATCCGTCTCGATCCCAATATCGAGACCGTCCAGACACCACACATCCCCTTCGAACACAGCGGCATCGGCTCCCGGAGAAAAAATCTCAAACACAAATTCTCGCGGATGTCCGATCTCCGTCTGCTGTTCACCTCTGATCTCAGCCTCAATCGACAGACGACCCGCTTCAGCCTTCGCCGCAACCTGTCCAATATGCCGCAACGCCAGCCAACCGGTCTCGCCATCTGACATGCGCCAGTGGATCGTCGCCGGATGGTATTGGAAGCTGCGACCAGAATAGCCTCCCGAGTCCTCTGCACCAATCATGTAATGCTCATCCAGCCAAGCGGTTGCAACGCGCCCATCCGTGATCTGTTTCTCGACACTTCTCGGACCTTCAAACGCCGAGAAGGCGGCAGCGACCTCTAGCGGCGCATCAACCCCGAGAATCGCAAGACACGGTCCATAGTTGAACTCGGAATTGACCTCCACTCCACTCGGAAACGGCGTTACCTCAGGACCAAACGCGAGCCAGATATGCAGACTCGTAAGTGCGGTATAATGCTTCATATCCATCCCATAGCTGCGGGAAAAAGGCCCGCACAGATTGCCCAATCCCGCGTGGTAATAGCGCGCAATATCCCGCCAGAGTTCTGCCTCCATATACGCACCCAATTCGTGGAGCGCACTATTCTCCAAATAGCGTCGCCAGAAACCGAGCGCGTAAAGATTGACACCGTAGTACGTCGGCGAATTGTACTCCGCAAAAGCATTATTCTGCGCGAACAAACGATAGACCTCACCACCAAACTCTTCACCGTATAAAACCATCTCATCATTTCCGATACGCTTCCCAACCCACACGGACATCGCGGCCTTCATCAAAGCAATATTCGAATACGTCGGCGGACAGCGATCCGGCGGCTCTCCCACAACAGCCATCTCCAAAGACAGGATCATTCGATCGCTCAGCCTCTGGGGCAACCGATCCCCGTACTCCTCGAGCGCAGTCGCAAACCCAAGCCCGATAAACTGTCGCCAATTCGGATCATAAGTTCGCCACATCACAGCATCACCCTCTGACGGATGTGGCTCGCCCACATAGCGATAGAAAGTACCGTGGTATGGCGTCCCCGGCTCATTGAACTGGTTATCGATAATCGCATCAATCGTGCGGCACGCCTGCTCAACATCGTCACCTTGATTGCGGAGAAGAAGCCCCACCGCGAACCAGACCGAATTCCGAACCATTAGCACCGCATCATTTTGGCGATGAGACCACAACAACGCGCCCTCGGGATCCCAAAACCCCTCTGACCATTCGAGCGACTCAGTTGCGAGATGTCTTGCATGAGGGGATAGATCGGATAAAGAAATTCCTTTAGACATTGCATGTTTCCATGTTCAAATTTGAGTTCACTATAATATACGCTCTCATTGCAAATCCTCTACTGAGAAATTTCCATTAGGTTATGACTTCGCCGCATGTTGCCGCAACACTTCGGCAATGCGTTTGAAGCGCGCATCCTCGGGAAACTGCGCAAGCCATTCCATCAACGTCTTATTATCCTCTGTAAACTCTGCATCGGGATCGGCGCCATTTTCCAAAAGCAACTTTACCGTATCGAGATGCCCGTGCCCACCAGCGCAATACAAAACCGTATGCCCGCGATCATTTGCGACATTGACATCTGCACCCTGTGCGATCAACAGACGCACGATTTCCGTATCGCCATTGCGCGCCGCGTGATGAATAGGCTGATCGCCGCGCCCATCTACCGCCGTCGCCAGATATGGATGCCTGTTGAGCAATGCCTGCACCCGCGCTACATCCGCGAGAAAAACAGCCCCCAGAAACTGCCGCGACAAATCATCAACAGGACGAACATGGGGATCCAGAGCACCGTATTGAATAAGCAGTGAAACAATACCCTTATTATTCGGAACCTCACCCGCGTAGTGCAGCACATAGCCATCATGAGCCGCCAAATCCGCACCCGCCTCAATAAGCAGTCGCACGACATCCTCACGCCGCCAAAGTCCCGCGTGAAAAATCGGCCGCCATTCGTATTCATCATCCGCGTCAACAACAGCGGGATCGGCTGCGATCATTTCGCGCACAGCCTCGATATCCCCACGCCTGCATGCATCGTGAATTGTCAATGTGTCACTCATCGTTCACCACCTCTTTTCAAAAACGCCTCAAATTCATTCATACTGGTCACTCCTTCTTCCAATACAGCCCGGTAAATATCCTGACTTGAAAAGGATCGACGATAGCCGGGATCTTGCCAGCATTGTGACTTAATTCCAAGAATGCTCAGACGTATCTCTGGCGTTAATCGTCTGGCCAGACCAGCCTCGTAAGCAATCGCCTTTTGGTATTGGTCTCCATCCAGTGTCCAAATATCAATCTTCCAATCCCCTCTGCGCTCATCTCCCAGATAAACACCCCAGTAAAGCCCCCGTGGAAGCCCTTTCGTCTGACCAATCCGTTCATTGCGAAAATGCATCCTCACAGGGCAAAGGGCTGAAGCAATCTGTCCCCCGAGGTGAAAAAAGCGCGTTTCCACAATCTCATCAGCCTCCAAATAGATATCAAGATCTCTCCATGTCATCAGTTGCAGTACATAACTACCGGCCACATGGGGTGTGCCATATCTCTTCAAAAGACTTAGCAGCCCCTTTTGATGAAGAATTTCATCCGCTTCGCGGCGGATCAATTGGTCGGTTTCTATTAAATTATTGGACACGTTCACCCTCAATTATTTGTGTGCATTAAACTTGTAGCCCAGGCATTAGTACTATTTCAAATAAGTTTCGTGTCTAAACCCACTGGACTCCGGCCTGCGCCGGAGTGACGAACGGCGGTTGTCATTGCGGCATGGTGTTAGCCGCAATCCAGTCTTTCAGAAAAACATATCAGCAAATTTTTTTGACAGAGCAATTAGTACTCTTTCAAATAAGTTTCGTGTCTAAACCCACTGGACTCCGGCCTGCGCCGGAGTGACGAACAGCGGTTGTCATTGCGGCATGCTTTAAGCCGCAATCCAGTCTATCAGAAAAATATATCAACAAATTTTTTTGACAGAGTAATTAGTACTCTTTCAAATAAGTTTCATGCCTAAACTCACTGGACTCCGGCCTACGCCGGAGTGACGAACGGCGGTTGTCATTGCGGCATGCTTTAAGCCGCCACGCGAAGCACAACGTCAGTAATCCAGTCTATCAGAAAAATATATTAGCAAATTTTTTTGACAGACCAATTAGTCCTCCGTCTCAACGAGAGACCAACGCTTGCTCATGCGTTTAAGTTCAGGAAGATGCTCAGACCAATCATGTAAAGTCGCTGGATCAAAATCAGCTCCATTCGGCCATACCAGAGTATGGACCTCTGGATCAATCCGAACTTGATTAAATAACGATACATCGCGAAGTGGACCGAATAACTCACCTTCCAATATGGCATGGAAATCGATAATCTGTTCCGAATCATCGTCAAAACAAACTCGAAGTGTATAGGGTGCCTGTATTTCAAAAAACGTCACGCGATATATGGGATGGCGCATGTCGGTCTCCTTTATCGTCTTAGGCAGCGGCGTACAATAACAGAATGAAAATAAATACTGTCTCGGGGTTCCAATCTGCGATAGTACTCCAATCTAAATGACTTCTGCAAAACTTTCAGAAGTGTCTCGGTCCTTCTCAAAGAAAAAAACCGCTTCGGTTCGTAAGTATCTCGCTCCAAAATGCCCTCGAAATCATCGCCTCCCCACACGCCAACATACATCAACCCATCCTCCACGAGCCGCGCTGCAATCAAATCGAAAATCTCATCTATATCTGCTTGCGGGATGTGGAGCAGGCAATTCATAGAATACACCGCATCAAAAGTCTCGCCCAACTGATCGAGATTATAGCAATCCAAAACGCGAGCAGAAATACCCTTTTCTTTTCCCAGCTTTACCATCGCAGGCGCATTGTCAACCGCAAAAACCTGAAAGCCCTGCTCTTGAAAGAATTTCGCATCGTGACCGGGTCCACATCCCAGTTCGAGAATAGAACTTCTCTGTTCATCTCTCAAGCACTGCAAAAACGCGTCTCTCTCTCGCTCCTTAAACGCATCGGGAGAATTATGCTCCCTCTCCAGAGCATATCTTTCATACGAGGCAATCAGGCTATTGGTAAACTTCATGAAAGCCTCCACAAAATGGAATTGGCAGATGGGGAATAGGAGCATTGGTTCTTGATTTTCAGCCACAGCCTTTTATATTTCCAACCACAAATAGATACCACCTTATTATGTGTTGCAACCTCCATAAAACCAAAGACATTTTTTGTAGATAGGGCAAAAAACTTTATGACAACAGATCAAATCAAAGCGCGTCTTGAAAGCGACAAAATTCAAAAAATTAAACTCGCTGGCTTCGACATCGACGGCGTTATGCGCGGCAAATACATATCGCTCGACAAATTCTTTTCCACCATCGAAAAAGGCCTGGGCTTCTGTGATGTGACATTCGGCTGGGATATGATCGATCAACTCTACGAACAACCCACCGTCACGGGCTGGCACACCGGATACCCGGATCTCCTCGCAAAAATTGACCTGAGCACATATCGCGTGATCCCCTGGGAACAAAATACCGCGTTATTTTTACTCGACTTTTACGAAAACGAAAATCAGCCACTTGCGGTATCCCCGCGCCAACTGCTCCAAACAGTCGTTCGCAAAGCGAATGACATGGGATTTCAGCCATACATGTCAGCGGAATACGAATACTTCATCTTTCGAGAAACGCCTCACTCCCTTGAGGACAAAGGATATGAGAATATGACGCCGCTATCGCCCGGCTGGTTTGGCTACAGTGTGTTGCGGGCATCTGCGGCTTCAGAATTTGTTCACGCAATAATCGATGGAATGGGAGCTTATAACGTTGAACTGGAAGGAATACACACCGAAACCGGACCCGGCGTGTATGAAACCGCGATTCGTTACGCCACGACCTGCAACGCCGCAGACAAAGCCGCCCTATTCAAAACTGGCGTAAAAGAAATTCTATCCAGACACGGACTCGTCGCAACCTTTATGGCGAGATGGAGTCCAGACTACCCCGGCTGCAGCGGACACCTGCACCAGAGCCTGTGGAATTTAGAGGGAGACACAAATCTATTTGCCGATGAATCAGATCCACTGGGTATGTCTCAAATAATGAAACACTATATCGCCGGACAAATCGCTACAATGCCCCACATGATGGCCCTTATATGCCCGACCATCAACTCCTACAAACGGACAGTCCCCGGAGCCTGGGCGCCGACCAACGCCTCCTGGGGAATTGAAAATCGGACCACATCTCTCCGCGCGATTCCAGGTACATCCCCTGAATCCACGCGCACCGAATATCGACTGGCCGGCGCCGACGCCAATCCCCACATCTCAATGGCGGCCAGCCTTGCCGCCGGGCTATACGGCATAGAGCACCAACTCGACCCCGGTGAACCATTCACGGGAAATGCCTACGAAGCTCCCGAAGGGCGATTTGATCCCTTGCCAAAATCACTTGAAGAAGCGACAGACCAGTTAAAAAATAGCGAAATTATCCGCGCCTGCCTCGGCGATGCATTTGTAGATCACTTCGCAATCACACGCGAACACGAAATCGCGGAATATCGCCGCGCCATAACGGATTGGGAACTCAAACGATACTTTGAGATCATTTGATAATGCAATTAAAAATTGAGAATTAAGAATTAAGAATTGGCCCATCCCGTCCCCAATTTTTAATTCCTAATTATATAATTCCCCACCCGCAAGGCATTTGCCGCAATCGTCAAACTCGGATTGACGCCACCAGATGTGGGAAACACGCTCCCATCCGTCACAAACAAATTGTCAATCCCTCGAAACTGGCAATTTTCGTCCAGCACACTCGTCTCTTCATCATCGCCCATACGCACTGACCCCACACCGTGAGAAAAGGTGTCAATGCGATACGTATGAAAAAAAAACGCGCCCGACGCGCGCAAAATACCTTTGGCTTTTGACACCAGATAATCGCGGCGTTCGCAATCTCGCGCTGTGTACTGATGTATGACCTGTGCGCGGCTGATGCCATAAACATCCTTCTCATCTGCCAGCGCAACGCGATTCTCAAACTGCGGCTCATCCTCTGCAACACACAACAGATTTTGCAAAAAACCAGCAACTGTTGCCGTCAGATTTTTAAGCCCAAAAGGCGCGTGGTGTTTCAGAGCTATGGGCGACGGCGTGTAAATATCCTGAATCACCCCAACGGCGCGGCCGTCCCGATCTCGACAATCCTCGTAAAAATCCGAAAAACACACTTGCTTGTGAAACACCCGCTCGGGATTTGTGCGAAACGGAAACACGCCCGCCACAACAGCATTGCAATGCCGCATCAAAAAACGCCCAATCAAATCGCCCTGCGGAACCGAATGCAACTCTGACCGCAACAAAATAGCCGGACTTTGCAGCGCTCCCGCAGCGACAATAGCAATGGGCGCGGGCACTTCAAACGCCTTTTTTGTTCGCCGATCCACACACGCCACAGCGCGCACACGCCTCCCCTTGCAAATAACACGCGCGACCTGCACGCCCGTCAAAATATCAGCCCCTGCATCCTGCGCCAATTTGAGCAACGTCATAGTCAGATCATTTTTAGCCTCAATTTGACACGGAAAACCATCGCAGGTCAAACATCGAATACACACCGTGCGCGCCCGATCCGAAAAATTGATCGCCAATGGCATGCGAAAAGGCCGATACCCCAGCGCACTTCCAGCATCCCAAATGCGCTGTGCAGGGCGAGTGAGTTCAATAGGCGGATACAAATAGTCGCCCGTGCGCGGCGGCTCGCACGGATCGACATCCGCCTCCCCATGCACTTCCAACAAGCGCTCGACACAATCGTAATGCGGAGCGAGGTCCCCATACAAAATCGGCCACGCGGCCAAATCTTCTTCGCGCAGCCTCAGCGATGCCCCGCCGTAAAACACGGACATCCCACCAACCACTTCATTCTCGACCACATCTGAAAAATCGCGGTCCTCATATTGCCTGACGCGAAGCGGTGATGGCCCCTGATAGCGTTTCTCAACCAGCACCGAACGGGGATCCCAATCCACTGCATCGCGTCTTGCCCAATCGCCCCGTTCCAACAGTAAAACCTTCATGCCAGCCATAGCCAACACATAAGCGCAGGCACTACCTCCAAATCCCGTACCGATAATAACGGCGTCATAATCGTTAAAATTCATAAAATCTCAAAAACATACAAAACAATTAACCCAACAATAATGACAAGTGCCCCGTAGTGGAATTTTTCTCGGGCATCAATACACCGCTGAATCCGCGGCAAATCGGGGCGAAATTTGCCCGACATCGTGCGCTGAATATAAGTTTTGTAATACTCCACAACAAAACGCTCCAACCCACCATTCATATACACCAGAAAACCCAACGATATGGCATGCATGGAATCATTGAGAAAATAGAACAATGGAGAACACACCGCCAGCACCAGGCCCGACCGCTGAAACTTCAAAATTTTGAACCCTTCAAACGGCGCGTCTTTATACGCCCCGCCAAGCGACACCAGCAGGCCCGTGACATAAGCAGTCAGAAGAAATACCCAGAAACTCGTCACAGACGCGGGAATCAACAACACGGCAAAAACGCCCAGCACCAGCACAGTTCCCACAGCATAGCGCAACAAATCGCTCGCAACATACCGACCAAAAAATGTAATGCGGGAAGGCACAAAATACTTATCCTGATCTTCCGTGCGGAAAAACCCCTTGTAAAGCTCGGCCAAAAACCGTTCCAACCCCATAATCAGAAAAAAAATCTGAACCCATCCCAACGCAGAAAAACTCGCCTTAAAAATCGGCACAAAATACAACACCGCAAAAATCACAACATGAAAATAAATACTCCGCGGAAAAGTTTTGGGCTTAAAATCCTCGTAGGGCGAATCCTTGAACGCCCCCCACAAAGACGTATAAAGTCCAGATACAATACTCACGCCCAGACCAATATAGAAATTCATAGCTATCATTCCGATTTGTCTAATGCCTGCACTTCACCTTTTTTTCGCACCCGTCCCCCTTCAAGCACCTCCAAAATAGCGGGCAGCACCAGCACGGCAGCTACAAAACAAGTCAACAAACCAATCAACGCCAATCGCCCAATCGAATTCAGACCGGGATGTGTCGCCATCATCAATCCAAAAAATCCCACCATCGTAGTCAGCATAGAAATGAACATCGCCCCACCTGTGCTCCTGATCACCACCGGCATAGACCCGGGACCCTCCTCTCGATATCGGTGATAGAGATGCACCCCATTGTCAATCCCCATACCAATGATAGTGGGCAACGCGACCATATTGTAGAAATTGAGCTTCAAATCCTGCAAATACAGCGACCCACACATCCACACAGTACCACAGGCAAGGGGAAAAATCACCAGCAAGGCAGAGCACAAACTGCGAAAATCAGCCAGCACAATGAGAAGCACGACCACCACCGTCAGCGAGATCGCACGCGGACTATCGCGCAACATCAGGCGCAACATATCGGCAAAAATAATATTGGAACTCGACGAATAAAATACCTTCCCCGATGCGGTGTGAATCTCGTGTGAATCTTCAGCAAATGCAATGGCATTTTTACCATCGCGCAACTGCACACTCGGCAAAATTTGTGCAAAATACGCCTGACTCCCATCAATAGTCTCAAATTTTCTCAATAAATTTTCGGGCAAATCCTCAACCGAAAGTCTTTTGACATCCAACAAATCGCGCAGGGAATCGAGCTGTGCCTTTTGTGTGCCCCTGATCAACTTCGCGCCCTCGCCATTGGTCAACGCGCGAATTTCTCCAATAATATCCAGCTTCTCGTCCTGACCGCGCAACTCTGTCCAGAGCGTTTTGACTTTGTCAATCGTCGGCGTCGGATCATCTTCGGCTATTTTCTTTTCCAATGCAGCTACAATTTCATCGAGTTCCTCTTTGCTATCCGTCAGCACAATGCCATAAGACTGCGATTCACTGCCGTATTTCGGAATCGTCGCCATCTTTTGTTTCACTTTCACCGATGCGGGCAAATTAGAGCGCAAATTGGTGAAATCGTATTCAAATTCTATATCGCGCAAATGAATGCCCAGATATATCGTGAGGATCAACGCGCCGGCAATCACCAACTTTGGATATGGGAAATGCCCCCGGCTACCGCCCCAATTGTGTCCCCACACATGCCGCATGCGAATCCACATGAACCTTTGATCCGCCAGCACCAGCACGGCGGGCAATACAGTCGTCATCGATACCAGCGACATCAAAATGCCCGTGCCCACAATAAAACCAAACTCGGAAAACCCTCTGAAATCTGTCAGCGTCAGAGAAAAGAACGCAATGGATGTGGTTATCGCCGCCGTCAAAATAGCCTGTCCAGTCTGGCTCAGCATCGTCTCTATGGACTGTCGCACATCTGTCTTATCCATGCGAACTTCGAGATATCGCGCGAACATATGAATACCAAAATCGATTCCCAGTCCAAACAAAATCACAAATAAGAAAGCCGTCATAGTATTCAAATTGCCGATAACCCAATAAGTAATCGCAAACGCCCAGATCAAGCCCATCGCCAGCGGAATAGCCACAAAAAAAGCCGCCAATGGCTGGCGGAAATAAAACGTCAAAAGCGCGACAATACCCACGACACCAAATATCAGTGTCGAGAAGACATCGCTTAAAATGGTATCGTATTCGTCAATCTTGTTCTTAAACGGACCCCCGTATTCAATCAACATCTGCGGGTGATACGCACGCGGATTCACCTTCTTAACCGCCTGCTGGATCACCCGCTGCATATCTTTGGCAAAGCCGATATTGCTCACCGTACCTGCTGCCATCGCCTCCAATGCCAGGACGGTGCGGTCGGAATTGGTGTAATATGTCTCATCTCCATTATCTGCCGTGCGATACCTGGACTCAATATCCGAAAAATCGAGCACGGCTTCTTCTTCATCAAGAGAAATATACAACGGCGACAGCTTCAACTTTTCCTGGATAATATAATCATCTATGCGCGTGAGAATCTCATCCAAATCATCCGTTTCCATAAACAACAGCGCGTTTTTGCGATAAAATTCCGCATCTCGCTTGTAATCGACAAAGTTGATATAGGTCGCGTATTTTTCATCCTGTAATTCACGTGCCAGATCCTCGGCAAAACGCCTATTTGCCTCAAAATCGGGACTCTGCACCAAAACCACCAGACTGCCCACACCACCCACGCGCTGTTTGATCTCATTGAGCGTCTTCACACTCTGATAATTTTCCGGAATCAGAGCAACGAGATCCGTCTCGAGTTTGCGTCCAAGCCTGAACACAAAAAAACTGCAAAAAATCGTTAACAAAATCGACACCACAAGAATACCTCTGTAGTGCCGATACGTCCACCCCGCCAAAAAACGAAGCCCCACTTCAACCAATGAGTGCCACCTTTCTAATCCGACGTATCTTCACTTAGTTTTTCTTTTAATTTATCCATCAAGCCTGCAAAAGAAGACTTGCGAATCTCCCGGCGAAACTGCGACCGGTTACTGCGCGCAACACTCAACTCATCGATGACCATATCGTAAATCAACCACTTTCCATCAACGAGATGCAATTTATAGTCAATCGTACTCGACTCCCGCCTGTAATACACCACCGTCTTGACAATAGCCTGTGTGCTATCAACCTCGACACCTGTATAGTCGATCTTTTCCGCTTTCGTATATAACGCGGGATCGGCGTAATTTTTCTCGATCAACTGTCTGTTCACAGCCACAAAATCAGCACGCTCTTCTTCTGTTCGCGCTGCCCAATCCCGGCCGAGAGACTCCCTGCTAAATGTGCCGAAATCGAACAACTCACCGACAATAGCTTTAAGCGCGGCGCGCTCTTCCGCCGTATCGCCCCCGGTTTCTGAACGCACAATATCCTGAATCGCCCGATCGCGGCTCTTCACCATATCCAGCAGCGCATCGCCCTGATCAGACGCACCCGCCACACCCATCAAAACGAGCATCAGAAGCGCATGCCTGAGCAATAAAATCATAACATATCGCCTATTAATATCAACAACTTGTTTGCAGACAGAATTTTCATCCATTTTAATATTTTTCTCTCCAAAAGTCAAGACAGCGGAAACCCGTCTTTGAGAAAGAGAACATCAGTATTAACAAAAATAAAGAACGCCTATTTTGCAACAAAATTCTCTAATGATTTTCAAAAAAATACCGCGTATAATTTTAGACGTATCTAACCACCAGAAGATCCGAGCGATGACACTTACTTGCCAAAAGCATTGGCAAAAATCAGAAAATCTCCAAATCCAATTATGCCATCCCCATCCAGATCAAACCGCGCTTCATACCCCTCATCGTCCTCACTAAACCCAAACTGTGCCACAAAAAGCAAAAAATCGGCAAAATCAATAGCACCATCGCCATCAAAGTCCGGCGTTGGCGGCTTATCAAACAAGACCTCAACGCCTCGCTCTTGCAGAGCTGGAATATGCGTGGTGATAGACAACGAACTCAGCCGATTATCCACAAGATTCAACCTGGTCAGATTGGTTGCAGAATCAAGCCCTTCCAACTCACGGATATTGCGGTTGCTCGCGTCCAGAGCAGTCAAACTCGCCATATCTGTCGTGGTAATAGGTGCAAAAAGTAAATCATCCGCACCGTGCGGGGTTCACCCACGTTTAAATTAAACGTTTGTTTTGGCGCGACAAAGAGGCTATCTGGCTCTCTCAGGTCGAGCGGCAGACAGAAATGCACATCAGTGGATGGCGGAGAAGCATATCCAACAGACGGAAAACGAAGCAACGCAAACAAGCACGCGCTCAGCCTGAGTATCTTGCAATAGGTTCGCATGGAAACACCTCACCAAACAATTGGTGATAGAGGGCGATGGTTTGGCTGGCACTTTTTTTCCATGTAAAGGAGGCGGCCCACCGTTGCCCCTGGATGGACAGACGATGGCGTAGTGCAGTGTCTGTCAACAGGCTCTGCATCCCCTCGGCGATAGATGCCACATCGTGTGGATTGACGAGCACCGCGTACGTGCTGCCGATTTCGGATAAGGATGATCTATTGGAAGTCAAGACGGGGCAGCCAGAGGCCATGGCTTCGAGGACCGGCAAACCGAATCCCTCTACCAGTGAAGGAAAAGCGAAGAAAAGCGCGTGGACAAAGCAGGCGCGAACCTGGTCATCGGTCAGCGAGCCGAGCATCAGTACGCGATCAGATAGGCCAACCCGATGGGCCAAACGCATGAGATAGGAGGCACCTTCGCCACGCCCGGCGAGTGCGAGAAAAAGGTCGGAATTATCTTCGGCGACGCGGGCAAAAGCACACAGCAGACGCGGGATATTTTTGTAGGGCAGGCTATTGCCGAGAACAAAGACGAAGCGGCATCCCCGGCAGATGTCTGGCAGGTGATCTGTGGCGTCGTCATCTCCTCCCCATACGGGTGCAACGCCGTGGTGGATAGTCGTAATTTTGTCGGACGGTACGCCGCAGCAAATGGCGGCCTTGCGCGTACTCTCCGATATAGCGATGATGTGACAGGCCGACGTCATTGCCATGCGAATACCGAGATTCCCCAATGACCCCTTGACCCACCGCCGCCAGCAAAGCCCATCGGCAAGGTGAGCGTGTTTCACCCAGATCAAATCGTGCAAAGTAATAACGACGCGACGCGCATATACGCCCCTGGGCAGAAAGTGGAACAAAGCGTGGTACAGATCGGCATGAAGCGCGTTGATAACCTGGGCACCCGTGAGAATATTCCGCGCTGACGAAATATCGTAAGGCAAAAAAATTTCCCGAAAATTGGGCTGGTTTGCGAGAGGACCATGCCGCGACGGACGACGCACGACATAGTATTCATTTTCCCGGTCTATCGCAGCGATAGCAGACACAATATTAGCGGCGTAGCGACCGAGTCCTGTGGGCACATCATACAAAGATCGAGCGTCTATACAGATTCTCATAATGGGACCAATCGCTAGAGATGTAACAAATACAACAAAATCCCAATCTCAGTCCGCTTTCTCTCCCAACTTCGCCTCATCCACATTCAAAGCACCGCGCGCGCGAAGCATCTGCCCACCAAAGCCGAAAATACCCGCCGTCAACAGCGCAGAACCAATCACGAGAAACCAGTACATACCCTCAATACTATTGGCGACGGCCAATGTGCAAAAGAAAGCAGCAAAAAAGTCGCGGCGGCTCACAAATTTGAGCGACATACAAAAACGGTGAAACCACCCGCGTTCACTCTCGGGAACATCGCTTGAAAACGCCATATTAAAACTCACAATACTGCCGGACCCCACCACTTTCATATATAGAAAAATCAGCAATACCCCCAACACATCCATAAAAACCATCACACCGCCCAGCAGGGGATAAAATGCCTCACCCGTATATTCGTACATCCCGGCGAGCACCGCGATAAAAAACACGAGATAAGACATATTATCCGCCAGCGTATCGACCCACTCGCCCAGGCGAGAACCCATAAATTTTAATTTGGCAATCTCGCCATCGCACCCATCTACAATAGACGCAAACTGAAACAACAGCCCGCCCAGTGCCAGATGCAAATAACTCGCACTCCCCTTAAAAACCAGCCAGGCGGACAAAAAACTCAACAACATCGTCGCAATCGACAACTGATTTGGCGTAACAGGTGTATGCACGAGCAGACGAGAAATGCGCGTGGAAATTTTGCGATTAAAATAGCGCGACACAAAGCCATCGGTCGGCTTGCCAAGCCTGCGAAACAGCTCCTGCTCGGCGTGGACATGCGCTTCGGGCGTATCCACATCGAGCCAAAATGCGCCATCGATATCCGCAGTCCGCATACTGCCTCTCTCAGCCAAAATGCGAATCCCCCCCGACAATGACCCCTCGCCCTCTGCAATAGACTGCTCAAGCGCGCCAAACAAAAACGGACTACACAGAAAAATCCCCGTATCTACCGCATTGAAATCGGCCAACTCTTTTCCAATTTTGACCACGCGACGGTTCTGTGTCATCACCTTCGTGGCATCTTCCATATCAAAAATGCCATCGAGACCTGTATCGACACACAGCACAGCTTCATCCCGTCCAACCGGCATACGACGCAACTTGACCAGTATCTCGGGATCAAACAGATGATCGGACATCAAAAGAATAAACGGCTCATCGACATATTCTCTGGCACTCAATACCGACACCCCATTGCCGCGCGCCCATTCCTTATTTTGAACCCAGTCAATCGCCACATCCGAAAGCTGAGGATCATCGGCAAGCGCGTGCATAATCTCGTGGCACCGATACCCAACCACAACCACAAACTCTGAAATACCCGCGCGCATAGCCGACAAAATCGTGCGCTTGAGCAATGGCACGCCGGCCAGGGGAACGAGAGGCTTGGGCAAATCCGCCCCATAACCTCTCAACCGACTACCCATACCGGCGGCAATAATTACAGCTTTATTCACCATAACTTCTACAACCTTTCGCAATATCCCGAGCGAATTACAAAAGACTGCGCCCAACAGCCCGTTGTAATCTTACCCAGGATCGGTTAAAATTGAACACCGCTTCGTAATATTTGGCGCGAATAATGCCGTACTCCTTTGCGGCATCAATCATATCCGACGCCTCTTCAAGCCCGGCATTAAACCCATCGCGAACCGATACAAACCACCGGCGGGTCGCCCGTCGCGCCACGCTGGCAGCCGCCACATTCTTCTGTGCCTCGATCAACTCGCGGTAAATCTTCTCAATTTCAATTGCCACACCCTTCTCGGCCAGTTGCTTCTGATACAACAACTTCTGATATTCCAAACTCGCTTTCCGCGCCTTCGCCGACGTAAGCCCAAACGACAGCGACTGCCGAACACCTATCACCGCCCCTGCCTGCAAAATATTGAAATCATCTCTGGCGAAAGGACTTAGTTGATCGTCGCGGTTCGGTGCATAGCCATACTTAAATTGACCCGCAATAAATACCTGGGGATACTGCTCGCCCTTTGCCACCTGCATTAGAGATTCACGCACCTGCACAACAGCCTGCAACTGCTGCATATCCTCGCGCTCTCCCGCGCGTTTGAGATAAAACTCAAGCGGCTCAATCTCCACATCAACCGGCGTTAAAGGAGCAGCAAGAGTCAGCGAATCCCCTTCGCTCAATCCCAGAAGCAGGCGCAGGGCAGACTCGGCAAGAGCTTTGGTTTTCGATGCCTCGTGTACTTTTTCGCGCACATCAAAGGCAAACCGATCAATGCGGCCCAGATCGGCATACGTAAAATCGCCTTCCTCTGCCTCCAGTTTCTCCGCCACAAAATCGCGCGCCGTTTGAAAATCACTTTGCGCCTCCAATGCCAGCGCCCACAAATCCTGCGTCAGTTGCAACCCAAAATACACCTCGGCAACCTGAAGCTCCAGATCGCCCCGCGCTTTTCGCAGCCCCGCCTGCTGAGCCGTCACCCCTGCCATAGCTGCGGCTTTGGCTCCGGATAACTGACCAAATGTGAACAGAGGTTGCACAATCGTGGCCTCCGTACGCGTAAAAATACTCAAATGACTCAGCATAGTATTACCAGTGAGCGCGTCACCGCGCGCCTCGGGCGAGGGACCAATAACAGACCGCAATTCAAACTGCGGCAAAAAGCGCACGGCATTGGCCTGATCTAATTGCGCCCGCGCAATATCGACATCAACCGCTGCTGCACGCACGCCGGGATGTACGCGCATAGCCCGTGCAATACTCGCAGACAAATCATAAGTTTCGGCGTACACAGAATGCACACAGATAAAAATCCCCAATGCGAACACGCACAGCTTTTGCATGTGTGAAAAAACAACACACATGTTGCAATTTAACAACACAACCCCCTGAACTCCGGCGAAAAACTCAGAAATATAAAAATATATACCTATATAAAACAAATACTTAGAAAATAACACCCAAACAGGCACGAAATATCGTCTCCTATATAAGCGAAATCCGTGCCATCGTAAAAATATAAAAAAACCGTACCGTAGCAGCGGGTTTGAAACCCGCTGCTACAGACAAAATATTCACCGCCGCACCGCCATCAAAACAAATCCAAAAAACACCCAAAAAATTTTCCGAATGCGCCGAATCAATGCAACACCCAATCCCAATTCTGGTGTCAACCCCAACAATTGAAAAAGAAACACATGCCCGCTCTCAAAAACACCGACACCAGATGGAATAAAGAAAAACGCCGCGTTTATAATCAACGACAAGGACGTGAGCAAAAAAGCGGTCAAAAAAGGTTGTGGCTGCCCCAACAAGTTGAGAATCGCATATACTTCAAAAGTTCCCAAAACCCAACTCAGTATGTGCAACGCCATACACAGCCAGAACCCCAGGCGATTCTGCTGGTAAAATGCCGCGATCGTCCGATCAACTTCTTCAAACTTTTCACGCCTCGACTCCAAAAAAGAGAGACGCAACTTCTTCAAAACATCCAGCAACCATACAGACGCCCGTTGGCGCTGAGACACATACGCCGCCACAATCCCCACCGTACCCAACACCAGAGCAGCTCCCAAACCAATCTGCACCTCTACTGAAAGCGAAAACATACCCACGGCCAACCCCGTGCCAACCAGCGCGAAAACCAGGCCGCTCACCATTTCAACCGTCTTATTGATCACCAGAGAGGGTACGCCCTGCGTCACAGAAACCCGATCGCGCAACATATACGCTTTGGCCACCTCACCGCCCACATGGGAAGCCGGTGTGACATTGCCAACAGCTTCTCCCGACAACTTTGTGCAAAAAAGTGACCAAAAATGAGGCCGATCACCATCAAAACACATCGCCCATGCCCACGTATTGCTCACATGCCAGCCCAATGCAATGAGCAAAACAGGCACATAGCCCCACCCCATCTGCCGCACTTGCGTCCAGGCCGCAATAATCCCAACCTCGTAAATCAACACCGCCAGCAGCGTTAATCCAATTCCCCAGAACATCACCTTGCGCGCAGTTCTCATTCACTATCTATCCCAAAAGAAACGGCGACCAAAATGCGCCGCCGTTCGTCAAAAAATATCTTATAGAATACAGTCAATTAATCCGCATAATCACATGATAGCCCAGAGGGGTTTTGACAACCCCACTGACTTCATTGGGTTTGAGCTTCATCACTGCGGCTTCAAAATCCGGATGCAAATCGCCCTTGGAAAAAAACCCCGTGCTTCCGCCATTTTCTTTTGAAGGATCAACAGAATAACTCCTCGCCAAAGCGGCAAAATCTTCTCCGGCTTTGAGCTTGTTCAAAATTTCCTGAGCCTCAATTTCCGTCTTCACCAGAATATGCCGCACCCGCATCTTGCCCGCCTGAATCGACTTAATAATATCCAGATTGCCCTGTGCATCGCGCAGCGTACTGGCATCCTTGCTCTCTGCCATTGCCGTTTCATACGCTCTTCGCGCCTTGTCAAAATCTCCCCGAGACGAATAAATAAACCCCAAATTGTTGTGGATCTCGGCATCTTTGGGATCAATCGCCAATGCCTTCTCGTAAATCACACCCGCAGAATCGACCTTCTCTTCGCCCAAATACAGCAATGCCAACCGTTTATAGGGCGCAATCCACTTGGGAGCGCGCGAGATACAGGTCAACAGTTCGGCCTTGCCCTGTGCAATATCGCCCCTGGCCACATACACTTCCGCCAGCCGAAATCGCACCAAATTACCATCGGGCGCGCGCTCCAAAATGCCCAGCATCTCGCCAATACTGGCGTCAAATTTACCTCTGGCCGCGTACAACTGTGCAAGTGCATCGCGCACCTCAAGATCATCCGGAGCGAGATCGCGCACCTTTTCCCAGGCCGTCTGTGCCATATCCAAAGAATCCACTTCTGCACTCATAAAACCGAGCGCGCGATATACCGACGGATCTTCTGGCGCAGCAGCAACAGCCTCCCGATATGCCGCAAAAGCCTTCTGCGTCATCCCCAGCGCGTGAAAAATCCCACCCCGATTGACCATCAACATCACATTGTCCGGATTGGCTGCAAGACCGCGATCCATCGCGGCAATCGCATTGAGTGTATCGCCAACCGCAATATGGGTCAGCGCCAGCGATTGATACACCTCGATAAAATCGGGACGGCGTTTGAGTGCCGCTTCAAAATCGGCAATCGCTTCTTTGGGCTTGCCCAGATCGCCATTGAGAGATGCGCGCTCTGCCAGAAGCAAAGCGGGTTCTTCGCTTTGCCCAATACCCTCACTCAGCGCAGAAAGCGCCTGAGAAATTTTGCCCTGCCGAGCGAACACCAGCGCCAGATCGCGATATCCGCGAACAGAACTCGGTTTTATCTCAACCACCTTTTGAAAAGCGGCCGTCGCAGCGTCCAACTGCCCGGCCTCTGCGTAAAGCGTCCCCAAAAAACCGTGCGCTGCCACACTATCGGCATGTGCATCGACAAAAGCGCGTGCCACCGCGAGCGCCTCGTCAATTTTGCCCTCGCTATAATGCGCCTCAATCTCTTTCAAAAAATCCCGCGCATCCACAACTGGGGCCTGTAAAAATATCATACCCCATACAAAACACAGCATCCAACGTTTCAAAAGTTGACCTCCATCCTTGACAACATCCATATAACACAATATACTCACATTTCATGAACTCTTTAAAACAAAACGCCGTTCCACTCATAGCCTTTCTAATCGCGGGAAGCACAGCGATACTCGCTTACGACCACTTGCACTACGTGATTCCCTTTGTGGTCTTTAAGTATCCCATCGCCATTGTCGTGCTCTACGCTTTTTTTCACCTCATCGCTTATGCAGAGCGTCGCCGCAGTGCCCAACTCGACGATGTGGGCTTGCTTCGGCCCTTGCGCGATGGCGCATTCCTCGTATGCCTGCACGCACACCTGCGCGACCTCGGCATAGACCTGAGCCTTTTATCGTCGGCATCCAGCATGCATCTCGCCCTGTTATCATGGGCGGTCGCCCTCATCGGATATTATGCCATTGAGCAACCCGGTGGACTACCCGGTCGCTTAATCAATATCCTATCCTCTTCTGCCACGCGCATCACAGTCTGCCGCGGACTCATCATCTCGGGACTTCTGGGTGCAATCGGCACATTCGCGGCAATTGTGCAGCCTCTCTGGCTCGGCCTACCTCTGCTTCTGGTATTCATTCGCGCCTATCAGCGGTCCGGAGACGGATCGTGAACGTACAGAACGAACGCCTCAACACCCGCGCCGCCCTGCTCAACCTCTTGACAGCAATCCTCTGGGGCGGAAATTCCGTATCCATCAAAATGGGACTATCTGGTATTCCGCCGCTTTCCCTGGCCGGCATGCGTTTTTTGCTCGGCGGACTCGTCGTCTATATTTGGACGCGCCCCCTGAAAATCGACCTGAAACTCAAATCCAACGAGAGACGAGGCATTATCGGCCTCATTTTTATTTTTCTCGCGCAAATCTACCTGCTCAATGCGGGAACCGATTACACCCTCGCCAGCCGCTCGACCATCTTTATCTCGGCCTATCCCTTCTTCACCGCCTCGTTTGCACACATCTTTATACCGGGCGACAAAATCAGCACGCGCAAAATGACCGGCATGGTATTGTCTTTTCTCGGCGTGGTAATCATCTTTGCCGAAAGCCTATCACTCGGCGAATATCAACATCTCCTGGGCGACATCCTCGTCATCGCAAGTGCCGCTCTGCTCGGTGCCCGCCAGGTTTATCTCAAGCGTCTCGTCCAGAACATACACCCCGGAAAAGTCTTGATCTGGCAATCCGCCCCCAGCGTACCCATCTTTTTTTTCCTCAGCGCGCTTTTTGAAACACAGGCTATCCAATTCGATATCCGCGTCCTGAGCGCCGTTCTCTATCAGGGTCTCGTCGTCGCGGGATTTTGCTTTATCCTCCTCACAAGCCTGCTAAAACGCTATTCGGCCAGCCGCCTCTCTGTATTTGGATTCATCACCCCAATTGTCGGCGTCGTCATCAGCAACCTCCTCCTCGGCGACCCCATCTCACCCATCCTCCTCCTCAGCCTCGCGCTCGTGGGCATCGGCATCACCATTGTCAATACGTCACAGTGAGTCTCTCCCAAACGAATAGCCTATCAATCTATGCGGTCTCATTATACGCCGCAAGAAAAAATTGGTTTCAGAACCCAATGTACGCGCTTTACTCGAGCCGAATATCCGGCAACTCAAAATCATCGCCCGTGTCTTCAATCCACTGTGCGAGGCGCTTATGGCACCTCTCCTTCTCCTTCTGGAACGCCCTGTTATAAACGTAATTCGCCTGTTCGCACGGATCATCTGCCGTATTGAAAAGCAACCAATCATTACCCGGTGTACAGGCGTATTTCCACCCATCTCGCATCACCACAGCCCGCCACGCCTTGTTCACAGTGTGCGAATGCATCTTTCGGGGAATCTGCTGCAAATACGCCGAGTCGGGCTCTGCGTTTCTATCGGATTTGCCCTTGAACTCGGCGGCATTGCTGGAAATACAGTGACCCGAATAATCGTATCCGACCATGCCCTCGGGAACGAGAATACCGCAAAGTCCCAGCGTAGTAGGCGCAATATCCACGTGATTGATCACCGCATCGGTAGATCCCGTATTCATATTAGCACCTCCCCCCACTTTGCCAATAATAAACGGAATGCGGACCGACTCTTCCCACGGCGATGATTTGCCAGTCTGCGCGTGGCTCCACAGCATATCGCCGTGATCAGAAAAGAAAATCACATAAGTCTCCCGATCAACACCCATATCTTTGAGAGCCATGCGAATCCGCCCCACATTATAATCCAGATTCTCCACCATCGCGTAATAACCCGCATGATCCAGAGTTGCCCGCTCGCGGATCCAGGGAACATCCGGCACATTGCGCCGAAGCTGAATATCCGACGGATGAATCCGAGGCGCACCGCGATCCGGATTGGTGGGTGGCACAAAGGGACTGTGGGGCGGCTGCACCGAAAGCACGGCAAAAAACGGCTGATAGTCTTCTTCACCATTCACATGATCCACAAGATGGTCTAATAACAAGGTCGTCAAACTATCGGTTTCGTATCCGTCCAAACGCCGGGGCGTTTCGCCCTCCGAACCATAAACATAGCACTCGTTCTGATTGTTATTGTTTTCATATCCCATCCAGTACTGAAAATTCCCCCTGCGCTCGGGAGGCACATAGTTCTCCCGCGCATTAGATCCATCCACATGCCACTTGCCGACATAAGCCGTGTGATACCCCGCGTCATTAAAAGGCATAGCAACAGTCGGAATCGCCGGATCCAGCGGAGACGGCGTCTGCGTCACCCCATTCTGATGCGGATAAGTACCCGTCAGCAGCGCACCGCGGAAAGGCGAACACCACGGCGCACCGGAAACCGCGCAGTCAAAACGCATGCCCTCTCGCGCGAGATTGTCAATATTCGGCGTAAACACATTGGGATCGCCCCGATAGCTCAATGCATGTGCGCGGTGTTGATCGCCAAAAACCCAGATCACATTCGGCCTGCGTACAGGGCGAAACGCAAATTGCTCATTCATAGTAAAAACCTTTCGAGTTGATTTGAAATAATAAATATGTTATTGTTAAATTTCATGTGGGAAATTACTTAGAAGCTGTTTTAAAATTAATACCTGATGTTACGCATGTCCGGCGTTTTGTCATGCTGAGCGTAGCCGAAGCATCTTTTCCACCTAAGTTGGTAAGAGATTCTTCGACTCCGCTGCGCTCCGCTCAGAATGACAGGGCAATAGCGCATCGCCGAGAAGGGGCAAAATGAGTTTTAAAACAGTCTCTCAAAAAGACACAAAAGACGCCAAAACGCGAACTCGACAAAGCCATCCAACGCATGAACGAGGTAAAATCACATGAAAAGGTGTAAAACTGCGACAGCAGTTCAACAAAAAGCTCCTGAAGCATACAACCCTGTTTCCCATGCCGAAGTCAAGGCCAGTGCATTCAAAGACCAGAAATTTCGCGCTGAATACGAACGCATTGGCCCAGATTATGAATTGCTCGATCTCTTACTCTCTGCCCGCAAACAAGCCGGTATGACGCAACGAGAGGTCGCCGCCGCAATGGGCATCAAAAATCCCGCCATCGCTCGTTTGGAATCATCATCTGCAACCCATTCGCCCAGTTTGAGAACCCTGCGCAAATATGCCGAAGCTGTGGGCTGTGAGCTAAAAATTGCATTTGTCCCCAAAGGCTCCTAATGCTCGTGCCCGTGATCATGCAAGGGCGTATGGTCGTGATAAATACCATGCTTGTGCATCTGTTGATGCAAGCGATTGTGCGCAGCCTCCAGCGTAGCGCGCATCTGTTTCAGACGTCTTGCCTCAGGCCGCGGTGCGAGCGTATCCAGATAGGCAATTGCCCCTTCGATCTGTTCCAAAACCGTCGTAGCATCCGCCTGTGAAAAAATCGGTTTCTCCGCCACAACCACCTGCACAGCACTCGTGTGTGCAGCAATCTCGCCGTGCTGCCCCTTATAACTTCCGCGCACCCGCAGTGCAATCCACGTCGAATCTTCCACCCGTACCTCTGCACTTCCCGACGCAGACAGGCTCTTATCCACATTCACCTGCTCGTGCGTCAGCCCGCCCACAACGATCTCGACCTGATCAATTGGCAAACGCACCGACGCCACCTCCCACGTCACATTGACCGTCCCGCCAGAAGCGGGCAACTGCACCCGTGAGCCGGGAGCCTTCCCCTCCACCTGAATCTCCGCCAGAGGTCCCACCGTCACAAATGTATGACCCGCTTTTGTCGCCGCCATCCAGTTCTCATAGCTAAACTCGCGATCTCCCAAATGCGTATAAGTACGCACCCCGCCGAGTTGCGACGCAGCCGCCATCTTATCCGACCCACCCACAACCGGTATGTGGTATCCCAAATTCAAATAGCGGTACCAATCGGCAATCCCATAGGGATTAATCTGTGCATTGTGCGGATTAAACGTCATCATCTCCATCGCGTGGATCAGACCCAGCACAATATCTGCTGCGCGTTCACACTGTGGATTTGGACCGTGCGGCATCACCACCAGCCCACCCTGATCAATGCACTGCTGCGCCCACTCGGCCATCGTGACTTCCTGCGCGTCGCCCAGCGCGGATTCCGACGGCCCGCCCGAACACAGCGGATGAATCATAAGCCCCGAATAGCCCAGCAGCGAAATATGCCCGAGCACCTGCATGCGATTCTCAGTTCCAACGCGCACGAGAAACTCGCCATCCCCGCCAAAATCCCGCGCGCCAAAAGTCGTCTTGCCATCAAAATCCGACACATTGCTAAACATTTCCCCCCACTGGCTCGCCAGCAAATTCACCACATTTACGCCCTCGCCCTCACCTTCCAGAAGCGCCGTCTGCGGACTCAAAAAATGCACATGCGTATCGGCTGTCACCCAACCCTTTTCCCGCCACTTGAGCACGCGATCAATCTCAAATGTAATCACATCAGTATCGGGACCAATCGTAAACTTCTCGCGGATTGGCGCAATCTCATATCCCTTCTGAATATCGACATACACATCGCCCAAAGGCAAATCTGCCACGCATTCCCCCGGAATATAACAATACTGATTCAATCCATTGACATATTCGCCGTAATTATCCTCAAACCAGTGCGGATTCACCTTCCGATGATATCCCTTCGGCGGCAAATATTCCCCAGCCTCGCCGTGCATGTGCAACCGCACAGCAACCGGCATTTCTGTTCCTTTCTCCACCACGCGAATTGCGACCGGACGATGTGCGGGCTGCACCTCGACAATCTGCCTTGCATCTGCCAAATCGTAAACCTGCGCCTCCCCATCCCCCTCCACATAAAGCTTCCCCTGCGGGTGTGCGATATACTCAACAACCACCGCAGAAGAAGACCGCTCGGGCTGCACATCCACCTCCGCGCTCAACCACCGTTCCGCATCGTAATCCAGCACAGCCCGCGCAGACATCACCACGCCCAGATCGATATCTATATCTTCGAGCGCGCCATTTCCGTTCAACTGCGCGCCCTCGGGCAATTCCAACTTCAATTTTTGGCGCACACCCGGTCGCAACGGATGATCAACGACCTGCGTATGCGTTATCCCCAGCACCAGTGACCGCTCATTTTTGGGAGTAAGCATCAGACACCGAATGGGTTTTTCCGGATTGGGATTGGGCAGCGCATAAACCCACAGCTTTATGCGCCCGCCATCTCGTCCCGAACTATGCCGCGTCTCGGCGCGACCATAAGCCGATGCAGGACGCCGTCCCAGACCGTGTTCATCCGTCGCACCCATCACAACCCCTGGTTTCGCCGCAGGCATCGCTGCAAATGCACTTGCCCCCCACCCAATACGGGACTGTTGAATCGCAAACCGGCGCAAAATACGCGTCGCCTCGGCCTCGCCATCTGCATATTCCAACACGTAATCCGACACGTGATCGCCAAGTTCATTGCCATCCATAGCAAAATCGGCCAGCCCCTCCTGATAATTACTCACGCGATTTTCGACCCCGTGTAAAAACACCACATAGCTCGCCTTCACACCGCCCATATCAACGCGCACAGTATCGCCATCGAGCAATATACCATTCGGTTCGCCTGGCGCGCCCAATTCAAATGGCATCCCAAGAACAGATTGCCTACCATACATCGCACCCAAATCTTCGCCACCAAACCCATCCAATTGCACGCGATCTACATTGTAATTTTCCGCCAGCGAAACAGGCGTAAAATGTTCAGATGGGGGAATATTCATAATACACCTCGTCTATAAGAAATACCGCTCATTTTTCACCATGACCTCAAACTCCTCTCTCGCCTTCTGCACCTCTTCCACCGTCGAAACCTCGGCAACCGGCACATCCCACCAGCTCTCGTAGCCCGGCACGCGCACCTCGCGATCTACCTCCACGGCAATCACCGTCGTGCGATCTATAGTTCGCGCCTCTTCAATCGCCCTCATCAACCCCTCTTTGCCTTCGGGTCGCAACACATAAGCACCCAAACTCTCGGCATTTGTCGCCAAATCGGTCGGCACATTCTCGCCATCCAATTGCCCGGTCCGTTCATCGCGCATCCTGTACTCTGTCCCAAACTCATGCGCGCCCACAGCATCTGACAACCCCCCGATACTCGCAAATCCGTGATTGTCCAGCAGCACAATATTCAGCTTAATCCCTTCCTGCACCGCCGTCGCAATCTCCTGCGCCATCATCAAATACGATCCATCCCCAACCATCACATACACCTCCCGGGAGGGATCGGCCATCTTAATACCCAACCCCCCGGCAATCTCGTATCCCATGCACGAATATCCATACTCGAGGTGGTACCCCTTGGGATTGCGCGTCCGCCACAACTTGTGAAGATCGCCCGGCATACTGCCCGCCGCACAAATCATGACATCTTCGGGTGCCGAACCTTCATTCACTGCGCCAATCACTTCACCCTGGCTCAAAATGGGCCGATGTCCCAAATTGTAAATGCGATCCACCTCTGCCTCCCACTCATCCCGAAATGCGGCAACCCGCTGTGTCAAATCCCCCGATACGCGATAGCCCTTTACCGCCTCTGCAAGTTCCTCCAACACCACCCGCGCATCGCCCACCAGCGGCAGTGCCCCGTGTTTGGCCGCGTCAAATTCCGCCACATTAATCGCGATAAATTTCACATCCGGATTTTGAAACGCCGTCTTTGAAGCCGTCGTAAAATCGCTCAACCGCGTGCCAATAGCGATCACCAGATCCGCTTCTCGCGCGACAATATTCGCCCCCGGTGTCCCCGTCACACCTACCGCACCCAGATTATTGGCGTGGTCGTAATTAAGCGACCCCTTGCCCGCCTGTGTCTCCCCCACTGGAATACCCGTCTGCTCGACAAATGCCGCCAGCGCGTCTGTTGCCTCGCTGTACAACACACCCCCACCCGCAATCACCACAGGTTGCACACTCTCCCGAATCCACGCCGCTGCTTTTGACACCAGATCGCGATCCGCCCGATTGCGCGGCACCACCCACACCCGTTTTTCAAACAACGCTTCGGGATAATCAAACGCCTCTGTCTGCGTATCCTGCGGACAGCACAGCGTCACAGCACCCGTCTCAACAGGCGACGTCAAAACCCGCATCGCCTCGGGCAATGCCAAAATCGCCTGATCTGCCCGATTCAACCGATCCCAGTACCGCGACACCGGCTTAAAACAATCATTCACAGAAATATCCTGCGACGCATTGGACTCCAACTGCTGCAACACAGGCGCCACATTTCGCCGCGCAAAAATATCACCCGGCAGCAACAACACCGGCAAACGATTAATCGTCGCCGTCGCCGCGCCCGTCACCATATTCGTCGCCCCCGGTCCAATCGACGTCGTACACGCCAGCGTACCCAACCGATTCTTCATCTTGGCATAAGCCGCAGCCGTATGCACCATCGCCTGTTCATTGCGCGTCTGATAATACCGGAACTCATCGCGATACTCATGCAGCGCCTGACCGATCCCCGCCACATTTCCATGTCCAAAAATACCCGACATCCCCGCAAAAAAGGGCTGTTCAACCCCATCGCGCGAAACGTACTGCGCCTTCAAAAACTGAACAATCGCCTGTGCCATTGTCAATCGTCGCGTCATTTTTAACCTCAATAACGTTGTTGGAGCGGCATCCCTGCCGCGATCAGGGTCGGGAAAAGGATTTCCCTCCTACGCGACTATGAGAACCTGAATAATATTTTATTTATCATACACAAAGCAGATCACACCAATACATCCGGCCGATCATGCACACCGGGAGACGCCAAAATCCGCTTCTGTTGCTCGGTCAACCCCTCATAAACCGAACAATCGTACCCCTTTGGCGCAGAAATCAAATGCCCTGGACCGTATTTGTAAAGCAACACCCTGCGCTCGTGGTCTGCCCGCCACGGCAATGTGCCGTGTACCAGTGCCTCCGTAAAAAAGATCGCATCGCCCGCTTTTGCCTCTGGCTGGACAACATAGTGCGGAACCCGCTCAAACCGCTGCACATCGCGCGGCAAATCCACCCTGAAATTGCTCTTGTGACTACCCCGCACACAGGCAAACCCACCATCCCCCGCATCTGCATCCGACAACACATACGTCAACACCGACAACCCACACTGCATCACGCCATCTCGATATCTATAATAATGGTGAAACAAATTCGGCTGCCCGCCGTGCAAACTACCTCGCCTCCCATTCTTCATCATAAAAATGGCATAATCGTGATCCAGGCGGAACCTCGGTCCCAGAAATTCAATCAGATAAGGCAACACTTTGGGATGATCGATTAAATCTCGACACGCCACATCCCAATCTATAATACTCGGTGCGCGGCGCACACCTCTGGCATTGCCAAAAGCTCCATCTGCCTCCACATCTCCGTAATCCCTGGGAAATTCTCGGTCCGCCACCGCATTGAGCACTTCCAACTCCTCGCGACTCAACACATCTTTAATCACCAGATACCCGTCGAGGTCAAACATGAACTTTTCTTCTGGGGTCATATTACACTCCTATCGATAGGGCAATGGTTTTGGATCGAGCCATTCTACAATTCGATCTTTAATCGCCCATGCAAAAAAGAAATTTCCACGCGGCGTGTGATGCCCGATATAATACGGTTTCAAAAACGCCTGTACATCCCCCCGATATGTCGCGTACTCCTCCCGAAAAGCATCGCGCAAATCGATCACCGGCACATTCTTTGTCGCCAACCAGTCCAAAAACGTCTGGTCAAAAAGCGGCTCACTTTCTAATGCCCGAGCTATATTACTCGAACCAAATGACAAAATCACCAGCAGTTTCTTCCCATTTGCCTTTGTAAATGCCTCGGCTTTTTCAATCACAAACCGCGTTGCAAACAAAGCAGCCTCGGTATGCAAGCCATAGACCTCGGCATCTGATCCCGCATTCTCGAGTTCTCCCCCCATACCCTGCGCCATAGCCGACGCATCTTCCACACTGCCTCTGCGCGCCATAACCGTATGCAAAATCGGATCATCGCCAAAAGTCTCCCACACCCAATCCGCATCGCACAGCCGATAGAGTTCCTCGGGCGTCTTGCACAAATTCTCGCGCTCTTCCACAGTACCACTTTCCAGATTCACGCGCAAATGCGGCAGCGTAAACCGCCCCTGCCGTCCCATGCGAATGGACCGCCACGCGTCCAAATTGCGAAAGTGGTCGTCGTCCCACACATTCAAAATCACATACTCGGCGGGATATTCCCGCTCCACAATCAACATTCGCCGATACGCCTGATACACACTGTGCCCGCCAATGCCGTAATTGCGAACAGGTTCCAGCAGATGCGCCGCCAAATACTCCTGCCACGTCTCCCCATTGCTCACCTGATCGCAATGCGTAAAACTATTCCCATACGTATGGATGCGACACGGGCGATCCGCATAATTGACCACCTGCCGCGCACCGTCTTTCTCATAAGCGTAAAACCCACGAGAATCATCCACACCACCCCCGCGAAACCCATCGCAGACCACCCATCCAATTTCCGGATCAAACGCCGACTGTGCATTATTACACATAATCCTCGCCAACTCTGCCGGCACATCTGCCCTGACAGGCGTCACAAAATGATCCACCATCTCGTGCGTCGGCATAATCGACTCCAAATATTCGCGTCCTGTCATCTCCATATCCTCATATCTTTGGGCGACCACAGGGGATCGCCCCTACGTTCTTTCCTTCGTGTTTCTTAGTGTACTTAGTGGATTTCACATCTCACGCCTTTCATCTGTGTACATCTGCGTAAAACGCTCAAATTACTCGCGTTTTTTCTACGGATCGTCTCGCTTCCTGATCAACCGGGCAGGTGTACCTCCAACCACCGAATACGGTTCCACATCGCGCGTCACAACTGCGCCCGCACCCACAATACTGTGCGCGCCAATACGCACCCCGCCAATAACCACGGCATTGGCTCCAAACCACACATCATCTTCTACGACAATCTCCCGCTTTTGCACCCTTTGTTGCACCATCGGATTATCGATTCGATCGTACCCGTGGCCCACGCTCGCAAAAACCACATGTGCCGCCACCGCCACATAATTGCCAATAGTCAAAGGCCCGTACAACACGCTATACGGCGCAAAATGAGTATGACTGCCAATATCGACCCACGCACCACAGGGATTCACAAACACCCCATTGTGAAACGCCACATCATCCCCAATACGCACCAATTCTGGATGCCGAATATCGACCAGCGGATCAAAGTGAACCGACTCGCCAATCGCCTTAAATGCCGACCTGTCTATCTCTAACATAAGAACATCCTCAAAGCGTCCCATGAGCCAAATGCTCATCCAGAGCGGCACTCAGCCGCTGAAAGACCTGGGGAAATTCGGCGGCGACATCGTCCCTCTCATTGCGCTGCAGATCGAACAGCAACTGGGGACGCTCGCGCTGAAGGCGCTCCGTCTCATTGAGCGGCACATGCATCGGTTCGAAGACATCGCCCCCGACACGCTTTGCCGGATCATAGCCGCGAACCAGTTTGAAACGCCCATCGAAAACCATGCGCCAGGCACTCAGGCCGGAAAATACCAGGTCTCGATGCCTGCGTGCGCGGGTGCCGAGATAATCGACAAGAGAACAGCTGTCGAGATCGTCACCGGGTGTCAAGCCGCCCCACTCGAGGAAACTGGCGGTCAGGTCGAGAGTCGTCATCGGAGCGTCGTCGCGTCCCGAAGCCCTCACGCCCGGCCCAGCGATCACCAGCGGAACCCCCACCGAGGCCTGCAGGGGTGACAACTTCTGCCACTGGTCGTAATCGCCGAGCATCTCGCCATGGTCGCTGGTGAAAACAATGACAGTGTCGTCGAGATCGCCCCGCGCGCGCACTCGCGCGACGAGACGCCCGAGGCAAGAATCGAGATGTTCGACAGTAGCAGCCCAGTTGCGGCGCACCTCCTGGTGCGTGTCGGGCGCGATATCCTCGGTGTTGAACAGAGGAGGAGGAAACTCGACGGACGGCTCGCGGTACCATCGGTGCATCGACTCGGTGATATCCCATGGATGATGGGGATTCTGCAGATTCACCTCCAAATACCACGGCCTGTCGTCGGGCGCCCGATCCAGAAGGGTGAGCGCATTGTTGGTGATCCAGGTATCGAAGTACGCATCGTCGGGAAGTGTCGTCGGGAAAGTAGCCGTCCACACGCCCTCCCGGCTTCGGCGCGCGTAATCGGCAATGTGCTCCTCTGCCAGACCGCGCGCGTGCAAAAACGCCATGTACGCATCCTGAGGCACCATCTCGTTATTGCGCATCAAAATGGTCGCCTGGTTCAGCCCAGCATTGAAAATGGCGTCGGAAAATCCCCATGCCTCCATGCCCTGGCACCCATCCACACCACAGTGGAACCTGGGCGGATTCCCCGATTGATTATTGCCCACGTGGTGTTTGCCAGCCCCCATAACGTGGTATCCGGCCTCGTCGCGCAGGCGCAGGTGGTACTTGAACATATTATCGGGAGCATAAGTGCTATTGCCCCACACGCGCGTGCGATCATATTCCTGCCCGGCCACCAGGCAGGCGCGTGACGGGGCGCAAACGGGCGACGGGCAAATTGCGTTGGCAAGCCAGGTGCCGCGCCTGGCGAGTTGCCGCAGATGCGGCGTGCGCACCGGAATGTCGGGGTTCATCTCGACCCACTCTGGCCGCTGCTGATCAGTCTGGACAAAAAGTATGTTAGGCCGTTTATCCGGCATGCGTATTCACCCTTGCAGGATGGTATGGCCCAATTCGTCCAACAAGGCCAATGTCGGTTTTTGCGAGTCATCCCATTCGAGATGTGAAGTTGCCATTATGCATTCAATCTGATTCAAATATCTACTGTAAGAACTTTGCCCACTTCGCGTAGAGGCGTTTCACCTGCTTTCAACTTTTGTGTCACCTCTTCCAAATACTGCATTGTTTGCCGGTCATAATACCGTTCACCACACGTCCCGCAAACCGGTACATGGATCGGCACATAGACAATATCTAAACCGACTTTTACCTCTTCCTTGACATCCTTAGAGCAAATATCATCGCTGTGACATACGATACATTCAAGCGGCATACTCAATGACCTCCAACTTCGATGCCGTATCAACAGCTTCAAGAATTGTTTCGACGCGTTCCATAACAAAATCATCCAACAAAAATTCACGACACTGGCTGCATTGATGGATGGGCAAGTCTTCGACAATCACAATTTTTTTATTCGTCACCTTAAAAGGCAAATTTGTCACAACAGACTCCAATTTAGCACCACAAACATGACATTTCATAACACTTCTCTACCAAACGTCTCGATATGAAATCGAATGGCAGATTTTATATCCGCCAAAGCCTCTTCATAAGTACCCCCCTGCCCAACGACGACCCCTTTCAATCCGAGCGGATACCCCACATAACCATCGGCATATCTTTCAACGACAATTCTAAAATTTCTCACCATATCTTCCTCTATATTCCCAATTCAGCACGCACCTCTAAGCACTCTTTGATCGCTTCCAGCACATTCTTCTCAGCTTCTTCCTCAGTCTTACCCTGGCTCACACACCCTGGAATTGACGGACATTCCGCGATATATACACCATCCTCATCTGTATAAATTGTGATCGTGAATTTCATCTGAGTCTCCTATCTCTGTATCGTTGCAGCATATTCCAAAACCCCATTCACGTCTTCAACTGTTAATACTGGATACGCCTCTACAATTTCTCGATGTGACATATTGTACGCGAGCAAGCCTAAAATATGCTCAACACTTAATCGCGTACCTTCAACAACTGGTTTACCACCCAGAATACCTGGATCTGAAATAATGCGTTTCATGTTTTATCTCCTATCAAGCCCCCTTTAACACCTCCCGCAATCGCCTTGCAACAATCACATCCTCCCCTTGCTCCATCATATAGGACATCACTTCCACCCCATTTTCATGGGTGAACATCTCAATGCGCGGATCGCCATCTGACAACTGCTGCTGGACCTCCTCTGGCGCAATCGGTAAAACTGTGCGATCCCAGTGGACCTCCAGAATCGGCGCCACATTAGACCGCCCGGGATCTCGCACCCGCGTCGTCACCGACGGCAAATCCGCAACCGCACTGCCAATCACCTGCAACCACTGCTCCCACTCTGCCCACTCGGCATCGTGATCGCGCTGCACCCACTTCTCCACCGCCGCCAGCAACCCCATCACCTCCTCCTTGCCCGCCTTCATCGCCCGCCCCAGCGAATGATGCGGCGCGCCATTGACAAACGCCGCCTGCAAAATATCCTTTCGCCCCAGCACCAACCCCGACGACTGGGGACCCCGCAAACACTTGCCCCCGCTATAAGCCACAACATCTGCACCCGCTTGCAAATACGCATTGGGCACATCTGGCCGCTCTGCCGCGGCATCCACAAATACCGGCACACCCTTGCGATGACAAATCGCCACCACATCTTCAAGCGGAATATCGCTATGATCCGTTTGATCCCCAAAAAACGCAAACATCGCCGTGCGATCATCAATCGCTAAAGAAAGCGCGTCGTGATCTTCCACCTCCACCATCTCCACGCCCACCGCCCGAATCGCATGCGTATAAATATGCAAATGCCCCGGCTGATACAACACCCGATTCTTCATCCCCGTTGTATCGGGCAATTGCACGATCTTATCCGGATCATCACCCGCCACACACGCCGACGTCACCTGCGTCAGTGCCGCGGCGCATCCATTTGTCACCAGCCCCCACTCGCATTGCATCAACTCGGCAATACGCGCCCCCACCGCATCCATCAACTCATCCAAATGCACATACGCCTTCGCCGCTTCCATCATCGCCTCGCGCACCTCGGGCAACATCAGCGAACCGCTAATAATCGTATATGTCCCGCGACAGTTAATCAACGGCCGCACGCCGATTGAACGATAGGTAGGAATAGCCATAATCGCTCTCCACATCATGCGAAATAGCGCGTGTATAAAATATAAATAGCCAGACCAATCATCAGGAGAAAACAGAACCACAACAACAGATCGGTCTTCAAAGACGGTTTCAGACGCTGGTCGAGATGTCTATAGCGCAAATACAACGTCCCCCCGGCAATCAGAGGAAACTTAATTGCCCCAAACAAATGCCCCATAGTCAGCATCCAAACCGGATTTTGAAAAAAGAAATACGCCAGAGAAGTCACCAGAGGAGACACCACCGCCCAAATGCGCAAAATCCGAATCCGCGTTTTATAATCATTGCGCTCAATCAAACCCATCACAGACATCCCATCCGCAAAAATGCGCACACCACCACCCAGACCGGATATCGCCGTTGAATAAAGCACAAAAAAAGCACCCACCATAAACAACCAGAACGCCCATTCGCCAAGCGTCTGCGTGTACATATTGGACAGCACTGGAATCGTCTCCAATCCATCGGGTTGTTTATTCAGCCGATACAACACCCCCGCGCCCAGCATATAAAATGGAATCGTCGCACAGGTCAGCAAGCCCAGTGTCAAAAGCACATCGGTTTGCATCACCCGGATCCATCCCCTCGCGCGCTGAACCCAGGCATCGGACTGATCTGCCGGTCCCGAAAAACGCGCATAGCCCTTTTCCACACACCAATACGTATAGGCCATCTGTTCGCCCGACCCCACCCCGGTCCCCCCATACATCGCCAGCGCGGCCAACAATGCAAAAGCAGGAAAACCAAACGTCAGCCCACCGCGTACCTCTTCCCAGGTAATCGCATATTCGGTCAACTGCAGCAAAATAGCACAAGCGACCGTGATAAAAGTAAAAATGACCACCAGAACCGTCATCAACCTTTCGAGAAACCGATACGTCCCGGTCAGAATAATCACAGACGCCGTACCAGCCAGAATAACCGTCCACCATTCCGAGCCAAGAGAAGGCAGAGCCATGTGAATCGCCTGACCAGCACCCCCGTAAATACCACCGCTGATCAACTGCCCGGGAATAATCCAGAGCAACCAAAAATAGATATACCACGACACCTTCCGCCCGTTAAACGCGGGCAGTTTTCCCGGCAATCGGTTAAAAGCGTGCAAAAAGGGTTCGCCAGAAGCAACCGAAAAACGCGACAGTTCCGCCTGCACAATATTCTTGCTCCAGCAACTCACCAGCACAAACCAGAGCATTGAAAATCCCACAATAGAACCCAAGTTCGTCGTCAAAATAATCTCACCAGAACCCACCACAGACCCCACCAGGATCAACCCCGGACCGAGAAACTTCAGCGTACCGCGAAGCCCTTGTGGGGGTTCCTGAACCGCCCGTGGATCCAGCGCGTAGAGATCTGGATTTTCATCTTCTCCCGATGGTTGCACAGTTTTGGATTCTTCCGGCATATACCCTCCCTGTAAAAACAAAAAGCCACCCGGTATGCACAGCGCATTTTCAGGCAGTCCCAGACCATTGGCACTACTGACCTTGTGCTGCGCATGCGACTCGCGGGTGGTTATTTATGTGCCGATTTTGAGTATCTAACGGCGGCGACGCGACCTGCGTCCACCGCGACCGGGGCGCCGACCTCCGCCTCCTTGCGTACTCGGAGGAGGTGGACCACCTGTTCCAGAATCTCGAAATGTAATGCGCCCCCGGTTCAGATCATAAGGTGAGGTCTCAATCGTGACCGTATCGCCCACAACAATGCGAATATTAAAACGGCGCATTTTGCCGGACGTATAACCGAGAATCTGATGTCCCCCCTCAATCTCAACCTTGTATTGCCCATCGGGCAATATATCGACAATCGTTCCTTCCAGTACAACTTTTTCTTCTTTTGCCATAAAACCTCCGACTATGGGATGGATAAACCGACCACTATCCCTTTTACACAAACTGGGATGCACGCGGGCCGACAAATAAAGCCTGAACTTCAGTAAGATATAAGAGAAAATTTATGTCCACAAGTATTTTTGACACGCGACCAATTTCCAAATTTTACACCCGATCGCACAACTCAAAAAATGCGATAATTCAGGGCAAAAAGAAGGCTTTGTCTAAATGGCGACCCTTCTTCTTTGGAAATTTGCTCAATAGCCGTCAAACTAATTTTATTTTCGACAAAAAATGTGAAACTGATATTTGAAATATGTCTAAACCTCGCATCTTGATCGCGTTTTTTGTTGATGTGCAGTGTATTGGAGGACACAAAGGCAATTCTATTGGTAATTTCGTAGATAAAATCGACATTCTGCCGGATATTATACTCTCGCCTGAAATAGTCCCTCTTGAATGGGGTATCCAATTTGAAATCCGTGTTGACCTGCATTCGCCAACTGATAGGTCGGGAATACCGCATATTAATGGCTAAAGCTGGAGGAGGCCGTTCTATGTCTTTATCCCTGGTCTGTAATTGATACTGAACCCCCGCATTGATATCCCAACCAAAAAACCGGTCGCTGATCTGCTCCTGTGTGAGTACCTCGCGCATACGCAAGATGCCAATAGGACCAATATTGCCACCCCCGGTCACAAGACCGGTTTTGTCAATTTCGCTGCTCATATCTTCATACCAATAGCTCACATAGGTACGGCTACCGTAGATATTGCGGTACTCAGCTTCTTTTTCGATAATTTGCCCAAGCGTGATCATCGTGTCTTTGGGCAGAAAATCGCTAATAACGCCTTCTTCGAACAAAAAGTCTTCGATACGCACGGCTTTGCGCAGAGCGGTAGCATTGATAAATCGGCCATAACCAAGACCTATAATGACATCACTCTGCGGACGATCAAAGCCCTTACGCATCAAAGCGTCGGGACTGACAAAATAGAAAAACTTATTGGTTTCCCGAAAATACTTTTGAACCTGTATATCGAGATTCATATCGTAAGTACCAGTGCGCTCAGAATCTTCAAATGAAAATTGGCGAAAATACGATGCCGAAGTGAGCGCATCAATAAAATACGCAAAGGGCAGGGAAGTGTAGAATTTTTTATACACAAGGCCGATTTCGCCCTGTTCGTGTACAACTTCTTTGCCCTCGGTCGTCAAATTAAAACTCAACAAATCAATGCGTAGATTATCCACCCGGCTCACCGGCACTTTGTAGTCGGTGACCGAAACATTTTGCGCCTCTGCCGATGCTGTAAGTGCTGCAAGCATACAGCAGACAAGTGCCTTTAATAGATATTGTGCATCCATGAGCAGCCTCCGCGATAAGCTATTTGTCAGTCCAGCAGGTCGTTCCCAAGAAGAACGAACCTGATATCCGCTCTTCATTCTGTATTCTCCGGGTTCTTTTTAACTGTGGGCCTCGGAATGATAAAGATAATATCATCGTAATCCGCTGCGACAACTGTCCCCGTATTATTTGAATCGGTAAGCAGTGCTAAAACATCGACTGGACGGGGATCACCACCGAACAAACGGCGATAGTCTTGATATGCATTCACTTCTTCCCAAACCCATTTTTTTGAATCATCTGTACCGCTACGCAACACAATAGTATATTGCCTGCTGCTCTCAATGACCGTGCCTTTGGGAAGTGTTGCACTCCAGATATATTTGAGTCTTTTGGCTAACATATTTGTCCCAAAAATCAGCCGCACAGCAGCGGCACTGTCATTTTTGTCGTCGTCGGTCTCATCAGACCCCTCTGGTAAATTGTGTACCCGCCAGCGCCAGCGCAATTTTTGGAATGAACGCAAACTGACGTTGATTTCTCTGCCGCGATACGTGACCTTTGCTTCTCTCCCAAAATTTACGGCACCGCCTTTTGTCTTCGCGGTAAGATAATGGTTATTGTCTTCTTGTAAGATCCGATAGTAAACATCTTCTTTTTTAGTTTCGCTAAATCGCCAGCCCGACCGTCCTTCCCAGATCTTATCGGGATAAGAATTCAAAAATCGCGGATAGTCAAAGGTATCGAGAACACGAGTGGAGTCCCCTGCAGGCGTGACCCAGTGGGCAGGTGGTTGCGAAGGATCTGTTATTTTGAGTGTAGTCGAAGGATCGAGATCTAACCTGGATGGATCGGTCATTGCAGGATCCGTCGAGAGCAGAGAGTCAACGACCGTAGAATCAACAGATACAGAGACAACCGGTTGAACGCCCGTAGAATCGGAACCGGCAGCAAAGCATATGCTGTATCCAAAATCAATAACAAAGACCACGAGCACGCACAGTCTGAGAACCATGTTTATCAAGTATATGCTGATAAAGTCAGTATGGGAACGCAATCCCATCATCCAACCCCGCCGTAACCAATAAAAAATCGACTTTTATAAAGTTGATTTTCCACATTGCTGGTGACAGCCGATAGAAATCCAGAACGAGCTGCGGCTGCACCCCAATTGCCATATTTGTCAATGGCGATATAAGCCATCTGAAAGGGACGCGCAGAGGGAACGCGCGCAATGAGATGTTGTACAACAGCTTCGCAGGCTTCCTGCGGCGATTTGCCCTGCCGCATGTGTTCAACAACAGCAAACGACCCGCAGGTCCGAGCAATTTCCTCACCGCGACCAGTAGCCGCGGCAGCACCTGCGTCATTATCTGTATAAAGGCCCGAGCCAATAAGCGGTGAATCGCCGACGCGGCCGGGCAACTTAAACGCCGCACCGCTTGTAGTACAGGCCGCCGCGAGATTTCCGTGCTGGTCAAGCGCGATCATGCCAATAGTATCGTGGACATCTGCGGGAGGACCTGTTCGCTCCCTTTTCCACTTTTTCCAGGCTCTTCGCCCGTGCTCGGTAAGCATATTGCATTCTTCAAAGCCCTGTGCACGAGCAAATTTCAGCGCGCCATTGCCCACGAGAAAAACGTGATCGGTTTTCTCCATCACGCGCCGCGCCACAGCAGTGGGCGTGGCAATCTTTCTAAGTCCAGCCACCGCACCATAACCGAGGTTGCGTCCGTCCATAACCGCGGCATCGACTTCGACCTCACCCTCGGCATTGGGATATCCGCCGAATCCAACGCTCCTGACCGCAGGATCGCGTTCCGCCACTTCGACACCCCGCACAACAGCATCGAGCGCAGAGCCACCGCTTTTCAAAATTTCCCAGGCGGGCTGATTAGAAGCGAGACCAAATCGCCATGTGGATACAACAATGTGGGACATCGCCTTCTTTCTATCTGAATTTTGAACCTTTTCTATTCTCCCATCGCCCGATAAATCGCATCTCGCGTACCTTCGAGATCAAAACACTCGTACTGGTTGTCGTACATCACACGCGACGCAATATGCATGGCCTGTGACTCGGTCAGATAGCCCTCTTCCACTTCTGCTTCGAGGGTTTTGTCAAGCCAGAAACGGGTTTGAAATGCGTAAGCAGCGGCGCTGGTGGGCCAGCGCGTATCGCCACCAAAAACAAAGAGCTTGTTGATAGGAGCACCGTGGATAAATCGGCGGACAAAGTCGCCTGAAGCATAGGGATTGATAGACCAGGCCCAGCACAGATCTGCCCAGACATTTTTGTAGTGCTTGGTCAACGCAATGAGTTCATCGCTATAGGGATAGGCAATGTGCATAAGCACAAAGCGAGCGTCGAGATACTTAGCCAAAAGCGCGCAGAGATTGCCAGATTTGATGCGGTCAACAGGCATGCGATTATTACCGGCATAATAGCCCGTATGGATTTTGAAAGGTAAATTGTGTTCAATAGTCAGTTCCACACCGCGTGCCCAGCACCAGTCGCCAAGGCACAATCGCATCGCTTCGGAAACATTATTATTTGAGCTAAGCGTGGCGTAAAGCGCGCGTTCGACATCGCCGCGAGCGCGCGCTTGCCAATTGAGGGTGCGATTATACGCATGTTGGGCTTTAACCGCAATAGCACAAGGCGCATGTTTCTCAAATATAGCCTCCATCGCCTTCTGAAGAGAATCGAGATCAACCACGGTAATACCGGTATCTTGGGCAATGGCTTCCTGGTCTATCTGTCCACTGCAAAACCCCGCCCATGAGAGATCGTAAAGAAAAAAGTCGGGACCAGATTCGTCGGGAGCGCAGGGCCAGGAAGAATCATCTGTTTGAATATGGTCGAGATTCGCGACTTCGCGCAGCAAATTGTAGCGACCGCCGGGAGTACGCAGTTCGGTCAATTTTTCCTGTGCAGGTGCAAGCACATCGGGCGTGAGTTCGTCAAAACCATACACATCGGTGACAATGCGCCGCACAGCCTCGCCATAACCCGTGTATTGCGTGGCCTCCCACGCCGCGCGAACACCTTCAAAACGCCCGGCAAGGTCTGGGTCTGAAGCATCTGTGAGACGCCTCAGGGCTTCCTGTGATGCACCAGCCGTAATGAGATCAGCAGGCACATAATTGCCAAAGAGATCCTGCAATACGTCGGGACCATCGTCAAGCCAGTCAGGCTCCCGACGAAGATGCTCGTGCGTATCGCACAGCGCGGTCTGTTTGATATGTTCAGACAAGTTGGTGGTCATGTATTTATTCCTTTCATCATCTCGCGATTTTCAACCAATATCCCCCATCCACACTCAACACCGTCCCCGTAATATAGTCGGCAGCGTCGGAACAGAGAAACGCGGCGGCATTGGCAATATCTTCCGGCGTCCCCAGACGCTTCCAGGGCAGCGTGGTGGCAGCCTCGCGGATCTGTTCTTCAGTCGCATATTGACGCTCACCGGGCGTGTCGATATACCCGGGCGTAATCACATTGGCGCGAATGCGGTGATCGGTAAGCTCGTTGGCAATAGTCGCCGACATCTGATTGATCCCTGCCTTCGCTGCATTATAGGGCAATGAGGTCGGAAAGGGAATATTGGACAAAACAGAACTAATAAAGAGAATCGCCCCGCCATCGCCCTGTTTGACCATCTGGCGGGCACCGGCCTGCGCCATGTGGAAAGCCCCCCAAAACGTGACCTCAAGCGTGCGACGCGCACCTTCTAATTCCAGATCAATAAAAGGTTCGCGCTTGCTGTAATACGCATTGGAAACCACAATATCGAGACGCCCAAATCGCTCAACCGCGGCAGCGACCATCGCATCCACCGCATCGCGATCAGACACATCTGCTCCATAGACGAGCGCATCGGACCCCGCACTGCGAATCTCAGCAACGACCTCCTCAGCCTCGTCGGGATGCGTGCGATAATTGACCACAACCTTTGCGCCCGAACGCCCCATCCGAAGGGCTATACCGCGCCCAATACCGCGCGACGCGCCAGAAATAAGCGCGACCTTCCCATCTAAATTAATATTCATAAAGAACTCCTTGGCAGACCGGTACCCGGCCACTGATCATCGCTGGACGTAATATCTACCGTGATGCCATCGGGATCCTCCACTTTGAAAGCACCCTCTTCGAGCTTGTCCGCAGCCAGGGGCTGCTTACCGCCCAGACCATCGGAAAAAATCTCGTAACCCATATCCGTCAAACGCCGCGCCGCAGCTTCCAGATTGGGAACCCGAATACCAATATGCAGATAATCCAGCATCCCGCTGACGTGCTCTGGGCGAGAAGGTCCATTGTGCTGAAAAATGCGAAAATTGTGATATCCATCGGTCAGATCAAAAGATTGACCTCGATCTTGAACAAGACGCAAACCCAGGCCATCTCGCCAGAAGCGGATGGTCTCCTCAATATCTGTGGCGCGCACGCCAATATGAACAAGTGTAGTAGCCATGATGGTATTCCTCCTATTGAAGATTAATCTGTGTATCCTGGGCGAAACATGCCTCGCCCCTACGCCTCTGTGGTTTCTCGCCTTTGTTTTTATCTGTGTTATCTGCGTCCATCCCTGCTTACACCCGCAGGGACATGCCTGCGGATTTGCCTCACCGCTGATCCCATAATTGCTGCATCTCCGCACTCGATTTGAGCAACTCGTCCAGCGTCCCCACACCCTCAATACGACCATTTTTCAGAACGACAATTTGATCTGCGCGGCGAAGCGCGGGACGGCGGTGAGAAACCACGAGACAGGTAGCCCGGCGGTTTTCAAAAACGCGCCGCCAAAGAACGCGCTCGGTTTCCACATCCAGCGCAGAAGACAGATCATCAAAAACCAAAAGTTCGGGATCGCGGATAAACATACGCGCGGCAGCAGTGCGCTGAATTTGACCGCCGGAAAGTTTGACACCGCGCGGCCCAACAATCGTATCCAGGCCGTTTTCAAGGGTGGGAATATCGGTCTCCATGACGCCATTGTAAAGCGCGTGTTCGAGTGCTCGTGGATCATCGGGCAATCCCAAAAGAATATTATCGCGCAGAGACTCGCTGAAAAGACGCGGGATTTGCGGCGTATAAGCACAGCGCGGAGGCGTAAAAAAAGTTTTGGGATCCGCCACCTTCTCACCATTCCAGTAAATATCCCCACTCGCAAGCGGAAGAACACCGAGAAGTGATCGGATAAGCGTGGTCTTTCCCGATCCGATTTGCCCCGTAATAACCGTAAACGATCCAGCGGGGATGACGATGTCAATATCGTAAATGCCATTTTCAGATTTGGGATAAGTATATGTCATATTGCGAATGGTAAGTGCGTTGAGCCTGTCAGATTCCACACGGGATGGCAACACCAGTCCATCGGGTTCTCTATTGAGATAAACATCTGTGTGTTGAGAGATGCGTTCGCGGGGCATATCTTCAATAGTATAAGCCATCCGAAAATAAGAAACTTCGGCGCGTTTGTGATTGGTGAGAATGGTCCCAAGCAGGGAACCGCTTCGGGCGACCTGACCGACATAAGTAGCAAAAAGTGCCATATCGCCAACCGTGAACGCACCCGACTTCATTTTTTCCGCCACGAGAATCAGAATAACGCCCGTGGCAATATGCCCCAGATTGAAATTGATCGAACTGAGAATCTGAGTAAAAAGATTGTCGATAAGAGTAGAAATGCGGCGCGCATCATTGAGTTGCCGAAAGCGATCAATCACATGGGCTTGCGTGGTAGCAACTTTGACAGCGAGAATAGATTGAAACATCTCATTGATAAAATTGGTGGATCGCTCTGTTGCTATGCGCTGTGCGGTGCGGTATTTGTGAATATAGTTGCGGGCAAAATCGACAACAATAACCACCCCTATCGCCGGTATAATCGTGATAAAAGTGATATAGGGATCGATTTTCGACATATAAGAAATGGCGAGTACCGCAAAAACGAGATTGCCCCACATATGGATGTAGCGATCGAGATATTGAATAATGCCCAATACATCGTCGCGGAATCGGTTGGTCACTTCACCAGATGCGGTAGAAATCTGTCCCGGGTCTCGAACCTCGAGAATAGCAGTCATAAGATTTTTCCGCAAAAGCGTTTCAATAGCATACCACCAGCGCGGCCAGGCAAAAGCTGAACCGAGAAGGGCGATGCGATCGCCAATCTCAACGGCGACAAAAAGGGCGACAAGCGACCAGGCGGTAAACCCCGCTTCGGCCTGACCAGTGAGCGCGTCAAAAAAACCCTTCATAATAACGCCCGCGAGAAAAGGCGCAATATCGTCAATACCGCGAAAAAATATCGTGGCAAAAAAAAGTCCGGGACGATACTTGAGCAATCGCCATGTCGTTTGGCCCATCGTCATGCGATAAGTTCCTCCAACCCCGTATTGAGCAGGCGAGAAAACTGCGAATTCGGATCTGCGACGAGATCTGTGCGAAGGCCAAATTCCCCCACCTGCCCGTCGTCGAGAATGAGGATATTATCCACGCGCTCTACGGTCTCAAGGCGATGCGCAATAATAATACCCGTGCGATCCTGCAACAGGCGTTCCACTGCAAAGTTGATATTCTGCTCCGTTGCGGGATCGAGCCGCGATGAGGGCTCGTCCAAAATGACCAGGCCGGGGTCCTTGAGGAAAACGCGGGCAAAGGCGAGCAATTGGGCTTCACCGGCCGAGAGGCTACTTGCGGCAAGTTCTGTCTCCAACCCCTCGGAGAGAGACGCATACCACGCACCAAGGCCGAGGTCGTCGAGCATGGCGACGATTTTTTTGTCCGGAACACCGGGCCGAAAAAGGGTGAGGTTGTCGCGTACGCTCGCATTGAAAAGTTGCACATCCTGCGTAACAAGACCGACGTGCTGCCGCAAATCGTCGAGAAAAATGTCCCGGATATTTTGATCGCCAATGCGGATTTGCCCGCGCTGAATATCGTAAAAGCGAAAGAGCAAACGGGTAATAGTGGTCTTGCCACTGCCCGTGCGCCCCAACAGACCGAGGGTTTTGCCCGAATCGAGAGAAAAGGAAATATCCCGCAAAATCGGATCGCCAGGATTGTACGCAAAATGGACATTGTCAAACGCAATACCCAAAGGCGCTACCTTGAGTTTCTCGGAAGGAGTAGCTAATTTCTCATTCCCATCCTGAATGCCGGTCTGGATGCGGTGAAGTTCTTCAATGCGTTTAAGCCCAGCAGTGGCGCGTTGTAAATCGTTAATTTGCTGGCTAATTTGAAAAAGCGGTTCGCGCAACATCGACGTATAGTGAAAAATGAGAAAAACCGCGCCAATTGTAAACGTACCCTCCCGATAAAGCCAGATACCCATGCCCATTGCAAGTGCGTAACCGAGCGCGAACATAATGCCGGTAATCGCACGCAATCCCTCGCTCATTAACTCGGATTTCTTCACGCGGGCAAAAACGCCGTTATTGACCTTGTAAAACCGATTCACGGTATAGTCACCTGCGCCATTTGTGCGGATGTCTTCAAGGCCGAGCAACCGCTCTTCGATAAAGCCGTACAGGCGCGCATAACTTTCGCGTTCGGCCGTATAAATGGGCACGGCAATATTGCGCGTGAGATTAAAAACAATAAAAGCGAGAATTGAAAAAGCAGTCAGAGCTGCGCCCACGCGCCAATCTTCGCGGAAGACGAGAATGAGGACGCCCAAAAGAAAAAATGAGCTTCCAATAACATGGATGACAAATTGGGAAAAAAAATTGGAAAGTGCCGTCGTATCGCCGTCAACGCGCTCGATCATCTCGCCCGGGGTGTGCGCGTGGTGAAAGCCCATATCGAGATTGAGACAGTGGTGCGCGAGCGTATTCCGCATCTGATTCGTTGCGCGCCAACCCACGTCCTGGCCGAGATAAGAACTCACGATTTGCACGCCCTGGCGAATAATGCCAACGGCGAGAAAGGCGATACCCGCCCATACCAGATTTTGCACGGCACCATCTGCCTGCGCCGTATCGATGAAATATCGAATAATTTGGGGATTGAGCAGATTGAGACCAATGCCGGTGAACATGAAAACGCCGAGAAAAACAACGCGCTTCCAATGGGGGCGAAGATAGTGTATCAGGAGGGTGGCATAATGCCTGAGAGGGACGCGTTCCAAAAGGATTCCCGAAGTGAGAAAAAAAATCGACGCCCAAAAAGATCAAAGTTCTTGAAAATTAAGATGTCGCATGTTAATTTCCAAACGAAATTTAATCACTGATGTTACGCATAGGCACGATATAATGCGCCTGTCATTCTGAGCGTAGCGCAGCGGAGTCGAAGAATCTCCTACTAACGCTGGTGGAACAGATGCTTCGGCTCCGTTCCACTCCGCTCAGCATGACAAAAACGCCAGACCTGCGTAACATCAGTCACTAACACTGTAATCCAGCTTGTCTTTGAGTAATTTGAACAATATATTTTACCGTAAATGAAACTACCGAATAGAGAAAAAGCGCATATACCTCGAGAAAAAATCCTTGATTATCTCCTTTCGCCGACACATCGAGATGGAAAACCCAAGCATGATTTTTTATTCGATTTGGATTTACACGGGAACACTGGGAACAATTAGCAGATGTTTTAATCCAACATGCCCAATCTCATGATGTCCAGGCATTTTTTGAAACACCTTTTGGCTATCGATATATTATTGAAGGAGTCATTATGTGTCCCGATGGTCGCCAGCCTGTAATTTTAAGTGTTTGGTTTATTGATGCAAGTGGCAATGCGCCCCGACTGGTGACTGCGTATCCAGCTTGATAAATGTAATTTGAGGATAGCTATGAAAACCATACAAGAACACGATCAGATTATCTTAATGCGTAATTTGACAGAATTTGGCCTTTGCCTGGGCGATATAGGAACTGTTGTACTTGTACATCAAGCAGGTCGTGGTTATGAGGTAGAATTTCTCACATTGGATGGGAAAACCATTGGCGTCACAACATTGATGGCTGATGAAATACGTCCAATTGGTAGCCGAGAAGTAGCTCACGCACGGTTGCTGAATACTTAAACTCTCTTGAAGATTCTACCCCGAATGTCTCCCAAACTCATTCCCCTTATAAAAAACACGGGCCTCGACATCCATCGGGAAAAATCCGCCGCAACATTCCCCGGCAACCTTCCCTTTCTTCAGCCCGAAGCCATCCGCGAAAACGGCGACTGGGCAAATCTTCCCCCCGACGCCATAGACTTTGCAATCCGCGCCGCCAAACAAATCGCCGCCGATCCCGACCTCGCGCACATGGCATGGCATGCCCATCGCCTCCTCTTCATCGACAAAAGCACTCAGAACTCCGCAACCCGCGACTGGCCCCTCCTCGCGCCCGTACTCGGCAATTACTGCGGTGCCTTTTATCTCCTCATCGCACTCTCGGGCATACCGCAACTCCGCACCTTCCACCAATCGCGCAACATACCCGAACACATCACCCGCTTGACTTGCCGTGACACGTACGTCTGGGCGCAGCAATACCACGACATCGGCGTTTTCAAAAACGATCGTTTCTTTCACCCCGGCGACCCCGACGCCTGGGGACTATGCACGCGCATCTTACCCTGGCTGCTCGGCCATCTCAACGGCGACCTCTATCGCGTAGGGCGCTTGCAATACAAAATTGGCCCCTTTCGCCAGAAAATGCGCGCGTACCGCCATCGCGCCTCTACGCAAATATGTCTCCTGTGCGAATCCGGATTGGAATTTCGCACCGACGGCAACTTCAATGGCGCGGGCGGACGAGAAGACCCACATACCTGGACATCCGAACTCGTCGAAACCGCAACCCATATCACCGGCAATCTCATTCACCCCAACGGCCACGCACAACGCCAGCCGGTCAGCCTCTCGCGTTCTCACTGGAATTGCGTCCTCACCGAAGGTGATTCCATCCTCGAAATTCACATCCCCGAAGACGGACCAATGGCATTTGATCTGTGCGGCGAATCCCTCCGCCAGGTCGCCGAATTCTTCCCCAAACACTTCCCCGACCGTCCCTTCAAGGCGATCTGTTGCACATCCTGGTTGCTCGACCCCACATACCAGCACTTACTCGCCAAAAATTCCAACATCGCCCGCTTCCAGCGCGAATGTTATCTCTTTCCGCTCAACTCACGCAGCAAGCACAGCGGCCTCGACCGCATCTTCGGTCCATACTCCCACGACCTCTCCACAGCCCCACGCGACAGCAGCATGAGAGCCGCAGTACTCGATCACATAGACAACGGCGGCGCGCTCATCAGCGGCGGCTGCCTCCTCTGGACAGACCACCTCGACAAGTGGGGCACCCAATTCTACCTCCATCAACACCCCATTCCCCAAAGTTGACATCACCCCAAACGCACATTACCTTTCGCCCATGCCCAACACCCCCGACATCACCGTACCCGCCGAAGCACTCTCTGGCCGCCTCACATCCGAAAGCATGATCACATCTGGTCTGCTGTGCATCTTTCTCCTCGCCTTCTCGCGCTGGTTCTGGAAACGCGGCCTTAAAAATTACTCCGGCGCATCGGCATAATAGCACTCCCCCTGCCCGTTTGACTTTCCAGATTCTATCGGCTATTTTATCCCCTGCTCTCAACACCAAACAATACATATAAGGAGTTACAGAATGGCCTACCAACTTCCCGAACTCGCCGAACCCGAAGCACCTGAAAAAAACGAAGTCGTACTCATTGCCAACGGCGACCTGCGCTTATCTGCCAACCAGATGTGCTGGCCCGCACAAGAAGCAATGGAAACAACCATTATAGCCGCAATCCAACGCGAAGGATGGACAGTCCGCCGCGGACACCCCTACAAACAAGACCAAGAACACGGCTTTATTGGATCGCAAAAAGAGGGCATGGCCGTCTTCAAAAATATCCATCCCGACGCCTCCCTCATCGTAGCCGAAGCCGTCTGGCAATACAGCCACCACGTGCTTCACGGCCTGATCTCACACCGCGGCCCCATCCTCACCCTTGCCAACTGGTCTGGACAATGGCCCGGCCTCGTCGGCATGCTCAACCTCAACGGCTCCCTCACCAAAGCCGGCGTTGCATACAGCACCCTGTGGAGCCTGGACTTTACTGACGACTTCTTCAAACGCGGCCTGCGCGAATGGCTCACCAGCGGCAGTGTCACCCACGACACCTCCCATGTACGCGACGCCAACACCTTCCGCCTGCCCGAAGCCGAAGCCCAACTCGGACAGGCACTGGCCGAACAACTCCAGCGCGAAAAAGCCATTATGGGCGTCTTTGACGAAGGCTGCATGGGCATGTTCAACGCCATCATCCCCGATCACTTGCTCAATCCCACAGGCGTCTTCAAAGAACGCCTCTCGCAATCTGCTCTCTGGGCAGAAATGCAAACCGTCACAGATGCAGAAGCCAGCGCTGTTCGCGCCTGGCTCGAGCGCAAGGGCCTCACCTTTGTCACCGGCACAAACGCCACCGATGAACTCACCCACGACCAGATCGCAATGCAATGCAAAATGTACATTGCCGCCGTACGCATTGCCGATGACTTTGGTTGCGCCACCATTGGCATTCAATATCAACAGGGCCTCAAAGACCTGTGCCCGGCATCTGATCTGGTCGAAGGCATTCTCAACAACGCAGATCGCCCCCCGGTCAAAGCACGCGCCAATGGCCAGGTTCTCTACGAAGGCGAGGCACTCCCGCATTTCAACGAAGTCGATGAATGCGCGGGCCTCGACGGCCTGATTACCAACCGCATCTGGAAAGCACTGGAGCAGCCGCCCGAAAACACCTTGCACGACCTGCGCTGGGGCGAACACTATCGGGGAAATGGCATTGACGACTACGTATGGGTCTTTCTCATCTCGGGCGGTGCGCCTCCTGCACACTATATCGACGGCTACAAAGGCACCTCTTCCGAACGTCAGCCCAGCATGTATTTCCCACTCGGCGGCGGCACTTGCAAAGGCGTGAGCAAACCCGGCGAAATCGTCTGGAGCCGCATCTTCGTCCAAAATGACGAACTGCACATGGACATTGGTCGCGGTGGCGTCGTCGAACTCCCACAACGAGAAACCGACCACCGCTGGCGTGCCACCACCCCGCAGTGGCCCATTATGCACGCCGTCACCTACGGCATCTCCCGCGACCAGATGATGGCCCGCCACAAAGCCAACCACATCCAGGTCGTTTATGCCGAATCTGCACAGGCCGCCAACAACGCGCTGGCCGTAAAAATCGCCATGATGCAAGCATTGGGCGTCAAAGTTCATCTATGTGGCAGAAATAACGGATTGGTGGATTAACCTTTTTCAAAGGACCCCTTACTATGAGAATCGCGCTCGTCATCCGCCCGTTCACCGATGAAAACCTCCAGACCGCGCTTCAAATGGACGTAAAAGACGTCGTAACAGTCTTGTCCAATGCGGGTCCCATCTGGGACTATCTCGCCATCTTGCGCCACAAAAAACGCATTGAAGACCAGGGCTTGCGCTGGTCTGTGGTCGAATCTGTTCCCATCTCGGACAATATCAAACTGGGCCTTGAAGGTCGCGACCAGGAAATCGACAACTACTGTCAGACCATTCGCAACCTCGGCGCAGCGGGCATTCCCGTAATGTGCTACAACTGGATGGCTGTCTTTAACTGGATGCGCACCTCAATGACCACCCGCACGCGCGGCAATGCTCTGACCAGCACCTACGACCACAGCGACATGGAAGACGCGCCACCCATCAACGACTATGGCGACATCACCGAAGAGCGCCTCTGGGAAAACCTCGAATACTTCCTCAAAAGAGTTATTCCCGTTGCCGAAGAAGCCGGTGTCAAACAGGGCCTGCACCCCGACGACCCACCCCTCTCGCCCATTCGCGGCGTTGCCCGCATCATCACCAGCCCCGAAGCATACAATCGCGTCATCTCTTTTATCCCCAGCGAATACAATGGCCTCACCTATTGCCAGGGCAACTTCAAAGCCATGGGCGCCGATATTCCAGCCACCATTCACCACTTCAAAGACCACATTCACTTCGCCCACTTCCGCGACCTCCACGGCCAGGTACCCACCTTCTCCGAGTCCTTTCACGACGACGGCGACACCGACATGGCAGAAGCGATTCGCGCGTACAAAGCAATCGGATTTAAGGGCGTCATCCGCCCCGATCACACGCCCACTTTTGCGATAGATCAGGAAGATACAGGAGGATACAACTTCCTCGGACGGCTCTATGCGGTTGGGTATATGCGTGGGTTAATACATGGGACGGAGTAAAAATCCAAAAATCCAAAACAAAAAAAGGCTGCGATCTTACGACCGCAGCCTTTTGTGTAGCTAATGGGAAAGCTTCTTAGAAGCCGATGCCAACAGAGATGCGAATGGGATATTCATCAAGTGCCTCGGCCCTTGAATACGATACATCCACACCCATACTCTGATCGCCCAACTTCTGACGCAAGCCTGCACCCACTGTCCAAGACTCGGAGTCATAACCGATCTTGTAACCACCACGCAACGCCAGCATGTTCTGTATCCATGCTTCCGCGCCAAAGTGATACCGGTTCACCGAATCCGTGAAGAACATCTGTTCAATAGCCACTGTCAAAGACAGAGGATCGCCCAGATTGCCATAGACTTCAGCAGCACCCGACAGATTGAACACCATCGGGAAACGCGCTTTCTGACCAATCACGTCCTGGTCGCCTCCGAGGTTGCGGAGCGACATACCCAGACGCGTGGAATGGAAGCCCGTGTAAAAGAGCGTGCCAAAATCTATATCATACGAGGAATACGACTGCAAATCCAGGTCTTCCTGTACCCAGCGCAAATTACCACCTACACTCAATTTATCGGTCACTTGCTTGGCAATGGTCAGGCCAACAGCCATATCGCCTGCTGTGGCCATGCGACCCGTGCCTCCGGGTTGAGAGGACGTGGTCTCTTCAAATTCATCTGTGGTAAAATACGCAAAGTTGACTGCAAAGGTCGCCACATTCGTCTTGGCACCAATGGCAAACGTGCCCATTGAAGACCCCACAATCCACTTCAGATAAGAAGCTGTCAGCGCGTAGCGCTCAATCTGCGTCGCCCCAGCAGGGTTGTAAAACACAGCCGACAGATCATTGCCAACAGACGAATACGCATCGCCCATACCTGCTGAGCGCGCATTGCCCGTCAGCTTTAAGAAACCATAAGACGTGGTCGTAACGCGAGCATACTTAATCAAATCTGTTTCAGGGGGAATCCGCGTCCTATCCACGGGAAAAGGTCCTAATGAATCCTGGGTCGGCCGCTCCTCCTGAGCCTGTGCATACATCGGCAGGGCAAGCGCAACAGCCAGACCGAAGAGCAGTGCTTTTTTCAACATTGTCTTTCTCCTTTTTTATGTCTGACGCTTCGCGCCTTACTTGATGATCACGAAAGTGCCGGTCTGCGTTATGCCTTCTGAACCCGGCATCAGAGATGTGACCTTCCAGAAATATATGCCCGGGAACATCGCCTCACCAAAGTTAGACGGACGATTCTCGGCAAGCTGGATATAAGTCACTTCGCCCTTCAGTGGATCCTGGTTGTAGAATGTCCAGATCCGCTGACCCGTCACATCGTAAAGGTCGATCTGACAGCGACCCGGCAGATTCGTAAACCGCATATTCTGCTGACGGTTGTACGTATGCAAATCGCTATCCACCTTGAACGGATTGGGAACCACGCGAACCTGCTCTTCGAGGCGATCAAACACTGCTGCACCTGGAACAACGGGAACAATGCCCGAGCGAGAACCATACACAGCACCCAAAGAGGTGTTCTGCGCGGCTTCCAGGACCGGTATGTCGCTGTGATGGACCCAGTCATCGTGACCAGAGTCATACATACGCACACTGTACCAGTTGGGGAAGCCAGCATTCGTGCCTTGATCGTCAAACAGGTACGTGCCGGGAATTTCAGGACCAGCAGCGGGATCGATAGCACCATGCACACCGGGATCGACGTACTGATTGGTCGTTAGCGGAATACCCGTTGGCCAGGAACCGCTCTTAACCGTTGTCCACGTACGAGAAGGATCATACGAGACACCCGTGGGCAAATTGCCTGCACGCGCATCTTCGAATGAAAACTCGGTCACATACTCCCACTCACCCTGATATTCCACATTGGAGCGATAGATGCGATACCCGCGCAAGTCCTGTGCCTCGGCGCCAGAATAATCTGGATCCATCGCTTCTTCGCCAAAGACACTCCATCGAATCTGCGTCTTGCCCTGAAGGTTGGAATCCCATGCTACCTTTGTATTCGGCGGCTGGTTGGGAAGATCATAACCCCAGTTGTACCACTGAATGGCATTTTGAAAGTGATCGAACATCACATCTTCACCGAGGGGAATCTCGGGCTGGCGATCCGCCAAATCCGTAGGCTCAGACCCCCTGCCACCGTAGTGGTTCATCCACCCCATGTTGAAGGGCTGCGCATATTTCTTATAATCCGAATACTTGGCGTGATCAGCCGCCAAACCCACCACATAGGCGACCACCACTTTGGCCTTCTCACCTGGTGCCAGCGTGTAAGGTCCATAAGAAACCAGCGTGGTATAATGCCCGGGCGTTTCATTTTCAGCGGTATAACCACCATTGGCAACCGCGTCGTAAATCTGAGCATCTCCCGCACGGTCTGGCGAGGGATAGTCAAAGTCATTCTTTGAGCGATAGCCGTGGAAGAGCACCGAAGCGGGCTGCTGCATGCTCTCATCGTGCCCTGTGGCCGGATTGTCCTGCGGTGCCACATACATCTCATCATCCACGCCGCCATAGCGCATAAACGGCGGGAAGGCATCCACAGTGCCCAGGCCAAAATACTGACCGTGCTGAATCATGCCCTCGCGCACCCAGGTCTGCTCGCGGGTATAGCGCTCGCGGGCGATCGCATAGCGATAGGGATCGCCGAGGTCATTGATCAGATTGGAAATGTGATCGGAGTCCCCATCGTGGTAATACGTCATAAAATGACCGTCATTGGCCAAATCGACACCCCGCTGCAAACCAGCAGATCTACCCAGAGCAGAGGTGTAATCCCCACGGCTGACGCCGTTGAGGTAATTGGCTGCCAATGTATTGCGATAATAATCATCGCGCGTGTAGTCGCGCGGATGATTCCACGATGTTGACCGCCAGCCAGAAGCCTGGCCCGCGTGGAATCGGTTGGCAAAGGTGATATAAACACCTTCAGCCGTCGAACCCGAATTGTTCACCACTTCGTTGTCAACGACAAAATACTCATCGTGAGCCGGATGCGCCGTTGAAAACCACTTGCGCGTCCATTCCAGACCCGTGGCGGAAGAACCACCTTCTTGAATACCGATCATCTCGGGGAAATCATCTTCGGACAGTGATTCTACCCAGGAAGGCGCACTGTACTGCGGCAGTTCCCCAGAACCAATGCGATTGGCAAAAGGCACATTGCTGTTGTAGCGACCAAAACGGAAGTTCCAGACCACAACAGCCCTATTCGTCCCGGGCGATGCATTGGAAATACCGTGGGCTGCGGGCCACCAGTTGGTTCGGCGGTCTGCAACCGTAGATCCCGCGATATTGGGCGCATCCGCACCACTATCTCTGCGAATCGCCATCGCCCAGTTTCCATCTTCTACAACGCCTACATAGGCTTCGGGCATCTGCGTCATATCGTGGGGGAGACCTATCAGGTCTGAAGAAGTAATACGCGGACCAGCATACGTACCGTGTGGGCTGCCACCTGTATTGGAAAGCACCCAGAAGCCTTCTCCACCTGTATTCGACTTGGCATTCCAGCCTTCGCGCTCAGAACCGCCCGAATACACCTTGATATTGCGGCCCTGAGGATACGAAAACGAAGACTGTGCCAACTTTGTCTCGTTGTCTTTTTTTCCCGTCATGCCCGGGTTGTGAAGCGTGTGACCGATCTGACCCCGGGACATCGAGATTCTGGCATTGCCGGGCCATTGAGCCTGAGCCTGTGTGACCAGACCCGCCAAGCACATGCCAACTCCGGCGAAAAATCCGGAAGCGTAGAACCATAGCTTTTTGGACATGGATACTGCTCCTCTATGGAGTGATTGATGACATCTTTACTACTTGCGATCTACTGCGTTTACCCCGGCGACTTCAAGCGAAAATGTTGACCATCCCCCCTTTCTACGTGAAGCCGGTAGTGTGCAGGCGCCCCTGCACACTACTCAAGGTTCTTTTAATCTGTCATTATAAAATAAACTAACATTGGGAATCAAAAGTTCCCGTTTTTTAGAAAGGGCGCGAAAAACCGCGCCCTTCCGCGATCTACCACTTAATGCGCAAGCTGAAATTCATCTCGCGCGGAGAATCCCAATAGTTGCCGATATCGTTGATTTCCGGTGCTTGCAGACCCAGCGCAAGAATATCGACATTGGTAGGCTCTAAGCCCATGATCCCATACTTCTGATAGCGATCGGAATCCCAATCTTCCGGAACCCCGCCAAGGGCATTCTGGCGCCAGTCCTTCTGATTGAACAAATTGTAGATCTCCACAGCCACGGTTATGTTCACGCCCGACATCTTGCCAAATACCTTCTCGGCATTGAAGTCTGCACGCGTATGCAGGGGACCCTGACGGAATCCCTGAATACCACCCGTGCTATACGTAAACCTGTTACCCGCGTAAAGGCGATACACCAGATTGGCGCGAATACTGCCCAGTGCTCTACCGCCAAAAGGACCGTAGTTAGATGGCGTCGCAAATAAGAACGTAATCGAACCAAAACTGCGCCGGTCGGCGGTCAGCGGAGCACGCTCGCCAGATTCCTGGTTGTGCGCCACCGCCAGCGTACCTTCGCCACTTCCCGGATTGCCGGGATGGTTGCCCGCGCGTTCCCAGAATTCCCTGTCTCCATCGTCGTAATGGCCCAGGCTCGTGCGGGCTTCATCGGCAATAAACTGCGCGCCTTCTGACGAATAGTGAGAATACCACGGAATCCACGACCACGCACCACCGGTGCCGGTGAAATTCACTATTCTGGTATGTTGAGTCCGCAAATACTGATTCGCCTGTCTTCCATACTGGATGACATAGTGATCCTCGGGTAACCCTTCGCGACGCGCTTTTTCCTGCAATGACACGGGCGACTCTGCACCTGTCGTGGGATCGACATCCCAGGTGTTAAAGTAGTACCCACTGGCTACGAACTGAGAGTCGGGCCATACATCGCGGCGGTGCGCGCTATTGCGCCCTCCGTCTGCCCACTGCAGGTTGTAGCCCACATTGAACGAGAACATGTTCGAGAATTTCTTGCGCAAATTGATCTCAAAACCGCGAACATCGCGCCAGTTGCCCGGTCCATGGCCTTGAATACCCGTCACATACTGATGACCTCCTGGATCAATCCACTGCTGTGAGGCGTTTCTGATCTCATTGCCCGACGCCTTGTAATAAGTCGTCAGACCGAGCACATAATCACCCACAAAGTTCCAGTCTAAGCCCACTTCAAAAGAAGTGGTTTCTTCGGGAGGCAAATACGGAGTGCCGTGCCGTGAGCCAGAATCATTGAACTCGTTGAACTGCTCACCGGGATCAATCGCGCCATTGCCATTCAGATCCCTATCCACGGCTTCATTGGACGTAAACTGGTTCTGGAACATTTGGCTGAGAGCCGGGCGCTGCGTAAACCGACCGTAGAAAAAGCGCACGAGGCTCTTTTCCGTAATCGGGTGCGACACGCCAACGCGAGGCTGGAATGCTTTAATCGTGGGTCCCTTAGTTGTGGGAATATAGGCGGAACGCGTCATGCCAGTCCAGGGAGCCTTAGCACCGTACCAGGCATCGGAGTCTTTGATATAGGTATTCGGGAAGAAAAGCTCGCCCCTTATGCCCGCATTCACGATCATTCCCTCAAACTCGATCTTGTCCTGAATATAGACACCAAAGTCAAGGGGATTGAGGCCCACATTGTTCCCACTGGGCCAGAATGCCGTATCTGTATAATTCTTGGAGAACCAAGTAAGGGTACGGTGCGTGGGACCATTAGACCACCAACGCTGATACCAGTTGTTGTAGCGAATCACTTCCACGCCGGCTTTCACAAAGTTCTGCTTGTTCACCTGACTGGAAAGATCTGCCTTAAAGCTCAACCGTTTGTAACTCGACAGGGTCCAGTTGGACACTTCGCGGTAAATCGTGTAGTGACCTGCCGCATCTCTCACGCTGGAAGACGTCAGAACTTCATCCACGACAGAGTGGGGATGAAAACCCGTTGTGTCGCGGTCCGTCGTCGAATAGGCCAGATTCACTTCGTAGAAGGTCTTGGGAGACAGAGAATGCGTCACAGCGCCGTAAAACAACGCATCTGTGGCAATGTAGTTACCCGTTGGATCTACGACGTGTAAAAAGATATTTTTTCCAGCGTTGCGCAAATCCAACCTGCCGCCTTCGCTTGGGCCGCTAGAGGTCCCTTCCCTCCTATTGTAAATCCCCCCTGCTCGCAACTTCAAGCTGGGAGAGGCAGAAAACGTCAACTTCCCTGTATTCCGCGTATTTGGGGGCGTCGTCAAATTGGCATTCAACAATGCCGACGGCTCTTTGCGCCAGACCGTGCTGGCAAAAAATGTCATGTCCTGACTCAGTGGACCCGCGATATTGCCATCGATGCGATGTCCCATTTTGCCCGTGTAGTCCAGACGCTTGTGCGCCTGCACGATGTCATTGGCACCATCGCCATCCAGATCAGCGGGGATCTCGATCTGCTCTGCAACCCAGGCGGGATTATCCCACTGGTTGCTACCCCGGTGCATGGGCGAATCGTACACATTCGCACCCCAGTGCTTCTGTCCGGCAGGTGTGAATCGATAATCCAGCATACCGCTGTATGATGAACCACCATCGCGCGTCACCATCGAAACCACACCACCCTGGGCATTGCCATACTCGGCGTTGTAACCGCCCGTAATCACCTGGAGTTCCTGAACCGCACTCTTGTTCAGGCCTCGCCCAATACCCGAGCGAGCACTCGAAGCAATGCGAACGCCATCCACGATGTATGCCACATGGTCGGGGTCGCCGCCGCGGATCTGAATCTCATTACCATCGGCATCGATTGAAACACCAGCCTGAAGCTCGATGAACTCACCCATATCGCGCACGATGGGCACGGCTTCCAATTCCTCGGCACTCATAATGTACTTACTCGTCGTCTTATCTGGCTCAACGGGCGGGCGCTCTGCAATCACCGTGATTTCGCCCAATTCCAGCGTTGCTTCCCGAATCTGGAAATCAACCGTCGTCGTCAAGTCAGTTTGAACCCTGATGTCGGTCTGACGCTGTGCATCATAACCCACCAGCGAGGCCGTCATCGAATGCGTGCCGGGATCGACGAGCAAAATAAGAAAAAATCCATCGGCATCGGTCACGGCACCGCGCTGTGTGCCATCGATCACCACATTGGCACCCGGCACTGCCTCACCCGTCTGCGCGTCGCGCACTGTACCCTGCACTTTTCCCGTTGTCGCGGCATAAGAAGCACCCGCGCCAACGAGCAAGGACAGTGCAACTATTGAAAGTGTCTTTAATAACTTATGCATCAACTTTTACCTCCTTTAGTCCCAAAAATAAAACTTGAACCCGGCACTCAGATCAAACATCTGAAGCGGAAATGCCTTGTCCAGGCCCCATGCATCTCGAGGGCGGAGTTCGCCGAGAATAAAATGATACCGCGCGCGCACATCCAGCGCGATCGTCTGCGTCACATGCGCTTCCAACCCCAACCCCAAAACTGCGGTCACGGCTGTACGCGTATCTTCCTGACGGTCCATCACCACCTGGGGCAAAATATCGCCCTGGGCATCCACATTCGTCGCATCTACACCGCTGGCATCGGTCGGACTCTGACCGGGCCAAACGATATTTTCTGCTACGGTCTTGTGATCGTACACACCGCCACCCGCAACGATATAGGGCGAAAAACTCCCCTCATCCATTGAACGGTCCGCATTAAAAAACCACAACCCGGACAATAGCACACTATTAAAGCGATTCGTGTGCGCACCATTCGGGTTGATATCTTTGCTGCTATATTGTTTGGCTGTCAAAGCCTTGGGGGACCAGGTAAACTCACCGGTTTCCAGAGCACCACCATCCATCTGAGTATGGTGAAACTCGGCTTCAACGGTCAGGCGAGCACTGCTCACGCGACTGGCTGTAAGCCCCCATTTATCTACACCACTGCCAAACCGCTCACCAAAGGTGAACAGGGGATTCGTATAGCTGACAAAACCGCCCAAACCCCATTTGCCGGCAACCTGTGCCGATGACATGCTTGCCGAAGCCAACACACCTGCCACGACAAAACTTAAAACTTTAAACCATCTCAAAGTGCTACCTCCTTTCGCAAACTGCGAAAAATGAACGACTCAACAACTTTACACTATGCAACGCAAAACAAATTTATCTCCATCCATCACCTCCTTTTGTTTGTTATCACATCTGAAACATATAACCCAAAAATAGCCTTTAAGACATAACAAATAAAAAGTTTGTTTCAAAATTGTTTCCAGAAATTCGATTTAATGTAAAAAAAAGTTATGCGCTATGCAATCATTTTTTTTTACATCTTTTAACAGTTTAGTAATCACTTACAATGCAAACACGGGCGAGGCATGCCTCGCCCCTACGGCCATTCCACATCGCGTAAGGCCATTCCACATCGCGATGATCAGTTGCCTTTCCGCAACCGCTTTGCCTCCGTGCGGATCTTATCCATCTCCATCTTCATCCGCACAATACCCTCCCAATGCGTATAATCTGGCGAATGGTGATACGCCGCCTTAAATGTGGTCGCGTGATAAAACTTGAACAACCTGAAAAACGCCTGCTCAATCTCCGATGTATTTTCGTACAACTGCTGCCCGCCCAGTTCAAAAGCGTGTCCAACCACCGGATTGGCTGGACGGTCTTCGGGCATGGGATCCAGCGCGCTTTCATCGTACAGCGCCTTAATCACCGCATAAGACTCGGCAACCAGCGCGTCTGCCTCGCGCTTAATCGCATCCGCGCGTTCGAGGCTCTCTCGAGAAAACCGATTGGAATGACACGGCGCACACACCTGAAGCATCGCATTCCGATTCGCTTCAAACGCCTCTTTTGTCAGCCGCTTCATCGCCAGATGCGGCAAAAAATCCTCCTCGAGCACCGCACCCGTAAACACCGCACCCAGCCCGATATTTGCCACATGCCCGTGATCGCCATTGGGCATGTGACACGTCACGCAACTCGGCGACTTCTCGGCATCTCTATCCATATAGTACAATACCCCGTGAACACTCGTTTTATACGCCTCCATCACCGGATGATCCGGACCCCCGTGACAAACGGCACAGGCCTCGGGTTCTCGCGCAAGCGCCGCACTAAATTCATGACTCGGATGACAGGTGTTGCACCCTCCCACGCTGCCATCGGCAAACCGGGCACCAATACTGTGACACCCCATACACCCCTCTTCTTGCATCGCGCGCGACTGCGCCAAAAAACGCGCATCTGACAACGCGGCCAATTCCGCATCGGCATGCCCGCTCTCTGCAAATGCCGCAACCTCTTCTTCGTGGCATTTGCCACACATACCTGCGGACACCTGTCCTCGAACCGCAAAAACCGTCTCGTGATTATCACCATGACAATCCGCACACCCCACATTGGCCTGAAAATGGGCACTCTCGCGCCACTGTTTGTCCATGCCCGGATCGATATTTCGATGGCATCCTTCGCACGACTGGTCACTCTGGATGCGCCACAAAAAACCCGGGTGTGCAGCAAACCGAACTGCCTCCTCCGGCTGCAACATGTAAAACACACCCCAGACGCAACCCAATACCAGCACGCCAATACCGACAATTTTCATCCAGACCTTCACAATTCACGCCCTTCCAATTCGCGCAACAAATCGCGCACCTGCACATTGCCCGGCTCTCGCGCAATCACGCGCCGCAAAACCGCAATCGCACTATCTCGCTGTCCACTTATGGCATAAGCCTGCCCCATAAACAACTCCAATCCCTGCGCTTCTGGATCCAACACCCACGCTTGCCGATACACAGACAGCGCACCTTCTATATCGCCGCGCTCCTGTAAAACCGTACCCAACACCGTAAGCGCGGGCACATAAAAAGGATCGACAATCAGCGCATCGACCAAAAGAAATTCCGCAACCTCCAAATCGCCCAAATCAGCGCGAATAAGTCCCTGCATCGCATACACATCAGCGCGGTTGGCATGGTATTTTTTCGCAACTTCAAAATGGGGTAACGCATCTGCCAGCGCACCCTGCACATAGACGCGGTGCCCGGCGGCAAAAGCCGAATCCGATTTTGCAATCCCCACTTCTCGCGCCTGCCTGCCCAATCCAAATAATCCCGTACCCGCATCCTCCATTTCCAACGCCCTGCGGTATGCCGCGCGCGCCAATGCCCAATCGCCCGATAGTGCGTGTGCAGTCCCTCTTTCCACCCAATCGCCTATCGGCATCTCGTCCCACTCATAATCATCGCGCACCTCGCCATCCCCAGCCGAAAACGCCAATAACGCGAGTTGTCGAATCGCCGGTTTGTATCCCGGCGCAATAGCAAGCGCGCGGCGATAGGATTCGATAGCCCCTGCGCGATCTCCGCTACCCCACCGCGCATTGCCCACAGCGGTATGCAACACGGGCGAACCATCGCGCACATCGTCAAAAGTAGCATCTGCATAGTGTCCATGGTGCAACAACAACGCACCTGCGCGCAACCGAGAAGTCAAATCGCCCTTCCCCTTCAACAAACCCCTCATCTGCTCAAAACGCTTCTGTTTTCGCGCCAATCGCGCCAGATCAGCCGCGGTCTCCGGATGCCGCGGATCGAGTCTCGCAACAATCTCAAACTCCCGCCTCGCATCTTCAAAAAGCCCCTGTGCCTCATACACCTGCCCCAAACTCTCGTGAAAGCCCGGATCGTCGCCCTGCACGCCATACACCACATCGCGATGCTCTTCAAGTGCCTGGCGAAACGCATCGCCCAGTGCAGAACCATCCGGCAAATAGCCAATATCCATCAACGCGAACGGCACTTGCACCCGCACAATACGCGCCGAATCGGACAACGCCTCCAAAAGCGCGGGCAGACCGCGCACATCGCCCAAACGCCCCAGCGAAATCGCCGCTTTCATCCGCACCATCGCATGCGAGTCATCCATCGCATCAACAAGTCCTGGCACCGCACGCGCATCTCCCAAACCGCCCAGCAAAGACGCAGCCGTTGCGCGCCACACCGCACTCTCATTCCCGTCGTTTACCAACTGCATCAACGGCACCTTTTGTCCATTGGCAATCGCCGTTGTACGCGCCACAATTTCGCGCTGATAATCGCCATACCACTGCTTTGCCCACGAAGAAGCCCATTGTGGGGACTTGTCGCCGTGACACTGATTGCACGCATTGGGCACACCATTGACCACCGTATTTTCCGGTGCAGGAGAGGCAATGCGGTGATCCGTCAAATTTTCGCCCGTCACATAGTGATACGGCATATGGCATTGCACGCACTGATTGCCCACACTGCCCGGGCGGTGATGCCCATGCGCGACCGGGTCGGCTGCAATATCACCATGACACGTTTCGCACAACCCCACGCCATTCCGATCCGCCACCAGATCGACATCGCGCGCTGTTCCGTGCGCGTCGTGGCATGTCGTACACGTCAACTCACCCTGAATATAACACGCACTCATAAAATGCAACGCCGCGGGATACAAATACACCCGGGGCTGTCCATCGGGATAAAAAATCGCCTCATCATCTGGCAATACCAGAGAATAATAATCGTAAAAATTTTCACCCGGCAAATACCCTGTAGCCACAATCTCCTTGGCGGCATGACACTGCGCGCACACTTCAACAGCCCGTTCCTTATCCAGCGACCGCAATAACAGCAAATGCAGCGGGGCATTAACTTGCCCGCGCGTCTCATCGTGCTTGCCCGATGGCCCATGGCACGCCTCGCAATCAATACTCAGACTGCCCACAGTCGTGCGATAAGTATGGGTCGCTACATCGTAGTGTTTTTGCACCCGGCTGGCGTGGCAATCAAAACAGTGAAAATTCCACGTGCGTCCCGCGTTCGTCCAATAATAATAATCTTCTCTCGCCAGAGGCCGCGACTGTTCCACCACACCCCCTTCTTGTGCATCGACCCAATCATTTGTCGCGCCATCGTGGTACAGGGGCAACACCTGCCACCGCCCATCGGGAAAAGCCGTCAAATAAGCCTGATGCTGCCGCCAGCCAATCGCGTAATCCACGCGATATGCCCCAACGCGCCCATCCTCGCCCTCAGTCTCCATATAATACGCATCGCCCCTGCGAAACATGCGCGAACGCACACCGCCATACACATGGGATACATTGCCAAAATCGCCCACAATCGTCGAATCACTCGGCACAGTCATAGCGACACTGTGCAAACTCTGCCGCCACTCGGCATACTTGTCCGTATGGCAGATCGCGCATCGCTCCAACCCCGTAAACCCCGGTTCCGAAGCACGCACCAAATTGGGCACCTCGCGTTCCCGACTGCACGACGCGAACACCAGAATCACCCATAAAATGTGAAATTTCCCATACCGCATAAAAAATGCACCAATAAAAACATGTAAACCGTCACCCCACAAGAGCAACGGCCGCCAATGCGATGACAATAGCAGTGTTGCGACTAACGCGCCTGCACCTCTCCCCTCGCACACCGAAACCCAATGTGGGCAAATATTTCATAGGTATCAAAATCGTCACGCGACAGAGCCTGTTCTTCCATAATCAAAACCGTACTCCGCACAAACACGCGGATACTGGGTTGTGGTGAAAACCAACTCCCACCGCGAAGCGTGCGATCTGGCCCATCTTCCATACCTGAATTTTGTAAATTCACCGGATTGTGCCTGGGGCTATTTGCATAAAACGTATGCTGGTATTCATCCAGCGTCCACTCCCACACATTGCCCGCCATATCCATCGCGCCATAAGGACTTGCACCATCTGGATAGCTGCCCACAGGCATGGGACCCGAACTAAAATTGAAATTACACAGCGATTCACTCGCAGACTCATTGCCCCAGGGAAACACGCGCCCATCCGTGCCCGCAGCGGCCAACTCCCACTGCGCTTCGCTCGGCAATTGCAAACCCGCCCACTGGCAGTAATCCCGCGCCTGAGACCACAAAACTCCCACCGCCGGCTGACTGGGTTGGTCAAACCCCTCTACCCCAAAAAACTGCGGATGTTCACTTCCCGTAGCCTCAACAAAAGCCGAATACTGTGCGTTGGTCACCTCGAATTTATCGATATAAAATGCATCGAGCATCACCTCGTGCGGCGGACGCTCATTCGAAGGACCATCGCTCGACCCCATCGTAAAGGTGCTGGCCGGAACAAAAACCTGCACATGCTCCGTGCCCGCAGGCGTGGACACAACAGATTCTTCAATCACATATTCTGGATCGGTCGCCTTGCTACAAGCCATGGTCAATGCAATACCCAAAACGCCGAATCGATAAACCGTTTTTGGTATCATTGCATTCTCCATCAAGTCCAAACAATATAATTGCCCGAATCCACCATAATGCGATGCACATACGTCTCGATCATGGCGTGATCCCGCTCGTGTTCTGCAGTCTCTAAGCTAAAAGGCCGCAACACCGGAATCTGCATCTCTGGATCTGTCCAATCTTGCACATAAACCGAAGATTTCATACCGCTCAACACCACCTGAATATCGGTTATCAAATCATCCGTAAAATGATTGGGCAAATCCCACAGCGCAATCTCGGCACCAAAAGTCTGCAAATCAGATGCAAACCGCGTTTTGTGACTCTGAACAGTCTCATTAAACGCCCGCTGCAACGCGATGCGCCCATCCAAATGCGTACACGTACGCACCAGAGGTCCCAAATCTTTGGGACACACCACCGCGTGAACCGTCGTCACCTTCTCATTTTCCCCCGGCACAGCCACAGCCAGCATCTTCTCTGTGACGCGAGGGGAAAAACCCGTCAAATTTGGATCGATAAATTGCCGGTGTTCCAATCCGGGCCAGTAAAAATGCCTCCCCACATCCAGGTGCTCGTGCATCTCCAGCAAACCGTGGAACACGCACTCCAGCACGGTATTGCCCGCCGAGACACCATTTGCCGAATCATTCAAATGCGGCACATCCGACGCCTTCATATCGGTCGGCACGAGTTCGACATTCGGCGTCAACTCATAAACCGGAGTCTCTCGCCCGCTTGCCAGCGCGTCAAAAAACGAAATGCGCTCGACCGCCTCTGCCATCGCCCCGGCCAGCACTTGCTGTTTGGAAAGCCCTTTGCCCATCGTGCGAAGCGCAATCCCCTCCATCAGCGGCCCTTCGTATTTGCGAAACAGCGCCGACTGCACATAATCCGTATAACAATCGGCGATCCACACCGTATCGTAAAACCGCCGCGCGCGCGTTTGAAACCGACACTTTTTGGCCAGTGCTGCCCCAAACCGCGCAATGGTCTCCTCAAACGGAACCGTGCGATCCGCAATAACAATGTGATGCGACTCACTCATTGCGCCCGTGCCCGATTCATATCTTCAACCGCCTCGACAAACCGCCCCATTTGCCGAAATGTCTCCGCGCGAAGTTCTCGTGCCCATCCATTTTCCGGATCGATATCCAACGCCCGCGTAAAGTCCGAAACCGCTGCCTCATACTGCCCCAGCATCCGTCGGGACTCCCCGCGATTTGCCCAAACCCACGCATCTCCATCATCCAGCATCACCGCCCGATCAAAATCGACCAGCGACGCCTCGAGATCATTTTCCATCCGCAACGCAACACCTCGCCCCATAAGCGCCCACAGATGATCGGGAAAAATCTCCAGCGCCCGTGTAAAATCGCGTATTGCTTCGGCACTTCGCCCCAATTGTCGCAACATATCACCCCGCGCGGACAACAAATCCGGATCGTCGGGTACCAGAACGAGTGCGCGGTCAAAATCCAAAAGCGCGTCCTCCAATTGATCGCACTCTCGCAGCACCTCGCCCCGCCCGATCAATGCCCCCAGATGATCGGGCATCGCCTTCAGAGCCTGCCCAAACATCTCCATCGCGACCTCAGCTTCACCCGTTAGCCGATAGACCCCCGCCCGTCCGGCAAACGCATCCGGATGCCCATTGCCCACCGCAATCGCCCGATCAAAATCGGCCTCAGCCGCATCGAATTGTCCCAATTGCATCAACACATGCCCGCGGCTGATCAACGCACCAAAATAATCTGCATCCAGCGCCAAAACCCGATTGAGATCCCCCAGTGCTTCCTCAAACCGCCCCATCTCGCGCAGGGTTTCTCCCCGGCTCGCAAGTGTCTGCGTATCTTCTGGATCGAGCGCAACAGCCTTTCCAAAACTATCTATCGCCGCATCAAACTGCCCCATCAACCCGCAGGCAATCGCGCGATTGCTCCACACCCATGGATCATTCGGTGCCAGAGCGATTGCGCGGTCAAAATCCGCAATCGCCGCATCAAATCTCCCCAGTTGCCCATACGCAATCCCGCGATGCACAAACACAACGGGATCGCTATCACACACCGCAATCGCCGCATCAAAACCCGCAACAGCAGCTTCTAAATCGCCGTCATCGCGGTGCGCGATTGCGCGCTGAACCACAGCTTCAAAGTCATTTAGAGATAAAGACATAGAAAAAAAAAGTGGGAACCCCGAAACAGCCCAAACGTGAACACAATGTAGATAAACCAACCCCCAAAATCAAGCGCAAACCCCGTGACATTTTGAACGCGATTTAGTATATTACAGCGGTAAAAGGTAAAATCCACTAAGGACACGAAGAAACACTAAGGGATCGTAGAAGCGATTCCCTTGTAGTCGCCCGTTAAATATTAAGACGTACCTACCCTTCTTGTATCTTAAAACGGGCGAGGCATGCCTCGCCCCTATATCTCACCTTCTGGAGGAACACCATGAAACACCTGTGTATTTTCTCTCTCGCCCTATTTTTATGCTTATGCACAACGGCTTTTGCCCAGCCCAATCTTGGGGAAAAAGTAGGCGAATTTCAACTCCAGGCCACCGATGGAAGGTCTTACGGCGTCAATCATTCGACCAACACGGTCTCAGTCCTGTTTTTTGTCGGCCACAACTGAGGAACTTGCATAGGGGCGGGTCCCGCCTTTGAGACTCAGGTTCACCAACGCAACAAAGACAAAACCGGCGTACAGATCCTCACACTCGACAGATACGATGGCAACCGCGCCCAGGCAACATCCTATCTGACACAATCCAGAGTAACGACGCCCATGCTCACAAATGCCTCTGGCGTCTCCAGAAATCTCGGCACTCGCAACGAAGACATCCTCGTCGTTGACCAGGGAGGCATCTTGCGCCTCAGAACCACGGCAATCGCCACTGGCTCTCATGACCTGATCAACGCACAAATTGACGCACTTCTCAACAAAACGCCTGTTATTTCTCTATTTCCAAACGAGCTTTACTTTGGCAGAACCCTTGAAGTGGGGCAGTCCAAGACCGTAGAATTTAAGATCGAAAACACCGGCGCAGGTCCCCTCGAAATCACCGGATACTCGGCTCCTGAAGGCATCACAATGGAGCCATCTACACTGACCATAGCTCCCGGCGAAAGCAAAACCGTACAATTCACCCTGACGCCAACACAAGCCGGCACATTGTCGGGCAAAATCACCCTCCAACACGGCGAACAAAGTATTGGCCCCCTGGAAATACCCGTACTCGACCTCACCATCGAAGCGCCCCAACTCCCGGTCATTTCACTGGTTCAGGAAAACTTGAGTCTGGGTGAAATTGAAGTAGGTCAGGAAATCACCACAACATTCACCATCACAAATACTGGCGCAGGTCCCCTCACCATCACAGACATACAATCCGACATCGCGGGCATTGCACTTTCAGAAACCCAATTAACAGTGCCACCCGGCCAATCTCAGGACATCACAGTGACTTTCAGTCCGCCAGCCGAAGGTCCAATTACCGGTACCATCGACGTATTCTCAGACGACCCGGAAAAAGCCTCAATCAGCCTGACCATCACCGGATCAGCCATCTTCATCCCCGCTGATCCACGCACCGACTTCGATGGTTCGCGCACCATTGACTTTTCGGACTTTCTCCTATTTGTAAGTGCCTTTGGCACCGCCAATACAACCTTCGACCTCGACGGATCCGGCACTGTTGACTTTCCCGACTTTCTCATATTTGTCTCGAACTTTGGGAAAACAATCAATTCCTGAAAAACGGGCGGGTTTAAAACCCGCCCCTACATACCCCAGGATACATTCCTTTCATATATAACCCCATGCGGGATCATCGATGTTCACCCGTGTCTCTTTTCATGTCCCACCGCCAAACGCTCATCACCCCATTCAAACGCATCCTCGAAATAGCGGATCGCGACCATCTCTATTTGCCCTTTCAACGCGACAGCAAATTGCGGGCAAAACACTTTCCAGGCGCAGGGTCTAAAATCGGGCGAAAAAAACTCATTGACGCATATCTCCAGGAATTTGGCGACACAAACCCCGATGAAAAATTACTCCAACACGCCACCTATCCCTGGATTCACGGATACGACGCCAGCCTCACGCATATTCTCGACGACCTTCGAAAACATCAAAAAAAAGCACCCGCCGAACTTTCTGCGGACCGAAGACGCGCACTCGAAAAGAAATTTACCCGCACGGGTGCCGAAGAAATCGCGGCATTTTGGAGCGTATATGCCGCTGCCGACAACAGCTATCGCAAAAGCGTCATAGAAATGCTCGCCCGCGTCAAACCTCCCACCCCTCCCACCATTCAGCCAACACAACCTCCGCAACAACCCACAATCCACGATTCTCCTCAGACCGAACCCGCCACACAGTCGGGATATGCCTTGATGGGCGCGCTTATCTTCTTTGTCCCCACCCTTATATTTGCTATAATACAATACTGGCGACTCCCACACGAAAGCCACTATATCGCCCTATCAATCGCCGGATTTTTTGGACTAATCACCCTCATCTATCTCATCGACTACTTGCGTAAACGCAACATTTGATCACAATGAACAAAGATACCTACCCCCGGCCCCTTCCTGAGAGGAAGGGGAGAAAACCTACCAGCTCCCAGCCCCCAGCCCCCCAGCCCCGCCTCTCGCCTTTTATCTGGGTCAATCTGAATCATCTGCGGATAACGATCTCCACCTTCCTCTTTCTCACCCTCCCGCTTCGCCTCTGGGCAGCCCCTCTCCAGATCGGCGACACCCTCAACGATTTTACCCTTTCCGACCTCAACGGATCGCCCATTACCCTCAATCAATTACCTTATAATCGCGCACTCGTCATCATCTTCAGTTCCGTCGTCTGCCCCGCCTCGCTAAAATACGATATTCACCGCGCAAAAATTCACCAACAGTATGCCCCCAAAGGTGTGCGCCTGATATCTGTAAATGCCAATTTTAATGAAACAAACCAGGACATCGAAGAACACTACATCCAAAACCCCGTACCCTTCACTGTCCTGCGCGACCCGCACAACAAACTCGCCGATCATCTCGGCGCGACACACACCCCCCACGCCTTTCTCTTTGACGCCCAACGCCGCCTGCGCTACAAGGGCGAAATCGACAACGGCTGGGGCATCCCCGAAGACACGACCTCGCGCGGTTTGTGGGACGCCCTGGATGCACTGCTCGCCAACCGCGAAATCGTCACCACCAACCTGCCCAGTTTTGGCTGTGAAATCAGACGCACACCCCGGCCAACAACCGCAGCTGGCGCTTCGACCCCAACATTTTATCGCGATATCCTGCCCCTGCTCCAAAATCGCTGTCAGAATTGTCATCGCCCCGGCGGCATCGGTCGCGTGCCCTTTTTCGACTACACAGAAGTACTCGCATGGGCCTATCAGATGCGCGACTCCATCGAAGCCCGCATCATGCCACCCTGGAAAGCGCGCCCCGAATACGGCGACTTTAAAAATTCCCGCAGCCTCACAGACGCCGAAATCCACACCTTCGCGCAATGGGTCAACGGCGGCATGCCAGAGGGCAATCCCGCAGACCGCCCCGAACCCATCGCATTTTCCAAAAGCTGGACCCTGGGCACGCCCGACCTGACCCTTGAACCCGAAGCACCCTATCCACTCGAAGCCTCGGGCCGCGATGAATACCGCTGCTTTGTCTTGCCCACAAAACAGGACACAGGCAACTACGTATCGGCCATCGAAGTACTGCCTGGAGAACGCGAAGTCGTCCACCACGTCAGCGTGTACATCGATATCTCTGGCAAAGCGCGCCTGCAACAGGAAAACGCGCCCTCGCCTGGATACCCTTGCTTTGGCGGCATTGGCGTACCCATCTACGAATCCCTGGGCGGTTGGGCACCCGGCAACACCCCCTTTGTCCTTCCAGATGGCACAGGCCGCGATTTACCGCCCAACAGCGACATCATACTTCAGATCCACTACCACAAAATTGGTCGCGCCGTAAAAGATCACTCTCGACTGGGAATCTACTTTGCAAAAAAACCCGTACAAAAACAGCTCCGCGAAGAAGTCATCAACAGCCGCTTGCTCTTCATTCCACCCAACATCAAACAACACAGAGTAACCGGCGCAATCACCATCACCCGCGACCAGCACCTGCTCGGCATCTTGCCCCACATGCACCTGCTCGGTACAGAAATGAAAATAACCGCGACCTATCCCGACGGCACACACAAACCCTTAATATGGGTCAAGCCCTGGGACTTCAACTGGCAAGAGACCTACGTGTACAAAACACCTATCGCACTCCCGCGCGGCACCCGCATCGCGCTCGAAGCCTTTTACGACAACTCTGCCGACAACCCCCGAAACCCCAACAATCCGCCCAGGCTGGTGCGATGGGGCGAAAAATCAACCGATGAAATGTGTACCGCATTTCTCTATGTCACGCACGATGATGAAAACCTAACAGCAGGTAAGAGGTGAGACGTAAAAGGTAAGAGGACCACCCTACCCCCTCCCTGGATTGCGGCTTAAACCATGCCGCAATGACGAGTGCCTTTCTCTTCTCAAGTCTTTGGTCTCACGTCTCGCATCTCACAGCCTTTAACGTCTTACGGACTTTAAAACATGAAAAAACTCCTCAAACTCAGCATCCTCATCACCTTGCTCCACGCGCCCATCTACGCTCAGTGGAACATCGCCGTATTGCCACATGAAAACACACTGCGCGACCCGCAGTGGAATTGGCTCTCCGCAGCCATTGTCGAAGGGTATATCAACGCCTATTACCATGTGCCCAAAATACATGCGGTTGACGAAGAATATCTGCGCCACAAACTCGGAGACACGCCAGTAAGCTCCTCTGATCTCGCGAAAAAATTGGACATCCACCTGATTTTAACCGGGCGTTACGACATTGTGGGATCGCGCATCCAAATCAAAACCGACATGCTTCATACAACCACGGGCGAAGTCATCGAAACCTTTACGGGCCAGGCATCCACCTCTGCACCGCTCGACGCCATCTTACCCGTGCTCTACGCCATTCCAGATCAGTTAAACGCGACCCTGACACCCCATGAAAAAACCCGTCTGCAAATGCCTATGTTTCACGATGCAGAAGCGCTTCGCCTGGCAACCGAAAGCATGATGGCACTGCATCGGGCACTGCGACAATCTCCCATTGACGACGCTCTGCTCACACAAGCCGAAGGCGGCCTGAAACGCGCCGTCCAACGCGATGTCAAAAGCGCGATGCCCCACTATTATCTCGGGCGCATCTACGAAACGCGCAACAAAATAGCAGAAGCGGAAAATGCCTATCGCAACGCCCTCAAAATCGACTTTGAACACGTTGTCGCGCGCTATCGCCTGGCCCTTCTCCTCAAAAAGCGCGGACACACAGAAGAAGCCATGAGCGAACTCGAACAGGCCGTCCAGCAGTCGCCCATAAACCCCGATGTTCAGGCAGCCCTATCCGGCATGTTTTTCAACCAATACGCCCAAACCTTTGAAACAATCACTGCCCAACTTCGCCAGGCCATCCAGGCCAACCCGGATGATCCCATTGCCTGTTATGAATTGGCCAATGCCTATAACGAACTCGACCGCATCGACGAAGCCACAAAATACTACCACCAGGCCCTACAACGCGATTCCACACTCGCCGATGCACATTTCAAACTCGGCCTGATTGCACACCGCAAAGGAAATCATGAACAAGCCGTTGACCACCTTCAAAAAGCCGCAGCACACAACACCCAATTCACCCGCGTCCATTTTCGCCTTGGCACTATACTCCACCTGCTCGAACGCCATGACGCGGCGATCAAAGCCTTTACAAAAGCCATCGAAGTCGAACCCAATTACGTCATCCCGCGCTATCACCTTGGCCTGAGCTATCTCGCAAACGCGCAGACAGACAGCGCCTATGAAGCCTTTCAGAAATACGCCGAACTCACCTCAGACGACCACCGACCGCATTTCCAAATGGCTGAGATCGCTCGTCAAAAAGGAGAAAATGAACGCGCACACAACGGGTATATGCGCGCAATCGCCATCAGCCCTATCCACATACCGTCACACATACGCCTGGGCTATCTCCATGCCGAGCACCAGCGCTTTGACCTCGCTGTCCAGCAATTGCAAACCGCGCTGCGCCTGCAACCCGATCACCCCGATGCTGAAAAAATCCTCGCCGACATCGAGAAATGGACGCCATGAACCTCCTCAAAAAATGTGGTGCTGAATTCATCGGCGCATTTGCCATTGTCTTTGGCGGATGCGGAGCCATTGCCATCAACCAGCTATCCGAAGGCGCCATCACCCATGTGGGCATTGCAACGTCCTTTGGCCTCATCGTCATGACAATGGTCTATGCCACCGGGCACATCTCGGGCGCGCACTTCAACCCCGCCGTCACCACCGCCTTTGCCTTCACACGTCACTTTCCCAAACGCGAAATCCTGCCCTACATCGCAGCGCAATGTCTCGGTGCCAGCACCGCCAGCGGCATTCACCTCTGGTCCCTCACACCTATCTTAAAAGCAAAACATCCACAGCAAATCCTCAACCTGGGTGTTACACAACCGATGGATAACCTATTTGCCACAGCTTTCATCTGGGAATTTTTGCTCACCTTCTTCTTAATGCTCGTCATCATGGCCGTTGCCACAGACTACCGCGCCACAGGTCAGGCAGCCGGCCTGGCCATCGGCGGCACCATCTGGTTTGAAGCCATGTTTGCCGGTCCGCTATGCGGTGCCTCCATGAATCCAGCGCGCAGCCTTGGCCCCGCTCTGGCCGCTGGTGATTGGACACATTTTCCCGCTTACGTATTCGGCCCCATTCTCGGCGCAACTGCAGGCGCGTTTTTTTACGAATTTATCCGCTGCCATTCCGACCCCGGCACAGACGCCAAAGGTTGTTGTTAAAACTTGAAGCAGGCGTCTATTGCATCGTGGCGTAAGTCATGCCCCATATAGACATGAACAGCAAAACCTTCTGGATTGCGGCTAAAACCCTGCCGCAATGACAATCGCAAGTAAGATTGATATGGGTAGTCTCCTTTGCCGCGATGAACTAGGATGAAGAGTCTGCTTGTAATTCTTAATTCCTAATTCTTAATTCCTAATTCTATGAACCGCGTACTCATCCTCTGCACGGGCAACTCCTGCCGCAGCCAAATGGCACAAGGACTATTTAGCCATCTGAGCAATGGCACTTACGACGCCTATAGCGCAGGCGTCAGCCCCACAACAGTCAACCCACTGGCCATTCGCGCCATGCGTGAAATCGGCATCGACATATCCCACCACACATCCGACGGCATCGACCTCTATCTCAATCGAGACTTTGATCTCGTCATCACCGTTTGCGACAACGCCAAAGAAAATTGTCCAATCTTCCCAGGTGCCAAAAACACGCGCCATTGGCCCTTTGAAGACCCCGCCGATGCCCAGGGCACAGAAGAAGAGCGAATGCGCGTATTTCGCAAAGTGCGCGACCAAATACGCGACAAAATCGCAACCTTCCTCCATACCCCAATAAAAAAAGCCTCGAGATATCTCGAGGCTTAAAAAATAAAACGTGATGTGTGACTTTAAAATAAATGTGCTACTACACCATGTCATGCTGAGGCGGGCGCAATGAATCTTCTGCGCCCAACACCCGCTAGGCTGACGAAGCATCTGTTACCCATGCACACTGTTGAGGCAGCAGATTCTTCGACTCCGCTGCGCTCCGCTCAGAATGACAGTGCTCTTATGACCTCTAATCTTGAAGTCACACATGACGTAAAATAAATTAAAATTTCTATGTCGGAGGACTCTTTATCATCATTTGAAATAGATACCGATTATACCGCCGATAATCACTGACAAGAGTCCCAATTGCCAATATAATAATTTATCTATACGGTTTGTCGTATTATCTATACGAGTTGATATGGCACGCATATCTTGTCTATACTCAGCCTGGTCTTTAACCATTTGATCTATGATGCGATCTGATACGGCACGCATGTCTTGTCTATACTCGGCCTGGTCTTTAACCATTTGCTCTACGATGCCTTCAAGCCGCCCAATGTGCCTATCCGTATCTTGTGATCGGTCTGTGACAGACATATCCCGTTCCTTCTCGCGTTAGTAAATTTTACAATATCGACCTGCGCCGTATCCCCTATGTGAACAATCACACGCCAGTACTGTGATATATGGTTTCAAGAGTTACATTGATCTTCAATTAACTCGACCACCATTAGGGCATTCTGATAATAGCGCTGAATCGTTGTATAAGTGATGCCTACATTTTCGCCATGTGCTATGAGATCTCTGTTCGCCTTGATACCGTCAATAGCGTCCTTTGGTTCGCCTTCAGTCAATGATTTCAGTTCGTCGGTGGAATTAAAGGCCCCAAGCAATTGTAATATCCGCTCCATGTTAGGGCTTTGGAAAGAATTCAACCTATGCCAGGGTAAGCCTTTGATTAACTATCCTCGTCTGTGCAGTGCCTCCAAAAGTTGTTTGACGGTAATCCTCGTTTTCCATAAGAGCATCATAAGCTGCCTTTAGTTCTTTATCATTTAGAATAGCACCTTGTTCTAACCTATCCGCGATGCCCACAGCGACGGAATCGAAAACTGCCGCTATAAATCTTCCTTTCGATGGCTTGAATGCGTTCGGACCCAACTGAATGTGAACCGTTTCCATCGTGTTCTCAAATACTGACCTGATTTCTCCTTCTGACTGTCTTGTCAGGTTCCTGTTACTCCCCATGTACTTATTCAAGAATTGCTTCAAGGGACTCTTATAATTTTTTCTATCGAAGTACATAGCTAGAAATCTGAGAATAAGTTCCTGATCTTTCATTCTATTGCTAACCTTGCCGTAGAGCTTGCGCCATGTGTGGTTACAATTGAGATCTTGCAACAAATCATTAAACGCACCATGGTACATCGCCACTCGAATTTCCTGTGGCTGCAAATGCTTGCCGCCCATGTTTAGCCGCTCAAAGACCTGATAAACACTGCTATTATCATCCGAATGCTTATCCTGGCGAATAATAGTCGCATGCAAAATAGCATCGTCAAGTCTGCGGCGGTCTTCGGGTTCGAGTGACTCGTAAGTTTTGCCTAAAAAATGTGACTTTTTCCCTAATCCTGTCAGTGCAAATGTTTTTTCTGTATCAGCAAATTTTCCATCATAAAACGAACGAAGACTCACTAATCGTTGTTGTCCATCAACAATGATTAATCTTTTTGTATCTTCTTCTCTTGACAGAAATATGCCCGGTACGGGCAGACCAAGTAATAAAGACTCCACAAATCTCGACGCTGTTTCCTCATCCCAAACGAACGCACGTTGAAAAGATGGCACAAAAATATCACCCCGTCGAAGTCGGCTGACCAAACCATCAATAGTGAAATCAGCACCATAACTCGTTATAGAGTATTCAAAAGGTATGATTTCTTCAGACGAATCCTCTTCTACATCGTCAACAATAACATCTTCTTGAAAAGCCATCTGACCCCTCCTAACATTTAAAAAAATAACCAGTCAGTTAGCTATCGTCAACCTATCTAAGATCATTTTTTTGCAATCTATGCCCATACCACACGCGGTCCATCCACATAATCCAAAAAGCGATTTGCAATATCGGCCTGCGCCGTATCTCCTGTGTGAACAATCACGCGCCAGCGAAACGTCATTGACTCGCCTTCGGGCATAAGGTGATCGGGTTTGAACATCCAGCAATTGGGCGCAAACAACCCATAACCGCGCACATGCCATGTGGTTGGATATCGGAAATTCTGCGGATGATCAAAAATGGCAAACCCCGCCACCTCATCGTCCACAGGACCGTAGTAATCCATCCAGTGAGAAGGCAGCGACCAGCACCCCGTCTCATCCGTCGCGCCATAGGCATTGCGCATCTGCCCATCGGCATTGGCATCCATCGACGGATTCACGCGAATACACAAAAATCCACCCTCCTTCGTATCCCCAATCGTCACAGCCCCGTGAGAAGCCTTGAGCGTAAGCGCAATATCCATAACCGCGGCATCTCGTCCCGAATCGTATAGCCGATACGAACGACTATCGCTCATCAGCGCGCGGTCGCCCTCATACCACGTATTTTCCGAAGCGATCACCAGGGACAGGGGATTGTGCGAAATAGAAATATCATCCTGCGCCGTGCGCCCATATCCCGGTTGATTGGGCCGCTCGTTCCAGCAATCCACTCCATTTATAGCGCCCTGCATCAAAGTCAAACCCCGCTGCCAGGGGTGTTCCCCCTCCCCCCATGCCGCCATTGGCTCGCGCAGCATATTGGTTCCATTCGGCGTCAAAATCGGATTGATAACCGGCTTGGGATAATCCGTCGTATGGTGAAACGTCATAAATGGCGAACCCGACAGAGAAACACTGAGTTTGCCATCTGCATCGTACGACGAAATCCCCGCAGCCGCATCTGCACTATCCAATGCCAATACCTCAAAACTCGCTTCCTCACCCCCGCCCAGCGCGGGCAGATTGACGTGATACACAGGCGCAGACGGATCGCGCTCGGCAATCAGCACCTCACCTCTACCCTTCAACTGCAACAACGGTGCTTCACATCCCTCTGGGGCGGAAAAGCTCGCCAGATGCGCCGGACGAGAACGCGGAATTGAAAGCGTCAATTTCATATCTCAAAACTCCTCACAGTGTGAAAGTGAAAAAAATGTCCTGCTATTGAAAAAAACGACCAAAAAACGACCAAAAAACGACTCATATTTGGCACTACGTCACTACTGCAAACACCGTGCCATATAAAGGATCATTTTCAGAGCATAGTCCATTTTTGGACAAAGCCGGAATTAAAAAACTCGGTAAATTTACTTGACACTCGTATAAAATACGCTATACTAAGCAAACATTACTTTTATAATGTTCAAACCTTGCAAAACCCCGAAAGGCTTCCTGTGAATAAACAATCAGAATACCTCACGATAAAAGAAGCGGCAAAGCTTCTTGGCGTTACTTCTACGACCCTCCGCAATTGGGATAAATCGGGAAAACTCGTCGCTGAACGGCATCCAATAAATGGCTATCGTCTTTATTCACTGGACCGGATGATGGAACTTGTGCGTGAACAAGGAACGGTCTATCAAACTCGAATGCCAACAGTTACCCCATCAGTCATTCAACCTACGCTTTTCCCCATTTCCCCTACACCCCCACAGTTAGATATCCGTGCCTTTCGCCTGTTGATTCGCCAAATGAGCAGTGCTTTTCGAGACTCTATGGGGGGCGGTTTGCTAGAACGCTTTGAAGAAATTTCTAAATTGTTGTACTGTAAACTTTATGATGAACGAAAAAATTTATCATCCAATCGCAATACGACATCTTTCTTGCGGATTCCAGGAGAATCTTTTGAGGAAACCTATGAAAGAATAACCTTGCTTTATCGTCAAGCCATTGAACAACTACCCGATGTGTTCACAAATGGACACCGAGAATTGAGTGATGACAAAAAGGCTATGGTGACCGTAGTTGAATTGTTACAAGACATACAACTTTCTAACCTTTCAGAGGATATAAAAGGAGTTGTATATGAAGAATTGATTCGGAACACCTTTGATAAATCCGACAATCAACAATTCTTTACTCCCCGTCAAGTTGTCCACTTCATGGTTGAATTTATGAAACCTCGTCCGGATCAAGTAATCTGTGATCCTGCCTGCGGAAGCGGTGGTTTTCTCATTGAAACCGCTTCCTACATGAGAAAGCATAGAGAGAATAAGTCCCAATTGATTGGGCTGGAAATTGACAGAAGAATGGCCTGGACTGCACAAATGAACCTGCTCATGCATGGAGATGGGCGAGGAACGATTTATCATCTCAGGGATGGTGGATCACTCGCTTTTTCAGATCATTTAAACGAAATTGTCCCACCCAATAGCATAGATTTGATTTTAACCAATCCGCCTTTTGGAAGTGATTTTTCCGATCTAACTTCTCTATCTCAGTACGAGCTTGGAAAAAATAAAACTTCCAGACGTAGAGGTGCTCTTTTTATTGAACGCTGTCTGAATTGGCTGAAACCTGGCGGACGACTGGGCATTGTTATTGATGATAGTATCCTAAATGGCAAAACCAATACGGATGTACGTCAGTTAATCATGCACCAATCTATTATTGAGGCAGTAGTAAGTCTGCCAGATGTGACGTTCATGCCCTATGCAACAGCAAAAGCATCCATACTATTTTTGCATAAAAAACAGGATGTCAATGAAACTCAGCCTCCTATTTTTATGGCACACGCAGAGCATGTGGGACGGAAAGCCAATGGAGACCCACTATATGCAGAACATCGAGATGATAACGGACAACCTGAGATGCAGGATGAACTGCCCTTTATTCTGAAAAATTGGATCAACTATCTCGCACATGGAGAACAGGCACTTACACACTTAGCTCCAAAGATATTTATATGCTCTCCCGATCAATTTAAAAATACGGAGCAAGGAATCAGGCTAGATGTTCCATTTCACCATCCTTCTCGTAAAATTGCGGAAGAAATACTCAACCGTTCTATTTATCCCACACCCAAATTAGCAGAGCTTGTCATTACGCGTAATATAACAGCCATTCCCGCCAAGCAAGACCCCGACGAAATTTGGAACTATATCGGGCTTGCGAACATAGTTCCGGATAAAGGAGAATATACGGTGTCTCAAATGCTGGGAAGACAGATAAAAAGTAACGTCCGCCTGTACCGTGAGGGAGATATCCTTTTTTCCAAATTGCGACCTGAATTGCGTAAATGCGTTCTAATTCGAGATGATGAAAATGAAGGATTTGCTTCTTCCGAATGCTTGATATTTTGCACTCTTGAAAGCGCGATAGACGATCCAGACCTATCAGAAGAAGCCTCTAAAATATTACCAACAGTAAAATGGCAAATTGATAAAGAATACCTGGCCTTCTTGTTGAGAAGTGATATTATTTTTGGTCAAATTGTATATCAAATTACTGGTGTTGGAAGACCTCGCGTCAATCAATCTGCTATTCTGAGTCTAAAAATTCCACTTCCCCCTTTATCTGTTCAACACGAAATTGTTACCACATACAAAATGGCCTGGAAACATTTTATCAATTGCCGCGAAAGAAGCAGAATGATTTTAGAGGAAGGCGAGGAAACGCTCAAAACAGCAGAGGCGCATATTCGGGAGAACCTGTGTCCGAATAAAAATTGAATCAGATTCATTTCAGAGGCGATTTCTATTTGAACGATCATCAATTTCTTTTAGAAATTGCAAAAAATCTTTCATAGATTTGCTCAATATATCCGGATTCCGACGCGATGGATGAATAATTCTCCATAACTTTCCATAATTTCCCGGATCGGGTACATAGTTACCTGTTCGGGAGCTAGGAACATATACGTGCCCGTCTTCAACTTTACCACCCGTTATTTCTAACCGGATATCGCGTTCCTTCGCAATTTCGCCAGCAGGAATGATGCAGCAGGCAAAAATGTGAGGGTATTCACCGATTATTTTTTGTCTTTGTATTAAATTCCGCCACTCCCAACCTATTAGCAAAAGCAAATCTTCTTCAGAATTGATCTGTACCGTTGGCGTACTGAAGCGTGCCGCCTGTTCATCGGAGTCAGCATCAACCGCTTTCATTTCTATCCGCAACAAGATAGACAATGCCTGATCGCGAAAATAGAAGTCAGGGTATTCATGTGCGACAGAAAATGTCAAAAAGTACTGATCCCCATATCTCTCTTTGAGCAAATGCACTGCCTCCGTACTCAACGCATACTCCAGCATAGTTCCTATACGAGTTCGATAGCTGGAGAGTTGTCTTCGATCCTCAGGCAAAGGTTCAATATCACGAGGCTGCTTGACCAACCTTTCTGGACTGAAACGGGTATTGACTCGATTGGCCGCCTGACGAAATAGATTCGTCAAATATTCTGCAATTTCGTCTATTTCAGAGGCCAAAATTTCAGGAAGCGTAACCATAAGAATGCATTCCGATATATTTTAAGGATTCAGCTCCAATCTGCTCTCTAAATTCCCCACTATATCTTCCCAATCCATCAGCAGCGGATGGTACTCATCGGCAGCCCACAATTCGGACTGCGTACGATAATTTGGACTGAGCGGATGCCCCGACTGTCCGCCTGCCGCCGTCGCCACACTCTGCGCCGGATTGCTCATATCCACCACCATCCGATAGGTCGAAAGCGACCCAACCTCAAACAGCTTGCCAAAATTATACCCCGTCGCGCGCACAGTTCCCGTACTCCCCGACGATTCAAAAGGTCCCACATCAAACATCTTTGACAACGCCCCACCATCACTCAAGGGATGCCGAAAAGTTACAGTGTGCAACCTTCCCCAGCGCCACTGCGATTTGCGCGGACCCACGCGTCGGCGCAACCAATCGCGCGCGTCGCCCAATGCCGCATGCACCTCCCCATCCAGATCCCAATCGTCCGGCGTCCACCCCAACGCCTGGCCCGTCAACACCTGCCGCGCCACACTGCCACCCCGCCCCACCACCAATTGAACCACATCGTCGGGAAACCGAACCCGCACCACCCTACGCACCCAGTGCTCCCAAAAAGCCGTAAACACCGTAGCTGAAACCGAATCAACCGAATACGCGCCATCCCATTCGCGCAATAACTCACCCAGATCGCGCAAGCGTTTATTTCCCGCTCTCAGTGCAATATCTGCAACTATCGGCGCCAGATCTTCCCCTCGCCCGTGAACGACATCGGCATGAATAGCACCCGTACTCTCCTGTGTATGCGTCTCCAATTCCTCAATACGCGCCTTAATCCGCCGAAACCGATACCCCTCCGACCACGAACCCAGCGACAGATAAGGACCGCGACCACCCCACGGCGGATTATTTGCCGTCGCCACCCAATTGCGCTCGGGATCCACCAGATGCGGCAACTCGTCAAAAGCATGCGGCGCGCCCCATTCGTGATCCGGATCACGGAATCCAAAATCCCCCACCTTGCGCTTTGGCACATGCCCAACCGCGTGATATCCAAGCCGCCCATCGGAATCGGCAAACACAAAATTCAAAATGGGCATCGGCCATTGGGCGAGCGCATCCAAAACCTGCGCGACATTTTTTGACCGCATCAGCCCCAGCATCGCCTCAAATCCCGTAGTCGCCTCAGACCCTATCCAGCGCATAGACAGCACGGGTTGCTCACCCTCATCTACCGCAGGCACAAACTCATTGATAACCGGGCCGCGACGAGATCGGCGAATCATCAACACATCCGCTGCGGCATCGCGCACGGGAATCGCCTGCTCCTCCACCTCAAACGCATGCCATGCATCGCCATCCCGGTACAAATTCTCATCTTCTGCCGACACATCTTCAACGTACAAATCCCGCACCGAAGCCGAGTGATTGGTCACGCCCCACGCCGTATCGCGCGTATGCCCCAGATAAATACCCGGCGTCCCCAAAAAAAACGCGCCCACCGCATCCATACCCGGTGCCCGCACCTGCGCCTGATACCACTGCCTGCACAAACTCACATCATTGTGCGGATCCGTTGCCAGCACGGGTTTGCCATTCTCTGTCCGCTCGCCTCCAATCACCCAATTATTGCTGCCAATCCCCGTATCGTATCCCCCCACACCAGCCGGTTCATCAGACGGAACAATGGTCTCTTCTGAAGCCTCTGTAGTCAAAAACAAATCGAACAAATCGGGAGGCAAATGGCGTTTGGCCGCCTCATTCACCGCAACCGCACTCAGCCGCCCCGTCAGCATCCACCACCGCCATTTCCATATCGCAATCGAATCCACCACCGTCCACGGCGCGGGATCGTAATCCAGCAAATCAAACTCGACACAACGCCGATCCCCCATCGCTTCCATCCACGCATTAATACCGCCGCCCAGCGACTGCAACACCATCTTCACCTCATCCGACATCGCCGAAGCCGCCCCCTGTGCCGCGCGCGTCAAACCAATCGTTCGATGCAAGCGATCCTGCGCCAGATAATCAACCCCCAAAATCTCCGACAACTGCCCATGTGCCAACCGCCGCATATAATCCATCTGCCACAGCCGATCCTGCGCCATAGCATATCCCAGCGCAGTAAAACAATCCGCCATCGAAGCCGCTTCGATATGCGCCACACCCCACCGGTCGCGCAACACCGTCACCGGCTGATCCACCGGTGCTTTGACCGTCTCCTGCGCGTTGGGCAATTTTTGGCGCAAAAACCGCCGTTGAAAATCCAGAAACGACCTGCGCGAAATCCCCAATTTCTCCACTGCCTCATCAACAGTTATATCCCCGCGCATCGCCTGCATCAAAATAGTTTTTCGATCTGCCATAGTCCCCTCCAATACCTCAATCTCACCGTTCGCGATAAGAATTGGAATTTGGATCGTACCACGCGAACAATCGCTCCTGCAAATCCGCGCAAATACCTGCAAAATCTCGATTGTCAATCAAATTGATACACTCGCCCGGATCATTTTCCAAATCGTATAATTCATGCCCCGAACCCCCATCATTATAAACGTACTTAAACCGTTCAGCCCGCACCATATATTGGGGCACATGAGAGCGCAACCCGTGCTCGGAAAACGCAGCATCGGGACCTGGGGTATCGGGATCGCGCACAATACGGGCAAAACTCTTCGCATCCATCACTTCACAAGCCCCATCAAAATCCACCAGCGTCGTCCGATCGGGCAACGACAACCCACACAACTCTGAAAGCGTGGGATATAGCCCAAAATATTCGGTCAACGCAGAAGCCACCTGCCCCTCTGGAAAACGAGAAGGACAACTCACAATCAAAGGCACTTTCACCGCAGGCTCAAACAGACAAAACTTTTGATACAACCCGTGATCACCGCCCATCTCGCCGTGATCCGAAGTATAGACCACAATCGTATCATCCACCAGCCCCAACTCCTCCAGTCCATCCAGCACATGCCCGATGCAATAATCGACAAAAGATAGATTGCCCATATACCCCGCCTTATGCGCCCGAAGCCGCTTTTCACCCATTCCCTGAGTTCTATCAATCCGTTGTTGTATATGCCCTGGATATTGCGTGATATCCCCTACCTCCGCCATATCTATCGATCCCGGCGGAAACTGCTCTGCCCATTCGCGAGGCGGGTAAAAAGGTGGATGGGGCTTCATAAAACTCGCCACCAGAAAAAACGGCTGATCGCGATATTCGCGCATAAACTTCACAGATTCGCGCGCCACAAACATATCCAGATGATCCTCGGCATCGAGCGGCGAAGCCGTACTCGAAAAATCCCACCGCGCCACATTGCCCGCCCACGGACTTGCGTCATCCCACAGCACCGACACATCGGGAAACCCACTTCCCGTATCAAAAACCGAATTGAAAAACCCCTCGCCTATCGCGTGATTGGCAATCTCATTCGCATAATGCCCGACCTTCGGGCCCAAATACATCAACCAATCGTTAATCGACAAATACGACGCAAACCCGTGATTATGTGCATCGTTAAAATGCATCTTGCCGATCAAACTCGTCAAATATCCGTGATCCGCAAAATGATGTGCCACCGTGCGATACCGCCAATCCAGCCGATCACTATTGTTAATTGCCCCCGTATTGTGTGCGTACAAACCCGTCAACAGCGACATCCGCGAAGCCGTACACACCGGATAGGGACAATAAGCATTCTCAAACCGCACCCCCCGCGCAGCCACGCGATCTATCATCGGCGTAGGCACCGTATTATTGCCGGCACACGTCATCCAATCCGCGCGGTGCTGATCGGTCATTAAAATGAGAACATTGGGGCGATTATTGTGATTCATGAAATGATCTCCAATCTGAAAAAAACCTATTCCTCAGGCACTTCGACCGGCAAATCCAGCCGGTCACCCCACTCTTTCCACGACCCGATATAATTTCGGACCTTCTCATAACCCAGCAACCGCAATGCCAGGTACGTGTGGGAAGAGCGGTACCCACCCTGTCAGTAAGGCACGATTTCCTTATCGGGCGAAATCCCCACAGCCTCGTACATCGCCCGCAATTCATCCGCTGGCTTAAACGCCCCCGTCTCATCCAGATTGTTCACATACTCAACATGCACAGCACCTGGAATAGCACCCCCTCGCGCAGCCCGCACATTGCGCCCGAAATACTCATCGTCACCCCGCGTATCCAGAGGCACAACATCCTCGCGTCCCAAAAGACCATTTAAGACATCTGCCCCCATGTGACGCCCCGGCACCGCGGCTGTGACAAACTCCGCAGCCTCAGCCTCCTCACAATCCGTCGTCAACTCATAGCCCTGGGCCTGCCACGCATTGCACCCCCCATCCAGCACACACACATCGCGATGGCCCAGATATTCACAAATCCACAAACCGCGCGCCGCGCGCACCCCGGAATCATCTTCATACCAGACCACCGTCTTATCCGTGCCAATACCCCGATTGCCGAATAAATAACCGAGCATCCACATAAACGCCTCAAAAGCCTGCTCGCGGGTATCGTTCAGGCTGATTGAATAAAGATCCAGATGAAGCGCACCCGGAATATGCCCTGCAACATAAGCATGTGTCGGCCGCGTATCCACAATACAGACATCGGCAGCCCTCTCATACAAATCCCGCGGCGAAATCAACAACTCGGGATTCGCATACCCTTTATCGCTCATTTTCACCTCCTTGCAAAACGCGAATAGACGAATAGACGGAGCGGGGTACAACTGGCCGCCTCTCAGGCCAGTTCATAGACGAATAGACGAACCCCGCTCAACCACCCAAAACCTCTGGATTGCGGCTTTAAGCATGCCGCAATGACGGCTTTCGTGTACTATTACCTACTTCATTAGATTCGTTGACTCGTCTGTTATTTTATTCTTCCTCAAAAGTTGAACCAACAACCAACTCATGTGTTCTACCACTTGACAATATCCCCTACCAGCATCCATATTAAACGCCCAAACATCAGGAGACATATATGAAAGGCATCTTACTCGCAGGTGGGGCTGGCACCCGCCTCTATCCCATCACGCGCGTGGTCAGCAAGCAACTCCAGCCCGTTTACGACAAACCCATGATCTACTATCCCCTCTCCGTCCTCATGCTGGCCGGCATCCGAGATATATTGATCATCTCCACCCCCCACGACCTGCCTCTCTATCGGCGTTTATTCAATGACGGCTCCTATCTCGGCCTCAACATCACTTATGCCGAACAACCGCGCCCCGAAGGCGTTGCCCAGTCATTTGTGATCGGAAGCGATTTTATAGGCACCGACCCCGTCTGCTTAATCTTCGGCGACAACATCTTCTACGGCCACGGACTCGGCGAAATATTACACCGAGCAGGACAACTCACCAAAGGCGGTCTCATCTTCGGATATTCAGTAACCGACCCCGAGCGATATGGCGTCATCGAATTTGACAGCAAAGGCCGCGTCATTGGCATAGAAGAAAAACCCGAACATCCCAAATCGCGCTACGCCGTTCCCGGCCTCTATTTTTACGACAATCAGGTCGTTGACATTGCCCGTAACCTCACGCCCTCGGCGCGGGGAGAATACGAAATCACCGATGTAAACGAAGAATATCTCAAACGCAAGCAACTCGAAGTCGAATTGCTTGGCCGCGGGTATTGCTGGCTCGACACCGGCACATTTGAATCGCTTCACCAGGCATCGGGTTTTGTCCAGGCAATTCAGGAACGCCAGGGCCTCAAAATAGCGTGCATTGAAGAAATCGCCTATCGCCGGGGATACATCGACGCCGCACAACTCGAACAACTCGCACAAACAATGGCCCAAAACAGCTACGGCCAATTCCTCTTATCTGTACTGAACGAATAGACGAACCCCGCCACCCAAAACCTCTGGATTGCGGCTAAAAACATGCCGCAATGACGGCTTTCATGTACACTACCTGCTTCATTGATTCATTGATGAACTGGCCTGGGAAGCGGCGCAGTTGTACCCCGCTCCGCTGATTCGCGGTTCTTTCATACTATCGGATGCATCGCGTGCCAATCGGTAGCCTGTTCATAAGCTCGTGCAACAGCGAGAATCCTCGCTTCATCGTACAAATTGCCCAAAAAAGTCAACCCTCTCGGCGTACCCTCGGCAAACCCACACGGCAAAATAACCGCGGGATGTCCCGTCAAATTAGTCGCAACCAAACTCGTTCTTCCACCGCGCGGCACCAGCACCGCATCCCAGTTTTGCATCACCTGCGCCACATCGCGCATCAACAGAGCACGCAAACGCTGCGCCCGCAAATACTCCACAGCCGTCACCGCGCGCGCCGCCCGAAAAGTATTGGGCCACGAACTCTTATCCGATTCCGTCATCACATCCAGTTCTCCGCGCAGCATTGCATCGTCAAACATCGCGGAAGCCTCAACCCGCAGCACCATCGCAATCGCATCCGTCGGATAATCCGGCAACAAAACGGGTTGTAAATCAGCGCCCAAACCGCGCATCACGTCCAGCGCAGCGGCATAAACACCAGTGGGATCTTCGCCATCTGCCTCTTTCTGAAACTCAGACGCCAGATACCCAATCCGCAACCCGGATAAATCCACATCGGGACACCAGTTAAACGGCGCATCCACCACCGAGCGATCTTTCCCATCCGGTCCACAAATCGCGTAAAACACCGCAGCACAATCCTCCACGCTGCGGCACATAGGCCCCAATTTATCCATTGTCCAGCTCAGCGCCATCGCCCCATAACGACTCACCCGCCCATACGTCGGGCGCAACCCCACCACACCGCATGTGTGACCTGGCGAAACAATAGAACCTTGCGTTTCAGACCCGATACTAAACCCCACCAATCCCGCCGCCGTTGCCGCGCCGGACCCGGCTGACGACCCACTCGATCCCATCTCGGTATCCCACGGATTGCGCGTCATACCCTCAAACCACGTCGGTCCCGACGCCAGCGCACCGAGCGACAACTTGGCGACCAGCACAGCACCCGCCTCTCTCAATTTTTCAACCACACTCGCATCCTCATCCGGCACCCGATCTCTAAACGGCGTGGCACCCCACGTTGTGCGAATACCCTTTGTACTCAACAAATCTTTCGCGCCCCAGGGAATACCGTGCAACGGACCTCTATAATCGCCTCTTGCAATCTCCGTCTCAGCGGCTTTTGCCTGTTCCATCGCCAGATCTTCTGTCAGCGTTACCACACACTTCAGCTTCTCCCCATAACGCGCAAGGCGATCCAGATACAACCGCGTCAACTCAACCGGAGAAATCTCTCTCTGCTCAATCAAACGCGCAAGAGCACTCGCCGGCAAAAAAGCCAACTCATCATCGGCATCTGGCCGCGCAATACTGGCGTCACTCAGCGCAAATAGCTGCTGTTCGCCCTCGGGCACATCCCCCGGCACAAACACCAGAGGTGGCTCGACATCATATCCTACCGACACATCGCGCAAAGCAACATATTGCCGTCTCTGTTTTTCAATTTGCCCCCGTACCTTTTGCCATTGCGCCCTGGAAAATGGCAACCGGGCAACATCTGCCAATCCCGATACAGCGCGATCCACCAGTGCATTTTCGCGCTCGGCAACCTCATCCAAAAACACATGCCGAATCTCCGTATCGATATCCGGACTACACCCCTCACCTATTTCACCGTGCGTGTACAAAAGCTGGGGAACCCCGATCTCGTTCTCGTGAGTAGCGCAACGCTCCAAACTCGGCAACCAATCCGATACCGTCTCATCTTCCGGCGAAACCCGGTATGCCCGCCAGGTCTCCCCCACATCCCGCGATACAAACAACACAATAGCATTTGTCGGATCGGCCCAATGCCCGCCGCGCTTACACACCACGCCCGCCGCGTACAGCACACCATCCTTTGACACACTCAACACACACCGGTCTGACATCGCACACCGCCCAAAAACTTTCTCAGCCAAAGGCAAAAAAGACTTGCGCTCCCACTTTCCCTTTTGCCAGCGATACAAAAACGTCTCCTCAAACTCGCCCTCTCGTCGATTCAATGTAAAAAGTACCACATCGCCCGCACAAGCCACCACATTGCCAATGCGAATATCGAACCCATCGCTGTATTCAATCACACACGGAGAATCTGGCGTCACGGGCAAGTCCAGCACCTCACCCGCCACAGTCTCCCATGTCTCACCCCAATCGCGCGACCGCATAATGCCAAAACCGCGGCCCTTTGTATCTCCCGGATTATCCTCATTGCTCCGCGCCAGGTGAAAAGACAAATACAGCACATCCCCTTCAATATGGATACAATTCTCGAGGTGTACATAAGCCGGCGGTCCTTGAGGATCGACCAACTTCACTGGCACAGACCAATCCCCATCCACAGACCGCTTCTGATAAAACAGACCCCAGGGCCGCTCCCGCTGATATGCCCCCCGATAACACGCGTGCAACACATCGCGCGCATCACATACCAGACTGGGATAAGTCGCATTCACACCGCCAAAAGGAGAAAGCATTCTCCACCTGGACGTATCATTGGGATATGCACTCACCGCGTGTTGCATCGGATTGTGATGCGGACCAAATGCGAGATAGAGAAACCCCTTTGAATCCATTGTCATCGCCGCACCCGCGTGATTATCAACCCCATCCGCCACAAAAACGGGATCGCTCCACGCCTTCGCCTCGTGACAATATGTTGCCACATACGTCTTGTGAATCTGATCCAGCCACACCACATGCGTCTTGCCCTCGTGCGTAATAATTTTATTGCTCATCCCATAAGCCGTGCCACGCGTCGAGCCAGTCTTTGACAAAACAGTGTATTCCATAAAGATTCCTTTTTGACGGACACGCAGGGGACACTGCCCCTACTTCTGATTTTCATCTGCGCCCATCTGCGCCATCTGCGGATACTTTCGGTCTTGTTGCGTTCTTCCCCAAGGCTTGTTATAATAGACATCATCAACTTCATCTGAAAGGAAGGATATGTCCAATCTCAAAAACAAAGTCGCCCTGATAACCGGTGCGGGTGGCGAACACGGTATCGGACGCGCAATTGCGCTGCGCTTTGCGCGAGAAGGCACCGATATCGCAATCTGTGATCTGAATGCAAATGCCCGCGGCGACTGGGCTGGATTGCCCGCGGTTGCCGAAGAAATCGAAGCAATGGGACGACGGGTTCTCGCAACAGAAGCCGATGTCACCAGCGCAGAGCAAGTCGAACAAATGGTACAAGCAGCACTCGCGCGCTTTGGCAAAATCGACATCCTCGTCAACAACGCGGGTGCCCCTGCCGGACCAGACCGCGTACCCGTTGCCGAATTAGAAGAAGACGTCTTTGACCACGTTCAGCGCGTAAATGTCAAAGGCACCTTCTTGTGTTCCCGCGCCGTTGTCCGCCACCTCATCAAACGGAACAACGGGGGCAAAATTATCAACATCTCATCAACCTCGGGACTGCGCGGAATCGCCAGATTCGCGGCCTATTGCTCTTCAAAATTTGCCGTCATCGGATTCACGCAATGCCTCGCCCAGGAAATGGGACCCTACGGCATCCAGGTCAACGCAATTTGCCCCGGCCTGATTGAAACCGAACGCCTGCACGGCATAGCCAGCGGACTAAAGCCCAGCGGGACATCAATCGAAGACTTCAGAGCGCGAATGGTCGAACGCTCCTCTCAGAACAACCCACTCGGACGCATTGGACAGCCAGAAGATGTTGCAAACGTAGCTGCATTTTTGGCTTCATCCGATGGCGATTACATGACCGGACAGGCAATCAGCATATCGGGCGGAGCGACCATGGTGCATTAGCCCCAGCAATCAGTCCATCTGCGCCCATCTGCATTTATCTGCGTCCATCTGCGTCCATCTGCGGATTAACACAGAATGCGCTGATCGCTCAAATCCTTGCCACCAACCGTGCGCGTAAGCGACCCGCCCAAATACTCCACAACCTCCAGATCAGCCAGCGCATTGACAATATTGTACATCGTAGGCAAATCTTCCCAACGCGCGCGGTTCCACGTAATACACCCATCGCCGATCAGGTGTTCCTCAACTTTTCGGTGCCCCCCCTGTGCAGGCGTAATAACCGGATACGCAATATCCTCCGTACCCCATTCCCCCGTCCGGGGCATATATTTGTAGTGAAGCGTCCCATCGACTTTCGCACCACCGCCTTTTGCAGGCGTCGAATTTTCGGATTTTGGCCTCAGATTAGCCACCGAAATATCCAGAAAATTGAACCCCAACCACCCCGCAACAGCTTGCGCTTCACTGCTCGTAATACGCGGCTCGGGCATCTCGCAATAGATCTTCGAAAACCCGAGTTCCTCGCGCCCGGTAATAATCGGGTCACACAGATTTTCCCAGAGCACAGAAAGAAAAGGCCCGCGAACATGGTCTCTCGCCCCCTTAAACACCGCCGGAAAAGAAACACCCAGAATATTGTAACCGCGCCCTGCCAGCCATTCAATTTCCTTCATATAATTGGCATACACCGACACCACAGGCTCCCCACCGAGTTCAAAACACTCGGGCAAAAGCGCTTTAAGCTGCTCCGCATTTGAAAGAAAAGACACCGAAACCGAAGTATTCTTCGGATTATCCACACATTCAAATTTGCGACCATCTGGCCCCTGCCGGGGTCCCATAAGCGGACCGAAATGCGTGGGCATGCGATACATCTTGCCGGGTTGAAATTTATAAGCCATAAGAACTCCTTTTTTGTGATCGCGGCAGGGATGCCGCTCCAACAACAGGCATGTCGTAGGAGGGAAATCCTTTTCCCGACCTCCTGCGAAAAAATTCCGCGTTGTAGTACTATTCTTCATTCAAATTGTCATACATCGACAGCGGCGACCCCGCGAAAAGCCCGGCATCCACGGGCAAAACCACCCCCGATATCCAGCGCGACTCGTCGCTACCCAAAAACACCGCTGCCCAAGCAATATCCCACGCATTGCCCTCTGTGCCCAGCGGCGCAATTTTGCGGCGGCGTTCTCGTATCTCCTCGGAAATATGACGCACAAAAGTCGTGTGAAGATGCCCGGGCGCAATGCTATTCACGCGCACATTTTCGCGCCCGTGGTGAACCGCCGCATGCCGCGTCAGCGCGATAATCCCCCCCTTGGTAATCCCGTATGGAACATTGCGCGAATTGCCAGCGCGCATACCGTCAATAGACGAAATATTAATAACAGAACCGCCGCCAGATGCCGCCATCTCGGGAATCGCGTACTTACACAAAAAAACCATACTCTTAAGCCCCACGTCCATCACGCGATGCCAGTTCTCTTCTTCGACTTCTGTCACCCTGCCAGGCCCGTAACTCCCCACATTATTAAACAGAATATCCAATTTCCCATAGTGTTCAATCGCCGCATCCACAATCGCCCGACATTCATCCGTCTTTGAAACATCGGCCAAAACAATCTCTGCCTCTCCACCCTCTGCCCGAATCTCCGCCCGGGTCCTCTCCGCATTTTCCTCATCAATATCCGCCAGAATTACCCTCGCCCCTTCGCGGGCAAAAAGCACCGCAGTCGCACTCCCCACGCCTCTCAACTTCTCATCCTCAACCTCGCGCGTCCCCGCACCAGTAACAATAGCGACCTTATCTTTCAAACGATCCATAAAAACTCCTCATTTCCTCAAATTTACCCAGCGCTGATATTTATCGTGATCAAAGCGGTCGCGCAGTGGACCAATATGCGTCTCGATCAAATCCTGACAAACGGATTCAAGCGCCGCATCTTTCACCCGATTATTCAACTCCTCCGGATCAGCCTCCACATCATACAGTTCAACAGGCCTCTCCGAAACAGATTCCACCCCGAGCTTATATCGCCCATCAAAAACCATCGTATGACCTAACACCTCACTAATAACAGCACCCTTCCCCCTCTGCGCACCCCCTGCATCGGCACCCGCTTGAACCTGTGGAACAAAGGACCGCCCATCGGTCTGCAAAGGTTCTGCATTGGCAATATCAACAATAGAAGCAACCACATCAATCACATCCGTCAACGCCCCGGTTTGCCAACCCCCCGTACCTCCCGGCGGACGCACAATCAGGGGAACGCGAACAGACGCATCGTAAAAAACGATCTTATTATACAACATATGATCGCCCAGCATCTCGCCGTGGTCAGAATTGTAAATAACCCATGTATTATCCGCCAGACCGGTCGCCTCAAGCGCGTCGAGCATCTCGCCAATATAGTGATCGATAAGCGTAATCTTCGCAAAATAATTCACCATCATAATCTGCTTTTGCTCAACCGTCATACCCGACAGATTATTGCTCCTCTGCATACGTCGAACATTTAGCGGAACGGGATCACCCGGCGCATCCATAATACCAGCCGGCATATCCCCGGGATCGTACATATCCCGGTACTCCTGCGGAGAATCAAATGGATCGTGAGGACCGGGACAAAGAACCTGCAAATAAAAAGGCTTATCGCCCTTGTAATCGCGAATCCAATTCGCCGCCGTGCGCCCCGTATAACTATCTAAATGCGCCTCGGTAGGCAATGGACAGGGAGCTTCCTCCCAGGGCTTAAGCGTCCCACTTTGCCAGGGAATGCGATAATCATTGATAAATTTTCGATGCGTCTCCAACAGACCCTGTTCATCGAGATAATCGGTATAAGGCGAACTGTGTCTTCCCGAAGCAATCGGACCGTGAAGCTCATGCGGATCCTCAAAACCCCACGCATTGAGCACATGAACGCGATCTCTGCTATGCGAAGCCGGCACCCCACCGTGAAGATAGAGATGTGACTTCCCGATCAAAGCCGTGTGATAACCCGCATCGCGCACCTGGCGCACATGACTGGGACCCTCATAATCGGCATCCTGATCATTTGCCCACAACCCGTGTTCGCGCGGATACAGACCGCTCATCATAGACGCGCGAGACGGCATACACAGCGGACAATTGGTATAGCACTGCGTATAAGTAACGCTCTCAGACGCGAGACGATCCAGATTCGGCGTCTTAACCGCCGGATGCCCAACACACCCCATCGCATCACCCCGATGCTGGTCGGAAAAGATATAGAGAATATTGGGTTGCTCAGCCATAAACTCTCCTTATTTCGGAATCGCGACCCTGCGCCCTCTCGACATCAGCGCCGCCTCATAAACCTTCATAACAGACAGCGCGAACGCCAGGGACCCGACCTCTGCCATCCTATCTTCCAGAACACAATCGCAAAAATAGCGCATCTCATTGTAAAAGCCCTGCGTGAAAAGAGCCTTATTCTCAAGAGTCCCCAGCGTGTCTTGAGGCTCCCATGAGACCGCACCAGAATCCAAACCCGGGGGAATATAACTTCTCGTACTTGAATAATTAAAAGGAATACCGCGTTCCAGAGTCACGCGAAGATCTTTATCAATCGCCACATGCTGCTTCCCCCAAAATGCATACCGCTCGCATCCCCGGCGCGCGGAAACCAGATTGAAAGACCCCACCACACCGCTCGCAAATTCGAGAATACACACACCACCACCCTGATCGCTTCTGTGCATAGTAACAGCCGAAACATCTCCTCCAACAGCGAGCAACAGCGAAAGCGGATGGCAGCCATTCTTCAGCCAGTTGGGCGCTTCGCGCGATCTGAGCACCTGCTCTCCATCCTCGGGAATCGTCATCGGATATTCTGCGGAAAGTCCGCTGAGCGGACCGCAATCCTCTGTCCCCATCAACTCAATCACCTTCCGGGTCGCCGGCATAAATGCCTTCTTGAATCCAACAACGACCACGCGATCCCCACGATGCTGCATCATCGTTTCCACTTCAGAAGCGAGCGTAGCGGGCGGCTTCTCCATCCACACATGCAGCCCGGCATCCAACGCCTCGCACGCCAGGTCTGGGTGTGCTTCTGGAGACACGCAGATAAAAACGCAATCCAGGTCTTCACCCGCATACATATCCGCAGTACTGGCATAGCAAGCCCCAACGCCGTATTCCTCCGCAGTCGCCTCCGCGAGATCCAATCTCAAATCGCAAAAAGCCTTAAGCCTCACCGGAAGATAATGCATCGCAGGCAGAACATTCCTGTAGCAATGTGACCCCACGCCAACAACGCCGACATTCAGCCGACTCTCGAACTCCCTCTGGTAACTCATAATTGCACCCCTTCCTCTATCTGGCAAAACTGGAGCGCATTTTAATACCCCATCTGCCATCTTCATACGTCAAAACATAAAGCGAATCGTGAGCGGCAATCACCGAACCGTCTTCGCGGTAGCGGGTAAATTGCGTATCAACGTGAATCTTCTCGTCCGAACAATGGACGATCTCGCGCCGGGTCCACACACTATAGTGCCAACCAATATTGCCCAAACTGGTCCTCACGCGCGCGATAAACTCACCATCCATATCCGAGTCTTCCCATCGGTGCATGATTCCCGAAGCCAGGCGAAAATGTGGAAAATGCATCGTCGCTTTCCACGCCTGCAAATCCAGCGCATTAAAACCAGCCATCCACGCATCCAGCACGGGAATCGCCCGTTCTCTCGCCTGTGCAACTGCTTCTTCTGATGGCATATAATCTCTCCAATTCCTAATTGATGTTACGCATGTCTGATGCTTCTGTCATGCTGAGGAAGCCATTGGGCTGACGAAGCATCTTTACCCCTGGAGTAATAGGTGATAGAAGATGAACTGGCCTGAGAGGCGGCCAGTTGTACCCCGCTCTTTCGACTTCGCTGCGCTCCGCTCAGAATGACAGGCGCATTATATTGTACCTGTGCGTTGATTCGCTTAATGTGGCAAATAATATTCGTGCAGATGCTCCTTCGCCACGCCCTTTGCGATCAGACCGTCAACATAATCTTCATCATAACCCAATTCACCGAGAATCTCCCTCGTATGCGCACCCTGTTTGGGACAAGCGTAAAGCAATTGAACAGGCGCGTTCTTCAAACGCACATAAGCGGGTGGCGCGAGATCGACAGCACTGCCAGCCGGATGATCTGTAAAACGAACAATAGAAATGGAGCGCCCATCATCCCATGCATCCAAATTCTCGTCACACACCTCGTGCAAAAACATCTCGCGAATATCTTCCAGCGAATCAATGCGATGCCCGGCCAGCCCCACTGCGTTAAATGCTTTGACCCAATAGGCGACATCGCGTTTTTTGATCTCACCTTCTAAAAATTCGCCAGCATCTTCATCGGGTGTATTCTCCAACCCCGCAATACATCTCAACTTACCCATCTCATGCGCCAACCCACCCAGGAAAACCCAGCCATCTCGTGCGCGATACATGCGGTGAAGCGCGTGTTCACCAACAGCATCCTGTCCCGCTGGCTCATCGCCCGAGCGCCCGGCTTCGCAAGCAAACATAAAAGGCGCCTGCACGAGTTGCCCCCCCTGCGCGAGCGAAGTCGTCACAAAATCGCCGCCGTCGGGAACACCACTGCGCCTGCGCTTGAGCAACGCCAGCACCGCGCCATAAGTAGCCGAATATCCCGTAATATAATCGATACACGACGCCCAGCCGTGCAAGATCGGTCTATTGCCCTCACCGCCATAGCGCATTTGTATCCCAGTCGATCCCTGAAGCAGAGGATCAAAACCCGGGCGGTTCATCCACGGACCCGGCCGCGGACCATTAAAAGCCGTCAAATTGAGATACACAATATCGGGTTTGCACTTTTTAACAGCATCGTAGTCAATACCCAAACTTTGAGCAACGCCGGGCCGGAAATTGTGAACAATAACATCGGCTGTTTCAACCAACTTCATAAAAGCTACCCTGCCAGCCTCGTCTTTCAAGTTCAAAATCACGCTGCGCTTGCCAGGGCTGACCTCCAGGGGAAACCAACTGGAAATGCGCGGACCAAAATAGGGTTCTGGCGGGTCAATTTTAATAACCTCCGCACCGTATTCCGCCAGCGTGCGCGCACTGGCTGGCCCGGCGAGCACATTGGACAAATCCAGAACACGAATACCCTCCAAAATCGGTTTTGCCGGCGAAGTAGCCTCTATGGGTTTGGATTCATCTGCGTTTATCTGCGTCATCTGCGGATACGCTTCTAACGGTCTCAACGGCCTGGGAATCGCGCATTCATCGGGCGTTTTGGCAAGCCACGTCTGCACGCCGAGTTGCCGCATCGGACCGTAATCGGGATCATCAACCACAACAGTCAAAGCCGCTTCCTCAGTCTCGGATTTGTGCAACCACTCCTGCGCCGTGCGCTGAATCGTACACGGCACCCCGGCAGCGGTCAAAACATCAACCCAATGTTGTGCGGGTTCACTCGCCAGCACACTTTCAATTTTCTCTCGCGCTTTGAGATTCCATTCACTGGACAAATGGGATGAATCGGGAATATTATTCGTCAAATGGAGATTCTCATACACGGGCACATCGACCATACCCTCGGCAATCAAATCATCGTACACTTCCAGCGCTTTGACCAGTGACCGACTATTCCGGGAGTGCCCGGCCGCAATAATATAAAGCCATTGTCCATCTCCCGCGCGAAACGTACCACTAAACGGAGACCCCGCGCTACTGCGTTGTCTCTGACGACCAGCATTAGCCGACGTGCCATATCGCGCGGGCTTATCTGCCACATCCAGCATAATAACCGCCATAGCAGACATCGCCGCGCCAACCAGAGAAACCTCAATCACATCGCCACACCCGCTCTCTTCACGCGCATAAAGAGCAAGCACAACAGCGATAGCACCGTGAATTGCACCATAAGTCGAACCCAATGGCATCGGCGTATAAACAGGCGGCAGATCAGCCCTTCTACTTTGAAGATCTGTATATTGACCTATTGCCGCACTGATAATACCTTCATAAGCGCGAATGGACGCTCTTTCATCCGTCGAAGCAAAACCCGGCAAAGAGAGATACACCAGCCCTGGATTCAACGCAGTCATCTCTTCCGCCCCCAAACCCAATCGCTGCATAACACCGGGACGAAAATTTTCAATAACCACATCCGCTGAACGGATCAACTTCACCGCCATCGCCAGATCGTCAGCATTTTTCAGATCGAGAGTAATGCGCTGCTTGCCCCGATTAAAAACGCCATTTGCCGGCGTATCGTAATCCGGCTTACCCGGCCGATCCACCTTAATCACCTCAGCACCCTGATCCGCGAGCAACATCCCCGTCAACGGCCCGGCAATATAATGACCGAAATCGATAACGCGGATCCCGGTCAATGGTGCTTGTCTATCGCGTTCTGGATTCATCATCTTTCTCCTTTTGAAGTTCTCACTAAAATAATAATTTTGTATTGCGGTAGTTAGCCAAAAGAGTCGTGGAGGAACAAATGTCTAAAAACAAATCCCTCGAACAACGAATCGCTACAATTTTAGAGACCTATGACCAGCAGGGCATCCACCGAACCGGAACAACAGGAGATACGGAAAATGCACACTATTTGGCCGAACAAATAAAAGCAGCGGGACAAAAACCTCTATTGACAAAATTTCGGCATTTGCGCATTGACCCAATACTATCCGAGCTTCAAATCGGCAACCACACAATCCAGGGCATACCCTTTTTTGACGGCACATTTACAGACAAAAATGGCATAAGGGGACGGATAGGTGGTCCAGAAGATAACGCACCCATCACAGTGGGACACCACTTGACCAATCGGGGTTGGGATAAACCACAACTTGCCCACGCGCGGCAGCAGGGCAAAATCAAAGCCATGATCGCGATAGGCAAACGAACCCACCCCGATGACGTCCGCGGATTGACACCGACCAATGCAGAAAATTTTACAACACCTTTTGGACCGCCCGTATTACAGGTGCCGGACAGTGCCGAAGAACGCATCGCAGGAGCCATATCTTCCAACAAAGAAGCGCACGTAATAGCCCATGTAGCGCGCACAGAAGTCCAGGCAATGAACGTCGAGACGCGAATACAGGGCAAAAATTCATCCCTGCCCCCGCTCGTAATCATCACGCCGCGAAGTGGCTGGTGGCAATGTGTGTCGGAACGCGGAGGCGGAATAGCATGCTGGCTCGAAATGATACGCGCCCTCTCTGAACATCAGCCACAGCGAGATGTGTGGTTTGTCGCAAGCACGGGACACGAATTGGGGCATCTGGGATTGGATTTCTTCCTCTCGCACCATCGTCCTTTGATCAAAACGGCTCATGTCTGGATTCATCTGGGCGCGAATTTTGCGGCAGCAAATTGTCCCATAAAACTTCAAGCATCGCGCGAGGAATTGGCGCAATTGGCCCGTCGGACCATTGCTGAAACTAGTGTTTCTACAATTGACTTTACACCTGTTGGCACGCGCCCTGGCGGCGAAGCGCGGAATATCTACGACAGCGGCGGGCAATATATTTCTATCACAGGTCGCAATCGCCTCTTCCATCATCCTGCCGACCGCTGGCCCCGTGCAATCGACCTACAAAAAATTGTACGCCTCACCCATGCGTTGACCAAATTGACAGTACAACTGGCCGACTCAGGCGATCTTATGTAGCGACACGTTTTTGCAACAAAATCAGAACGAGAAAAATCGCCACCCCAACAGCGTGGCATATCAGCAAAGGCCACAGCATCAAAACCGCGACCACAAGGAATAAGACGCGGTATATCACACCCAGCGACACCATGTGAAATCCCTCAGAAGCCGCCGCAAAAGCCAGCAGACCCAGAAGCATAGCAATCGCTGTCTCAATAACGTGCCAGGTCTCCCCCTCAAAAAGGATGGGCGTATAACAAAAAAGCAAAGGAATAAAATAAATACCCTTGGCGATACGCCACGACTCAAAACCCGTACGCAGTGGATTTGCCCCCGCAATACCCGCAGCGGAATACGCAGCCAGACAAACCGGCGGCGTGACATTGGCATCCTGTGAATACCAGAAAATCAGCAAATGCGCCGCAATCAAACTCACCCCCAGATTGGTCAGCGCAGGCGCAGCCAGCACCGCGAGCACGATATAAGATGCCGTCACAGGCAAGCCCATGCCCAGAATCAGAGACGCAATAGCAATGAGCACAACCGTAATGAGCACACTGCTTCCGGCAATTGCTGAAATGAACAAGGAAAATTTGATCCCAACGCCCACCATCAGCACCACACCGACAATAATACCAGCGCACAAAAGAATAATGCCAGTAGTAATCATATTGCGAGCACCCAGCGCAAGTGCATCGACAATATCACCGATGTGCATGCGCGTGTTCTTATTCAACCAACTCGCAACAACAATACTCGCGGTTCCTATTGCCGCTGCAAATGTGGGTGTAAAACCGTAGATAAGAGTACCCACAAGTACAGCAATAGGAATCGCAAAATGCCAGCCTTCGCGGACAGTCTCACGCATATTTGGAAGTTCTGAGGCAGACAAGGGCGCAATACCCCTTTTTCGCGCGCGAAAATGAATAAAAAACGTAACACTCAAAAAATAGATCAGCGCGGGAATAAAGGACACGGCGACAATAGTCAGATAGGGGATTTGCGTCCACTGACTCATAATAAACGCGCCCGCACCCATAATCGGTGGCATGAGTTGACCACCCGTGGATGCCGCCGCCTCGACCGCACCTGAAAACGTAGGCGAAAAACCCGTGCGTTTCATCATCGGAATCGTGAGCGAACCCGACCCCACCGTATTCGCCACAGCACTCCCCGAAATTGAACCGAGCATACCGCTGGCAAAAACCGCCATCTTTGCCGGCCCGCCCACTGTGCGCCCGAGCAACGCGAGCGACAGACGAATCATAAAATCGCCCGCACCCGAACGCAGGAGAAACGCACCAAAAAGCACAAAAAGCGCGACAAAAGTAGATGAAATAGTCGCAATAGTTCCAAAAATACCATCGGGCGCGAAGTACATGCGGTAGAGCAACCGCGGAAATGACACCCCTGGAAACGCCCATATACCGGAAAGATATTGCCCCCAAAAAAGCGCGTAAGTAAGAAATACAAGCGCGAGCAGCGGAATAAAAAAACCAGTCGTACGACGGGTAACCTCGAGCAAAAGGAGAATCGCGATACCCGCAAAAATGAGATCCGCCGTATTCGGAACTTCGTTGCGGGCGTGCAGCGCATCCTCAAAAAACACGAGATAAAAGGCGACAACGAGAGAGAGAATGGCGAGAAAATAATCGAGAACCAGCGTGCGCGATGAATAGCGCGAAGAGACGGGATAAAGCAAATATCCCAAAAAAAGAATGAAGGCATAATGGACGGCATTGCGCTGCAATTCGGGCAAAACACCCAGCGTATTGCTCCACAGGTGAAACAGAGACAGGCAAACCCCCACAATGAGGACAAGCACATGATGCCTGCCTGTAAGCACGCGATGCGGTGTACTCACTTCGCCGCCGCGGTCCTGATTAAATATGGTTCTATGAGATTCTGGCATATTTGGTAAATCGGAATTCTAACTCATTCCCCCATAAGAGACGGCGAAATATCGATACCCTTCTCGCCATAGTAGCGCGCAGCACCCGCATGCAGGGGAACAGCCAGGCCCATCGTGGCTTTCTCGATAGACATTGCGAGCGTGGCTTTGTGGATATTTTGAATTTCCGTTAAATTTTCATAGATTGTTCTGGTAATCTCATAGACCACATCCTCGGGCACATCTGCTCTGCACGCCAAAAAATTGGGTTGTGCAATCGTCTCAATCGCTTCGGACTGCCCGGGATACGTATTCGCCGGAATAATATAGCGCGTCCACACGGGAAACGCATTTTGTATCGCCGCGAGATGATCATCGCTAAAAGCAAGCACAGAAACCCCGTCCGCACCGAGTTGGGCAAAAGCCTGCGTCACAGCAGCCACGGGCGGACCAGCCGAAAGCGTCGCCCCTGCAATGCGTCCATCAATCATCGCCTGAGCAGACGGGCTATAACCCAGATATTCAGACGTGAAATCCTCATCCGGAGAAATATTGAGCGCTGCGAGAATGGCTCGGGTCGCGCCTTCTGTGCCACTGCCGCGTTTGCCAATGACGTATTTGCGGTCGAGTGCTCTCAAGTCCTCAATCGTACCTGTTTTGGCATCCGATGCGCGAAGCAGAAAATGCTCGACATTTTCCCAGAGCAGGGTAATGGATCGGAGTTCTCTAACCGCTTGCCCCTGATAGGTACCCTCTCCGCGATAAGCCATAGCACCGTACAAACCCTGCAAAATCGCCAGATGTGCCTCTCGGTTGACCAGCATCTGAATATTCTCGCCCGACCCCGCAGAATTAATGGCCGCCGCCACAATTTTGGGTTGTAGCTTCTGTGTAATCGTCGTACTCAGCGCAACACCTACCGGATAATACGTGCCGCCGGGCGTGGCTGTTGCAATCATCAAATTTTGCGTCTGCATACCCTCCTGAGGTCCCCCGCAAGAGATGCAGAGTATAAAGGCGAAAAGCAACCACAGATGAACACGGATAAACACAGATGAAAGGGAAGATACAAGAAGCACAAAGAAAGAGCGCGACATGAAAAACCTCAAAAAAGAAAGTGAACAAATATTTGTTTGCCTAATTATACCCCCCCGCCTATATGCGTCAAGAGAAAACACCTTTGCGCCTTGACAACCCCCGTTGCGATTTCTATACTTCCATTGAGGAATAGATCTATGGACAACACGCGCACAATTCTCTTTTGCTTACTCGCATCCGTCTCGCTCTTGTCTGGCTGTGCTGAGTATCGGGCGTATCGCCATTTAGACCGCGCAGTTGCTCTTGAGGCCAATGGCGATCGCGAAACAGCGCTGGCGATATTTCAGACTGCTGTGGATATTTGCCCAGAAGACGCGGTTTTGCGGCGGTGGTTGGGTAGGGCATATTTAAGACGCAGCCAATACGACGCAGCGCGAGTCGAATTTGAGACGGCGCTCGGATTGGCCCCTGATTATATGCGCTTGTACCGCGACCTCGCAATCGTCAATGAAGCACTCGAGAGACCGGAAGTAGCTATCGCGTGGCTGGAAAAAGCCGTATCTCAGGTACCCGCGCATCGGGAATCTTACCGCGATCTCGTCAGCCTCTATCTATCTCACGACCGATTGAGCGAAGCGCAAACCCTTTTGGAAACAGTTGTCGAACAGTGGCCGAAAACCCTGTGGGCACATTTTCAACTGGGCGGCCTTTACATGGTATTAAAATGGCCCGAGCGCGCCGAAGAAGCTTATGTACAGGTGCTGAATATCGAGCCAAAAAATGACGATGAATCGGCAATACATGCCCGCACTCACGGCGAATTGGGCAATGTCTATTACGAGCGCAAAAACTATGAGCGCGCTGAGGAATTTTACAAAAAAGCACTGATGCTCAATCCCCTTGATGACAGCAGCCTGAACAACCTCGCCTGGATATACGCCATTCAGGGAATTCACCTGCGCGAAGGCATTCGCCTGTCGCAGCGGTCTTTGCGCCTGCGCCCACACACGCCTTCCTACCTGGACACACTGGCCGAATTGTATTACCAGATGGGCAATACCGAGCGCGCCATTTTCTTTATTCGCCAGGCCATTGCATTGAATCCGGATAACCCAGAGGTACGCGCCCATCTACATCGGCAACTCGCCAAATTTATTTCCGGCGGAAGGGGAAAGGTATAATTGAATTAAAAATTAAAAATTAAAAATTGGGAGCAGGACCTGTCCGTGCGGAAAATCTGCACGCAGACAGGCAGACTGACCACTAACTACCAACCACTAACTACTGAGCTGACTTATGACGCTCCAGGACCCCGAATGGGGAAATCTGACACCGCTCGGCAATAAACAAGAGAATTTGCCAGATATTCTCGCTCGGCTCGCACTATTCGATACACTGACCCGGCAGGAATTGCACACCATCGAACGCATTGTGCATCGCAGGCGATTTGTCCCCGGCGAAATGATCCCAACACCGCGATCGGGCTTGTTTATCGTCGTATCCGGTGCTGTCCATGTCGTGCGACACCTCGCCGATGGCGAACAGATCGTACTCGACACCCTGAAAGAAGGCGAATTGGTGGGCGAATTTATACCATTGGGTGATACACAACCTGCGACCTCTATCGTATCAATCGGACAAAGTGAGCTGGTCGGATTCTTCCGCTCTGATCTGGTCGATTTGATACACACGCACCCCAGGATGGGATTCAAAATTCTCTGCCGTTTGTCACAAATTATGTCCCACCGCATGCAACATGCGATGGGTGACCTGCGAAAAGTACGCATGACACTGAGCAAAACAGAAAACACATAACCATCACCAATACCAGAGGAGGAAGTTGGGATATGACGAGGATTGAGGCGATTCACGCCCGAGAAATACTGGATTCAAGAGGAAATCCAACTGTCGAAGCGGATGTGCGCCTGAGTTCTGGCATTATCGGCCGCGCAGCCGTACCTTCGGGAGCTTCCACAGGCGTACACGAAGCTGTAGAAATGCGCGATGGACAAACGCGCTATTTGGGCAAAGGCGTGAAAAAAGCCGTCCAAAATGTCAATGACAAAATTGCCAAAGCCGTTGTTGGGCTGGATCCATCGGACCAGATAAAAATCGATCAGGTCATGCGCGATGTCGATGGCACACCCAATAAGGGTGCGATCGGCGCAAATGGCATCCTGGGCGTTTCGCTCGCGGCTGCCAAAGCGGCGGCGATGGCTTATGGCATGCCCCTCTATCGCTATATCGGCGGGGCCTCAGCATGTCAATTACCCGTGCCAATGATGAATATTTTGAACGGTGGCGCGCATGCCGATAGCAGTGTTGATCTACAAGAGTTTATGGTCATGCCCGCAGGCGCTGAAAATTTTGCAGAAGGCCTGCGCACAGGCACTGAAATTTTTCACGCATTGCGCGATGTCCTGAAAAAAGCGGGTTATAGCACGGGCGTAGGCGATGAAGGTGGATTTGCGCCGAGTTTGGGTTCCAATGACGAAGCACTCGATGTTATAGCCGAGGCAATCAAAAATGCCGGCTATGTGCTGGGCGACGATATCTTGCTGGCACTGGACCCCGCATCGAGTGAATTTTACGACGGCGAGCACTATGTGTTCAAAAAGTCGGATGGATCCAAACGATCTTCGGCAGAAATGACCGCATTTTGGAAGGATTGGACAAGCCGGTATCCCATTGTATCCATCGAAGACGGTTTGGACGAAGACGATTGGGCTGGATGGGCCGCGCTAACAGCCGAATTGGGCGATCGCGTTCAACTGGTTGGCGATGATCTATTTGTCACCAACACAACGCGCTTAAAACGCGGAATTTCAGAAAAGGTGGGCAATTCCATTCTCATCAAAGTCAATCAAATTGGAACCCTGACCGAAACATTAGAAGCCATTGAAACAGCCAAACGCGCGGGATATACAGCCGTCATCTCGCATCGCTCGGGCGAAACCGAAGACACGACCATTGCCGATATTGCCGTGGGAACCAATGCCGGTCAGATCAAAACGGGATCGGCATCGCGTTCGGACCGCATTGCAAAATACAATCAATTGCTGCGTATCGAAGAAGAATTGGGCGATGCCGCTATCTATCCCGGGCGAAACGCATTCTACAATATCGACATATAAAAGGCGCGAATAGACGGAGCGGGGTACAACTGGCCGCTTCACAGGCCAGTTCATAGACGAACCCCGCCCTACCACCCAAAACCTCTGGATTGCGGCTAAAACCATGCCGCAATGACGGCTTTCATGTACATTACCTATTTCATTGATTCGCTGAAAGGCACAAAAAGTGAGTGACTCTTTATTGCAAATCGCATCGCCAATTTTACCCGAAAATATGCGAACGCGCTTAAACGCAGTGTACGCACAGGTTCCCGCTGTATCGTGTGCAGGTTGCGATGCACCGGGAAGCTGTTGCGAACTGACAGATGCCGAATACAATGACGATTTTGCAACCATGTATCCGCTTTACGCCGTCGAATACATCAATATCATAGATTATGTGCGCTCACACTTTGACCCCAAAAAACAGCGTGAACTGCTGAACACAGTCGATGAACGCCCGCGCCGTTGTCCATTTTTGACATCCGAAGGCGGCTGCTCAATTCACCCTGCGCGCCCCCTGACCTGTCGCACCTACGGTATTTTGAACCAGATATCACAGGTCAATGCCACGGCTGAATCCGCACACGGCAAAGTACCCTATCAATGGATATCTTCTTTCTTATCCTCAGAGCGATACACAGTATGTCCAAAAACCCAACTAAAAGAAGCCGACAAAGTCGATGCACACATGCGGGCGATGGTATCCCTAAAATACGAGCGCGAATTGATAGACATGTCTGACACACTCAACTGGTTGGACGCAGACCGCCGAGAACTATTTCAACAAATAACAAAAAAAAGCCACCCCACGCGGTGGACGTGGGGTGGCTTTAACGCACTCGCCCAAAAACCATTAAAATGGGTAAAACACCATTTTGCAAATCTCTGGAAAGCATCTTTTTTGGGGGAATAACTGATGTTACGCATGTCTGGTTTTTTGTCATGCTGAGCGAAGTGGAACGAAGCCGAAGCATCCCTTCCACCTGCGTTGGTAGTAGATGAACTGGCCTGAGAGGCGGCCAGTTGTACCCCGCTCCTTCGACTCCGCTGCGCTCCGCTCAGAATGACAGGCGCATTATAGTGTGCTTGTGCGTAACATCAGTGAGTAAGTAGTATTTGCAATCCCCGCCCCCTAATACCCCTTCTCCTTATCCACCACATTCTGCAGCGCCTCACCCCTCACATACCTGTGCAAATTATCCACAAACCGCACCATAGCACGCCTCCGAATATGTTGTGAAGACCCCGCACTGTGCGATGTCAAAATCACATTGGGTTCGGTCCACAGCGGACTATCTTCCGGACATGGTTCTGTATAGGTCACGTCCAGCCCAATACCCGCCAGTTTGCCCGACCGCAACGCTGCAATCATAGCCTCCTCATCCACCACCTTTCCTCGACTCACATTGACGAGAAAACTACCCTCTGCCAACCGGTCAAACATTTCACCAGATAGCATCTTATGTGTTTCAGCCGTGCTGGGACAACACACCATAACCACATTGGCCTGCGACATAAGTTCAGGTAAATAATCCATCTTTTCCAACAAATCCACAGAATCGGGACAATCCATATCTTCAGGATCCACGGCAATAATCCGAAATTCAAACGCTTTTGCGCGATCTGCAATCGCCTGCCCAATACCCCCCAATCCAATAATACCCATCGTCATACCCGCCAGTTCCAAACACGGCACCCGCTCCCAGTGCTTGCGCTTCATAAACTCCAACTGCGTGTGAATCTGTCGCGTCAACGCCAACAAAAGGGCAAACGCATGTTCTGCAATTTGCGGACCGAACAATCCCCCCGCATTGGTCAAAACCATATCGCTATTCTTAAATTTCTCATACAAATGTCCTTCGGCCCCTGCATGGGGCTGCTGAACCCACTTCAACGCATCTGCACGGTCAAATTCGGATTCGGCAAGCCGACCAAAAAGCACTTCCACACCCGATAAATAATCGGCCTGCTTTTCACCCTCTGGCAAAAAAATCACCTCAACTTCAGAAGGCGCACCTTTTAACAGCGCCTCAACATCCTCTGAATACCGACTGCCAATCAATACGCGAACCATGCTCTATCTCCTTTTAGTCTTACCGATGGCTAAGTCACCTCTGGCTTTTCATGGTACAAAAAGAAAACGCCATCGCAAAGCATTTCCGATGGCGTTTTAGATGATATCCATATTCAAAGATACCGTTTGATAAGATCGGCAATATCCTCATACCCTTTTTTCTCTGCCCAGGCGAGTGGCGTTGCCCAATCAGCACCCGCCAGCGTGGGATCGGCACCGCGCTCGAGATAGAGACGTGCGAGATCGTATTTACCCCATCGTACGGCCCAGCCCAGCGGTGAAGATTGCAAGAGATCATCAACCACATTGAGATCGGCGCCATAGTCGAGCAGAATTGTGGCAAAGGCGACGCGCTCAGCTTCAGTCATAATCACCTCTCCCCATACAACACCGCATGCCGCCATATCATGGGCGAGGCGATACCCGAAACGCCCAACCAGATTGGGACTGACGCCATGATCGAGAATCATGCGAAAAATTTCGGGATAAACCGTGCGGTCAAAATCTCGGAATTTGCGATGGGGGTGGGTGCGCCACAGGCGAAGCGGTTGCTCCAGCAAGCCAAACCAGCGACTGTCATCAGGGGCCCACTCGAGTTGACGCAAGCACATCCCCACAATATTTGGATCGCCCCCGCAACCCGCAGCCCACAAAAGCCTTTCCGCAAGCGAAGGGTCATTCTGAAGCGCAACCGCAGCAGCAGAAGTCTCACCTTCAAGACCAGCAGTGATATGATCCAAAACCCCACCGTATCTAAACAGCAAACCCTTCATCTTATCGTCGCGATTATTATACGCAGCCGCTATGGGATTGCCACTCGCGTAAATGCTGGCATTGGGATCAGCACCGCGCTCGAGCAAAAGTTCAGCAATCTCATACTGAGAGTGACCCGCCGCATGAGCCAGCGGCTGGCCCCATGAATAGGGCTTAGACTCATAGTGGTGCAGTTGATATTTGTCATCGGGATCGAGACCCAGGTCCAGCAACAAACGCACCATATCGAGATTGTCATTTTGTACAGCGATCTGTAAAAGGCCGTCTCGCTCGCTATCATTGGATTGAAAGCGTTCGGGATGTCGTCGTGCTGCATACTCTTGAACAAAACCCAAATCCCCAAGCGCGACAGCAGACTCAAGCGATTGCTCGCAACCGGCCTGAAGCAGAATACCCGCACAAATCAAACACCCCTCATTGAGCGGCCTGTTGCGACCGCGAATATTGTGAACAGCACCGTCCAGAGGCGATTGACCTTCGGGCGTGAGATGGGTGATATCCGCACCTTCCTTGAGCAGATATTGAACAAGCTGATAATTTCCAAGAGATGCAGCAGTGTGAATCACACTACCGCCATTGCGATGGCAAGCGTTGAGCAAATCGGGATTCCGATAGAGAATATGCACTGTCTCCATCATCCGCCCCTCTCGAATAGCCTCAAAAAGCGCGTCATTCTCCTCCGTAATAGTAATATTCTCGCAAGCCGCGAGTTTGCGTTTCTCGTCTTCCTCTCGCAAAATCTGAACAATATCATCCAGACCGCGTTCATCCGCCATGGTAAGCGCGTCCGTAGCATCGCGATGGGGATAAATACCCGACGTGTGATCTGCACCCGCCTCCATAAGAACGCGTACCGCATCCGCATGCTGATTCATAACCGCATAGTGAATGGCGAGGTGTTCGTCATTTTCGGCCAGATGAACATTGACCAGATCGGGTTGCACATCGAGAATCTGACGAATTTTGGCGACATCGCCCTCGCTTGCCGCTTCGCACAAGTCGGCAACCTGATAAGTTCCATTTGTATCCATGTGAATTCCTTTCTCTGTATTTACTCCCGGCGCAATACTTCTGCGGGATTTGCACTGGCGGCTTTATAGACTTGATATCCAACGACGAGAATTGTTGCAACAACAACACCCAGAACACTAACAACAAAGGGGAAAAAGCCCAGATCTACGCGATAGGCAAAATTCTGCAACCAATCCCGCATCAAAAAATATCCAACCGGACACGCAATTGTGCTCGCGAACACGGCGAGCCTGGCAAAATCTCGAATAATCAAAACGACGAGATGGGATGCCGGAGCACCCAGCACCTTGCGAATACTAATTTCGCGGGTACGCTGTTCAGCAGCAAAAGCCGCCAAACCAGCCAAACCCAGACAGGCCAGCACAATGGCGACAATTGCAGATCGCGTAAAAATATGCCCCTGGCGTTGTTCCCGTCGGTATTTTGAATCGATATAATCGTCAATAAAAAAGTATTCAAAAGGCCGCGTCGGGATAAAATGTGTCCAGGTCTCTTCAACAAAAGCCATCGTTTCCCGAATACGGTCAGATTTAATCTTGAGATGCAAGTATTTCAAGTCCGTACCCGCCGCAGACAAAACCACAGGTCCCAGTCCGGGCAAATCCAAACTCGTACCTGCCGCGACAATATTGGGATGCTGGAGAAATCGCTGTTTGACCGCGTTATACTGACCATTCAAGTGAATCTGCTCCGCATCGGGACCAAAAATTTTCACCACGACAATCTGATCGCGATCAAACCCCAAATATTTGCCATGCACCAGACCCATCTGCTGATAGACCACGAGCGTAGATGCAATGAGAATCGCAGACACAGCAAATTGCACCACCACGAGTCCTTTGCGCAGCCAGAGATCTCCTGGAAACCTGTTGCGCAGCCCCTTCAGCGCATCGACGGGCTGCTGCGCCGAAAGATAAAAAGCGGGATAACTTCCCGAGACAAGGGCAGTTATCAGCGCAATACACACAATCCACAAAACATGATCAGAAATAGTAAAAACAAGCGGTTGCCCCATCAAACCTGAAAATTGAGGCAGGAGCAACATGGTCAATCCAAAAGACAAGGGCAACGCAACCCCGGTAAACAACACAGACTCGCACAAAAATTGCCCCATAATATGCTGCCGACGCGCCCCCACAACCTTGCGCAAACCAATTTCGCGGGCGCGAATAGCCGACCGCGCAGTAGCCAGATTCATAAAATTGATACAGGCAATGAGCAAAATACCCAGACCCAGAACAGACAGAGGGTAGAGATCGCGGATATCCCCATACAGCATCCCTGAATCACCAGTAAAACCCTCCAAATCAATCCTGGAATACAGATGAATGCGCGGCAGAGCCTGGAGATGATAAGTCGCATCCTGAGACTTAGAGGGAAAGCGAGCGGCAAGCGCGCGCTCGAGAGCCGCAACATCGGCATTGGGACGCAAACGGACATAGATAGGAGCAGAGCGTATAGCCCAGTTATCGGACTTAAAATAGGTAACACTATCAAGTTCCAATCGCGTATTGGTCGGGCGATCTTTCATAATGGCAACAACTGTGAAGGACAAAATGCGGGTCTCGCGTTGCACCTCAACTGTGCGACCAATGGGGTCTGTATTGCCGTAGAGTTTTTTGGCACCGCTTTGCGTCAAAACAATGGACGCATCTCGACGGTTGAGCGCGGCAGCATCGCCTCGAATAATGCCGAGACCAAAGAAATCGACGACATCTCCGTCAACCTGACAAAGGCGCTGTTGAAACAATCTGCCTTCAGTGCGGAACCAGGACGTGATACGGCGATATTGAACAACAGCCTCAACTTCGGGGTATTCATGGCGCAAATGCGCGGCCATCTCTACCGGGAGTGCGTTACGCCATTCGACTTGTCCGCGTGCGTTTACATCCCTCTTCATAATTCGATAAACGCGATTAGCATGGGGACGAAAGGCGTCGTAACTCATCTCATAACGGATAGAAAGCATAATGAGCACAGCACACGTCAATCCAATGGCCAGACTGCTCAGACTAATAATCGCATAGAACTTGTGACGCATCGCGTTGCGAATCGCAACTGTCAGAAAATTGTAGAACATGGAGACTCAGGGAAAGCGACCAGCGTGTTGATACACGCGATCTCCGTGTGCCATAAGCATCTCATTTTCTTCAGGCGTGGGCGCTCGCCAATCATCCAACAAAGAAAAATCGTGCTCAAGTTCCGCGCGATCATTAGGCGCTGCAATGGCAATGGCGACAGAAGAATTAGCCAGTGCAAAGCGGTACCACTCCCTTGCGGGTGGCGGTATAAAATTGGCCGGATCATCCGGGGTAGGCTTCATCAGGGCACCCCAACGCAGACAGGTATAAACAACCACCGGAATATTGCGCGGATCGGTCAACGGGAACACATCCTCTTCTGCCCCCCGATGGGCAGCATTGTAGCGAAGCATAAGCATATCCAGAGGGCGGGACTCGACCTGTTCAGGTGCGTGAAGTTCGCCAGTAGCAATACGAGCCGCCATATTGCGCTGGTGGCTGGTAAGGCCCAGAAAACGCACCTTACCCTGCTCGCGGGCGCGAGACATAGCTCCGTACGCGCCGTCTTTGGACGCGATATCGCGCCATTCCCCCTCGCTCTCCACATAGTAAAAAGTCACAACATCTATATAATCGGTATTCAGTTCTCTCAACGCATCTTCAAGCTCCTGTTCCGCACCTGAAGCAGTACGGGACTTGAGCTGCCATGCCAGCACAATTTTTTCCCGTTCCGAACCCATCCCCACAACAGCACTACTCAAACCATCGGGACGACCACACCAGTTGAGATAATTGACACCGCGCTCAACCGCATAACGGACATCGGCGGGGGACAAGTGGGTATTGCCCCTCGTGGCCAGCCCCAGGCGACAAAGAGGAGGCGTGTTGTCGTCAAATTGAAAGGTACGTCGCATGTATTACTCCCGAGATTGTTTAACGCGATTTCTTAAGAAGCTGTTTTAAAACGCATTTTGCCCCTTTCCCGTCTATGCTCTATTGCCCTGTCATTCTGAGCGTAGCGTAGCGGAGTCGAAGAATCTCTTACCAACTCAGGTGGAAAAGATGCTTCGGCTACGCTCAGCATGACAAAACGCCTGACATGCGTAACATCAGTTATTAATTTTAAAACAGCTTCTAAAAAATACTGAACGCATGTATAGTTTTTGTTTGGAAAAATGTCAAGCACAAACACATCGCTTTTAACGATGTTTTGACATCGGACGTAAGTTAGCTATACTTGAGAATGGCAGCGCACGCAGGCAAGGAGATGATCATGTCTGATTCTGACGAAATCATTCGCGTCGGTCAAGAGATTCCCGAGGTCGCTTCTGTAAAAACGCGAATGCCTTATACACTAATTGTAACCTTTGGGGATGGCACTTGTCGGGAAACCCTGTTAAATCCCGCTGATATGGTTGGCCTCATGGCCTCCTTAAAAGATCCAGATTACTTTGCTCGGGCATTTGTAGATACGCGCACCAGGACCGTTGCCTGGCCCAATGGGGTCGATTTAGACCCTTGTGTCCTTTATGAGCCATCCTTGCGTACAAAAGACCCGCATTTAAAACGGAATCATATTGACAAAACACAATCCCTATGAAGCATTTCGCATCAGGGAATTTCGGTTATACGCGCTGGGCTGGTTTGCCGCACTGGTCGGCACGCAAATTCAGAGTGCAGCCATAGGATGGGAAATGTATGCGCGCACCGGGCAAGCACTCGCACTCGGCCTGGTGGGCCTGGCAATCGCATTGCCCACAATGATCTTGGCACTCCCCGCAGGTTATCTCGCCGACCGCTTTAACCGACGCACAGTCATGATGTTGAGCTTAACGGGCACGACATTAACCTCTCTGGGCCTTGCCGCAGTATCCTGGAAACAGGGACCGATTGCCCTGATGTATGCCCTGCTCGTAGTCGATGCCGCAATAACCGTACTCGGCGCACCTGCACGGCGGGCAATTGTACCCCAACTGGTACCGCGCGGAATATTTCCCAATGCCGTGGCATGGAGCATGAGCTTAATGCAAATGGCGTGGGTAGTAGGACCTATGATCGGAGGCCTGATTGCCGCAGTTTATGTACCTGCGGCGTACCTGGCAAGTGCCGGATGTACAGGGTGGTTTTTACTGGTCTTATCCCGATTGCGCGTACCGCCCATAAAACGCGATAAAAACGCAGCGCAGGTTTCACCACTGCAAAATCTGATGGGTGGACTGGTATTTTTGAAGAACAATCACTTGCTATTGTCGCTCATGGCACTGGACATGTTTGCCGTGCTATTGGGTGGTGCCGTGTATTTATTGCCGATATACGCGCAGGACATCTTAAATGTAGGATCCGAGGGATTTGGAATATTGCGCTCAGCACCCGCGGTGGGTGCCCTGATAATGGCACTCACACTGGCACACCTGCCCCCGATGAAAAAAGCTGGCAGAAATCTGCTCCTCACCGTAGCTGGATTTGGCATCGCAACCATAGTATTTGGAATATCGGAAAACTTCTGGTTATCATTTGCAATGCTCGTCTTGACCGGGGCATTTGACAACGTGAGCATGGTCATTCGTCACACACTCGTACAGTTAATCACGCCCGATGCGATGCGCGGCAGGGTATCGGCTGTAAACGGCGTATTTGTGAGCGCGTCAAATGAACTGGGCGGCCTCGAATCTGGAGGCGTAGCGGAATTGTATGGACCTGTATTCTCAGTCGTAAGCGGCGGCATCGGAACGCTTCTGGTCACAGGCATAACAGCAATAGCTTCCCCTCGGCTGAGAAAAGTAGGTGCATTGGATGAGGTAGAAGAGGGATAGTGCTACAGGAGAGAGGCCTATTAGACCTCGATTACTGTGCGTGGCGGCTAAAGCATGCCCTACATGGTTTAAACAGGAGACATGCTGCGATGATAACCAAAGTCTTCTGGATTGCGGCTAAAATCATGCCGCAATGACAACCAAAACCTTGTTAATAAACAAACTTATTTAAAACCCTTCAATGCCGCTTAATCACAACATAACTGATATCATCATCGGGTGCATTGAAAGCGATGAGGTCTTCTTTGATAGCGTGGAAAATTTCTTTGGCAGTCAGGTCTTCGATCTCGCGGAGTTTTTGTTCGAGATAATGCGGCGCGTAAAACTCGCCATTGCGGTGGTGTTCAACCAGACCATCCGTATAAAGAATAAAAATATCGCCCGCGCCCATTAAATCCCATTCGTTAAGTTCGTATTCTTCCTTAAAACCGAGCACACTCTCATTGATATTGCGATCAATATCGCGTTGCGAAGGAAGCGTACCAATAGGCGGGGAGGCAATCATCCTATCTTCGGGCACTTCGACAATACCTTTGTACCTGCGAGAATACACCAGCGGCATGGGATGTCCTGCCGACAGAAACTGGAAATGTCCCTCCTGAGATATCTCACCGTAAATCATCGTAATAAATTTGCTGAGACTCGACGAATTGTAAAACCGCGTATTGAGATTTTCAAACAACTTGGCCGTGATATTGCCGTAATAATCCATTTCGTAAATCGCACCCATCAAAAAAGCCTGATGGAGCATCGCGGCGAGAAGCGCGTCCGTAATCTGGTGTCCCGAAACATCGGCCACAGCCACACCGGCCTTAAAGCGACATTCCTCCAGCTTTTTGACAACATCATCCTGCCCGCGGTCGCGGGCTTTTTTTATGCGAGCATCGAGATCATAGCGCTTCTTAAAATCGACATAGATAATATGATCACCACCCACAATGCCATTGAGCGGAATGGTCTCGCCGTAAATATCAATACCATCGAGCGCGGGTATTTCCCCCGGCAATGGTTTGACGTAGCCTGCGATATCCTGGAAATTATTCAACTCCCCCAGAAGCATCTTCATGGAGTCATTCACTTGCTGGAGACCCGTTTCGTCTATTTCATCAAAAGCCATAGAATTTTTAGACATAGTTTATTACCTGTATGAAGTTGGGATCAAAAGTAACCATTTGTCAGCCTCAAATCAAGTCAGGCAATTCTCATCCGACAAAATCTTGTACGAAGACATAAACGGAACATAAAAAGAAGCAAATGATTTGGGACCTGAGCCATCGAAAAGCACAGTATCTCCAGCGAGATCTTTGACAATGCGCTTGCCACTACGGCTGCCACCGGGTCGCGTGGATTTCATCATGCGCTCCGCCTGTTCCAAAAAGCGTTTATCGCCCGAGTGTTCATAAGCATGGCACAGAGCTTCCATTTCTCGAGGACCACCCGCCCGCCGCTGAAGACTGGGCAATTCTTTGTAAAAAAAGCGTCCATCGGGCATCACACAGTGATCGAGCAAATCGCCCATTTCCTCCACAATAAGTGACGGAATCCGATCATCTCCCGTCGCGGTATAATACCGGTGCAGCGCATTAATCGCTATAGAAATCATAAAAGGAACACGCACCAGCGTATGCGCGGTATAAGGCGCGAGAAAAGCACCCCATTTTTCTTTCCACTCGATAAATTGCTCGGCAATTCTGCGGCATGCATCGAGATATTTTTCTTCCCTTGTCTCGATATACACAGCAATCAGACCGCGCATTGCCCAGCCAGTCTCGCGGGCTTGCTGCCCCCCGGCGCGAGAAAATTTGGGCGATTCGAGATGGCGGATCATATTATCCGCAATGGAAATAGCCTTTTCGCGAGCCTCCCGTTTACCTGTCATGTGATAATAATCCAGCAACCCCTCGGTCCACTCGTGCGAAGGCGTTACACCGCCCGTCACATGCCCCGCCGTGTGAATGGGTTGCCCACCCATCTTAAGTGGATCGTCGCTGTAATGGCAAAAATCCACATCAATCCAGTGTTGTGCAGCCACACACGCGACATCTCTAAACCGTCGCTCGCCCGTCTTCGCGTAGAGCAAAAACATCGCGTGTGGAAAATCGTATTCATTATTGGTCCACACCAATTCCCCCTTGCCGCGCCCCTGCTGCGTGTACCCGTGATCGGGGCCATCGCCCCAATGCATCATCCCAAGACCCTGATTGCGCCCATCCGCCATATTGATAATACTGGCTTCAATATCCCAATTTTTATTCGTGGGAAAAAGATTTTCCCAAACACTGGCTTCGCGATACCACGACTCGGGCAGAATACCGATATCCGGGTATTGAAATTGGAGCGATTGCACAACAACATCGTCCAGAGACATGGCAGAGGTATGAAAATAAAATTGCATGCGATGGGTCTTAGCCGCGCCCTGCAAAACCTTGACTGGCTCCTGACTCGCGGGATAAATGTCAAAGTCAATACCATCTTCGCCAACTGCAATACCTTTGGGAAAATTTTGATGCGCTTGAAAAGGCGTAAAACAAACGCCCTTTTCAGCATCGCACCAATCCGCCCAAAAATCGCCATAAAACGTTTCAAGAACGTGTTCAACAGACTGAAAAACAATCGTCTCAGCATCCAGAAGACGCGCATTCGCACCCTCTGTGATATCAGTGCGATAATAACCCTCTCCAGTAGCACAGCGCACATCGCCCGCACCCGATGCGACGAACTTCAGCGCAATCTCTGCCACATCAACACTCGCTACCTCCTCCCGATTGATAAACTGATAATCCAGGCGAATAAAGGGTTTTCCCGCCCATGCTTCGATAAGAACGCGCACATCAAACAATGTACCCGCATCGCCAACGTGTTTACCCGCACATTCAACAAGACTCCGCACGGGACCTGACTCCAGAATAGTAATCTCGTCGATATGAGCGAGATACGATCCACCTTCTGCATCAGTTATACCAAAAGAAGAATTGGCACCAAACCATTCAATATCATTTACGCAAATCGCCTTGAACAGATCTGTACCGCATCCAACATCAACAGAAAGAACACCCGTATCAATGGTATAAAGATCTCCCCGTTGCGTCACCGTAGTCCTCTGATCGGGCACAGGCGTAGAAATACTGCCATCAGTGGCAAAAGTAAGATCATGTGCCGCATTGCCCGGAAGATCGGCCAGAAAATGCGCCATAAGCCACTTGATCGACCCGTCGTCCCAGCGCGCTGTAACATCGGTCTGAACCGCAATATCTGTTCCATCATTACAAATACCAAATTGCCCAGAGTCGATGAGTCGCCCCTGGGCAAATGGAATACCGAGCGAAACGGGTTCGCCAACGCGATTGTACATCGAAAGTTTATCAAAATGAATTGTAGCCACAAGTTCCTCCCTTGAGTTCCTGCATCACATCAAACCAACTTTCCACCGAATATATTTCAACACCACGCTTCATGCAACAACGCTATAAACTTGACAACTTGACGCTATGTGGTTTTGTCTTATATTATCGCCACGCAGCTGGATTCTCGCTTTTTTCTCCTCCACAATCCAATAGAAAGGATTATACTATGTCATTGCAATTAGGCGATGTTGCCCCCGACTTTACGGCAGAAACCACAGAAGGTACCGTCAATTTTCACGAATGGTTGGGCGATGGCTGGGGCATTCTGTTTTCCCATCCCGCCGACTTTACGCCGGTATGCACCACCGAATTGGGCGCCATGGCGAATATTAAGGACGAATTTGACAAGCGCGGCGTCAAAGTTTTAGCCATCAGCGTTGACCCCCTCGAATCCCATAAAGGCTGGATTAGCGATATAAACGAAACGCAAAATGCAACCGTAAATTATCCGATGATCGCCGACCCTGACCGCCAGGTAGCTGACCTCTACGAGATGATCCACCCCAATGCAGATAACACGCTAACCGTGCGCTCGGTATTTGTAATTGGCCCCGACAAGACAATCAAACTGATGCTCACCTACCCGGCATCTACGGGCCGCAACTTCGACGAAATTTTGCGCGTAGTCGATTCCCTACAACTGACAGCCAGGCACAGTTTGGCCACGCCAGTGAACTGGCGACCCGGCGAAGACGTGATTATTTCACCCACGGTTACAGACGAAGAAGCCGCCGAACGCTTCCCCGGATACACCGCTGTAAAACCCTATTTGCGCGTCATACAGCAACCCGCCGAGTAACCGGACCATTGGTAAAAAGCAAAAGGTCTGTGACAAATGTCACAGACCTTTTTTATTCTGAACAGATCAAATCGGGTAATGGCTCAAGTTCTGCAATTTTCTCTGCTTGTTCAGTTCTCATCGCATGCCACAAATTCCAATCTGATTGTAGATCAAGCCAAAAATCTGCTGGCATACCAAGCACTTGTGCCAAACGCAAGGCAGTATCTGGTGTGACACATCGCTTGCCGTTTATAACTTCATTCAAACGCGGAAATGAAACGCCTAATCTCACGGCAAAGGCCGATTGACTGATACCCAGAGGCTTGAGAAATTCTTCCAGTAACATTTCGCCCGGGTGCGTTGGCGGTCGGTCAGTTGGAAGCCGTCGCCCTTTCAATTTAGTGATAGTCTGTAATTTCGATTTCATAAGCGTCACCTTCTTCCCAATATTATTTTACTTGTCAATCATTGACGTCTGTTTCCGATTATCCCAATCTATTCATGCCGCAACGCTTCCACTGGATTGGACAGTGCTGCGCGAAGCGCGTGGAAACTCACAGTAAACAACGCGATCGCCAATGCAACCGCGCCACTCAAAACAAATATCCACCACGAAAGATCCGTGCGGTAGGCAAAGCCATCCAACCAACTTTGCATCGCAAAATACGCAACCGGCCATGCAAACAGATTCGCAATCAAAACCATAAACGCAAATGTCCTGGAAATTAGCATCACAATATTTGACACACTCGCACCCAAAACCTTTCGCACCCCAATCTCTTTCACGCGCTGCTCAACCGTAAAAGCCGCAAGGCCAAACAGCCCCATACACGCGAGCAAAATCGCCATCCCCGAAGAGAGCAATGTAAGCACCTGCGCCCGCTGTTCTGCATAGTACATGAATTCAAACTGCTGATCCCACATCAGATAGTCAAAAGGCTGATCTGCGGGAACAAATTGCTTCCATGCCTTCTCAAAAAAAGCGAGCGTCTCTTCCAGACCTTCTGCTTTGACGCGTGCGCCCAGATTGTAAAACTGCTGGTGCCGAAGCGTCAGGGCAACAGGGCCAATTTTTTCGTGCAACGGACTATAGTGAAAATCCTGCACAACGCCAATCACCGTTCCCTTCCGATTTCTCTCTCGATCAACCCACTCAAAAGACATGCCAATGGGATCAACCCAACCGAGCCGAGCCACCGCTGTTTGATTAATAATAAAAGCTTTCGACGTATCTGTGGGAAATGCAATCGGATCAAATTTTCGTCCTTCTACCAACCCGATTTGAAACACATCGAGATAATCTTCATCGACCTCCAGAAGGGGCATGCGCCAGTCCGTGTCCTCGTGTCCCTCTGCCCGGATGGTTCGGGTAATACCTCCGCCCCATCCAACCCACCAGCGATACGCCGTTACTTCAAGCACGTTCGGATGGGCGCGAAAAGCCTCTTTCACCGTGGCATAACGGGCGGCGAGCTTTTGCCCCGGGTCTGATTTTGTCTCCTGATCGAGAACAAATATGGGTATGAGCACCATCTGCTCTATATTAAAACCCAGGTTCTTGTTTTTCATATAGTCGAGTTGCAAATAGATCACCCCCGTACTCGCGATCAGAATAATTGAAATCGCAAATTGCACCACCACCAACCCCTTCCGAATCCACTGCCCCCGCGAACCCGCGCGAAATGCCCCTTTTAGCGTTTCTGTAGGTTCATACGCAGAAAGAAAAAATGCGGGATAAACACCGGCAAATATCCCGACGAGTATGGCAATACCAACCAAAGAAATAGCGAGCAAGGGATCGCTCAACAAATCCAACTCGATCTGCTTAAAGAAAAAGGCATTAAACTCGGGAAGCACGAGTTTGACGGCAACAAGCGCGAGCACAAGCGCGACCAATGAAGTGAGAATAGACTCGCCCAAAAACTGCCCCATCAGTTGTGAACGATACGCACCCGACACCTTTCGCAAACCCACCTCGCGCGCCCGGCGAGCCGATTGCGCCGTGGTCAAATTCGTAAAATTGATACATCCAATCGCAAGCACCAGAAATGCAATCGCACCAAATTGATAAACGCGATCAATATCACCAAAATACCACTCCAGATTGTAGTCCTGCCTCGAATAGAGATAAATGCGGTTGAGAGGCTGAAGATGATACGTATTTGTGCGCGCGATCTCCGCACCCATATAGCGATCGATCAATTCGGGGAATTTTGTGGTCAGTGCCTTTGGATCCGCCCCTTCTCGCAGCAAGAAATACGTATTGACAGGACGCCAGCCATCGGTTGGTATCCAATCTACCCAGGCGTATTTCGCGCCTGGGGACGTAAATCCACCTGTTGAAACATAATCGAATTGCAGTGTAGAATTTCGAGGCACATCTTTTAATACCGCTGTGATGGTGCGCTCGCCGCCGTGGTGATTGCTCTCAGCGGTGATGGTCTTGCCAATCGGATCTTCTTCTCCAAACAACCGCTTTGCCGCCGATTCTGTTATCGCGATCGCATTGGGATTGGGAAATGCAGTTTCGAGATTGCCGCGCACAAATGGGAAGTCGAAAATTTCAAACAGCTCGGGATCGGCAACACAGACACCCATCTCAAACTTTTTTTCATCCAAACGCACATCTACGGACGACCACGTTATCACGCGCACGGTTTTTTCTACTTCGGGAAAGTCCCGCTCAAGTGCCCGCGCCAGCGCACCCGACGTAAATGGCAAATAATCCGACTGTCCCCCAGATCGGGTCTCCCGGATAACCCGATAGATCCGATCTCCTTTTGCATGCCAACTGTCAAAACTCAACTCGTCCTGAATATAGAGCACGATCAAAAAACACGTGCCCAGACCAATGGCAAGCCCCAAAATATTAATCGCACTAAAGGTCTTTTGCCGATTGAGATTTCTCAGCGCGATAACCAGATAATTTCTAAACACAACAACCCGCCTCCGTTACAAATAAAAACTAAAATCGTCACTTACGAGTGTAGCTACGATCTGCAGAACCGTCAAGGTTTAGCAGATAATTCCCAATTAAAAACCATCACCCATTGGACACAGCTTGATCGCAGATGGTTTCTCTTTTCACATAGATACATTATATTGACCGAGTTGTATTTCCATTTCCCACACACGCTCTACCCGGTCCACTATGAAGACCATCACCCGTACAACCCTCTATCTCATCATCCTCTCTACCTCCTTGCCCGGATGCAAAGACAAGCCCACTGCACCGCCGGAAGATCCAGAGCAGCCACCACCCGTTGTATCGCAGACACAAACAGGTATCCAGATCACAACCCATGTGGAAACGACACATACCCTCATCTTAATACCCGAAGGACCGTTCGAAATGGGTGCCAACAACGGCATACGCAACGAAGGCCCAGAACACACCGTCCATCTCAAAGCCTATTACATAGACCACACAGAAGTCACCAATGCCCAATGGAACCCTTATGCCATTGCCGAGCGTCAACTGCCCAACTTCGACCCGCCCGAACATCCCGTTGTCAATATCAACTGGTTTCAAGCCGGCGAATACTGTGAATGGCTCGGCGGACGTTTGCCCACTGAAGCCGAATGGGAAAAAGCAGCGCGCGGAACCGACGGACGCATCTATCCATGGGGCGCTGCTCCGGATCCCAACCGCGCTAACTACCTCAATAGCGGCGACCCCTTTGACAACGGCACAGCACCTGTTGCATATTATCGGGAAGGCAATCGCGACGGGCGCAGCCCTTATGGCGTATTGGACATGGCCGGCAATGTTTGGGAATGGACACAAGACGAATACGACAGCGCGTACTATCAACGCAGCCCACGCGATAACCCCGTCAACTATGAACTCAGAACCCACTTCTTGCACCTCGAACGCGTTGTGCGAGGTGGATCCTGGTTCAGCACGGCCTTCCTCATTCGCACAACAGCACGCGCCGCTCGAACATCCAACCTTCAAACCGATACGCTTGGATTCAGGTGTGTGGTGGATCGGTAACTAACTTTGGTCTGCGCTACATTTGGGCATCGCACAGGTAACTTTCTTTTTCATCTAAGTATGCGAATAAAGAGTTAAGAGCAACCTCTCCAGCCTGGACACCTGCTTAAGGCATGCAGGCGTGACGATAGGAATAGCAATGTCATTGCGGCATGTTTTTAGCCGCAATCCAGAGGTTTTGCTTGTTGTACCTTCGGTGTGGTACCATGATTTCAACCCTTAACGTCATGTGTGACTTTGAAATAATGGCGAAGAAAACAAGCAATCAGTGGTCAGCAGTCAGAAAAACAAGGATTTTAGAGCTGTCATTGCGGCAGGGTGTTAGCCGCAATCCAGTGGTTTTGACTTTCTTATATCTGTTTATCGGTATTACTCTGTGGCGGTTTTGAAGTCACACATCACGTAACCCTTAATTGGCATTAAGTAAAAAGGACACATACCCATATATCGAGCGCATGTCCTTTTTACTTTTCGATAAAAATCAAAGACCGAGGATTTCGAGAAGCCTTTTCAATCCGTCGTCATATTGGGCGGCCCGCTGTAAGTCAGATAAGGCGAAACGCTGTTTCAATTGATCCGCCGTCAGTTGTTTGCTGTACTGGGGCCAAACTTTCCGAAGTTCTGCCTCCGCATTGTTTACAATTCTTCGTCTCTCGTGTCCTTCATGCAACCTGAGCAGCAACCCTTCCAGGTTCGGATGTAGAAAAATGAGCTTCAAATTCTTCTTAGACGCCACACTTTGCGCGTCGCGTCCGGCCTGTTTGTCTTGTTCAATGCGATCCGAATCTAACAACACCAGCTTATCGCTAATGTCCCGCCTTTCGAAATGTCTATTCAGGTAGCGAGCGGCTTCCTCGACAACAACTACTGAATCGCCGCCGTATCCCAACCCAACGTTCAGGTGCAGATGCAAGCCCTTCTCGTCGCAACAGTTTTGGAGAAATCTGACGAAGGTCCGATCACTCGGTCCCTCAACCCCAATGAATATGACTCGCCTGAGTGGAACCTTGTAGCGACGCATTCCTTTTTAGCCAATCTTTGGAATACCACCGAGCATCCCCGCCCGATATTTGGGATAGAGACGCGTATCTCGGCGGAGACCCTGCACATCTTGTGCTCCATGCACACGAGTCGCGCCACTGCTGTCCTTCTCGACGATAAAAATCTCCTCCTTTTCCAGATGGTCGAGCAGGCCGACATTGTGAGAGGAGACAAAAAGCTGTGCGCCTGAAGGATTGGTCTCCTGGGAACGGAACCAGCTAAGAATTTCGCCAGCGATATCCACATGAAGATCGCCATCTATCTCGTCAAGGACAACAGGAACCCCGTTGCGGAGCGCGCCAGCGATCTGAGGCAACAGATGGAATAGGCGTTTTGTCCCACTGGATTCAAGACCTAAAGGGATCGGCGCATCAAGCCCGTGATGGTCAAAGAACACTTCCATTTTCCCAGATTGGTCAGAAATCGTTATGTCTTGAATCCCCAAATCACTGCATCGAATATGATTTCTAATCCAGGATTCCATATCGGGATCGTGCTCGAATATATTCATCACCCTTTGGGTCAAAGATACCCGTCCCTCACTAAGCATGATATTGGATGAGCAAAGAAAATCTTCCATCCATTTTGCAATACGCATCGCCAGGGGCACATTGAGCATGGCGAGCGTGGCGATCACCGATGTATCTGCCCTAACCGCCTGGAGGCGATCATCCCCGGGCTTAAGACCAAATTCGTTAGAAACGTATATAGATTTTTCCGGAGCACCGCGCTCGAAAAGGCGCCGGGGACGGCCCTTCGGGAAGTGGGACAAAGCTTCGTAAGCGAAAAAAGAACCATCGGAGTTAGTAGCACCGCATACCACCGCCAGTTCATATCGGAACAACTGACGGACTTCGCCCTGCCAATTCATTTCGAACTCCATACAAAACCGCGTCGGTTCGTTTCTAGTTTCCTTGGCCAAAAAGGGTAAAAAGGCCTTGATCGGGCTGGCCCTCTCAGTGGATGATGCGAATGAGGCAGCGCAGGCTGTAGCGACCAGCGCACTGAGCAACGTTGTCTTACCCGACCCGTTGGGACCTATGAGCACGACGACAGAAGGAAGCCGAATATCCGGCTTTGCTGTGCTATCTCGGAACCTCGGCAGGTCGGGAGCAGTGCCCGGAATACGCAAGTCAAGAACGACTTCTTCGCGGACCGAATGGAAGTTAGATATGGAAAATTTGTGTATCATATCGCAATAATAACAATTTTTTGTCGAGATAGCAATATAATAGTCAAAAAATAACGGGACAACCAGTACCCACTCTTGTGGACTGATTGCCCCGTTCTGTGTGTAAAATTTCTTACATTCTCAAACTCGGGCAGTGTGATAGACCTCCTTGAGCAATGCGTCCATGATGAAATCGCGCAGTGCTCTATCAGACATAAAATCATTAACGATCTTCTGATTTCTGCCCTGCCGTTGAACAAATGCCTTCATCACTTCGGGTTCAAAAACCTGCTTAAACTGATCAATTGAATTGGCCTGAGCCTGTTCCGCGAGACGTGAATTACGCGCCATATCGCCTGAAATCTGATCAAACAGCAACTTATCCTCATCTGTCCAACTGGTGCCAAACCGCTCGTTGATCACTTCAATAATAATGCGAATAAAGAGTTGAAAACATCGCGCTCTTGCCTATGATTGAGGTGTCAAATAATCCTCAATCCTCAAAAATAGGAGCAAGAACGCGATGGACTGGCAAGAGCGACTAATCGGTTTGTATCTGTATATTTGTGATCATTACGAGACCCATCTGTGGGTGCATGCCCAACGCTTGAGCAATAACGATGATCCCAAATTTAGCGATGAAGAAGTCCTGACCCTCTACATATTCGGCATCATGCAAAAATACACGACGATTAAAGCCATTTACACTTATACCCAAGACCATCTCCACGACTGGTTTCCAACCTTGCCGACGTATGAGGGCTATGTGCAGCGGTTGAACCGTCTGGCGACAACCTTTTCCCCGCTCGTCGAACAAATCGTGACGGATTGTCCCTCCTGTGAGTGCTTTTGGCACAGTCACTTAGTCGATTCCTTCCCCTGTGTCATGGCCAATGCCAAACGCAGTGGCAAGGCGTGTGTCGCCGCGCACTTAGTCAACAAGGGCTTTTGCGCCTCCAAAGGGATGTGGTATTATGGCGTCAAGCTCCATATCGTCGCAAAACGGTCAGACAAAGGACTCTCCAAACCCGATTATATCAGTCTCACAGGCGCAGCGGACCATGATCTTTCTGCCCTTTGACCCCTCTTGCCCTATTTGCACAACGGACAACTCTATGGGGACAAAATCTACTCTGATCAGACCCTAAAAGACACCCTTTATGCAAAGCAGAACCTCGCATTTTATACACCCGTGAAAAAAAAGAAGGGGCAAGACATCCTGCCAGCGGCCGATTAAGTCCTGTCTCGGACGGTTAGTCGAATACGGCAGCCCATTGAATCCTTGTTTCATTGGATTGATGAAAAAACCGGCATCTCAATGGCATCTAAGGTGCGCTCCTATAACGGCTTACTCGTTCATGTCTTTGGCCGTTTGGCCGCCGCTTGCTTCTTACTCGCTTTTAACTCTTAATTCGCGTTAATATCACGATTGAATTGACAATCTCGCTGTGCATACCAAGAAGTTGAAAAAAGGAACTCTCAAAATTCTGCTTCTGAAGTGTTTCCTTTTGTCCCTTGATTTCAGCCCTTGTGTCCTCTAATTCCTTCCGTTGAAGCTCGAGTTCCTCCCTTTGAAGCTTAAGTTCCCTTTGTTGAAGCAGTATTGCATAAATGACACCAGCAAAAGCCAATCCAGCAAATAGCGCATTAAGTGCCCCAAAAGTATCCCCAAATTCTCCTTTTTTTTCTTCAAGAGGCCAATTAGAGATCCAGATAATAGACAAATACACTGCCCAAAGAATAATTACTCCTATAAACCAGGGCCACCAGCGGACTCTCTCAGAGTCATCGGCAGTCTTGCTCATACTACTTAATAGCCCGGTAGCTATCGCGCCTTTACCGTTTTCAAAACAGGGTGTGATTTTTGCAATAATGACATCATTCTCTGCAAGATAGGTATAACCAGCAGACACAACTTCTGATAGTGGTTTATTATTTCGAATATCCAATCTACCTGTCTCACCTATAGATTCCATTGGAAGAAAAGTCACGGGTGTATCAAGTGGTATTGTCTTTAGCTCTGATTTAGATGGGTTGATTTGCGCTACATATTTAATTTGAGTTATCACCCAATGTTCCGGCACCGCCCCCAACCACTCAACTCCACTCTCCTTATATTCCGCATACTTCCGAAAGCTCATGTGTCGTTCTCCTCGGCGGCCTCGCATTGCAAATAAAACCGAATTGGGGCGAAAGATTTTTCGCCCCTACATTTGCATCATTCGCGCCAACATTATCCAATTCGCATTGTTCGCCCTTACCATACGCACCATGAGGTCTATGTTGTGAATCATTGAATATCCTTTACCGTATTGCGAATCGGGCGACGCATGTGTCGCCCCTACCTTTTTCATCGTCCCGATAGGTTGTGTAAAATTGCCGCAGCCGAAACAAATTTTGGCGTGTAAATCTACGCACGGGGCGAAAGGTTTTTCGCCCCTACGGCGGTCTGATGGTATGAATCATGATGTATGTCCTTTGCTGTGATGGATGGGGTTTTCCTGGTCCTCCTCCCAACGTGCCGGATTGTCTGTAATATATTGTCTAAGGCGGTTCAGGGCGGTGTCATTCCGGATGATGTGTTCGTAATAATTGCGTTGCCAAACGGTGTAGAAATTTTTGTTTGTCCGCACCCATTTGGTAACGCCGATTTTGAAACCGCGCACAATGGAACCAACCGTTTTCGATGGCGACCGAAATGCCGATGCGTCCCGTTGGGATGATCGGGGTGGGGGCGGCGGTAGGGGCGAAAGATTTTTCGCCCCTACATTATCCGATATCCCCACATTTTTCGCCCCTACATTCGCCCTATTTGCCAGCCCTATCCAAATGATACCATGCACATGATTCGGCATAATCACAAAGGCATCTAATACAACCTTCGGAAAATGTTCGGGAATAGCCCGCCAACATGTATCGGCGACCTCACCCACATCGTTCAACTGCATCTGTCCGTTCACAATTTCACCGAACAGACACGCCTGATTTTGGATGCAAATCGTTACGAAATACGCGCCTTCTCGAGTGTAATCGAACCCCTTCAAACGGATTGAACGGCGATGGTGCTTGGGATCATATCGCATGTTCTGGCCTCCATATCCTCAACCCTATCCGTGCGGGCGAGGCATACCCCTACAATGCTTCTGGATGTAATTGCTAAATCCACACATGGGGCGAAAGGTTTTTCGCCCCTACAGTGAATCATATCTTTATCCATTCAAAATCCCTCCAACCGTTTCAACAATCCCATCCGTCACATCTTCAATCATCTCGACAATACCATCCGTCACACCTATCAAATCCGTACCAATCTCATCTAACGCGCGGGGCGGTTTGAACACATAGAAATACCGATTAAAGGGAATTTCGTAACCCACTTTTGTCTTGCTGTAATCAATCCACGCATCGGGCACATGGGGCTGAACTTCGCGTTCAAAATACGCATCGATATCCTCGCGCAACGGCACATTCTCATAATCGCGCAAATTGGGATCTGGTTCTGGTTCTCCCTTGCGATTGGTACAAACATCCGCGGTCTCGTCATACTCGCTTAAGGATTGATAAATCAACTTCAACTGAGCCGCAGTAATATTCACCTGCGCCCCTGTAAAAGCATCCGTAAGAATGCCAATGAACTCATCGCGGTTTTTGTATTTGCAATCACCCTCAAGCGTCGCTAGAACCTCGAGAATGCGCTGTTGCTGTTCTTGCGGCAAACGGGCAAAACTCCTCGCCGATTTGAGAATCTTAATACGGTCTTCACACACTTGAAAATTGCGCTTGAGCGGGCGTTCAATGGTAATGCGCTGATACCCGAAATCAACATTGTCAAAAATCTTCACGCGACCCTTCACATCCTCAAAATCGCCAAACAATTGCGTAATCTCCTCAATCTGTCCATCGGAAATCTGCTTGCGCTTGCTACCAAGGCTCTGGATCATCGCAACGTGAAAATCTGTGGCATTGATCAATTGCACTTTACCCTTGCGCTGCGGCGTCTTCTGATTCGTAATAATCCAGATATACGTCGCAATACCCGTATTGTAAAACATATCCGTAGGCAGGGCTATAATCGCTTCCAAATAATCATTCTCAATAATCCAGCGGCGGATCTCGCTCTCCCCACTGCCTGCACTGCCCGTAAAAAGGGGCGACCCATTGAGCACAACAGCCAGACGGGACAAATCGCCATTCTGATTAAACTTTGAAATCATGTGCTGCACAAAAAGCAGCGAACCATCGCTAACACGCGGAAGCCCCGCGCCAAATCGCCCCCTATAACCGAGGTGATTGGCTTCGTCCTTAATCTCGGATGCGACCTTCTTCCAATCGACCCCAAACGGTGGATTGGACAACATATAGTCGAACTGCTCATCGGGAAGGCCATCCTCTGTAAAACTATTGCCGGGATGGATATTTTTGGCATCTTGCCCCTTGATCATCATATCTGATTTACAAGTCGCATAACTCTCATCATTCAACTCCTGCCCGTACACAATCAAACTGGCTTCTGGATTGAGTTCCCTGAGATAATCCTCCGCAATAGAAAGCATTCCCCCCGTACCACAGGCCGGATCGTACAACTTGCGAATAATACCCCGTTGGGTCAGCGCGGCCTCATCCTCTAAAAAAAGAAGATTAACCATCAACCGGATAACTTCACGAGGCGTAAAATGCTCCCCAGCCGTCTCATTGCTCTGCTCGGAAAACCTGCGGATGAGTTCTTCAAAAATATATCCCATCTGCAAATTCGAAACGCGATCCGGATGCAAATCCGCCTGTGCAAAGCGGCTGACAATCAGATAGAGCAAATTATCCCGGTCGAGACGCACAACCTGCTCTGGCAGATTAAAACGATCAATAAAAATATCACGCGCATCATACGAAAACCCGTTAATCATATTGTTCAAATTCGCAGCGATATTGTCAGGATCGTCCAGCAACCTCTCAAAAGTAAACGGACTTGTATTGTGAAAACTGTGCCCACTCGCCATATTGAGCATTGTCTCGCGCATCGTCTCGTCAATATTCTCAGGCAGATTTTCCAACTGCGCCTGCACAGCGTCTTTCGTCGGCACCAACACGCAATCGAGCCGTCGCAAAACCGTGAACGGCAGCACCACCTTCCCATACTCCGACTGCTTGTAATCACCCCGCAGAAGTTCCGCAATGGACCAGATAAAACCGATATGTTCACCAAAATCCGCACGAGCACTCGAACTATTTGTCATGGATACCCCTTGTATTTGATATTACAGACGACTTAAAACCACTCCGCAATGACAACCAAAATCACTGGATTACTGGCGTTGTGGTGTGGCTTCGCCATGCCTTCGGCGTGCGCGTGGCGGCTAAAACCATGCCGCAATGACAACCAAAACCTTCTGGATCGCGGCTGAAACCCTGCCGCGATGACGGCGGCTCGTCCCTATCAACCAATATAAAAAACGCTATACTTCTTTATCCCACAATATTAAAATGGTTCTATAATATTAACTGACGTTACGCATGTCTGGCGTTTCTGTCATGCTGAGGCGGGCGCAATGAATCTCCTGCGCCCAACACCCGACAGGCTGACGAAGCATCTTTTACCCATGTATATCGTTCAAGCAGCAGATGAACTGGCCTGAAAAGCGGCCAGTTGTACCCCGCTCCTTCGACTCCGCTGCGCTCCGCTCAGAATGACAGGCGCATTATAGTGTGCCTATGCGTAACATCAGATATTAAAATCAGGAGACAATCTCATGGCATCAGACATAAATTACGCAAGCTGGCCCCGACATGTGGCGCGTCATATTGATGTGGGCGATCAGAAGCAACTCTTTTTGGACGACGGGTTTCTGGTAGAACGCGCCGAAGGGATTCGCTATGTCATGCACCAGCCGGTAAAACACCCGTGCAACCCGCTACTCGTACCCGACACGCCCTGGGAATTGCAGGTACAACTCTACGGATCCGTCCTGTGGGATGAAGAAGACCAAATCTACAAAATGTGGTACACAAATCGAACTTACAAATACGGCAAAGACAGCGCAGTACTCATGGCTTATGCCACCTCGGAAGACGGGATCAACTGGACAAAGCCCACCCTCAACATCCTGCCCCATGAGGGATCCGCAAAAAACAATTTGCTACTGGACCCCGGACCCGGCGGCAGTGGCGGCGTATGCGTCTTAAAAACACCTGATGAACAGAACAAAAAATACAAAATGCTCTACAAAACCATCGAAGAAGGCGGCGGCCTAAAAATCGCTTTCTCGCCAGACGGAATCAACTGGACAAAACACCCCAAAACCGTCTTACCCGGCGTCTTTGACACATTCAACGTCGCAGTACAGGACAACGACAAATACGTCGCGTACATACGCATAAACCAGAGACCCCGAAAGCGACACCGCGCATTGGGACGCATCGAATCCGCAGACTTCATCCACTGGAACACACCCACAATCGTCCTGAAACCAGATGAACGCGACCCAGAAGACACAGATATCTACACATCCGCTGCATTTAAGTACCCACAAGCGGATTACGCCTATTTTATGATGCCCAGCCTTTTTGATTGGCGAACCGGAAAACTTCAGGTACAATTAGCCACGAGTCGGGACAATGCAAATTGGAATCGGGCGGGAAATCGCGACGTATTCATACCACTGGGAGAACCAAATAGTTATGAATCAGCAGAAATCATGGTCGGTGCGCCGTCAGTCGTAAAAGATCAGATCCACATCTACTACCACGGCAGCAACCGGCCACACTGGAATGGAATGGGACGTCCGTTTGAAGAAAAAAGCGGCATTGGTCTGGCAACACTGCGCCTGGATGGATTCATCTCGATTGACGCTGGCGAAAAACCGAGCGGCGGCACAATCACAACCGTACCCATACAATTCTCGGGCAATCACCTGGAGATAAACGCAGATGCAACCTGGGGAGAAATTCGCGTCGAAATTTTAAACGACGAAAATGAAGTAATCGAAGGATTTGATCGCCAATCGTGCCAGCCTGTAATCGGCGACTCCGTGCGCCATCGCGTCTCCTGGTCGGGCGGCGATGTACGCACCCTGATCGGAACAACCGTAAAACTGCGATTTCATATCTTCTGCGCCCGGCTTTACGCATTCCAATTCAGCACAAAGCACCCCTAACCCAAGGAGACCCCATGCCTTCACACTTTGTCTTTGTCACAGACAGCCATCACCACGCCGCTGCCGAAAAAGACTTCGGCGCGCCCAAAATGCTGACGCGCAGCCATGAAATACACCGTGCAATGGTACCGGCCATCAACGCCTGCAAAGCGGACTTCATCGTACACGGCGGCGATGTGGTCTGCGGCGGTGGGTCATTTGAAATGCCCTTTGATATTTACTTACAAACCATAGACGAAGCCAAAAACGCATTTGACGGCCTTCACGCGCCCACATACTATGTCCCGGGCAATCACGATTGCGATGCCCAGGAAGGGAGCTTTGAAGCTTTTGCCAGACAATTTCCAATCCCCGAAACCCTGGACATCGTCGAAGCCGCGCCGCGCCTGCGCCTTGCACTCGCCAACGTGTACCCAGTCAGCCCACTAAAAGACAGTTTGGGCACATGGACAGAAGCGCACGACCGCATCTTGCGCGAAGCCGCTGCAAAAGCTTACGATGACCGCTGCGCCCTCATCTTGTTCATTCACCCCTGGGTCTTCCCCCAATACGAAGCACAAGCCGACTTTGTGCCGGGCGGCATTGTCAGCAACGCCGAACAACTCATGGAAACCGTAAAAGACCAGCCCGCTGTCATCGCCATCTTCACCGGACACAGACACATTAATCGCATCCGCACATATCGCGACTTCCTCATCATTGACACCGCCTGCCTGATCGGTTTCCCATTGGGCTTCCGCGAAGTCTGGCTCACAGAAGACGGCTATTTCAAAACGCGCTTCCGCACACTGGACCTGCCCGACCTGATGCAGGCTTCTTTTGATCGCTCACCCATACAAACAAATCAGATGTGGCAAGGAGAAGTCCACGACCGCGACACAGAAATTTTGATCCCACGGCTAAAAGCACTCTGGAGATAAACTATCGCCCCTGAAAATTCGGCTTGCGCTTCTCCATAAATGCCGCGCGGCCCTCTTTGTAATCCTCACTCCCAAAACAGGTATCAATAACCCGCTGGCACAAATCGAGATCGCGCTCATCTGCATCCTTGCCAATCTCTGCAATAATCTGCTTACTCGCGCTAATCGTAAGCGGCGCATTACCCGCAATAGTCTCCGCATAATCATCCACATAATCATCCAGCGCATCCCGCGACAAAACCCGGTTAATCAGACCCATGTGGTATGCCTCAGAAGCATTGAACCGCCGAGCCGTAAACAAAATCTCGCACGCATTGGCCGGACCCACCAGCCCCACGAGCGGTTTGAGCGCACCGTACCCATACCCCAGGCCCAGCTTCGCTGCAGGAATAGCAAAAGACGAATCATCGGACGCAATCCGCAAATCACAACACAGCGCAGTTGCAAGCCCCCCGCCAATACAATACCCCGCAATTTTTGCAATCGTGGGCTTGAGCACCTGCGCGAGCTTCTCATAAGCGCGCCCCATAGTCGCGTTATACACCTCTACCGCATCTGCCGTCCCGCGTTGCTCTTCAAACTGCGAAATATCCGCCCCCGCAGAAAACGCCCTGCCACCCTCGCCCGAAAGCACAATAACGCGAACCGCATCGTCCGATTCAAAATCGTCAATAGCCCGCGCCATACCCTGCCACATATCATAAGAAATGGCATTGAGTTTCTCAGGCTGATTCAGGCGAATATGCCCAACGCCGCCATCTTTCTGCACAATAATTTTATCTGTCATTGAATACCTCACAGAGAATATCAAACGATATCCTCCTCTTTCATAGTCGCAATTTCATCTTCCGAAAACCCAAACTCTCTCAAAATCTCATCCGTATGCTCACCCCGTTCGGGTGACGCCCTGTAGGGCAGATCTCGTGCGTTACTCAAATTCGTCGCATTTCTCACCACATCGTAATCCCCCATAACACTGTGATTCACAGAACGCGACATCTTCAAATGCGTAACTTGTGGATCGGACCACATCTCATCCATCTGATAAATCGGCCCACACGGCACACCCGCTGCATTCAGCGCATCAATCCAATGGGCACTATCTCGCGTCGCAAAATACTCTTGCAAACTCTCATTCAGCACATCCCGATTCTTCAATCGCGCTTCGCCATTGCCGAACCTCTGATCCCTGTGCAAATCCCCAGCACCCAGCACATCGCACAAACGCTGCCACATAAGCTCCCCGCTACAGGCAATATTGATATACCCATCGCGGGTTTGAAACACCCCCGTCGGAATACTGGTGGGATGATTATTACCCGCCTGCTCGGGCACCTCATTTGCAATCAACCACCGCGCCGCCTGAAAATCCAGCATAGCAATTTGCGCTTCCAGCAACGACGTATGCACCCACTGCCCCTCCCCGGTCTCCTCGCGCTGAAGTAACGCAGTGAGAATACCAATAGCAGTGTACAAACCAGAAGCAAGATCGGCAATCGGCACCCCAACGCGCACCGGACCCTGCCCCGGCAAACCCGTAATCCACATCAACCCCCCCATACCCTGTGCAATCTGATCAAAACCCGGTCGCAATCTATATGGTCCCTCCTGTCCAAAACCCGAAATACTCGCGTACACAATACCCGAATTTTCCCTCTTGCACCTCTCATACCCAATATCAAGTCGATCTTTAACATCGGGCCGAAAATTCTCCACAACCACATCCGCGCGCCTGACCATGCGGAAAAACGCTTCCCGCCCCGCATCGGCTTTGAGATTCAAAGTCATCCCGCGTTTGTTCCTGTGCAAATTCTGAAAATCCGGCCCGTGCCGCGGACCACCCATGCTCTTGGCAGCATCAATATCTTCAGGCGGCTCAATCTTGATAATATTCGCACCCCAATCCGCGAGTTGACGCACCGCAGTGGGACCCGCACGCACGCGGGTCAAATCGAGCACAGTAAAACGGGCGAGAGGCCCTTGTACATTGTTCATAATGCACTCCTCAATAACTCACACACTGCACACCCGGCGGCATTTTAGGCGGCAGAGGCTGAATAATTTTGCGCCGCTCGGACGGCAAACGCGCAATCAACTCGGGCGACGGCTGATAGCCATATCGGTCATTGCCCCAGTGGGGACCATAGCGAATAATAGCAACGCGTCGTTCACCGGGGCGCGTGCGCTCTGACGAACCGTGCGCCATACAATCCACAAAAAAAATAGCATCACCCGCATCGAGCTGAATCTGAACAGCCGCTTCAACGCAGTCTAGCGAACGCCCGCTACCCGTACCTTTGGGATCCTCAAACGCGGGATGAAGCAAATTGGACTTATGCGAACCGGGAATCGCCATCGTCGCCCCATCGCCATCGCCAATATCGTTAAGCGCCAGCAAAATATTGATCTGCCCACAGCGAAACTCATTATTGTGAAAGCGAAACTGCGTGCGGATACGCCGCTTATGCGCGCCCGAATGCATGCGCGTCGCACCGCCCCGAGACCGAATATCGATAAATGACTCATCTATAAAAAGACCATCATCCCCACCGACAAAGCGCCTCATGTGATGAATCCACGAAGGATGATCAATCAAGCGTTCAAAAGGCTCGCCCATCTCAAAAATATTGTGCAAATGTCGTGCGCCCCCGCTCCGATGAACCCATCCCCGCCATCCATCGGGTTCGAGATCGTTATACGTATCGATAATCGCATTGAGTTCGACGAGATGCTCGGCATCCACGGCATTTTTCAGCACAATATACCCGCGCAAATCAAAAAGATACTCTTCCATTTCAGTCGGCTGCATCATTTCTCTCCAGGAAAATTTTTTATGTGTAATCCTGTGTTGTGTCTCCCTGTGCATTCCACCCCTCTGTAAAACCACATCCTCCATCAATGAGAATACATTGAGAATCGGAATTTATCAAGACCGATTTTGCTTGTGGCTCTCTATTCTCATGCTCGAAGACAAATCTACTGGATATGGCAAAATCTGACGTCATGTGTGACTTCAAGATCAGAGGTCATAAGAGCACTGTCATTCTGAGCGGAGCGCAGCGGAGTCGAAGGAGCGGGGTACAACTGGCCGGTGAACGAGCCTGAAAAGCGGCTCGTTGTACACCATCCTCAGGACAGTTCATCTACTGCTTCAACGGTGTGCATGGGTAACAGATGCTTCGTCAGCCTATCGGGTGTTGGGCGCAGAAGATTCATTGCGCCCGCCTCAGCATGACAATGGTGTAGTAGCATATTTACTTTTAAAGTCACACATCACGTTGTTGTTATGAGTATTTTTTCTTTGCAAACGATTGCCTTATATTGTATCATAATGATAGTCTCCGGTCTTTTTTCTTCTAAACGTTTTAACATCATATTGTGTTTTAAGGTTTCGGTCTCTGAAAGAAGTTGGACATCATCATGAAATCAATTGCGGCAATAATCGTCCTCGTGCTGAGTCTCCAGACGCATACAGAAGCATTCACATCCCCAAATCGGGATCGGATTCTGACGACCCTGAAACCCGGGCACCCGCGTCTGATGATGGATGCAAATATCCTCGCACGCATTGAGAACCAGATCGCTCGAGATCCGGTTGCCGCCGAAATCTACCGCGGGATCAAGCGAGAAGCCCAGGAGATTCTCGCCCAGGAAACATCGGAATACAGCATCCTGGATGGAATACGCCTGCTCGCCACCAGCCGTCGCGTAAAAGAGCGCGTGCGCCTGCTCGCCTTTGTCTATCTCATGGAAGGAGACCAACGCCATTTGGAACGCGCCTGGGCTGAACTCGAAGCCGCAGCGCAATTTAAAGACTGGAATCCCGATCACTTTCTCGACACCGCAGAAATGACCTATGCCTTTGCCGTTGGATACGACTGGTTGTACAACTATTGGACAGAGGACCAGCGTCTCGTGCTTCGCAACGCCATTGTTGAAAAGGGCCTCATACCCGGTCGGGATGCCTATCGCGAAAACGCCAAGCGGCCGTGGATGAATTTGTGGACGAGCAGTAACAGCAACTTGAATCAGGTCGGCAATAGTGGGTTTGGCATAGGCGCGCTCGCCATTGCCGATGAAGAACCAGAACTCGCCAGTGAAATTCTCTACGAGGGCATCAAAAACATTTCGGTGGCGATGAATTTTTACGCCCCAGATGGCGCGGGTATCGAAGGCGTGACCTATTGGGATTATGGTGCGCGTTACAACGTGCTCTTTTTGTCCAGCCTGTTCAGCGCACTCGGCACGGATTTTGATCTCTCATCCATTTCCGGATTCAGAGAAAGCGGGGATTATCAGATTTACATTTCGGGTGCAGATCGCTACAGTTTTGACTTTGCCGATTGCGGGTTGCAGCGCGTGAGTTCTCCCATGCATTTCTGGATGGGCAAGCATTACGGCATACAACGCTACAGTTGGTTTCGCTACGATATGCTCAGGCAATACGGCAGGGGAACAGTGCTCGACTTGCTGTGGTTCGACGACAGCGCAAAAGACTTTGATCCCAGCATCCTGCCCCTTGACAAACGCTTTCGCAAAGCCGATGTCACCACTCTGCGTTCTTCCTGGACCGACCCCAATGCCCTCGTGCTGGGTATTCAAGCTGGCGGCAATTACAACCTTCGCATGCACCGGCACCTCGATCAGGGCACATTTATCCTCGAAGCACTCGGTGAGCGATGGGCTATCGACTCGGGCACAGAACGCGAAACCTATCAGACCCATCTCAACAAACGCCAACGGTGGGAATTTTATCGCATCCGAGCCGAAGGGCACAACACCCTTGTCTTCAACCCCGGCAATGGTCCAGATCAAAATCCCAAAGCCGAATGCCCCATCACCACCTTCAACGCTGCTCCCAATCACGCGACTACTATTCTCGACCTGACTGACGTTTATACTGATGATGTGACGCGCGCACAGCGCACTTTTGAGATGATTGACCAGAATCATGTCGTAATTACCGACTACATTGAAGCCAGAGCACCGTCTGAACTCTGGTGGTTTATGCACACGACAGCCGGTATCGAACTCTACGGACAAACCGCTCTTTTAATGCAGGAGGGCAAACATCTCAAAGCGGAAATTTTATCGCCGTCCAACGCGATATTTACAGTCCTCGACGCAACGCCTCTGCCCACCTCCCCCAATCCCGAACAGGCCGATAACACAGGCCGCAGAAAACTGGCGATCCACTTCACAGATGTCACAACCTTGAAAATCAGAATAAGACTCATACCGGGAAACGTCGTACCTTTGCCCTTGCCGGAGGTCTCGATTCGTGCGGTCTCGGCCTCTGTGGTAGAGGGCGAGGACGCGGTCTTCACGCTGACGCGCACAGGTGCTGTCACAGAGGCCCTAACGGTGATGGTCGCTGTCGAAGAGAGTGAGGTCATGCTGGATGCCCCGGTTCCCGAGCGCGCGTCGTTCGCGGCTGGCGCACAGGAGGCGCAGGTCAGGGTTCCAACCCTCGTCGACGATGTGTACGAAGCCGACAGCGAGGTGACGGCGCGCATCCAATACGGGTCTGGCTACCATATAGATGAAGGTGCCATATCGGCGTCGATGACGGTACTCGATGACGATGAGGTTATTCTGTGGTCGGCTGATATGGCGGTAATCGATTACGGAACGGGTGCTATTGGGGCCGGTAACTCAGAACCGTTCTCGAACGAAATCAGCAGCGCGAATCTTCAGGCGAAGTGGCTCTGGTACTATACCCCGAGTCGGCAACTGCATCTGGCGTTCTCGCAAGTGCTTGACGTCGGCGATAACCTGGTGCTGTATCTGGGCGATGTGGCGCTGGCCTTTCCGGCGAGAAGTGGCGAAAGCGCGAGCTTTACATGGAAGAACGTCGATCTCGCCTGGACAGACGGTCAGACGCTCCAGGTGCGCGTCGTCAAGACACCGGCGACGGTCCCTCCAGCCAACAGTCCGGCTACTACCGAGCTTCCGGTGATTTCGGTCGTCGCCGTGGCGAGTCCCGTGTCCGAGGGAGAGAAGGCGGAGTTCACCGTGTCGCGCACGGGACCGACGACAGAGCCACTGACCGTGCAGATGAATTGGGCGCTTAGCGACCGCTCAACGATCCAGGAGACTCGCGTGCTATTCCAAGCTGGCAAGAGCAATAAGACATCCTACTTGAAAAAAGATGACGACCAGGTGGTGCGAGAGGACCTGACCGTCACTGTAATACTGGTGGATGGCGAGGGCTACAAGGTGTCGGAGAAGGCGACTTCGGCAGAGGTGGTTATGGAGGACAACGACGCGGTGGAGTTCGTGCTGTCGATGGATCCTGCTAAGGTCGCAGAGGGCGATTCCACGACGGTGCAGGTCGAGATCAGTAACGGCGTCACGTTCGCGGCGGACCAGGCAATCGCGCTCGATTTCGCAGGGAGCGCGGCGACGAAGGGCACGGACTTCACGGTATCTCCTGAGTCGCTGACACTGCGCGCAGGAGCAAGTTCGGTGACGGCGACGGTGACGGCGTTGGTTGATACCGACGAGGAAGGCGATGAGACCGTCGCGATTGCGGCCACGCATGGCGAGAAGGTGATCGGCACGGGAGCAGTCACGATCACGGACAGCGAGGAAAAGCCGACGCTAACGGCGAGCTTCACCAGCGTGCCCGCGTCGCACGATGGCTCGACCATCTTCACCTTCAACCTCTCGTTCAACGAACCAGTGGCTGTCAGCTACAAGGTCCTGCGCGACCAGGCCCTCAGCGCCAGCAATGGCACTGTCCGCCGCTGCCACCGCGTGAACGGACGCAACGACTTGTGGAAAGTCCACATCGAACCCACCTCCAACGCCGACATAACCGTCAGCCTGTCGGCTACTACAGACTGCACCGCTGCAGACGCGGTCTGCACAGCAGACGACATGCCGCTGTCAAATAGTCTCTCAGAGACAGTGTCCGGTCCTCCGCTGAACTTCGGTCTAGATGCGAACTATCCCAACCCATTTAACCCCGAAACGCGGATTACCTATACCCTATCCGAAGTCGGTCCGGTAGAATTGGCGATCTACAATATCATGGGGCAGCGGGTGCGAACGCTCGTGCAAGGAGTACAGGCCCCTGATCGATACCAGGTCATCTGGGATGGGCGCAACGACAATGGTGTTTCGATTGCCAGTGGGGTATATCTGTATCGGCTTTCCAGCGCACAGGGGGTGCAGATGCGGCGGATGTTGCTGCTGAAATAGCGAAAGATATTCCTCCATTTCAGTCGGCTACATCATTTCTCCGCAAGAATATTGCACAACTCCGACAAACTGCTAATCTCATAATCAGGCTCCGGAATACCATCTCGCCGCACAGCCCCATCCCGGTTGAGCCATGCAATGGAAATGCCCGCCCGTCTTGCACCCACAATATCGTCCTCCTGAGAATCGCCGACATACAGAGTCTGATCGGGATCGGCACCGAGAGCCTCAAAAGCACAAAAGAAAATATCGGGATTCGGCTTATAACACCGCGCAGATTCCGAACTAATCACAACCGGAAAACTCAGATTATTGTTCTTCAAAGCCAAAATGAGATGCCCGTGGTCCGCATTGGAAATAACCCCGGTTTTTACATCGGACAATGCATCAAGAGCCGGTTTCACATCACAAAACAAGGGCACACGACCAAAAGCGTCAAAAAGGTGTAGCATATAAGACTCGGGATTCGCCCGCACATTCAAATCCGCAAACGTCTTCTCCAGACCGATAATATGCGCGTCCCAAAACGAAATAAAATCCCCCTCTCTCAGCAGAGGAAAAAAATAGCGGTCCCAGTGATCGAGAAACCCTTCCTTACTCATATCGATCTGCAAATCATCGACAATAATCTGACACGTCTCGTACAGCGCATCAAACGCCTTGTCAAAAAGCGTCCCATACCCATCAAAAAAAATCGTGGTATAATTCACCGATAATCCTCCGCATCCCCCTCGGGTTCAAAACCGAGCACATCGCGCGCATGCGTCATATCCCGATAGCTGTATTTGTTATTCGAGACAACATAGAAAATATCAAATTTGAGATCATCGGACACCTCAATACACGACTCAACCATGCCAGCAATCGTACTTTGACTGCACCACACAGAATAACCGCGCGTACCATTGGGCCGATCCTCGGCATTCACCGCACCAATGCGAAGACAAATAACAGACAGATCCGTACTATCGGCATAATGCCGCGCCAAAGCCTCGCCCCAGACTTTTGTACAACCGTAAATCCCGCGCGGGCGCGTGGGCGTCTCGTGGGAAAACTTATCCCAACTCTCGGGCACCTCATCGTATCGCCCCGCCACAATCGCACCATACGGCGAATCATTCTCCCAACCCGCTGTCACCGACCCGCTACTGGCAAAAATAACGCGCTTGACCCCGGCGCGAAGTGCCGCTTCAAAAACATTATAAGTCCCCACGATATTGTGCGCGACAAATCCCTCGAAATCGCTTCTGATCGCAGCAGCCAGATGCACAACCGTATCAACCCCCTCAAACGCCGGGCAAATCGCGTCAAAATCCGAAATATCAGCACGCCGACAATCCACGCCAGCCACATCGCGACGATTGAGCGCGCGAAGTTCATACTTGCCCTCAAGCTGCTCGCGAACAGCCCCGCCAATAAGTCCGCTCATACCTGTAATGAGAATTTTCTTCATGTGTATTCCTTTGTTATATGTCTCTGTGCCGTCCCTTATCGCATCCTCAATCAGAATACATTGAGAATCGGAATTTATCAAGACCGATTTTGATTGTGGTTCTCTCTTCTTATGCCCGGAGACAAATCTACTGAAGCCATCAGTGAAGCCCCAATAGAAAAAGCCCAACGGTTTGAAGAGGCCGTTGGGCTTCAAAAAAACAAGGTTCAATCACACCTTCGCGACACCCTAATTACAGACGCCTGAGTAACTGGTCATAGGCCGCATGCGTCCCTATCCAATAAAAAAATATCATCAAGAGGCACCGTATCACCCGCAGCAATTTCCTTTCTTACTCCATCAGCCAAACGATCCCACTGCTCATCAGTTGTGGCCTCAAAACGTTCTGTCCAGGCATGATCATCTTTTAGATCAGTTAGAATACGTGCGGCAATGGCATCCCGCTGGTCTTGTGGCAGTTTTTGAATCTCTGTGACTACCTGTTGAAGTAAATCAGCCATTTCTGTGGTTCCTTATATAAATGCTCTGCATTACTAAAAATATAACTCCAAATAACAATTTTTAGTATATTTGTAATAAACAGGAGAATCGTTTGGCACTTAAGATATATTTGGATACTTCGGTTGTCAGTGCCTATTTTGATGATCGATATCCCGAAAGACAAAAAGACACAGTTGCATTCTGGAAACTATCGGTCGAGCACGAGTTCAGCATCTCCGAACTCACAAAAACAGAGATCCAGAACACCCAGGATGAAACCCGCAAAAACCAGATGCTAAACCACATTGGCAATTTAATTCTTGTCCCAATTGACGATTCGGTCGAGCATCTTACAAACCTTTATCTGGAAAACGGTATTTTTTCTCCCGCTACTTTGAACGATGCACTTCATGTTGCTACCGCTACAATTTCTCGCCAAGATATTCTGGTAAGCTGGAATTTCAGGCATCTGGTCAACCGCCGCCGTCGGGCAAGGGTCAATGAAGTCAACACTTTTAACGGATACCCCACGATAGAAATTATTGCACCACCCGAGGTTTGAGGATTTCAATTATGATGTTTGATTATCACAGTGCTGCACGTCGAACCGGCATCAAAAATGAGCATCTGGATCAAATATGCTATCAAGTCAGAACTGAATTTCCTGACGATGAGATGATGTTTGAACTGCACGTTCTAAGAGCCGTTCTGGCCATTGAATCGGGTCGGGTTTCACTTGACCAGGTGTTGAAAGAGCCGGAAATGCAACCTCCGACGACTTGAGCTATCGTTCAAACTGATTGTGTCCATTTCAGGTTAGCTGAAGCGATAGAATCTCCTATCTTGAGTATCTCCAAAAGACGAAGGAGATATCCATGCTTCCTCTGGAAAGTATCATAACGATAGGTCTTTGCGCCACTGTTTTCTGAACAGGTTTGACATCAAGTGTTAATGATCAATGCCCAGGTAAACGCACTGTCACCGCCATCCTTTCAGTGATATGCCTGCGCCGCGCCAGCATCAATGACCACATTAAAGAAAGCCCGTTGATCGGCTGTGATTAACGGGCTTGTTGTGTTGTAATTGAGATGAGCAACATCGCACCCTACCGGGCGTCTGTCAACACCTGACGCTCTAAAACTCGCACCTCAGCCTCCAATCGCTCACCGAGGCGATCTTTCTCCAACTCTAAATTGTAGCGTGTCTGCAGATTGAGCCAGAACCGATCTGTGGTTCCAAAGTAGCGCGCCAGCCGAAGCGCAGTGTCTGCCGAAATAGCACGCTTGCCGTGAACAATCTCGTTAATCCGGCGAGGTGGCACTGAAATATCCTTTGCCAGGCGATACTGACTAATCTTCAGAGGTTCGAGAAACTCCTCAAACAGAATTTCTCCCGGATGAATTGGGGGCATTGTAGGCATAGACACCTCCTAATGGTAATCGACGATCTCCGTTAAAGAAAGCCCATCAGTCAATTATGAGCAACACTAAAAGCACTTGTGAAGCCGCCAGTAAGACTCCAATAAAAAAGCCCAACGGTTTGGAAGACACCGTTGGACTTCAAGTAGCTTGAAGGAGGTCAGAAGGATCAATCTTCAGGTTCGGCGGAGCTGTCTTTGGAGACCAAGATAAATGGATTGGCGATCGTGGTTTTGCCAAAACGTTTGAGCAGTTGTGCCTCATTGCTGGGGTCAAGATTTTCCTCGCGGATCACGCGCTGGACAGCCGGTTGTCCTAAGCCGGGAATGCGAATCACGAAAAACGGCCACAACACATCAGATTCGTAGTGTTTGTCGAGATGCGGGAAGTCGATGATCGGGCAGATGTCTTTCTTTCCCCGGAAACTATCCGTGTACTCGAAATGCCACTTTCCGCCTCGAAGAGAGAGATGCCCCACATCCAGATTGCGGTGTCGCACCAAAAATTCAGCTGTCTCATCCTGGGGAGTGCGAAGGTGCTTCAGCCCGCCCTGGTGGAACAAAATTTTCTTCAGGGTCGATATCATAACTCAATTCAAGTCTGTTTGCGTAATGCGTTCATTCTTTCGATTTCCATACAGATTTAACGCCGTAGTCAATATCAAATTAACGCCACATCAATAGACTTCTCTGTTTTGTAGCTTAATTTTGGACGCACTCGGATTTCGATATGGTGATCCAGTTTTCCCAGCAGAGAGAACAGACAGTCGATGGTAAAACCCTTTAATCGACCATTCCTCAGTTCCGTCATCTTGGATCGACTCATCTCCAAAAAATCCGCAGCTTTCTTTTGACTCATTCCCTGATCGGCGATCAAGCGATTGATCTTATATGCCAGCTTCGCTTTTGCCAATCTTTCATCGGAGGAGGGAAGCCCCAAATCCTTAAAAACATTTCCCGAACTGCGGGTATGGTCTGTCATGATTTATCCTCCTTGTGCTAACTCTTGCGCTCTCTGCAATCGACGTCTGATGAGAGCGATTTCTTGTCTCGGTGTTCCAATGCCTCTTTTGGATTTCTTTTGAAAAGCGTGTAGCACATAAATTACATCACCGATTTTGGTAGTGTACACCGCTCGATAGGTATTACTTGCGTAATTACTTCGGATTTCCATGACACCTGAAAATCCCTTTAACGGTTTGGCTTTCGGGTGTTTATCCCCAATCTGTGCGATATAAAGTGCGTACCCCATTTCATCTTGAACATCTGCAGGAAATTTCTTCAGATCATTGTGTGATGAACGAATCCAAACTATAGGTCTTATCCCGTGTTCTTGTTCGATCTCTCTCATCCCGAATCCTGTGCTTAAAACCCCTTTATCTTAATTTAAGTTGTGACCTGACTATAGATAATTAAAAAATATAAAAAATGCCTGGCGATCAAAGAGAAAAATTCCACAACTATAGTTGGATTTGTATTTCCTTCAGTTTCTGCTTCTGTTCCGGTGAGATGTCTTGTTTAAGAAGTTTATCTATGAGTTCCTTCAGGCCTGAAAACCATATAGAGTTCCGCAAATTACATTCCCACAAATAAATCACCAATTTCGCTACCTCATCTGGATAACGCTGCCATAGATCGCTTTCATTTATTTCGTATATAACCCGGCAATTTTGTAACGGGATATCCAGGGGCATCTGGATTGCTAAATCAACGGCTTCGGGAAGTACCGCGGCCAAGTGCGGTAGCCAGTTAAGCATATTTTCGAGTTCGCCAGACTCAAGAGCCGGCGGTGGCACTGAGTCTAAACGATTCTGCCAATAGTGCTTGAGCCAATGTTGCCATAATTCCTGTTGTGCGGTTTCACTCATATCCTGCAAACGATAACCCAGATTTAACGCAAAATTTTGTCTGGCCTCTTGACCTCCATATTGAAAAAGCTTAGGAATCCATTTATCCAGAGGGTCCTCAACGAAATGTGTGAGCATGTCGGTGTAATATTTAACAAACTCATCGCGTTGATCAGCGAGGTCGCTGTCGATCCGCTCAACAGCTTTGAGGAACAGGTCAGCCATAACCTCAGCCATAGCAGGATTAAGACGTACCCACGCAAGAAAACCGTCCCAAGCTATTTGGAAATCATTATTGTCCGGGTCAAAAAGCGGTAATAGATTTTCTCGAGTCCATTCTTCATCAACGGCTAAGAGAAATGTAAATTGACTTGCAAGAACCGTCCGCCCAAACCTGCCCGGTAGCTTCTGGTCCCGCACCATATCCGACAGTACCTGGCGATACTCAGGGCTAAGAGTTGTTGGCTCGGGGTCTTGTTGCTTGCGCCAGAGCGAAAACCCCGACAGCCAAAATTGGGCAAGGATCCCCGCAGGATGATTGATAGCCAGTTGTAGCCAGTCGTCCTTTTCCTCAGTCATTTCTTTCCGATCAAGACTACGCCACAAAGCAGTAGCGATCTTATTAGCCTGTGGAAGCAAGTTCAAAGCATAAGAGGTACCACCATCCTTTATTAGCATGTAAAGTGTATTGGCAATTATACGGCTATATTCGGGGTACAACTCGGTCTTGCCGAGCCAATGGAGTATTTTACTGTGTTTGTCTTCATCCAACTCCATTTCTGACCAAGATCGTATCAAGACAGACCAGAGATCAACATCCCACTCTCCAGACCTGGCCAATGCATCTGCCAATTCAAGACCCCAGTCAAAATCCTGCTTTACTGCTTCTGCGACATTCTCCAGGAGTCCTCTACGACTGGGGCCATCCCATTCCGAGCCTTGGAATGACAACAAATCGTCAAGCCAATCTGCGGCTGGCTTTGCCAGCAATTCTTCAATAGTCCAGGGACTTTGCGATTCTACTGGACCTGACTCAATCCAACGTGTCAGGTCTGGATGTTCGCTTGGCTCGAATTGTGGGTACTCCTCTAATACTTTATCCAAAGCTTGCTCGACTAAGCCACAATTAGGATCTGATTTATGAAGCCAATCAAACCAGTCAAAATGTTGCCTTGCAGTATGCTCTGCACTTTTGGGGTCTTCATCGTTCGGCCAACGATAATCCCATACAGCATTAATGAGGAATTCCCGGTGATTCGAGTTGATCTTGGAATAGACTCTCCTTACTGCCACAAATATTTCGTGACGAACACGCAAATCGTGAAGTCCTATATGTGTTAGCAGCCAATCAATTTTGTTGTCTGCGGTCATGTCTTGGCGTTTGGACACCCCATGCACTGCCAAGCGGCGCAACAGTGGTGCATCTGAATCCACGAGTCGATCACACCACCACGCCGCCGTTTCTACTTGTTTTGAAGCCAGCCTTTCGAGGCAGTCGCGAGCTATATTAATCAACATGTCAATCGGGTGGGGATACTTGTCCTGCTTGTGCGGCTCAATGGCAGATCGCCTATAGCTCGTACGTTCATACTCGCGCGTTGCCTTTTGCCAAGCATGCGATGTGTGATACTGTTCTTTTAGACGCCTGATAACCAGATCAAGTAAAGGTTCGGCTATTTGAGATAGTTGTGGCTTCAATCCTCCCTTCCACAGTCTTTCCAGTTGAGAGTAGTTACCTATTAGTGGTAATTCCATATCAACAGGTGGACTCTCACTATCCTCCCTGTCCCAAAAGATACTCTCCTTGATCAATAAGCGGCTACTCGCCATAGTATCGAAAACCTGTAATAGACTGTCTAATATCTCGTGCTTAATGCAACATTTTCCGATATGATACAGTAGATCGTTAGTGCTTTCATGCATCGGAGTGGTGTCAAGCAAAAGAGAAATCCAGCGGGATAAAATGTTCTTATCCTGCGAAGCTTCCTCCCTTCCAATGGTCCTACCCAGAGCATCCCAGAAATACGGATTCAGACGCATATTGTGCTTGCCAATCAGCAGGAATAGCTTGTCCGCCTGACCGTATGCGAAACGATCAATCAGCCACCAGGACAAATCTCGATCCCGCTCGCTAAGCGTACCATCCCCAAACAGTGCATTTAGAATCCCGCGCTGGTCAAGCCAATCAATCCATTTGGGATCAGAAGCTGCTTTTGTAAAGAACCGAGTCTTTATTTTATCCTCAAGCGCATACTCAATGATATCTAAGCTTTTCTCGTCAAGGGGTGGCGGCTTTTCCGCGATCGCGGTAATCTCACGTTGCCAGCCAAGGACATCGCGCCTGACATGTTCAGCCATACGGAGAACGCCCTCGTATAGTGCGCTGTAATCGTTTTCGTCTGCTTGTGGATAGCTGATCGGTTCGATTCCGAGTAAACGCCAACGATCTGCGTCATTATCCGTTTCACCGATTAAAACAAAACGCTGGTCGGCCTCGCCTACTGGCAGAGCACGCGCCAGATAATTCATAATTGTATCATCGTGGCTATAGCCGACGAAAAGCACCGTGAAAGAACGAAATAAATCGACGAGAAAACGTCGCGCCCAGCCCTCTGAGAGATAGGCGCGACCAAAATCTGCATCTGTAATCACCATCTCATCAGAATAGCTAACTGCGCCGTGGATGTGGACGATACCATTGAAGCGATGCCCCAAGGGCAATGCCGGAGCCCGGAACACATTGGGCTGGCTACTGGTGAAAACATCCTTTGCAGCCTGCTCAAACAAAAGGTCGAAATTAGTAGTAACGACGCGAGCTTGCTCGGTCTTGGAATAGAGCCGTAGAAGATTTCGATGCAGATCAGTAGCTTTTAGACCAGGCGGAAAAAGTACTTCCTTAGCGAGGTTATGAACATTTACTCCATCATGTTGTAATCGTCCGAGGAAACGGTCTGGTAGTTCTCCCTCTTGCGGAGCTTTACCTGTTCCTTGCGCGATCCTATTCGCTAAGTCTTCAAAATTCGGAAGGCAAGCAGGCGCACCCATCGAAACACCAGCTCCAGCGAAAACCACGAGTCTGCCATCGCGTAAAGCATTTAATAGAGGTTTATTTGTTATCTTCATGTTTGCTCAACTATGCACTATTGAGAATATTCTCGACCAATTTGTAAACTGTTGTACTACCGAATTTACGCGGCCAATCCGTGCAGGGAGGATTATCGCGAACTCTGGCTCGACGGACAGCTTCTTCGATCATATCGGGCGTGATCTTTCGGATATCAATATTCTTGTCGTAGTCGGGAAGATGCCTCTTCAGTCGGATGGAACATTCGCGTGACGAACCGATCTGGGTACCATCTTCAAAGTGGAGCAACAGCCAATACTCGAACCTGGGATTGCTAAGGGCGAACCCGTAATTATCCGCCCCCTGCGACCAGGTGTGGAGTTGCGCCAACTCTTCATCCCGCCATTGGTCCTTATCTACCACCAACCAGGCTTCATCCGAGACCAACAGGTTTTCCCGTCTGAGGTGATCTTCCATACGCTTCAGGACCTGAGTTGGGCTGTGATGTTTGCTTCTTAAACACTTTACATGGACAACCGAATTACGGTCATTGAAAATGGCGAAATACTGCGGTTCGGTCTTAATCCCCTCTGTCGCAATAACAAATAGCTTCCGGTAACGTCGTTTGCCAGGTGGTCTTCGAAAATCACGTCTTCTCGTCGGCATCCGTCCGTTCCCCTATTTCCTCTATGCGATGAGGATTAGTGAATGGCCCTCCCAGCGAGATGCGCGGGATTCCTCCCATCCGTCCCTGTAAATAGCTCTTCCGAATATCCTTATCGTAACGAACATCTTTGTACTCGCTAAAAGAAAACAGACTCGACACGCCAGCCCCATCCCTTTCCATTGCCCACATTTCGTCTCGACGCAACAACTGCTGGTCCATCAGCATGACATTATGGGTCGTCAGCAGCAATTGCGTTCGAGTCTCTTCAGAACAACTATTCAGGTACATCTCAAGCAATTGGCGGATCAGCAGGGGATGCAGACTGCGGTCAATCTCATCAATGACATAGACCTTCTGCGACACTTGCGCCGAAAGATCAAGAAAGGCAGGCAGGAGATCAATAATCCGTTGTGTACCATCCGATTCCTGATGAATCTCGAATCTAACCTCTTTACCATCCGATTTCAGGTGGGATGTGACCAGTCTATTTGCGATTAACTCTCCATCCCTGCGGGTAATCACTATACGATCAGCCGGATTTTTTTCTCGCTCCAGATGAGCACTCTTACCTTCCTTCACTTTTTCCTGAAGTTCGGTTTTTGATCGGTCAGAAAGCGGTATGTTGTCTAATGGAATTTCTTCACTGCGAAGATGAGCAATTCCGGTATCGAGCCACGGCAACGTCTCGTTCATGGACTTGTATAGTGGGTGTCCGTCATCAAAAAATAGCTCGACGTGACCAAATCGCATGTCGGGTGCCACCAGTATAAGCTTATTCTTAAACCAGTCATAGACCGGCTTGAAATCATCAATATTTTGGGATACAGAGTTAGTCAAGAAAAGCTGATTGTCCCGGGTTCCCCTGAAAACGAATGGGAAGAAATCGTCTTTGGAGAACGATTTGTCAAAGCTGAGATTGCCGTCACGTCGATCATAAAGCACTTTTTCACTCGTACTAGTAATTTTCACGAGTCTTTCTTCCAGCACCTCCTTTTGGTTCACCGCAAAGCTGAAATCATAGATGGTCTCATCAATCAGCAGTTCAAAAGCAAAGCGTGAAGGCCGACTTTTCCACCTATCATCTAAACGAAATGTATCAATTGGAATCAGGCTATCGGGCCTGGTACCCTCCACGACCAGCGTCTTGACAAAATTCAGAGCCTTAAAAAAATTGGTCTTGCCCGATGCATTGCCCCCATAAATCGCCGCGATAGGAAGAACCCGCGTTTGGTATTTTCCGAGCTTTGGAACGCGCTCTCCATGCTGGCGCTCTCGGCTGGCAACCATCGAAAAGGTCGTTGGGTCGCGGAAAGACATCCAGTTTTCTACTGAGAAACTGATTATCATCTCACCACCTCCTAATATGATATTTTCGGTTTATATCATATTAAATTTAGAGAATTTTAGCTAAAAAACAAGTCTAAAAGAGAAAAAATCTCTTTAAATGTCTTTTTTTAACAACGACCCATTGATTGTAACACCAGAAACAATTAACGTGATGTGTGACTTCAAAACCGCCACATAGTAATACCGATAAACAGATATAAGAAAGTCAAAACCACTGGATTGCGGCTAACACCCTGCCGCAATGACGGCTCTAAAATCCTTGTTTTTCTGACTGCTGACCACTGATTGCTTGTTTTCTTGACCATTATTCAAAAGTCACACATGACGTAAACAATTATAAAAAAACAGGGCGACCACAAGGGTCGCCCCTACAACAAACACTGGATCGCGGCTCAACATCATGCCGCGATGACAATCGCTTTTAACGTCTTTTCACACTTCAAAATTCTCACTTCAAAATTCACAACCCCACACCAAACGCCCTCTCAAATTCCCCCCAGAGATCGAGATCAACATCGGCGGTGGCATCGGAGAGAACCTCGTCGAGTTCGCGGGGAGAAGCTGGTCCCACAAGAAGCATGCCATTGCCATTTAAGGGCGCGGCCAGACAAAACTGCAGAGCAAAGCGGCGAATACTAATCCCGCGCGCATTGCACCAGTCCCACATCGCAACAGCGCGATCACCCTGTCCCGGATACCGGCGATCACACAACTCGACATCGGGCCTGGGACCTGCCAGAACGCCCATACCCTGCACACTCGCCAGAATAACACCCACATCGTGCTCAAGCGCGAGAGGAATCGTCGTCTTCGCAGCCGTCTGACTCAGCAGCGTATAATCGAGAAACGTAATAACAATATCGCAAACCCCAGTCTCAATTGCGTAGCGGTGAAAATCGTGCGAACGACAGCCAACACCCGTATAACCGATCAGACCCTCATCTCTCATCTTCAAAAGCTCATCCGAAGCATACCCCGGCGAATAAACCTTCTCTATATCCCTCGGATCGTGGATAAGCAACGCATCGATATAATCCGTCTTGAGCTGTCTCAGACTATTCTCAACTGTCCACCGAATCGACTTAGCCGAAAAATCGTGTCGCCGATCCCGATGAGTACCCGCTTTAGTCTGCAAATAAACCTTCTCCCGATACCCCCCTTGAAGCGCGAGACCCACGCGCCGCTCGCTCTCGCCCCCGCCATAAGCAGCAGACGTATCGATAAAATTAATCCCCCGATCAATCGCCGCCCGCACAGTCGCAATCCCCTCATCATCAGAGACCCGCTGCGGACTGCCGAGAAAAGCACAGCCAAGACCAATCGCTTTGGGTGTCAATTCCGTGCGACCAAGACGTCGCGTTTCGAGTTCGGGCATAGCATCTCCTTATTTATTTTTCGTTCACTTCACACTTCTCACATAATGCGCCAGCAAGTTCAGATTCCGAATAAACGTGCGGCACGAAAGAATCTCGGCATCAATGCGCTCGCGTCTATTCTCTGGATTTCTCAACGACCCCTGCTCGACCCAGCGACCCCGATCATCGAGCGCATCAATAACCTCTTTCACGCGATCAGCACCGGGGCTTGTAACGCGCCCGCGCTCGGACAAAATCTTCTCGCGGCCCTCTGCCCTCACGCGATTGTACAGAGCCTCAACCCGCTCAATCCGACTCCCACTCACCTTAAACGCATAATGCGTAGGCAGGTCTGAATCGTCATAAGTAAGCACATAATCGCGGGTAAAAAACAGCGGTCGATTGGTCCGAAGCTCGTAAAACCGCGCCAGGCGACCATCGGGCAAAAGCGAGCGTTTTGCCCAATCCAGCGCGCTGGGAATCGGATCCAAAAAACGTTCCTCTCCAGTCGCCAAATACAAATCCAAAAGAATTTGCAAAACCCCAAAACTCTCCCCACCCGTAACAGAAGGCGGCTCAAAACGACGCGCCCAGGTCGGCTCCATATCCAAATTGTACTGCTGCGCCCACGCGGGCTGCGGCTCGGGCATCTGCGCCAAAATAATAAAATCGCCACCGCGCTTAGCCGCATCAATATATCGGACATCCCCATAAATATCGTACGCCTCAACCATCGTCTCGATCACATCGGCAATCGCATTATCATTAAACGTATAATAATCCAAATAGCGCGTATCGGGATGGGTCCGCGACCACGTTTCAGGATAATGCGCCTTCTTCACCGGAAATTTTTCCGGATCCGGAAAAACCTCAAACCGCTGCGGCCACGCCCCATTTGGATACTGCACTTTGAGAAGCGCACTGAGACCAAATTGCACCGCCGCGTGAATCTCCCCATCCTCAAAATTTTGCACCTTATCGACGCGCATCAACAATTGCAAGGCACTCTGCGTATTATTATCGTCAAGCGTCGTGCGATTGCGGCGATCACCCGTATCTACATCGCCCCGTTCGACATCGCGCCGAAAGTGCCAGCGCTTACTTCCCTCCGCATCAAAATCAATGCGATAATCCCAACCACCAGAAGCGAGCTGCCCCCAAACAAGCGCGCGCGCCGCCTCAACAGCACCATTGAGAAACAGCGTATCGCCCGTAGCCTCATAAGCCGCCAAAAACGCCATACCCACAGCAGGCGTACCTGGCGGCTGCACCCAAATCGTCGAAGGCGACGCCGTACCCTCGCCTTCGCGTATAGAAAAATCGGTCTTGTACCGCCACAAATAACCGCCCTGAGTCGCAACCTCAGTGCGAAAATAGCGCGTCGCCATAACCATAGCATCAATCGCGGCCCGATGAAGACTTTCATCAACACTAAGAGGCGCAGTAATCATCATAAGCAGAACAAAAAGTTTTTTCATATCGAACTCCTGAAACAAGCGATCAGCAGTCAACCGACCCAGCCTCCCAATTTTTAATTCTTAATTCTTAATTCCTAATTCACCCTTCGTCAACCGCAAAATGCTCACATCAGTTGCGCTTTTCATCTTTAGCATGTAAATTTCAGTCACAATGGACATCCTCTACCTCGACAATCACCTGCTGGTCGTACGCAAACCCGCGGGCATGCTCGTACAGGGCAACCACACCCGCGACAAAAACTTGCTGGACATAGGCAAAGCCTATCTCAAAGTCAAATTCAACAAACCCGGCAACGTATTTCTCGGACTCGTACACCGATTGGACCGCCCCGTATCGGGCGTAGTCGTCTTTGCGCGCACATCGACATCAGCACGCCGCTTATCACAACAATTTCGGGAGCGAACCGTTGAAAAACACTATGTAGCTCTCGTCCACGGCAAAACCCCTGAAAAGGGCCATCTCGTAAACCACATCGCGCGACGACAAACAAAAAGCCGCATCGTAAACGCCCCTCAGGGACAACGCGCAGAACTCACTTACAAACGACTGGCATACCGCAACGGCGTATCCTCAGTGCGCGTGGACCTCGCCACCGGACGCCATCATCAGATACGCGTACAATTTGCAGACATGGGCCACCCCGTATTGGGCGATTACAAGTACGGATCGCGCAAACCATTTCCCAACCGCGCCATCGCCCTCCACGCCCAGAGCTTGACCATAATACACCCGACAAAAAAGGAACGCATGACCTTTGAAACCCTGCCAGAAACATTTTGGCCTAAGAAGCTGTTTTAAAATTAATACCTGATGTTACGCATATCAGGCGTTTTGTCATGCTGAGCGTAGCCGAAGCATCTTTTCCACCTAAGTTGGTAAGAGATGAACTGCTACGCAGTTGTACCCCGCTCCTTCGACTCCGCTGCGCTCCGCTCAGAATGACAGGGTAATAGCGCATAGCTGAGAAGGGGCAAAATGAGTTTTAAAACAGCTTCTAAGTCTTTTAAATAGTTTTAGGGCACACCCCATGACCGAACAAATAACCTATCGCAACCGCAAAACGGGCGAAATGATCTCCGAACCGCTTATATTGCCCCGCGTTCAATACGCTGTCGCACAATCTCGCGTAGCGATATTTATCTATAACATATTCCTGAACACATACTCATTTTGCTGGCTACTCGGCAAATGGATGGACCTATCGGGATCGCGAAAAAAAATTCGAGCATTTGTGCAAAAATACGACATCAACCTGGACGAAATCGAATTGCCCCTGGAACAATACGAGAACTTAAATGCCTTCTTCTCTCGCAACCTCAAACCCGACGCACGTCCCTTTATCGCCGACCCCCACATCTTCTGCTCACCCGCAGATGGAAAAGTACTCGCATATCCCAAACTGGATGCACAAATCCGTTTACCCGTCAAAGGGTCCCATGTCGATATTGCACATCTCCTATCATCAAAAGAATCCGCAATCCCCTATAGAAATGGTGCTGCGCTCATCATCCGATTGGCCCCGGCAGACTACCATCGCTACCATTTTCCCGTAGCTGGCATCGCAACCTCATCTGCCAAAATTTCTGGACGCTACTATCTCGTCAACCCCATTGCCCTCGACGTAAAACCCGATTTATTTGCCCACAACAAGCGCGAAGTAACATACCTCGAAACCGAACACTTTGGGCGCATCATGATCATGGAAGTAGCGGGCTGGGGCGTGGGGCGCATCGTCCAAACATACCAGCCGGGCACTGTAAAGCGGGGACAGGAAAAGGGCTATTTCCAATTTGGAGGATCTACTCTGGTACTCCTGTTCGAGCCTGGGCGCATTGTCTTTGACAATGACCTGACCCGCGACACACAAGCAGGCATCGAAATTCAGGTCCTCGCAGGATCGCAACTCGGTGTACAAGTCATATCCAAAAATTAAACCATAAAACCAAAAATACACTATGCCAACAATCAACCTCATCACCCTGGGCTGTCCCAAAAACACCGTCGATTCCGAGCGCATGCACCACCTCCTCAAGCTCAACGGCTACGACCTCTCGGACGACGCGGAAGACGCCGACATCATCGTCGTCAACACCTGCGGATTCATCGAACCAGCCAAAGAAGAATCAATAGCAACAGTAATGGACGCCGCCGAATACAAAAAAAACGGACGATGTCGCGGCGTCATCGTCACGGGCTGCCTGGCCGAGCGATACCGCAAAGAATTAGAATCCGAACTCGTAGAAGCAGACATGATCGTGGGCCTTGCCGGAGAGCGCGAAATCGTCACACACTGCGATACCCTGTTGGGCACATCGCGCATTCACACCATCCGAGATGCAGAGGCGCGCCATCTACTCACCCCAAAACACTGGGCGTATTTGCGAATCTCAGACGGTTGTGACAGAACATGTGCATTTTGCGCCATCCCGAGCTTTCGCGGAAAAAACAAAAGTACAAACCTGGACCGCCTCATCGCCGAAGCCTATCGCATGGTCGGCAACGGCGTGCGCGAAATCGCCCTCATTGCCCAGGACACCATGCGATATGGCGCAGACCTGTACGGCAAACCCCGGCTAATAGACTTACTAAAAGAACTAATCCAAATCGAAGGACTCGACTGGGTGCGAATGTTATACGCCTATCCAACCGGTTGGCGCAATGAGTTAATCGACCTCCTGGCAACCGAAGAAAAATTGTGCGCCTACATCGACCTGCCCATCCAGCACGCATCAGACCCCATACTAAAAACGATGAACCGGGGCACCACAAAAGCGGGCATTCGCAAACTCATCTACACCTTGCGCAAACGCATACCAAACTTGACCATCCGATCATCAATCATCACCGGATTTCCCGGCGAACGCGATGAACACTTTGCAGAACTCATGGACTTTGTCGATGAAATGCAATTCAACCGCCTCGTCGGATTCACCTATTCACACGAAGAAGGCACGCAGGCGGGCGCATTAAAAGACGACGTACCCGAAGAAATAAAACGCGAACGGCTAAACGACCTGATGGCATTGCAAGCGCAAATATCGGGCGAATTGAACGCCGTGCACGTGGGACACACCTTCAAAGTACTGGTGGATGAGGTCTCAGACGACCCGGCATATCACTACATCGGCCGCACGCGAATGGACGCCCCAGAAATCGACGGCGCCGTATTTTTTACGGGCCCTGCAAATATCGGTGACTTCGTCGAAGTCGAAATCACCGATGCAACCGAACACGATTTAATCGGACAAGTCGTAAAAACCAACGCCCTATTGGAAATCGCGCCTGTTAAAAATGGGGAAAGATAAAAGGCAAAAAGCATCCGCAGATAGACACAGATAAAAGGAGAAAGCACCTTCAGGAGATAAAGCGATGTTCGACAGCAGAGAACAGATAATAGACCAACTTCGCGCTGGGGAAGATGGGTACGCCGAGTTCAAGGAAGTGCGCTTTGGGGCACGCGGCGTAATCTCGCCCAATACAGAAGATATGGCCGCAGAGTTGGTTGCGCTGGCAAATGCGACGGGCGGTGTGGTATTCCTTGGCATCGACGATTCGGGCACCGTGCGCGGAATACCAACGGCGCGCATCAATGCAGTCGAACAGTGGGTTATCAATATCGCAACGCACAACTGCGACCCGCCGATTCGACCGATCTTGCGCAAGGTATTGCTTTCGGATGTGACTGGAGACGACCAATGCGTGCTTTTGACCGAAGTTCCGCGCGGACTTTACGTCCACCGAACATCAAGCGGGCGTTATTACCTGCGGATCGGTTCCACGAAACGCGACCTCACACCATCAGAACTCGCACGGCTATTCCAGCAGCGGGGTCGCGAGTACGTATTTGACGAGCAGCCTGTACTCACCGCCACAGTTGACGACCTCAGCCGCAATCGGCTCGAAGCGTTTTTCGGACGCTCGCCAACGATCCCCTATCTCGACTTGCTGCGCAACACCCGGGTGACTTTCCAGGACGAGAACGGCGTAGATCGTCCAACCATAGCTGGCCTGCTTGTCTTTGCCAATGAACCGACCGAATTCATCCCCTCCGGGTCCATTGAGGCCGCGTGCTATGGGGGAACCCAACTATCGTCCGACGAATTGGTGCATGCCGAACGCCTCGCAGGTCCCGTATCCGATCAAATCGACGCCGGAATCGCTTTCGTCGCCAGCCATCGCCCGCACCGCGGTGCTGACACCCCGTACGACCTCGATGTCGTTGACGAAGCCATTGTCAATGCTGTCGCCCACCGCGACTACGCCATTGCTGGCTCAAAAATCCGCCTATTCCTGTTCGCCGACCGGCTGGAACTATACAGCCCGGGCAAATTGCCCAACACCATCACGCTCGACGACATGCCCTACCGCACGTTCACGCGCAATCAGTTGTTAGTCAATTTCCTATCGCGTATCCGCAGCAAGCGCACCGGACAGGTATTCCTCGAATCTCGCGGCGAAGGCGTGCGGAAAATTCTGGAAGATGGCGAAGCGCACTCGGGACGGCGTCCAGAGTACGAACTATTCGGCGATGAACTGCGACTGACACTGTGGCCGAAGGAAGGATTGACCGCTGACCGCTAACAGGAGAAATCATGACCATTATCGCTGCAATGGACAAAAACCGCGTCATTGGCCGGGACAACAAAATGCCCTGGCACATCTCTGAAGAATCCAGGCACTTTCGGCGCACCACAACTGGACACGTCGTCCTGGTAGGGCGCAAGACCTTTGAGTCCTTTGGCAACAAACCCCTGCCGGGCCGCCCGCATGTCATTGTGAGCCGGACCATGCCCGACACAAAAGGCATCGATGTATGCAGATCGCTCGAAGCAGCCATTGAAAAAGCCAGATCTTATGGCCGCGAAGTATTCATCTGCGGAGGCGGCGAAATTTATCGCGCCACGCTCTCAAAAGCCGACCGGATGATCCTATCGTACATCGATAGTGAATTCGCAGGCGATGAATACTTCCCCGAGTTTGACGAAAATGAATGGATCATATCAAAAAAAGAGGTGTATGATCAATTCACAGTCGTATATTATGAGCGCAAAAAATAAGGTGCGACAGTGGAAGTGTCAGTATTCTGGATGGTAGTCAGAAAGCGTTTGAGCAGAGGACAAGCGTATTCATTTGGAGAATTGATATGCTCAGTGGATTTTTTGACGAACTGTTCGTGCCGAACACAAATAAAGACACACTAAGGCGAGAACTCTATCAGCGATTTATCCCCACAGGCGTCTTCAACCATGAGGACGAAGATCTGCTACTCAAAAGGCGTTTACTCGTAAAAGAAGGGGGAGAATATCGCGCATCGGTCGCCGGTGTGTTAATGTGCCATGACAGCCCCGATGAGTACCTCTACAACAGTTTCATCCAAGCTGTTTTTTATCGGGGAATGGAAAAGGATGCGAACTACCAGATCGATGCCAAAGATTTTAAGGGGCCCCTTGACCAACAGATCATAGACGCCTTCAAATTTGTCGAAAAATTCAATGAGGTATCAGCACGCAAAGACATTGGCAGAATTGAACGGCCACAATACAGCATGCGAGCCGTTTTTGAAGCCCTGGTGAACGCCGTTGTACACAGAGATTACTCAAAAATCGGCTCGAAAATTCGGTTGTTCATGTTTTCAGACAGACTCGAACTCTATTCACCTGGCGCGTTGGCAAACACCATAACAGTGGAAAATTTGCGTTATGCACAAGCCACCCGCAATGAATTGCTCGCCCGCTTACTCTCGGAAATCACCTTGTATGACACGATGAGCAGACAAGTAATCCGGCGACACTTTTTGGAGCGACGAGGCGAAGGCGTAGGCATCATCTTAAACGAAAGCGAGACCCTCAGCGGTCAAACGCCTGTTTATGAATTGTTCGACGAAGAATTGCGCTTGACGATCTTTGCCGCCAAATCTCTACAAGAAGTTTAGGCATCGTCATTGCTCAAAAACATGCCGCGATGACAGACACGGGGCCTGCATCACAAGCGGGCGGGCACAGGAGCTTGCCCCGTAGTGCTTTTATACGGGGGCACCACCGCCCCTACGAAAATCCTCCCTCCCAATAGTCTAACCTCTTACTTCTCCCTCCTTTTATTATTATATTTTTAGCACTGGGGGTATTCATGCACACATATCTCGACCAACTGCAACACGTCCTGGACCACGGCGTAAAAAAGGGCGACCGCACGGGAGTGGGCACAATCTCGTGTTTTGGCCTGCAGGCGCGCTATCCAATGGCAGACGGATTTCCCGCAGTAACCACCAAGCGACTGGTGTGGAAATCAATGCTATCGGAACTCCTGTGGTTTATATCCGGATCCGACAACATCTACGACTTGAAAGCCTATTTGAAAAGCAATCGGCTGTGGGATGGCAATTATGAGGACTATTTGAACCGCCTGGGAATAAATAAAAACGACGGCAGCATGGGACGCATTTACGGCGTACAGTGGCGGCAATGGAAAGGCACCAACGGAAAAGTGGTCGATCAGCTTCAAAATGCGATTGATTTGATCCGAGAAAACCCCGAATCCCGACGCATCATGGTCAATGCCTGGAACGCAGCAGAAACAGGCTCTCGGGACGTGGCCCTGCCCCCGTGCCACAACTTCTTCCAATTTTACGTCTCAGAAGACAAACTATCCCTACAAATGTATCAGCGATCCTGCGACATGTTTTTAGGCGTACCACTCAACATCGCATCCTATTCTGTATTATTGCACATGGTTGCAAAAATTACGGACCTCGTCCCCCACGAATTTATCCATGTCCTCGGCGACGCACACATCTACTTAAACCACCTCGACGCAGTAAAAGAACAACTATCTCGCCAGCCATATCCCCTGCCCAAATTGCAGATTAAAGACCGCGGACAAACCGAAATCGACCACTTTGAAATGGACGACTTTGAACTCATCAATTATCAGCACCACGACACCATCCGCGCGGAAATGGCGGTTTGAAGCAAGTAATAAGGCAGAATATGAGATGGCCTCACACAAAGACACTAAGACACAAAGGTACAAGACGTAAGAGAGCCTGCCCCATAGGGTGTAATACGGAGTAAGACAGCCACCCATTATTCTCTTTTATCGCGTATTGCGCGGATCATCTGCCACAAGATATATCCAATGCCAACTAAGATGAAAACGGACGTGAGAACCAGGAAAATCTGGACGCCTAAAGGTAGATTCTCAAATGGAATGATCGGATGCATGATTGGTAAACCAGTTATTATCGTTTTTGCCGAGCGTCGTCTAAATAGGACCCGAATATCGTGAGAACATTACTCTTAATTTGTGCTGAAAGTGAAGCGCAAGTTTCTCGCAAGTTTATCAACGCGGCAACCGACGCCAAAATCGCCGATCAGGTAGTGGCCACTTCTTTTGATAGATTGGAAGAAAGCGTGCGTACCGCTGAAGGAATCGAACAAATTATCATCTTCCCCGCGCTGATCGCCCTCCCCGATGCAATGCGCGAAAACCTGTTACAACGCATCACAACTCTCCAAAATGAAAACCCACAAATACGCATCCTCCTCACCAGCCCATTGGGCGGCGATCCCCGCTTGTTCGACATGATACAGGACCGCATGGCAGCCGCGCTAAAAAGCACGCAAAACACACCCATATTGACAATAGAAGCACCGAAAACTTCTCGAACCCTCGACTTTGAAAATTTCGCCACACTGCCAAATCAGATCGCAGATATAAGCACCCTCGTCCCCGACCGCCAGGGACAGGGCGTTTGGGTACGCGAAGTATTGGACCACACACCCAATGCCGACGCGATCTTTTACGCAGACGCCGATCGTTTTTCCGCCACCGTCGATCTCGCCCTCGTTCGAGAACAAGGATTGTTAATCTACGGACTGGAAGGACAGCCCCTGCCCGCCAGCTATGGCGGACCCCTGCGACTGATCATTCCCGGACACGATGATCGCTGTGCAAATGTAAAAGGCGTAGCGCGGGTTGAAATCGTTTTAAAATAGAAGAGTATGTACAGAAGTTAAACCAGAAAACTTCAACACCTGAAAGGCATAACACATATGAATTGGTCAAATTTTGGCGTAGCGGTCAAAGAATCTCGGTTTAATATGATGAGAAACTGCGTTCTACTTATGATGGCGTTCATAACTTTTGGACAGGCAGACGCGGGATTGCTGCCAGAAACTCCCAGGCCTCAAGGTGGCGATATCGTCGGCTCCTGGATAGCTGAGAAGATCGCGCTAAACGCTTATGTCCCAGCCGGGCTTGTACAGGCTGTATCACCTCTTAAAGTTGAAGGCGAGATCAACGGCACACTGACTTTTGGTTCAGACGGCAAGGTTCAATCTGACTATATGACAGAGACCACTGTCTCGGCGGTACTGTTCCTTCCACTTTCGGTCTCTATACACGATATGAGCCGATATGAGGGAAATTATACAGTCGCGTCCGATACCCATGCACTCATCATAACGCGCGAAAATGAAGATCCACTCAATTATACGTACACGGCTACGGCGGATTCACTGCATATTATACGTCCGCTACTTTTAGATGAATTATTGGCGTCAATACCCGAAAATTTTAAGGACATTGCACTGAGCGTACTGTCTCAGCACGTACCACCAGATGATCCTATTAAGATCGTGATCAGTTTTGAGAAATCGACGGATACGGGGACGCCGAGTATGCTAACTGGTGACTTTGATGGCGATGGGCAGGTCGGGATTGCGGACTTTTTGCTTTTTGTTGAAGTGTTTGGAACCCGGAGCGGACAGGAGAACTTCAATCCCAAATTTGACCTCGACAACGACGAAACCGTTGGTATTACCGACTTCCTCATCTTTGTGGATAATTTTGGCAAAACGGTCAATGGATAGCTGTCAGTTGCTCAACACCAACGCCGGTCACACGCATCAAAGGAGAAAACACACCATGTCATTAACACAAAATCAAATTAATCAGTATCGCGATCGGGGAGTTTTGATTGCGGAAAATGTATTAGATGATTCAGCCTTTGAACCGATTGAACACGCTTATGACGTATTGATCAATCAGAAGGCGCAAGAGCTATTAGAAGAAGGAACAATCTCATCCGTACATGCAGATAAGCCCTTCAGCCATCGCCTGGCTGCAATTGCACAGGAATTAGACGATGAGGGATATGACGCGCTGCGCGGTTTTGTAGGTGGGTTCGACATCATGCGCGCGCGTGTGAAACCGATGTTCGACATCTTCTTCAACGAACAATTACTATCCGCAGTTGAGAGCCTCATAGGACCAGAAATAACCCTGAGTCCAATTCAGCATTTCCGCCCCTACTTGCCCGCGCGCGAAAGCCAACCCGGACAGGTACCCTGGCACCAAGACCAGGGCGTAACAAAAGAAGAAGCGGACATCTCGGAAATCATAACCTGCTGGATACCACTCGTAGATGTCACCCCAGAACGCGGATGCTTACAAGTATTGCCGGGCGTAGTACCCATGGGACTGCTCGAACACCAGCGCGAAGGCGGCACCATGATCAAACCCATGTACATGCCAGAAATTGAACCCGTAAACTGCATCATGAAACGCGGAGACGTACTCATGATGAGTGCGTACACCCCGCACAGAGGCCAGCCAAACCGCACGAATCTGGTGCGTTGGAGCATGGATCTGCGATTCCAAAAAACGGGCACCCCCACAGGACGCCCATTCTGGCCCGAATTTATCGTCCAGAGCAAAGAAAATCCCGCATCTGTGCAAAACAGCTTTGACGAATGGTGTACGCGGTGGATAACAGACATGCGAGAGAGCAAAGGCACCCATCTACATCGGGTGTAGGGAATTAAAAATTAGGAATTAGGAATTAAAAATTGGGAGAATTGGGAGAATCGGGCGAAAGATTTTTTGCCCCTTCTTCACACTTCACAGCCCCTCTTTCTCATCTGCGTTCATCTGCGAAAAACGCTCAAATTATTCGCGTTTTTTTCTGCGGATCACACTTCAAACGGGATATCATCCGCATTAAAAACCTGCGTGCGTTTCATCATGCGGCGTTCCGATGGCGGAAAGGGTTCGCGGCGATGCATCGTGGGGCGATTGTCCCACATCACCAGATCGCCAACCTGCCAGATATGGGTCCATAAAAATTCGGGACGGGCGGCGTGCTCAAAAAGCGCCTTGAGAAGCGCGTCGCTTTCATCAACGGACATATCCAGAATATATTTGGTCAGATGGGGACCGGCATAAAGCGACTTGCGCCCGGTTTCTGGATGGGTGCGCACGACCGGATGGTCAACGCGTTCGGATGGATTTTGTTCCTCAACATAATGACGGTGTACGGCTCGCAATCCTGCGAGCCGTTTTTTCATATCTTCATCTAACGCTTCATACGCAGCATAACAATTGCACCACTGGGTATTGCCCCCTGCACTGGGAATTTCAAGCGCATAGAGAACGGAAATCGTGCCCGGTCGCTTGAGATACGACAAATCTGAGTGAAAACTAACCTCCCCATCGCCCAATGCACCGATGGGCTGGCCGTTCTCTTCAATATTGGAAACAATAAAAATCTCTTTGTGTTCGCGGTCGAGCTGTTTGCGAACATGTTCGACTGCGCGACCAAAATAATTGGTAAAGCGAATCTGATCTTCCTCGCTCAAATCCTGGTCGCGAAAATACACAACACAGTAATCGAGCAACGCCTGGCGAATAGCCTGGACAGTGTCATCATTGAGTCCCTGCGAAAGATCAAGCCCCTGAATTTCAGCGCCCAGTGCGCCGCCAGAAGGTATGACTTGCATAGTTTTTACCTCATCTATCCGGCCATTTATACGCGACCTTTGCATTCTTCCAAAAATACTTCTCCAGCACCGCGTCACCCTTTTGAGAAAAATAATCATACACAAGGCGTTGCGCCTCAGCAGGGGTGCGCTTGCTGCGTTCGAGAACCGGCCAATCACTGCCGTAAATCACGCGATCTTCGCCAAAAAGATCCCAGAGCGCGTCGATCAAATAAATATAAAAATCGAGATCTGTGGGCGCCGGAACAACCTGACAGCGCAAATCCATCAGACCCGACACCTTGCAAAAAATATTGGGCTGTTCCGCGGCTTTTTGCATAAGCTCCAAACGCTCGGGCGCGATGGGATTGCCATCTGCCGGAACATTGCCGCAGTGATTGATCACAATGCGGAGATCGGGCAATCGACGCGCGATTTCCACAACCGCATCGCTGATCCCCGAATCGAGTTCGAGATCGTATTCGACGAGCTTCTCAAAAGCACCCGCCATCTCGCCCAAATCTTCGCGCTCCCAGGGATGAGTGCGCGGGCGAATACCCAAAAAGAGCGGATTAGACGCCAGGCGATTGAGATGATCGCCAAAATCCTCAGCACGCGGATCGAGATTGCCAACCAGCCCCACGATAAACGGATCATCCTCAATTACATCGAGCACCCACTGGTTGTCTTCAACCCATGTACTCGCCTCGACAATAATAGCCCCCGTAACACCTTCAGACGCGACCAACGCTCTGTAGTCTTCGGGCATAACCCGGCGATAGATCTCGTCATCCGGCTCGGGAAAAGGCACACCCTCTGGGCGAGTGGGATCGTAAATATGGATATGCGTATCAATAATCATTCATTACCCCTTTATAATGCAACTTCTTCTACATCCATATGCTCGCGCAACCGCCCAAGCGCGCGATCTTTGAGCTGGCGCACGCGCTCGCGGCTAATATGAAAACGCTTACCCACTTGCTCCAGCGATTCTGCGTGATCAACATCCAGGCCAAAATAGCGGTTGATAATCTCGGCTTCGCGCTCGGGCAAATCGGCCAGGCCCTTGTGCAAAAGATCGCGCAATCGGCTGGCATGCACATCCTCATCTGGCTGGGGTGCATCATCGGGAACAACATCGGCAAACCGGCGGTCCCCATCTTCATATACCGGGCTGTCGAGTGAGACAGATGCGCGGCTCGTTTGAAGTGCCTTATGCACCCGTCGGGTTGAAAAATCGGTTTCTGAAGCCAACTCGTCAATAGTGGGAACGCGACCGTATTCTTGTGAAAGTGCTGCGAACACTTTGTTGAGCATATCGCGATCATCTATTTGATTGACCGGAAATGCAATCGGATGCGTCTGCCGATTGAGCGCAGAGAGCATGGCCTGGCGAATCCACCACACCGCATAAGTGATAAACTTGTACCCGCGTTCGGGATCATAAGTTTGGGTAGCGCGTATAAGACCCATATTGCCCTCGGCAATGAGATCGGAAAGGGGCAATCCGCGCCCCGTATATTCGCCAGCCACGCGCACAACAAAGCGCAAATTGGCTGTAATGAGATGATTCAGCGCCTTTTGATCGCCCTTGCGCGCAGCATTTATAGCTTTGACCTCGTCTTCGCGGGAAAGCGGGGTATATTTGCGAATATCGCGCAAATAAAGATCTGTAAGCTGTGCCTGCGAAGAATCCCCCAAAGGGGAATCACTTCCATTTAAGGATTCTGCTGATTTTTTTAATTCTTTTTTCATAGTTTTAATTCCAGTGTCTCGGCAGTTGATGGGGAGTGAAAAAATGGTACGGACTGACACGTCGGTTGGTTGAGCGTTTGACACGCTGGACAGAGACGCTCTTCAACTCTGAGATCACAGGGCAAACACGCGCAGATACTGGCTATGGTTTGGGTCAGCGTTTCGCGTATGTGCTTGTAGTGTTCAATCTGTTCTTCAACTTCACGAAGACGGCCATTGAGATCTTCGAGAATATCATGCGCGAGTTCGCCTGCGGTTTTGTGTTTTTCTCGTTTGTCAATAATGACCTTGATATGTTCGAGATCAAATTCCATCTCTTTCAGACTCAAGATCATGCGCAACCGCGCAAGCTGCTCGTGAGAATAACATCGAAAACCACCGCTACTTCGACATTCGGGATATATCAGACCCATCTCTTCGTAATAGCGCACTGTGCGGGTGGTCGTGCCAGCTTCTTTTGCCAATTTCCCAATATGCATCAAACCATCATTGCATTTTGACACAACAAATCACCTCGTTTCTATAAGCGGAACAGGCAAACTTTGACGTTACGTTAAAGTTGGACGAAAAAATATACCTTAACACAACATCAATGTCAACGAAAAACTTTGACGTTACGTTAAGGTTGGGAATCAGCTATCAGTCCGTCCTGCTTCCACCTCTTAATTCTCAATTTTTAATTTTTAATTTTTAATTCTCAATGGTGAAACAAACGCACCCCGGTCATAACCAGAAGCATACCGTATTCATCACAGGCTGCGATGACATCGTCGTCGCGCACTGAACCTCCGGTCTCAACCACGTATTTGACACCCGTACGAGCGGCGCGATCAATATTGTCTCGAAAGGGAATAAACGCATCGGAACTGAGCACAATCTCGTCCATCTGCCCAATCCACGCTCGCCTCGCATCCTCGCTCAAAGGCAGAGGCACAGTATCGAAACACGCTTCCCAAACCCGACGTTCCTCACGAGTCATATTACCACGCAAATAGGCTTCAATAGCATTGATCTTTTCAGGGCGTTTGAGACCTCTTCTAAATTCGAAACCGAGAATATCCGGATGCTGACGCAAGTACCACGCTTCGGCCTTCCCCGCGGCAATGTCCGTACAGGCCAGGCGATTTTGCTGCCCCGCGCCATTGCCGATAACCTGCCCATCAAAGGCAAAACACATCGAATTGGATTGCGTGTACTTAAGAGCAATAGTCGCCAGGAGCATATCGCGCTGTGCTTCGGGCGAAACCTCTTTATTCTTTGTCACAATATTCGTTAAAATATCTGTACTAATAGCTTTGGCATTGCGCGTCTGTTCCAGAAAAACGCCGAAAACATCGCGAGTCTCCGGGCCAGAAGGTGCGTATGATTCATCCATCTGGAGAATGACATAACTGCCACCTTTTTTTCTCTTGAGAATATCGAACGCCTCCGGTTGATACCCCGGCGCAATAATACCATCGGACACTTCGCGACTGAGCAAGCGCGCAGTCGGTTGATCCACCTCATCGCTTAAAGCCACCCAATCGCCAAAAGAGGAAAGCCTATCCGCACCCCGAGCGCGGGCATAAGCCGTAGCCAGAGGCGAAAGATCGAGATCATCGACAAAAAACGCCCTTTGCAGCGCATCGGAAATGGGAACCGCAACAGCCGCACCGGCAGGGCTTAAGTGTTTGAAAGAAGCAGCCGCAGGCAAATTGATTACCTCTTTAAGCTCACGCACGAGTTGCCATGAATTGAGCGCGTCGAGCAAATTAATATAACCCGGTGCGCCATTGAGCACCGCGAAAGGCAATTTGCCATCGGAAGAGTACGCACGTGCATCAGATTGATGCGGATTGCAACCATAGCGAAGAATCAATCCATCTTGAGACATAAGACAATCCTTTTGAAAAAAACTAAAAAAGCCCAATCCTATAGCGGATTGAGCCCAGGCGATCGACCCCTTGAATTTTAGTTCTAACGCTCCCTTCCGGTTATTTCCGGATATTCGCCAGTTGCGTCAGATAATATTAGTAAAACCAATATAACAGCAGGCTACATATATGTCAACAGCAGTCAGCAGTCAGTTGTCTGTCCACCCAACCTATCCCCAATTTTTAATTCTTAATTCTTAATTCTTCACTCCCCGACACAATTTGTGTCGCACCTGTTTCAGTAGTCACAAAACAGAGCAATTGCTCCGGATCAGCCAGGTCGAGAACAACGGGCGAATGCGTGGTGGTCAAAATTTGGGCACGCGCTTTGTCCTCATTCTGTGCTACAGCACTAAATGCTTTGAAAACCGCTTCTACCGCGCCAGAATGAAGACCGTTTTCCGGAACTTCGAACAAACATATCCCATCGCCATCGGGCGCATAAACCAGCAATGTTAGAGCCAGCAATCGCAGGGTTCCATCGGACAACATCCACGACGGTGTTTCGAGATCATTGTGGTGCTTGACCACCAGATAGCAGTGTTGATCTTCGGGACGCACAACCGTATAAATAGTGGATAAACCCGGCAAAACAGTGCGCAACAGCGCCAGCCAGGCTGCATGCTTGCTCGGCTCATTCTCTTTCAGAGCAGCAACCACCCAGGGTAGATTGGCACCATCGGATAACAGCGTGCGCGGTTGCCCTGGTGGACTGGGGAGGCGAATGCGTTCGCCGTTGAGATCGAATTTGTGAATACCGTATGAAAGAACGTGTTTGAGCCATGTTGCGATGGGAAAACGCGATTCATCTTCGGGCAAATTGCCCAGAGCTGAACGCCTCGCGCCGAGTTTGAAAGAAGGATCCCATCCCGCACCGGATTCATCGTAAAATTTATCATTTCCACCAGGCACTTTATTGACAATGGTTTTGACGCCGCGCAGCCTGGGCGTCGCCAGAGTTTGCGGTGTGGGCTTATCTACGGCAAAAAGCGATTCTTGAACGGCGCGATCATCTCGCTGAATATCTGTGAGCAAAAGCACCCGCTCGGAGAGAATCCCAACTTCACTGTCTTCTTCGGTCACGCCAATAGCGATTTCGTATCGACACCGCGAAAAATCCCGATCTGAAAACAGATTGGATTCGTGCGCAGGCACAGCCAATTCAACAGCGATTTCAAATCGATCTGCAAAACCATGCCAGGTCAGATCGCGTAAATCACTCGCCCGGTTGTAAATAGCTGCATCGAAGCCATCGCGCACAAAATCCCCCAAAAACGCAATAGCGTCGAGAAAAGTCGTCTTACCGCTGCCATTGGCACCAACCAGCATGTGGAAAGGTGTGAGATCCTGTTCGATATGACGCAAACACTGATAATAAAGGGTTTCAAGACGCTGGATCATGTGGAACTCCTGTATTAAGTTAGGAGCATAGTACATGACAGAAAGAGAGGCGTCAAGCGGAAATGCAATCAAAAAAAACAGTCTTGATCACCGGTGCAACTGATGGGATTGGTCGGGCACTTGCAAAAATCTATCGGACGCGCGGAGAACGGTTGGTAATGGTGGGCAGGCGCGCACTGAGCGCACTCAATGATCCGTTATACACCAAAGACACATATTGTCGTGCAGACCTATCGCAGAACGATTGTGCAAATCGGGTATGCGAATTTCTGAACGCGCAAAAAATCGACACCATAGATCTGGCGATTCAGAATGCTGGCACCGGATATTTCGGATCCATCGCAGAGCAAAATGCGGAGAGCATTCGAGACATCGTATCAGTCAACCTCCTGGCACCCTTACGCTTGACACACGCCCTGATTCCATACCTGAAAAAAACCAATGGAAAACTCGTATTGATCGGCTCAATCACACATGCCTTTCCCTGTCCCGATTACGCCGTATATGCCGCGAGCAAAGAAGCCCTCAACACCCTGGGACGCAATTTGCAAATCGAGGGCGACATAAATGTACAGATCATTCATCCGGGTGCAACACGCACGGGATTGCATCGAAAAATTGGCATGGACAACGAAAAGACAAAGGGATTTCCACCGGCAGAACGGGTCGCCAAAAAAATCACACAGGCGATAGATGGACGGCGTTTTATCGCGACAATTGGATGGCGAAACGCATGGGCGCGATTTTTGGGGCGCTATTGCGAAGGCATAGTCAACGCCATGGTGCGTGCAACGTGAAACACGCGGTCATTACAGGCGCAGCGGCTGGAATCGGCAAAGCACTTGCCCACCGCTTTGCACAGGCGGGACATGCCATAACGGGCGTGGATATAGATACCTCGGGCGCAGCGAGAGTCGAACGAGAACTGGATGCGCGATTTGTCATTGCAGACCTGCGTTCTGAAGCGGACATCGCGCGAGTTCTCACCAAACTAACCCAGGAAAAACCGATTGACGTATTGATCCACAACGCGGGCATCAACGCCGTGGGGCGATTTCCCGACATAGACATAGAAAATCATGAACACGTAATCGCGGTGAACCTCTACGCACCGATGCTACTCACCGCGGCATTGCTAAAAGCCGACCTGATCGCAAAAGGCGCGTCCATAGTCTTCATCTCCTCTCTTTCCCACTACACGAGCTATCCGGGTGCTGCAACTTATGCTGCGACCAAAAGCGGATTAGCCTCCTATGCACGCAGTTTATCCATCGCCCTTGCACCGCAGAATATTCACATCATGACAGTTTTCCCTGGCCCAACGCGCACAGCCCATGCGCGGCGTTACAGCCCGCACAACACACGCGAAGAAAAACGCATGCCACCCGAAAAATTGGCACACCACGTCTTTCGCGGCATAAAAAAGAAAAAGCACCTCATCGTACCAGGTGCTACCAACCGAATACTCGCCCTCCTGGGCAAAGGGTGCCCACCCCTGATGGAATACGCAATGCGTAAGGTGATTTTGGAAAAGTTGTAAGAAGGTTCTTATCTATCCAGAGCCAGAAACTGCCGCACGTATTCGCCTTTAGGCGTCAACAGAGTAGTCACATCAACCACATTGGGCACCTGATCCATAATATTCTCACGGACCCGTTTAGCGATAGCGTGCCCTTCTGTTATCGTGATATTCGGATCGGCTTCTGCTGTTAATTCAACATACAGGGCACCACCCATGGTCCGTATGCGAATATTGTGCGTAAACACGATGCCTTCTACCCCTTCCGCAGTCTCTTCAACCAGAGCCACCACCTGTAACGAAGGCGCGAAATCGATCAACTCTTTAACCGCGTTGCTCCCAACCTCCCAGGCACTGTGCAAAATCAGGCTCGCGATCACCATAGTGGTAATCTGATCGATCAACCTGAAGGAAGGAAAATAAGACGAGATAAAAATACTCAGAAGAACTGCCAGCGCACTCGCAGCATCGGCCCGATAATGCCATGCTTTTGCGATCAGCATGGGGCTGTTCAGGCGTATGCCCCTGCGCCGAGCAATGCGGCAAAGTGTTTCCTTGGCAATTATTGAAATGAGGATGATTGCAATGATGAGGAACACATGACTTAAGCCACCTTCATCGCGGTCTATGGGGTGCTCGTGATCGTGATAGCCAAAAGCATCCATGATCAGTTCCACACTCACGTATGCGAGAAGAAAAGCCGCCAAAAGCGACAAAAGAGTTTCAATACGACGGCGACCGTAATGGAACCTCAAATCTTCACAGTCCTCCTCAGACTGCGATCCTATCAGCACGGCGACCCAGGCTATGACATCGGACACAATATCCGACAGGGAGTGAAGCCCCGAAGCAATCAATGGTAGGTAACCGGTAAAATTGCCGAGAACAATTTTTGTGGCACTTAATATGGCGTTTGTGAATCCGCCTATAGTGATAATAGTAGTAGCTTCTCTAAGTCTGGTCTTTTCATTGTATTCTGCATGCATAACACCTGTACCTCTGTAACAGCTATCGTTTTTTTCCTACAAAAAAAGGACCCAACGAATCGACATAAAGTGCGGTTTGCTGGGTTTTTCTCATATCCTGCACAACGCGAGAGAGCGGATAGAGTTCTGCACCGATCAAACCAATGATAAAATCATTGTCATTGGCATCGAGGCCATAGCTGGCCAGTCGAATATCGTGCGCATAATCTTCGCGTCCATAAGCGCGTCCGATAGAAGCGTGCTCCATCAAAATTTTGCGCTGTTCCCTGTGATCGAGACGAGCAAAAGCCCCATTGCGACGCAGCGGGTACCACATCGCCCAGGGCCATTCGGGATTGAGCACATTATCGCGCGGGCGGTCGATAAGAGCGTATTCGAGATCCGGCTCGTAACCCGTGGCATACGTGCGCCCGAGCATCGTGAGTTCAGGACGACGTGTATAGGAGACAAATGGATCGCTATTGAGCAACGCGCGAATATCAGTAACAAACAAATCCGGCGATTCAACTAAAAAAACAATACCAATGCCGTAGGGATCGTGCGCATCGAGATAAAGCGCAACATCGAGACTGCTTTGATCGAGTGCCTCAGATACGGCATCGACATCCCCCACACCCGTAAAAACCTGCAACTGCATATAAAGCCGCCGATCACTCGTTTGCGGTTTCCCATCAACAGGCGCGCCGTGTTCGAGGATATCGAGTTTTTCTTTTGATTCAGTGGGATGATGCATATACAGACTCCTGATATTCAATGGATACACTTACCAAATTGTTGCTACTTGTGATTGCTCAATTTTTTCATCTTTAAAGAACACTACCCTCCAAATACCAGATCAAACCATGTGTATCGGTGACTGCACGAGTCATTGGGAAACCTCTCGAGGGAAATTGTGCCACATTTCCTCGCGGTTTTGACGAATTTCTCTATCTGTTATGTCCAGTCCTTTCCAGGCACCTCGTAGAGATCTCTTTTGAGTCTTCTTTATACCTTTAAGATCTTGTTCAACTTGATCGGTCATACCCCGAATCAATTGAACTTTCTCCTCAACCGACAGAGAACGCGTTGTATTCAAAATTTCTGCCAACATGGAATCGGTTGCCATTTCAGGCCTCCATTTGTTTGTTCTGCTGCAAAAATTATTTTTTATTTTCAATTCAAAAAATAAGACTTGCCCTCAAAAAGAGCAAGCCCCTGTTTAGTCTCTGATCTGGTGCTTGGTGAGACATCAGGATAGTTGACCCCTAAACTCAAAAGAAAGACATCTTGTAGTGCGCTTTAATGCTCCGCCCTGTTTCCGGCATCACAGAACGAATGCGCGAGAGATGGTTGCGGTATTCTGTATCCAAAAGATTGTCCAAAGAGAGAATAATACTATGGCGGGTATGGTCGGTATTAATGTCGCGCTGGGCATAGACACTAAAAACAGCATAGCCATCGGTAGGATCTTCGAATATATCCACGCGCTCCTGTCCTGCGACCAACTCTGCAGTCCCGCCAACCGTAAGATAGGGATGCTCATAGGTTGTACTTCCAACAAACTTGAACGGCGGTATTTCGGGCAGAGGCAAATGCTCATCCCTGTTCTCGCCGCGCACATAACTGCCGTTCAATTCCAGATTCAGACGGGTATTCAAACGCCACCCCAGATGCATCTCCAGACCCAAAAATCGCGCGGCAACACCATCGGCAGCGTAAATCGGCAGAAGTTGGGCATAATTGATCTCTCCGGTATTGCGCGGGGCAATATAGGTATCAAACTCGTTCCAATATCCACTCAAAACAAAATCGACACCCGGCTGCAAATAGTGAAAAAAGACCTCAAAGCCCAGACTCGTTTCAGCCTCGAGATCGACATTGCCCACCTCAAAAGTGTACGCAGCCAGATGCGGCCCATCGTTATAAAGCTCTTCAATCGTAGGCACGCGCTGAGACCGGCTTAAGTTTAAACCGCCGGTTAGCCGGTCGGTAATAGTCACGAGCGGACTAATCGCTGCAGACCATGCGTGAAAGGTGCGATCTACATCGAGATCCGCAATACTCTTTGTTCTTGGGCGCGGATCAAAGTCAGCATACGTATAACGTGCAGAAGCCTGAAATTCGATGTCTCGATAGGTGCATTCGTGGTAGAGACCCAAGGAAGCGTTTTGCTCTCGCGTGGGCGGCGTAAAAACAAACGCCCCCAATTTGAGATTGTGATGACCAAAGCCCAGGGCGAGAACGGTATTTCGCGTCTTACCGTGTGTGTTCATAAGCAATTTGAGATCGCCGCTATAGTCGTGAAACAAAAACTCGGACCCAATACGGCCGCTGGATTCGTACTCGAAGTGATGATAGTAAGTCCTGGTAAAATCCATCTCTACGCTACTGAGCACCTGGCGATCAAAATGGAAAGCCGCCTTGCCATCAAACACCCGGCGATCAATATCCAGATCTACGCCATTGGGATGCCCGCCAATAAATCCGCCGGGAATGCCGTATTGGGTATCGAACTGGTCAAAAGAAGCACCGATATATCCCCGGTCAGTGGGATATGACAAACCGAGCGTATGCGTACGCGTATTAATAGGCGTATTGGCGAGCCTGCCAATAGGGGTTTGCACATCCCGGGTATTGCGGTACGTAGTTTCAGCATAGAACGCGAGCGGACCCACGGGCACTGTAATTCCAACAGCGGAGAGATACCCTCGATTGACTGTCTCTCCATAAGCACCAACACTGCCAAAAACGCGCTGCGGATGGTCTTCGGGAATTTTCTGTTTAACGACATTGATAACCCCGCCAATGGCCGATGCCGTGTGAAGCAGCGTGCGAGGTCCCCGGATAATTTCGAGGCGTTCCGAATTAAAAGGTTCGAGCGTAACAGCGTGATCAGCAGAAGTGGCGGATAAATCCCGGGTCTCAATACCATCTATATTGATCTGCACGCGGTCGCCACTGAGACCGCGTATAACTGGTCGAGCAGGTGCAGGCCCCATGCTGCGGATGGCAACGCCAATCTCGTTTTTCATCGTCTCGGCAAGCGTGAGACTGTACTTCTTCTGAAGTTCATCCCCCGAAAGCACGCCAGTGACTTCGTGCAATGCTTCAAAGTGAGTTTCTGCATTTTTCCCGACCACGTCAATGGTATCGATCAAAATTTCCTGAGCGACCATTTCGACGTACAAAATGGGCAACTTCGTACCTGAGACCCTTACCTCCTTACTCACCAACCCATAGCCAATACGAAAAAAAGATAAGCGATGAACGCCCTCCGGCAGATGCAAGATAAAACGGCCCCGTTTATCGGTTGTCGCGCCCTCTGTGCCATCATCGAGTTCGATATCGACATCGCCAATTGCGCGTTGGGTTTTGCGATCAAAAACATATCCCTCGAGCAAACGCATTTCACTCGATGCGCTAATCGCGAAAAAGCAGAACACAAAAACGAGAATGAAAGCCGTGAATCTCAAAACAAATCTCCAACAAAGAAAAAGCCCTCACCCTATGTCTGAAAGACCAGGTGAGGGCAATGAATTTACTGATCTACGACACGCACTGGAATAGGAACCGTGCGAAAATCTATATGATCGTCGTGCGTGACTTCAAGGACAATAGTGGTCTCACCTGCCTTGAGGCCGCGCAGTTGGAATTCAAACTTACCCACATCTGCAGGCTCCTGATGAACTTCGACAACCGTGGGATCGGCAATAGTCGCGGTAAATTTGTCATCTGGCTCATCCGGCGGGTCAATCTCGTCGCCATCGTGATCAAGGAACATAATACTCCATTTGGCAGTAAGCCCACCATTGGGAACTTCGAGATGGCCTACCCGACCGCCGCCAGCATCAATCGCCCCTTCAAAATAGCGGAAAAAACGATTGCCCGAATCTATGAGCACCAGACCCTCAGGCTCGAAATGTTCTTCGTGTTCAGACACGGGATCGTCACTACCACAACCAATCACAAACAGAGTCAGAACTGCCACAGCGGCAAAGGTGCGTTGAAACGATTTTCTTGCAAAAAACATGATAAGGTCTCCTGAATATAGCCCGCACGGGCAGAGAACACACAGAGGGAGGCCCTCTTGTGCCCGCACAAAAAGGCACAAAAATACAAGAAATAAAAAAATAATGCAAACTTTAGTATTAAGATATTCAGTATTCAGGAGACTACTGGAGGAGATCGGCCCTGAGGCGAAAGGAAAAACTGGTGAGGTAATAATGTGGCATTCAGCAGAAAATAAAACCAATAGACGTATAACACGCCAAAAGCAACTATGGCACTGATAAGACCACTAAAGCCATAAACCCAATGGCAAACAAGACAATGAATGTCGTGCTCAACATGGTCAAATGCGTGCCCAAAGGCAAGGGCAAACGCGCCGAGGAACAATATGGCGATCAGTGTTTTGATAAGTGGATGTTTGAGATTCATCTGCAATTCTGCCTCCAAAATGCATTGCCCGCCAGTGCGTCTATTTGTCCTCTGGAGAATGCGCTTGCAATTGTCTAATCGATTGCAAGCGCAAAAGCAATTTTTCGAGATTTGATTTTAGCTCTTTTTGGATCTCGACCATTTGCTCGGGTGTCACCTGTAAATTTTCTTTTTCGCCATGGTGTCCATGGCCGTGATCATGGGCATCTTCCGAGTCATCTCCGGGTACTTCAACCACATTTTTTTCCCACAATTCAAAATCTTTTTCGATAACCTGAAGACTATCGCGTATTCCCGCAGCATGATGTGAAAATGACTTTAGACTATCCAGTTGGTTCTCAAATTGCTCTTCAATTTCCATCATCGCCTTGTGAATATCCGCCGCCTGTTGCAGGTGGTGTGCATCTTCCTTATTTTCTCCACGGCACGAAATAAAAAACGCAAACATTATAACACTTATCACTTTGAGCCGCATTGAATTTTGTCTCTCCATATCTTGCGTCTCCTTTTTATTCATAACAAATACACTCAATACTCTTTCAAAAAAATTTGTTGATATGTTTTTTCGATAGACTGGATTGCGGCTTAAAGCATGCCGCAATGACAACCGCCGTTCGTCACTCCGGCGTAGGCCGGAGTCCAGTGAGTTTAGGCATGAAACTTATTTGAAAGACCACTGAGTACTCTTTCAAAAAAATTTGTTGATATGTTTTTTCGATAGACTGGATTGCGGCTTAAAGCATGCCGCAATGACAACCGCCGTTCGTCACTCCGGCGTAGGCCGGAGTCCAGTGAGTTTAGGCATGAAACTTATTTGAAAGACCACTCAATATGTATTATCAAGATTGTTTTTAATATCCCGTTTATCCATCACCTCGGCTTTGCTGATGCGAAAAAAGAGTTCAGACGAGTCTTTTTGCAACAGTTCCAGACGACCTGTAATCGTAATGGGATCATAAGTAAAATCAATCGGCTTACTCGGACGAATATCTACCAGAGACTCAGGCCCACCCCCGCCTACACAAAACGAACAGCCCCCAAGTGAATACGGAGTCAAAACAAAACGCGTTTGTTTTTTTTGAGCCGATAGCGGAATCATAAACCCGACAAGCTCAACGTATTTGCCATTCATTTTATTTAACGTATCGGAAAATATGGGCACAAAGTTCGGCGCATAAGGATCATAACTCACCGTCGCAAGGGTTTCCCAAAGCGACCCCTTCATCATCTGAGGCAACGGAGACGCCTGAAGCTCTGGGCGATGGTCTGTTGACGAAGGCGGTGCCTCACTGTTAGTATCTATTCTCAAAATCACAGCAAATAACAAAATAAACATTACTGTGCGCTGTATATAATTCATCACGACACCTCCACAAGTGTTTGTGCGACATCTGTCCGATAAACTTGAAGTGCGGGTATAAGAGCCGATACACTACCCAACACAAGCGCCAGACCAATGAGCCAGAATTCATCGGGCAAAATAATCCATCCCGTCAAATTTATATGCTGTGCCTCGCGCACCCATTCGCCAATCACCTCAGTGCTGGCATGCCCAAGCACAAAACCCAACCCCGTGCCCATCAACGTAAGCAAGATCCCCTCCAAAAGCACCTGAACAAAAAGCTTACCGCGGCTTGCCCCCAGAGCACGCATCATAGCCAGATCGTATCGCCGATCTTTCATCGCATTATAAAGCGCCACAAAAATGCTCAACGCCGCTGCAAATACCAGAACCCCACCAAAAACCCGCACCACCTCTAACCCCACACCGAGCAATGCAAAAAGGCGCGTGGTCTCAAATGCGGGGGACGCAGCCTGAAATTTGGTCTCTTTGTTCACATACCTCGGGAATGACACGGCAGCAATGGGCGAACGATAGCGAATCAACAAACTCGTAACTTCGCGCTCGGCATCGGCTTCACTGTCCATCGGCAAACCGAGAACATCGCGCCTGATATCCTCATCGGCATGGCTTTCCATGTGGTGATCCTGTCCACCGCCCTCTTCTGCATGCGGTTCGTGAACCAGCCAGACCGTTTCCACAGAAGTCAATAACAGACGGTCGATGATCGAACCCGTTGGTTGCAACACACCCACCACGCGAAACGGTTGCGATTCGTGTTTATCAGAAGCAGTTTCTGCGGTCAAACCGTGCGAGCTAATAACCTCGTCACCTATTGCAAGACCTGTCACGCTGGCAACCCGCGCGCCTATAACCACCTGGTATGGCGCATCCCAAAAAGTACCATCAATCAATTCCGCCCGGTAGTGTTTGGCGTATTCGGATGTCGTGCCCACAATGCGATAACCCCGATAATTATCCCCTAACGCCAGAGGTATCGCCTGTGCAACCGCCCTGTTTTTTGCCAGTTTACGCGCCTCTAAAAGCGGTATGTTACCCGTTGGCACATCAACGTGAAAGACACTGGACAAAATCAATTGCAAGGGACTGCCCTTCGCACCCACAACAACATCGATATCTTGAACATTTCGGTACAAATTCTCTTCAAATTGCTCGCCAAAAAGCAACAAAACAACGACAATACCCGTTCCAAGCCCCAACAACACCATATTGAGCAATGTATTCAACTTCCGCCGATAAATATAGGCCAAACTAATTTTGAAGAGATTCATGCGGGCAATTCCACCTGTTCATCGAGCGTAATACAATGGTCAAAACTGTCGGTAATGCGATGATCATGTGAAGCCACCACCAGAGTTGCCTGAACCTCTCGCGCCGATGACACGAGCAAATCCAACACCTGCTTGCTGCGCGTATCATCCAACCCAGATGTCGGTTCATCGGCCAACAGCAATTGGGGACGATTAACAACAGCCCGGGCGATAGCCACGCGCTGTTGTTGACCAAAACTCAGTTCCGATGGATAAGCGTGTTCTCGACCTGCCAGACCGAGAGTCGCAAGCATCTGCTGAACACGCGCTTTGTCCTGCGGTACACCGGCCATATAGTGCGCCATAAGCAAATTTTCCAGTACCGTAAAAACGGGCAACAGGTAAAATTGCTGAAAAACAATGCCAATATGTTGCCCGCGAAATCGATCCCGATCAGTCTCTGTCAGTGCATAAATATCCTGTTCGGCAATATGCACACTGCCCTGTGAGGGCTTTAACAGACCAGCTATAATATGCAAAAGCGTAGTCTTCCCGCTTCCAGACGGCCCGCGCAACAGCCATTTTTCACCGGGATTGGCCTCAATATATTCTGGCAAGTCCAACACAAGATGGCTGCCATAAACATGCCCAACATCTTTAAGTTCAAACATGGTATGGTATTTAAAAAATAATGGATAAAACCGTACACAACAGACACATCAACGGCCCGAAATGACGGCAGATGATTGAGAATACAAATGAAAAGATCAAACAACTGGAGGAGAACGGCCCTGAGGCGAGAGGAAAAACTGGTGGGATAAAAATGTAGGGTTCCGCAGAATGGAAAAACAACAGGCGTATAATACACCAAAAGCAGCTATGGCACTGATAAGACCACTAAAGCTATAAACCCAATGGCACACGAGACAATGGATGTCATGTTCAACATGCTCAACCGCATGCCCAAAGGCAAAAACAAATGCGCCGACGAGTAATACGGCGATCAGTGCTTTGACGAGTGGATGTGTGGTGTGTAGATTCATCTCAATATTGTGCCTTTAATAATTAAATTAGACCTTTTGACCTCTTAAATATACAAAATACCCAATTTTATTCCAATAGGCGTTAGTGCATAACATCAGTTACTCAGTCTCATCAGCATCAAATTGACTTTTACTACCTCGCAAACGAATAGCCCGTTTCATATCCTCAATAGAGACCGGCTTAGAGGGGGGGATAAAATACCTTTCAAATCTCGGACATCTCGCAGATTTGATTTTATGACCACATCTCCATTGTTTTGAATAACAATATTCAATCGGTCTCCTGGATGGAGGTGTAGATACTCCAGTACTTCTTTGGGCAAAAGCAGGTGACCATCTTCTTTGAGCATTGTTTCAGCCATAGTGAAACTCCTTCGTTTCTGCTGCAAAATTTGCTTTTCTTTCATTATTTTTACAAGCGTGAGACTGTATTTCTTCTGAGAAGAAAATTTAAGGGACTGACCTCTGAAAGTCAATCAATGTTCCTATTCATTTACAAATATTTACAAGGAACCCATTTGCCCTTCACGATGTTTAATATCATAAACCGTTACTGCGCCGTAGAAAAAGGAGTGAACCAATGCACACCAGATTATTTTTTTTATTGGCACTGTTCCTTACTGCCTGTATAGGTCCGTTAGACCCGAACAATTCCGAATACATTGAAATACGAGAAGTAACCGTTGGCCCAGCTCTGGCCAGATGCTACGGCGTTGGCGAACAGACCTGCATGATAGTTGACGGTTCATTTTTCTACGACAGCATAGAGGGCTTCAACTTCGAAGCGGGCTACAACTATCGTCTGCGGATCGGCAAATACGACCCCTATGATGGAGAAGAACCCCCGCAGGATGCTGGCCAATACAGTTATCGCCTGCTCGAACAAATAGAAAAAACCCGCGCCCCATCCACTCCTGCAACCTTATCCGTGGGACCGACGCGGGTAAAATGCGCACAAATCGACGACTTTTGCCTGCTGATCAACAGTACGCCAATCGACGATATAATCACCAACTTTGATTACGAAGCCGGGTATCACTATACCCTCAATGCAAACCAATATAGCGATGGCCGATACGTATTGACTGAAATAGTCTCAAAAACCGAAGTGACAGGCACAGAAGAAGAAATAACCGTGGGACCACACAGAACCCCCTGCGACGACAACGCCTCCGTGTACTGCAACGTCGTCAATGGCGAAGCCTTCCGCAGTGAAATCGTGAACTTCCAGCCCCGGCACAACTACAGCTACCGTCTGCGAGCAGAGCGATTCAACATGTTTACCAATAACACAACCCCGCCGTCACCCAACATCCCAACCTACGGCTATCGCTGGCTGGAAACACTCGAGCAGAGCTCCAATAATTAAAACGCCTGACTCAAATTTTTGCGATATAAAATAAACCAGATCACAATCGGCGCGCCGATCAGGGATGTCACTGCATTCAGCGGCAAAACAAATTGACTCCCCGGCAGATGGGCAATCAGATCGGATAGCAGTGCCAGCGTCGCCCCCAGGCAAGTGACCGCAGGCATAAGCACGCGATGATCAGACGTATGCAACAGACTGCGACAAAGATGGGGCACAGCCAGCCCCAAAAACGCAATCGGACCGCAAAAAGCAGTCGTCGCGCCCGCCAGAACTGACGCACTGATCAAAATCCACAAGCGAATACGCTTGACATTCAGACCCATACTGCGCGCATAATTTTCCCCGAGCAACAGCGCATTGAGCGGTTTGATACACAAAAACGCCAGCAAAAGCCCGAGGGAAATAGCACAGAAAAGCACGGGCATCTGCCGCCAGGTCACACTCCCAAAACTGCCAAAAGTCCACAAAATATACGACTGAATCTGTTCGGGAACGCTAAAATAAATCAAAATACTGACAAAAGCCCCGGTCGCATACCCAAACATCAGACCCAAAATCAGCAACGTCATCACACTCTGCACACTGCGAGACACCAACAACACGCACCCCAGCACAGCGGCAGCACCTATAATAGCCGCAACAGCCAAACTCAAATCGCCCAGAAAACCCATCCCGGCGATAAGCACACTACCAACCGCACCCACTGTCAGCACCACAATAGCAACACCAAGACTCGCGCCGGCACTGATACCCAGCACAAAAGGATCTGCCAGCGGATTGCGAAAAAGCGTTTGCATCTGCAACCCACTCACAGAAAGCGCCGCACCTGCCAGCACAGCGGTAATCGCCTTGGGCAGTCGAATCGTATGAACAATAATCGCCCATGCCGGAGAAGACACTTCTTCGCCCGTAAGAACACCAAACAAACCCGCCAATGGAATATGAACCGACCCCAGCGACAGACTCAAACCGAACGCAATCAGGAACAAGAAAAATAACCCCAGCATAATAACCGCATGCCGCGGCCCCTCCCGCGCTTCATCATTGTATTGAGCCTCCATCCCGACCATCCTTTTATCCTATTTTAGACAGGAATTTTCATCCGCATCCATCTGTTCATCGGTGTTCATCGGTGGTTGCTTTTCAGTGCCGCAATCAAATCGGCAATCGAATCGCATTCCCGAACCACGCCACCGCGCTCAACACACCAGACCCCGTCCTCCCGAATAACGACACGCCACCTGGATCCCGCATCTCCCACTCGAAACCCGGCTCTCTCCAGCGCGCGCTTTGTCCAATACGCGCGTCGCCCCTCCCCAGAAACAGCAACTGAGGTGCGACCGCGTTGTGCATTGAGCTTAAACGCACCCGTATCCGCGTCAAAACGCACGCCCTCACTCTGAAACGCACCTTCAAATGCACCATTGAGAATTAAATCCTCGGGCGCACCGGTCTGCAACGCGCCCTCAAACGGCAAAAGATAGATACGATCTGCACAGCGCAACGCCAGATCCAGATCGTGCGTTGAAAGCAGAATCGCCTTACCCGTAGAATGAGCCAGATCTTGCAACAAAGCCATAATTTCAGCGCGGCGGGGCAGATCGAGAAAAGCCGTAGGTTCATCCAAAATCATAAGATCGGGCTGCTGCGCCAGCGCGCGTGCAATCATAACCTTTTGACGCTCGCCATCGCTGAGTTCGGCCACATTGCGATATGCCAGATCCTCAGCACGGGCCGCTCGAATAGCCCATGAAACAACCCGTTCATCTTCCTCTGTAAAGCGCCCGATCCAATCCGTATGGGGATATCGCCCCAAGCCCACCAAATCGCGCACAGCCATAATACCAACACTCATGCGATCCGTAAGCACCACGCTGATCACCTGGGCAACCTCTATAGCAGACATATCCGCGATATCCCGACCCATAAGATAAACATGGCCATCAAGCGGTGGCTGCATCCCCACAAGCGTGCGAATAAGCGTGGATTTGCCTGCGCCATTGGGGCCCAGCAAACACACAAACTCACCGCGATGGAGCGATACATCTATATCGCGGGCCACAACGCGAGGCGGACGACGGCCGTGTTTATAACCCACAGCGAGATCTTGTGTTTTGAAAATCGCCATTTCCCATCCGGGTGAACAAAAAAACGGGTCGCGCCTTTTCTTCTATATTCACGAAACCCGTCTCTTTTTTATTTTTATTCCACTACTATTTCGTCAGCAACATCTTGCGCGTGACCACATCTGTCCCGGCTTGCAGGCGATACACATACATACCCGTACTGACCTGAAGCCCAGCAGCGTCACGCCCATCCCACACGACCGTATAATTTCCCGCGGACTGGAATTGCTGCACCAGCAACCGAACTTCCTGACCCAGTACATTGTAAATAGCCAATCGTACATTCACTGCTTCGCCCAGAGAATAGCGAATAGTAGTTGCTGGATTAAACGGATTGGGATGGTTCTGATCCAATGAAGCCGCAAAAGGATTAATAAAGCGCACATCACCGTTCAAATCAATCTCATAAGTCACGCGGCTTCCGGGCATGAGTGGAATACTGAACCACCTCGCAATGGTCGCACCATCTGTCGAACGCACGCGCGCCTGATACATCCCATTTACACTCCTCTGGCCATCCGCCGTCACCCTCACCACCGCACGACCCATCTCATCTGTCGTATTATGCCACGCATAATTGGGCACGCGACCGGCAATCGAGCGAGAAACCTCCACTGTCAAACCACTCACATCGCCATCGCCTACCACCTGTACATCCACCAGACCGGCATCATTGACCGCCGTATCGGAATCCAGATAAATACCAGCACCTACGACAAAGTCCTGACCAAATATATTAAAAGGAATCGCGTAGGTCAGCTTGGGCGATTGGGTATCTTCATCTCCATCTACCGCAGGATTGTCCCAATAATACTCGACAAAACCACCGCCCTTTGTCGCGGTCGCGATGATCTCCTGCACAATTTTGAGGCCATTGACATCTTCGAGATCAATCAAATTTTGCCCATCTAGGCTCGGGTCAGCCCCGTGAAAAATCACTACACCATCAGTACTTATCACAAAAATGTAGATCGAATCGTACTTGAAATCCTCACCCTCGGTCCTGATTGCACCCTGGACGGTTGCCAGGTAGGGATAACCCTTTTCCTCAATAATAGGAATGAGAACTCTCAACCCCTCTACAAAGGCTTTCAGAGTTTCCCTATCCTTCACATCACGGGCTGTTACCTCTAAAATCTCAAAGATATTTGGCTCGGCATCAACGCCGGACAGATCCATATAAAAGCCAGCGGTTAAGACAAACTCCAGGCCGCGTATAGTAACCGGGACAGCGTAGGTCAGCTTGGGCGAATCGGTGTCTTCTTCCAACGACGGATCATCCCAATAATACTCGACAAAACCGCCTCCTCCAGTCGCTGCAGCGAGCATCTCCTGGACAACCTTGACGCCCCTCGCATCTTCGAGATCAAGTACGTTTTTGTCCTCAAATGTCACATCGGCCCCGTGAAATTGTACAAGACCTTCTGGAGTCAATATCACGAGGTATATCGAACCGGCCCTCCAATCTCCCTCACTCCTGAATACCTCCACTAATCTTGAGACCTCAGCGAAATTAGAAGCGCTCTCTAAAGAATCCTTTGCCCCTTCTACAAAAGCTTTCAGAGTCTCCCGATCCACCACCTCACTCGCCGTTACCTCCTGACCCTGTACAACGGCGGGATGCCCAGCAAAAAAGAGACTGGCCAGCCCTAAAATTATTAAATATTTCACGATAGTCCCTCTCTGTAATCAGTTCATTGGAAATTATTGTAAAAAAAATACGAGTGTGATCTCAGAAAGTCAATAAAACCGCCAGCCCTGTCGCGAGCAAACAGGTGACAATCACAAAAACACACATACGGCGCATATCCCCGGGCTGACCGCCCTCTGGATCATCCCCATCACCCAACCACACATCTGTAATCTGCATTCCCCCCTGCCAAACAGGACCGACCAATCGCCTCTGCAAAGCACCTGCAGCCGTAGCTTCGCTCCACCCGGAATTTGGCCCTGGAACAAGCGCGTGTTGTCGCCACCCGATAAGCAATGCCTTGCGCGCGGAACATCTGGGCATAAAAAACGCCACAAGCACCATCCCCAAATACGTCAAACGCGCGGGAATAAAATTGAGCACATCGTCCAGCCGCGCCCCGCACCAGCCAAAATAGTGGTATTGCGGCGTCCTAAACCCCACCATAGAATCCATCGTACTGACCACCTTAAAAAGCACAACACCCGGCAACCCCAGTATAGCGTACCAAAAAATCGGCGAAACAAAACCATCCACAGCATTCTCGCTCAAACTCTCCATACCCGCACGCCGGCAAGCCGCAAAATCCATCACATCCGTATCGCGTCCCACAAGCATAGACGCAGCCTCTCTCGCACGCTCCAGATCAGCAGCGCGATCAATCGCCAACCCGTGCTTGCACAAATCTTTGAGCGCAAGCATACTGTACAAAACGAAAACCTGAAAAATCCAACCCACCTCAGATTGGACATAATGCAACACACAAGCCAATACACAAACAACACCCACCCAAAACACAGACAGCAACAAAAACAGCAAACACCCCCCTGCATAACCATCCAAACGCAGACCGCGAAGCATTCGCTCAAAAAAAGACAGCGTCGCACCCATCAAACGAATGGGATGCAACGCATAAACCGGATCGCCAAAAAGACCATCCAAAACAACCGCACAAAGGAGCAAAACCGGATCCGGCTCGAGAATTTTCACGTCCATTTCAAACGCCATCCAAGCGCAAGTGCATCGTAAACGACCTCCAAAAATGCGTTTTCATCCACGCGCAACTGCTCGTAACACGACAACCAAACATCTGGCCTCGCCGCCAGCGAAGTCGCCAATACCGCTGCCTGCTGCCGCAACACCGGATCGGCCATTGCAGGTGAAAGCGTCCCATACCGCACGCGATCCCAAACCGCTGCAAATGCATACGCTGCCGCCGAAACGCTCGGTTCGTAAACAACAGACTTGAGATTCTTCTCTAACAGCGCAAAATCATCCGCTTTCAGCCGTTTCTCCATCGCCTGCAAAAATCGACCCTCGCTAAATCCAAACCGCTTCAACGCATGAAAAACACTTCGCGTATGCGACGCCTCCAAACCGTTTTGCCATCGCAGTGCCTCCAGCGTGGCTCTGCGCACAGACTTGCCGATCAACTCGCCCAATTTTGCGTGATGCCCCACATTGGTCTTAGGCACCCTCATCTTATCCAGAGGCGCGACAATACAGTACTGATCTGTACCCGTACCCGTTGCGAGATCCTGAGAATAGCGACTCGAAATAGCGAGATCTCGAAGCGCGGCAGACTTCCCCTCGGTCATCGTCACCACCGCCCGCGCCATCGCCCCTGGCGTAAGCGGCCAATTGATAAACACCATCGCATTGATCGTACCCTCATATAGATGGCGCCATCCAGCATCCTCTTCGTGCCAACTCGCCTCATCGCCCGCACACCCCGCATTGCCCTCAACACCCGCGGTAACAACCGCACACACGCGCAACTCGGCATGCGTATCCACAACGCGAGCCGCATAATTCATATTCGCAGCCGTACCCATCAGTGCAACCGCGTCTGGCGGCAAGCCGCGTTCTCCGCATACATGGCGATGATACCCCACCTCGCCGAGTTGTTTAATCAACGCAAAACGCGCATCGTGCCCATTGCCCTCACAACTCTGGTGATTCACCAGATACCGGACATCCTCGCACAAACCACCGCAATATGCCGACGTACTCAGCACCTGATGCGGCACCAGCAATTCCGCGATCAGAAAACGACCATCGCGCTTTAAATCGTAATATTCATGCTGATCGATAAACTCATCCATCTCAAAAATCAACCCCCGGTTGAGCAACAATATCCTGGTCACTAAACGGATGCTTAATCTCGCGCATCTCGGTCACCATATCGGCAAAATCAACCAACTCATCTGGCGCGTCCCGTCCCGTAATAATCACATGCAACATCTCGGGCTTGTGCTCCCGCAACCACGCCACCACCTCGGTTGCATCCAACCAGCCAAAAGCCATCAAATACGTAAACTCATCCAGAATAAACAGATCGTAATTCCCGCTAACAATCCGCTCCTGCGCCACTTCCCAACCGCGCAATGCCCGAGCCTGCGTCTCATCTATATCCTTACTCGTCCACGTCCACCCATCGCCCGTACCAATCCAATCGATCTCCATGCGCCTGGCCGCACGAATCTCGCCAAAATTGGCATTCTCATGCTTCAAAAACTGAATCACACCCACGCGCATCTTGCGCCCCCATGCGCGTGTCATCACCCCAAGCGCAGCCGTAGTTTTACCTTTACCATCTCCGGTATTGACCATCACCAGCCCCTTTTTCACATGCCGCTTGCGTTCTGTCTCTTTTCTGGCACTCATAGAAACCTCTCTTTTGGATCGCGGATTACGCGGATGAACGGATGAACGCGGATAAAGGCTTTTTATTCATTCACCTTCAAATTCCGAAACAAAAATCAGAAAATCGGGAAAATCAATCGAACCGTTGCCATCCAAATCGAACATCGCATCATTCGCTGATTTCCCAAACGCGGAAGCAAAAGCCAAAAAATCGCTAAAATCAACCACACAATCGCCATTAAAATCGGCCACACTGCCCACAAATGCAATACTCGCGGGCGGCAGTCCTGTACTGATCGGACCGGCCATAAGCTCATCCGTCTTCACGTCATAAACCCGCACCCCCGCCGATGTCGGATCCACAAAACTCCCGCCATCCAAAACGTACAACCGTCCGCCAAACACCCCCAGGCTCGGCACAAATCCGCCTGAAAGACCACTCAAACCCGACGATACAGACTGCATCCCCAAACCGAACCGTTTAACGGCATTGACAAAACTCGCATTCAGAACAACGACATACCCCTCATCATCTGACACCATCGCCAGAGAACTCAGATTGCCGCCCAGCGCCATCTCGCCAATAACAACGCCTTCGCTCCTCAAATTTGCCAGATCAATCACCTCAATCCCGCCATCCGTCAGATCACCAAACGTATTGACCGCGCTCAAAAACCACTTACTCCCCCGCTGCACTGCGCCCGCGGGGTTCTTACTCGCCATCACAATCCCCTGCACACCCGCTGTATTTGCATCCACATCCACCACCTGATCCGTCATCACATCAACAACCGCAATCACCGAAACATCCGTCGGCACAAATCCATTATCTCGATCCAGCCGTTGACACGCAACAAACAAATGATTGCCATACAACGCGAGTTGAGATATTTCGGGCAAACCATCCGCATCCGCAAATCCCGATAAATCCACCGCGCCTAATGAATCGCCTGTAACGGGATTTACAATCAACACTTGCACGCGCTCATACCGCGAAATATACGCTTTCTCCTCACTGACAAAAGCCATATCGTGCGGATTCGAACCATTGCCCGTCGAATACTGCATCAACGGCATCTTCAGATCACTGCGGCTTAAAACAATCACATTATCCTGCCCCAGACGATTGAGAATATACACCTTATCCCGATACGTCCGCACCACCGCATCCGAGTGAATAATCAGATGATCACGCGTTGCCGTATTTGTGTTGAGATCCAAACTCGAAAAACTACCACTGCTATAATCCGTTGTCGTAATAACCGCTTGATTTGCCAGTGCTTCCGATGCAAAAAACAGAACAACTAAAAACCACCTCATTACATCCTCCTCCTGTGATAAAAAGAACCTTTCATCCACCTAATCCGCATTCACACGCACAAAAAACGCGCGTCCCGGCAGCGGATAACCCCAGGTATCGGCAATTTGTGCCCCGGTTAAATTTTTAACCTCCAATCCAATGTGAAACCGCAGCCCTGTATCTACCTTCACACCCGCATTGTGAACATGCCGCGATAATAGCGGGCGTCGATTTGCCTGATCGAGAAAATTTCCATCTTCAAACGCATAGTCGTAAAACACAGCACATCGCCCCAGGCGCATCGTCGCACGAACAAACAGCGCGTGGGGCGGGCGATTGGGCAAAATATTGCCATTCAAATGGGGAATCTCGGACTTATCTGTGGCTTTTTGATACGTGTAATTACCCGACAAATCGACCCGAGAACCAAAGCGTCTCTGCGCGGTCATTTCAACCCCATACACACGCGCCTTGCCGATATTCACCGGACGCGACGTAGCCTGTGACGTGTGAACAAACTGGATCAAATCCTCATAGCCATGGTCAAAAAACGCGCCTTCCAAAGTGGTCGTCCCATCTGCATAACGCAGACCCGCATCCCATGTGAGACCATACTCCGGCCGGAGATTGACATTGCCGACCACACCGCCGCGATCACCAAAAAGTTCGTAAAAAGAGGGCACTCGAAATACGCGCCCCGCATTGGCCTTAAACATCAGATGGGATGTCAGATCCAACCGCATACCCGAGCGCAGACTGGTGAGATCGCGCGTATTGGCCGAATCGGGCGCGAGCGGCGAAAAATTAAAAGGATTGGCACCCGTAAACGAACTGTATATCCGCCGTTGCTCCGCTCCAAAAGACCAGATACCGACCTCACCCGGCAGTGAAATATCCACACCTGTGCGTGCGGAAAAAATCCACCGCTGACTATCGAACAAATTGGCGATAGACCGGACGCGCGTCGTGGGCAAATAAGTCTCCCGGTGCAAACCGATCGCAGCCGCGATATCACAGCGCGAAAACAAAACCGTTTGCAAACGGCCCTGCCACCCATAAGTGCGCGTGAGATAATCGTTATCCTGGCGACCAATCCCGATTTCACCATCCAAATCGCGGAACCGCTCTTTGACATGCGTGACATAAAGCGATTGCCGCGTATTCACGCCCCGCAACAGAACGCGATCTTCATAAGCGACCTCCGTCATCGTCTGGAAAGCGTCCAAATGTGCATTCTGCGACTGATTATTGCTAATACCTGGCATGCCCTGATATTTCCAGTGCGCGGTCTCGTGGATGGATAAAATTCTATCCTCCCCAAAAGCGCGACGCCATTTGCCCAACAAATTGAAAGATCGATGATCGTTATTCTGACGCCTGCTCCAAACATCGTCACTGTCATTGTATTCAGTCCCATTATCATCGAGAAATGCAAAATCGTTATCGCTATGTGCATAATCAGCCACAACGAGAAACTCCGACAGCCCAAACCCACCCGCGAACACACCACTCAGCAACCGCGTATCAAAAGCACCCCACGATCCTCGAATCCCGTGAAACCATCGCCTCTGCGTCCGTCGCGTGCGCACATGCACCGTGCCACCCAGTCCATTGCCGCCAGCACCTGCACCGCGATACACCTCAATCTGCCCGACGTGAGCCAAAGGCAAATTGCTGAGATCTACCCCCCCGCCAAAAGCGGTATTTAGTAAAATGCCATCGAGATAAATCTCAACCTGATCCGCTGATGAACCCCGCAATGAAAGCGTACTAAAAGTACCCAATCCACCCAGGCGTTTGACGTTTACCCCCGTGACCTCAGCCAATACATCTGGCAACGTCGTTTCTCTACCCTCAAAACTCTCGCGCGTAATAACCGTCGCATACGCCGGATTCCTGTGAATATCACTGGCCCCGATCGGATCGGCAATCACCGAGAACTCATCGAGGGAAAGCGTCCTATGAGACAGCGCAATAAACACCTCAGCCGTATCGGCCACATGAACCGTGCGCCGCACCTCATCGTAAGCCACATGTGTTATGGCAAGCGTATAAGAACCGGGCATCAGATCAAAAAAAACAAAGCGCCCGCTCTCATCTGTCTGCGTCACAAAATCCGTATTGAGCATGCGAACACGCACACTTGCGATGGGCATTCGGCTCTCCGCATCAGTAACGCGACCAACAATCTCCGCTCCCCAAAGCGGCGTATTCGCGCAAAGAATCAAAAAAATTAAAAAACGCATCATTTTCATAAGCTATGGATCGAGCTTTCGATAATACTTGAGTTGATGGTCTAACAACAAATCGGGATGTAGAATTTTAATAATATCAGCCAACACAACATCTGGCTCAATAAGCCCCGTTTCCCAATAATCATTGCCCCCGTGCGCATTGAGACGCGCATTGGCATTGAAAACACTCCCGGTCTCAAACGCCGTGAATTTTTTGTAACGCGCATCCTCGGCGACAACATCGTTTCGAGAGTACCACTCATTTCTCATCGTGATCCAGCAATCCGCATCGTACGCCTTTTCGTAAACCGTCTCAAAATCGAGCGCCAAACTCTGCCGTGAATCATCATCTGCCCACAGATAATTTGCACCTGCATCCCTCAACAACTGCGCGGCATAAGTTTTTCCGCCAGACATAAACCAGGTGCCGCGCCAGAGAGACCCCACAACAACAGTGGGACGCTTATCTGCCGGCAAATTCTGGACCAACGCCCTACGCGCCTCGTACCTCACAACAATGCTATCAAATTGGGCCGATGCCAGTTCTTCTTTCTGAAAAAAATTACCCACAAATTTGATCCACTCCACGCGCCCCAGCAAAGAAGATTCCGCATAAGCAGTATTCACCACAACGGGCACACCCGCTTCTTGAAGCGCGAGAAGGGCATTATCCTGCGCTTGCGAATCTGTAATAACGAGATCGGGTTGAAGCACCAGAACTCTTTCCAAATCAATAGACCTATCTCGCCCAACTTCGACCAACTCACCCGCCGCAAAGCGCCGGTTGACAGCCTCTGAATTGACATATTTGATATTATCAATCCCAATCAGACTGTGAACCTCACCGAGCTTTTCGATATGTGGCAGATGCGTCGTGGATGTCGTAATCACAGTCCGCACGGGAATTTCTATTCTCGGAACGCCTTCATAGCCATCGGGCGACTCGTGCCCGCGCTGCACCAGGATATACTGAAACTTTTTTTGTATTCCATTCCCGGACACTGTTACAACCCTGTACGCATCGAAATAATCAACGCTAAAACCCTGTGCATATTGCAAAGACAACTGCGCCTGAGCAGGTATGGCCCAAACCCCGATACAAAATATCATCTGTATCCATATTTTTAGATTCAACACACACCTCGCTTTCCCAAAAAAAATCCCCGATTTCCTTGTAGAAATCAGGGACATAGTTGTACGCGACAAAACCACAGGACCGAAGCGCACGCATTATCTCACCTTTTTCCCAATCCACGAGGAAATCAATAAGGTCTGCGATTCGGGCAGGTCTTCTGGCTTCTGGGTCTTGTGCTTCTCGCGCCTTCCCGGTTTTTTACCAGTGGCATAGTGCGAGAAACATCCCCAGTTACAGCGGCGGGACCGCAACGGATTCTCACCGTTTTCCCTATACTGCAACCCGAGTCTGAGAGTACAGATTTAATTTTTAACTATAACGCGACTTCCTCCACTGAAAGACCGCGATCTTTGAGATACGGCAAAAGACCTTTTTTATTCACCGTTCGCAGTGCGCGGGCAGAAAGTTTGATACGCACAAAGCGCCCCAGTTCGGGAACGTAAATGCGCTTGCTCTTCAAATTGGGTTTCTGCACCCGCTTGACTCTTCGTTTGGAGTGGGACACGTGATGACCACTAAGCGGTCCCCTGCCCGTAATACTACAACGTCTGGCCATGGAAAAATCCTCTTCTCTATATTTATCGCTATCTATCTTCCCGATACACCACATGCTTCCGCAGTATGGGATCGAACTTTTTCAATTCGAGACGATCGGGATGATTCTGCCGATTTTTTTCCGTGTGATAATAGTGCGAACTCTCTGTACTTTTCATTCTAATGAGAATGCGGCTACCCTGTCGCTTAGCCATAACTTCCTCCAGTATCTTTTGTTATGAGACCGCCAACACGCGGCGGGGCAAGAAGTTGAAATATACAGTGTTACCTTTATAACATCAAGAAATTTGTATTACACAGTCAAAATCGAGTTGGCAAAAACACATCCCATTCGCTATCATACAGTTTTGCGTTCGCAAACATCCAGCCAAGGAGAGAACAATGGCCGAAGAAACAATCTTTAGCAAAATTATTCGACGCGAAATCAACGCAGACATCGTGTATCAAGACGACCTCGTAACCGCATTTCGAGACATCAATCCCCAGGCACCTGTCCACGTATTGATTGTTCCGAATAAATTGATCCCCACAATCAACGACGTACAAGAAGAAGACGAACCCGCACTCGGGCGCATGATAACTGTAGCGGCAAAAATCGCAACAGACGAGGGCATTTCAGAAGCCGGGTATCGCCTCATCATCAACTGCAATCGCAACGGAGGCCAGGAAGTGTATCACATCCACATGCATCTGCTCGGCGGACGACCTCTGGGCAGGATGTTGGCGAGATAGAAGGTCATTGATCAGAAGGCGGAGGAACCGGATCGTACCCACCTCTGGCAAACGGACGACAGCGCAAAATACGTCGTATCGCCAGAGAAAGAGCATACGGGAAGGGATGCTGGCGAAAAGCTTCAAGCGCGTAGTGTGAACATGTGGGTTGATAGCGGCAGGGACTGGGCGCGATAGCAAAAAAGCGCATCAAGGGCGACAGCACATATTGATAGCCCTTGATAAGCACACGCGCTATCGTTGCCAACATCCTATCGACAATTTTTATGGGATTGACCATTTTGCATTTTGAGGTATATTAGGCGGAATCCTTAAAACTACGGAGAACCGAATGACTCTACCAGACATACAAAACTCACATGACAAACGCGGCATTGAAATCGACCAGGTCGGTGTATCCAATGTGCGCTATCCCTTGACCTTGCCGCTACGCGATAACGGCGAATTTCACACAGTGGCCAATCTATCCATGACCGTGAGCTTGCCCCACCATCAAAAGGGAACCCACATGTCGCGGTTTATGATTGCCCTGAATGAACAACACAAACACTTTACACCTGATAGCGTACACATCGTGCTCGAAGAAATGCTCGAATTATTGGAAGCCGAAGAAGCGTTTCTAAGCATGGCATTTCCCATTTTTTTAACCCGCAAAGCACCTGTCACAGGCATTGAAGGCATGCTGGACTACAACTGTGAATTTAAGGCAATGTTGACAAATGAGGGCATGCAAGACAAACTGATCGGTGTGCGTGCCAACGTGGCAAGCCTCTGCCCCTGCAGCAAAGAAATCAGCGACTACGGCGCACACAATCAACGTTCCGAAATCACAATGGATGTGCGGCCTTATGAGGATGAATTTATCTGGTTTGAAGATCTGATCGACATTGGCGAATACCATGCCTCGTGTCAACTCTATCCCATTCTAAAACGAACAGATGAAAAATACGTAACCGAGCGCGCATATAACAACCCCAAATTTGTCGAAGACATCGTGCGCGATGTGGCGACAGACTTGCTGGCAATGATGGACGAAGAGCGCATCGCGTGGTTTTACGTATCGAGCAACAACTATGAAAGCATCCACAACCACGATGCTTATGCCAAAATTGAGCGCGGCGTGCGCGGTCCGCTATTGACACACCGCAAAGAAGCGGAAAATGCGTTGATGATCTAAAAAGTATAAATTGTCTCAATAAAAAGGGCCTATGAGTTTCTTCCTCAAAGGCCCTTTTTATTATTCCTCAATCTATGCCGCTGTGGCAAGCGCGAGTTCGTGAATGCGCTTGACCATAGAGGCAAAGCCATTGGCGCGGTTGATACTGAGGTGTTTGGCGAGATCGAGCTTTTGAAAAATGCTGCGAATATCAGCCGTGAGAATCTCTCGAGCGGTCTTGCCCGAATACAGCGACAACAAAATAGCGACCAGCCCCTTGACAATCTGCGCATCGCTATCTGCGCGAAATTCGATCACAGGGGGATCGCCATCTCGCACATCAGTTACGAGCCACACCTGGCTCACACATCCCCGCACCAGATTGGTATCAATTTTGTATTTCTCATCAAAAGACGGCAATTTGCGACCAAGTTCAATAATATACCGGTAGCGATCTTCCCAATCCGTGAGAACATCAAAATTTTGCATAATGCGATCAATCGTAATATCCATAAAACCTCTCACCTCAACACCCGCGCAATATCGCGCGCAAAATAGGTCAGAATAAGATCTGCACCCGCGCGTTTAATACTCACCAGAACCTCATCTCGCACCCGGACTTCATCCAGCCAGCCATTTGCGAAAGCAGCTTTTAGCATCGCAAACTCGCCGCTGACATTGTACGCGGCAACCGGCACGCCAAACTCCGTTTTCACCCGATAAATGATATCCAGATAGGGCAATGCGGGCTTGATCATAACGATATCCGCGCCCTCCTCGATATCCAGAGCCACTTCCCGCATCGCCTCGTCGCCATTTGCCGGATCCATCTGATAGGACCGGCGATCGCCAAATTGTGGCGCAGACTCTGCCGCTTCGCGGAATGGACCGTAAAAACCCGAACAGTATTTGGCCGAATATGCCATAATGGGTATATGGTCAAACCCCCGGGCATCCAGAGCAGTGCGAATAGCCCCAACGCGGCCATCCATCATATCAGAAGGCGCGACCATATCTGCACCCGCGCGCACATGAGAAAGGGACTCCTTAACAAGCAGATCAACCGTCTCATCATTATCCACATCGTTATCCACAATAACACCACAATGCCCGTGGTCCGTATATTCGCATAAACACACATCCGTAATCACAAAGAGATCGGGCGTATGTTCTTTAATCGCAGATATCGCGCGCTGAATAATACCATCATCGCAATAAGCCCCACTGCCCCGCGCATCCTTGTGATCGGGAATCCCAAAAAGAATCACCGCGGGAATACCCAAATCGGCAATTTCCTTGCACGCCTCAACCGCGACATCTATCGACATCTGATGATTGCCCGGCATAGACCCGATTTCTTTTTTTACGCCTTTACCTGGACACACAAACAGAGGCATAATCAAATCGTCAACGCGCAGGTAATTCTCACGCACCATTCGACGCGTGGTCTCGCTCCCGCGCAAACGGCGCATACGGGTAATGGGAAAATTCATAAAAGTCTTTCTCCTACGCCAACTGCTTTATAGCAGCCGTCCCCTCCGGCGTAGTGCGGACCTCATAGCCCGCATCAATAAGTTCCTGCCGCAGACGATCCGCAGTATCGTAATCTTTGGACGTGCGGGCCTCATCAATCTGTTTGCAGAGCGCTTCGCCGATATCTGTCTCATCCGATGATTCGGACGAATTGACATCCGCAATACCGAGCACACTATTGATCTTGTCAAACACATTCAGCGCTTCGGACGGGTCATCTACCTCTTGCCCCATCCAGTTATGCACAACCGCAAGTGCTGCACTAATATTGAGATCGCTGGACAGAGCACTGAGAAAATCGGCAATAACGGGATGATCACTGCCGACCTCCGTCGCATTGCCGTTCGCCGCCTGAGCGAGTCCCTGCCCAAACTCGTGAAATTTTCGCACGGCATTGGCCGAATCTTGAACACCTTTTTGCGTAAAATTCGTCTGCGTGCGATAATGCGTCTTGATGAGTTCGTAACGCAAAACCGAAGGATGAACGGGACGACCAGTTATCTTGCCCTCGAGCACATCGCGCACCGTAAAAAAATTGCCCTTGCTCTTGGACATCTTCTCGCCTTCGGCCATTAAATAGCGCGAGTGAATCCAGTACCTGGCAAAATGCGAATGCCCCGTCGCACAACGCGACTGGGCAATCTCGCATTCGTGGTGCGGAAAAATATTATCCTCGCCCCCAGTGTGAATATCAATAACCTCGCGCCGTAGCATCTTCATCGCCATGGCCGAGCATTCGATGTGCCAGCCCGGATACCCCTCACCCCATGGAGAAGGCCATTTCATGATGTGAGATGGATCGGGTTTCCACAAAAAGAAATCAGCGGGATTGCGCTTGATCGCCTGGTGTTCCTCAAGCACGCGCCCACCCGAACCCACGATGAGTTGTTCGAGATCATTGCCCGACAGACGGCCGTATTCCGGAAAAGATTCAACACTAAAATAAACCACACCGTCATCGGCAATATAGGCGTGGCCCTTGTCCAAAAGCTTCTGAATCATCACCTGCATGGCATCGATATGTTCCGTGGGACGCGGCATATTGCGCGGATAATCGTGCGCCACTTTAATATCCAGCAAACGCGCATCTTCGACAAATGCATCCGTAAAATATTGTGCCACCTGATATGGATCATCGGGATTGAGAACCGCATCATCGGGCAACGTACCCAATTTTTTGGCCTCCTTGAGCTTGCGCGCAGCCACCGCAATTTTGTCTTCACCCGTCGCATCGGCCACATCGTCGTCCGTCATGTGTCCCACATCGGTAATATTCATCACATGGGTAACATTATAACCGACCAAATCGAGAAAGCGACGGAGCACATCGGAAAACAAAAAAGTCTTAAAATTGCCGATATGGGCAAAATCGTACACCGTTGGACCACATGAATACATCGCCACATTTGGAGGATCGAGCGGCTCAAAAATTTCTTCGCGATTCGTCAGCGTATTGTAAAATCGAATATCCATCGTAATCTGCTTCTTTAATTGTTTCACATAAGGGTTTTTCCGGCGTTTCATTTTTGAAAGATCGTATTCTTTTTTTATCATTTCATCCTCGGATAGAATTTCTGTTCCTGTTTGATACGAATTACACAATCGTCATTTCTAAAACAGTAAATACATTGTCATATAAAATCAAATGGAAAAATTTATCTTTTCATTTCAGGGTTCTGAGGCCTTCTTCGGCGCAGATGGATGAGATAAACCCCTGTAATCGCGAGACCAATGCTCACCCACTGATGCACAGTAAGCCCCATAAAAACCTCGGGCGTGAGGCGCACAAACTCGACAAAAAAGCGGGCAACAGCCATCAAAACGAGATAAAGACCAAAAACCCTACCGGGTCTGAGACGATCGCGCAAAGCCAACAGAATCCCGAAAATACAAACCATCTGAATCATCTCGTAAATCGGCGTCGGATGTACAAAATCGAGCGTGGGCACAAGACCATTGGGATAAGCCATGCCCCAGGGCAAATCCGTGGGAATACCATAGCATCCATCGCCCGAAAGCTCACATCCCCCTCGCCCAAAAAAGTACCCCACCACAAGAGCCGGCGCAATAGCATCCACGGCGGGCCAATCCAGCGCGTTATACCGGCGAAGCCAGAAAAGTACCGTCACAGCCCCGCCCAAAAACCCGCCATACCAGGCCCAGCCCACAGAGGAAAAAATCGTGCCAAAAGGATCGGCCACAAAAGCGTGGGGATACTCAAAAACGTGAAAAATTTTACTGCCCACAATACCGCCAATCACAGCGGCAAACGCAATGCGATCTGACAACGTGGGGTCAAGCCCCCGACGCCGAAACTCGCGCTTGAGCACCCACGACGCACAAAGCAAACCAACCGCGAGCATCACGCCATAAACGCCAATGCGAATCGGCCCGTATTCAAAGAGAATTGGAGACATAGTATATATCAGACCGCCTTCTTCTCGAGCAAAAACAAAAACTCTCGGTTCAGTTCCTCAGCATCCCTCAACCATTCATTCGTCCACTTCATCCCCGCCATCACATTCTTCTTGTAATTGAGCGCGACCACATCTATCAGCTTGCCATTGCGCCGCATCACATCGTTCAACGCCCTCGCAGTCGCCCGCCCGCCAGAACTGTACGACAGAATAATCCACCGCGCGCGCGTCGCCGCAATCAGATTCTCAATCGCCTCAACAGCAATAAAGTGCCCCTCATCACTCCGTCGAAACTCCTCAAAAACAGACGCCGCTACCGTATCCGACGTATCCTTACGACGACTGGCCTTCCCGAAAAGAGCCGGTTTATCCGCGCAAATCACACTCGTCCACACATGGTAATACGAAGCATATCGCACGCGCGACGGCGGCATCTTCTCATTATTTGAACCATAAGGCGGATCGAAATACGCCAGATCAACGGATATATGAGGGACAAGATCAAAAATGTCCCTCTGGAATACCTGATGCTCCCCCGATGACCGAAAAATATTCGGCACCTTCAGCATGAGCTTCTTATAAGAACGCGGCGCCCAGTCCTTCAGATAAGAAACAAAATGCCCCAAACTGCTATCCACGCGATCCAGTGCCAAAATCAGACTCGTAAGCGCCACAGCCTCATCAACCGGATCCAGCTTCAGCGCGTCAATCTCCCCTCGAATCGCATCTAACTTGCGGGTATTGTGTACTTGCCACGGCTTCTTGCGCCCATCGCTCTGTATCGCACATCCGTTATTGGAATATCCACCATAGTGCTCAGTAAACCACCCATCCACAGGCGGAACAGCATTGAGGTGATCGATAAGCGGTTGGTAATCCTCTCGCCTCTTTTTATTCAGCAAATAGCACGTCCCAAAAACCTTCGACCACACCGCAACATCATTGCAAACAACCGTATAGCCAAGCCTTGCGAGCGCCTGCGACACCCTCGTCGTCCCCGAAAACCCATCCAAAACCGTCTTTGCATCAACCTTCTTCACCATCTGCAGAATATGCGGAAGAAGTTTCAACTTGGACCCCGCATATTTGATCCCCTCTGTGTAGGGCACATCGAGACCATCTGGCATCATACTTTATCCCAACCTTGCTCCATCTCATCTAAAGTCCAACGCTTGTCGGGATTCTCCAGGCGATGTAGGGCCAAGTATTTCTCTTCCAGTTCATCCAGATATTCCAGAATAGCTTCCTCAATATAGAAATTCTTGGTGCGCCCGGTACGGGCGGCAAGATCAGCAATACGCTGCTCAATCTCAGAAGGTAAATGGACAGCAATCATGTCATGCCTCCATAGTCATATTTAACATCTTTGTGTTGCTCATATGGCAACAGCCTGTTGCCATATTGGATTGCGTTCTAATTCTCTCACAACCTGTGAGACATTTTCCACTCAAGCAGTTTCCGATTTCCTTAATTCCAGATTCTTCGCAATCTCGTCGCGAATCTACCTGGACAACTGACGAACCACAGTTGCGATATCTTCGGCGGTATGGGACGGGCGAAAAAAGAAACGCAAATCGCCGTTCTGGTCAATGAGATAAGTATAGAGGGAATGGTCAATAAGATACCCTGCTGCGGAATTCCGCTCGCCGATCTCATAATGGGCGGCATAGCGTTTAACCACCGCATCAATACTATCCTGCGCCCCTGTAAGACCAATGGCCGGCACGTCAAAATACGACAAATAAGTCTTGAGCATTTCGGATGAATCGCGCCCGGGATCAACACTCACAAAAAGCGTCCCGAGATCGCGTGCATCCTCGCCTAAAATCGTATAGGCACTGGCAAGCCGCGCCATCGTTTGAGGACATGCATCGGGACAACTCGCATAGCCAAAAAAGAGAAGAAACGGACGCTGATGATCGGCCAAATGGAATGAATTGCCATCGTGATCAACAAGCGTCAAATCGCCGCCAAAAGGATAAGGCTCGGCAGAAAGGGTGAGATCCGGATCGGATTTCGGCACGCGCTCAAGCGGTTTACAAGCCACAAATAGCAACAACAAAGTGCAAAGTACAAAGTGCAAAAAGCCTCTCCAGCCCCCCCTTATCCCTCGCGATTTATCTGCGCCCATCTGCGCCGATACTCGCTTCGCTACGTTGTAGGCTACGCCTGTGCTGCGGATCGTATTCATCTGCGCCCTTCACGAAACGAAACAACAGGTGCCTGAAGCGTCTGCACCTGACCATTTGCAAAAGTAAGCGTAAGCGCGAGAGAATCGCCCGGAGCCAAATCGCGTCTGAGACCGATGATCATAAGGTGGTTGCCCCCGGGTTGCAAAGTCGCCGAACCATCTTCTGGAATCGGCAAACGGTCAATTTTTTTCATACGCATAATATTGCCATCAGTCGTCATAACGTGAATCTCGGCAACCTCAGCCGCAGGCGTAGAAGCAGAAATAAGCGCAGTCGCCATCCCCTCATTGTGAATAAACAAATAAGCCGCCGTCATCGTCTGTGGCGGAATATTCTGTCGCACCCATGCGTTTTTGACAGTAACAGAAGAAATATCCCGATCGCTGCATCCCATCCCCAGCAGAATGAGAGCCAGGGAAAATATCCCGCCCTTTATGAGAAATCGCAATCTCATTTCTGTAATGAAACAATATAAATGGAGATAATCCTGCGTTCTTCTTCCGAAATTTGGGGATAGCCGGGCATACCCATGCCCCGTTCATTGAGCGCGCCCTTGAGGATCGTACGCGAAACAGCCTCAATTGAACGCCCGTATTTATAAACCTTTGGATCGTGAAAATCGCGGGGCCTTGGATTCAGAGTACGCGCGATCTGACCATTGCCATGGCCGTTGCGCCCATGGCAAACCGCGCACCCGTATTTTGTGTAAAGAGCCTTACCCCTTTCAATATCTGCCGCGGCAAACTGCGGGCGCTGAGGGGGTTCGGCCTTCTGCTCTGGCGGATTCTGGCAAGCCATCAAAATGCCGCAGAAAGCTGTGAGAAAGAGGCGAAACATAATGTCTCCCGATATAGTTGGTATGAATATACCCAAAATGCAGAACCTAAAAAAGTAGTCAGTCGCCTCTGCGATTGGCCTGCGATTGTGGCGTAAGATCAAACCACGTCTCGTGGCCTTGAAAAAAGCGATCGAGTTCATCGACCATAAGTTTGAAAAAGTGGGGATAATCATCGCCCGTATGCCCCGAAAAATGCGGGCTTAAAAACACATTAGGAAGGTGAATAATCTCACTATCGGAGGGAATAGGTTCCGGATCAAAAACCTCGAGACCCGCGGTAATATCACCTCGCTTAAGGCGTTCGATTAAAGCATTGGAATCGACAATCGCGCCGCGCGAAACATTGACAAAGGCCGACCCGGATTGGATGAGATCGAGTTCGCGTTTCCCAATCATACCTCTGGTGCGCGGTGTAAGCGGGGCAACACAGACAATAACATCGCATTCCGAAAAAATCTTATCCATCGAAGTCTGCGTAAACCCCACAATCTCGGCAATATCGCGCGACAAATACGGATCATAAACCCAGATATCCGTATTAAAAGGACGCAAAAAAGAAATCAGACGACGGCCCATGTGCCCGCACCCAATAAGACCGACGCGCTTGCCGAATAGCATACCGCGCATATCGCGGTTTTTAGCACCAATGGTATCGCCAGCGATAATGTGGCGAAACGCCGCCCCCGCATTGCGCAGCGCGATCAGGATAAGCGCGAGTGCCCATTCGGCAACCGGATAAGACGACCCCTGAGTCGTATCAACCGTGCGGATACCGCGTTCCCAGGCAGCATCGAGATCTATCCGCGCGGCAAAGCGGTCGCCTTCCAATTCGCCAACCAACTTCAAATTTGGCGCATTATCCATCACCTCAGCATCGATCGTGGGGCACCCTGAGCATACGACAACAGCATCCGCATCCCCAATACAATCAATTAAACCCGCAATAGTTCCGGGGTCGCGAGGGGCTTCATAAATATTGCCGCCCTCGCACTCAAACCAATCCCAAGTGGCAAATGTCTCGAGGCGGGCGAGTTCCTCCGGCGGAAAATAGCTATCGCGAATGCGCTTATTAGACGCGAGAAGGACTTTTGGCATGTTTAACCTCTTTTCGAATTAGGCACATTCTCATCTTCTCACTTCAACCCCTCACCCGGTATCCACTGTATATCTATCGGCTCTGCCTTGCCATCATACGCGATTCTGAGCGGCTCCATCAGGGTCTGTAACTCTATAGACGATGACACAGCATCGCTATTTCTGCCCTCTGCCAGAGCGACCGTGGCCTGTGTGCGCTCGGGCAAAGCGACAAAATCTGGATAGTACCACATCGTAAGCACAGTCCTGCGCTGATCTGTCTGGTTCGCATGCGAAGCGTGCAACAGACTGCCATACCCCATCACGAGATCGCCGGCCTTTACGGGAACATCGATCTCATCCGCCACCCGCGAAAACCCAGGATCATCCGGATTGGCAAACGTTCTGAGATCGTCTGTATGGCTCGGAGAAATCTCGTCATGCAATGAATGACGTTTTAGATGTGACCCCGGGACCACGCGCAAACACCCGTTTTGCGACATCGTATCGGTCAAATAATACATCAAAAAACATTGAACGGGCTGCGTCGTATAGCTCACCGGATCATCCCAAAAACGACCATCTTCATGCCAGAACAGAGGCGGACTATGTGGCGGCTTGCTAATAATGCGTCCATGCCCAAACTTTGGTTCATCAAACCCGAGCTGTTTTAACGCCGCGAGCGCATTGGGATGTGCGATGAGTTCAGCCATCACCGGATACTGATACGCCATGGCCCAATCGATCATGACCATACTCCCGGTCGTGCGATGCATCTCAAAATGCTCCGGCTCCTGTTCGGAGAGCACATCATCGCTAAAGCGCTGCAATCGATCTACCAGAACAGAATCGAGAATATTCTCGAACACATAGAACCCATCGCGCGCAAATTGTTCTCGCTTGTACAAGGCAAACCTCCTTCTAAATTTCAGGCAACGCAATCCTATCATCTGTCTGTATCTGCCACTGTCGAATCCGCTCGGTCAGGTCTCGAATACGATCTCTGCATTTGGGATCGTCGAAATGATTGACGGTTTCATAAGGATCGGTCGTCAGATCGTATAGTTCACACTGATCGTGCGCGCTGAGATTGAGTTTCCAGCGGTCGGCGGAAATAACAGACCGCCACGGCGTACTCATAGCGGGATTGACCTCGGCCTCGCCGGGACGCGGATGGCCATCGCTGCGGTTCCACTGAATAAAAACATCATTCTCCGACAATGTCGCATCGCCATCCAGCACGGACACGCGGCTCTCGCCCTGCAGATGATCCGGAATCGATTCACCCATCAAATCCAGAAGCGTAGGCACAAGATCAATATGTGAAATATTTCCCCCGACCATACGCTGCTGTCTGGATAAATAGGGCACATGGATCAGAAGCGGAATCTTGACAGACTCCTCGTACAAAACAGTCTTGCCTAAAATACCGTGATCGCCCACCATCTCGCCGTGATCGCTGGTAAACACAATAATCGTATTATCCGCCTGCCCCCTCTCCTCAAGCGCAGCGAGAATCTTGCCAACAGAGCGATCGATCAACGTGACATTGCCATAATAGCGCGCGCGAACAGCACGCCAGCCTTCATCTGTGCGAAGATCGTAACCGTATTCCTCGGACTCCATATAATAAGCGGACAAAACGCGATTGAGAAGAGACGCATTGGCCGGCGGCTTTTGGCGAAATGTGGGACCAACGGGAAGTTCTGAAGGATCGTAATAATCGTTCAATGGCCCGGTATGCGGTGGATGCGGTTCCAGATAAGAAACCGCGAGCACAAAGGGATCATCGCCACATGCGCGTATAAATTGGGCAGCGCGGTCACCCTGGAAAGACGCTTTGGTAAACGGTTCATCCATACTCGCTTCAACATGGCGGGAAAAAACGCGCTGACCCTCGGATTCGGCATTGGGTTCAAAACCATTTTCCACGAGAAAGTGATGATAGGCACTGCGGTATGCGTGACGTTCAGAACTCGAAAAAGAGCGACGGTACGAATCCTCGGTACCAACCCATTCGGAAAAACCGTGTTGCGGGAAAATCTCATCGCCGAGATGCCACTTGCCATTATAACAACAGCGATAATCCGCAGACACCATCTCAGCAATAGTTTGCACATCTCGAGGCAGCGGAACATTGCACGCTGGAACGCGCGCAGTATGCGGGTAAAGACCGCACAACATCGTAGCGCGCGAAGGACTGCACACAGGCTGACTGACATAGGCATTCTCAAAAACAAAACTCTTATCCGCAAGCGCGTTGAGATGCGGCGTATCAATATGATCATTGCCATAACACCGCATCGTATCTGCGCGCTGTTGATCCGTAAAAATAAATAACAAATTCGGCTTTCTAAGAAATGCGTTCATCGTCAAACCTTCCTGTAGTTAGCAGTCAGCCCTACTCCCAATTCTTAATGAACTGCTACGCAGTTGTACACCGTTCCCTAATTTTTAATTCTTAATTCGTCAACCGCCACTGTGACCTGGGAATCATAACAGCGATAACGGCGAGGACGACGCATCCCGCAATCGCAAAGATCGCGCAATACAAAAGCGTATGCGACAGCCCAATATCCGAACCTTCTGAAACACCAGCGAGCAAAGCAAGACAAAGCGAAAATGACAAACGCCCAATCAGACTCTGAATCGAAAGATACGTCGCGCGATGGTGTTGTTGCAAGCGCGGAACAGTCGCCGCATTGAGAGGCGCAATCATAAGCGCACGCGGAACAGAGCGAAAAGCCAATAGAAGCGCAACAACGGGATGAAAAAAGAACCCCATCAGTGAAATGAGAACAACCTGCACCCCTGCACTGAGCATAAGTGCCGACCGGGTACCGAGATGATCGCGCAGGCGAATACTCTGTCTTGCAAACCACGCGGCAATGCCCATCGTCAACGCCGTGTGTAAACCCGTAAGCAACGGCGTGGAAGCCTCGCCCCCGAGCAACTGGATATAGGGCTGATAAAATTCATAGGGAATATGGTTGATAACCGTCATAAAAACGGAAAACAACATCAACCACCCGAGCACAGGTTGACCGAGATAAGCGAGACACGCGCGAATCTGAAAAAAAAACCCCGAAGTCTGGCCCCTGAGCGCAGGACTGGACTCTCGGTCGGGTTCGGCAAATAACAAGACCAGCAAAAAAGCCACGCACGCCGCCAACAAAGACAAACCATAAGCAGCGCGTAAAGCAAAGATAGACACCACTCCCCCAAGGAGCGCGGCACCCGCTGAAGCAATAAAAACATTCCGCATAATGCGCGCTTCGCGTTGGGGGTATGCGTCTTCTCTACCCAAACATTTGAGCAGATCGTAGTGAAACGACGTATCCGTGCCAGACCGAAAGGCCATGCTCGCAGCCAGCCCAATTTGCGCCAGCACAAAAACGCCAAAAGAGCCACCTAAAAAAAACAGAGCATACGCAAAGATCGCTGAAACAGCAGAGATCAGAAGGGTCAGACGACGACCCAGGGTATCGGACAAATATCCGGAGGGCACTTCGAGAATAACAACGGCGACATAATAAATAGCTTCGAGACGCAGCACCTGATCAATAGGCATGTGCTGGTTAAAATACAAAAAAAACACAGGCAACCAGAAATACGCCTGCGTGAGGGGGGCATAAATCGGATACAGTCGAACGCTGCGAGTGAGTTCAGAATGTGACATCGTCAATTGTCAAACCGGGTGTGCGGGCGTCCCAGTATGCCACAACACAGCCTCCCACCCGCATTGTCTCACTGCTCATTTCTCATGCCTGAAACTGACCATAGCGCGATTCACAGTTCTGAACGTTTGAAAGGCCGACGCCAAAGACGTAACCATGAGAATACTCTCGATTCTTCTGGTAATACCCACCAGACGCAAATCGCCACCTGCAGCTTTGGCAGTCGCCAGAGATGCGGTGAGAACCCCGAGCATCGCACTGCCAAACCATCTCACAGCAGAAAAATCGACAATCACGCGATTCGTGCCATTTTCAACGAGCTGTTTGATATGCGCATGAAACGGCAAAACGTCAGGGCCGTCCATCAGTTCACCTGTAAGGGTAATAATCGCGATGTCGTCCTTGATTTCTTCCCTTAGATTCATAGCTACTTCCTTTGTTGAATGAGATTGGATATTCTTCGCGCAGCGATAACATACATTCCTTACACCAATTTCACAACTATTTCTTCATCTTCAAAAGAGACTGGCCTGGAATTTGCAAGAGTAAAAATATAACCTGGAAATTGCAGGTATAATGAACGATACGTTCAAGTTAAGCAGTGTGAAATGAATACAACATGCTTGACTTTTCACATATTTTTTTTCATTCTGTAAATAGGAAATCGCATGACTGTTGGCAGACGATGGACGGTTGAAGATCGATATGGCAACACCATCTATCTTACCGATGAAAGATGGGAGCACATTATTGATCCCTGGAACCATTCTGAGATGCGGGATTTTGAAATACATCTTCGAGATACAATTCGACTGGGGCAACGCAAACAAGAGCCTTTAAATTTTCATAAATACCGATACAGCAAATCTTTTGACGACCTTGTCGGAGACAATACGCATATCGTCGCCATTGTCCTTTTCAAATTTCGGGAAGTAAACGGCCATGAGATTGTGAATAATTACGTTCTCACAGCATACCAAAAAGAGATTCTGACAATATGAATGAACCTAATTTCAACTACGATAAAGAAAGTGATACACTTTATGTGTCATTTGAACCCAATGTTAAAGCAACGGGCATTGAGCTGAATGATCATATTCTACTTCGGATTGATAAGGCCAAACGCAAAGCTGTTGGATTGACATTTTTCGACTATTCAATTTTGACACAACAAACGAATATAGGGCCTCGGAGTTTTCCCTTGACGGGCCTGAGCGACCTATCCGATGCACTGAGAGATATAGTTATAGATATTCTTCAACGCTCACCCATCAAAGAAATCCTTCCGCTATCGGCCTATACACCATCTGCTATTGAAATGGTTCCCATTACATCACCGATATTGCACAGAAAGCATTGACCTGCTAGACTGACGTTGTGCTGCGCGTGCGCAATTGTACACCCCTGATAAAAGACTAATAAAAAAACGGGACCCGATTAAGGTGTCCCGTTTCTCTTTTTTAAGCCATGGGATCTCGTTTGAGCAAAGGCAGGGGATTGGGCGTGACGAGCACACCGCCATTCTCATAGGACTCAATCGCCGCCCACGTGTATTCGAGCGCGGCGAGCGCATCGTGACCCGAAGCGCGGAGTTCTTCTCTGGGCACACCATTGGTAACATCCTCGAGAAAAGCGTGGATGCGAAAGGGAAAGGTGGCGTCAAAGTTAGCAATCCCCGAATCATCAACAATGGGATCGGGCGCGGCACCGTGCGACATATTCTCCGGCATAGGCGCTGTACCGGGCGCGGGCCAGAAAGTAATTTTTTCAACGCAATTTTCAATACAAAAAGTCCCACGCGTACCCGCCACTTCAACGCTCCACCAGCCGCCCAGGCCAAAGGTAGCATCGCCGCGCTGGCTCAGCAAATAACCCATCGCACCACTTTCAAAGCGCACGTGAATACTGTTGAGAGAAATCATAAGATCGCCCGCTTGCTTGCGAAAACTGGGGCGGTCAAAAAATGCCTGCACATGGGTGATATTGCCGCAAAAATTTCGCATCACGCTAAAAGGATGCGTGAGAAAAGCCTTGACGTGAAAATAGGGATGCCCCCACGACTTAGGCCCTTTGCCTGGTCTATAAGTCGCTTCGCCCCCTGCAAAACCCATCTTGTGAATACAGTAAATTTGTTCGCCCACTTTGCCTTCTGCGATATATTCCCGCGCTTTGTCCGCAGGCTGAGAGAAATAATGGTTGAGATTGCATCCGAGGTATAGATTTTGTTCTGCTGCATAAGCAACCATATCGCGGGCTTCATCAATATCGTTGGACAGGGGTTTTTCACACAAAACGTGTCTGCCAGCGGCGAGAGCCTCCATCGTGGGTTCATAGTGCCAACTGCCATTCTCATTTCCCCCGGTCGTAACATCGACAATATCCAGGTCCTCGTTCTCCAACATGTCTTTGAGGCTATAATAAGCTCTAACACCGTGTCTTTCCGCAGCCCTATCCGCGGACTCTTTGACAACATCGCATACCGCAACGAGATCTGCAAGGTCGTCTTCTGCATGACAACCCGCATGCCGGTTGCCAATACCACCCATACCAACAACACCAACTTTAAGTGCCATAAAACTATCTCCTATAAAGAGGTAAAGGGATTCACAGTAAAGCGCAATCGCGCACCGCGCGATCACAATCTCTATAGCTCGAACTCTTCGAGCATTTCATCCAGTCCGGACAAACAGCGCAACCTCACCATAAATAACCGAAGAAGTGCCAATATGCAACTTAAACTTTCAAATTTACCCCATTGCCCTTATGCCGCACTCGCCTTGCTCCGAATCTCCGTGAGATGGAAAGGCGTTGCAGCCCGTCCGCCCTCGGGTAGCCCAAGGGGCAATTTCACATCCAGCAAAAAGGGGCGCTCCTCGCCCTCCACCACATCCAATCCCCGCGCAATAGCATCATCCAGATCCGATTCTTCATCGACCTGCATCCCCTCTACACCAAACCCTTCTGCAATTTTCACCGGATCAATCCCGTCCAGAACTACCCCCGGATATTCTCCCGTCTCCTTCATCACACCACCCGCCCGCTCAAAATTAGTCGCCACAATACCATAAGATCGATTATTTGGAATCACAAAAAGCACCGGGATCTGGTGGTGGGCAGCCGTCCAAAGCCCGGAATCGGCATAATACATCGACCCATCGCCCACCAGCCCAACCACAGGCTTGTGCGGCACCGCCAGTTTCAAGCCAATCGTCCCGCCAATCCCATAACCCTCCGATCCCCCAGCCGCCCGGATATAGGCATTGCGCCCTGCGCCATAAGCATCTCCTCGACTATCTATTGGCACGGCGTATTGCTCGACCATCATCAAACCACCCCCCAACCTCTCCAGCCCCCGATCGATTGCATCCACCAGCACATAGGGTCTCACTTGCCCGGCCTCCTGCGCCACGCGCTTTGCCGCTGCTTTTCGCTTTGCGTGAAGTGAAGTAGCGTGCATCTCAGCGCGGGCGAGGCGCTCGGCAAAAGACACCTGAGGCGAAGCGCGTTCAAGACATTCAAGCGTCCTGAACTCATCTGCCAAAATTGCGAGATCCAATCCCGGAAGATTCGTAAAATTCTCGACATCTGGCCCAATTCCAATCAGGCGTTGCGCACCCGACAACACATTAAAATCCTGGGGTTTCCCGCGACCATTGTGGCGCGCGCCAATACACACAATCAGATCGGGCGACACCTCGGCAATAGCCTCTGCGATCCGCCCACAGTGAAGCCTGTGGCTTTGCGGAGTCCTGCGCATCTCGGTCCACGTACCTGCAATCGGACATCCATACTGCTCTGCCAACGCCACAACTCGCGCCTCTGCCCCACTCTTCCAAATACCATCCCCAACATAAAACAGCGGACGCTGGGCATCGGACAGCGCGCGAATAACGGCTTCGACATCCTCATCTGCCGGATAACCCGCCCTTACGGACTGAATCTCTCCCTCAATAATATCTGTAGTCACCATATCATTTCCGAGCAACCGATCGTAAACAGCGAGGTGAACCGGACCGACCGGCGGTGTTTTGGCAACGCGCAGCGCGCGCTCAATCGCCTGCGGTAAGCCATCCGGTTCAATCACCGTCCAACTCGCCTTGGTAAAAGGCTTCGCAATCGAAGTTGGTCCCACATCATGCGTCAAATCCAGCCCCACCCGGTCTCCATAACTCCCCGTATCCCCCGCAAACGTGAGCACCACCACAGGCAGGCTACCACTCCAGACATTGATCAATTGCCCCAAACACTGCGCCAACCCGGCACCCAGGTGGACAACCATCACAGCCGGATCGAGATTTCCCTGCGTATATCCCCCCGCCATCGCGGCCACACTACCCTCGTGAAGCCCCAAAATGCCGTGAACATTGGGATTGACGTGAAGCGCGTCAAAAAAGAGAGCCTCCCGAGAGCCAGAGTTGTTAAACACATACTGCACACCCAGCGCGGCGAGCTGCTCAACGATAATTTCGGATGGGGTTGCGGTAATAGATCTCTTTTTCATAACCCCTCACCTCCTTGGCAGTTTGTCCTGAAAAAAATCCATTGTGAAGTATGATAACCCGTCGTCCAGAACAGCACAAGCAATACCAGAACAGGTGAGATTTCCATTGTCGCATTCGGGATGCACTTTATATTGCTGCGATAAAACTAACGAATAGACGAATAGACGAACCCCGCTCAACCACCCACTGGATTACTTCGTCATGCTTCGCGTGGCGGCTTAAATCATGCCGCAATGACGATAGTTGGGGACTGATTGCTGGCTGTTGATTCGTTGATTCGTGTTTTCCACAGGAGACCACAATGAAAATCACAGATATCAAAATGACAGTCGTAAAACAACGCCTGGAAAAACCATTCTGGAACTCGATTGTCACCACGCGCTCCAAGTCCCGCGCCAGATTGGAGATATATACAAACGAAGGCTTGATAGGCATGACCATGTGTTCGGGATCTGTGCGGACAAAACTGAACACATTAAAAGAAAAATTGATTGGCGAAGACCCCCTGCGAATCGCGTATTTATGGGAAAAATTATTCATGGGCGGCACGCGCAAACCCATAGCCAAAGGCGAATACATCAACGCAATCAGCGCAGCCGACAACGCCCTCTGGGACTTAAAAGGCAAAGCACTCAATCAACCCGTGTGGAAATTGCTCGGCGGCGTACAAAACAAACTGTGGGCCTATGCCGCGGGTGGATATTACGAAGAAGGCAAGGGAATACCAGAACTCTGCGAAGAAATGACAACATATCTGCGCCAGGGATTTCAAGCGGTGAAAATGAAAGTGGGATGGCCGGGCATCACATTGAAAGAAGACGCCGAACGGGTACACGCTGTTCGCAAAGCCATAGGCGACGACATCGCCCTGATGATCGACGCGAACAATGCCTGGGACGCGCATACCGCGATTCGATTTGGACGCCTGATCGAACCCTATGACCCCTACTGGTACGAAGAACCCGTGCGCCCGGATGATCTCGAAGGCTCGGCACTGGTTGCCCAGGCACTGGATTATCCAGTTGCCAGTGGAGAAAACGAAGCCACGCGCTGGGGATTTCGCGACCTGATCGAACGCGGCGGTGTACGCATCGTCCAGGCCGACCCAAACAACTGCGGCGGCATCAGCGAATGGATGAAAATTGCGGCCATGGCCAGCGCCCATCACCTGCAAATGGCCCCGCATGGACAGGGTGCTCTGGGTTGCGTCTTAGTCGCCGCAGTAGATAATGGACTGGTAGTGGAAAATTACCTGCGAAACTTCAGCACAGATATGGTAGGCGATTTAGAATTTCGGGATGGACATGTCATTATGGACGACGCGCCTGGCCTCGGCATCAAATGGAATGAAGACCTGATAGAAAGATATGGAGAAAAGTATTAGGGGACATTCAATCTGCAATCACCTCTCGCAGGTGGGCAACCGACAGTCGGATCACCTCCGTATCGTCGCACGCATTCAAATCCTTGCCTTCAAAGACCACCGAGACAGCCCCATTGAAGTTCACATCCTTCAGGATCTGAATAATCCGCGGATAATCCAGCCACGCCTCTTCTCCCGTATCAATCTTGTAAAACTTGGCCCGGACATGAGCCGTATATGGCGCTGTCTGTTCCATAAACGCATAGATATCCACCTCCGGATCCGGCATCCCCTGGTTCCGCGCGGGCGATCCGACCCACTGTCCAGTATCCATAATAAGCGTAAAATTTTCCCGATCTGTCTGTTCCAGAATCCGCAGCACATCTTCCCCTGTAGAAGGATGATTCTGTAGCCCTACGGCGATCCCCTTCTCTGCGGCATAATCGGCCGCATCCTGAAAACAGCGAATTTCCCGCCTCTGCGCTTCGGCATCTTTCAGCGGGGCTCCGCAAAACAGCCGGATCATGGGCGCACCTATAAACGCCGCCGTATCCACATCTGCTCTCGCCTGGACCAGTTTCTCTGCCAGTTCCGCATCGGACCCCACAAAATGCCCACCCGAAGCCAGATACCCGATTGACAGCCCGTACCTGAGGCACTGCATCTTCACCTCGAGCAAGTACGCCGGCTGCTTCGACCGGAATCCGCGCCCGCTGTGGAAATCGATCACATCCAGCTTCAATTGATGCGCCAGTTGGATATAGCTTTCCACACTCTCCAAACGGGGCGGATCATCCTTCCCGAACATTGAAGCATACACTCCCACTTTCATACCGTGACCCCTACTTTAAACATTCCACACTCTCTCGAACAAATTCATCCAATTTCCACCCAACAGCCTGGTAATATCCTCGGCGCTGTACCCGCGATTGACAAGTGCCTCAGCCAGATTGGGAAACTCCGCCGGGCTGTCAATCCCCTTCGGTTGAAAACTCAGTTCGGTATATGGCACTGAGCCATCGGCAAAAGTCGAGGGAAACTTCGTGCCCTGCTGCGAACCGATATAATGCCAGAACTCGAGCGGTTGATCGTGCGTGGAATCGGTCCCAATAGCCACATGATCAATACCGACCCGCTCCACCATATCGTCGATAGCATCGACAAAATCCTCGACAGTCGAATCGAATCCCCTGGGGAGAAAATTGGCGAATGACGTGGCACCCACAACGCCCCCCTTCTCCGCGAGAAGCTTGAGCGCATCTTCTTCCTTATTGCGGGGATGACCGCAAAAACTGCGCGCATTGGCATGGGTAATTGCGACCGGCTGCTCGGACATCTCAATGGCGTCCATCGTCGTTTTCGGACCGACATGTGACAAATCGATAACAATACCGAGCCGGTTCATTTCGCGCACCGCATCCACGCCGAAATTGCTCAGACCACCATCGGTTCGCTCCCAGCAGCCGCTACCCAGCAAATTGGTCTCGTGATAGGTCAGTTGAATCACGCGCACGCCGAGGGCGAGAAACAGCCCCAGGCGATCCAGCTCGTTTTCTATGGGCGAGGCATTCTGAAAACTGAGGATAATCCCGGTTTTGCCCTGCTCTTTGGCGGTATAAATATCGGCCGTCTCTTTCACCTGCAAGATATCATTGCGCTCGCGAAAGCGCCGCATCCACGCCGATAGATGCGCCATCGTCTGCACAAAATTTTCCCACGTAGCCACCGTGGCATTGATAGCGGTAATATTGCCGGTTCGCAAACGCCTGAACACCGCATCGCTCTCCCAGTTGCTAATACTCAGGCCATCTATCACAATCGCCTCGTCGTAGATCTTCCTCGCTTCCGTACTCATCAGCCTGTTCCTCCATCAATAATCCGACACCGCCCCATCCCGGAGCCTCGCATTCGGCCACGCGAATGGACGCGCTGGGGCCTGACCCACTTCGATAGCGCGCGCTTCGTTGACTTCAACGCCCAGCCCGGGTCCCTCGGGCAACGACACATAACCTTCGTCATCCATTTCCCAGGTCTTAATCGCCACATCTTCGGGAAGCACACCCTCATAGCCCTCGTGAATCAAAAACATCGGCACCGACGCCGCCACATGCAAGCTCGCCGTCAAACCCAGATGGGACATCGTGCAATGCGGTGCAATGGGAACGAAATGCGCTTCGGCGAGTGCGGCCACCTTCTTCATCTGAGTAATCCCCCCACCGTGACCGCAATCCGGCTGAAGCACATCAATCACCTGCGCTTCCAAAATCTCCCGCACCTCCCATATCGTGCGATCCCGCTCTCCCGTTGCAAGAGGCACCGGCACCATCTCGCGAACCTTCTTCATATTCTCTATATTCCCCGGCACCCACGCCTCTTCCAAAAACAGCAAATCATCGGACTTCAAATAGCCCGCAAACTGTCTGACCAGAGGCGGCGGCAAACAGCTATGTGCATCAAACATCACGGCACCGTCGTGCCCCACCTTCTCCCTCGCATCTTTAATCTTCTGAACAATAGCCTCAATCTCGGCAGGCGTACCCGCGAAATACTGGGCACCACCCGGCCCGGTCTTGATCGCCTTTGGACTTGGATACATCCATATCTTATCCCGACACGGACCTCCCAACAGGCGATACACCGGAACCCCGTGCAGCTTCCCACAGATATCCCACAGCGCCATATCAATCGCGGAAATCGTGTGAACCATCAAACCGCCGTTGCGGATATTTCGGTGTGCGCGGAACATCCTCTGCCAGAGGTGTTCCGTGCGCGTGGGATTCTCTCCAATAATCAACTCGGAAAGCGACTCTGCAAGCGCGCAGGTCACCTTTGTGTCCATATTATTGATCTCACCCCAACCAGTAATCCCGGCATTCGTCTCGATCTTGACATATCCCTTCACGCCAATCGGTATCGCAGTCAACCCCGTAACGCGAATACGCGATGCTCTGTCTTCGTGATCATTGCTCATACAGTCCTCCCGCGGATAGAAGTGTAACGCGCATACTGGTCGAACAGCTTGACCAAACAAAGTGTAATTTAGCGTTTGAAAAAAATTATGGTATCTTTATTTTACTATCCCAACGACACATGAGCAGAAAGCATCAAACTTTACCCCGAGAAACAGTAAAATGACCTGTGCAACACTCGCTGCAAAGACGCGCCAACAACCACCCGCCTGGGCCGTGCGCCAGCGCCAACTAATAGCGATAATGGACCGCGCTGCCCACCCTTTTGTCAAGCACAGCACCCGCCCGGACGGCACCCTGATCCAGCGCACAGTGTGGACGAGCATGGACGGCACGGACAACGGATATGAAGCCTTCCTCTCCTTCCCTCTCTTCTACCTGCTGGGCGGCGGCGAGCACATCCACCGGATCGCCCGCAAAGAGTGGGACGCCATCACCTATCAATACGCCAACTACGGCACGGTGGAGCGGGAATTCGTCACAGGCTTCGACTGGTTCCACCACTCCGAGAGCTATACCTATATCTACTATTTGGCCATGGCCGATCCCGAGAACCACATCGATCGCGCCCTGCGCTACGCCGCCATGTACACCGGCGAGGATCCGCTGGCACCCAACTGGGATGCCCGGCACTGCATGATCCGCTCGCCCCTCAACGGCAGCAAAGGACCGCGCTTTGTAACCACCCAGACCGATTGGGACTACCACCGCCCCATTCTCTCCGAATATCTGGCTCCGTATGAAGACATAGAGGGCGCTGACAGTTCTGACCCGCTCTTCAAGGTCGATTGGACCGACGACCGGGTCTTCGCCCGGGTGCTCGACCAGATCAACCAGCGCATGACCCGCGGCGACGTACCCCTCAACCTGAGCGCCACCAGCCTGATTACCAACGCGTACCTCTACACGGGCGAAGACAAGTATCGGCAATGGGTACTGGATTATTTGCAAGCCTGGGAGGCGCGCTGCGCCACCAATGATGGCATCATGCCCGACAATATCGGTCCCAACGGCATCATCGGCGAATTGATGGACGGCAAGTGGTGGGGCGGGTACTACGGCTGGCGCTGGCCGCACGGAGCGCGCAATATCGTCGAGCCAGCCCTCGTGGCCGGCAGTTGCGCCCTGCTCATGACCGGCGACACATCGCATCTGGACCTGGCCCGCTCACAGCTCGATATGCTCTGGAAAAACCGGCGTGAGGAAAACGGCCAACTCCTGGTGCCGGCACGGCACGGTGACCGCGGCTGGTTCGACTTCCGTCCGCCCGATCCCCATTTTTACATCCATCTGTATTACCTGAGCCAGAGCGCCGAGGATCTGGCCCGCCTCGACGAAATCTTCCCGGGGCGCGAGGGCTTTGTGGGTCTGCCACCCGACTGGGGCGCGGCCAAGGCCGGTATCTGCCCCCCAAAAGCCTGGTTCGCCTTTACCAAAGGCAAAAATCCCGACTACCCCGACCAGGTCTTCGACTCGACCTATTCCAGCATCTGCCGCAGCCTGGAGCGTTTGGAAAGCGATGACAGCGACCCGGAAACGCGCGAATGCTACCACTTCCAGAAACTCAATCCAGTGCTGCCGGAAGCCCTCATTCAAATGGCCATGGGCACGCCTGCGGCCATGTACAACGGCGGCATGCTACAGGCCCACTTGCGCTATTTCGACCCGCAACGCCACCGCCCGGGACTACCCGAACACGTCGCGGCTCTGGTTGACCGGGTCAGCGCCGACCAGGTCAGTGTATCGCTGGTAAATACCGATCCGGTAGAAAGCCGAGCTGTACTGCTCCAGGCCGGTTCCTTTGGCGAACACTGCTTTACCCGAGCACGCCTCGAAACCCGTGAGAGCGATGACCAATCCGTCGAGATAAACGGCAAACATCTTCAGGTACATCTGGGTCCAGGTGCTCAGGCACGCCTGCACATTGGACTGAAGCGCTTTGCCTTCCAGCCCTCCTATGTCCTTCCACCTTTTAAGTGATCTACAGCCTATTTTTCTGAGATATTCACATGAGCCGATTATACTACAGCGAAGAAGGACGGGTGATGCCGTCTCTCTGCGAAGAATTGACGATTTTTCGACGGGCGCGCAAAATGCTCACATTGCCCGCGACAAACGCACCGGGAATAGTTTATATACTCGCCCGCCCCTATCCGGAAAACGAGGCCCCTTTGCGAGTGTCAGTGAATGGCGCGGAAATCGCCGCGCTAAAACCGATGCGGCGCGGCGCGTATTCATGGTATGAAATATCGGTATCAGAACTGAAGGAAGGCGAAAACACCTTTGAACTGTGGACCGACCACACGGCAATGGCTGGCTGGTCACTTGCAATGGAAGCGGGACATCCCGCGCCGGATAGCGCGGTAAGCGATGATGGCGGGCAGAGCTGGCGCAGTGAGCGAATGGGATATTTGAACGCGGTTCTGGGTGAATACGTCATTCGAGTCAGATTGGCCGAAGGAGAAGATCCCCCACCGCCTCCGATGGTATGGGAAAATGCGGACTCACCCAGATTTGAATCCCTGAGACAAATGCTACCGCCGGTAGCTCGCGATGAGGGACCATTGATCAAACGGGTACGCGCATTATCGTCCTGGCTGGCATCCAGTTGGGAACACACCGGTTCGGCAAGAGCAGAACAATACGCGCCGTGGGATGCCGAAACCCTGTTGGCCTGGGCACCGGGACAGATTGGACACAATGGAAAACGGCCAGTGGCAATGTGTGTACACTATGCAGCGGCATTTGTGAGTTGTGCACAAGCTATTGGCATTCCAGCCCGATGCGCGGTATTGACAGAAGCGGTGAACAGCTTCAACGGACATTTTGTAGCGGAAGTCTGGTTCGATCACTTTGGCAAGTGGGCGGTAGTAGATCCAAATACGGACGCGCTATTTATAGAAAATGGGACACCGATGTCAATGGGTGAGATACAGGCCGCGGGAAAGAATCTAAAAACACACATCGAATACGGGCGGGGCACGGAATTCCAGCGCACCTTTCCGCACATCGTGAAATTTATGCGGGAAAATCTGGAGAAGGGGATTTGTTTTCAGCACCGAAGCGTCTGGTTCCGAAGCGACTTACTGGAACATCCCGAGTTTTCACCACCAGCGCACGGATCGCTGAGCTATTGCGAAACTGGCCTTGTGTGGGAACACCGATATCGGGAAGCGGGATTTGGCATGTTTCCCTATTTTGGAAATGAGGATTACTTCAACGCAGCACCTATCACGGAGCAATCACATTGGGCCGGCTGCCAACCGACGGGGCACCCATAATCCGTCGTTGCCGTGGCGTGGGGTCGAAATAGTTCGCCGGATCGTAGGACGCCTGATGGTTGGCCATGTGTCCTGGATTGTATTTAAAAAGAAAGGCACGCCGTTCGTGGGTACCGCGCCAACCCTTCGTTCCGTGGGTCAAAGCCTCGGTAAAAATGACCACATCGCCTGAATCTACCTCGGGCTGTACCACATAGGACGGCACCCTCTTTAGCGTGCGCACATCCTCAGGCAGATTTTGAGGAAAATTGCCCTTGTGGCTACCCGGAATACATACAAACCCACCATCTCCCGCCCCGGCTGGAGCCAGCATAAAGGTCACCACAGTTAGACCCGTCCGCACCTGTCCATCCAGATAGTGGAAGTATCGATGCGTCCCCAACTCTGGCAGGCCGTGCAGATTCCCGCTATCGCTGCCGGCGTTCATAAACATGGCATAATCGTGGTCGATGCGGAACTTGGGACCGAGAAACTCCGCCAGAATCGACACAATTCTCGGATGATCGATCAACCGCTGACAAGCTGGACCCCACCGGGAAATATAGCGGACGTTGCGAATGCCGCGGCGCCCCTTGGAATCGTTGCCGTCCGAGTAATCCCTGGGATACACCCGGTCCGAGACCTCGTTCAACTCATCCACCTCCTCCTGCGTCAGCACGCCGCGGAGCACCAGATAGCCCTGCAAATCAAACAAGTATCTCTCTTCGTCAGTCATACAATTACCCTCATTTATACTTCGCCCGATGCTCCGGCAAAGAACCATCATCCTCTGGCTCGAACCCTATCAGCTCCCGCGCATTGGACAAATCCCACTTCTCCTCGCCACCCCGAGACACCCCGTAGAAAATCTCAAACTTCAGATCCTCTGCCTCAATACACCGCCAGGTCATCTGAGCGATATCCCGGGGGCTGAACCAGCGGGACTGCCCCGGCTCATAATCCCGCCCCGGTTCATCCAGCCCATTGAAATTGGCAATCCGCAAACAGAACACCCGGATCCCGTACTGATCGGCGTAAAACCTTCCCAAAGCCTCTCCAAACGCCTTGCCAGCGCCATAGATCCCGTCCGGACGCACGGGTTTGTCCGGCTCCGAACGAATGTCCTCCTTCTCATTCATTCCAGTCACATGATTCGTACTCGCATAGACCACCGTTGGCACCCGGTTAATCCGCGCGGCCTCGTAGATATTGTACGTCCCCTTCATATCCACATTAAACGTCACCTGTGCCCTCTGTGCATTCGGCATACCTTGCCAGGTTCTAAAAAGAGCCAGATGGGCAATCGCATCCACCCCGGCAGCGGCCTCCACCATAGCCTCAAAATTGGAAATATCCGAAACCACCACCTCGTCCTTCTCATCCACATCGTCCGGAATCTGAGAGTGAAACATCAACCGAAAATCGTATCGGTGCCGCAAATGCTTTCGTAGCGCCGTCCCAATCTTGCCCGCTGCCCCCGTAATCAACAACTTCTTGCGTTCCGCCATATCGAATGATCCTTCTCGGATTAGTATTAAAAACCAGTATCGGCCTCATCTCCTAAAGTCGCGATCCCAACAAAATAAATCAAGCAGAAACCAAATCGGAAGCGATTATTTTTTGATTGCCCTCGGGTTCACATCCGATTTTCTTGTTTCCGTAACTTCTTCCCCGAAAGGTGAACACCGTGAACACACACAGACATCTCGATCACACAAAAGTACAGGCCCAATACGTGGCTTACCTGCGGGAGAAACTGGCACAACTCCCCGAACACCGGATTAACGATACCTTCCCTCGTACCCGCGAAGAATGGGAGACCCACACCGCCAAACTGCGCCCTATCCTCCGCAAAATCTTCGACTTCCCCGAAACCAGCGGATCCCTCTGCCCCCGCACAGTCGGAAAAATCGAAAGAGACGACTTCACCATCGAAAAAGTCATCTACGACGCCGAACCGGGATCCTCTGTACCCGCCCACCTCTTTCTCCCAAAGGACGTAACCTTTCCGGTGCCAGCCCTCATCTTCCCCAGCGGGCACGGCGGGAGTAAAAGCGCCTTCTACAACCACTACGCGGGTCAGATCTACGCCAAAGCGGGCATCATCTGCCTGATCCCCGACCCGGTGGGCGAAGAAGAACGGGACGAAGAAAACCGCCCGGGAATACGCGGTCACCGTCTGGACTTTAGAATTGACCGGTGCTTTGAAGTGGGCCGCTCAGTCATCGGCAAAATGACCTACGACATCACCCGCGGCATCGACTACCTCTGCATCCGTCCCGAAGTAGATACCGATCGAATCGGCTGTGTGGGCCACTCTCTCGGCTGCACCATCACCATGAACGTCCTCTGCACGGACGACCGCCTGGCCCTCAGCCTGCCCGCCTCCTGGGTAACCCATTTCGACTACATCGTCGGCGACCTGAGCTGCGAATGGCGTCCCTATCGCCTCAAACACTACGTCGATATGCCGGAACAAATCGCGATAGGCGCCCCCCGGTGCGCCACGCTCATCCTCGCCGGAGAATGGGACTATCCTCCCCATGCGTATCGTGGGCTACTGGAAACCTGCCGACAAGTACAACGGGTCTATGACATTTGCGGCGTTGCAGACCGGTTCGACATCGACATCACCCCAAAGGGCGGCCACCGGCCCTACTTCCTCAACAAGCCCGCCTTCGCCTGGGTGGAAAAACACCTGGGCATGCCGAAATTCGACTCAGAAGCAGTACAACGACTACCAGAAGTCTATCTGGGAGACTGGACAGATACACACGGGATCGATATCGAAGCGGGCTATAAGAGCCACAAGCACTACGCCGGAACCGCGGTCGTCGATCTAAATGTGGTACCTGTACCGACTCGCGAACTCGTCTGCTTGCCTCCGCGAGGCTATGAAGAACCGGCGTTCGCGATGCGGGGATGGGTGGCATCCATCTTGAAAGAATTACCGCCCGAGCTGGACATACCACAAGAACTGGAAGGCTGGAAACGCGAGCGGATAGCCCTGCGGGAAACAGTGACAAAAGTCCTCGCCATATCCGAAAACAGACCGCGCATTTCACCCGAAACCATCCGAACATTCGAGGAAAATGAATTTACTGCAGAAGAAATTCGCTACGGCGCCCTCGGCCTCTCATCCTTTCTATTGACGCCAAAGGATACATCAAAAAAAACAGCCCTCTATCTCCACCAGAGCCGCACCAAACAGGGTGCCCTGCAAACGGGCGAAGTGCGACACCTGATAGCTTCTGGAACAACCGTCCTATCACTGGATTGTGTCGGCATGGACGACAGCGGGATGCTGTTGGGAGAACCGTCAACAACCGTCAACGTACAGCACGTAATTGAGGCATTGGACCTCCTGAGACAGCGGGGTATTCAGCAGGCAGCCTGCTATGGATACGTCGATGACATCGCCCTGTACGCGGCGATCCTGGACAACCGAATATCCGAAATCACCCTCGGCGCCAGAGGGGGAATTGAGCCGCACCACCAGCAGCACTACCGACAGGAGGGAGTAATACCCTACATCGCCCGACATATCGGGCGACCGGGACTCCTCTCACTGCTTGCCCCCCGACCACTCACCGTAAAAATCGAAGAAAGAGAATTGGATCAGGTAAAAAAGATCTATCGCCTGTATGGAGCAGAAAACAGGCTCAGAATCGTAGAATGAGAACGCACATCATTTACTGCGAGGAAAAACTGGCCCAATTTTCTTCTATGCGTGAAATATCCGTTCGACCACAGAAAACAAACAACCGATACTTACTCGCGGTTGTCTCACCTTGTGCCAGCGTCCAGGGACCAGCAATACAGCGGCTGGGTACAATGCCGAGTTGGCCGTCAACGCGCCAGGGGTTCGGGTGTTCGGGATTGGTGGGATGATCCATCATCGCAATACCTGCCCAGTCGGCGCGACCTTCGATGGGAATGGAAACAGACACCCATTGTGCGCGTTGTCCTTCAGCGTCGCGATTGCTCTGACCCTCACTGTTGATAGCCTCGCCGCCGAGATCTCTTTTGTAAGGCATTCGAAGAAAAAGACCGCCATAGGCGTATTCTCCAAAAATGAGATCACAGAATGCGGTAAGAGACCATGTGATATCGATCTCGTACGTATCGCCCTGATCGGTAAAAGTCCATGCCTGTGTTTCGGTGAGCATGGGCGCACCATTGGGATCTCGCCATTCGCTGGTGACGGTCCAGGTGGCAGTGTTAGAATGTACATCTGTATTGCTAATCGGCTCGGGGTGAAAGGTGCCGTCCAGATCTTTTCGCCGTTCCTGTAGTCCCTCTGTCCAAAAGCCAATCCCGTTGACTTCGTTGAGACCTACATAAAGACCATGCTGCCAGGGATGATGCGAAGGGGTATCTTCGGTGAGAATGCCATTGCCATCGGGTGCTACAATGGGATGAATATAGGCACGGGTATCAGCTTTGGCGAGCTGAACAAGAATGGGATCTTTTTCTCCACTGCGGAATATTTCAACGCGATCTGGTGTTGCCTTTTGTTTGAGCTCAGTCATTATTCTCCTCGGTTTAGTGAACAATTCAGATGCTGGAAAACGCAAACTTCTATGGCCTTTCGGGCAAATCAATACCTGCAAACCCCGCCAGTTGCGCGACCATGCGATAGGTCAGCCCCCACAGCACGGGACGTTCGGAACCGAGCAAATCAATAGCTGGCATATTGTGCCAACCTTCGAGATTGAGCGTTTGCCACCGTGTGGAATCAGCGAAATGTGCAAAAGGCGTCCAGAAAACATCGCGCACCTCGTCATTGGGCGCAACTTCAACGCCTTCAAAAATCGCATAAACAAAACTCGCGACCTGGATGGGCAGCGTCGCGCCCGTGACATCGTCCAGACGGCCGAGGTATTGCGCGCTGCTCAGATCGAGACCGAGTTCCTCACGGGTCTCGCGCTCAGCCGTGTATTTGAGATCGGGATCATCGGGTTCGGCTGTGCCACCGGGAAAGGCAATATGCCCCGACCAGGGGTCTGTCGGATGCGCCGCACGCTCGATAAAGAGAAGATAGAGATCATCCCGTCGCGGATGAAAAACCGCAGCAACAGCCGCCTGCGTTTTATCCGTTTCCGAACGAATACTGGGTTGATACGCCGATAGGGATGTCGCAATCCTTTGAAAGGTATTCATAAGTTCCGCGCCCACCCTCACGTCAACTCACTCATCCGAAACAGAGCGTGGAGTTCAATACCCTCTTTGGCGAGATTCTCTGCGCCACCGGACTCGCGGTCAATCACACATATCGCCTGCGAAACGCACGCGCCCAGATTGCGAAGGTCCCGAGTGGAAAGAACAACCTGCCCACCAGAAGTGACCACATCTTCAACAACCAGCAGATTCTTGCCAGATATATCAACACCTTCGGCGAGTTTGCAAGTGCCATAAGTTTTGGCTTCCTTTCGCACAAAACACGTGGGCAGCCCGGACAACTGAGAAAGCATCGTCGCCAGGGGCACCCCACCGAGTTCGAGACCTGCGAGAACATCTGTATCCTCGGGAATCAGAGGCTGGAGATGTGCGGCGAGTTCGCAAAGAAGTTCGGGACGGGTTTCAAACTGATACTTGTCGAAATACTCTGTCGCAATCGCGCCTGAGCGAAGCGTAAATTGTCCGGTCAAATGAGAAGTCTGATAAATGCTGTGAGCGAGTTCCGATCGGGTCATCGTGTTCCCTCCAGTGTTTCAGTAAAACATTACGGCTCGATCAATTTATAGAACTCTATCGCGCCATTGACAATCCGGTTGATAACCGCACTCTTGGTCGTATGTCGATTTTCGTCATAGCCAGAGATAAACGTTGCCCCGCTGTAGTCTTTAGTCGCCGCAATCTCATCGCGAATCGCCGTTGGCGTCAACTCATCTGCTCGGCGCATCGCCTGAACCACCAGCCTGAGCGCATCATACCCCAGCGCAGCCGATCCGTCGGGCGCGACGCCAAACATTGCCGTGTACGCGGCAATAAAACGATGGGCGTCTTCACTCAAATCGCCCTGTGCGACTTGAGACGAAAAAAAACCGCTAAAAAAACTACCCTCAATAAACGCGCCACTCGTGGTAAGCAACTCTGCATTATGCCATGAATCGCCTCCGAGAAAAGTCGCTGTCAGGCCCAAATTTTGTCTTGCTTGCTGAACCAGCAACGGAATATCGGCAACAGCACCGGGAATAAAGACCACATCTGGCATAGATGAGGTGACAGCGATCAGTTGCGAGGTAAAATCGGTCTCACCCGACATGTAGAATTCATGCGCCGCAACACGGCCCCCAAGCGCGCCAAAATTATCGACAAAGGTCTGCGATAAGCCCTCCGAATAAATACTTCCACGCTCCGTGAGCACTGCTACGCGACCCGCGCCCAACTCTTGAATGGCAAATTCAGCCATCACCTTGCCCTGAAAATCGTCCGTAAAAGCCGCCATAAACACAAAATCACCCGCAGTAGATACGATTGGATTGGTCGCATTGGTCGTCACCATTGGTATCCCATGGCGTTGTGCAATTTCCCCCACAATGACTGCCTGGCTCGAGCGATTAGGTCCAACAATAGCCAATACCTTCTCCTGAGTAATCAATTTCTCTGCCAATGCTGCAACGTATTCGGTCTCGCTTATATTTTTTTCAGCGAGTTGTTCTATTGGTACACCGCCATCGATGAGTTCTATAGGCACACCGCGCACACCTCCCCCTTCGTTGAATTGGAGAGCCGCCAGAGTCGCGCCATCCAGACCGTTTTTTCGGTATGTGCCATATATAAAGCCGATTTTGATTGCGTCCTCGGCTTGCGGTATCCGCAAAGATGAACCCATCACACGCGCCTTCCCGCCAATGGGCAAATCGAGCATCACCTCATACCCGCTGTTAATCGGAATACTCGACCATGAACCGATCTCTCGCCCATCTATCGACGCACGCGCTTGATAATAACCCGTCGCATCGCCCGACACAATATCCACACGCGCCCGACCATACTCATCCGTCACTCCCGACCACTGATAATCGGCCGCCTGCCCTGCAATAGAACGCGAAAACTCCACCTTCGCCCAAATCACAGGTGCACCATCCCGAAGCACAGTCGCCACCACCACAGCCTGCGACGCATCCGTCTGCACAGCCAACTTACTCAGCGAGCGTCCTACCTGCTCCTCCGCCTCTACCATCTGCGACAGCATCACCTGCTCGCCGCCACAGCCCCACACCATTCCCATCGCACACACCAGCACAATCACACGACAAAAATTTCGCAACACAACAACCTCCTGACACTCCTATGTCTCCAGCCGTGCCCACGCGGTCACATGCGGAGGCAAGAGAAGCGGGCGTTTCGATACCCTGATCTCTTCCCGAATCCGATCTGCAAGTGTATCCACATCGACCTCTTCAGCAGTCGCAATGCCAAACTCTTCCATAAGCGGAACCAGACTGCGAAAAGCGTTGGCAATAAAATCGTACCCAGCCCACGTTTCTGCACCCCCCAATGGCGCCACAAAGTGTAAAACAGGCGCAGGTAAACCAGCATCCAAAAAAGTGCCGTGAAGATCCATGCCCATTTCAACATGCGCTCCTGAATGCCGGAAAACTGCAACCCCCCATTCAACCAGCTTGTTCATAAGCGGCGTATCTGAACGAGAAATCGACATATAAGGCGTAAAATCAACCTCCTGAAAAGCGACAATACCCCCCGGGCGCAAGTGCCTTGTGAGCTCTTTCAAAGCATCTGCGGGATCAGACATATACATGAGCACAAGGCGCCCGACCACAGCATCGAAGTCCCCTCCTGCATCCAGCGTTCGGGCATCCCCCGCCATGAACTGAATATTTTCAAAACCCAGTTCTCTCACCCGCGCCTGGGCCGTCTCGAGAATCGCCTCATTGACATCCACGCCCACGACTTCCCCCTCTGCACCGACCAACTCGGCTGCCGCCATCGCAACATCTCCGGCACCACTCCCCACATCGAGAACTCGCATCCCGCTAACGAGACCCGCCTCCTGAAAAAAACGCAGCGTTACAGCCTCGTAGAGTTGTGACTGCTGAATCAAACGCTCTGTCTCCCCTTCACTGCGTCCCATCGTATATCTCGGATCGCTCTTCGACTCACTCATGGTACTTTCTCCTTTTGTAAGATTCTCTTTGTAAGATTCTTTGAATTTCCAAAAAATAATAACTTTGAGCAATAAAAAAACACCGTGACAGCCACTCACTAATTAGTTAAATTTCAGCTAAATATAAGGAGAAATGCACATGTTATCTCGACTATTTTTCGTTCTTTGTCTCTTTATCAGCATCCCCATTTCGGCCTTTGCCCAACTCACCATCAAAGGCGCAGTCACCGACGAGCGAGGCGAGGGTCTGCCGGGTACCAATATCATTGTCATCGGCACAACAACTGGCACGAACACCGATGCTCAGGGCAATTTCGCGCTATATTTGCCAGAGCCAGAAGCGGAAACCACCATCGAAGCGCGCTTTGTAGGCTACAAATCCGCCAGACAAACCATTCGCCAAAACAGCGGCCTTGCGGAAGTCTCTTTTCAACTCGCCGTAGATGTCTTGCAATTCGATGAAATCGTCGTCACCGGCCTTTCCGCAGCAGCCAGCAAAAAGCAACTGGGAAATGCCATATCCACCCTGAACATTCGCCAATTGGAATCAACTGGTGCCACATCCCTCGACAAAGCGCTGACGGGTAAATTAGCCGGTGCTCTCATTCAACAAAATTCGGGCAATCCCGGCGGCGGCGTAACCATCCGCTTGCGCGGAACCGGTACCGTCCTCGGCGATGCCGATCCCCTCTATGTGGTAGATGGCGTCATTGTGAACAACGACTCACCAGAACTCATCCGCCTCGGCGGTGGGTCGCAAAACCGACTCGTCGATCTCAATCTAAACGACGTAGAACGCATTGAAATCGTAAAAGGCGCAGCAGCAGCAGCCCTTTACGGATCGCGTGCAAACAACGGTGTCGTGCAAATATTTACAAAACGCGGCGCACATGGCAAGCCCCGCATAAACTATACCTATGATCTCTCAACGTCAAAAATACGCAAAACACTGCCAGTAAATCGGGCAACCGTTGACAATAGGGGAAATAAAAATTCCGATGGCTCCGATGTGCAACGCTTTGACCATCAGGACTTCATATTTAGGCGCGCCGCGGGAATGGAGCACTATGCGTCGATTTCGGGAGGGTCTGGCAATACCCGTTATTTTGCCTCTGGGGCCTATCTCGCCGATCAAGGCGTGGTTGAAAACACATTGTTTCGGCGGATCAGTGGCCGAACGCGCATCGACCAGAATTTGTCAAACTGGTTGACCTTGTCTGTGGGTGGAAATTTCGTATTTAGCAAAAGCAATGACATCCCCAATGGCGGGCTAAATTCAAACTACGGCGCAATGACGGGCTTTATTTTTGGTCCCAACACCTATAATCTCACGCCCGACCCCGAGACCGGCACCTATCCAGACGACGGTGTTCTCGCCAATCCCCTCGAAGTCATTGATCGATATGATTTCACACAAGAAATCACGCGCTATATTGGAAATGCCCAGATAAATGCAACTCCGCTATCTGGATTGAGCATCGACTATACTCTGGGCATTGATTCTTACGACCAGACGGCCATCGCATTTATCCCCACCGGCACCTCTGCGCCGGGCCTGGCCAATGGCTTTTCTCGAAGAGCTGTCTTCGATTTTCTGCAACTCAACAATGACCTCAACATCCGATACCAGCGAGACATATTTCCCAATGTGCAATCGACCACGCGAATCGGCGGAACCCTGCAATACGAAAAAGGGGAAAATTTCAGTGCAGAAGGCAGAAACCTGAGTCCCGTTGCAGAAGTCGTATCGAGCGGTGCAAACGTCGTCGCAGGTGAATTTAGAAGCAAAAGGGTCATTTATGGCGGATTTATCCAGCAAACCTTTGGGATCGCCAATCGTCTTTTTGTTACGGCTGCTGCCCGCATCGACGCATCCTCGGTCTATGACGCGGATAATCGCTGGCAATTTTATCCAAAAGCCAGTGCCTCCTATCTCATTTCAGATACGGGCTTCTGGCAAAATGGCGCACTTCAAAACATCTTTTCAGACTTCAAATTGCGAGCCTCCATAGGCACTTCAGGGGGTCAAACAGCTATTGGGCCGTATGACCGCCTGACCAATTACAATGCATCCTCTTATGATGGCAACCCCGGCCTGGTGCCCAGCACACAACTCGGCGGGACAATCAAACCCGAAAGACAGCGGGAAATTGAAATAGGGACGGATTTTAGTCTCCTGTCCAATCGCCTGGGCATAGAACTGACCTATTACGATCAGCGCATCGACGACTTGTTGTTATTCCGCACATTATCCCCCTCCACAGGTCATTCGCGTGCCCTGCAAAATGTCGGCACAATGGACAATACCGGGTTGGAACTTCTCGTGCGCGCGATTCCGCTTGCACGCTCCAATCTCCGCTGGGAATCGACCTTCACGTATTCGACCAACAAAAACAAAGTCGATGGCATTGAGGGCGGGCGATTGATCATCCCAAATTCGTTTTCCCAGGTCTCGGCCATCAACGGCGAACCCCTCGGAGTTTTCTTCAGCACGGCTTTTGAACGCGATGCTCAGGGCAATATCGCAAACGACGAAAACAATCTCCCGATACAAGCGGCTGATCGCAAAATTATTGGAGATCCCAACCCGGACTTTACCGCTTCATTGATCAATCAAATCGCCCTGGGGCAAAACTGGTCATTTCGCATGCAATGGGACGCCATCATAGGTGGCGATGTGTTCAATTTTACCAGACGCCTGGCCGCATTGAGCGCATTCGGCGTTTTAACGGACTACGAACGCGAATTAAACGGCGAACTCCCCTCTGGATATAATTCGCGGGTCTTCCGAATTTTTGAACAATGGATCGAAGATGGCTCCTTTGTGAAATTGCGCGAACTATCCGCGTCTTATCGCTGGCAACCCCAATTTTTGGGATTGAGCAGCATTCAATTGAGCCTGATTGGACGCAATTTGCTTTCCATAGACGACTACAGCGGTTACGATCCGGAGACCAACATCGCCGGACAGCGCACCGCAGTGCGCGGATTTGACTTCGTAGAAGTGCCCATCCCGCGCAGTATTGCATTTCGTATAAGCCTGAACTACTAAGCGGAGAAAAAGAATATGAAATCGAGTCACCTGTATATTCTCCCGGCATTGCTGCTCTTTTTCACACAAGGTTGCGATTTAAACATAACAAATCCAAACCAGGCAGTGGAAGAGCGCGTTTTAACCACCAGTGATGGCATTATCGCACTCGCCATTGGCATGCAACGAGATTACGCGAGTCAGAATGTCGATTCGTACATTCGTCACCCGGCAATTACAAGCCGCGAATTTGCGGCAAACACGACCTTTGCCAACCTCATACAATTAGAGGATGGCCTCAATGCTTTGTCTGGCGCAAACAGCGGTGTCAGCGCGATCTGGTTCGAATCATACCGCGTCATCGGAATAGCCAATGATTTGATTGAAAACGCGCCCAATGTGCAACTTTCAGAAGGTACGCGCAGCGGCATTATTGCACTGTCTCAACTTTACAAAGCGATGTGCCTGGGATTCATCGCACAGGCTTTTGAACAGGCACCAACAGATGTACAGGCCGATGGACAAGCCACTTTTCAGCCGCGGTCCGAGGTATTTGCCGAAGCGATTCGATTGCTGGACAACGCGCTCCAAACCATCTCGGCCACGCCGCCATCTGCTCAATTCAACTCAGATATCCTGGGACAGGGATTCGATCTCTTAAATACAATTCACGCTTATCGGGCGCGCTATAATTTGTTCGCGGGAAATTATCAAGCCGCACTTGAAGCCGCCAATACCGTCGATCCCTCGGCAACTTCTGTCTATACTTATGACGGCGAAAATCAGAACCCCATTTACAACCAGGTTTTTGTTGCGGATGACTATGCTCCAAGAGATAATTTCGGAACACTGGTCACAGACAGCAACGATGCGAGACTTGCATTTTATCTCATGCCAAATGACCGCCTGAGCAATCCCAACTCATTGCCGATTGAAATGCTATCCGGCTTTTGGAACACCGCCACGTCGTCCATCCCGGCATATTTGCCCGGCGAAATGGCCCTGACGAGGGCAGAGGCAAACGCAATGATGGGAAATATCACAGGGGCGATCGCCGAAATAGACGCTATTCGAACAAAAACACCCGCGCAAGACCCCTTTGGCGTTGGGGCATCGCTACCCCCCTACAGCGGTCCACAAACCGTCGAGGCCGTGGCAGAAGAAATCTTTCGGCAGCGCAGAGCGGAATTATTCCTGAACGGTACGGGATGGGAAGACAGCCGGCGCCTCGCTCAACCCGGTCCCTCATCCGACCCCTTTGAGCGAAATCGAAATTTCTATCCCTATGCCGACCAGGAGCGCTTAAACAACCCCAATACGCCTTCCGATCCTGCAAATTAGCTCCATCACATACAAAAACAGAGAGCCGCGCAAAATAGCACAGCCCTCTGTGTGGGAGAAAAGTGGTTCTATAACCCGTTCGAATTAATAGACTACGAACGCGAATTAATTAAAAAAGTTGAAAATCTGCTTGACTCTCCTATACCATAATGATATATCTACAGGAAGTCATGCGAGACTGTCTGATAAATTAATGGACTTGTTGACATTTATGGAACATACAAACATCGTGGACAATGCGCGGCCTCTCAAAGGCTGGCGGTTAGCTTTACTGCGCTGGTCTAAGGGCGACGACAACGACGACGAGGTCACCGAAGACTGTCATCAAGTCGATTGGGTGCGCCTGCTGCCCTTTGCGGTGCTGCACTTGAGTTGCCTCGGAGTTTTTTGGGTCGGCTGGAGTCCCGTAGCCGTGGGCGTGGCCTTCGTGGCCTACTGGGTGCGGATGTTTGCCATAACCGGGTTTTACCACCGCTACTTTTCGCATCGCACATTTAAGACCTCGCGGGCCGTGCAGTTCCTCTTTGCCGTACTCGGCAATGCGGCCGTGCAGCGAGGGCCGTTGTGGTGGGCCGGGCACCACCGCCATCACCATCGCCACTCCGATGTCGCCAGCGACGTGCATTCGCCCAAGGAGCATGGTTTTTGGTGGAGCCACATCCTGTGGATTACTTCGCGACCGAATTTTCCTACCCGTCTATACAATGTGCGCGACTTGGCCCGTTTTCCCGAATTGCGCTTTCTTGACCGCTTCGACACCATCGTGCCCATTTTGCTGGCAGTGGCGATGTACGCCTTGGGGGAGTATTGCGGCAGCCGCTTTCCCGAGTCGAGGACCAGCGGTTGGCAGATGCTCGTATGGGGTTTTTCCATTTCCACCATCGTCCTGTTTCACGGCACCTGTACCATCAATTCGCTCTCCCACCTTTTTGGTCGCCGCCGCTTTGCCACCCAAGACCACAGCCGCAATAACATCTGGCTGGCACTTATCACCATGGGCGAAGGCTGGCACAACAATCACCACTATTATCCAGGGGCGGCGCGGCAAGGCTTTTACTGGTGGGAGTTTGATCCAACCTATTACCTGCTCAAAGTGCTGTCTTGGATCGGTCTGGTGCGCGATCTCAGGCCCGTGCCCAAACGGGTTTACGATCAAGACGTCAGCGGACCATGAAGCCGACCCAAATGGGTTTCAGCGTCAACCGCACAGGTCTCGAATACGCCAGCTAGCTCGCTGTTCATCCACATCTTCGTCCATCGCCTCTACGCACCCGCCAAAATATTTTAATCCGCCGCCTGCGCGGGATCATCCACCCACGAATCTGACCTCTGAAAACTCACCGCGGCAATCCGCTTCAACAACCCGCGCAAATCATCCAACAAAACGTAAAACAGCGGAATCACAAACAGCGTCAGCGCCGTTGACACAATCAGCCCACCCATCATCGTAATCCCCAGCGGCGCATAGGGCATCCCCATCATCGTACTGCTGCCAATCGCCATGGGAAACAACCCGAACACCGTCGTGCAGGTCGTCATCAAAATGGGACGAAAGCGATTGTGACCCGCCGCCATAATTGCCGCCGCGCGATCCATACCCGTCTGGCGCAACCGATTGATCATATCGACCAGCACAATCGCATTGTTGACCACCACCCCAATCAGCACAATTGCCCCCACATTCGACATAAAATCCATCGTCGTACCCGTCAACCACAACCCCCAGTACACCCCCAAAAAAGAAAATGGAATCGAAAAAATCACGGCAAAAGGCAAAATAACCGACTCAAACAACACGCCCATCAGCAAAAACACAAACACGATCGCCATAATCACGGCAAATGTCATCGCCTGACTTTCCCGGCTGTATTGCGAATACCGCTCGCCCTTGTTCCACTCATACCCCCTCGGCAGCGTGAACCCATCCATCACCCGATCAACCTCCTGATACAACCCTTCCACATCATCCTTGGTCGTATAAACGCGCACGCGCAACCGATTGCGACCATTATGCCTGAAAATATGTCCTGGACCTTTGGTAATTTCAAAAGTTGCAAAACTCGACAACGGCAACTTTTCACCTGTATCGGTCACAAACATAAAATTTTTCAACTGCACCAGCGATTGCCGGTCGGATTCATCCAAAATCAGTTGCACATTCACCTCGTGATCATCCGTCTGAAACCGGGGCAATGTCGCACCGCGCAGTTGATATGCCAGCGTGCGACTGATCCGCTCTGCCGGAATACCGTGCTTTTTGGCCTGTACGCGGTTCACGCGAATGCGAATCTCGTCTTTGCCAAACTCCAGAACGCTTTGCAAACTCGTCACTGATGGAATCTGCTGCAACCGCCGCTCCACCTCCCCCAGCATATCTTCTAATTTTTCAAAATCAGGACCGTATAAATACACACTTACATAGGGATCTCGCCCGCCCGAATTGCGAGATTCCACCGACACCCGAAACCCCACATAGCGCGGCACCTCCTTATTCAATTCATCAATGATCTCTTGTCGCGTCATCCACCGCTCAATGGGAAAGCCGATCAACACACGCGCCCAGCGATACACAGCATACCACCACTCTTGATGGGGATCTTCCTCCAGATTCATTCGCAAATTGATATACCCGCGCTTAAAATACGTCATAACATTTTTGATCTTGTACTTATCCCGCCGCTCATTCACATACACTTCCAGATCGCTCGCAATTTTATCCATCTCTTCCAGCGAAAAATTTTTTGGGCCATACATGCGAATGGTCACGCGATTAGAAGAAAAACGCATCTTATCGGTCTTCTTCACGTTCTCATAAGGAAAATAAATAGTAGCAAACAAAACCAGCACCAGGAGAAACGCATCCCGCCGATGGTGAATAACCCAGTTCAAACCGCGCCGATAAATGCGGCGAACAAAAGCAATGGACTGTGGATCTGCCCTCACCACCGCATCGCCAAACCGCTGGGCAGCCAGGGGAATAAACAACAGCGCCACAAACAGAGAAGCCACCAGCGCAAACACCACGGGCATCCCAATTTTCGACAGCAAAAACTTCATATCAAAGCTGTCATTCATCAGCATCATCGGCAAAAACACCACCACAGTGGTCAGCGTCGCCATCGTAATCGCCAGCCCCACCTCGCTGGCCCCGTGGATAGATGCACCGCGCGGATCTTCACCCTCTGCCCGCAAGCGATAAATATTCTCCACAATCACAATCGCATTATCCACCACCATGCCCACCCCCACCATCAACCCCATCATCGTCAACAAATTGAGCGACCAACCCATAAAATAGAGCACGGTAATCGTCATCATTACACACAGCGGGATGGACAGCGTAATCAGCGCCGTCATACGCAAAGCGCGCAGAAAAAACAACAACACCAGCGCCGCAAACAACCCGCCCCAAAGTCCCGTGACTTTCAAATTGTCCATCGAATCTTCTATTAGCTTGCCCTCGCTGTAAAACAGGCGAAACACCGCAGGCGTATTGGCCTCAATCTCCTCCATTTTGACCACAATGCGCTTGCACAGATCGACAATATTCTCACCCGACTCCTTATATACATCCAGGCCCAAATTGCGCTGCCCATCCACGCGCCACACCCGATCTCGAGGCGGCGCAGCATACACCACATCGGCCACATCCTTGAGACGGACCTGCACACTGCTATAACGGCTCTGAACAACAATATTCTCAATCTCCTTCAGACTTTGATAATGCGCCAGAGATCGAACGTAAAACCGCTTACCTCCCTCCTGCACCTGACCACCAGACAGAGAAAAATTGTCCTGCTGCAACGACGCCACAAGCTCATAGGTTTCAATACCATGCGTACGCAATCGCTCTTGATCCACCAGAATCAAAACTTCCTTATTCTCAAACCCCCACACACTGGTTTTCGCCACGCCATCAATCCGCTCAATTGGATCGAGAACATGGGTTTGAACCCATTGTTCCTTATTGACAACATCCTCCGGAATGGACAACCCCGTCCAGATCACCTCGGAATCGGTTTCCTGATTCCACGAATACACCTTGATCCGATCGCGCACTTCCTCGGGCAAATCGAGCCTGGCATGCTCAAGCCGGTCTGCCACCCGAACATACGCCTCTCGCATATCCGTACCGCGGTGAAATTTCAACTCAACTCCTGCCCACGGATCGCCGGCAAAAGCGTAAATATCGCTGAGTTCTCTCACCGTACGCATATGTCGTTCCATCGGCAGCGCAATGGTATTAAATCGCTCTTGAACCGACGCATTTTCTGTCGCCACATCCACCCAAAACCGATTCCAGTCATTGCCCGACGCCCATGCCTGAATGGGAATGCGCCAATAAGCCACCAGCCCAATCACCATCAACCCCACCAAACACATCGTCACCGTAACCGGCCTCGTCACCGAAATCCTGGGCAAAAGCGATGTTCTCTTCTCGTTCTTCTCAACCATCTGTGTCCTCCGAATGGTATCCCATCTCTCCTCTCTCACCTATATAGACACACCCCAGAACCATCCGGTTTTCTTTTGGGCAAAAAAAAATCCGCTATGCGGATTTATAAAAGTCACAAATATTTTTGAGGTCCTATACCTCGCCTAAAATAATCAAGCTAAAAGCATCGGCAAAGCCCGAAGTTCTCGTCTCAAAGGATCCAGAACATAACCCAGAGCTTCAAGAGTAACAACTCCCAGGAGATTGCTATCGCCGGGTTCACCAAAAATAACAGGTGCTGCGTCCCGGTGTTCTTTGTAGCGAAACAGCGCATCGCCCAATTCGCGTTCAATTTGATCGCCATTTGCCAGTATAAAGGTTCGACGAGAATGCGGCCGAATACCCAATGCCTCAAGAACAGATCGCTGGACTATAGAATAGACCGCACCTGAGTCAATCAAAAAATGCTCGGTCTGAAAGTCCTCTGACCGAGCGGGATTGGCGATATCAATGTCCAGAAATACGAGTCCCATGCTTTTAATAATATCCTATTTTTTGATCTGAAGCCAAACAGCGTGTGTAAAGTCAGTTATAAATTGCTTTTGGGAGAATTATATACAACTGTGCCGAAAGTCCTTATTATTTTTTCTCCAGATAACTTAAAATTTTTTCCCATACGCCTGTAGCCTTTTGGCATTTTGCATGGGTAAGACATAACAAAAATCAAAAAGCCCTTCAATAACATCAAGACAGAATTCCGCCTCATTTTCTTCAACAGGGACAATTTGTCCTGTTATTTCGCTTTTTATTGGATGGGCAGAATAATTGCCAATTTTTCTCAACATGTTGAGCAAATCAGATAAATGAGATGGAATTTGACCGCCCTCCAAAACATCCTCTATCTCCTTATATAAATTCCCATGATTTATCTCAAAATAATCATGGATGATATGTTGTAGACACCGCCGGCTCATGGCAGCACTACCTTCAGGACAATCAGAGAGAATTAGGCATGCTTTTTTAAAATCTTCGGCAATATCTTTGGGCACTTCACTCGGAACATACCGTCGATTTGCTTTGGGATGAACCAGAACCCTATTTGCTTCAGATTTTCCAAGAATTGCCTTTAGAAGACCTGAATTACTATATCTAATGTTTACGATTCCTTCTTGCCGAATCTCATTTCGTATTTTTTTTCGATATTCTTCTAAACCTGTCAAAGACTCTTCATCATAATCATACTGATTTCTATCATCTACAAAATCGGGATTGACATCTTCCTGTTCTTGCAAAAACTCGACTATTCTGTCCTTTCTCTCTTGACAAACATTATCAACACTGTTTAAGAGGATCTTAAGATTCGAGCAGCAAAGTATCAATATCAACCGATCACATTCAGACTTGGAACATCTCATTTTTTCAAGCCACCATATTCCGTCTTTATCCTTTTCTAGATCTTCAAAGGAAACATCACCTGAAAAATTTTCTTGACAGTGCGGACATTTCATTGATTTGATAAAATTATCCATTTTTTCCTCATACCAAAGATTACATGCCTAACCATTTTGGGCACCATTGCATATAGTGCCTTTGAGGTAAAATATAAGCTGTGATCAATTTTTGAAAAGAGGATGGTTATCCTTTCGCTATTCCCAATTTTACAAACCGTCCCAGTGCCGTCCGCTTGAGTCTTGAATAATGAGACGCTTGCGATAGATACTCATAACTTAATCTTCTCAATGATTACATCCAGTTATCACACACCGTCCTTTTGAAAAGCGAGACGGATATGATTGTTGTATTCATCATCTGCTGTGCCTCATTGAAATCATGATCTCCCGTAATAAAAAAATTCGCTTGTGCGGCAAGGGCACAGGCGATGAACTTGGAGTCTTTGCGATCTCTTGGAAAATCAATTTCTAAGTCCACATCTATTTCGATTGTGGATGATTCCAGTATTTCTATCCACTGGTTCAAAATTTCTTCTGACAGATCAAATTTAGGGCGACTTAAAACCTCCCGATATTCAGCTAAAATTTCATCAGAAACAATCCAATGAAAGGCGTCTTGTCCGGTAACAAACAGAATCACTTCTTCGGGTGTGCGGTCACGAAATGCAGCTGAGACCAGAACGCTTGTATCAATGACTACTATCATTGGCCTTTCCGATAGGCTTCAATTTCAGCAACAATATCCTCTTCTGTGAGGGTTTGAATCTGAGGAAGTGACTGCGTCTTCTTCAACAGAGCGCGTAAATCATTCTTCCATTCTACTGTTGGTTGCTCTATTGAACGCAGTATAATTTCCACTTCTTGACCTGTTTGAAAAGGAACATCAGAAAGCACAATCTGTTTGGGGTCCTGAACTACAAGACGCCTGCGATAGGTATTCATAACTTAATTCCTTACAATAATCCCTGCAAATGGTGACTCTGGAGGGGTATCCCCCAAGCGAGGCTCTAATAGAAATTCATTGAGTAAAATATCACAAATCTCCGTATTTTTGCAATTCTACATTTCTACGACATCTGAGCGCGGCACAAAGGCACTACTTCTTCACCGCTTCACACTCCTCCTCTGGATCGCGGCTCAACACCTGGATCGCGGCTCAACACCATGCCGCGATGACGGGTGTTATCGTTCACACTTCCTACTTCACACTTATCACTTCTCTACGGCGTCCCCCTTCGCCCACCGCCATCCATATAAATCGAACTGCCAAACACATAAGAACACGCTTCAGACGCCAAAAAAGTAACGACACTGGCGATCTCTTCAGGCTCGGCCATGCGTCCGGCGGGCAATTCCGCGCCCAGATCTTTGAGCACCGCCTCGACATCTCGCCCCTCGCGGTCTGCCCGCGCCTTTTGCTGTGAGCGTGCGCGAGGCGTATTGGTCAACCCCGGGCAAACCGCATTCACCAGAATACCATCGCCAGACACCGCATCGGACAGCGCGCGCGTCATATTCAAAATGACAGCATTTGCCGCCCCCGTCGGAATATTGCCCCGCGTAGGACTCGTACCCGCGCCACCCGCGACATTGACAATACGCCCCCATCCATTCTCCCGCATCAGCGGAATCACCAGCTGCGCCATCCGCAAATAACTATAGCTCTTCAACGCCAACGCCTCGCTAATCTGCGCCACATCCAAATCCAAAATATCGGCATTGCGCGCAGCCCCCACATTATTGACCAGCACATCCACCCCCCCAAACGCGCCTACGGCCTCATTCACCACCACCTCGCAATATTCTTCCCGCGTCAAATCAACCGCAACCGCATGCCCTTCCCCGCCCGCTGCACTAATCTCGGCAACCACCGCATCCAACGTCTCCCGCGTACGCGCCGCAATACAAACCTGTGCCCCCTCCCGCGCCAATGCCAGAGCGCAGCAACGCCCAATCCCCTGACTACCACCCGTAACAACCGCCCTTTTTCCTCTCAATCCCAAATCCATCTCACACTCCCGTTATCCGATTTCCGCTCTAATCCCATCCCACTCCCGCCAAATATCTGTAAACACATCCTTGCCGTTCTTTCCGATATCGACATGCCTCGCCCTGAAAATCACGGCATATCGGATATCTGGACACGCATTGATCGCCGCCGTGTGAATAATCTGATGATGCGCCAGAATGAGATCGCCAGGCTCGCCGGTCAACTGCACCGGACCATCGGGCACCGTCACATCGGGCATATAATTCAACAAAATCTCATGCCCTTTTGCGCGAAACACATCTTCCATCACATGATGTGACTTTGGCCAAACCGTAAAATTGCCGCAATACGGCGCGGGCACATCATCCAGATACACCACAGCAAAAGCCGTAAAATCCCGACTGTACCCGCTCTCATCAACCGTTCCCCTCAAAAAATCACGCGCCTGTGCAATACCATCCAGATGCCCCCCCGTTCGCAATGGAGGTCCCGCAGTCGCAAGTTGGGGATCTCTTTGCGGCGTCCCAACCCCCGCGGGATAATTCAGCTTCACAGCACCATTGATCTGGCATTGCAAATTCCCCTTGCCCAATGCCGATTCGAGCAATGAAAACACCGGTGTCTCGTTAAACATATCCGTAATCACCGGCATCGCGCGAACATCCGCAAAAGCATGCCTCGTACCCTTCCCAATCTCCGCATTAATCGCCTGCCGAGCCGCCTCCACCATCACGCGCGGCACAGCACCCTCAATTTTCAAAAATCCTTCTCTGTAAAATTCCATCTTCTGAAATTTTGTCAGTTCCATCACACGCTCCTCACGGGGACCACAAACCCCAATCTTCCGTCTTCTTCCAACGGGTCTGGCACGCTTTGCACGAGCAAAAATAGCGCATCATCCAGCGCGGACGCCCACCCACATTTGCCGTGCCATTGTGCCCAAACAAATAAGTAAAAAACAATACATCTCCACGTTTTGGCGTCAACTCAATCGGATCGCCCAAATCCAGCCTGGGAATATCCTGGTTCAGATAAAACAAGTATTTGTACTTTTCTCGATCCGACTCTGCAAGTGCGCGGATCCTTCGATGCGACCCCGGAAAAACCGCCGTCCCACCCCCCTTGTGTTTCACATCGCTCAAAAACACCAGACTCGCAATGCGATAAGGACCGGGAAACGTCTCGTGCATGTGTTCTTTGGGAATGCCATCAACATGCGCCCTGGGCAAAGACCACTCCCCATTGACCGGAACTTTATTCTGCGTGTGAACCGCTTCGGGTGGATGCACGTCATCTTCGCCGATCAACTCAGCCGTCGCCTTCAAATACTGCGGCGTTACACAGGCCATCAATTCCCGATCGCGAAGACCGTTAAACACAGACAGACCCCGCTCGGCCTGAAAACCAGCAACACCTTCGGGTTTTCGATGCCAGGTCTCTGGCTCATCTGACGTCATGCCCATAATCCGCCACATCGCCGCTTCTGCTCGTTCTGCCACATCTTCGGGAATCAAACCCGACGCCAGAAGATACCCATCTCTGTCGTATTGCGCGCGTTGCGCTTCCGTTAAAACACCCATGGGATTTCTCCATTAGTCCTTCAATTCCACGACGTCACTCCCAACAACTTCTCACCCAATTCTGTCAACTTCGCGGGCTTTTGCGTCTTGTGTTCCCAATCTCTCGGATCACCCGGCCAGCGGGGCGTGGGCCTGCACTCTCGCCATGCCTGAATGCGCTCATCCCGCTCTGCCTCTCCCCGTCCCTCTGCCAGCGACATCGTAATATACTGCGCCAGACGGGGTCTATCCGAGCGATTGTGCCCATTGCCGTGTGCCAGCAACCGATGCCAGATCAAAAGATCACCCGCCTTGCCCGGAATCGACTTCACCTCCAGACCGTCCAGATTGGGCCGCCGGGGATCGCGATCTTCCGGCTGCGTCTTGACCCACTCCTCAAAAATATTATGAAACCCCGGCACACACTGAAACCCACCCTGATCCTCTGAAGTATCCGTCAAATACAACACCCCCTGCACCCCAAAAGGTACTTTGGGCACAGACGTATCTGCATCCCAGTGAATCATCCCTTCATTTTGCCAATCGGGTTTATCCGCCCGCGAAGGCGGCTTCATATTCGCGCGATCCAGCGACACCCACAACTTCTCCGTGCCCCAAATTTCGGAAAACGCCTGATGCAAGCGGGGGTACTGCCGGTTATCCCACAATGCCTGATGCTGATAAATCTCCACCATCCCCGACGCCGCAATCATCGAACACGGATTCCCCCGCGCATAGGGTTTGTACTTATACCAATCCTCCGGATCATCTCGATCCATATCCAAAAATGTCCAGATCGTATCCACCATCGCATCCAAATTTTCCTGCGGCACCGCATTGCGTACCACCACATACCCATTCTCCCGCCAAAAATCCCAATCTCTCTCGCTCAAAACTGGCATCTTCGTTCTCCTTTTAGTAAGGATACTACTCACCCTTCACCCTTCTCACTTCACCCTTCTCACTTCAGTCCCCGCAGTCTTCTCAGCTACCTTAATCGACGCTGTCTGATCTTCATCGCCCAACCCCATCCCCATCGCTATGGTCTGAATCTGATACGCCGCCGCGCCCATCAAATTTGTCGCCCCCAGTGAAGCGGCCATCTGTGCAGCCAACCCGAGATCCTTATGCGACAACCGCAGCTTAAAATAGGGTTCAAAATTTCGCACCAGGGCGCGGCGCTTAAAACTCCCCTGCAAATGCGACGAATTTGCAGCCGTATTCGACATCACATCCCACAACACATTGACATCCAATCCCGCAGCCGCACCCATCGCAAAAGCCTCACCCAACAGCGTAGCAACCGAACACGACACCAGATTATTGACGAGTTTGGTCGTCACCCCCATGCCCAACTCGCCACAATAAAACTGCTCGTCGCCCAATGTATCCAGCACATCTTGTACAGACGCCACCACATCGGCATCGCCGCCAATCATCAGCGTCAATCCCCCCCGCGCCGCGTCTGCTGGCCCCTTGCCCACAGGCACATCCAGCATGTGCGCGCCCTTTTCCGCTATAGCCCTGCCAACCCTGCGCGTCGTATCCGGGTCAATCGAACTCATATCGATATAAACCTGACCCTCGGACAATCCAGAAACAATACCATCTGATCCCAAAGCAACTTGTTCAACAATCTGCGGCGTCGGCAGCGAAGAAATAACAATCTCTGACCGCTCGGCAACCGCCCGGGGCGTATTCACCCCCGTTGCCCCCTTCTCCTGCAAAACCTGCACCGCTTCATCGCGCAAATCGTGAACCGCGACATCATAACCACTCGCAACCAAATGACTCGCCATCCCACCCCCCATCATCCCCAGCCCCACATATCCCAATTTTCGTTTCACCATATTACCTCTTCAAATGTTAAATGATATCTGCCATATACCCGCAGCCTGTCTCGCCATCCACTCCTGTCGAGAGCGAACCTTATCCATGGTCCACATATCGTATTCTTGCGACAACTTGCGGGTTATGGAGAACTCACTCGCACCATAAACAGGGCACTTTTCAGGGAACCTCGCATTTCCGATACTTCGATTAGGAGCCGCTTCCAAGAGTGTCATATTACCCAAACGATAGGTAGATGCTTCCCTCTGCCGATCATCGAACGCCTCCCAGCCATCGCCAGGATTCTCTGGCAATACATGCTCAATACTGTACTTCGCGCTCTCAAAATCAAACCGTTTTCCGGATACGTGCTCTTCCAAACGGAACAAGATAAAACGCGCTATCTTCTTGTTGCGACTGCTGGAAGTCCGCAGTGCTTTATTGGAAAAAGCCGTTCTGAACTCTCCATCCCCGGGATAAACCGGACGCAGTGCCGCAATCGCAGCAGCAACACTATCAATACGACCTTCTGAAATTCCGCAAGCGATCTGGTTATACACCACTTCCTGCTCATTGCTTTGGCGACCGCATATCACATTGTAGCGAAAAGACACCACTGCGATAGCTCTCAAAAATCGCCCAAACCCGGCCCTATCGTCTTCCGCAAAACGATCATATACCGCCATCAACACCGCCAGGGGTTGGCGCACACTGAACATCTGCAACTGTGCCAGATTATCGCGCTCCTTCTCTGTCCATAAACCGTCCTCCGCGCTACGTAACGCCGTATAAACCCGTGCATACCTATCTATATCGCGAATTAACGCAAATGCCTTTCCCCTGTCGTTGATCGCGTCGCGGATGGTCTTGAACAAGTAGGTCCTGCGTACCAACCTGTTGCGACTATTCCAGAACACGCGCAAAAACTCTGGAAAACTTTCGCTACCCAGCAACCCGACGATATCCTCCCAGCGATTTTCCAGTGTCTTGAGTTCAGATTCATGCATGCCGCCTCGAGATATGACTGAAAATAAGTAATTCTTCAGCAAATCCGTTGCAGACAAACGCACACCGCGAGCATTCAACGTCTCGAAGACTTTGAAGGCATTTAACTCATCCGTAACTGTGATAACCGTAAAGAATAGCTTATCCACTGCAACATCAACAAAGCGCGCTACCGCCTCACCATCGTCCTGTGAGCGTTCTTTTACACGCTCCTTGAAGAAGGTAAAGGCCCGGCGTAGTAAATGCTCCGAGGCGTTCAGACCTCGTTGCGGCAAACGCTCTAAGGGAACGAGATAGTTCTGGTAAAATCCATCGTCGTGGCGATTCAGAGTCAGCTTGGAACGCGCCACCAAACTCACCGGATCCAGATAGCCGATGTAGTTGTGACGCAACTGCTGCGCGCGCTGGTACTGCGGGTCGTTCAAGTCCCCCGGCACTGCCAAATCCGTTAAATGCGATACCGCTGCCAGCATCAACAGGCTAAGTGTCGTCATGCGTTGCTGCCCGTCAATAATGTCGAACACCCTGTTGTCAGAGGATTGCAGCACCAAATAGCCCATATAATGCGCTGGCTCCGGATCCTCGCCAAACAGCCCGACAATGTCTTGCCACAGGTCATCCCATTCATCGCCCCCCCACGAGTAGTCGCGCTGAAACGTCGGCACGCAATAACTCAGCCCATTGCCCATGAGTTGGCGAAAGGTACTATTGGTGGTGTTAAAATTCATGTGTAGTCAATCAAGCTGGTAGGAATGAATTGTTTTCTGGCATGGTACTGGTCGCCGGCATCGAGCAGGGCGACCAAAGGACCTGTATCAGTCAGCGTCATTTCGATCTTCGCCGATGCTTTTTGATCAGTATCTCGGTGAACTTCCTGCCAGTGTCCTCCGACATGCGAGCACCGCCAGGGACGTGTTCACTGCTGTTCAGAACACCGACGTGATCGCGCAAAAACTCAGCCAGCATTCTTTTTTTTTCGGCCTCTGACTGCGCGTCACAAGCCAACTCCGGCGCGAAACGCTCCCGCAGACTGTCGAGAGCGAGTTGTTCGGGTGTGGTTCCCAGTTTATGCGCCTGATCGGCCAACGCCTGCTCGATATCAGGAGTAAGCGTAATAATCATTGAGCGTCTCCTTGTATGTTTTCGCATAATACCAAATTCGCATTGTAAATTCAGGACGATTGTTATTGCTTAGCCGTTGGGCATGCATCCACAGATGGATCTTGTAATGCACACAAATATACAGATACAAACTGATGAATCGCTCTTGCCTAATCGCATCTCTCTGTTTCAACAAGAATAGCCTATTTCGCTTGTTCTTGCAATGCACACACCTTTTTTTCGCTGAGTCCTCACAAAACGGCTTCGTTAATCATCTCTCGGATCCGGATGGATAGGATCCACCCAATACACTTCCTCTGGCTCTTCAACAACCGGAATATCCAAATTCACAACCACAGGCTCCTGATCGCTGCGCACCAGCACGCATTCCAGAGGCTCATCTTCGCTGGCATTGATCTCCTGATGCGGCACATAGGGCGGCACATAAATAAAATCACCCGGACCCGCCTCCGCCACATACTCCAACTGATCGCCCCATCGCATGCGCGCCTTACCGCTTACCACATAAATCACACTCTCCAGCGCCCCGTGATGATGCGCCCCGGTCTTTGCATTCGGATGAATCTCAACCGTACCCGCCCACAACTTCTCGGCCCCCGCACTCGCCCGATTAATCGCCGCCGCCCGCGTCATCCCCGGCGTCTGCGGCGTATTAAAATCCAACCGATCACCCGTCACCACCCGCACCCCATGATTTCGCCAATCCTTATTTTCTAACATAACACCTCCCTGCAGGACACCTATCCAATCGCCTCTCGCTCGCGCCAGCGGTACATCCGCAAAGCCGGATCATTTGTCTCCACCATCCACTGTTGCAATCGCGCCTTCAATCGCGCCACATCATCGGCATAATCGGGATCATCAATCACATTATTCATCTCATGTGGATCATTTTTCAGATCGTACAACTCGTCCTGCCCCGTCAAATTACACCCGTATTTCAAATCTCCCATACGCAACATCTTCATCGACGTAGCCACATTGCCCAAACCCAAAAACTCCGTCACCACAGCATCGCGCCAACCCGTCGCCTCACCGCGAACAAGCGGCAACAGCGACGCACCGTGAATCGCATCCCCATCGTAATGTCCACCAGCCAGATCCAAAATCGTGGGATACATATCCGCCAGCGAAGCAAACTCCGCAACACGCTCTCCCGCATGCGAACCATCCGGCAGCCGAATAATCATTGGAACATGATGCGTCTCTTCAAAATGATGCCATCCCTTATCCAGCAACCCCCCGTGACTGCCCAGCGTCTCGCCGTGATCCGCCGTAAAAATCAGCACCGTATTCTCCAATTCCCCACTCGCCTTCAAATAATCGTACAACCGACCAATCTGACTATCGATCATCGACACCCGCGCATAATAATAGCGCACCGCCATCGCCCAATCTTCCCACGTCAAATTTTCCTTATCCCAGTGAATCTTCAAATGATGCGGACCGGGAATCTCTCGCGAGGGCCACTCGTAATTTCCCCACGGCGGAATCTCCACATCCCGATACCAGTCCAGAAACTCACCCGTCGCGTGATACGGCCCATGCGGTCCCCAGAAATTCAAACTGATAAAATACGGCAAATCCCGTTCCCGAAACGACCTGCTCATCTCAATCACATTATCCACCAGATAAGCTGGCACAGTCGCCTCTGTTGGCACAGTCAACTCCCCCACCCCATTGCGGACCCTCGTAGTCGCCTCAGCCCAGGGCTTCACGCCCGGCTCATAACCCTTTGCCCGCGCCCATGCTTGATAATCCGAATAACTCGAACCAGCCCCACCGTGCCCGGCAAAATCCTGCCCTTCATACCCGATACGCGAAGGCGAAGACGGCCTATTCGACCCCTGAAATGTCTGCGTCTTCTCAGTGCCAAGATGCCACTTTCCCGTATATCCCGTCCCGTACCCCGCCGCTTGCAGACGCCGCGACAACAGTTCGGGGCGGTCCTCCAACTCGTGAACGCTACACCCCACCTCGTGGATATTCGACGTAATGCCGTGGGTATGCGGATACACGCCCGTTTGCAGCGTACCCCGCGCCGGACTACACACCGGATAAACTGTATAGGCATTCTCAAATAACACACCCTCATCCGCGAGACGATCAATATTCGGCGTACGACACGGCGTATCGCCATAAGCACCCACGCCCGACAGCCGATGTTGATCAGTTAGAATAAAAATAATATTAGGTCTATCCACCATTTAATCCCTCCCAATATTCCCACATATCATCTGGCGTCTCGAACTGTAACTCATTCCAATTCTTCCACTTAAACCGCGTAAACAACCCCATGCGAATATTGCGACTGCAATTCTTACTCGCGCTGTGAACCATCAAACCGTGCCAGAAAATCACCGTCCCTGCAGGACCTGTAATCTCCATTGGATCGGGCAAATCAATAATCGTCCCCATATGAATCTGATTGGGTGGCTCATCGGGATCTAAAAACTGGCGGTTCACACTCAGCAAAGAATGCGACTTAAAATAATCCGCCATCTTTGCATGCGTGCCGGGCCACACACAAAATCCACCCGAGCGGGGCTTGATATCACAGAGATAAACGGTCGCGGCAATCGTAAAACCAGCCACCGTCAAATCCTTTTGCCCGTAGCCATCTACATGCCCGCCCGAAGGCTTTGACCATTTATCCGTACCTGTGGGATAGCGAAACAACGGTGCAGGCTCAGCCCACTCGGTCAACCGCCCTTTGCCCGTCATCTCTTCGGCCATATCAAATACGCCATAATCATACACAATCGACCGGTGCAAAGTCGGATCACTACTCTCGGGCTTTTTCGGCTCCGCATTTACCCACGTCTGAGGATCGCTGCGATCTGCCCAAACACCGTGCCAAAGGCCATCCACAGCGCGTTCTAATAATGCCTGGGGCAAAACATCCCGCTTGACAAGATACCCATTATCTTTAAAAAACTGTTTTTCGTCATGAGTGAGCAATCCCATGAACGCTCCTTCTTTTTACACTAACCCTATGCCGCCACGGCTTTCTCACCCAAATGCTCCTCAATCCACGCCTTCAAAGGCACATCTTCGGGTTTGGGCGACGTATATCCAAAACCACCTGAAGGACTTGCCCCCAACAACTGTTGGCGAATGGGATCACTGCGCTCTATAAAGTGATCCACCGTCATATTGTCGCGGGGTCGCAACCAGCGGTAGCTATAGCCATAAAACAGCGTACGCCTGGGCGAATCCCAATAATTGGTACTGCTCGAATGCCAGATACGCCGATCAAAAATAACCGCACTACCTTTCGGCACACACACCTGCATACCGCCCTCGGGCATTTCTGAGCGACTCTCGCCCGGAAACACATTGCCCAGATGCGAACCGGGAACCACAACAAAATTCCCGCGACCGGGTTGTGATGCATCCGTCAAAAAAAACGCCACCTTCAGCGAAATCCTCGGACGCGGACTCGTCTCAATATCGAGATTGAGACGACCGCTATCCTGGTGAAACCCAAGCCCCGGTCCATCTTTCTCAAGCGATTTGCCAGGACCAACAGGAGGCGTCACAATCATGTGAGAATGGTAAAGCTGAATATTCCAATTCAGCAACCCCCATACCTTTGGAAATGTCTTGTACCAATCGAGCAACTCCAAAAACAAATCGTCCTGACCGATAAAATCCAGCATATTGGACCGCTTATCTGGCCCAATGCCCTCTCGCTCTCGATGCGCGCCATCCACGCGATCTACAATGGGAACCAGCTCATCCACCAGATCTTCTGGCAGCACACTCTCGAGAACAAAAAACCCATCGCGTTCAAACTTCAACCGCTCCTCTTCCGTCACGCAATAATCCAAACATCTCGCGTCCATAACAACACGCTCCTCTTTTCAAAACTCCGTGTGAACGGGAAACCCCTCTCCCTATTCTCCCACACCTGCGCATCAATTCATACAACCTCCTCTTCAAGCTCTGCTAAACGCGCCTTCTGCTCCACCAGCATGCGCTCTCGCTCGCGGCGAAACTCCGTATAATACCGCTCTCGTTTTCCCGTAATACGGTAATCCAATCGCTCGACACCCAGCGCCCTCAACACGGTTTTTTCCACCAGAGAAAAATCATCCGAGTCCTCGCGATTGAAATTCATAGGCTCTTTAAACGCAACCGGCGGATTCGTAATAAACCGCGGTCGCCCCGAAGGATTTGGCGCAGCAGAATGCAACATATACGGATGAATCAGATACACATCGCCCGCATTACCCGTCGCCTCGACAAACTCCTCACATCCCTCAATCATCTTTCCAAACGAACCCGTCGGTTCCAGCCCCTCGGGATGATCGTACAGAAACCTCGCAACTTTTGGAACCGAATCCGGTGCCAGATACGTACCGCCGCTATTTGGCAACACATCATCCCAAACGACCACCGTCAACAGACCCTGTTCTGGACTATCCAAAAAATGCCGGAAAAAATTCCCATCCTTGTGCCATCCTCCGTGCTTTGCCGACGGAACATAGGGATCATCGGCATCTTTATTAAAATTAATAATAAACCCATCCCCCCACGAAGGCTCACCCTCAATGCGCTCTGCCCCACCCATCACATCGCATATCCCATCCCATGCCTTTGGCGCGAGATCGGCAACAGCCCGCCGATTCATCGACGGCATGTGAATGCGATCTTCGATCCAGGTAGAAGGATCATCCCTGTCATACCCCAATCGCAGATATGCCAGATCGAGCCAATCCTGAATCTCCGCCTTCTCAAAACACCCCTCTATCTTCACATACCCCTTCTCGACAAAATGCGCTGCCTGCGCGTCTGTCAATACCTTGAACGCCACAACAACCTCCTTTATTCCACCTTCAGATGCTTAAAAAAGAACGCCAGCATCGCCTGATTCGCACTCCCCGGCGGTGGCGATCCCATCTTCGGCAAATACATTTCCACCTCAACACCGGCTTCCTCGCACCGCTCTTTGATCGCAATTGAATGTTTGGGATGATGAACATAATGACCGCGATTTTGGGGCACGCCACCCCTTTGACTACAAAACAAAAACACAGGAGGGTCGTCTTTTGTAATCAACCCGCGCATATCCACATCCGCCCGAATTTGTTTACCCTTTTCAGTCTCGGCCTCATCAAACGTAGCCAGACCGTAAAACGAGACATTCCTGGAATAAAAATTCTCAGCAGGCAAACCGAGCACAGACTCCCATTGAAAAAAATCATAGGAAAACTGACCATTGAGAGACCCCGCCGCCACAATGCGCGAAGATTGGCGAAGCACGGGATCTTCACTATCGGGATCGGCCAGATCATCGTGAAACGCCAGCCACATCGAAGTCCCTGCACCGGCAGAGCCACCATAAGAAGCGATGCGTTTGGGATCGACGTGCCACGCCTCGGCATTGTATCTGATAAACTGCACCGCACGCGCCGCATCGCGCAAAATATCCTGTATGGGCGCAGTATTTTTAAACCTGTAGTTAATCGCCGCAAATGAAACGCCCTTTTCCAAACAAGTCTCAACAACCACATTGCCGCGAACCCTCCTTTTATTACCACTGGCAAACCCACCCCCGTGAATAAAAATCAGAACAGGTGCTGGCGCGTCCGACTCTGCCCTCCAAAAATCCAGCACATTGCGCTCATAAGGTCCATACGCCACATTCTCCAGCGTGGGCGGCGTCCCTTTTCGCTTAGCATCCTGAGCATATACACCTGTTGCCCCGATCAAAATAAAGCATAAAAGCCATCTCCCAACGCGCATTGCTTCCTCCTCTTTCTAAACCTCAACCGTCCATGGAATTTGCTCCGGCGTCACCCCGTGCTCCTCTGCCCAATCAGCGAGCGGATACGTATTTGCCCTCGCTTGCAAGTTGGGATTATCACTCAACTGCACATCCAGAAGCTGCTTCTCAATATCGCTCAAATCTGCGACCACGTCATCATCTAAATCCTTCAGATAAAAACCATTCCGAATCCAATTATAACTATACCCAAAAATAACCACTCTGGACATGCGACCGCTCAAATTTGGCGACTTCGTGTGAAAAATGCGATTCTCAAAAAACAACACATCCCCCGCCTTACACACCGGCTGCACCACCTCGGGCGGATCGACTTCGCCTCTCGGAATACCCAGCGGTTCATTCAGCACATGGCTTCTCCTCGCAAATCGCGTAATCCCCGAATCTGGTCCCGGAAAATCCGTCAAACAATAACACACCTTAATCCCCACGCGCGGCTGATACGCATGCCCGATCTCTTGCGTAATCCCAATATCCCGATGCCAGCTACGCATCGGCTCCGTCGTCTCGGCATCTTCTGGATCCTTGTAAATAATCGCCGTATTCTGCAAATGAATATCTGGACTCAAAAGCTGAATCACCAGAGGCACTGTCCCCGAATGAGCAATCAAAGAGCGAAATGCAGGCACCTCCACAATCCCGTCTCGAAACTGCTTATACGCCCTTCCCCTATCATCGTAAGACGCCATCATCTCATCACACGCCTCCGTCAACCGCGCGACCTCCTCAGCCCCCAGCACATCCTCCACCACCAGATACCCCTCCGCATCAAAAAACTCCCGCTGTTCATCGCTCAATTTTACAAAATCCATGACTGTCCTCAATCAGAAGTAAAATGTGAGAGGGTCTCACACGAAGACACGAAGACACAAAGATACAAGAAGTGAGATGACCCCAGTCTCCAGCCCCTTGCCTTATCGCCTTTCATCTGCGATCATCTGCGAAAAACGCTCAAATTATTCGCGTTTTTTTTCTGCGGATCACACTTCCCAATATTCCCACATATCATCCGGCGTCTCAAACTGCAACAAATCCCAATTCTTTGTGCTAATGCGACTCACCAGCGCCATCCGTATCTGATCGCTGCAATTCGACGTACCACTGTGAACCATATACCCGTGCCAGATACACGCAGTACCTGCCTGCCCGACCAGTTCAACAGGTTCATTCAGATTGAAAATGCGGCCCATATCGCGCTCGACAATACCGCCGGAATGATGCATATTGAGACCCAGCAGGGAATGCGATTTGAAAAACTCTGCCACAGTCTTATGGCTACCAGGCCACAGTGTAAAACCTCCGCCACGCGGAGCCACATCACTCAGATAAACCGTCACGCCAATCGTAAAACCCACGGTTGCTTGCTCGCTCTTGTTATATCCATCCAAATGTGGCAACTTAATCGCCCACTCATCGCTGCCACTCGGATACACCAGAATAGTCGAAGGATCTGCATCATCGCTCAAATCGCCTGCCAATTCTCTGCACATCGCAAACAAATCCGTTTCGTGAAGCGTTGCGCGAATCGCCGGATGATCCCCACAATCTGGACTCCGCGGCCCGGCATCCACCCAGGTCTGCGGATCATCGCGATCCGCTTCAATATAATGCCAAAGTGTATCGACCGCCCCTTGAATTTGACCCTCACTCAACATATTGTGCCGAATGAGATAGCCATTTTCTTTAAAAAAAGTTTTATCTTCAGTAGTTAAAAGTGACATACAACCCCTTTCGGAGATTCACAATGACCAGACAACCCAACATTCTCTTTTCCATGTGCGACGACCAGCGACACGACTGCATGGGATGTGCGGGACATCCCTTCATCGACACACCTGCTATGGACCGCCTCGCCCGTGAAGGCATACGCTTTGCCAATGGCTTCACCGCCATACCCCTTTGCGCGCCCAGTCGAGCCAGCCATCTTTCCGGTGTTTATCCTCACACCCACCGGGCAGCGCACAATCGCGCACCCATTCGCCCCGACCTCGTAACCTGGCCCGAGCAATTACAAAAAGCCGGCTATCGCACGGGCTTCTTTGGAAAAATACACTACGGAACCGAGGGCATTGACCTGCCCGGCGGCGATCCCAAACCCGGCTTTGAGCGCTGGGTCAGTTTTCGCGGTCAGGGAGACTACGAAGACCCGGTCTTTATCATCGACGGTGAAGAAGTCAAACACCAGGGATACAACACCGACCTCCTCGCCGATTACATCGAACAATTTCTCGATAAAGATGACGACCGCCCCTGGGCAATCTGCCTGTGGTACAAAGCCCCTCACGGACCCTTCACCCCACCACCGCGTTATGCCAATACCTATTCCGACGACGAATTGCCCAAACCCAATGCCCTGGGCGCATCTCGCGACGGCAAAGCCAGAACCCTTCGCGAACGTCCTTACAACTTCGAAGACAACGAACGCTACGACACCTTTATGCGCAACTACGTACGCACCGTGCGCGGCGTCGATGATGCCCTGGGTCGAGCACTCGACAAAATTGATGCCATTGGACAAACCAATAACACGCTCGTCGTACACACCAGCGACCACGGCTACTTCCACGGCGAATTTGGCCTCGGCGACAAACGCTGGATGTATGACCCATCCATCCGCGTGCCCTATCTCATGCGCTATCCCGACCTCATCGCCGACCCCGGGCGCGTAGAACACACCGACGTACTCAGCCTCGACATCCCGGCAACCATCATGGACGTATCTGGCCTGGGCGCACCCGATCACTACCACGGCCACTCTCTGCGGCCACTCCTGACCGACGAAGACGAATTACCTCGAGAAGACCTCTTCTTTGAATACTTCGAAGACCCGCCCTATCCCTATTTCCCAACAATGGTCTGCTTGAGAACCCAAACCGAAAAACTCATCCACTACATCCGCGAAGGCGAAGGCGACGAATATTACGACCTCGTCAATGACCCCGAGGAATACACCAACGCCATCGCCGACCCTTCTTATGCCCATCGCGTGGCCAACATGCAAAAACGGCTTTCAGACGCCCAGGAACACTATAAATTCACCGTTCCAGACCTGTCTGACCGGTACTGATATCACAACACAAAAGGAACACACATGGCAAAACAACCCAACCTCTTACTCATCACAACAGACACCCAGCGCTGTGACACACTCAACTGCATGGGCAGTTCATTTGCCCATTCCCCTCATACAGATCGCCTCGCAGCCGAAGGCGTCATGTTCACACAGGGCCACACCCCCTCGCCGGTATGCAACCCCTCGCGCAGCAGCCTCATCACCGGCCTGCACACTCCCATACACGGCGTATGGGAAAACGGCATGACCCGCCTCACCCACTTCCCAACCCTACCCGACCTCCTCAAAGAACAGGGCTACACTAACATCATGGTCGGCAAACAGCACTTTGGTCAAACTCCCGACACCTTCGACATCATCATCGGCCAGGACGACTACAGTGAATACATCCCAAAGTATGGATTCACACCCAAGGACTGCCACAAACAACCCACACCCGTACCCGAAGAACACTTCCTCGACACCTTTTTCGCCAAACAAACCATCGAACAAATCGATCAGGTCGTCAAGAGCGATTCGGGCCCTTTTTTCGCCTTCTGCTCATTCCCGGCGCCGCATCCACCCGAATGTCCACCGGGCGACTGGCTCACCATTTACGACAACTGCGACAACCTGCCCGACCTCAATTACACCCACCGCGAAGAACAAAATCAACCCACACACACCAAACGCCTGCTCGGCATCAAACCCGAAAACGAATGCCATCCAGGCGAAGACCCAAACACGATCGGGTACTGGCGAGAAGCCATTGGCCGCATCTACGACCCGCAACATCACGACACCATCATGGAACTGCGCAAAATCTATTATGCGTATGCCGCGTACTGCGACGCCCTGCTCGGTCGCATCCTGAACTACCTCGACCAGAATAACCTCCGGGAAAACACCCTGATCATCTTCACATCCGATCACGGACAACAATTCTTCGACCACGGCTTTAACGACAAACACAACTTCTACGATGAATCCTGGCGCGTCCCCTTTATCATGAGCATGCCAGGCACCCTTCCACAAGGAGAAACGCGAGACTTCGCCATCTGGAACGACATCACCACCACCCTCCTCGCGGCTGCTGGCACCGAATGCCCCTCCATGCAGGGCTTCTTCGACCTCTTCACCCCACTCGCCAGAGGCGAACAATCCCCCCGCCGCTGCGCCGTTGCCACCCTCTACAAATCCTGCGCCGTCGCCACCAAACGCTGGAAACTCGATTACTTTTTTGAAGAAGACGAAGGCCGTCTTTTTGACCGCCTCAATGATCCCAAAGAACAAAACAATCTATACGACCAACCGGACCATCTCGAAATCCGCAACGAACTGCGCCACGCCCTCTTATCCTGGCGCGGCGACATCGCCGACCTCAAAACAGCACAGGAAGGCACAACCAAAAACAGAGGCCCAAACGCCCGGGGATACACCAACGTAGCCCCTCGCATTGCCCCACACACCCATCAAATGCGCGGCACCGATGCCGAACAGCGCCTCAATGAAAAATGTGAACGGATAGATGAGATGGGGTAAACAAAACGCAAAAGACTCGAATGCCTTTCGGCACCCGAGTCTTTTCACTTAAAACCAGCGCATCTATCTACCGGTATTGAAACTCCGGCGATCCTATCAACATACTCACCACCTGCATATCCTTGCGCTTGGCGTCTGCGGGAATCGTCTCTTTCACCTCTGACGCAATAGCACTGGTATCTTGTGCTGGCAGCAGCAACTTGCTATACATCGCCAACGCTTGCTCCGTTGTCGGCGAGTGCTCGCTCTCCCTGGGCAACCGCTTCAGCACAATCCCTCTAATTCTACCTGTAGCCAGACGCACACCGAAATTCATCCGCGCGATCAACGTACCCGAATTCGCCCACGATTCGGCATAATCCGGAAAACCCGTAGGCGGCAAATAACCATACAGCGGCTCGCCCATGCGATCAAACCAGTACATCATCGGCTGCGGATTCCTTATATCCGCTTCCAGCGCGCGCAGAGAACTCGCCGCCAGTTCTAACGGCGACTTCATCTTGCTCCGCTTCTTCGCCTCTGCCCAAAACACACGCGATTGCGCCAGCGTAGCTATCACAGCGGCGATATCCCCATCGGTCTTGGTAAAGGTTTCCGCCATCTCATCAATCACATCATCTGACGGTGCATCGTTTACAAACCGACGCGCCAACTTCGTAGAAATAAAACGCGCAGTTGAAGGATGCCTGGTCAGCATATCCAGAACGCGCTCACCCTCTTCCAGACCGCCTCCTGCGGGGAATGTCTCACCCAGCACCACCTTGGTCTTTTTGTCGTGCCAGACATTGCGGAACAGAAATTCACCCTGGCGAACGAGATTCTTATTGCCATTGGCAATTGCCTTATTGGTATTCTTGCGCCCATTCCCATAAGGCATCGCAGTCCAACCCGTCAAAACGCGCGCAACCTCTGTGACATCTTGCTGCGTGTACCCACCATCCACACCCAGGGTATGCAACTCCATCAACTCGCGGGCATAATTCTCATTCAAACCATACTTGCGTCTTGGAGGCGTCTTCGGCTTTGCAACGGGCTTGGGGGTAGCCTTTGCCATCTCACCACCCATCATCTCACCACCCATCATACCGCCGTCCATACCACCATCCATCCCACCGTCCATACCCATCTCGCCCATTGCCACTTCCTTCTTCGGCTGAGGCTTGGGTTGATTCTGCTGCTCTGGCGGTGCCATACGCGACTGTGCATTATCCAGATAATGCAACATCGCAGGATGCTTCGCCGTCGCACCCAAAATCGTGCGGAAATTGCCCAACACATTGGGACGAATCGCATCGCGCTCATAAGCGAGCACGCGACTGCGCGCCCCACCATCGCGCGTGGTCACATTGAAGTGATTAAACCAGAAATCCGTCAGTACCTCGGTGAGTTGATTCTCGCTATACACCGCCCGCATCACCTTCTGACCCTTCAGTTCCTGATTGGAAAGCAAACCATAAGCACGCAACCCGTGTTTCTCGCGATACACCTTCATTTTTTCATTTATCTCTTTCAGAGGCATCTTTTCGTCATCGATCACCCCTTCCTTCTCCATCCTATTGCGAAGCCGCCCATTTTGAACATAAACGTCGTACATCTCGGGCAACGTCATCGACAACGCGGGAAAAACCTTCAGACGTTTTTCCAACTCAGCATCCGGCAAATTGCCCTTCAACTGCTGAGCCAGCCACTTCTCGGGACCCATCTGCGCCACTCTTTCCACTTCACCGGGCCGCGCACCAAAAGCAAAACGCTCTAAGAGATACGCCGCTGCCTGCTCCTTACTCAGCCCTGCCTTTTTATAGGGCAATTTCAACCCGGCATCCGCCGAAGCCCCTGCAAGCAACGCACCACAGCACAAAACAATAAGTGAAAAACGAAATATCATTGCAAACCTCCTTGAAAAGCATCCACAGAAAAAACGCGAATGAGCGGGGTACAACTGGCCGCCTCTCAGGCCAGTTCATTTGAGCGTTTTACGCAGATGGACACAGATAAAAGTCAACTTTATGTAACTATCAACGCGAATAAAAGTTAAAAAAAACCATTCTGGACGCCTGCTTAAGAAGCTGTTTTAAAATTAATACCTGATGTTACGCATGTCCGGCGTTTTGTCATGCTGAGCGTAGCCGAAGCATCTTTTCCACCTAATTTGGTAAGAGATTCTTCGACTCCGCTGCGCTCCGCTCAGAATGACAGGGCAATAGCGCATCGCCGAGAAGGGGCAAAATGAGTTTTAAAACAGTCTCTAAGGCATGCAGAGCCTGCCCCTGTATGTTTTAAGCAGGGGCGTGACAAGATTACTGACGTTGTACCCCTTACTTCACATAGGTACCCATCCGCCTGTTTATCGGTATTGAAATTCCGGCGACCCCAGCAGCATGCTGATCACCTGAACCTCTTTGCGTTTGGCATCAGCGGGAATCGACTCTTTGACCTCTGACGCAATAGCACTCGTATCCTGCGCTGGCAACAGCAACTTGCTATACATCGCCAATGCCTCATCAGTCGTCAGACCAGTGCTATCCTGGGACAATTGCTTCAATTCAATCCCTCTAATTTTGCCCGTAGCCAGATGGATACCAAAATTCATTCGCGCAATCAACGTACCCGAATTTGCCCACGACTCGGCATAATCCGGAAAACCCGTAGGCGGTACATAACCATACAGAGGCTCGCCCATGCGGTCAAACCAGGACATCATCGGCTGCGAATTCTTCACATCCGCTTCCAATGCGCGAAGAGAACTCACCACTAATTCAAACGGAGACTTCATCTTACTGCGCTTCTTCGCCTCTGCCCAAAATTCCCTGGACTCCGACAACGTAGCCATCACAGCAGCCAAATCCCCATCCGTCTTGCGAAATGTCTTCGCCATCCGCTCAATCAGAGCCTCGGGAGGATTGTCATTGATAAACCGACGCGCCAACTTAGTCGAAATAAAATGTGCAGTTGAAGGGTGTTTGGTCAGCATATCCAGAACGCGCTCGCCCTCTTCTATGCCACCACCTGCAGGGAACTTCTCACCCAACACCACCTTGGCTTTTTTGTCGTGCCAGTCTCTGCGGAACACAAATTCGCCCTCGCGAATGAGTCTTTTACTTCCATTTGCAATTTGCTTCTCGAGATTTTTACGCGCATTGTTATAAGGCATCGCAGCCCAACCCGTCAACACCCGCGCAACTTCGGTAACATCTCCCTGCGTGTATCCACCATCCACGCCCAGGGTATGCAACTCCATCAACTCGCGGGCATAATTCTCATTCAAACCGTACTTGCGTCTGTTTTTTGGAGGGGGCTGCGCCTTTGCAGGAGCGCCCATCATACCGCCATCCATACCACCATCCATACCCATCTCACCCGATGCCACCTCCTGTTTGGGCCTGGGTTGATTCCTTGGCGGTGGCGACGCCATGCGCGACTGTGCATTATCCAGATAATACAACATCGCCGGATGCTTTGCCGTCGCGCCCAAAATCGTGCGGAACTTGCCCAGCACATTGGGGCGAATCGCATCGCGCTCATAGGTAAGCACATGACTGCGCGCACCACCATCGCGCGTGGTCACATTAAAATGATTAAACCAGAAATCCGTCAGCACCTCGACGAGCTGATTCTCGCTATACACAGCCCGCATCACTTTTTGCCCCCGCAGTTCCTTATTGTAAAGCGCATTCTGAGCAAGCAACCCGTGCTTCTTGCGATACACGCTTATCTTCTGATTCATCTCTTTGCGATTCATCTTTGCGGCATCAATCACGCCCTGCCGCTCCAGTATTCTGCGAATCCGCCCATTCTGCACATAGATTGCCTGCATTTCAGCCTGCGTCATTTTCAACGCGGGAAACGCTTCCAAGCTCTTGTCCAACTCAGCATCGGGCAAATTGCCCGCCAACTGCTGAGCCAGCCACTTCTCGGGACCCATCTGCGCCACCTTTTCCACTTCACCTGGCCGCGCACCAAAGGCAAAACGCTCCAAAAGATACGCTGCAGCCTGCTCCTTACTCAGCCCTTCCGCCTTATAGGGTAGTTGCAACTCAGCATTCGCCGGAGCTACCCCAAGCAGCGCACCACAGCACAAAACAACAAGTGCAAAGCGCAATGTCATTGCAAACCTCCAAAAAAACTCGAGTGCCATACTCCGACACTCGAGTTTTTTATCCTGAAGCGGTGTAAACTGCACACGCGCACCACAACGTGTCAGTACAGCATCAAATGAGTGGTCGATAATGACTTTACGTCATCACCTTAAACCGCTCACCTTCCCAACCCGGGAACATCGCAATATCATGGGAGCGATCAATATTCAGATGCTTACCCGCCACATCGGCAAACACAGAACGGAAATCTGTCGTCACGGGCAAATCGCGCCGATCTTCGAGTGCATCTTTCACCAGCTTCTCTGGCACATTTCCGTGGATCTTTCCACCATCCACATTATTCCCCAGCACAAACAGACACGACCCGCGGCCGTGGTCCGTACCCAGAGAACCATTCTGATGCACCGTGCGACCAAACTCGGTCATCGTCATCAGAACCACATCGTCCTGATACGTACCCAGATCTGTCCAGAATGCCGCGATAGACTTAGACATCTCGTCTGCTCTGCGCTGGAAAGAACCCGTCGTTGTGCCCTGTTGCACATGCGTATCCCATCCGCCAGTCTCGGTAAAGGCAACCTCAAGCCCCACGTCCGACTTGACCAGCAACGCAATCTGTTGCAGCCTGCGACCCAATGCCGTATTGGGATATTTCGCGCCTTCGGCGGGCTTGTAATCCCTCACACCGATTTTTTCCAACAACTCAATCGCATCAAAACTCTCCTCGCTCACCCTCTGAACCAGGCGTTTGGCACTCCGCGCATACATCGCCTCAAACCCTTCCTCCACCTGTTCGGCCGCCTGCGGATTATTCGGCACCTGAATGCCAAAGGAACGCAGATCATCCACTGCAATCGAAGGCTCCTTCCCGTAAAATGCGCGCGGCAACGCTCTCGTCAATGCCACTGACCGGAAGGGCGTACCCTCGTGCCCGAGCAAACCCACAGCCCGATTGAGCCAACCCGTCCGCGTACCTTTCACACCCGGCGTCCCATTTTCCATATAATCCTGGGCATCAAAGTGCGATCGCGTCTTATTCGGCGAGCCTACGCCGTGTACAATAGCCAGACGACCTTCTTTGTACAGCGGTGCCAGATCCGCAAAAGAGGGATGCAATGCAAAACGACCATCCAGATCCGTCAGCTCATTTTTCGGATCGGTCAGGTGCATAAACAAATTGGGGCGCGCCTCGGCGAGTGCCGGATCGTTAAACGGCGTCACCGCCATCAAACCATCCATTGCCCCGCGCTGGAAAATCGTCACCAGCACTTTGCGACGGCTATGTGCCAGCGGATTATTCGCAGCATCAGCCGCGCGGCTCAAGAACAGCGGCGTACCCCCAAACGAGGCAGAAAACAATGCCAATCCGCTGCCCTTCATAAATGCTCTTCGACTCCATTCCATAACTCTATCTCCTTTCCGATTTATCGGTATTGAAATTCCGGCGACCCCAGCAACATACTGATCACCTGAACCTCTTTGCGTTCGGCATCAGCGGGAATCGTCTGTTTAACCTCTGACACAATAGCACTGGTATCTTGCGCTGGCAACAGCAACTTGCTATACATCGCCAATGCCTCTTCCGTTGTCAGACCACTGCTATCTTCGGGCAATCGCTTCAGTGTCACTCCGTTAATGCGACCAGTGGCCAGATGGATACCAAAGTTCATTCGCGCGATCAGCGTACCCGAATTTGCCCACGACTCGGCATAATCGGGAAAACCAGTAGGCGGCAAATAACCATACAGCGGCTCGCCCATGCGATCAAACCAGCGCATCATCGGCTGTGGATTCTTTACATCGGCTTCCAGCGCGCGAAGAGAACTCACCGCCAGTTCAAACGGCGACTTCATCTTGCTGCGCTTCTTCGCCTCTGCCCAAAACACGCGGGACTGCGCCAGCGTAGCCATCACAGCGGCGATATCCCCATCGGTTTTGGTAAAGGTTTTGGCCATCTGATCAACCAGATCATCTGACGGTGCATCGTTTACAAACCGACGCGCCAGCTTCGTAGAAATAAAACGCGCAGTTGAGGGATGACTGGTCAGCATATCCAGAACGCGCTCACCCTCTTCCAGGCCACCACCTGCGGGGAACTTCTCACCCAACACCACCTTGGCCTTGTCGTCGTGCCACGATTTGCGGAACACAAAATCGCCCTGAAGAATGTTATTTTCATTCCCATTCGCCATTTGTTTTTCGATATTTTTCCGCCCATTGCCATAAGGCGCCGCAGCCCAACCCGTCAACACGCGCGCAACCTCCGTAACATCACGCTGCGTATATCCACCATCCACACCCAGGGTATGCAACTCCATCAACTCGCGAGCATAATTCTCATTCAAACCATACTTGCGCTTGCGTCTTGGAGGCGTCTGAGCCTTGGCAGGAGCCTTCTCTGGGGCCTTTGCCATCTCGCCACCCATCATCTCGCCATCCATACCACCATCCATACCCATCTCACCCGTTGCCATCTCCTTCTTTGGCTCGGGCTTTGCCGGTTCCCGTTCCGATGGCGGTGCCATACGAGACTGTGCATTATCCAGATAATACAACATCGCGGGATGCTTCGCCGTTGCACCCAAAATCGTGCGGAAATTGCCCAGCACATTGGGACGAATCGCATCGCGCTCATAAGAAAGGGTGCGACTGCGCGCCCCACCATCGCGCGTGGTCACATTGAAGTGATTAAACCAGAAATCCGTCAGCACCTCAGTGAGCTGATTCTCGCTATACACAGCCCGCATCAGCTTCTGACCCTTCAGTTCCTGATTGGAAAGCATACCATAAGGACGCAACCCGTGCTCCTTGCGATACGCGCTTATCTTTTCATTCATCTCTTTGCGAGGCGTCTTTGCGGGATCAATCAACCCCGCTTTCGCCACTATTCTGCGAATCCGCCCATTATTCACATAAACTTCGGCCATCTTTTCCTGCGTCATTTTCAGCGCGGGAAATGCTTCCAATCGTTTTTCCAACGCCGCATCCGGCAAATTGCCCTTCAACTGCTGCGCCAGCCACTTCTCGGGACCCATCTTTGCCACTTTTTCCACTTCACCTGGGCGCGCACCAAAGGCAAAACGCTCCAGAAGATACGCTGCAGCCTGCTCCTTACTCAGCCCTTCCGCTTTGTAGGGCAGTTTCAACCCGGCCTCCGCCGGAGCTACCGCAAGCAGCGCACCGCAACACAAAACAGCGAGTGCAAAGCGCAATATCATTACAAACCTCCTTGAAAATTCCCCAAAGGGAATGGCATCTGTGAATACATATAAAATATATCACAATATCTAATGGTGCAATACATTTTACATTCTTTTACACTTTTAGAACAAAACAGGCTCAACAATTACCCTTGATCGAACAAATCTCCCGGAACGGGCTTAACAACAGTCGAGTCAACCCCAAATCCTTCCAGTTGCTGGGGATTCAGTGGGGCTTGCCTGTACTGCAGGATATAAGACGCGCCGCCCTGTATCAGATTCACGGTCAAAATATCACCCTCTTTGCTGAAATCCACATCGGACGCCGTCACATAAGTCAGGCTCGAGCCATCTTGTGAACCGCCCCGCAATTGCCCATTGAGCACGGGCACGCCATTTTGAAGCACATATCCCGCACGCCTGTTGAAAAACCGGGATTCATCGGCATGCGTGGAAAACTCGAGCGGCCTGGCAAATGTGATTTCCACCAGACCTTGTTCGATGATCACGCCATTCTCAATGAGAGGATCCACCACGCCATCGGCATGCTCATGTCCAGATGGCGCGCGGTGGCGAGGGCTGCGCCGCTCCAGAACAGGGAACCACTGGATGTCCAGTGTAGCCGGAATACTCGGGAATAGCGCTTCGGAATCTATCCACGTGCCATTGAGGTGAGCATCAGCCAATAACCATGTGCCAGAATACGGCGGCGAATGGGTATCCAGTTCTGCAACCACATCGGCAGGGGGTTCATAAATGGCATAGCGCAAGCCCTGACCGTCCTCCACAAACATCATCATGCGATGTGGGCGAGTATCTTCCCAGGGCCATGGACTCTGGAAACAGATGGCTGTTCGATTGTTGCGGTTTTCAAACGAGCGATTGTCTGGCCTCTGAGCGTTTGGGATGGTAATGCGAACGCGCCCATTACCCAGCACCCTCACACGGCTGTCCTCCTCGGCCCCGGGCAGCAGGCGCAACAGCCTGTTAGGCTCGTTCAATGCATCAGACGCCTCATTCAGCGGAAACGGACTCGTGTAGTTGTTGCGTATATCGTTGGGGAATTCACCGGCCATCGGCAACCTGGGACCGCTCTGCCAAATATAAAACGAACCGAGTGACAGCCTGGCGCGCTCTCGATTATTGCGAGCAAATTCAACGCGAAGTTCATCGCGCGTGGCCTGTGATGTACGCCAATAATGCCGCACAGTTTTTTCATACGTCACAGACGCCATTGGCGGTGCAGTAAGCGGTGGATTGTACACAAATACCACCGTGCCATAATCCGATGCCGCTGCCGTAAAAATGATATGCCGGGGCGTGCCCTGGGGCGGATCGGCGACATCTATGGCACTGCCGCCATTCGTCCCGGAAATCAGCCGATAGCTGCCGCGCCACTCCTCGGCAGGCTGAACCGGGATATCGCGAGTACATCCCGCGGTACCCAACACACCAATCAGACAAAATAATAAAAATTTACGCATTTTGTGATTCCTCCTATTCAGTAGGGGCGGGTTTCAAACCCGCCCCTACAAACATCTAGAACGTTCCCGAAAGCGTCAAACGCAGCGGTCGCTCTTTAATTGCACCGCCGATATCGCTATACGAAACATCCACACTTATCTTGCGCTCTTCGCTCACATTGAGATTTATACCCGCCCCCACGCTCCAGGTCTCCACATCGTACCTGAACTTATAACCGGCACGAAGTGCCAGCATATTTTGTATCCACAACTCACCGCCAATGTGATCGCGCTCACCATAGTCGCGGAAAAACACATGCTCATAAGCAGTCGTCAGATAAAGCGGATCGCCCTGCTTGCCCAGCAATTCCATCGCAATAGCCAGATTGTAGTAAAACGGCAGGCGATAATCCTCGGTCAGCACTTCCTTATTCCCACCGAGGTTGCTCATGGTCATACCCACGCGCAGACTCTTGAAACCCGTGTAAAAGATCGTGCCAACATCAAATGTCGTGGAACTCACATTGACCACATGAATTTGAGACCGCACATAGCGCAGGCGAAAACCCATCGAAAACTTATCGGTCAGTTGCTTGGCAAAAGACGCCGCAACCGAAAAATCGCCGAGCTTGATGTTCCGCCCCGTGCCATTGGGTTGCAAAGGCGTGGTCTCTTCCACATCGGGATAGGTAAACGAGCGAAAGGCGACACCCACAACGCCTATGGGAATGCGATAGGCAACACCCGCAGCCCCCATTTTGGTGCCCACCAGCCACTCGTTATAAGAGGCCAGATATGCTATATTGTCGATATGCACCAGCCCGGCTGCATTCTGAAATATCGAGTGAATATCTCGCGACGTGCCCACATTGGCATCGGCCATGCCAGCCAGGCGCGCAGACGCCGAAATCTTCAAAAGCGCGAAGCCACTGCGCGCAATGCGGTTGCCCTTATCGCCTTCCGAGCGATAGTGCGGTTCTGTCAATACGGGCGGCAGATTCGTAAGGCTTGTCTCTTGCTGAGCCATGGCACTTTGAGGGCTTAGAAAAAGCGCGATAGCTGCTATCCAGATCATACGTTTCATAATTTGCTCCTCAATAATGACCAATGATCAATTGACAATCACAAACAGACCCTTCTGGATCTGCCCCAGACTCGCGGGATGATGCGATTCAATCGCCCAGATATATGTACCGGCATTGAGACGACCGCGCGTATTGGCATTCAAGCCCACCGTATGCGTGTCCCACTCGATTTCACCCCGCGCCACAGGTTGCCCCCGCTGCGGATCGAGTGAATCAAAGGTATCACGCCAGGCCAGATCGCCCGTTAGCGTGTAGATGTACAGCGTACACCTGCTCGGCACATTGATCCACCGGATACGAGGCGCGCCATAGCTGTGCTCATCCCTGCCCTGTACCCAGGGATTGGGCACCACCCTGATTGGCAGCGACATAGACTCATTTTCATGGTTGAGCAAGGCAGAGGTCAAACGAGGTATAATGCCATTGGGGGAGTGTCGATACTGATTGCGCTCATCGGAATGCCCGGTTTCCAGACCCTGCTCATCAAACGCGCGTACAGAATAGTGGTAAATAAAACCGAGATCGGGTTCTGGGTCAGTAAACCTGTAGGTGCCCCAGCGAAAAGGACCATCGATCTCGATCGTGTGAGGGTCCTCCAGACCTTCTGCCCAGGGTTCATTGTCAAAAGAAGCACCCGGGGGCGCACCTGCGGACAACTGGCGTTCGCCTTCGGGTCCCACAGCTTTGGGAATCGTCGCCAGCAATTTCCACGGACCAGCCCGCATAAAATCAGAGCGATAGATGCGATAACCCAGCACATCGGGACGCCCCAGGTCCGGATCAATCGCCGTATCGGCAACGCCCGACCAGTCCAGGTCGATATTGCCTTCCAGATTCGTCACCGCATTGACCTTCACATCGGGCGGCTGGTTAAGCCCATCAAAGCCCAGATCATACAGCTTTTGCGCTTCATTGCCGTTTGCATAGATCGCTTCCAGACCCAGTTCCAATTCATCGACCAGGCTCTGCTGCTGCCAGTTCCACTCGTAGGGACGCGCATAATTCTCAGTATCCATGCGGTATTTTGCCGAATTGGACGCCATACCCCCCACATAAGCGATCACCACTTTGGCCTTGTCGCCGGGACCCAGGGTATAAGGACCGTAAACCTGTGCATCGATCCACGCACCTAATTCCTCGTTGTCGTGATGTTGCACCAGACGGTCTGTATCATTTTCCCCGAGCACACCGGCAGCATCGCTGTAGATGTCAAACAATTGATTCTCGCCGTGCGTACCGCCATGAGGATCATCGCCCAGAGCCGAAGAATACATGCGCCACCTGAACACGGTGTGAGGCTGTGGACCCTGAGGCGTCACATAACCGCCTTTTCTATCCAGTGCATTGAAGGGATGGTCAGATGTGCCCGTTGCAATCGGCATCATCCCGATATACTGCGGAGAAAGCAACGTGCCATCCAGAATATTAGATGTTGACACGTACTGATGCTGTGCGCGGGATCGGGTATAAGGTTCTCCGTAGTCATTCCACAGACGGGCAACGGCATCGCCATCATACGCATAAGTCAGATGCATGGGCGCGCCCTTGTAGTTATAGGCATATTCCGGCTGATCGTAATTATCCGCCTGTGTATAGCGCCAGTAATCGTCCTGCGTGGAGGGCTGAACGAGATTCCACGCATTCGAGTTCGATCCGCCAGCAGGCACCCACTCAGCACCGGTCCTGCTGGGGACAAATGCGTTCTTGACTACAATATAAACTTCGTCGAGTTGTTTGGGATATCCGGCGTCTGCCCTGCCATCGCCATCTGTATCACCATTATTCCAGAACTCGATCTCGGTCAGCAAAAAGTCATCGTAATTACCCGTGGTCATAATCGAAGACTGCCTGCCATTGGGAGTTGGCACGGGGATCATCACGTCGTTATCAGTACCGGGTGTAGAATACGCATGGATCATCCGCTTCACCGTAATGCCCGAAGCCTGCGCCCAGCCCGTCACCATTGTATTCTCACTGAACAACTCGGGCGACAAACGCGGATCATTAGTTTTGACGCCATTTGACCGCATCTGATTCAACCCGGCGCGCACCCTTTTGTAGGACGACTCCAGCATCTCCTTAAACGCCTCTTTGTTCAGGGGATAATATCCATAGCCCCAGTTGTAATAATCCATTGGCTCCACTTTGTCGGGACCAGGTGGAAAACCGAGTTGTGGCAAACCGCCAAACCCCGTAGCGGGACCATACTGGAATTCCACAGCCTCGCCATTCACAAAGTGGGTCTTGATCTTCATATTTCTCATGCGGGGCCAGTACCGTGCGGCACTCTGTCCGTAATTGAACAAATTAAATGGTCCCCCGCGCCATACAGACCGCCACATCCCTGCAATGCTTTCGATATTGTTGCGCGGATTGTGCTGGATCGGGAAAATATCTGCTGATGGCTGACGGGGACCTCCCTGAGATACAAACTTGCGTCCATCATCTGTGCGCGCCATCACCCACATACCATTGCCCCGCGAATTGTCTGGCCGATTCACGCGGTTCACAATGCCCGCCCGATAGGTCGAGGTCCACCGCCCGGGATAAGACATGCCCACTTCGACGCCAAAGGTGCTACCACCATCCAGAGAGTGCCCCAAGGTGCCATTGTTGCGCATCGACAACCAGAGTCTTGCGCGGTTGGTCGTGCGGCGGCGCGTGCGCTGCTGTGCGTCGGCATCGATCACCATATACAATTCCGATGCACCCCACAGCACCACAAAGGCGAGCAACACCCGCGTAAATCTCTTAAATATCCGTTGCATAAGCTAACTCCTTATTAAATAGCGGTCAGCAATCGGCTTTTACGCTGACTGCTGACCGCTGAAAGTTGAGCTCTAAAATTTCATTCTCAAACCAAAGTGGAATTCGCGAGGTGAATCCTGCTGGCGCAGATAGTCACCCACATCGCCATATTCGATATATTCGGGGTTGTCCGGAAGTGGCGTGTAAATCACACCCCATTCCACGTACTCGGCACCCACTTCCACCAGCTGATTATCCACGCGATAGCTAATGTGCGGATCTTTCTGGTTGAACAGATTAAAGGCTTCGAAGAAAGTCGTCACACTCGCGCGCCTGTTAAATCTAAAGGTCTTCTCAAAGTTGATATCTGTGCGCGTGTGGATCGGGCCATTGTAGAACCCTTCGCCGCCTCTTCCCGGCGGAGAATAGAAAAACCTGCGACCCGTGAACAGGCGATACACCGCATTCAGACGCAGATTTTCAAATGGGTGGAAACCCACAAACCGCGGACCAAACTTGCTGGGCGACGAAAACATAAAGGTCACCGTGCCAAAGTTGGTGCGGTTCAAATTGGCGGGACGAAACTCCTGAGACTGATTGTTGCGCTGCAACCAGGTTGTGGCACCTTTGCCATCCCAGTTGATCAGGCTGTTTTCTTCATCCAACGACCAGTTATTCAACCCCGTCCCTATTTCAAATAGCTCAACCCGGTTGATCGCCTGGTTGCCAAAAGCTCTTGAACGTTCAAAGCGCGTAATACCATCCATGGGCCGCGGGAACTCTTCGCCCGTATCGCTGCCATTGACGATACCAGGACCGACAACACCTTCGCCAAGAAAATCACCGTCGCCATTGGAATCGTGTGTCCACTCATACCAGTAATGCGACAAAAAGTTGCCATCGTTATCGATATAGCCGGCATAGTTCCCAAAGTTCGACGGGTTTTTAGTCGTCAGTCTGTCTGGAGAGATATAGTGATTGCCGCGGACGCCCGAGTTGCCATTTTCAACCCACTGCACATTGTAGGCAATCGTGAACGCCGTCATGTAGTTGAATTTCTTTTTGAGCGACAACTCAAAGCCGCGCGTGTCGCGGTTATTCGTCTGACCCGATGCTCGCACGGTTCGGTTGTGCTGCAAACCCTGATCCTGCATCCCGTAAGCACCACCGCTGCGGCGGAAGACCTGTTGCTTGTAATACGCCGTCAAGCCAGCCGTGTAATCCGTGATGAAGTTCCAGTCTGCACCCACTTCAAAACTCGTGGTCACCAGCGGCTTGATCTTCGGCCATCCCCACTGCCCCGCATCCACAACATCCAGTGAGTTGTTTATCTCAGACTCGTCAATCCGACCATTCTGGTTCAAATCCAGAAACTCCTCTTCGGTGCGGTAGCTGTGAGAGAAAATCCACCAGAACTGCTCGATCTGTTCAAACTTGCCAAAGGTGAAGTGCATCGCACTGCTCTCCGTAATCGGATGCGACACACCCACGCGCGGCGACAACACATGGATTGCTCCCGGGCGGTAGGTCGGGATACCCTCGACCTTTGTCGGATCGTGATATCTGTAAAACGGAATAAAATATTCTGACTGTGGCATCTCGGTATTCGGGCTCCAGCGCAAGCCGCGCAAGCCCACATTCACCACAATGCCCTCAAACTCCATTTTGTCCTGGAAATACACGGCATACTGACGCGGCACCACGCCGACATTGGGATTGTTGAACTGGCTGTAAAACTGCTCAACCAGACCCCTGAAGTCGTTTTTGTTGCGGGTGAAACCCCAGTTGTCGTAGAACAAAAAGTCAATACCGGTTTTGATGAAGTGCCCCTTGGTCACCTGGCTGGAATAATCGACCTTGAGCTGGTAGCGGTCGCGCTTTGAATTTGTCCAGTTCACCACCGGGCGGCCAATGTAAAACCAGCCGGAGTCATTGCCAATGCCCGGCTCGACATAAGGCTGATCTGTATTGAACGGCACTTCCGTATTCACTTCAGATGTGCGGGAATACGAGAATCGAATTTCGTAAAAGGTGCGCGCTGACAGCGTGTGAGTCAAAGTCACGTAATTTAGAAAATCGCGCGTGCGCCGCTTGCCCGCCCCCGAGTATTCGGTAGGCACAAAGAGGTTGCGGCCAGAAGAGTTCATATTCTTGCGCGAACCCTGTTCAATGCGCCGAATAACACCCGCATTGTACCGAGAACGCTGATTGAACAGAGATCCATAGTTAAATCTGATGTTGTTACCCGGGCGATACGTCAGCTTGAAATTCGTGCGGTTGTTGGGCAGTGATACCGCCGTGGGCGCGGGAAAAGCCGATGGATTGCGATTCATCGAAGACGTCACCGTGAAGCCAATTCTTCTCATAATCGGGCCGCCCAGCATTGCTTCGCCGCGACCGCCCCACACGCCCGTGTAATCCTGGCGCTCGTGAACCTTGCGCTGAACATCGTCGGCGGCAAACTGAGAATCAGTTATCTCTCCCGTCTGATTGTCGTGCCCCAATGTCCCGTCGGGACCGGGGTACCACGCTTGCAAGTTTTCCCACTCGGCATTGCCCCACTGCATCCTGCCGCGATGCACGGGCGATTCATACACATTGTTGCCCCAGTGCTTTTGCCCAGGAGGCGTAATGCGATATTCGCCCCTGCCCGTGTACCTCTGACCGCCTTCTTTGGTCACCACTGAAACGACAGAACCCGCATTGCCATACTCCGCATTCATCCCACCACTCAACACCGTCAGTTCTTGCACGGCACTCGTGTTCACGCCCTGAAAGCGCGTAAATCCGGCACGCGCATCGTTGTTCACTACGCGCACCCCATCGACCATATACGCCGTCTCCCAGAAGTTGCCACCGCGAACACTCTCCTCTTCGTCGGGGGTCACGCCTGCCTGCAACTCCACAAAGTCCGACATCTCGCGAATAATTGGCAAAGACTCGATCTCTTCTGCCGTAATAACGGATTTACTCTCCGTCTTGTCGTGCTCCACTGCCGGACGCTCGGCAACGACGATCATCTCGCCCAATTGGAGTGCTTCTTCCTGCATATCGAAGTTCACCGTCGTGGTGTGGTCAACATTGACTATCACACCCGTGCGAACAGACTTTGAATACCCCATCATCACCGTTTCAATATCATAGGTTCCCGGCGGGATATTGATGATGAAGTATTCGCCGTTCTCATCGGTGATCCCGGCGCGTTTCACGCCATCGATATCGATCACCACATTGGCACCGGGCAGTGGATCACCTGTCACCTCAGTGACTCGTCCACTGATTTTACCCGTTGTGCCCGCTTCTGCCAACCCGGTGCTGATCGCCAGGGCGACCAACAGACCCAGACAACACAGTAGTCGCTTGCTCATTTACGACCCTCCATAAAAAATGGTGAGTGATAGCCCAGTTCCCCATACTGGAGAACTGAATCTCTCTTACTCGAAATAATATTTGAAACTCACACCCGCATCCACTGTCCCTATCGGAAACGCCTTATTCATTCCCCAGGCGGTCAATGGATTGATCTCGCCAAAGATGAGATTGTAGCGCACGCGAAAATCAAGCCCATAAGAAGACCCCAAGGATCCCTCAAAACCCGCACTCACGGGAATCGTCCACGCTGTCCGCGTATCCTCTGTGGGTTCCTTCCCATACAATAACACCTGGCCATTGACAATCTGACCAATGCTTTTCTTTTGCGCTTCGGTCATAGTCGAAGCATCTAAGTCCGGACTGCCGGGATACACCAGCAGAACTTGCACACCACCGCGATCCACCTCATTGGGAATATTGGGATTGGTTGGGATAATCAAGCCATGCTTCACCTTGTGGCTATAATCGTAAAAACCCAGGCCCAAACCCAGATAAGGAGACCACTTCCGTTCGGACATAGTCTCGGCATTTTCCCGGAAAAACCACAGCCAGTTCGATGCCACGCTATTCCAGGTCATCTCAGAATCCGCATCGGGGCTTGAAACCTGACGACCTCTATATTCAAACGTGCGCCCGGGAAGATTTGAATTGCGAAACTTCGAGTAGTGATACTCCACCTCTGTGGTCAAACGCGGAGAAACCACATAACTCACATTCAACCCGTACTTCAAATCACCAGCATACCAGCCACTTAAAGGACCCGTCGGCTGATGATAGTTCACCAACCCGCCAATAGCCCACAGGTCTGCATCGCGGGCATCGGCGGAAGATACAGCAAATAAGAAAACCCCGGCGTACAAAACTAAAAGTCTTTTCAAAAGTGCCTCCTTGGGTTTGGGGTGAGCAAAAAAGAGGGAACATTATAACGCCAAATAAAAGGCAAAACAAGCGATTTATAAAGCACACAAAAAGCTGTTGAAAATCGAGATTATTTTAGGTTTTTGCATGCAAAAAATAAGCTCAACAGACACAGAATTACATGTATCTCATTTAAAAATAATGTTTTATGGAAAATATATATTTAAAAAACTTATCGAATGGGACGTTCAAAATAAGAATCTCTAAAATATTATATTAAAGCGTAAGTGGATAGAAATAAAAGAGTTAAAACAACCTTGTCAACGAAAATTTTGTTAAAGTGTGTAACAGGACAAATATTTGGATTTATAGAACCTATTGATCTTTGAAAAAATGGCAAGAAAAACCTCTGGATCGCGGCTAAAAACTTGCCGCGATGACGGAGATATGGATAGGATTATACTATGACAAATGATACCACTGGATCGCGGCTAACATCATGCCGCGATGACGGCACTATTAATAGGATTGATTGATGACAAGAAAACCTTCTGGATCGCGGCTAAAAACTTGCCGCGATGACGGCACTATGGATAGGATTATACTATGACAAGCAAACCTTCTGGATCGCGGCTAAAAACTTGCCGCGATGACGACGCTATTAATAGGCTTGATTGATGATAAGCAAAACCTTCTGGATCGCGGCTAAAAACTTGCCGCGATGACGGCACTGTTAATAGGATTGATTGATGACAAGAAAACCTCTGGGTCACGGCTAACATCATGCCGCGATGACGGCGACGGGCGAGGCATGCCTCGCCCCTACATTGATGTGTAAGGTCAACGCATTTTTAAAATCCGGTTGATCTCTGCCCCATTCAATTTTCTTTCAAAACGCGGACCGTATTTGGCGACAACGCGCGAGGACACATACGTTGCGAGCCTCGCGGCCTGAACCGTATCATAACCATGGGTCACAGCAAACAAATACGCCCCGGCAAACGAATCGCCCGCGCCATTGGTATCCACAGCATCTACCTCAAAACCCGGCGCATGCAACACATCACCACCGTCGCAAACCCGGGCACCATCAGCACCATACGTCAGAGCCAAACCGCCCACGCGATGGCGCAACGCACCAAAAGCCTCTTCTGTTGTCTCGGCACCGGTAAATATCCTGCCCTCATCTTCATTGCAAAACAGCATATCCACGCCTGCATCCACCAATGCCGTCATCCTATCCTTAAAAGCAGCCACAATAGACGGATCGCTCAGCGTGAGCGCGACCTTTGTACCGTGCGCCCGCGCCACCTTTTGTGCCACCTGTGCCGCTTCAAAGCCATCGTCTGCCGCAATTAGATAGCCCTCGATATAAATAAATTGACTGTCGGCAATCACAGCATCCTCAACCTGCGCCACACCAAACGTACTCGTAATCCCCAAAAATGTATTCATCGTGCGATCCGCATCCTCCGTAATCATCACCAGACACTTGCCCGTAACCCCTTCCCCGCGATGTGACGGATTGGATGCCACCCCCGCATCATTGAGATCGCGAAGATAAAACTCGCCATCTGCATCCTCGGCCACTTTACATCCGTAATATCCTCTTCCACCACAATTGGCCAACGCGATCATCGTATTGGCTGCCGAACCACCCGACGAACGCGCCATCTCTTTCCCGCCCAAAGCATCGATCAACGCGCGCTGGCGATCTCCGTCAATCAGCGTCATCACACCCTTATCAATCCCCATCGCCTCAAAAAACGACGGATCAACCCGAAACTGAATATCCACCAGCGCATTGCCCAGCCCATATACATCGTATTGACGCATAAGATCTCCTCAACGAATAGACGAATAGACGAATAGACGAAACGGGGTACAACTGGTTCAGGCCGGTTCATCAATGCACGTCTCACACATCAATGCTAAAAAAACTCTACATGTCGTTGTACCGCAACATTAAAATTACGCGATGTGTGACTTTAAAAATAAATACGCTATACACCCTGTCATGCTGAGGAAGCCGCTAGGCTGACGAAGCATCTGTTACTCATGCACACTGTTGAGGCAGCAGATTCTTCGACTCCGCTGCGCTCCGCTCAGAATGACAGTGCTCATTTGACCTTTGACCTTGAAGTCACACATGACGTTAAAATTATAGCGATCAGAAAAAACCTCCTGGATCGCGGCTTAAAGCATGCCGCGATGACAATGGTCACAGGGACATCGCAACGGACGACCACAGGGGGTCGCCCCTACAATTCACATTCATGGATGCAACCTGTTGGGCGTACGAGACAAAAAGGTAGTCTCGCGCACAGAGGGCAACCCGAGCATAACCATAAGCAGGCGCGACAAGCCAAAACCAAATCCCCCGTGTGGTGGACATCCGTATTTAAAAAAATCGAGATAAAACTGGATAACCTCTAAATCCAGCCCCTTCTCTCTCGCCTGCGCCCTCAACACATCGGGACGGTGTTCGCGCTGCGCCCCCGTAGTGATCTCCACACCATGGCAGAGCAGGTCAAAGCTCCTGGTCAACTCAGGGGGTTCTGCATGACGCATGTGATAAAATGGCCGCACAGACACCGGGTAATCTATCACAAAGACATAATCGCACCCCCGGGTTTTGCGGATATATTCCCCGAGCAGACGTTCTCCCTTTGGATCGAGATCGCCTTCCCGCTCTGGCGTGTGGCCCAGTTCAGACAACACCGCCAATGCCTCGGCCATTGTAACGCGCGGAAAAGGCAGCGCTGGCACCGCAAGTTCAACACCGCAATTTTCGGCAATAGCGTCACCGTGTCTTTCCCGCACAGCATAAATGACATGCTGAAGCCACGCTTCTTCAAATGCCATCACATCCTCCTGACTATCAATCCATGCGATCTCGACATCCACACTGGTAAACTCTGTCGTATGGCGCGAGGTAAACGAGGGATCGGCGCGAAAAACGGGCGCAATCTCAAACACGCGATCAAAACCAGACGCCATTGCCATCTGTTTGTAAAACTGGGGCGATTGCGCCAAATAGGCTGTGGTATTGAAATACGGCAGCGCGAACAACTCAGCCCCCGACTCACTGGCTGTACCCATGAGCTTGGGGGAATGAATTTCGATAAAATGATTCTGCATCCAATACTCGCGCATAGCCCCTTCAACAGTAGTTTGTACCTCAAAAATCAACCGATTGCGCGGAACGCGAAGATCGAGATGTCGCCAATCCAGCCGATGGTCAATACCCGATGCATTTTCGGAAAACGGATCCAGAGGCAATGGCGATTCAGCTACATTGACAACACTCAGTTCCTCAAGCTGAATTTCAACACCACCCAGACGAACACCTGGATTTTCGACAACGCGTCCACTTATGGCTACCGCCGATTCTCGCGTGAGAGCAGAAACCCGCTCTGCCAACGCCCCTGTCTTTTCATGAACAACCTGTACACTCCCCGTGCGATTTCTCAAAATGAGAAATTGGACATGCTTCTGATCGCGCAGGGTATGCACCCATCCGTGAAGGGTAACGGTTTGACCGATGTGCTTGGACAGTTCAGATATTGCAATGTATTTCATGACAGATTCCTTTTGATTTCAGGTAATGTGGAAAAGATGCTTCGACTCCGTTTCACTCCGCTCAGCATGACAAAAACGCCAGACATGCGTAACGTCAGTCAGACACAAAAAAAGCCCGTTGTCGAAAAATATGACAACGGGCACTTTCATGATGGCACAAGACGACCTATGCCGGTCCAGCCCGTCGCCGGATCGGATTATTATCGTCATTATTATTGCCAGTGAACTGAGCAATTTGGAAATAGTGTATATGCATGACGTGATGTGTGACTTCAAAACCGCCACATAGTAATACCGATAAACAGATATAAGAAAGTCAAAACCACTGGATTGCGGCTAACACCCTGCCGCAATGACGGCTCTAAAATCCTTGTTTTTCTGACCACTGATTGCTTGTTTTCTTCACCATTATTTTAAAGTCACACATGACGTATGCATGGTATTCATCCAGTTTTTCTCCCACCAAAAACAGCCAGCTCAAACAGCTTGAAATAACAATCTACATCTGAAAAACCAATAGCTCTAAGCCATTCGCATTGGTCTTCAACAGACGCGAGAATATTCGCCTGCTTGTCATCGCGATAATAATAAGCCCGCGCAATTTCATCGCGAGATGCATTTGGATCTCGCCGCGTCACAGAATCGTAAAGCGCGTCAATAAAGCGATCGGCAAAACGCGACTCAACCCACTTCGACGGAGAGCGAACATGCTCGACATTGACAAACACACCATTGGGCGATAGCAGATCAAAAATCTCGCCATAAACCTCGCGTTTGCGCTCATCGCTCTGGTGGTGAATTGAAAAACCCGACACAATCGCATCATAAGGCGCGTCATCTGCAACCAGACTGAGCCAATCGGACGTCGCATAATCACCAATAACAAAACGATGTTGTGAAGCCGTTCCCGCAAACCGTTTTCGCGCAGCTTCGATCATAGCCTCAGAAAAATCCACAAAAACACCGCGCGCATCCGGATGGTGTTCAATAACCGCAGCGCCGAGTATGCCATCGCCACATCCCAGATCGAGCACAGTATTCACCCTGTGATCATCCGCATTAATCACCCGGCACATAACGGCAATCTGTTCGTCAGACAGCGGAATTGCCTGCCGAATATTTTTCAGATATTTCTGCGCCAGATCCCGCGCCTGCCAGGCTGTATCTTTGCGTTTGCCCATGATTTCAATACCCCACTGCCAGACCATCCTTGCGGGGATCGGAAGCCGCGCAATAACCATCGTCCAGTTTATAAATAAGTTGACCCCCGCCATATCCAATAGCTGGCGGAATTTGAATATCGTGTCCACGGGCGCGAAGATCGTCCAGCACACCCGCATCTACGCCAGGCTCAATCCCCACATTTGAGCCACCAAAAACCTGCCATCGGGGTGCATCGCACGCAGCCTGCGGATTTTGACCATAAGCAAAAATCCGAATCATCATCTGCGCGTGACCTTGCGGTTGCATATGCCCCCCCATAACGCCGAAAGACATCACCGGTTGACCCTCTCGGGTCGCAAACGCCGGAATAATCGTATGATACGGTCGCTTGCCCCCATCCACGCGATTGGGATGGCCCTCTATCAAAACAAAACCCGCACCCCGGTTCTGCATGCTAATACCCGTATCCGGAATCACAATACCAGATCCAAAACCCATAAAATTGGACTGAATAAACGAAACCATCATCCCATCTTCATCCGCCGCCGTGAGATAAACCGTATCCCCACGCGGCATGCCAAAAGTGGGCACCCCTGCCCTTTTCAAATCAATCAACCTCGCGCGCTGAGCCAGATAGTTCGGATCGAGCAATTGCGCGAACTCAATATCCCGTGTACCCGGATCAGATACGTACCTCTGCGTATCCGCATACGCCAACTTCATCGCCTCAATCTGCAGATGCAAACTATCTGCCGAATCAACAGCATACCCGGACAAATCCCAATTCTCCAATATCCCCAGTGCGATCAGTGCCGCAATACCCTGACCATTTGGCGGAATTTCGTGCAGCGTGTAACCCCCAAAACCCATCGTCATCGTATCCACCCAATCTGCCCGATGCTCTGCCAGGTCTTCTTCTGCCATCGCACCGCCAGTGCGTTTTGCATGCGCAGCGATCTTTTCTGCCAGATCGCCCGAATAGAACGCCTCTCCTCTTGTCTCCGCAATGCGCTCAAGCGTATGCGCCTGCGCGCCACACACAAATTTCTCCCCAATTTTTGGCGCGCGACCCTCCGGTGCAAAAGTCGCCATCCAATCGGGCATATCGCCGTAATTATACACAGCCTGTGCCCAGCTATGTCCCGTAATAGGCGAAACCACAAAACCATCGCGGGCATAGTGAATCGCAGGTTCAAACAACGCCTCAAACGGCAACACGCCAAACCGCTCTGAAAGCGCGGCCCAGGCTGAAACACAGCCGGGCACAGTCACGGCATCCCAACCCCGCTGGGGCATCTGAGCATGCGCTGCAAACAATTCGGGCGACCACGCTTTTGGGGAACGCCCCGATGCGTTGAGACCATGTATTTGCTCACCATCCCACAAAATGCAAAATGCATCGCTACCTATACCATTCATATTGGGTTCAACAACCGTAAGCGCCATCGCTGTCGCCAGAGCCGCATCTGCGGCATTGCCACCTTTTTGCAACATCTGCAACCCCGCCTGCGCAGCAAGCGGTTGAGAAGTCGCAACCACATTGCGCGCCATAACGGGCATGCGTTGTGAAGAATACGGAAAAGACCAGGATAATTCGGGCATAGATCTGCATCTCCTATATCAGTTCAAAGTAATTTCTTTTTTAATATCATTCATCAAATCATCGCCATCAACAGATTCGCGCAGAGGCTCTGTAAAATTCAACCGATACCCATTGGGATCCATCACAATAACCTCGCGCGCATTCCACGGGCGATCGTGCGGACCGGAAATCTGGACATTGCCATCGCGCCGCACCCGTTCGGCAATCGCGTCAACCGATTCGCGCAACACCGTAAAATTGAGCGTAACGCCCGCACCCCTTATGGACGCTATCAAGGAGTTTGGGCCCTCCCCCATCAGAATCAAATCCGCATGGGGCGCCCATCGCAAATGCGACATAATCGGATCGCCATTCGCACCCGGCATCTGTGAAACCAGAGAAAAACCGAGCGTATCGCAATACCAGCGCGTGGATATGTTGAGATCGTGAACCATCAGAGTTGTATAGGACGGCATCTGGTAGTCGAAATCGGATTCCACCTTGCATGTCCTTTCTCCCCGAAGGGGTAGCTAACCACCAATAAAAAAACCCGCTGAAGCATCTTCAGCGGGTTCGTTTTTGCAAGACTATTATGTACTGTAAGTCTATCATCTCATTTTGAACCCGCCAATAATATTTTTGTCATTACCCGTGAAAACCGCGAGATTCGATCCACCATCCGGGCACACATGGCCAGTAGCACGGATAAATGACATCTGCCCGGTTGCACTGATAGCGCAGTTATCCATCATCTGTTGGGTATTATTCTGGTGGGTTACAAAAATCATATTAATCTCACTATACGCGATGTGTGACTTTAAAAATAAATACGCTATACACCCTGTCATGCTGAGGAAGCCGCTAGGCTGACGAAGCATCTGTTACTCATGCACACTGTTGAGGCAGCAGATTCTTCGACTCCGCTGCGCTCCGCTCAGAATGACAGTGCTCTTATGACCTCTAATCTTGAAGTCACACATGACGTCTCACTATATCTGCGAATAAAACTGAACGGGCAGAAGATATATCGGGGATACAGTAAAGTCAAGCGGGTTTTTTGTGTTGGAAATGGATATAATCTTCAGCGCAAAAAGTATCAGTCCAACAAGAGTATAACTACCTCTCCATGAGTTCAAACGACAACTTTGGACGGTAACCAAGTGCCTCCAGCATGGACCGTGCATCTTCCCATGTCAAGCCAAAGGCCGCAACATCTGAAACACCCAACTTCGCGACAATATCGCGAATCAGCGGTAAATCTCTATCCTCAAACTCACCTTCCATCATCGCATCTTCAGCCCAGGACACAAGTGACTCAAGCGAAAGTTGTCCGTTGAGATAAAGTTTTAAGCGATCAGCCAAAACATCTCGCGTAATGATCATGACTTATCCTTTACCTGTTGATGCCCTGTATCCTCTGGAAATATGGTACGGTATAGCAAGCCGAAAGTCAAAGCCTACTAATGCATCGTGGCGTAAGTCCTGCCCCATATAGACATGAACAGCAAAACCTTCTGGATTACTGGCGTTGTGCTTGCGCGTGGCGGCTAAAACCATGCCGCAATGACAATCGCAAGTAAGATTGATATGCTCAATCTTTTTGCCGCGATAAACTAATTAGCCGGGAGGCTTCCGATGAAAAATGAGATCCGCAAACGCGCCCGTCACCTTACTACCCGTATTATCCGAGTCAGACATGAGATACACGCGCACAATCTCTGCGGGTTCTTCATCGGGATAAAAGCGCTTGAAATCCCTGTAAAAATTGCGCGACTCCCCGACCCATTGGTTCACATTTTGATCCCCGCTCTCGGCAACAATGCGGTACCACTTAAACTTGAAAAATCCCAGAACAGACGTCACCTGTGTCAGCGAGGTCTCTTCGGGTATAGTCCGCGTCCAGAGATAGGCAATCTCCCGCAACTTTCCTTTGGTATTGAGAACAGAAATACCGATCTTCGCTGCAAAATCATCGCCCGATTTCTGAATCTTGCCTTTGTGATCTGCCGTATCACTATCATCAATCGTATTGCTGACCCGCCAGCGCCAGGAGATATGCTGATACTCAGTCGCAGATATGAGACCATGCTGCCCCTGCGCCTGTTTGAGGACATCCTTCCCAAATCCCCTGGGCGGGCGGTCACACCGCCTGATCCAATCCTCACTGCGATCAACAGCCAACGCCGTGCCATTCTTCGTCGGCACCTGCCAGAAAAGCGCAGCCGCATGATCGCTGCGAATCGCGAACACCCCATCTCGATGTTGTCCCGTAACATTCTCGTCGCAATCGTCCCAATCTCGCCGCAGCCAATCGCCCCCCATATCCACGGCAACGCGATCCTGCGCTTGCACAACACCTGAAAAAACAAAAAAGCCTACAATCAAAAAAATATTGCGAATCATATCCACCTTTTGTTGAAATGTTGAAAGCCGATTAGAACCGCTCTTTAAGTGTGGATCAAATTCACACCTGTTGCGAAAACACCACATGCAAGCGCGGTTTTAACTGGGATTGTATTCAGTATAGGAACAAATGCAATTTTTATGCCTAAAAAAAAGCGCGACGGGAAAAAACCCGCCGCGCTTATGCGTTCAAATGATAAACTAAAAACTGGATTACTACTTTATGCACTACTGCATCGTGGCGTAAGTCTTGCGACATATAGAAGTGAACATCAAAACCTTCTGGATTGCGGCTTAAACCATGCCGCAATGACAACCGCAAGTCAAATTGATATGACCAGTTTCTTTTGCCGAGATGCACTACATCTCTGATGACTCTTCACTGTGATGTTCAGACTTCTCTTGCATCTCGGACTTCTCCTCCGTCTCAGATTCCTTTTTCATCTGATCGCGATCTCCACCTCGGCGACCGCGAAACCAGCCGCGTCCTCTGAACCGCGGACCATCATCATCTCTTAAGCTCGGACCACCGCGACCCCTGAACCCAGGTCCCCCGCGACCTCTGAAACCCGGACCCCCACGACCTCTAAATCGGGGACCATCGCCATCTCTGAACCCGGGACCCCCGCGACCGCGAAACCCCATGCGACCACCTCGTCGCATCTCACCGAGTTTCTCCTTTTGTTCGGCGGTCAGCAAATTTTTAACATCCATACTGTGCTGAATCTCGCGCGCCATAATCTTACCCTGCGCCGCCGTCACCGCATCGACCTTAGCCTGAATATCCGAAGCCGATGGATTGTCCTGCCTCCGAATCTCACCCAAATCGATCCGTGCCTTTTGATGCGCCGCGCGCAAATCAATCATCGCTTTCTGATGGGCAGAACGGAGACTATTCATCTTCTCCTTCTGCTCATCCGTCAGTTCCAGCGCCGCCATACCACCGCGCATACCGCGGCGTTTGGCCCTCTGGGCGTCTGCATGTTTCACAAAAGCGACACTTCCAATAACGCCAATCACAAAAACACCGATAACTGCGTAGATAATTTTGCGTTTCATGATACCAACTCCTCATAGTTAAACAGCAGTTTCCAGGCATGCTGCCTGTGGTAAAAATCGAACAACCCTCGGCTGTGCTCAGGCCGGCGTCTGCTCACAACGCGAAAGTCGCGAATCATGGCCCTCGGCGGGAACCGGGTGGACGGTCTCCCGGGGGACCTCGGCGGCCGCCACCTCGGCCGCGGAATCCTTGACGTTTGTTTCTTTCCTCAAATTTTGCAAACTGCTCAGGCGTGAGAATCGTCTTCAACTTCTCGCGCAACTTTTGCTCCTGCGACCGCATATCTTCGCCAATTTGCCGGCGCATCGTATCAATCTCGCGCCGGTGTTCCTGAAATGCAGCCCGCACAGCTTTTTTTTGCTCGTCCGACAAAGTGAGATCATGACCCATTCGCTCAATCATGCGATTGTAGTCATAAGGACGCCCACGCGTGCCAGATGAACCGGGTGAGCGTAAAAACTTGCGCTCGACAATAGTACCACACACCAGCCCAAGGGCAAAAATACCCATAAAGAAAAGAATAGCTTGTGTGCGAGGTGAAAAAGAAATCATGACAAGTCCTTTTGCAGTCGTTTACTCGGGATAGATAATCAGGCTATCGGGTTGCACCTCTGACAGCACCATCTCGGTTTGCGAATCAAAATAATCCGACACCGTATTTGCCTCAGTACTGCCATTATCTATCAGCACCATAAAAATAACAGCAGCGGCAGCGGCCAAAGGCACGAGGCGTTTCCCCGCCCAGACCAGACTATTCCAGATACTCTCTTCCTGAATCTGTGCCTGAATACCATCCCACAACCCCGGCGAAGGCCCCAGCGGACGCTGACTCAGGCGTCTCTGCACATGGCGAAGCAAATCGTATTCCGCGCGAAACTCAGCATCTTCTGCTATCCGCGCTTCAATTTCGCGCGCGTGCTCCGCAGACAAATTACCGTCAACATAGAGCAACAATTTATCGCGATCAGTCATATTTCCTCCCCTTGCCATTCGCGGTACAGCGGCATAAGCAAATCGCGTAAACGCGCCCGTGCCCGCGAAAGCCTCGATTTAACAGTACCGACAGAAACATCTAAAACATCGGCAATTTCTTCTTGAGAAAGATCCTCTATATCTTTCAGAATCACCACCGCGCGATGATCGGGCGACAGGTGATCAAGCACCTTCTGAATCTCCTCGCGCAAACCAATGCGCTCAATATCATTTTGCGGCTCATCCGTACCCAAAAACCGATCCAGTGCCATATCGCTCGCCTCTTGCATCCCCTCAATAGAAACACGATCGGGCCGTCGTTGCTCGCGCTGGGCAAACGTGAGACAAACATTGGTGGTAATGCGATACAAATACGTGTAAAAACTCGACCGCCCCTCAAACTTTCCCAGTGCTCTATACACTCTAATAAACGCCTCTTGCGCTGCATCCTGTGCCATTTCGCTATCGCCGAGAATCGAACACGCCAGACCGTAAATTCGGTCTTCATAACGTTCAACCAGATGGCGGAAAGCCTGCACATCGCCCTTTTGGCATTGACGAATCAGATCTCGTTCATCAAAATCAGCCACGTTATCTTTTTCCTATAGCAGCCATCCATTGTAGGGTATGACTACGCCATGCTACGCGTGCGTCTGTGCGTCTATCCGTTTCGCAGGATTAGACCACGAGATCAATTCTCGCGTTCCCTATAAAACAAAAAAATGGACATCGCATTCAGGGATGTCCAGGGTTGGCGGGATCGAGATGGGCGACCACGAGGGTCGCCCCTACATTATGATTTTCCATCTGCGTCCATCTGCGGATCGCCTTTGGGACGATTGGGCTAACCATTTACTCCGTAATAATATCGGCAAACGTCATACCCGAGGGAATCATGGGCAGCACATGCTCTTGATACGGCACAACCACATCGAGCAAATAGGGACCATTAGAAGAAATCATGCGATCAATAGCCGGCACGAGATCCTCCTTGCGTTCCGCCCGTTCAGCAGGCACGCGAAAACCCTTTGCTATCGTCACATAATCGGGAAAAATGGCATGACTCGGCGGAATATTCATATCTTCATGCGCCTGCGCCGCTTCCGGATCACCAATAAATGTATGCCCGCGATTGCTCTTGTAAAAACGATCCTCCCACTGCACCACCATGCCCAGATGCTGATTGTTGAGAATCATAGTCTTAACGGGAATTTTCTCCGCATGAAGCGTCGCCAACTCCTGCACATTCATCGCAAAACTGCCATCGCCATCAATATCAATAACGAGCGCATCGGGAAACGCCAATTGCGCCCCCAGCGCAGCGGGCAAACCAAAACCCATCGCCCCCAGACCACCCGACGTGAGCCAACGGCGCGGCTCATCAAAAGGATAAAATTGCGCCGCCCACATCTGGTGTTGCCCCACCCCTGTGGATATAATAGCCTTCCCCTGCGTCATCTTATAGAGCATCTCAATCGCATACTGAGGCAAAATAACATCATCGACATCCTTGTAATTGAAGGGATATTTCTCGCGCCACGTTTCAATATCGTCACACCAGACCCGATAATCACCCGGCACAACAACACTGTTTAGCTCTTGCAGGGCATATTTGATATCGCTCACAATCGGCAAATGGGCGACCTTATTTTTATTAATCTCAGAAGGATCAATATCGATATGCACAATGCGACCGTGTTTGCAAAACTCTTCGAGCTTGCCCGTCACCCGATCATCAAAACGCACCCCAAAAGCCAGCAACAAATCGGCGTGATTGATCGCGTAATTGGCGTAAACCGACCCGTGCATCCCCAGCATTTGCAAAGATTGGGGATCTGTTTGCGGAAAAACACCCAGCCCCATCAGTGTCTGCGCCACGGGAATATGTGTTTTTTTGGCAAACTCTCGAAGCTCTTCCGACGCATCCGCAGTCACAATCCCCCCACCGGCATAAATAAGCGGGCGTTTGGATTCTAAAATCGCCTGGGCAACCTCTTGAATTTGCGCGCGGCTGGCGTGCATATGATTGGGGGTATAGCTGCGAATGGAAACCGTCTCTGGAAAATCGGGCACGCATGCACTTTGCTGCACATTTTTGGGAATATCGATCAGCACAGGACCGGGCCGCCCAGACGAGGCAACGTAAAACGCCTCTTTGACAACGCGGGGAATATCTTCAATGCGATCTACGAGATAATTGTGCTTGGTAATCTGTCGCGTAACCTCAATAATCGGGGTCTCTTGAAATGCATCGCGGCCAATAACAGCAGTGGGGACCTGACCCGTAATAGCAACAAGCGGCACAGAGTCCATTTTGGCATCTGCCAGCCCCGTGACCAGATTGGTAGCACCCGGCCCAGAAGTTGCCATACACACGCCGACTTTGCCCGAGGCTTTGGCATATCCCTCAGCCGCAAAAATTTCGCCCTGTTCGTGCCGGCACAACACAACCTGGATATTAGAGCGCGTGAGGGACTGGTGCATTTCCATACTGGCCCCTCCGGGATAGCCAAACAGAACTTCGACCCCCTCGCGGATGAGACATTCAACCAGAATATCGGCACCTCTCATTTCGCCAGAGGTGGAGCCAGATGCCGGAATCTGGGATTTGCTCGCCATTGCAAAAATCTCCTTGAGATCGGAGCACACCTGCGCGTGCGTCCTTTATCAGACAAAAAAAAACCGCCATTGCATTGTAGCGATGACGGGATTAAAATGTTTTTGCGATACAAAATCCCACCATCACATAGGTACAAGTACTACAACACGGCCTACAACAGCCGTTGTAATTGCAATGTGGGATGTGGTGATCTGATGTGTCATAACTCTGTGCTCTCTTTCAGTTAGGAAAAGAAGATACAGGCTTAGTCCTGTTCTGTCAAGAAAACTCGCTTCCTGCACCTCTCACCCATCCTTCTCACCCATCATATTAATCTGATCTCGAAGCTCGGCAGCGCGTTCAAACTCTTCGTTGTCAATCGCTTCGAGCAATTCTTTCTTCAGGCGTTCAGATTCCGTGAGGGGGCGCTGTTGCTCGAGTTCGTCGAGCAATTCGTACAGAGATTCGACAGAGCGTTTTTTTTCAACGTCAAATTCTTCTGCATCTACCTCTTCCAGATTTTCGATCTTGTCGAGCACATCTCGAATAATTTGGATGCCCTTCGTAAAATCGTTTTCTTGCGATGCAATCATCACGCGCGCAATCGCGTGGATTCGCAAAACATAAGGCCACCATTTTTCGAGATTGAGACGATCATCTTCCGCGGCAGCGTATTGGTTGACAAAACGAAATAGCTCCATATTGCGCTGTGTATCGCGAATAACGCGGTCATAGTCTCGTATTTGGAGCAAAAAAACGTATCGCTCGTAGAGCAGTCGGCTCTCATCAAACAGTTCACGACAGTGCGCCTTTTTCAGTGAAAAACCATCGGATGTACCGTGTTCTTTAATAAAACGACGCAACCTACCGGTAAAATGATCCAGAACAAACGCGCTATTATGCGGTCTGCGCCCATCGGGACGCCCGTCGAGTTCCATCTGTAGAATGCCTTGAAATGGACCTTGATCTATGCGCACCTGGATTTTTTCAACGCCTTTGGACGAGAAAATTTTGCGAATGCTGTTTTTTGGGTCATACGGCCAGTGGTTCAGCAAAGGGCCAATATCTTCGGTCATGGCAACTCCCCCTGCGCGTGTGTGTGACACATCCCTTGAAATGCTGACGTCGGCATGCTCGGCAAAATACCCAAACCTATCGCGCAATAGTTTTCAATCTAATTGCATTTAAGAGCAGACGCAAGTATCATGTGATTACTCCCAATGCTAAAGCTCTCTGCGAGTGGGCTTCGTGGCGGTCAAGCCGCCTGACTTTGTAATCCCAAAGTCAATATGTTTATAGCGGCGTTGTGGTCTCTGTCTGTTTTATAGCCACATTGTTTGCAATGATGCACACGCTGAGAAAGTTTTTTCTTTTCCCATGCATGCTTTCTGGCGCAGAGGAGTTGATTGTAGAGAATGCGACATTCGTCAATGTGTGACAGTAAGATATTCTCTTGTTTTTTCGTTGGTCGCAATCTGTACTTGAATGACTTAACCATACGTAAAATATATACTTATGCGCGGTTTTTGTCAACCAAAAAGAGGGGATTGTCTGGTTGATTCACCGCCTTTAACGTCTCACCTATAAATAAGGAAAAAAATGGGAATAGAAAAAATCACAGAATCAATCGCCGAGTTCTTTAAGTTTAACGCACAAAACACAGATTGGCGCACAGAAATAACAGGTGGTGTGACGACATTTGTGACAATGGCTTATATCATAGCCGTGAATCCGGGCATCTTATCTGACGCATTGGGCGTGGATTTATTTCCCGAATTGTTATTTGCAACGTGTGCTTCTGCAGCAATAGCAACAATACTGATGGGACTTCTGGCAAATTATCCCTTTGCCCTGGCGCCCGGCATGGGCCTCAACGCATTTTTTACCTACACAATTGTACTGGGCATGGGCGTGCCCTGGAAATTGGCTCTGGGCGTGGTACTGGCCTCGGGACTTTTGTTCTTATTATTAACCGTGTTGCGGGTGCGCGAGGCAATTATCACAGCAGTGCCCCAACCCCTCAAACTCGCCGCCGCCGCGGGTATTGGACTATTTATTGCGTTTATCGGATTAAAAAATGCGGGTTTTATTGTCGATAACCAGGCCACATTGGTCAGCCTGGGCAATGTGTACTCAGGACCTGTTGGATTGGCACTGGTGGGACTTTTGGGCACCGCCATCATGCTGGTGCGCGGCATCCGCGGTGCAATTTTACTCGGCGTAATCGGCGTCACCTTCTTGTCCATGGTCTTCGGGCTTACGCCGTGGCCAACAGGTGTCACAAGCCTGCCCGTTTGGCCCACCCATCTCTTTGGAGAAGCCATCTATAATCTGCCTCTCGCATTTCACACAGCAGTAATTGAACTCGTCTTTGCTTTTCTATTTGTCGATCTATTTGATACCATGGGCACACTGGTGGGATTATCCGAACGCGTGGGATTCCTCAATAAGCGAGGGCAATTGCCGCGCGCCAACAGGGCACTGCTATCAGACTCTGTTGGAACCGTATGTGGCAGCGTATTGGGCACGTCAACAGTAACGACCTACATCGAAAGTGCCGCGGGTATATCATCGGGCGCCCGCACTGGCTTTGCCAGCCTGGTGACCGGAGGACTATTTGTCTGTGCCCTATTCCTGACCCCTCTGGTCCAGGCCATTCCGTCCTTTGCCACAGCACCCGCGCTCATTGTCGTAGGCGTCATGATGATGGCCTCCGCTGCACGCATTGTCTGGGATGATATGTCGGATGCCGTACCCGCTTTTCTGACACTGATTGCGATTCCCCTGACATTCAGCATTGCCGATGGGCTGGCTCTCGGATTTATTGCCTATCCCATAATCAAGCGATTGAGCAAAAAAGGCTCTGAAGTGCATCCGCTCATGGATGTGCTGGCGATCATTTTTATTCTCAAATATGTCTTTATGGCGTAAGAGGCGTGGCTCCTGATCACCGCTTTTGTTCGTGACATTTGTATTTTTTTTCTCTATTATTTTAAAATCAAAACCTCTGGATAGCGGCTCAAGCATGCCGCGATGACTACCAAAACCTTTTATTCGCGACCACCTTCAAGGAGGCGTTATGCGTGCATTGTGTGTCATCTGTCTCATACTGTGGAGTACCTGCTCGGTCGTAGCTCAGGATATGGGTAGCTTGACTGGAAAAGTGGAAGATGAGACGGGAGAAGCATTATTCGCGGCCAATGTCATAGCCAAAGGACCGGCCATTGAGGGCATACGGGGTGTAATCACAAATGAACAAGGGGTCTATCGCATCGACCGCTTGCCGCCGGGCATTTACGAAATCACCATCAGTTATATCGGATATGAAACCATGGTTGCGTCCGGCATAGAAATCCGCGCTGGCGAAAGTATAACGCGAGACTTCAAGTTGACCGCCGTAGCCCTCATTGGCCAACAGGTCGTGGTATCGGCATCGCGCAAACAGGAGAAAGCCCTGGAGGCACCCGCATCAATAGCAACGATCGAAGCATCCGAAATCAGAGATCGGGGGGTCTTGTCGCCAACTGAGCATATCAAAGCCCTGCCCGGCGTAGATTTTTCTAAAACGGGCATCTCACAAAGCAACGTGGTGGTTCGCGGATTCAACAATGTATTTTCTGGCGCACTGCTCACACTTGTTGACAACCGCATAGCCCGCGTTCCATCTCTGCGTTTCAATGCCTTTGACATGATCCCTATTGCCAGTGACGACATTGAGCGCATTGAAGTGGTTTTGGGACCCGGATCCGCGCTTTACGGTCCCAACAGCTCCAGTGGCGTAATGCACATTATCACCCGCTCGCCATTTGGATCAGAAGGCAATACAATTTCTATATCTGGCGGCCAGCGCAGTGTGCAAAAATTATCACTGCGGCACGCCAGCAGCCTCAACAACAAGATCGGGATCAAAGTTTCGGGTGGGTATAGTTCAGCCCATGACTGGGAGTACATCGATCCTCTGGAAGTGGCAGCACGCGGTGAAAATCCACGCGATTACAACTCAAAAAAGATGATGGGAGAACTCAGACTCGATTATCGACCAACAGATGACCTGACAATCATAGGATCAACGGGTTATACAAAAACGAGCAGCATCGAATTGACGGGTTTGGGCGCGGGACAGGCAAAAGACTGGACCTATAATTTTTATCAAGGCCGCCTGCTATATCGCGGGTGGTTCGCACAAGTCTTCTACAACGCCAGCAATGCAGGTGGCACGAGATTGCTCATACCCGACGACCCAATCGTAGATAATTCAAATTTGATGGTCCTGCAATTGCAACACAATGCCAGTTTGGGACAGAAACAACACTTTGCTTATGGTGCTGACATGCTGCGAACCCGACCCGTGACAGGGGGCACTATAAATGGCATACATGAAGACATTGATAACATCGATGAATACGGGGCTTATTTGCAAAGTGAAACCAGCCTGAGCGACCAGATCGACCTGGTATTGGCCGGACGCATCGACAAGCACAGCCATGTTGAAGATCCGTTTTTCTCTCCCCGCGCAGCACTGGTCATCAAACCCAGACCACTCAACACCCTGCGATTGACATATAACCGCGCATTTAGCACGCCTTCGACCACCAACTTATTTTTGGACCGGATCGGCCTCCCCGATCCCTTTGGGTTCGGGGCATTGCAATCGTCATTGGGATTTAATCCAGCAATTGACGTTCGCGCACAGGGCACCGCCGGTACCGGATTCACATTTCGCAGAGACGTCAATGGCTTACCCATGTATCGAACGCCCTTCGCGCCCATAGCGGGATTGTCAAAAGATCACTACTTCTCTCTGCACGATCCCCAGGGCACCAATTTGATGTGGGGCACTGCCAGATCAATAATAATGAGTATCCTCCTGGCGGAACTGGAACCTCTCGCAACAGGGCTTTTCGTAGATCGGCTTGGACTACCACAAGATCAAGCGGCTGCGGTAGCCGCACAACTGGTCGGAGACTTTCCCGGGATTATCCCAGAACAACTGCCGGGTTTGCAAAATACGGCGGGGACACTGAATACAGCAACGGCGAGTTTTGATCCCGAGCCCAGCCTCGCCACTGCAGTGGCAGACATAAACAAAATCGAATCGACCATCACAGAAACCTTTGAAGTGGGATACAAAGGCGTCATCAATAACAAACTCATTCTCGCAGCCGATGCCTACCTGAGCAGAAAAAGAAATTTCACCAGCCCGTTGCGGATTGTAACACCCAATGTATTTCTCGCACCCGGTCCTATGAGCGAGGCTCTAACAAACGGGATCACCGAGAATTTGAAAGACCCCGCCAATGCAAGTCTCGCAATTGCCATCGGTCTTTTAGATCAGCTCAACCTGCCGGATTTGGGCCTAATTGGCAATGGCAATGGGACAGGAATAGATGAATTGACGCAGTTATTTGTATCCAACGCCGCGGGGATTCCCTTTGGCACCATATCGCCTGAACAGGCATCAGATCCCACAGCAGTAATGGTCGCATATCGCAATTTTGGTCGCATAACACTCTACGGTGCCGACCTGTCGTTTGCGTATTATCCAAACGAAATGTGGACTTTTACCGGCAATTACTCCTATGTCAGCGATGATTGGTTCCCCAATTTAGACAACATCGGCGACATTGCCCTCAATGCCCCCCGGCACAAATTTAACATCGGTGTCGATTGTCAACTGCCCAATACACCGCTCACGATCCGAGGGAAATTGAGCTATCGCGGTGGTTTTCCAATGCAATCGGGTGTATATGTCGGTGATGTAGATGCCTATACTGTATTGGACCTTAATTTCGCATATCAGTTGCCACTTTCAAATGATCGCTACAAGATCACCTGGAATGTGGAAGCCAGCAACGTATTAAACCAGGAATATCGATCATTTATCGGTGCGCCATTTATTGGACGCCTGCTCTTAACTGGCCTGAATATTCGGTTCTAATACTTTCTCAGTCCCTTCTCCATAAAGAAAAATCCGGACCATAGCGATAAGGAGGGTTTGATGCGTGTATTGTATATCCTTGCTTTCGTACTGTGGAATGCCTACTCAGTCGTAGCTCAGGATTTCGGCAGTTTGACGGGCAAAGTGGAGACTGAGGACGGAGAAGCATTATTCGCGGCCAATATCGTAGTCAAAGGACCGGCCATTGAAGGTACCCGGGGTACAATCACCCATGAACGAGGTAGCTATCGCATCGACCGCTTGCCGCCGGGCATTTACGAAATCACCATCAGTTATATCGGATATGAAACCATCGTCGCAACCGGCGTAGAAATCCGCCCCGGTGAAAGTATAACGCGAAATTTCAAGTTGACCGCTGTAGCCCTCATTGGTCAGCAAGTCGTCGTCTCGGCATCCCGCAAACAAGAAAAAGCTCTGGACGCACCCGCTTCAATTTCAATAGTCGATGCCTCTGAAATCAGAAATCGGGAAGTCTTGACCATGAGTGAATACGTCAAGACCCTGCCCGGCGTTGACTATGCTCAAACAGGCATATCGCAAGGCAGCATGGTAGTTCGCGGATTCAACAAAGTATTTTCTGGCGCATTACTCACACTCGTTGACAACCGCATTGCCCGCATCCCATCGTTGCGCCTCAATGCTTATGATTTGATCCCCCTTACCAGCGACGATATTGAGCGCATTGAAGTGGTTTTGGGACCCGGATCCGCGCTTTACGGTCCCAACAGTGCCAATGGCGTCATGCACATTATCACCCGCTCGCCACTTGGATCAGAAGGCAATACAATTTCCATATCTGGCGGCCAGCGCAGTGTGCGAAAATTATCACTGCGGCATGCCAGCAGCCTCAACAACAAGATCGGGATCAAATTTTCGGGTGGATATGTTGCAACCCATGACTGGGAATACGTCGATTCCCTGGAAGTGGAATCGCGCGGTTTTAATCCACGCGATTATAGCACAGAAAGGACAAGTGGGGAGTTCAGACTCGATTTTCGACCAACAGATGACCTGACACTGATAGGGTCGGTGGGCTATTCAAAAATGAGCGGCCTTCAACAGACGGATTTAGGCGCGGGCCAGGCGAAAGACTGGATCTATAATTTTTATCAAAGCCGTCTGCTCTATCGCGGGTGGTTCGCACAGGTCTTCTACAACACCAGTAATGCGGGCGACACGGAACTGATCACAGCCGGTGACCCAATTGTAGATAATTCACATTTGCTGGTCTTGCAACTGCAACACAATGCCAGTTTGGGACAGAAACAACACTTTGCTTATGGTGCTGACGTGCTACTCACCCGGCCCAAAACACAGGGCACAGTACACGGCATGCATGAAGACAACGACGACATCGATGAATACGGGGGTTATCTGCAAAGCGAAACAAGCCTGAGCGACCAAATCGATCTGATACTGGCCGGGCGCATCGACAAACACAGCTATATAGAAGATCTGTTTTTCTCACCCCGCGCAGCACTGGTCATCAAACCCACGCCGGACAACACCCTGCGATTGACGTATAACCGCGCATTTAGCACGCCCTTAACCCCCGACTTATTTGTAGATCGAGTCGGCGTCCCCGACGTCTTTATGCTGGGGACAAATTTCAGCCCGGTATTGGGATTTAGTCCAGCAATTGACCTTCGCGCGCAGGGCACCGCTGGCACCGGGTTCACATTTCGCAGAGACGACAATGGGCTACCCATGTTTCGAACGCCCTTTGCGCCCATAGCGGGATTGTCAAAAGATCACTACTTCTCTTTGCACGATCCCCAAGCCACCAATTTGATGTGGCGCGCTGCCAGAGAGGCAATACTGGATGGCTTTCTATCTGAACTGGAACCCCTCGCAACAGAGCTTATCGCAGGCGGGCTTGGGCTACCACCAGATCAAGCGGTTGCGCTGGTCGAAAAACTCGTCGAGATCTTTCCCGGAACTATCCCAGAACAACTGCCGGGCTTGCAAAATACGGCTGCGACACTGAATGCAGAAACGCAGGGTTTCGATCCCATACCCGACCTCGCCAATGCAGTGACAGACATAGAAAAACTCGGATCAACCACCACAGAAACCTTTGAATTGGGATACAAAGGCGTCATCAAAAACAAACTCATTCTGGCAGCGGATGTCTATCAAACCAGAATCAAAAATTTTGTCAGCCCGTTGCGAATTGAAACACCCAACGTATTTCTCGCACCCGGTCCCTTAAGCGAAGCCCTGACAGACGCGCTTACCGAGAACCTGAAAGACCCCGCCAATGCAAGTCTCGCACTTGCCCTTATTTTTTTAGATCAGCTCAACGAGCCAGAGTTAGGGTTGGTTGGCAATGGCAATGGAACAGGCGTGGATGAATTGACGCAGTTATTCGTAGCCAACGCCGCGCTGATCCCATTTGGCACCATAGTGCCCGAACAGGCAGCAGACCCCAATGCAGTGATAGTCGCACCTCGCAATTTTGGCAACATCACACTCTACGGTGCTGACCTATCGTTTGCGTATTACCCAAACGAAATATGGGCTTTTACCGGCAATTATTCCTACGTTAGCAAGGACTTGTTCCCCAACTTAGACAACATCGGCGACATTGCCCTCAATGCACCCCGGCACAAATTTAACATCGGTATCGATTGCCAACTGCCCAATATACCGCTCACGATCCGAGGAAAATTGCGTTACCGCGATGGCTTTCCAATGCAATCGGGCATATATGTCGGCAAGGTAGATGCTCATACTATTTTGGATTTGAATATCACCTATCTGTTGCCTCTTTCAAATGATCGCTTCAACACCACCCTGAGTTTGGATGCCAGCAATTTGCTAAACCAGGAATATCAATCACTTGTCGGTGCGCCCTGGATCGGACGCCTGATTACAAGCAGCTTGCATGTTCGGTTCTAAAGCTGGCCCCCATGGCCATAAAAAAAATCCGAATCGCAATGATTCGGATTTTTTTTAGCAAGACCTCTGGATCGCGGCTTAAACCATGCCGCGATGACAACTGTCGTTCGTCACTCCGGCGTAGGCCGGAGTCCAGTGAGTTTAGGCATGAAACTTATTTGACAGACCACTGAACGATCTACTCAAGCGGTTGATACGTCCAGGATTCTGGATCGCGTTCGGGGAGGCCCAAACTATCCCAAAAAATTGTGTGTTCAAATGGCGCGAGGCGAAAATCTGGAATGGGAACTGGCGCACCGCCCAACTCCGCAGATTTATTTGCCAGAATCCCTGGCAAGCAGTATTCAATAGCGCGATACACATCAATCGGCGATGGTTTGCCATCGAGAATAGACTGTGTAAAATGGCGGGCGAGTTTTAAGTCCGCACCGCCGTGCCCTGCAGAAGTATCATCGCCGTGCGCTCCCAGGCCAACAGGCAACACCTCCCAACCACTGCGATGATCTGCCCCGCGAGAAAAACGACGGGCGAGTTTTTCATAGCTAAACCATTCGGCACCGCCCTCAACGCCAAAGATGCGATAGCGATGTTCAGAAGGCCGGGCCGTATTCAGCGTAACCATAATCTTGATAAGCGCACCCTTCGCCGTTTCGAACACTGCGATTTGTCCGTCGGAACGCAAAGGCGCGTCAGCACTGCGGAATGGCGCGCTACGGCAAGAAACAGAAATACAGCGGTCATCGAGCACTTCGAGCAATGGCCCCAGATCATGTGTCAGATATTGAATAGGAGGTTGGTCGGCGCGCCAGATCGGCCTCGTATCGGTATGACCAGCAGCACGCGCGCGCGTCGGTGTATGACGCGAACTATCGGGACGAAAAAGCGTAGCCGGCAAATGGTGAATATATTCGCCTTCGGCAATAGAAATGGGACCAAAGCGATCTTCGGCAACCCATTTGCGGAAATAGCGAAAAAAATCCCAATAGCAGGTATTTTCTCCCAGCATATACGTTTTGCCCGTGTATTCAACGATTTGGCGCAAGTTCATACATTCTTCTTGCGTATAAGCACCGGGAACTTCAGAAAGCACATGACAACCCGCACGCATGGCCTTGCAACCGTGTTCGACCTGCAATTTGCCATTCGTGGCAACCACAATAGCATCGGGTTTGAGATCGAGCAAATCGTCAAATTCGGGCAAAATCGGAGCCGATGCACCAACCGATATTAAATGTTGCCCGGCGCGTTCTCTCAAACGCGGAAAGCGGTCGCAAGCACCGACAACCTCTGCCTCTTCCAGAGCGAGAAAATTTCTGAAATGCGTAAAACCGCGACCAAGACCAAGGATACCAACTTTGAGTTTGTCCATAATTAAACCCCTCACTCAAACAGATACAATGCGGATATCAACCTCAAATACACTAACGGGATAATTTATACCCCAGGTTTCGAGAACGCTGGGATGCACTTCGCCAATAAGCCCATAAACGCGCTCGCATATCCGGATCTCGCCACTGCGACCAGGCAAAAATGTGGGATGATCAATCGGCGCAATAGTATATTCGAAATTAAAATAATAAGATAACACCTCGAGATAGCTCTGAACGCCAGACAAATTGGCTTCGTCACTCGCTTCGAGCGCGCAAAGATGAATATCTGTACGCGTGCCGTAATTCTCCCCGGGATCGAGAACCCCCACCTCACCCACTTCAAAAATCCGATGCGGGTACAGCGCACGGCGGCTTGTCGCCTCGGTCTTGAGCAAACCGGGCAGCAGCGATCCTCGAATCGCGCTGTAATTTTCGGACATGGGATTTGAAATCGAAATAATTTTTGCATCCGGATTATTCATATCCACGGTCTGTTCTTTTTGAGAACACAGAATAGGCAAAAAGACCTCTTGAAATCCACCCCCAACCATGAGATTGCGAAATCGGTCTGCGAGATCCTCTTCTGGCGCGGCTTTGCCAACCGTAAAATCCCGGGGCATCTCGGGTTCAAAAGCCTCGTATCCCACACCGATCACAACATCTTCCACAATATCTACGGGATGCAAAATATCGTCGCGATAAGGTGCTGGACACACGCTGATACGACCGCCCTGTACATCGATATCTCGATAACCCATTGCCGTGAGTGCGGTCTCAATCTGCCCCATTGAAATATGTGACCCAACCACTTTGTAAATCTCATCTACATCCACCTGCACTGGCTCGGTCAGATCATACGGACAGGTTAGAACACGCCCTCTTGGCGTGTGATATGGATAGCGCACAGTTACGGGATAAATGCGACCGCCCCGGTCAGCCATATTGACCGCCATAATCGCCATAGACAGGAGAATAGCATCGAGTTCAGGCCCCGTTGCTTCGCAAAACAAAAACGTATCTCCCACTTCAACGCGCCCCAGACTCTGGCTATTAATCACGGGAGGCAGGGAAAGAACCTCGCCGCGCGAATCGCGGATCAGGGGAAACTTATCCTTACCCTCGAGAAGATGTGCATACATCCTGCCCGTGGGATGATCGGACAAAATTTGTCGCAAAGACATCTCTTCCTCAAACTCCAGAGGGACAAAAGCTGTCGCATCGGGATCAACCGCATCGTATCGCACCGGATACACAATATCGGACGCATCGTAAATCCCAATCGCAACAACGCTGCGACCACGCCCATACCCATCGGCGAGTTTTTCCTGCGCCTCGATAAGCGCGTCCAGTGCTGCTTCGTCAATCGCAATACCTTCACATGCAAAAGCGGCAATATAGGGACGGATATTTCGCAACCCGGCATCGACAATAACCTCCCGTTCCTGCGACATTTCAGATGTATCAAAAAAAGAATAGTCCAGCTGAATATTCTCCCGATGGCTTTTGAGCAACCGCGCAAGCCCCTCTGCCGACCAGAGATCGGGACGATTGGTATCCTTGAGCTGAATGCGAAGCGTATCCCCATCTTCTGCATCGATTTCTGCCTTGGCAGTTTCAAGTGCAGCACTCAGGCCCTCTAAAGAATAAGCCTGCCCTGCGAGACGTTCAAAATCGGGTTTATTAACTGTAATCGTTGGCATTTTTTATTCCTGATATTACTCAGTGAACTGGCCTGAACCAGTTGTACATCCTTACGTTGATGAACTACTGGCACACTTGTACCGCCCCTTAATTCTTAATTCTCAATTTTTAATTCTTAATTGACCTTACCGCGTATTCCTGATCAGATCCAAATCCGTACTGAACAAATCGCGGATATCGTTAATACCCAGCGCGACCATCGCCATTCGATCAACCCCCAACCCCCAGGCAATAACGGGCACATCCACACCCAGTGGTTGCGTAAGCTCAGGCCGAAAAAGACCCGCACCGCCGAGTTCAATCCAGCCGAGAACGGGATGCTTCGCCTGAAGTTCGACCGAAGGCTCGGTAAAAGGAAAATAATCGGGCACATAGCGCACGTCGTCGGCCTGCGCGATCTCAAGAGCGAACAGCTTGAGCAAACCGAGCAAACTGCGAAAATTTATTTCCTCGCCCAGAACAATACCCTCAGCCTGAAAAAAATCTGCCGCGTGCGTAGCATCGACATCATCCGGCCGAAAGCAACGCGCAAGGGCGAAATACTTGCCCGGGATATTCGGCTCTGAAGCGAGCGCACGTCCCGAAAGCGCAGTGCCCTGACTTCGCAAAATAAGGCGGCGCGACTGTGCGGGATTGAATTCATAACGCCACCCACGCGAACCTGTCTCGCCCCCGTTTTGATGCGCCTCAGCCACCCGGGAAAAATGCGGTTCCTCGGCTTCTCGAGACTGCGTCGGCTCCGTAACATAATACGCATCGTGAATATTGCGCGCCGCGTGGAACTGCGGCATAAAAAGGGCATCCATATTCCAAAATTCGGTTTCAACCAGCGAACCTTTCATCTCTTCAAAACCGAGTGCCATCAACCGGCGCCGCACATTGTCCAGATAAGCCCGATAGGGATGGTGCTTCCCTATAAGCACCCGCGGCGGCTTAATCGACAGATCATATCGGCGAAAAGACGCACCCTGCCATGTGCCTTTCTGAATCATTTCGGACGTAAGACGAGAAATTTCATCGCCCGTGAGATTGGCTTTAACAACCTCCACAAGCACGCGCCGCCCTTCTTCCGTCAGACAATAAATCCGCTCCGTGCGCTCGTCTAAACGAACAGGTCCCCTGCCCCCGCCGCGTTTGCGGGCGTTGGCCTGAATATATTGGACAATATCACCGGGAAAATCACCGATCTCCATTTCGGTATCGGAAAATTTCGCAAAAAGTTCCGGTATAAGCCGATCAACGAAAAAAGAAGCGCGACCTGCATCGACAATAACAATAGCCCCTTTGTCCAGATCGATAACCCCATCCTTTTTCAAACCGCCAAATGCACTACCCCAGGCACCTCTGTCAAAACGCTCGTCGGCTTGCAAATCTTGAATCCCAACGCGCTCTGCGCTCGCCCGGATCAAAAGTGCCGTCTCTGGCGTCGCGCCCTTTGAAGCAAAATCCCGTCCCACTTCCGTAAGCGAAACAGTCACGCGCGTATTTTCTCCAGTAACTTCGAGTAATTGCTTGGAAATCAGCCACTCAACCGCGCGTCGAACCTGTCCCTCGCCGAGACCCGCGCCACTTTGAAGTTGTGCATCGGACTGCTCGGCACTGGCATTATTCTTATATACACGCAAAATGCGAATTTCGAGAGCATGTAAAGATGCGAGATCAATCAAGAGAAACTCCAATGTTAGTATAGAAAACAAAAAGCCCCTTCGTCATCATAGGGACGAAAGAGCTTTTCCGCGGTACCACCCTATTTGCGCTTAAAAGCACCACTCAGTAGATGGCTATCACCATCCTGTCCATTGTCGGCGGACTCACCGGCTCGGCTTAATAGGAAACAGTCTTTCCATTCGGCTTTGCAGCTCAAGAGGGAACTTCACCTGTGCATCCTGCAGATGTGCTTTCAGCCCAGAACACATCCTCTCTGTCCAGTTGGGAACAGGCTACTTTTCTCCGTCATCACTTTGAAGGCAAAACATAGAAATTTACGCTACAGGTGTCAAGCCGAAAGTCGCAAATCTATCCGTCAACCGTTTTTCCAAATGCCTCCACAAAAAGGAGAAAATCGGTAATACCAACCACACCATCGCCATCGATATCGAATTTGGAATTGGTTGATCCAAATGCCTCCACAAAAAGGAGAAAATCGGTAATACCAATCACGCCATCGCCATCAAAATCGGCCCTGGGGTTAGCAGAAGCAACCTTGACTATTATAGAAACGGATAATGTCTGTGTGGCACTATTCGGATCATTACTCGAAATAGTGATATTACCCGAAAACTCACCCGCCGTCGAACTTGGAAACATAATCGTCACTGTCTGTGAACCATTGGGTTCCAGTGTGAACATCGTAGTATCAAACGTCAAACCCGGCACATCGCTCTCGATACCTGTTATCTCCAAATCCGCTGTACCCGTATTCGTAATCGTAATAGTTTGTTCACCTGTTTGACCTGCGTCAATCGTCCCGAAATCAACAGGTGATTGCGGCACCTCAATCGTCGGCGCAGGTGGCGGTTGGACGATCACGGAAACGGATAACGTCTGTGTTGCACGATCCGGGTCATTACTCGAAATAGTGATATTACCCGAAAACTCACCCGCCGTCGAACTTGGAAACATAATCGTCACTGTCTGTGAACTATTGGGTTCCAGTGTGAACATCGTAGTATCAAACGTCAAACCCGGCACATCGCTCTCGATACCTGTTATCTCCAAATCCGCTGTACCCGTATTCGTGATCGTAATCGTCTGCTGACCCGTTTGACCGGCGTCAATCGTCCCGAAATCAACAGGTGATTGCGGCACCTCAATCGTCGGCGCAGGTGACGGTATCTGCGCCAACAACTCAGTAACCTTGTTTTTCACGCTTGTAACAGAACTTGCACTCAGATTACCCGTGGCGGGCAATGCCACAGTCCCATTGGGACCAACCACAACGAAATTCTCATACGAGGCTGGAGCAGAACTACTCGCATTTAGAAGCATGGGAAAGGTGATGCCTCCGTTCCTGCGAAAACCATCAACCTGTGACTGACTACCACCCCAGGTATCGAGACCGAGCATCTCAACATTGGGGTTTGCTTTATACTCTTGCCATAATGTTTCGAGTCGCGGACCCGCCGCTTGACAGGACGGTCAGCCATATCCAATAATCGCAAGCACGAGCACTTTGCCGCGATAGTCAGAAGCACTATATGTATTGCCGTCGGTGCCTCGTAGAGAAAAATTAACCGTTTGTGCAGAGGCAGACCCTACGAGCAGAAGTAGAATCATCGGGATGGATAATAGATATTTACGCATGGGATTTCTCCTTATATATTGTTTTTCACCCCCCGCCCCTCCTCGGCACGGGAGACCAGATCTCCCCTGCTCGCAGGAAGAGGGTCAGGAGGTAAAGTCCTGATAAATTTAAAACAACTAGTTCATTGCGGCAAAAGAGACTACCCATATCAATCTTACTTGCGATTGTCATTGCGGCATGGTTTTAGCCGCAATCCAGAAGGTTTTGCTGTTCATGTCTATATGGGGCATGATTTACGCCACGATGCACTAGCCCAGGACACATCCTCTCTGTGCAGTTGGGAACAGGTTACTTTTCTCCGTCATAGCTTTGAAAACAAAACATAGAAATTTGCGCCCAAGTATCAAGCCGAAAGTCGCAAATCAAAAGCCGAATTATCCGTCAACCGTTTTTCCAAATGCCTCCACAAAAAGGAGAAAATCGGTAATACCAACCACGCCATCGCCATCGATATCGAATTTGGAGTTGGTTGATCCAAATGCCTCCACAAAAAGGAGAAAATCGGTAATACCAACCACGCCATCGCCATCAAAATCGGCCCTGGGGTTGGCAGAAGCAACCTTGACTATTATAGAAACGGATAATGTCTGTGTTACACGATCCGGATCATTACTCAAAATATTGATATTTCCCGAAAACGTGCCCACTGTCGAACTCGGAAACGTAATCGTCACCGTCTGCGAACCATTGGGCACCAGCGTGAAAGTAGAAGGTTCAAACGTCATACCCGACACATTGCTCTCAATACCCGTAACCTCAAGGGATCCCGTACCCGTATTTGTGATCGTAATCGTTTGTTCACCCGTTTGACCAGCATCAATAGTACCGAAATCAACTACCGTTTGCTGCACAGCGATCGCTGGCATCGGGGGTATTTGTTTTAACAGATTCTCAACCACTGCTTCCGTTGATCCAGCAGAAATGGATGATCTCAAACCGCTTTTTGACAATCCCACGATCCCATCGTGACCAACGACAATGAGATCCTCCATATTAAACGGGGTACCTGCTATTCGACCTGCGTTTAGAAGCAAGGGAAAGGTGACATCCGTCCTATCCTTAAAAGACTGAACCTGAGACCGCTTGCCATTCCAAACATCGAGACCAAACATCTTAACATTGGGGTTATTTTCATACTTTTCCCAAAACGCTTTGAGTGAGGGACCCGCCCCCAGACAGCTTCCTCAGCTCCACCCAAAGGCCGCCAGCACGATCACTTTGCCGCGATAGTCAAAAGTGCTATGTGTATTACCGTCAAGGTCCTGTAGGGAAAAATCAGCAATCGGTTGCCCGACAGTTGCGGCAGAGGCAGATCCAACGATCAGAAGCAGAATCATCAGGATGGACAATAGATATTGGCGCACGGTATTTGTCCTCATATATTAGTGAAAGAGAAAAACTGTATTTATCAACGCTTCAATTTAACAGAAGTTTCTCCACAGGTCAACCAAAAGGAGCGCGCAATGGACATTCTCAACGAGAAAAAAAAATCGTTTTTTAATACCTTTGGATTTCTCGCATTTCCGGGATTATTGGCAGATTGCATCGACGAAATCATCGACGCATTTGAAGCGATATGGGATCAACGGGGAGGGGGACACAACGGGCAACCGCACGACGGCAAACGCCGATCGTGCATTGTGCCATTTATCGACCAGCACGAACGGCTGTGCGCGCTATTAGATGATCCGCGGATAAAAGAAATCCTGATCGGCTTACTGGGTGAAAATTTCAACTACATGGGATCAGACGGAAATTACTATGCTGGCGACACGCAATGGCATTCGGATGGCTGGGGCAAGGAAATACGATTTGTAAAAATAGCCCTGTACCTGGATCCCCTAACGCGCGACACGGGTTGTTTGCGCGTCATCCCGGGGAGTCACTATCTCAGAGATCAATACGCAAATAATGTCGAAAACACCGTCCGAAAATCCCAGGATGAATGGGACATGCACGGACCAGACATACCCGCGTTAGCCCTGGAAACCAATCCGGGCGATGTCGTCGTATTCAATCACAACTTAAAACACGCGGCCTTTGGCGGCAGTCCACGTCGGCGAATGTTCACCATCAACTGCAGCGAACGCTTCCCTGAAGATGAAGAACACATTGCACTATTAAAAACACAGATTGCCGCACGCGCGCGGTTCTGGAACAATCGCGCTTACGGCAAAATCATGCTCGCAACCGCTGGTCCCGAACGCAAAAAACACCTGACACAAGTCATGGCACACGACGATCACCTCGCCGAACTCTCCGCACGCGCAAGAGAAGAAATGCCCGAGCCGTCGCGTGGATAACGCGGACACTACCAAAAACCCATAAAGCCCTGTGATCTCGAATCGCGGGGCTTTTTTTATTTAGGAATCCGCGCTTTCGAGTCACATATATATAGCGGGCGGAAAAACAAGCGGTCAGCGATCAGCAAAAACCCTCTGGATCGCGGCTAAAAACATGCCGCGATGACAGACGGTCCCAGCGCAACAATCGTCTATCCGGAGTTACAATGAGCAAACGCGATGCAGAGCAAGTTCAAAAAGTATTGGCTGGCGACCAGGCTGCTTACGAACCGCTGGTCGAGGCGTATCAAGGACGCATCTTTGCCTTTGTAGCTGGTCGAACCCGCAACTTTTCCGAAACTGAAGACATCGTACAAAATGCGTTTGTGGAGGCATACATGCATCTCAAGTCTCTAAAATCGCCCGAAAAATTCTCAGGTTGGCTGCGGGGAATCGCACTCAATCTGTCGAACAAATGGCTTCAACAAAAACGCCCAATCATCTCAATGGACGAAACATCACAAGATTTAACACCTGAAATATCGGAATTTCCATTGCCAGATCTACCCGACGAAGCACTGGAAAAAACCGAAACAAAAGAAGCCGTTATAGCCGCCGTGGATGCACTGCCAGACATTTACCGGGAATCAGTCTTACTCCACTACATGGAAGACATGACCTATCCCGAAATCGCCGCCTTTCTCGACATCCCCGAAAGCACAGTAACTGGTCGCCTACAGGTTGCACGCAACCGCTTGCGCGACGAATTGATACCACTGGTAGAAGACACACTCCGCGAAAAACGTCCGACACCTCAACTGACGCGCAAAATAATGGTCGCATTACCCCCGCTATTGTACGCGGTGCCAACGCAAGCGAGCCTACTCGCAAAACTGAAAGGAACGGGCATGATAAAAATAATGGGTATCATCGGCGCAGGTATCGCGGGAACGGGATTGTACTTTGGTGGGATATCGGCAGTGTTGAATTGGGGACAAGAAAACAATGAGCTATCCCAAACGTCCCAAATACAGCTCGAATTGGAAACCCCCACCCAAAACGAGCAGCCCATTCCTGAGAAAATTGACGATGCAGAGAGCGTAGAATCCTCGCAACAAGAAGTCCAATCCGATTCCAATACAAGCGGCGAAACACAAACAGAAAAACTGGACTTCAGAATGGAAACTTCGCCACAAGATTCACTGGTAAAAATAGTGTACTGGATACCAGAAACGGTTTATTCAGATTCTGTCTTTGTAGAACTCGATTTCTACAATAGTCAGGGAGCAAGGGCGGCCAAACCGGTCAACAAAACACACGCGCCGGGCTCTTATACCACGTTCTTATCTAAACAGGGACTTCCCGACGGAATATACTTTGTGAGACTACACGCAAACCGATCAGACAAAAATGCCCAGGTACGAAAATTGAATCTAATTTGGAAAGAAAGAAAGTGAGGCTCATCATGTATTTCAACAAGTGCAAACTAATAGCGAGTCTGGCGATATGTCTAATTGCATATTCCCCGTGTCTTGCACAACAACCAACCCATTCCAAAGAAGAAATGAATCGCTTTAACCAATTTAGGGGCGGATACCCCCCCGAGACCACAGAGCAGTATTGGGAGAGCATATTGGGGCTCGAGCAACTGCTTGCAGATTATCCCAACACCTTTTTGAAAGGCGACATTTCCATCGCCCTGTTGAATTATTACCATCATGTCACCGATGATCCACACCTGTTGATAGAGCTATCTGACAAAATGCTCGCATTGCGAATGTATTCTAACAGTGCTTACCAAACGGCTGCTCGGGTACTTGTAGATAAAGGCGTTCGATCAGATAAGACACTCCTATACGCACAAAACGCATTAAAAGAAGCATTGCAGAAACAGAAAAAATGGGGAGATAATGGTCGAGGAGAACTAATCTGCCGAGATCTATTGGCGAGTGCTCATCAACTCCTTGGACAACACGACCGCGCTGTCGAAGAAATAAAGACTGTGATTCGCGGTTGGCAAACACGAGAAGATTTAGGCAACCTGGAACTGGCATCACGACAGGCATCAGTAGATAAAGCAAAGACCCACTTACTTCGGATCTATATCGACCAAAAAGCATGGACAGAGGCTTATGAACTCGCCTCAGAACTATTGCTAACCTCTGTCATACGCCAGAATATTGCAGAACTGTGGAGCCAGGCTTATGCTGGCAAACACGGCTCAGGTGCGGGAATGAGCAAAGCTTATGCTTCCTTAAAAGCCGAGTGGGATAAGAAAATCATCCAAAGCGTCGAAAAAAAACGCATATTACGCCCTGCACCCACCTTTGAAGTCCAAAAGTTAGACGGTGAGAAAATCACTTCCGCAGACTTAAAAGGCAAAGCTGTAGTACTAACATTTTGGGCGGGATGGTGCAGCCCGTGCATTGAAGAACTGCCCTATCTCCAAAACCTCAAAACGCAATTTCGCAAGCAAAATGTCGAATTTTTAGCAGTAAATATCGACCAGGACAGCCCAACGCGCCGGGACATGGTCGCCAGCTTTCGCTACCAGAGCGCACCACTTTTAACCTTTGCACTGGGCGATCTGGAAATGCGAAAAGCGTTTGGCTCTGCCGAGATTCCCTATACCTGCATCATCGATCAGAACGGACAGATTCGGTATGAACGCAAGGGATTAGGTGTAGATTTCAGCGTGGCAATGGCGCATCAATTGGAGTGGGTCATCGGAATGAACGAAGCACACTGATCGGGATAGGAATTCACCAAATAGTTTCAACTTCTGATTGTTGAATTCGATAATCTTTTGTGACAAGTGGTAGGCGGAGATACTGTGCTGTTGCCGCAATCATACAATCTGGCATATCGGGTATTTGATCGCGTGGGATATTTTCCAACTGTTCTGCAATCGCAAGATCAAAAGGGGCAACTTTGAATCCCGAATCAGGTCTGTGTAATGTAGCTTTCAAATCAATCAAATTCTGTCGGGGCAATCGCTTCTTCTCAGTCAAGTATATAACCTCGACAATTGTTACTGATGACACATAGACCGGGTGACCCGATGTAATTGCCTCTCGAATAGCCTGACGCGCAACAGATGAGAGATCTGACGACCGTGCTAAGAACCAGATAAATGAATGCGTATCTACAACCAGAGACATTGTACCTAATCCTCTTGATTAAATTTATGCCACATCTCCTTTCGGGCTTCGGCTATGTCTCGAGCGGTTATTGGCTCCATCTGATTCCACAAGCCTTCGGGATTAAAGAGCTTGCCTTGATCAATTTCAGACGAATCTGGTGCGTTTGCCATAGGAACGAGTTGAAAGGCCGAACCATCCTCCTGCGTAATAACCACTTTCTCTCCATTGGCCGCTTCTTTGACCAATGCTGCAAGACAGTTTTCCGCCTCTGTAAGATTAATTTTGTGCATATTCTCATCCCTTCGGTATTCTTTAACGGCTGAGCGCTGTTTCCAAGTGGTAATTATCCTCAAAAACAAAAAGTGTGGCAATGACGCAATTTTGTCAATCGCATTTCAAAACTTATCCCTAATTATTACGAGAGAATCTCGTCAATCTCTTCCATCTCCTCATCGGTGAGAGGCCAGCCAACAGTCGCGGCATTTGCCGTGACCTGTTCGGGCGTGGTAGCCCCGGCAATCACAGAACACACACAGGGATTGGCGAGAAGCCACGCAAAAGCCAGATCGAGAATGGTGTGATCGCGTTCCTTTGCAAATTTCTCCAACGCTTCCAGAATATCAAAATTCTTATCCGTGAATATACCGCGGTCGCCCTCTGCCAAACGCGTACCCTCGGGCGGTGGTTCATCCCGACGATATTTACCCGTCAGAAAACCACTTGCAAGGGGAAAATAGGGCAAAATGCCAATACTATAAGACTTGCAAAACGGCACAAGCTCTGCCTCAACCTCGCGATCGATCATACTATAGCGAGGTTGCACAGTCGAAAATGCAACCAGATTCTTCTCACGCGAAGTCCATAAGGCCTCGCAGACCTCCCACGCCATAAAATTGGAACAGCCGATATAGCGCACCTTGCCCTGAGCAACGAGATAGTCAAGCGCGTGCAAAGTCTCCTCAATAGGCGTATTGGAATCGGTCTGATGAATCTGATAAAGATCGATATAATCCGTATTGAGACGCTTGAGACTCTCCTCCACCTCTTTGAGAATATGGTAGCGCGAATTGCCGCGCATATTCGGACCATCGCCCATACTCATCGACACTTTAGTCGCCAGAATAAACGCATCGCGCTTGCCTCTAATCGCCCGACCAATATAGGACTCCGACAGCGTGTCCCCGTACATATTAGCCGTATCGATCAACGTAATACCTTCATCCAGTGCCCGGTCCATAACACGCGCCGTAGTCCTGGCGTCAAGGCGCCAGCCAAAATTATTGGTCCCCAACCCAATAGCCGAAACTTGAAGTCCTGAATTGCCGAGTTGTCGATATTCCATCTTGAAACTCCTTATTAAAAAATATTCCCCTGATATAACTGCTGCAAAAACTCTGCGACAGGCAAAACATCCACACCATCAAAATGATAACTCCGCTTGCCCGTAAAAACGCCCACCATGCGATCAACGCAAATCTGTGGAGATTGATTCATATCGCGCATCTGACGTTCCCAGCGTCTATCCCACCGCTCAGACAGCTTAACTTCGAGACACACCACATGCGCCCGAGAGGATACCGTTCGCTTGCGCGTTTCAATAACAAAATCGATTTCTCCCCCTGTAGCCGTGCGATAAAATGCAATAGGGCGGTGTCTTTCTCGCGTGTGATTGTACACGCGCAACTCGTGATAAATCAACGTCTCCAACGCCGTTCCCAACCAGACGCGGTCAAGCGGATCATCGAGCAATCCCGCTGCTGCACGCGCAACTCCCGGATCGAACCAGTAGAATTTGGGTCGGGTTTGTTCCCGAACTTTAATATTCGGGCGATAAGCCAAAAGTTTGTGCCCCAAAAGCGTATCTTCCAGAATCGAAAAATAGATATCGATACTGCTGCGAGAAACCGCTGCGTCTCGCGCGAGACTTTGCGCGTTAACCTGTTGGGCATTAATCTGACCTGCAATACCTAAGAATCGGAGAAAAGGGGGTAGATTGCGCACAACCCCCTCTTCTTTAATCTCTTCTCTAATATAGGTATTAACATAAGCATCGAGAATATCGCGGGCATACTTGCGATCTAATTGCACAGTGGGCAACATGCCGTATTGCAGTGAAAAATCGAGATCAAAAAGCGCGCCGAGTTCTGCGCTACTAAACGATTCCATATGGCGAGTAATTGCGCGACCAGCAAGCAAATTAGTACCACCCCGGCGCAGTTTGCGCGCAGAAGAACCGCAAAGCACAAACCGCCACCGCTTGTTTTCGATCAACCGATGAACCTCATTCAGCAAAGCGGGAATCTTTTGAACTTCATCCAGGACAACCCAGGTCTGCTCTGGACGATTGCCGATCAGCGCCTCGAGGTGATGGGGTGACTGAGAAAGCTCGAGATAAAGTGATGAATCGAGCAAATCGAGATAAATCGCATCGGGCAAAACCTGGCGCAAATAGGTGCTCTTGCCTGTTGAGCGCGGTCCAAAAAGAAAAAACGAGCGATCGGGTAATGCCAGAAGGCGTTTTAACAAAGTATTTTCCATATTGCAAATTTACAAGATTGTTGGAAAAAAACAATGCAAATTTACAAAACTATTGTAAATTTGCAATCATGTAGCGACAAGTGACCACCCGTAGAAACAAACCTGTGGTCTAATTCTAATTAAAAACTGACGTTACGCATGTCAGGCGTTTTGTCATGCTGAGCGGAGTGGAACGGAGCCGAAGCATCTGTTCCACCTGCGTTGGTAGTAGATGAACTGGCCTGAGGATGGTGTACAACGAGCCGCTTTTCAGGCTCGTTCACCGGCCAATTGTACCCCGCTCCTTCGACTCCGCTGCGCTCCGCTCAAAATGACAGGCCCATGATGCAGGTGAGTAACATCAGTTAAAACGAATAAGATGCAGAGAGGGACAAAGGCGTGTGAGAGCGGTTGAATTTGAGGCGGTCCAATGGGATAGATTGCCAGGTCTCATAGCTGGCGAGTTTGCCAATAATACTGCCGATACCGGCACCGACTCCAGAAATAACAACAGTTTTGGGACTTAGAACAATATTGGCAAGAGCCGACCAGCCGGTCTCGTTACTCCTGTTCAAATCGGAAGAGGAAAAAATGACACCAATACAGAAACCCGTAACCAGACCGGCTTTGAAGCCCTTTCCGATATGGGATGTCTTGCTCAGATTAATCGACAGTTGATCGAGTTCTGAAACTGTCAACGTTTTGTGCTCATCGCGCTTATGCGTGTCTGCCAAAACGAGCAAAGAGTCGCTTACACTCGCAATAATACCCGAAAACTGGCTATCTGCTGCTTCCGCAATGCCAATAACGGCTCGATGCCCAGGTATGACGCCAGTCCGAGTCAAAAATCCACGCGCCTGCGGGTTGAACTGCACGGCGATTCTTTTCGTCTTCTTTACGCGCAGATGATCAATAGACTGGTAGGTAATACGGCGTCTATAGGGCAATTGATTTGTGACAATGGTAACCGCATACCCCTGTGTGCGATTGATATAGCCTCGAAACCGCTTTTTTTGCGCACCAACAAAATACGCACCCTCGACATACGTCCCGATATCGAGATTTTTTACTCTCTCTCTCTCATCAGCCGCATAACCCTCTGTACATCCCAATAAAAATATCAGAAGTATCGGGCAGGCTTTAAAAAGACGAAAAAAAAAGAAAGACAAGATAAATGGTCTCTCAAAAAAATTAGCTAACATTTGTTGTTCTTATTTGACGGACTGGATTACTGGCGTAATGACAACCAAACCTTCTGGATTAAACGTCACTGAATAAATAAACTTAGTTGAAAGACCAATAAGCGATCCGTGAATAGAAGATATCAAATTTTGTCTTTGGACGGAATATAGCGGTTGGCGAGTTCGACATAATCCTCGCGAATCGGTGAGAAAATATCGAGAGCCACACAGGGACCATCTACTGCCTCAGCCCGGTGTGGCACATGGGCGGGAATCAGAAAGGCCTCGCCGGGTTCAACCGTGCGGGTCTCACCATCAATCGTGAACTTCATCTTCCCCTCAAGCATCATCCCCCCCTGCTCATGGGGATGACTGTGCATCGGCACGACAGCACCCGCATCAAACTCAACGCGCGAGAGCATCAAATTTTCGCCATAAGGCGTCCGAATGCGTACGCCGGGCGCGACTTCGTTAGCGGGATACTTGTTCCAATCAATAAATGACATCTTATACAGCTCTCGAAAATTGGGCAACAGGAATATTTTCTGTTCTCTCAGGAGACTGCGCACCTGTAGCAATATCGTGAACCGCGTGCAGAAGTTCTGCAGAGTAATAGCGATTGCCACACGAATCACAAACACCTACCGTGACATCTTCTAAAATTACAAAACCATTTTTATGTTTAAATACTTCGCTTTCTAATGGCTTTCCCTGTACTGTCCCATCACAATAATCACACTGATATCCGTACATTTGCATATTATCCCTCAAGCAGACGCACGCGCCTCCGCGTCAATCGCGCCAAAGAGTTGCCGCGTCATCAAACGGGCAGCACCGGCGTGCATGCGTTGTCCCACAGCGGCGATTGGCCCGCCGATTTGCACATCGCCCTCAAACGAAATCTGCGTATTCTCGCCTTCAGGGGCGAGTTCCACAACACCCTGTCCCTTGACAAATCCCGTCGTGCCCTTGATATCTACCACCATCGTATAGCGCTCGGGCGGTTGAATATCTGAAAGCGTGACACTACCCGTGTATTTGCCGCGAACAGGACCAATCCCCGCTGAAACGGCCATATCATAAACCCCATCTGCCCTGTGTTCCAGCTTATCGCAACCGGGCATACAACGAGCGAGCACCTCGGGATCAATAAGCAATTCAAAAGCGCGTTCAACCGTCGCGCCAATAGTGTGTTTACCCGTGAGTTTCAAAACGCCTCCTAAAAAAATACAGCCCCCTTCCCCGAAAGAGAAGGGGGCTGTAAAATCAAGCTGCGCGTTCAATTGCCTGGCTCAACGCCTGTTGTGTAAACACGCGCGCCAAATGGGCGCGGTAATCGCCAGAAGCGTGGTGATCTTCCTGAAACTCTTCCACGCCATCAGCCGCATGGGCTGACGCATCGGCAACAGCGTCAATACCCTGCCCCACAAGCGCGTCTTCGACCGCACGGGCGCGATACGCCGCAGGCGCAACACCCGTAACACCCACAGCCACAGAAGCGCAATTGCCCGCATCATCCAAAGTGACATGAGCCGCAACGCCCGCAAGGGCAAAACCGGATGCAGATTGTCGCATCTTGACATACGCACCACCCGAATTCTCGGGCGGCGTGGCAATGCGAATACCAGTGAGGACCTCGCCGGGTTGTAAATCCGTAATAAAAAGATCCACAAAAAAATCAGACGCAGCAACCGCGCGTTCACCATCTGGCCCACCAATATCGAATTGTGCATCGAGGGCGAGCATAGTCGCCGGCCAATCTGCAGCCGGATCGGCATGGGCAATACTCCCGCCCACAGTACCCCGATTCCGCACCTGTGCATCGCCAATTTCTGCTGCGGTCTCGGGCAAAAGTGAACATTTTGAAGGCAATAAGCGATGGCTTTCCACAGCATAATGCGTGGCCAGAGCACCAATGGTAATGGTCTCATTGCCCGCAGTCACTCTTTTTAAGCCAGCAATGCCGCCCAGGTCAATAACGACCGAAGGCGCGGCAAGACGCAATTTCATAGACGGAATCAGACTGTGACCGCCCGCCAGTACTTTGGCATCATCGCCGAACGCCTGCACCAGACGCATCGCGCTTCTCAGAGTTTTGGGTGCGTGGTAATCAAAGGGAGTCATTTTTCAAGTCTCCTGCATGAGTTTCCAGAGTTTTTCAGGGCGCAAAGGCAGATCGATATGCCGCACGCCAAAAGGTTTTAGCGCGTCAATCACCGCATTGGCTATCGCGGGCGTAGAACCAATCGTACCCGCTTCGCCCACACCTTTGACACCCATCGGATTAACGGGTGAAGGCGTAACCGTATTTGCCAGTTCAAAGCGCGGGAAATTGTGCGCTTTGGGCAAGGCATAATCCATAAATGAACCGGTGATCATCTGCCCGCTTTCGTCGTAAATGGCTTCCTCGTAAAGGGCTTGTCCCACACCCTGCGCAATACCGCCGTGTACCTGTCCTTCAACAATCAACGGATTGATAATATTCCCGCAATCGTCAACAGCGATATAACGCTGTATCTCGACCTCACCCGTATCGGCATCCACCTCGACCACGGCGATATGCGTGCCAAAAGGATAGGTGAAGTTTGGCGGCTCAAAAAAGTGCGATTCGGCGAGACCGGGTTCTGTGCCCTCGGGGAGTTGCACACCCACGTGAGCTACCATCGCGATTTCACCCAATGTGAGACCCGACTCGGGCGCACCCTGAACGCAGTATTTGTTGTCTTCAACCACGATATCCTGCGGATTGCTCTCCAGCAGATGCGCGGCGATATTGATCACTTTGTCTTTCACCTTGCCCATCGCGTGAACCATCGCCGTACCACCTACCGCCGTCGCGCGGCTACCAAATGTACCAATACCGTATTGCACAGTATCGGTATCGCCGTGGATAATGCGAATATCGTCAATATCAACGCCCAGACCATCGGCAATAAGCTGGGCAAAAGTGGTCTCCTGTCCCTGTCCGTGGGGCGATACACCCGTGAGCACGGTTACCTTGCCCGTGGGATCTACACGCACAGTACTGCTTTCCCAACCACCCGCGGGCATCGCAGCAGAAGGACCCATCCCGCAGATCTCCACATAAGTGGAAAATCCAATACCGAGATATCGCCCCTCTTCGCGCAATTTTGCCTGTTGCTCGCGCAAAGCCTCGTAATCCGCCATCTTAAGCGCTTTGTCGAGCGCAGCCGTGTAGTCGCCACTATCATAAGCCACAGCGGTTCCCGTTTCATAGGGAAAGGCGTCTTTACCAATAAAGTTTTTGCGCCGCACCTCCAGAGGATCCAGATCCAGATCGTGCGCCACCACATCGATCATGCGCTCAATGAGATACGTAGCTTCGGGACGTCCCGCACCCCGATAGGCATCCGTCGCCATCTTGTTCGTAAAAGCGGCCGTGAGATTCATCTGCACATTTTTAAATGTGTAAGAACCGCACAGCATCAAACCCGTAAGCGTGGGAATGGCTGGCGTGAGCAATTGATAATAAGCCCCCACATCAGCCGAAACCGTGTATTTGAGACCGAGAATCGTGCCGTCGTTTTTGACCGCAAGTTCGACATCTCCGGTCTGGTCGCGTCCGTGAATCGTATGCAAAAAGTTTTCACGGCGGCCCTCAATCCACTTGACGGGTTGCACGAGATATTTCGCCATATGCCCGAGCAGGGCTTCTTCGGCATACACATTGAGTTTGCAGCCAAAGCCACCGCCCACTTCGGGCGCGATAACGCGCACATGATTTTCGGCCATACCGAGCATAACGGATATTTGCGTGCGCAAAAGATGGGGAATTTGTGTAGATGACCACAAGTTGAGCTGGTCTTTGCCGGGCAAGTATTGGGCAACCACACCCCGCGTCTCCATTGGATTGGGAACCAGCCGTTGATGATCAATCCGCTGGCTGACGACTTGATCGGCCTCGGCAAAAGCCGCGTCAACATCGCCCCCGGCAATGCTCCAGGTAAAAGCCATATTATCGTCCCAATCTTCGTGGATAATAGGCGCGCCATCGGCAAAAGCCGCATCAGCCGAATTGATGGCATCGAGAGGTTCGTAATCGACCTCAATCAAATCCAGTGCATCCTGGGCAATGTACGCATCAGTCGCTGCCACAGCGACGATGGGTTCGCCAACAAAACGCACCTTTCCAGTTGCAAGCACGGGATGGTGGGGCACCTTAATGCCGGGAAACCCCTCGGGATCTGTAGCCGCACAGGGAATTCCACCAATGACGTCTTTGACATCATCGCCAGTGACAACAGACTTGACGCCGGATAAATTTTGAGCCGCATCGGTATTAATACCATTGATGCGCGCATGAGCATAAGGGCTTCGCAAGATCGCGACATGCAACAAATTGGGCAGTTGGATGTCATCGACATAATGTGCAAGGCCCTGAATCATTCGGGGATCTTCGCGGCGCTTAATACGGGCGCCAACAGATTTGCTAATAGGCATGGGGCGCCTCCTATGTGGTCATTTTTTTCGACGCGTACTGAACCGCATCGACAATGTGTTGATACCCTGTACAGCGGCACAAATTGCCTTCTATACCGCGACGAATATCGGCTTCACTGGGTTTGGGATTGCGTTCTAAAAGCTGGTGCGCGGCAATAATCATGCCCGGGGTACAAAAACCGCATTGCAATCCGTGACATTCCCAGAAGCCTTCCTGAATGGGGTGCAATTCACCATTTTGGGCCAGGCCCTCAATGGTAGTAATTTCAGCACCATCGGCTTGCACTGCCAAAATCGTACACGATTTGACAGCATCTCCATTGAGCATCACACTGCACGCGCCACAAAGGCTGGTCTCACAGCCCACGTGCGTGCCAGTAAGCCCGACGACATCGCGCAAAAAATGCACGAGCAACATCCGCGGTTCTACGTCGTAGCTTTGATGCTCCCCGTTCACAGTGACTTCAATTTTCACGCAAGCCTCCTTTGAAAAGGGGAAAGAAAAAATAGACTTACACTCTATCGCAAGATATGGCGCATGAGAACGCCATGCAAATAGTTTTTGGGAGGCTTTGGCGACAAAGGTCAAAATTAGAGATCTTGGCAAAACATCACTTTCTCATTATGTTGAAAAATAAAACAGGAGAAAACAATGAAAACACTTTATTACGTCGCCGACCCCATGTGTTCCTGGTGCTGGGGATTTCAGCCAGTGCTCGAAAAAGTAAAAGAAGCCGTCCCCGAAGAATTATCACCCGTATATATCATGGGTGGATTGGCGCGCGACACCGATGACCCTATGCCCGATGCGATGCAGGCGCATATCCAGCGCGCATGGCGTGAAGTCGCAGCCATAACAGGCGCGAGTTTTAACTGGGACTTTTGGGAAAAATGCAAACCACGGCGATGCACATATCCATCTTGCAGGGCATTTTACGCGGCTCAAAATCAAGGGGAAGGAACAGCGATGTTCGACGCGATTCAACGCGCCTATTATCGTGAAGCGCGCAATCCATCCGATGCAGAAGTCCTCGTCGCATTGGCGGGTGAAATCGGATTAGACACAAAGCGATTTGCACGCGATCTATCCTCACCCGAAATCGAACAACAGATGCAGGATGGATTTAACATCAGGCGATCAATGAATGCCAATCAATTTCCAAGTCTCGTCATAAAAAACAATGCGTCCGTAACCTTTATCACCCGGGGGTATAACGACGCGGAAAACGTGTTGGCGCGCTTGCGAGCTATAACTTCTGGATAACTGGCGTCATGGTGTGGCTTCGCCATGCCTTCGGCGTGCGCGTGGCGGCTTTAAGCATGCCATAATGACAATCAAAACCTTATGGATCGCGGCTTTAACCATGCCGCGATGACGGCGCTGTTGATGGGGTTGATCATGTATGAGGTTGATACGCGCTGACCGCTAACCTATTCCCAGAGCCTGCGAACATCGAGTACAAAATTGGGCAACAGGGAATCGCCAGAAATGGTTTCCGGATCGGACAGACAAACGACCTCTTCATCTGGACGATAAACATAAACATCTCGCTCTCTCGGATCAATGAGCCAGCCGAGTTGCGCGCCATTATCGATATATTCCTGCATCTTATCTTTTATGGTCTCAAGGCGATCCGTTCGAGAAAGCAGTTCGACGACAAAATCGGGACAAACCGGAGCAAACTCCTCCTGTTCATCTTCTGAAAGCACCTCCCACCGCTCTTTTCGAATCCATGCCAGATCCGGAGCACGCACAGCACCATTGGGAAGCGTAAAACCCGCGGACGAATCAAAGCCAAAACCCGTTTCATCAGATTGTATCCAATTATAAAATTGGCCGATAAGTCCAAAATTGCGCTGTCCAGATTTGCTCCCCATTGGCGGCATAATAATCACATCTCCTTCGCAAGTGAGTTCCATTCTCAGATCGGGATTGGCCTGGCAAAATTCAAAAAACTCATGCCTGTCCATGTGCAATACAGGCCTGAAATGAAGCGTAAGAGCATCCTGGTCTGTTTGTAATGCAACCGCACTCATGGAAGATCCTCCAAATAAGAAAGATTGGACATGCAAGTTCTAAAAAAATACTCATAATCAAATTTTTGTGCAACCTGATAAGCGCGTATTTCTCGTACATTTACAGAGCAGCGAACATCGCCTTGACATCTATAAGAAGTTTTGAAATATTAAAGCCCAATATATCTGCAACCAAAACGGGAAGGAGAGCACAGAAATGGCCGACCAGAACATACCAACACAAGATCAACAAAACGAATTGTTATTCATGCAACTGGTCATGATGTTTCAGGGCATGGCATTGCAAAACCTGGGCAAAGTCATAAATCCCATGACCAACCAGATTGAGCGCAACCTGGAACAAGCCAAAAACATGATTGACCTCCTCGGCATGCTGGACGAAAAAACAAAAGGCAACTTAAACGACAATGAGCAAAGACTACTGGAACACGCCTTATTTGAACTGCGAATGAATTATGTGGATGAACTCAAAAAGGATGGAACACCAGAAGAGCAAACAGAGGAAGAACAAGCGTCGGATAATAGCACCGAAGACACAGCATCAGAAGCGCAGGCAGAAGAAGAGGATCAGGCAACAGATAATAGCTGACCTGTAGCGATCAGCACATAGGCGAAGCACAACAAAAAACCTTCTGGATCGCGGCTAAAATCCTGCCGCGATGACGGCTCTTATGTATAGTACATGCGGAGGAAAAAAGTTGAGCGCATCAAAAAAGTGGTCGGCTTATTGCTTACTGCTCATCATGTATCTACCTTTGAGTTGTGCTTATTACTCCACATCAGCCACGGGTAGTGGTGGCATCCGCTCCGTCGCTGTACCGCTACTCGACAACGAAAGCCTCGAAGCCGGTATTCACCAGGCATTGACAGACAGCTTAATTCAGGGATTTGTCTCTGATGCGGCCTTGCGCGTCGTCGAAGAAGACCAGGCCGATGCCATATTGCAAGGCACGGTCCTCGAAATCAAAGAAGAACCCTTTACCTATGGCGGTCAAGCGGGTGCTGAACAATATCAAATTTCCATCTTTGTAAAAATGGCCTTTTACGACACGCGGGAAAAGCAAACACTCTGGGAACTGGACCGCATGCGCGGTTACGGCATTTACGATGCGGCAAGCCAACGCGACCTCGCCCGCACACAAGGCATCGGCGACGCGTTGCGAATGCTCGCCAAAGACGTCGTAGATCGAACGCAGGTAGGCGGATGGTAAAAAAAGGAAAAATACATGCCTGAAAATAACGTCGTTGTCGATGATTTCATGCAATTGATCGGCGGCACGCCCCTGATACGCTTAAACAGTCTGGCGACATCCGACATGGCCGAAGTCGTCGTCAAAATGGAATCCTTAAATCCGGCCCGCACGGTAAAAGACCGCATTGCCCTATCCATGATCGACGCTGCAGAACGCGACGGACACTTAAAGCCGGGCATGACCATCGTGGAACCGACCAGCGGCAACACGGGCATCGGTCTGGCAATGGTCGCCACAGCGCGCGGTTATCGCCTGATTCTAACCATGCCTGATTCTATGAGCCGGGAGCGACGCGACCTGCTCGAAAGTTACGGTGCCGAATTGATATTAACACCGGGAGAACTCGACATGCCCGGCGCCGTCTCAGAAGCCGAACGAATCGTAAATGAGTCACCCGAAACCACCTTTATGCCACAGCAATTTAACAACCCGGCCAACCCGGAAATACACCGCCAAACCACCGCCCGAGAAATATTAGCAGCCATTGACGGGCACCTCGATGCTTTTGTAGCCGGAATAGGCACGGGCGGAACCATCACAGGCGTGGGCGAGGTCTTAAAAGCCGAATTAGACCATATACGCATAATCGCCGTCGAACCCACCAAATCCCCGGTCCTATCGGGCGGAGAAGCTGGCCTACACGGCATCCAGGGCATCGGTGCTGGATTCATTCCCTCAGTACTCAACCGCGATATTTTTGACGCCCTGATATGTGTACGCGATAAAGACGCCATCAAAACAGCTCGGAAACTGGGTCGCGAAGAAGGCATTTTGGCCGGCATATCAGCCGGAGCAAATGTATTTGCCGCCCTGCAAATTGCCCGCGACCTGGGACCGGGCAAGCGGGTCGCAACTATAATCTGCGACTCGGGCGAGCGGTACTTCAGCGTACCTGAATTCTTACAAGCATAGTTCGAATACTTTTTGAATAGCCACAAAAAGCACAAAAGTATGGATTGCATGTCCCTGCTGCCTGAACGGAGTGTATGGGTAAAAGATGCTTCGGCTCCGCTCAGCATGACAAAAACCCCAGAATCCCCTACAATCTATAGAGGAGACGCTCATGAACAACATCCCCAACTATTTGAAAAATTACGCCGACCTTTACGCCGATAACCCTCGTGCTGCTGCGCTACAATGGTTCCGCGAAGCCCGTTACGGTTTATTTTTACACTATGGACTCTACTCTCTGATAGGACGGCACGAATGGGTGCAATTGCGGGAACTCATCCCCGTTGCCGAATATGCAAAACTCATGAACGACTTCACCGCTGAAAAATTCGATGCCGAGCGCATAGCACAATTTGCCGTTGACTGCGAAATGAAATACATCAACATCACCACGCGACATCACGATTCATTTTGCCTATTCGACACAGCGGAAACGGATTTTAACAGCACCAATGCCCCAGCGGGCCGCGATTTGATCAAAGAACTCGCCGAAGCGTGTGATCGACACGCACTCGGATTGTGTTTGTACTACTCCCACGGACGGGATTGGAAACATCCACATGCCCCCAACAACGACGAATGGGGTGGACAAGCAAGACCCAAATACGATCCACCCGAACCGAGCTATGCCACTGGCTCCGCGCACAACCTGCAAATATACCTCGACTTTATGCAGGCGCAAATCACAGAACTACTCACAAATTACGGACCCGTAGCTGCAATCTGGCTGGATGGGATAGCCGTTCCCAACAACGGTGACAGACCAAAATTTAAGTGCCAGGAACTCTACGACTACATCCACAGCGTACAACCACAGGTACTGGTCTCCTACAAGCAGGGCCTGCTGGGCACCGAAGACTTTCAGGCCCCTGAACATCAAGCCGTAGAACAGGCAGACAAGCCCATGGAAATCTGTACGACAATGTGTTCTGGACCAGGAGGAAAAGGCGTATCCTGGGGCTATCTCGCCGAAGGAGGCCACCACAAAGATGAGGAAGAAGTTTGGAAGGCATTGACAGCAGCGCGGGAAGGCGGTTGCAATTTATTGCTAAATACCGGTCCTCTGCCCGATGGATCACTCGATGAAAAAGATGTACCAGTACTGCTCGCAGTGGGCGAACGCATTCGCAAAGAGGGATTTCCGAAATAAAAAGCGCGAATAGACGAATAGACGGAGCGGGGTACAACTGCGCCAGCAGTTCATCCCGCCCCACCACCCAAAACCTCTGGATTGCGGCTAACACCATGCCGCAATGACGGCTTCGTTGATGAACTGGCCTGAGATACGGCCAGTTGTACACCGTTCCGCAGATTCGTTGATTTAAGGAGCCTGACTTATTGTGTCAGTTCAAACAACCGACATACAGGAACCCCAACCCCTGACGCAACGATCGCCCTGGTGGGCAATTGCATTGGCCGTGTTTATCACGGTATCAATCAACGCAATCATCCCCTATACCCATCATTACATGCACACCATATCACTGGTCGAAGGCATGATACCGATGGGTATTTTTATGCCATTTCTGGTACTGATCTTTATCGTAAATCCCGTGCTCCGCGCTCTGGGATGTGCATTACAACCCTGGGAATTGATCTTCATTTTTGCCGTGGGCTACGTGAGCATGTCCATCAATGAATTGCTCGGACGCGTACTGGCAACCTATGCCGTAATGCACTACATGGCAACACCGGAAAATCTCTGGGAAGAATACGTCTTTGGCCTCGTTCAACCCTATCTCGTCGTCGAAGATGCCAAAGAGCAACTGGCCTGGTTTTACGAGGGCCTACCTCGCAACGCAACGATTCCCTGGGCAATCTGGATACGTCCCACATTCTGGTGGCTGAGCTTTATCGCCGCACTCGGCCTGGGATCGGTCGCATTGGCAACGATCTTGCGCCGGCAATGGGTCGAGCAAGAGCGGTTGCCATTTCCCTTTGCACAAGTCGCCGAAGAATTGGCAGAGACAGCGGGGCCAAAAGGATTTCCCGAATACATGAAACAGCCGCTATTCTGGGCCGGCTTTTCCATTCCCTCAATTATCGTCCTGTGGTACATCATCGGCTACTTCGACCCCAGCTTCCCCGTGATTACCATAGGGATTCAGAATCACACAATCTCATTGGGACGGTACGTGCCCTTCCTGCACGGACGGCTCAACTTTTTGATTATCGGATTTGCGTATTTTACCGATTTACAGGTCTTATTTTCGATCTGGGTATTCTGGATATTCACCTGGCTACAAATAGGGATGACCAATCGCCTGGGCCTGGCCGAGGGCCTCGGTGAATTTGCCGGCACGCGACAGCAGGCACTGGGGGGATTTATCGTATTTTGTCTGTGGGGATTGTGGATTGCGCGGCACCACCTGAAAGCGGTCTTCCAACAGGCATTTCACCAAACAAAAAATATGGACGACCGGAACGAATTGATGTCCTACCGCACAGCGGTCACCACATTTCTCGCCTGTGCGCTATTTATCATGTTCTGGTTGTTCAAAGGTGGTATGACACCATTTTGGGCGGTATTGGTCGCGGTGTTCTGGTTTGTTTTTTACACCGGATTTGCCAAAATCGTAGCAATGACTGGACTCGTATTCCTGGAATCGCCCAGCAGCCTGGGCACGGGCATTATGGGATTCGCACCCCCCGATTCACTATCATCAAACACAATTGCCATGCGGCAACAAGTGGGCAGCATGTATCAAAATGGCAAAAGCTTTACCATGCCCGCTGCCGCCCATGCCGCGCGATTGAGTATTGGTCTGGGCAATCGGGCGCGTGTATTGGGCTTGACCATCGCATTTGCATTTGTGTTTTCGCTCATCGCCGCCGCCGCATCGACAATTTATCTGGGCTATACCGACGGCGCATTTAATTTTGGCTCGTACATGTTTCGGGTTGCCGCGCCGCGTTATTACGATGGCATTGTATCGTCCATCCGCGACATTGGCAAAGAGACCCATTACGGTCTTCGAATGGCATTTACGGTATTTGGCGCATTGGCAATGGGCATCTTAACCCTGTGCCAATACCGATTCACCTGGTGGCCTCTCCATCCCATCGGTTTTACAGTCGTAACCTTTTATTCGGCACGCACCGCTATTTTATCTGTATTTCTCACCTATCTAATTAAATTTGTTATTTTTCGCCTGGGAGGAATCGCGCTATATCGCAGGGCAAAACCCTTTTTCATCGGCATGATTGTGGGATACACCCTATCGCTCATTGTGAGCATGAGCGTCGATCTCTTATGGTTCCCCGGGCAAGGGCACAATTTGTTCTGGGGCGACTAAAGGCCCCTCAACACCACACCCCCAGCGGTCAGCCCGCAATGACGGGCGAGGCATGCCTCGCCCCTACACATCTGCGTCCATCTGCGAAAAACGCTCAAATTATTCGCGTTTTTTTCTGCGGATCACACTTCAAACACCTGCGACACCCAATCGGATAATCGGGTATTGAGCGGTTTTAACATCACGAGCGCATCTTCGCGAGGGTCTGTATAATAAGCTTTTCTGATCGCTATAGTCTCAAACCCCATCTTCTTATAGAGATCTATCGCAACCCAATTAGACATACGCACTTCCAGAGATACCACGCGCGCCTTTGTCTCCAACAGATCAAATACAGCTTCTATCGTCTTTCTCCCCAATCCCCTCTGTTGTAAATCAGGCGCAATAGCCAAATTCGCCAGATGAAACTCCCGATCAATCAAAAACCCCACGACATAGCCCACAATCTCGCACTCGACCATAACCACCCGGCAAAAACCGTTTTTGCGATTGCGCGCAAACTCAAAATCGCGGCGTTTCCAGGGAGAGGGAAAAACTGCCCTTTCAATTTTTATAACCCGGTCGAAATGCGAAGGGACCATCTCCACCAGTTCGGGCATCATCGGATTATCCATCACCATTCAAACGCGCTTCTCGCACGCGCTCTGCTTGTGTTCGCCGCAAATAAAAAGGCTCTGCCGTCTCCGCATCATCCACCTCTCCCCGTTCGCAACGCACCTGCCCCAGCAGCGCAACAGCCCCAGCAGTGGGGCGACCCAGAGTTGCATTTGCAAAATACGCATCTCGTCCCAACGCATCGACAACAACATCGCGATAAACCCAGGCACCATCTCCCACCACGGTCACGGGACGCGGCAGACATGTGACCCAACTGGAAACCGCATCTGCCCGATCGGGCATTCTCGAAATCGGATCCCCCCCTACGAGATCATATACCCCCGCATACACATCGCCTCGCCGAGCATCCAGCATTGGACAAACGGGCATCCCCTCTACCCCTGTCCCAAAAGCCATGCCCGCAAGAGTTGACACGCACACAAACACAAGATTTGCACCGCGACACAACCCCTTTGCCAGGCCCATACCGATACGCAACCCCGTAAACGAACCGGGGCCAGCAGCCACAGCCACACCATCCAGATCGCCAACACTTAAACTCGCCTCTCGCAACACCATCTCAACCATCGGCTGCAACCGTTCCGAATGATGCGATCCCAATTCCAACGTGTATTCCACAACCACGCGAGCATCGCAGGCCAGAGCCACACTGCATACCGCTGTTGAAGTCTCAATACCCAAAAAAAATTTCAACTTGCAAAACCTTTGTCAATCAAACGGGCGAGGCATGCCTCGCCCCTACAACATCGGGCGAAAAATTTTATGGGGCGAAAAATTTTTCGCCCCTACAACGTCGTACCTCAAAATAACCTACTTTGCGACTCATCTTCGGGCGGCGTCTTCCCCAAATGCAAATACGCCCGCGCCGTCGCTTGTCGCCCCCGAGGCGTGCGCACCAGCAACCCCTCCTGAATCAGATAGGGTTCATACACTTCCTCGAGCGTATCCATCTCCTCACTCAGCGCAGCCCCCAGATTATTCAAACCAACGGGACCCCCGTCGAATTTATCGATCAGCGTTTCCAACAATCGCCGATCCATTTCATCCAACCCCTTTTTATCCACCCCCAACAAAGCCAGTGCCTTAACCGCAACTTCTTCTGTAATCACCCCATCGGCGCGCGCCTGTGCATAATCGCGAGACCGCGACAACTGACGCCCGGCAATGCGCGCTGTTCCCCGCGACCTGTGGGCAATCACACGCGCGGCATCCTTTTCAATCTCAATACCCAAAATACGCGCCGCCCTCACCACAATGGCCTGCAACTCTTCCGGAGCGTAAAAATCCAGCCGCTCCAGCAACCCAAAGCGCGTTCGCATCGGCGCTGTGAGCAGTCCCAATCGCGTTGTTGCGCCCACCATAGTAAAGGGTTCCAGCGGAATTTGATACGACCTGGCACTCGGCCCGCTATCGATCATAATATCCAGCGTAAAATCCTCCATTGCCGAATACAAATGTTCTTCTACCACCCGATTCATGCGATGAATCTCGTCGATAAACAGCACATCGCGCTCATTCAAATTCGTCAAAATCCCCGCCAGATCAGCCGGGCGCTCCAGTACCGGTCCCGATGTCACATGAATTTCAACCCCCAGCTCGTGCGCTATCACATAAGCCATCGTCGTTTTGCCCAGACCGGGAGGCCCGTGCAACAAAATGTGATCCATAGCCTCATTGCGATGATGCGCAGCCTCTACAGCAATACGCAAATTCGTCTTCGCCTTTTCTTGCCCGACCATATCGTCAAATCGAATCGGACGAATCCGTTGATCGCGCTCAAATTCGTCGCCATCCTGAAACTCGGGATCGGTAAATCGTTCATCCATAAAATAGCCTTATGACAGCTAAATACGGGCGGGTTAGAAACCCGCCCCTACATATCCACGTTTCTTTATGTACACAACCCATGCAGGTTTAGATGTTTCTCAATGCCCGCCTAATCACTTCCTCAATCGGCGCGTCGTCGCCCATCTCCTGTAAAACAGTCGCAACAATTTTGCGCGCCTGCACCGGATTCGCGCCCAGACCCGATAGGGCAGCAGCGGCTTCGTCCAACACATCGGGATCTGCATGCCCCACGGCATCGGATGTAAAATCTTCGGGCGCAATATCGCCAATTTTATCCTTCATTTCCAGCACCAGACGCTGCGCGAGTTTTTGACCAATACCCTTGATGCGCGTCAACCCCTGGGCATCTTCTGCGGCGACCAACCGCCTGAAATCCGCAATGGGAATACCGGACAAAATTTTCAATGCCATCGGTGGCCCAATACCCGAAACCGCGATCAGGCGCTCAAACAAATCGCGCTCGGACACCGAGGCAAATCCGTAAAGCGTCATCGCGTCTTCTCTCACATAGAGATGCGTAAGCACAGTGACGCACCCATCCTCAACCAAAAGCGATTCATAACTCGCCAGTGAAATATTGACGTGATACCCCACGCCCTGAACATCGACAATAACATGAGTCGGATGTTTTTCGACCAGTTGCCCTTCTAAAAACGCAATCATTGTATCATCTTCCCCTTCTGTTCAATCGCCGTCGCGACCTGGCATTCACGCCGATTTCCTTGAGTTTCTCATCAAATCGACTCTGTTCTCTGCCGTCCTGCTTCAATGCCTCGATCTTCTCTGCCAGTTTATTTTTCCCTATTCCAGGCCCTCGTGCGGCAACCTTCTGATGCGCGTGGCACAGGGCAATCGCCACGGCATCTGTCGCATCAAATCCCTGATCCAGTGCTTCTTTCCCAAGCAATCGCTGAATCATAAATTGCACCTGCTCTTTGGACGCACTGCCCCGGCCCACAACGGCTTTTTTCACCTCGCGGGGCGCGTATTCAAAAATGGGCAGATCGGAATTGGCCAGCGCCGTCACAATAGCCCCACGCGCCTGACACAACTTAATCAGCGATTGCGTATTGACACCGTAAAAAACAGATTCAAGCGCGACTTCATGCGGACCTGCATCCGCGATCAGTGCGAGCAAGTGATCGTAGATATAGAGCAAGCGCCGGGGAAAAGACAATTTATTACCGGGGCGAATACAGCCGCATTGCAGCAACCGATTTTTCCGGTTCTGGTGTTCAACCAGACCAAAACCAGTCACCACACTACCCGGATCAATACCCAGGATGATCACGCAAGCCACCTTTCGAATGAAGTGTGATCCGCAGATGACGCAGATGACGCAAATAAAAAGAGGGATTGGGAGAGAGGGGATCAAACTGTCAGGGCTGATAGTTCACTATCGTCAATCTCAAAATTGGCATATACCCGCTGCACATCGTCATTGTCTTCGAACATTTCCATCAAAGTCAACAATTGCTGCGCGGTTTTGCCTTCAACGGGCACAGTACTTTGCGGAACGCGCGTCAATTCAGCGCGTTCAATCTCAATACCCGCATCTTCAATCGCCCTGCGTACGCCTTCAAAATCGGGGAGAGAGGCGTAAATTTCATAGACATTCTCTTCTTCTGCAATATCTTCGGCACCGGCATCTAACGCCACCAGCATTATCTCTTCCTCTTCCACACCCTCTTTGGGCACTAAAATCACACCCTTTTGCTCAAACACCCACGCCACAGAACCACTTTCGGCCATACTGCCGTTGTATTTGCTAAACAAATGCCGCACTTCAGATACCGTGCGATTGCGATTATCCGTCAGCGTTTCGACAAACATGGCCACACCACCCGGTCCGTAGCCCTCGTAAATCGCACCTTCATAAGACTCGCCTTCAAGCTCTCCCGTACCCTTTTTAACCGCACGCTCGATATTGACCATGGGCATATTTTCCGCCTTCGCACTCAGAACAGCCGCACGCAGACGAGGGTTATTCGCTTCATCGCCGCCACCCTCGCGGGCAGCCACGGTAATCTCTCGAATCAGTTTGGTAAACGCCTTGCCCCGGGCCGCGTCCTGACGGCCCTTGCGATGCTTGATATTTGCCCATTTAGAATGTCCAGCCATCCTGCCATACTCCTTTATTTATAGGTCTCCTATTACCTTGATCCAAATGTAGTCAGAACCCCGACATTGTGCAATAGGAAATACGCGATTTAAGACGCGCGGATCTGTAACAAATCCATAAATTCCCACACAGGCATGGCGTCCAAATCTGACCCTTCAAACACAGCCAACATATCTCGCACCTGCCGCATCTCAAACCGCGTCGTCATATTTTCCACAAACTTTTCCACCAGCAAGGGCGCGGCCTCCTGCCGCCTTCTACGATGCCCAATGGGATATTCCACCGTCACGGCCTCTGTCGCCGATCCATCTTTGAAAAACACCTGCACGGTATTGGCAATTGACCGCTTGTGAGGATCGTGATAATCCCGCGTAAACCGCGCGTTTTCCGCCACCATCATCTTCTCTCTCAACGCATCAATGCACGCGTCCTCTGCGCGCTCCTCTGCGTAGTCATCTGCGGTCAAATCGCCAAAAATCAGCCCTATAGCCACCATATATTGCAAGCAGTGGTCCCGATCTGCCGGATTGTACAGCGGACCGATCTTATCGATAATTTTTACGGCAGCCTCGTGTGTCTCGATCACCACCCGCTCGACAGCCTCCAAACGCGGTGCCACCTCATTGTGCAATGCAAACGCGGCTTCTACCGCTGTCTGTGCGTGAAATTCGGCGGGAAAAGACACCTTGAACAACACATTTTCCATCACATAAGAACCATACAAACGTTGAAACTGAAACCGGTCACCATTCCACAAGCGGTCATAAAAACCCCATACAGGTGCAGACAAAGCCGTTGGGTATCCCATCTCACCGCGTTTTGTCTGCAATGCCAAAAATACGCCACGCGCTGTCGCATCTCCCGCCGCCCAACTCTTGCGCGAACCAGTATTGGGTGCATGGCGATAAGTTCGCAAAGGTCCCAAATCGCACCACACCTGCGACAATGCATTGACGATCTGCCCCTCATCACATCCCAACAGACCAGCAGAAACCGCCGCACTCGCCAACTTCACCAAAATCACATGGTCCAGCCCCCGAGCATTAAAACTGTTTTCCAATGCCATCACGCCCTGAATCTCGTGCGCCTTGATCATCGCCACGAACACATCCCTCATAACCAGTGTATCTCTCCCCTGTGCGCGTTGCGTGCGCGACACCCAATCCGCCACACCGAGAATCGCACCCAGATTATCCGAAGGATGACCCCACTCAGCCGCCAACCACGTATCGTTAAAATCCAGCCAACGCACCATTGTCCCAATATTAAACGCAGCAGTCACCGGGTCGAGTACGTAATCAGTTCCCGGCACCCGCGCACCGCACGGCACAACCGTTCCCGGCACCACGGGACCGAGCATCTTCGTACACTCGGAAAACCGCAACGCCAACACCGCACACCCCAAACTATCCATCAGACACAATCGAGCCGTCTGAAAAGCCTCCGCAGAATTCACGTCGCAATCCAGCACGTACTGTGCAATAGCCACCAGTTCTCTATCCGGCATCCGATCATCCATAGCATTCCTCGAGCTATTAGCCCACGCAACCACCCAACCCCTAATTTTTAATTCTTAATTCTTAGAAGCTGTTTTAAAACTCATTCTGCCCCTCCCCGTCTATGCTCTATTGCCCTGTCATTCTGAGCGGAGCGTAGCGGAGTCGAAGAATCTCTTACCAACTCAGGTGGAAAAGATGCTTCGGCTACGCTCAGCATGACAAAACGCCTGACATGCGTAACATCAGGTATTAATTTTAAAACAGCTTCTTAATTCTTAATTCTATCGGCACATAATCTCGCGCCTCTACCCCCGTGTATTCCGCCAGGGGCCGAATCAGCCTATTATCCGCCCGCTGTTCCATCACATGAGCAGCCCAACCGCTACAGCGACTGAGTACAAATACAGGTGTGAAAAGCGCCGTCTCAATACCGGCCATATGATACGCTGTTGCCGAATAAAAATCCAGATTTGGAAACAGCTTTTTTTCATCCCACATAACCCGCTCAATCGCTTCAGAAATCTCGTACAGACTCATATCGCCCATTGCTTCACTCACCTGACGCGCCCAATCTTTAATAATCGCATTGCGCGGGTCTCGCACGCGATAAACCCCGTGCCCAAACCCCATAATCAATTCTCTGCGCGCCAGCATCTCGCGCACACCCCTGGCCGCGTCTTCGGGAGTTTCGAACTGCTCGATCAATTCCATTGCCCGCTCGTTTGCACCCCCGTGCAAAGGTCCGCTCAAAGTGCCAATTGCCCCGGTAATACATCCATAAAAATCAGCAAGTGTAGAGGCGCATACTCTCGCCGTGAATGTCGAGGCATTAAACTCGTGCTCGGCATATAAAATCAACGACGCATCCATCATCCGACATTCCAACTCCGAAGGCGTCTCCGCTTTGAGCATATGCAAGATATAAGTCGCGTGATCATCCACATCCACATCCAAAATATCAGCACCCAGATGCCAGACCCCCAGCATAGAGGGCAATGCACCTATAAGCCGCACAGCCAAAGTGTCCTCCAAATCCCGCTCTGGCTCGGCAATACCAAGCGCCGACACACCGGTTCGCAAAACATCCATCGGATGCGCGTCTGAAGGCAGCGAACGCAGAACCTGTACAACCAGATCCGGCAACTGCCGGTGCGCCCGCAACTGCGTCTTCAACGCATCCAATTCCCTTTGAGTGGGCAGTGCATCCCACAACAACAAATGCACGATCTCCTCAAAACAGGCATATTGTGATAGGTCTTCAATAGCATAGCCCCGATAGTGCAAACCGTGACCTTCTGCCCCCACAGTACAAATCGATGTATTGCCAGCTTTAACGCCCCTCAGGCCTGTTGTTACCGTCTGTTTGCTCACAATATCCTCCTATCAAAAAAGGTCGTGAGCATTTTCACTCACGACCTTTTCCCGTAAAATTCCCTCAGTCGATTCACGCGCCATAAAGTCGATTGACCTGCGCCTCATACGCGTAATAATCCAGCAATTCGTAGAGCTCTTCACGCGTCTGCATCTCGTTTATCAACGCGCCCTGCGCGCCCCGTGTCCGCAGCGTCTTATACGCCCGATAAGCAGCCGCATTCATCATTCTAAACGCCGTAAGAGGATACAACACCATGGCGACACCCGCACCTCTCATCTCGTCCAGACCAAACAGAGGCGTTTGCCCAAACTCGGTGAGATTCGCCAGCACAGGTACAGAGAGATTGCGGGCAAAGGTGCGGAAATTCTCCAGTGAACTCAAGCTCTCTGCAAAAATTGCATCGGCACCAACAGAAATGTACTCCTGGGCGCGATTGAGACCGCGCTCCAAACCTTCATTGGCCACAGAATCGGTTCGCGCCATAATCACAAACCCACCATCTGATCGAGCATCAACCGCTGCCTTGATTCGGTCGCACATCTCCTCGGCAGATACCACCTGTTTTCCGGGGCGATGTCCACACCGCTTTTGCAACACCTGGTCTTCAATGTGAACAGCAGCAACGCCAATTTTTTCCAGCGTCTTTACCGCGCGACCTATAGAAAAAGAGGTACCGCCAAACCCGGTATCGATGTCAACCAGCAGCGGCAAATCCACCACATCGGTAATCCGCCGAGCATCCTCGACCACATTGTCCAGCGTTGTAATACCCAAATCGGGCAATCCATAAGAGGCAGCAGCAACGCCCGAACCGGAAAGATACAGCGCGCGAAATCCAGCCTGTTTTGCCATCAGCGCAGATACGGCATTGATAGTACCCGCAATCTGTAAGGGTCGTTCTGCATCCAGTGCCGCCCTGAACCTGCGCCCGGCTGACATCATCATCTCCTATAGCGAATCAACGGAACGGTGTACAACTGACCGTATCTCAAGCCAGTTCATCAACGAACCCCGCCCATCCTCCCAAAACCTCTGGATTGCGGCTAACACCATGCCGCAATGACGGCTTTGTTGATTCGTCTATTCGTCTATTCGTCTATGCCTCTACCAACTCGCGATCGTGTTCAGAAGCATCAATAACCTTTTGCGTCACATCGTGGGGAGCAGACTCATAGTGTGAAAACGCCATGGTATAATCGCCTGTGCCCTGCGTCATAGAACGAAGAGAAGTCGAATACTTGTAAAGATCGGCCAGTGGAACTTCGGCGTGAATGACCTGGAAATTGCCTTCGGGATCCATGCCTTGAATGCGCCCGCGTCGCCCATTGAGATCCGCCATCACATCCCCCATATAGGAATCGGGAACAACGACGCTAACTTTGTAAATGGGTTCTAACAAAATGGGTCTGGCATCCATAAATGCATTTTGAAATGCGAAGGAACCGGCCAGCTTAAAAGCCATATCAGAAGAGTCAACCGGATGAAAGGACCCATCGTAAACCGTGACCTGCGTATCGACAACGGGATATCCGGCGAGCACACCGCGTTGCATGGTCTCTACAACACCTTTTTCAACAGCCGGAATAAATTTTCCGGGAATCGCACCGCCTACGACTTCGTCTATAAATTCGAAGCCATCACCGCGCTGTCTGGGCGAAACGCGCAAATAAGCTTCGCCATATTGACCGCGTCCACCGCTTTGTTTTCTGTGTCGATACTGAGCTTCTGCACGCGATTGAATAGTCTCGCGGTACGGTATTCGAGGTTCGGCCACTTCGACATCCACGCCAAACTTACTCTTCAACTTGTCAAACACAACCGTCAAATGTAACTCGCCCTGTCCCTGGGCAATAATCTGTCGCAATTCCGAGTCATACCCGGCGACAAAGCTCGGGTCTTCTTCGTGAATGCTTTGCAATCCCGCGCTAATTTTGTCTTCGTCGCCTCGCGATTTGGCTTCTACGGCCACGCGAATCAAAGGGTGTGGGAATTCGACCGGCTGAATCTGCAACCGCGCGTTTCTGCTGCAAAGCGTATTGCCCGTATGCGTGTCCTTTAGCTTGATCAACGCGCCAATATCACCCGCGCCCAAAACGTCCATATCGTCGCGCTTTCCGCCACTCATCGAATAAATTTGACCGATGCGCTCAGTGGCTCGGCGGTTGGGATTAAATACGTCGTCGCCAGGTTTGACACTACCGGAATACACGCGCAAAAATGACAAATCGCCTACAGACTCGGAAATCGTTTTGAACACCACGGCAGCCAAAGAATCATCATCGCTTACGGCAAGTGTCACTTCTTCTTCAGACCCTTCTTTATATGCTGCGGGAATTGGCAAGTCGAGCGGACCTGGCGCGAATGCAGACAAAAAATTGAGCAATAAGTCAACACCGATATTTTTGTTGGCAGCACTCACAAAAATGGGAAACAAAGTGCGATTGACCATCCCAATTTTTACCCCTTGTGCAATCTCTTCGTCTGTCAATTCTCCTTCTTCTAAATAGCTCTCAATCAGGTCATCATCACTTTCAGCAACCCCTTCAACCACCTGTTCCCTCAAGTCCTCAGCCTGATCTTGCCATTCCTCGGGAATCTCCGAAATTTCAGCTTTGCCATCGGTATAGGTTACCAATTTCATCTGCAAAACATCGATGATCTGATTAAACCCTTCGCCGGCATTGACCGGAATCTGAAAGGGAACAGCCCCATTTCCAAAATGTTCCTGAATTGCTGAAAACGCACCATCGCAATCGGCAAACTCCCGATCGACGTGATTGACTAAAAACACCGTTGCGCGATTAAATTCACCGGCAAAATCAAACGCCTTATCCGTTCCAATCTCTACACCACTGGCCGCATTGACCAGCGCAAGAGCAATATCAGATGCCCAAATCGCGGTTTTTGCATCGCCAATAAAGTCGGCATAACCCGGAGCATCCAAAACATTCATTTTGGTGCCCTTCCAATCGCAGTGCAACATGGATGTACTGATAGAGTTTTTGCGCGCAATCTCTGCATCGGTATAATCTGACAGCGTATTTCCCTCATCGACCGAGCCGAGCCGATTGGTTGCACCCGCAGAAAACATCATGGCCTCGGCAACGGACGTTTTGCCCGTGCCGCCGTGTCCCGAGAGGGCGATATTCCTGATATTTTCAGGTGTATATCTATTCACAGTAACCTCCTATATCAGTATTAAATACTCGTTTTGAAAGTTCGAAAAATAAGGCGCGTATAATTGCAAAACAAATGGGTTTTGTCAAGAACTCTTTTGATCCTGTATGATATAAAAAAAGCCCGGATTTTTATGTCCGGGCTTTTTTATATTCCTGGCAACGACCTACTCTCCCACAAGGTCTCCCAAGCAGTACCATCGGCGCTGGAGGACTTAACTTCTCTGTTCGGAATGGGAAGAGGTGTTTCCCCTCCGCTATAGCCACCAGGAAAAATTTAATCGAATATGAATTGAGCGCCAAAACAAAGCACAGAAGCGATCTGCTGAAAAAAGTTTAAAAAGGTCAAGCCTCACGGCTGATTAGTATCACTCGGCTGAACGCATTGCTGCGCTTACACCTGTGACCTATCGACCTTGTAGTCTACAAGGAGCCTTTAGGTGGGTTATCCCACGGGATATCTCATCTTGGAGTGGGCTTCGCACTTAGATGCTTTCAGCGCTTATCCCTTCCGAACATAGCTACCCAGCGATGCCCCTGGCGAGACAACTGGTACACTAGAGGTTCGTCCATCCCGGTCCTCTCGTACTAGGGACAGCTCTCCTCAAATATCCTACGCCCACGACAGATAGGGACCGAACTGTCTCACGACGTTCTAAACCCAGCTCGCGTACCGACTTTAATTCCCGAACAGGGAAACCCTTGGGACCTTGTCCAGCCCCAGGATGTGATGAGCCGACATCGAGGTGCCAAACCTCCCCGTCGCTATGTACGCTTGGGGGAGATAAGCCTGTTATCCCCAGAGTACCTTTTATCCGTTGATCTCCGGCGCTTCCACGCGCAACCGCCGGGTCACTAAGCCCTGCTTTCGCATCTGCTCGACCTGTATGTCTCGCAGTTAAGCTCCCTTATGCCTTTACACTCTTCGCGCGATTACCAACCGCGCTGAGGGAACCTTTGGGCGCCTCCGTTATCTTTTGGGAGGCGGCCGCCCCAGCCAAACTTCCCACCTGGCAGTGTTCCTAATCCTGATTCAAGGATCGAGGTTAGAATTCCAACGCAACAAGGGTGGTATTTCAAGGTCGACTCCACGAGAACTGACGTTCCCGCTTCATAGTCTCCCACCTATCCTACACATACTGAGTCGAAACCCAGTACCAGGCTGGAGTAAAGGTTCATGGGGTCTTTCCGTCCCGTCGCGGGTATCCGGCATCTTCACCGGAACTACAATTTCGCCGAGTCCCCTGTTGAGACAGCGCCCAAGTCGTTACACCATTCGTGCAGGTCGGTATTTAGCCGACAAGGAATTTCGCTACCTTAGGACCGTTATAGTTACGGCCGCCGTTTACCAGAGCTTCGATTCAAAGCTTCGTCCGAAGACTAACCTCTCCTCTTGACCTACTGGCACCGGGCAGGTGTCAGTCCCTATACGTCGTCTTGCGACTTAGCAGAGACCTGTGTTTTTAGTAAACAGTCGCCCAGGCCGTTTCTCTGCGGCCCCCTTCAGCTCCCGGAGCAAGTCCGTTCACCTACTTGGAGGCACTCCTTCTCCCGAAGTTACGGAGCCATTTTGCCTAGTTCCTTAACAGGGGTTCTCTCGCGCACCTTAGGATTCTCACCCCGTCTACCTGTGTCGGTTTGCGGTACGGACACCCGAGAGACTCACATAGAGGTTTTTCTCGGCAGCATGATTAAGACCAGTTGGCTTGCCCGAAGGCTCGTTTCCCCATCACCTCTCAGGGTTATGACCACCCGTATTTTCCCTGGTGATCCCCCTACTGGCTTAGACCCGCATTTCCAGTCGCGGGCTGATCGTCACTTCTGCGTCACCCCATAGTTCAAACGCCTCTAAGGTGGTACAGGAATTTTGACCTGTTTCCCATCGCCTACGCCTTTCGGCCTCGGCTTAGGATCCGACTAACCCTGGGCGGACGAACCTTCCCCAGGAAACCTTAGACTTTCGGTGAACAGGATTCTCACCTGTTTTATCGCTACTCATGCCGGCATGATTGCTTCCACGTCGTCCAGAGGACCTTACAGTCCACCTTCAGCCTACAGTGGAATACTCCTCTACCGCTCCAACAAAAGTTGAAGCCCACAGCTTCGGTGACAGGCTTTAGTCCCGATCATTATCGGCGCAGGTTCACTTGACCAGTGAGCTGTTACGCACTCTTTAAATGAATGGCTGCTTCTAAGCCAACATCCTGGCTGTCTACGCACTCCCACATCCTTTGTCACTTAGCCTGTACTTAGGGACCTTAGCTGGTGGTCTGGGTTGTTTCCCTCTCGCACATGAAGCTTATCCCCCATGCGCTGACTCCCTTGAAACAAGTGTGCGGCATTCGGAGTTTGGTTAGGGTTGGTAAGCGGTGAAGCCCCCTAGCCTATCCAGTGCTCTACCTCCGCCACTCTATAACAAGAGGCTAGCCCTAAAGCTATTTCGAGGAGAACCAGCTATCTCCAGGTTTGATTGGCCTTTCACCCCTACCCACAGCTCATCCCCCAATTTTTCAACATTGGTGGGTTCGGACCTCCACATGAGGTTAGTCACGCTTCATCCTGGCCATGGGTAGATCACCTGGCTTCGGGTCTACCCCGAGCAACTAAATCGCCCTATTCAGACTCGCTTTCGCTACGGCTTCCCTACAAAGTAGGTTAACCTTGCAACTCAGGAGTAACTCACCGGCTCATTATGCAAAAGGCACGCCGTCAGACTTCCCGAGATCAAAAGATCGCGGGTTGTCCTCCGACCGCTTGTAGGCAAACGGTTTCAGGTTCTATTTCACTCTCCATTCAGGAGTACTTTTCACCTTTCCCTCACGGTACTAGTTCACTATCGGTCACAGAGGAGTATTTAGCCTTGGGAGGTGGTCCTCCCAGATTCCTACAGGATTTCACGTGTCCCGCAGTACTCGGGAATGAGATCACAGGAGTCTGCAATGTTTCGCCTACAGGGCTTTCACCTTCTGTGGCCAGACTTTCCAGAACTGTTTGACTACATTGCAGATTTGTAACTCCCTGACAGATCTGCACATCTATCAGATCTCACCCCACAACCCCGGCCGCACAACACATGCAGGTTTTAACATGCGAACCGGTTTGGGCTATTTCCCTTTCGCTCGCCACTACTGAGGAAATCGCGGTTGCTTTCTATTCCAGGGGTTACTTAGATGTTTCAGTTCACCCCGTTAGCCCCACCCGAGCTATATATTCACCCGGGGGTGATGCGGCATGACCCGCACCGGGTTGCCCCATTCGGAAATCCTCGGATCAAAGGTTGTTTGCACCTCCCCGAGGCTTATCGCAGCTTACCACGTCCTTCATCGCCTCTCTGTACCAAGGCATCCACCGTATGCCCTTATTAGCTTGACCAAAACAGGTTTTCAGCAGATCACTACTGTGCTCTGCAAAAGAATCCATACTTCAGTTTGGCAAATTGTATTACCCAATCCATATTCAATTGTCAAAGAGCAGTCAAAAATTCTATAAAAATTACATCTTTGGTGGAGATAACCGGGATCGAACCGGTGACCTCCGGCTTGCAAAGCCGGCGCTCTCCCATCTGAGCTATATCCCCAAATATTTTACAATTTGGTGGGCCTAAGTGGAGTTGAACCACTGACCTCGCGCTTATCAGGCGCGCGCTCTAACCAACTGAGCTATAGGCCCGCCTAAAAAGCCGGGAAGAATCCCGGCTCTTTAAAAACCAAATAACGTGCACATGCCAAGCCTGGTATTGACCTTAGGAGTAGATGTAAGCGCCTGTAGCCTTACATCGCGTCTCCCTAGAAAGGAGGTGATCCAGCCGCACCTTCCGATACGGCTACCTTGTTACGACTTAGTGCCAATTACCGGACCTACCTTCGGCAGTGCCCCCCCGAGGGTTGGACTACTGACTTCGAGTATTCCCGGCTTTCATCACTTGACGGGCGGTGTGTACAAGACCCGGGAACGTATTCACCGTGGCATGCTGATCCACGATTACTAGCGATTCCGCGTTCATGGAGTCGAGTTGCAGACTCCAATCCCAACTGAGACCGGTTTTCTGGGATTAGCTCCACCTCGCGGTATTGCAGCCCTTTGTACCGGCCATTGTAGCACGTTTCCAGCCCCGGGCGTAAGGGCCATGAGGACTTGACGTCATCCCCACCTTCCTCCTACTTAACATAGGCAGTCTCCCTAGAGTTCCCACCATGACGTGCTGGCAACTAGGGATAGGGGTTGCGCTCGTTGCGGGACTGAACCCAACATCTCACGACACGAGCTGACGACAGCCATGCAGCACCTGTATACCGGTCCGAAGAAGGCCCTATCTCTAGGGCTGTCCGGTATATGTCAAACCCGGGTAAGGTTCTTCGCGTTGCATCGAATTGAGGAACATGCTCCACCGCTTGTGCGGGTCCCCGTCAATTCCTTTGAGTTTCAGCCTTGCGACCGTACTCCCCAGGCGGGGTACTTAATGCGTTAGCTGCGGCACTGGAGGGGTCAATACCTCCAACACCTAGTACCCATCGTTTACAGCTAGGACTACCGGGGTATCTAATCCCGTTCGCTCCCCTAGCTTTCGCGCCTCAGCGTCAGTATCAGGCCAGAGAGCCGCCTTCGCCACCGGTGTTCTCCCAGATATCTACGCATTTCACCGCTACACCTGAGATTCCGCTCTCCTCTCCTGTACTCAAGACCGATAGTTTCGACTGCAAGTTGTTGGTTGAGCCGACAGATTTCACAGACGACTTATCGGTCCGCCTGCACGCCCTTTACGCCCAGTAAATCCGAACAACGCTTGCCCCCTTCGTATTACCGCGGCTGCTGGCACGAAGTTAGCCGGGGCTTCCTCTGAAGGTACCGTCAAACAGGAAAAGTTATTTCCTGCATTCTTCCCTTCTGACAGGAGTTTACACCCCTAAGGGCTTCATCCTCCACGTGGCGTCGCTGCGTCAGGCTTTCGCCCATTGCGCAAATTTCTAGACTGCTGGCCCCCGTAGGGGACTGGACCTTTCTCAGTTCCAGTGTGACCGTTCACCCTCTCAGGCCGGCTATCCATCGTTGCCTTGGTGAGCCGTTACCTCACCAACAAGCTAATGGACCGCGGGTCCATCTTCAAGCGAGACAACCGAAGCTGCCCCTTTAACAACTGTCTCCATGCGGAGCCGCTGCATTATGCGGTATTAGCCCCTCGTTAGAGGGGTTGTTCCCCACTCAAAGGTAGGTTACCCACGTGTTACTCACCCGTTCGCCACTTTACTCGCACCCCGAAGGGTACTTTCTCGTTCGACTTGCATGACTAAGACACGCCACCAGCGTTAGTTCTGAGCCAGGATCAAACTCTCCGTGAAAAAAATGAGAGAGCCCATATTATGGGCTTTTTTTGCAAATTACTGAAATTCTCAAAAAATTTTGAGAACCTACCAAGCTTTTGAATAACACATGCACGTTATTTGATTTTCAAAGAACAAAATAGGCACTCTTGACTTACGAAGTGCCGGTGAAGAGTAAATCTATCAAATCGACATTTGCAAGTCAAGCAAAATTCTGCACCATTTTGGGTGCAGAACGCGAAATATATAAAACAAGAACTCGAAAGTCAAACTATTTTTAGAAAAACTCCCCTCTCACACGGCCTTCTTCAACATCTGCTTCACCATCAAACTGCCTTAAGTAGCGCACTGCCCGCTCCATATCTTTTTTTACCCAGGCGTCGGGTTCAGACGCCATAGCGCGTTCAAGTGCTGAAATAGCTTCGGGTTCTTCAATTTGCATCAATGCCCAGGCGACAATCTGACGCACATCCCGGTCTTTGTCTCCAAGCATCCGGATCAGATCGCGCAATGCCTCCTTCGCCCGCAACATTCCCAATGCCCAGGCGGCCTTTGTACGCACAGGTGTGGCAGAATCGCGCAAAGCAGCGCGCAAATGGGGAATGGCTTCAACAACCCGCTGTGCGCCCAAAAAGGCAGCCGCATCAATGCGCTGATCAACCGAACCAGATCGCAATTGACGAAGATAATCGCCATGTGGAGAGCTACAGCCACATAAGAAAAGCAAAAGTACTGGCAGTATTTTTTTTAACTGATACATGCTTTCAGAGCTTCGTAATTTGCCTTTATAGTCTTGTCAATATCCGCGTCAGAATGAGCCAGAGAAACAAACGCAGCCTCAAACTGTGACGGGGCCAGATAAACACCTCGATTGAGCATCTCCCGAAAATACCGGGCGAACAAATCCTGATCACACGCATTGGCAGCATCAAATGATGTCACTGGTGATTCCGTAAAAAACAAGGTCATAATCGAACCCACCCGATTGGTCTGATATTTCAATCCCAGAGCTTTTAAGTTTTCCAGAATACCTGTCTCCAGAGCCTGCGCTCTTGCCTCCAATGCGTCGTAAACACCTATTTCTTGCAGACGTTTGAGCGTCTCATATCCCGCCGTCATAGCCAGGGGATTGCCCGACAATGTGCCGGCCTGCGACACCATTTTGCCCAGGGGTGAAATATCTGACATAATTTCTCGCCTACCACCAAAAGCACCAACGGGCAGCCCACCGCCAATAATCTTTCCCAAAGTCGTCAAGTCGGGTGTTACGCCATAAAGCTCCTGTGCTCCGCCACAACTGACGCGAAATCCCGTGATGACCTCGTCAAAAATCAGCACAATGTCCATTTCTGCCGTTATATCTCTCAACCCCTGCAAAAAACCAGGCGCCGGCGGAATCACCCCCATATTGCCAGCTACAGGCTCGACAATAACAGCGGCGATCTCATCCCTATTTTCCACAACGGCTTTTTCTACAGCTTCCAGATCATTAAAGGGCACGGTAATCGAATCTGCCGCAGTTCCGGGTGTAACCCCCGGGCTGCTCGGCACGCCCATCGTGAGTGCCGAAGATCCCGCCTGAATCAGAAAACTATCGGCATGCCCGTGCCAGCACCCCTCAAATTTGACAATTTTATTTCGCCCCGTGTGTCCGCGCGCCAGCCGAATAGCAGACATCGTGGCTTCAGTACCCGAATTTACCATCCGCACCATTTCCACACTCGGCACTATTTCGGTGACCAATTGCGCCATCTTCACTTCGATTTCAGTTGGCGCGCCAAAACTCGTGCCCTCAGTAGCCGCTTCATTGACAGCCGCGACAATTTCCGGATGTGCATGGCCCAAAATAAGCGGTCCCCAGGAACCCACAAAGTCGATATAAGATGTTCCATCGGCATCGACAATTCGCGCCCCCTCTCCTTTCACAATAAAGCGGGGATCACCACCCACGGGACCATAAGCTCTTGCGGGACTGTTCACACCGCCGGGAATCACCTGTTGTGCTGCGTCAAATAGCACTTTTGAACGCGTACTCAAATTACACCTCCGTGAGAAGACAAATGGAATTTTGAGACAACATCTTAATTACACCTCTCATTTTATCCTGTCAAGCTAATTCCTCCCCTTGCAAAACACGACCACAATCCGTATATTATTTGCACAGCGGCAGTAGCTCAATTGGACAGAGCATCTGGCTTCGGACCAGAGGGTTGGGGGTTCGAGTCCTCTCTGCCGCACTTTCTTTTTCAGGCACTTAAGCTTTAAGTGCCTGAATTTTTTTCATCTTTTTATCACACCAATGAGCGATACAATCACTATCAGAGGTGCGCGTCAGCACAACCTCAAAAATATCGATCTGGATATCCCGCGCAACTGCCTCGTTGTCATCACCGGACCCTCAGGGTCGGGCAAATCGTCCCTGGCCTTTGACACGGTCTATGCCGAAGGACAACGCCGTTATGTCGAATCGCTATCCGCTTATGCGCGGCAATTCCTCGATCTCATGGACAAACCCGATGCCGATAGCATAGAAGGTCTCTCGCCTGCTGTGGCGATTCAACAGCGCGGCATTCCTCGCACACCGCGTTCAACAGTGGGCACCATAACCGAAGTCTATGACTATTTGCGTCTCTTATTTGCCAGAATAGGCACACCCCATTGTCCGATATGCAGCCAGACCATTGTGCGCCAGACCATCGCGCAAATTGTCGATCGCGTGCTCGCACTGCCCGAAGGACAACGCCTCCAGATACTCGCGCCCCTGATCCGAAATGCCAAAGGCACCCACCTGAATATTTTTAAGCAGTTGCGCCAGGAAGGCTATCTCAGAGTGCGCGTCAATGGCACAGTTGTATCACTTGATAGCGATATCGTTCTCGATAAAAATACAGCGCACAACATCGAAGCCGTCATCGACCGCCTCGTTGTGCGCGGGAACATGGCCGCGCGCCTCGCGGATTCACTCGAAACAGCCCTCGACCTGGCCAACGGCACTGCCACACTCGACATCATTGACGATGAGGAATGGACATTTTCCACGCGCTTTGCCTGCACAGAGGGCCACTTTGAAATCGAAGAATTAGAACCGCGTCTCTTTACCTTCAACAGCCCGCACGGCGCTTGTCCTGCTTGCAGTGGTACGGGTACAGTTTTTGAGGTCGATCCCGACCTCGTCGTGCCCGATCCTTCAAAATCCATCCTCGAGGGCGCGATTGCCCCCTGGGGTATTCCCAAGGGCAAACGCCAGGTAGAGCAACGTCAACGCCTGGCTCGCAATCTCTCCTTCGATCCTTCAACACCCTTTTCCAAACTTTCCAAAACAGTTCAGAGAGCAATCCTCAGAGGAAAAACCGGCGTTATACCCGATCTCCAGCACCAATACAAAGCGGCTGCCTCCGACGAGGCCCGGGAAAAAATCGAACGTTTTATGCGGGGACAAACCTGCTCCGACTGCCAGGGCGCGTGCTTGCGCCCAGAAGCTCTCGCCGTCACGATCTCCAATTCTACAATTGCCGACATTGCCAGCATGCCCATTGCAAAAATCGGGCAATTCTTCAAAACGCTCGACCTCAAAGATAACGCGGCTGAGATCGCTGCCCCTCTCATACGCGAAATCGAAAACCGCCTCGCATTTCTCACGGATGTCGGCGTGGGGTATCTCGCGCTCAACCGCAGAGCCGCAACGCTTTCAGGAGGTGAATTTCAGCGCATTCGCCTCGCCACACAAATCGGAACCCGCCTCGTCGGTGTGCTCTACGTCCTCGACGAACCCAGTATTGGCCTGCACCCCCGCGACAATCGCAAACTCATCAACACCTTCTGCAATCTGCGCGATTTGGGCAACACGGTCATCGTGGTCGAACACGACCGCGAAGCCATGGAAATGGCCGATCATCTCATCGACCTGGGCCCCGGCGCGGGTGAACGCGGCGGCAAAATTATCTCAGAGGGACCGCCAGCAACCGTGATCGCAGACGAAAACTCTCTCACCGGCAGCTATCTCTCTGGTCAAAAAGCCATTCCCCTCCCTCCCGACATTCGCCGACCTCGCGGGCATCTCTCAATCAGCGGCGCCAGCGGACACAACCTGCAAAACGTCGATATCGATATTCCACTGGGGGTCTTTGTATGCGTCACCGGCGTATCTGGCTCGGGCAAAAGCTCGCTCATCAACCACACCCTGTATCCCGCGCTCGCCCGGCAACTCCACCGCGCCAGTGCAGAACCATTGCCCCACAAATCTATCGAAGGCGTTGAACAAATCGACAAAGTCATTCGCATAGACCAATCCCCCATCGGGCGCACCCCGCGATCAAATGCCGCCACATACACGGGCCTCTTCACAGCGATACGCGAACTCTACGCGCAATTGCCCGAATCCCGAGTGCGCGGTTATGGCGCCGGGCGCTTCAGCTTCAACATCAAAGGCGGGCGCTGCGAAGCCTGTCAGGGCGATGGCGTGCGCCGCATTGAAATGCACTTCTTACCCGATGTTTTCGTCACCTGCGACGTATGCGGTGGCAGCCGATACAACAGAGAAACCCTTGAGATCCGATACAAAGGCAGTTCAATAGCCGATGTACTAAACCTGACCGTAAATCAAGGCCGCACCTTCTTCCGCAATATCCCCGCCGCACAGCGACAACTCAAATCACTCGCCGACGTGGGCCTGGGTTATTTGCGCCTCGGTCAGCCAGCCACATCCCTCTCTGGCGGAGAGGCACAGCGCGTCAAACTCGCAACCGAACTGGCGCGAACCGCCACGGGCAAAACGCTTTACCTGCTCGACGAACCCACCACGGGTTTGCACTTCGACGACATCCGCGTCCTCATCGAAGTACTCGACCGCCTCGTTGACCGCGGCAACACTGTTCTCGTCATAGAACACAACCTCGACGTGATCAAACGCGCAGACTGGGTCATCGACCTCGGACCCGACGCCGGCGAAAACGGCGGGCACATTGTCGCAACCGGCACGCCAGAAACCATCGCCCAAAATCCATCTTCTCACACGGGCCGCTTTCTCAAAGAGTATCGCGGATGACGCGGATTAACGAATGACGCGGATGAAAAAGTCGTTAAAAACAAAAAAGTGCCCCGACAAATATCGCCGGGGCGTTTTTTAATATTTCCCATTCTGTACACAATCGTTCAGACACTCCGAATTGTAGATATCAAAGCGAATCAAAAAAAGATATTCAATGGCGCGTTCTCTGCTCCTTTACTCTAATGCCCATTGTCAAAATGTCGCTTATTTGTGATCGTCCATTGCACTTCCATTTTTCTCTTCCAGTGCCGCACGGATGACCGCCAGGTCAATATTCGGATATTTCTCTTGAATGGTCGCCAATACTTCCTGGTGTCCTTCTTGCCGCCCTTCTTGCCGCCCTTCTTGCCGGACAGCTTCGTAGCGTTTTCTGCGATATTTTTCAATTGGAACAAGCATGAGATTCCAGCCCTCCATTAAAAAAAATGTTAAGGTGATTGCCGAAAGACCTATTGGTCCAATAATTTTTATGGAATCAAATATCGCCTCATTGGTGAAACCATCTTGCGTAATATGACAAAGGGCAAACCACAACCCAACAGCAAAGAATGCCAAAGAGAGGCCCACAAAGAACAATCTTTCCCTATCCCCAACACTCCAGATGGGTACTCTTTCGCCGTCTGTTTTTCCCACCATAATCCAACCCTGTGAAATAACACAATGGCAATTTCACAAAATATACTCAGTTATTGACCGATTGTCCAGACCAGCATATCAAAAAACGCGATAGAGCGCACACGCAGCAATAATCGCCGCAATCGTTGTTGCCCAACGCCAGCGGTTGACCTCGCCAATTTTACTATCTACTGCGTCAATACGTGAGAGCAAAAATTTGTTGTCTTCTCGCAGGCCGTTGATTGCCTGAACCAGCATCATTTGAGCGTCCTCAAAGCGTTTGCTAAACTGGTCAGCCCCTCTTGTTTGGCTTGCTTTGGGGCAATACCTTCAACGGTTTCAGTAGCCATGTGCAATCCCTTTTCTGCCAGAGGCACAACGAATAAACACCATCTAAACTTATTCAGCTATCACGTCTCCCAAACATAGCCAAATCTATTTGATTTTACACGTAGCGTCAAATCCCAGCCAATTTTTATTTTTCAGTGATATAAGGGATGATTCGCGGATCAGATCCATGATGCCCTCCTTGATCAGTCAGAATCCAAAGCAAATATCATGCCAATGTCACAGCATCGCGTGACAAATTGTATAGACAGCAATCAAATACCTTTATTATGCGGTATTGTGCCCTTGTTCACACCCTGAATTTAAATCCGCAGATGGACGCAGATGGGCACAGATAAAAGGCGAAAGGGTACATTTTGAGCCATGAATGGGTGATCATGTGAAAGATATGTACCGCTTGCCCATTTGAAGGGTCTATATCTTTTTTGAAAATTATAGAGCACGCTCAGGAATGATTCAAGCACTGATGGGCTTGAAGTTGACACGTTCCAAACTAAAAATAAGAAGTGCCCCGGCGTGTTTGTCGAGGCACTTTTTTCTACATTTATGCAATCGGCTCTGGATAGAACAAATCAGGAGATCGGCGATCCGGTACAAAAAACTCTTGCCAACACCATTTCAACGACAAGTGAAACACCTTTTCTTCTATCAGTGTCGTCTTTTCAGTGCCGAACCACATCAATGTGTTCACTCAATGATGTCGGACTCGTGCAGAGCCGCGAGTACAGCTTTAAGTACGCCGTCGGAATTGAGATTGCTGGTATCAACCTCAATTGGCTTGAACACTCGGTATGCCTGAAGCACGGCTTCACGGCGTTCAACATCCCCTTCGAGATTTCGCTCCTCATCTGTGCGAGGTTCACCTCGTTCACACATTCGCTTTTTGCGATTCTCCTCATCCACCGTAAGCAGGATAACTGTATCCGGCTCGCGGAGTTCCGGTGGATAACGCCCCTGCCATTCCTGATCAAGGTCCGAGTCGTCATCCAAGGCAGCAAAGGCCACCGTGCTCGGCCAGTAGCGATCCATCACGACATGACCGTTCTGTAGTGCTGTCTCGGCCTGCTCGCTGGCAATGAGGTTCGCCGCCCGGTAGTAAGCGCGACGCTGCACAGGAGGGCGGTTGTCGAAGTGCGAACGCAGATCCCCGTCCGAGAGACCAAGGGCCTTCAGTTCCGGTGGACAGGCAAGCCGAGTTGCATTGAGACGTTTGACCAATTTTTTTACCAGCGTTGATTTACCCGTTGCATCAAGTCCTTCAATGACCACAAATTTACCAGTCATATCTCCCACCTCTTTTGTGAAACTGTTTCAAGTCAATTGATACATCCTCCAAAGCTTGCTCAACTCCGACCTCTAAGATAGGCTTACTGTAGTTGTAAGTGCCTTGAACGTTATCAAAAAATCGTCCCGCCGGATCAATCATGACGTAGCTTTCCTTCATCATATCATTGTCTTCTGGAACAATGGCAATACCGTCATTTTCGACAATGCGATTGCGTTGAACGTATGCCTCAAATTGCTCCGTCGTTATCTCGAAACCCGCGATATACGCGTCGTTTTGACCCTTGACGGGCAGGGCCTGGAGCATTTTCCAACGCTCCGGTTTTGCCAACTTGATGAAGCCAATAAAGTCTTCCTGCCACGTTTCGGACGTTACGACAGTGTTGATTTTCAAACGAATCCCACGTTGCTTTATATCGCGGACGATACGCAGATATTCGTCCTTAGTTATGGGATCTGTACCGCGAAGTGCGCGACCCAGTTGTTTCAATTTTTCAGAATCAACGGTGTCAATACTCAGCGCGATCCAATTCAGACTTCCGTTCAGATCGGCCAACCATTGATCTGTGATCCTTGAGCCGTTAGTGACGATGGAAGTGACCATATCGTGTTCTTTTGCCCGCTTGATCAAATTCGGCAGCCAAGAGCAAAGCGTGGGTTCGCCACCGGCAAAGTTGATCTTCTCAAAACCTGCTTCAGCAAGCCGATCCACAATCGAGAGGCACTGCTCCTCTGGCAAGTGACCTTTGGGCAAGTCCATATCTCGCTTCACATCTTGAAATGTGGCAAAACAGAACTTGCACCGCATGTTGCACGGTTCCCAAAGATGAAAGTTGACTGCTGGAACTTTCTGCGAAGAATCGGATGAATTGGTGATAACCATTTTGGGATTCCTTTCACAAATGGCATTAAAGGGACGATGTTGCTATCCCAGTTGTCTTGAAAGGATGCGTCGTGGGCACAATCCCAGAGGGATCAAGAGTGAGGCTATGGAGCCCCGAAGTGCGACGCATCGGGAGGGAATACTTTTGAAGCTATTTGTTGGCAGAGGTGTTGACGGGTAAAAGAGATACCGGTCAACATCTGCCAATTATATTAGGCAAGAGATCATTACTTCTGGTTCGAGGAATCATTAGATGAATCAGATGAATTATCATCTGATCGCGATTCCCAACCATCGGGTCTCTGATCATGTCCGCGCCCTTGCCAATAAACATCGTTATTGGGATTCAACTGATTGGCGCGATTGTCAACGTCAGCTTTACCACTTTCGCTATGGGATTTCGCCATCTTCTCACCTCCTTTCCCATTGGTATTCATCGCCTCAGGGGGGCACTATACTCCCCAATTGAGGCGGTCGTCTTTCTCGCGTGTGCGGTGCAATTCTGTTCTTCTCGTTCGCATCGCACCGTTTTGATCAATCTGTTTCTTCAGCGTCAAAAGATGTGCCTGCCGGAGCCACCAAAAGGCTTCAAATAGGGGGCGGCGAGGCGATGCCCCGCGTTCTAAATTCGGCTTGTTGCGGTTGAGATGCCGAATTTGTCTGTGCGCTCTCTGAGCATATACTCGGACTGTTTCATCGGGATCATTTTTAGAGAGCCAGAACAATGTTCTATGCGCTCGTCCGCCGGGATTAACGCGCAAAGCCTTCAAGGCTTGCACATAACACTGCCGCCATATAGGCCGGGGTTCTACGAAATCCCCATCTGCATAATCCGATACTTTCTCGCTGCGATTTGTGTCATTTTTTTTTGTCTTAAGCCGTTCAAGGCAAAATTTGGCAAACTCTTCGCGCAAACCCTGCAAGTGCGGGTCTCTATTCAGTTCATCCCGAAGATTCTGAGGATACATCGCAATTCCAATCCACATAGGGACTTGACTATACGGTTGAGGCGGGGCTTCTCTATCAGATTCGGGCCACGGGCGAAGATCAGATGCAACGGCTGGCTCAGTCATCTCTGTGAAAGTTAGCAATAAGGACTTCAAGCATCGCCACGGGGCAGAAAAAATTAACAACACCTCAAAAGCCTTATGGTAAAAATCGTAAACGGGCGCACCTATTGAATCCTTATGCTTAAAGTCTTCAGGCGTCTCTCGCAACACTTTCCGCAACATTCCCATGTGTTTGGCAGCACTTGCGACCAGTCGATTTCTCAGTTCATCTGACAGACCAGACGCCAGCCCACCCATACTCCTGCTGTAAATCACCACAGATAACCGCCACCAGGCTTTGAGCAAAGATGCGCGTTCCCGACTTGACTCGGGTTCTTGCTCATTCAAAAGTTCCATGAACGGGATTAACTCATCTGCAACAAGCCGCCATCCGTCATTCAAAGCATCCAAACGTTCATTACCTAACGCCGACCCAACATCCATAGCATATCCAATGGCATGCAAGAGACCGAGAATTTTGTCGCCCAAAATGTCTTCTGGAAAATCGGAAAACACTTGCAGCAAGGTGTCCAATCTGATGATATCGCAACGTTCTGCATTTTTGCCAAATCGCCATTTAAACCAAAATTCAATCTGTTCAAGATTTCCAAAATCATTGCTGGACCATCTTCGTAGATGAATCGGATCCAACAAGTCCAAATTGACGACCCGATCCAAAGGGACGCCTTTGGGAAACAGAAATGGAATCATATCACAGAATCGGAATTCGTCCCAAATTTCTATGAGCTTGTGCAAATCCAAACTTTTCACACAAAAATCCGCATGCCTTTGGAACGCGCCAACCCATTCGGGAATGACCTCATTTGGTATATCGAGCTTTTCGTTGGGCCCACTCGTTTCACCGTGATAAATAGGCCCAAAACCAAGCAAAAAGCTAAAAAGCAGTGCCAGACGGAGTTGCCGATCCTTCTCGGTTTGATCCGGTTCTCCTAAATTTTCCACAACCCCAGGCAGGACGCGCTCAAAATAACTCGCAAACTCGTCTTTGAATACAGCGTCACCGCGGGGATCACCAAAACAGTCTGGACGTCTAAAAACGCGCACCAGCCATTCCTGATCATCACGAGAGAAACCAGCGTCCTGAAGGCACTGTTTTATATGAGATACTTCTGAATCATCTAAAGGGAAAACAAGGCCAGAACGGCCATCTTCAGCTTCGCTCATACCGACTCCTCTATTAAGCGTCAAGCCATATCCTTATGGAGCAATCAACTCAGGATTTTGTAATCCTGTCCAGATTGTGAACCCGCAGGATTCCCGACGGAAGAAGTATCGGGATCGGAAGAGATCAATTGATTGATCAAAGCACGAGGTTCAAGAGAAAAATATCCAATTGGCTCAGATGTGTCAAACCCTCATTTGGAAGAATGATTCCCGCTACAAGCCTGCGGGAATGACGGGTGAGGAATACAGGAGTGACAAGTCGAGTGTTTGTCTTTCACCCTTAATTCGCATTTCCAACAAAAAACGCCTCAGCGCGTGCCGAGGCGTTTTCCTTCTTTTGCTGCCAGATCTTATTCTGGTTTTCATCCGCTACATCTACTTCATCCGCCTTCTCATCTGCGTCTATCTGCGTCCATCTGCGGATCTGTCTTCATATTGCCGCCTGTAATACTCTCGATAACCCGCACTCTCTCGAATTTTTCGCCACCAATCTTCATTGCCCAAATACCATTCAACCGTCAGGCGCAACGACTCTTCAAAATTGTACTTTGGCTTCCAACCCAGCGCCATAATTTTTGATGCATCCAACGAATACCGCATATCGTGCCCGGGCCGATCAGCCACATGCTGCATCAAATCTCTGGGCTTCTCCAAATACTCCAGAATCTTTTCCGCAACAGAAAGACCATCCGCTTCATTCTCACCCCCCACATTATACGCTTCACCCTGCGCGCCCTCGTGAAGCACCAGATCAATCGCCTCGCAGTGATCCGTCACATAGAGATGATCGCGAATCGCCGTCCCCGCGCCATACACGGGCAATGCAATATCGTCAATCGCATTGGCAATATAAATGGGCACGCGCTTCTCGGGATATTGAAACCCACCAATATTATTGGACGCGCGCGTAATCACCACGGGCAAATTGTATGTAATAGCAAACGCCCGCGCCATCATATCTCCGGATGCCTTCGCCACCGAGTATGGATTGCGCGGCGCAATCGGTGCGTCTTCCGTCCACGGATCTTCATCCTCTTCCAAAGACCCATATACCTCATCTGTACTCACCTGCAAAAACCGCTCAACACCGCAATCTCGCGCCGCAGCCAGCAGCGTGTACACACCCAGCGCATTGGACTTCATAAACTCCTCGGCACCCATAATGCTCCGATCTACATGGCTCTCCGCAGCAAAATTCACCACCAGATCAACCCGCTGCATCAAATCATTGACCAACCCGGCATCGCAAATATCCCCCCGTACAAATTCATATCGGGGACTGTCCGCAACATCTATCAAATTATCCAGATTGCCCGCGTACGTCAGCTTATCCAAATTGATCACGCGATAATCGCGATACGCATTGAGAATATATCGCACAAAATGGCTGCCAATAAACCCGGCGCCTCCTGTAATGAGCATTGTCTTCAAATTTGTCTCCAATTATCTAAACAGCGCCAATTTTTTTAACGATATACATCGGCGCGGTTACCAACCCTCACCACTAATACACGCAAAGCATTGTCCTGAATGTCGCAGATTATGCGGCAATTTCCCACCCGGTAACTCCACAATCCACCCAATGGGCCAGTCAGTGCCTTACCCATGCTTCGTGGATCATCCAATCTCGCAACACGCTCGTTCATGTAATCGACAATGCGTCGAACCATCTGTTTGTCGAGCCTGCGAAGTTGGGTTTTGGCAGTTTCAGCATACTCAATCGTCCAGGTCAAGTTCTCGTCTCACTTCAGCATCTGAGTACACCGCCTCTGTACCTTCTCGGACACGCTCCAACACTTCTGCCGCAAGATAGTAATCCTCCACATCCTCAAGGCCGCGTTTGACAATCTCCCCGAGAAAGAAATCCTTGCTACGCCCTGTTCGCGCCACGAGGGAATCAATTCGTTTCTCAGCTTCGGGAGCCAGTTGAATAGTACTCGCCATATTGCCATCTCCTCTAAACACTGTTAAGATAGACACGATACCGATCTGGCATCGCCATCATTTCATACACGTCTTCTTGCGGTTGGTTCGATATAAATAAAGATGTCTGCTGCGAAACGGACTCGCGCGCTGTGCCGGATGGCTTATCTGAAGTACTGCGTCGCATCAGTGATTAACAGCACCAATTTTTTCCATCAACTGCTGTCGTACATCCTTACCATCAACGATTTTTTCCGCGATGATGAGCAGCCCTTTGCCATCACTTTCTTGCTCCCAAAGGGCACCAATAGTCCGCTTCTCGGCGGTATCGGCTCCTTCAGCAATATGTGCGCCCTTGTATTCGATGACGAAAAGACGACCATCCTCCAACTGTGCGACAAAATCCGGATAGAATTTGTCTGTCGCAGTAGGCAGATAGAAAGACTCCGAATGACGCGCTACGTTGCGAATCCAGTACTTCACATCCGCCAGACTGTCGATGATCTGAGCGCACAGCATCTCCTCGCCATCTTCGACACCATCAAAAGCGGGAACCCGATCCGAACCTAAAAAATGCTTACGCGGCTTCCAGCGTCCGCGATAGCATCGTTGATCCCGGTACATCCCATCCACAAATATGAAGGCATCGTCGAATGAAACCGAGACCTTAGACTCAGGCATAAAGAGATACCGCTGATAGACACTATCCCGTTCCTCCCGACGAATGTCATTGATCTTTTTTTGAATTGTATTGGCGAGCAGAAATTTACAACGCATCAGCGCGGAGATGGTCATGCCGCGTGCTTTGAGCAAGTGATCAACCAGTTCGCGCAGCCATTTGAGCAGTTCGCTCTGATGAATATCCATCTGTCGCACCTGCCAGTCGAGCCAAAGGACCAGTGCCTCTGGCGTCCAGCCTTTCACAGCAGCACCCAGAACCAATTGCTCATCTTCGCTGGCAAACTGATAGGTGACCCGCTTGCCTTCAATGTCAATCTCAAAACTGCGTGCTGTCTCACGGATCGTGAAATCACCTTCGTCCATCTTCGGGGAATAATTGAGCAACGACCAATCGTGGTATTCCATAAAGATGTCCGTATCGGCAAATTCCAATATACCCTGGATATCCGACATCAGACGCGGAACCTCGAACTTCTCCCCTTGTTCAGCAGGCGATATTCGATCCTTGACCTCGTCGCGATATTTCTCAACAGCATCGGCAAACTCTTTTCTCTGCGGTTCAGGCAAAGTCTCACAAATCGCCTTCTCATCGTCCTCACTGATCCAACCTGTAACCGCGACCTCAACCTCCCCTTCAGCCGTTTCGCGCACCAGCAGTCCATCTTGCCCTACCTCTTTGAGCTTAGACAAGGCTTCCGGCGTCGCCGGGGTCTTGTATGTGAACACCGGCTCTGACTCCTGGCGCGGACCAAACAAGTCGCCCTGATCGTCGAACGCACGCTGAACTGGCTCGATATTGTCAAGGGCCTCATCTTCCTCAAAGCCCATACCCACCAATTTATCAGTAAGTCCCTTTGCAGCCTCTCCAAAGGACGGTTCAGACAGAAACGCATACGCTTTGTTGAGATCGGCAACCCCGCGCCGTTTGGCATAAGGCATCCGAAGCACGCGACCGAGAAGTTGCTCCACATCTTTAGCACTTTGAATGCGCGACACAGAGCAGAAAACATAAGCAAACGAGCAGTCCCACCCTTCTTTCAGTGCCTCAACCGTAATGATATATTCGATAGGACAAGCGCGGTCAAACAGATCAATACCATCGAGTTCGCGTTGGTTACCAGTGGCAATGGCGATCTTGTCTTCCGGAATCTGTTCCACTTCCATCAGATGATCTTTCAATGCCGCGACCGTCACCTCCTGATTTCGTGGCTGCGCCTGGAACAAGACAATAGGACGAATATAGTCGGCATCGTCGCTCGCAGTTTCTGCAAGAGAAGCACAAGCGGCAATAGCACCGTTCACAGCATTCTGCCATGTATCGTGCTCAGAAAGCATAATAGGCAACTTAATCATCTCTTCGCGCTTCAATTCCTGCGCCGTAACGCTGTGCAAAATATTTGACCTGCGCCGCGGCGTAGCCGTAAACTCGACAATCGCGCACGGATTCACCCGCGCCTGCATCTCCCGGCTCAAGCCTGTTACCGCGTTGTGCGCCTCATCCACTATCATCAACGGGCGGTGGATATGGAGCAAGTTGGCAAAAGAAAACTTGACACCACCCTGTTCCGACTTCTCCAACCCCGGAGCCGTATCCCGAACATTGGAGAAATGCGGCTCCATCTCCTCATTGTGGGCATAGACCTTGCGCCCCTCGGTACTCTTCACCCGCAGCGTTTGAATCGTACCGACCACAATACAGCAATGGTCGCGGATGTCGTGCGGTCGAATATGCGTAAAATCCGCAATATCGAACACCCGCACCCGACCATCAAAAGCCTCGTCCAACACCTGCCGATACGCATGGCGAGCGGTCTTCAATGCCTCAACCGTCTGCTGGCGAATGGTATTCGTCGGCACCAGCCAGAGCACCACGGGATAATCCTTCTCAATCCACGCATTGCGAGCAACCGACACGGCATGTGCAGCGAGAACCGTCTTCCCCCCACCCGTGGGCAGACGCAAACAAATGTATGGAACATCAAACAATTCTCTTAACGGCACATAAGCCCCAGCATAGCCCCCAAGCCGCATTGCCTGCTCCGGCTCTTGTGTAATGGCCTCGTACGCATTCTTCGGTCCAGCCATCCGCGCCTCCTCAAAGAAGCGGCGCAGAATAGACAGCGTATCGGACTGGTATTGTTTTAAGTTCATAACACATCTACCTGGCAATGGTTCGGATATTTTTCGAACGGTACATATCTTTCACCTGACCACTCATTCATCGCTCAAAATGTACCCTCTCGCCTTTCATCTGTGCCCATCTGCGTCCATCTGCGGATTAAATTCAGGTTGTAAACAAGCGTGCGATACAACATATTTTAAAGCACAATAAGGTATTTAGACGTATTCCAACGAAATTATCGCTCAATTTGAAACCATTTCAGCAATTATCTCAAAGGAGGGCATCATGGACATCTTGCGCGAATCATCTCTTTTTCAGCACCTTACCCAACAAAGCAGAGCGGAAGCCAGAGAGGAGGGCCTTGAGGAGGGCATTGAGCAAGGCGAAAGAAGAAGCACGATCGAAGCTATTCTTGAAGTGCTGGAGATTCGATTTGACATGCCCAAGACACACCCCCTATCTGCTCGCATTGCTGCCATCGAAGATTTGCAACACCTCAAGCAGTTGCACCGCGCGGCGATACAGGCGCCCAATATCGAGGCATTTCAGCGCGTGTTAGATGCGTGACGTGATTTCCATAAGCCTGACGAGATACAGATACACCGTCAGTTACTTATACAATGATCATCCCTCACATCCGAGCCTTCACATCATAAGGTGTCTGCTTAAAAACAATGCCCTCGCGCTCAAGTGTCTGTGGCATCAAACGCGACTGCTCGCCATAAACCGTCAGCGGGCTATCGGCGTCTGGATGCACTTTGGCGATTTCTTCGCGAATGTGTGCCAATGTTGCACGGGTCAAAACATTCCCACCACCCGGTCGCTTATCTCCAAGAATACCATTATACAGCAGCGCATAGGCGCGCCCATCGTGCAAACCGAGAAATGGCGAATCGCCCGCCCCCTTCCACGGATGCCCGGTCTCGCTAAAATAGACATGCGCTGCCAACACGGGAAACCGAATATCTGACCGAATCTGCCCATCCTCATCGAACACAGGCGGCCCGAGACGATAGAAGCGAAACCCGCCACCACCTTGCCAATTGACACTCTTTGAAATACCCCCCTGCTCGCCCTCAATCACTTTCTGCAGACGCGGAACACAATGACTGACCGCGTGCTCACCCATCTCAATGCCAATGTAACGCCGTCCCATCTTATGCGCCACCGCTGCCGTGGTGCCCGATCCGAGGAAAGAATCAAGGACGAGATCGCCGGGATTGGTGAAAAGCTCAAGGACACGCTTGATGAGAGCTTCTGGCTTCTTGCCTTTCGGAAATTTCACGCCACCTTCATTGTGAAGATTATTTGAGCGCAGATCGTCCCAAAGATTGGTGAGTGGCTCGCCCGATACCAACTCGCCATCAACTTCTTTGAGTTTGTCACGATAAAAGAGCCAACGCTCACCGTTGTACATATAAATGTCGGGATAGTTCTGCCGAACTTGAAGGTAAACTCGGTTCAGATCATCTTTTGATTTATCAATCATGTCTCGGGTTTCTTGACCTACGCCTTGATAATCTGGTCGAGCAGGACGAACAACACGGTCAGCATTCTTGAGTACAAATTCATCAAGCGCGGTCTCATATTGATCACCGAGGCGTTTTTTCTTTTCACTTAGCTTTTCGCCAGTTGTTTGTGCAAAAGCCTGCGAAAGAGGAATGAGTCGCCAGTCTGGGTAGTCGTCCTCATAGTTTTCTATGAAAGACGCATATCTGGTATCACGCCCGCGCTTAGTGAAAACCCGATTGGGCTTCCAGTTGTTGGTTTTATCGCGTGCGTAAATGATGACGTAATTGGTAACTGTAACAACGCCGGGATTGATAGCTTTGTGACCGACGGCTGCTGCCTGACGAAATGTGCAGATATTGACACGATTTTTTCTACCAAAAATTTCATCGAGAATACAGATGCAGTAAGCCAATTCTTCATCGTCAAGGTGAATTGCTATTGTACCAGTTGGCGCGAGTAAGTCGCGCAGCAGTTCGAGGCGGGCATACATCATACCGAGCCAGATAGCGTGCTCAACATTGTCGTCATAATGCTGAAACGCTTGTCCTGTATTAAACGGCGGATCTATGTAAATGCACTTCACCTGTCCAGCGTAGAACGGCAGCAATGCCTTGAGCGCGTCGAGATTATCGCCCTGAATGAGCATATTACCCTCATCCGTATCACCAGCGGAAAGGTCGGATACTTCTTCCAACAAGCGATACGGCACGCGAGTGGCGGCGCGGATATCTTCGTCTCGTGTTAGCCAGTGTAAAATCGGCATCAGCTATCGTCCTCCAGCAGTCCTAACATGGCTTCTTTATATTCGGCAATCCATCTTTCGGCTTCTTTTCTGGTGTAAGGTGGCTCGATAATAGCACCGCTATCTTCTGGCAATTCATTGCTGGGGTCCCGATCAACGTGCGGTTCCAGTTCCTCTCGCAACTCATCTGTTTTTTTATCAGACAAGCCTTCTACAAAGGATTCCACATTCTCCCTACTTAATCCGCCCTTGAAAAGCATACCGGATATATCACATTCTCTGTCTATTGACTCCCTCAGGCGCTTCGCAAATCTGGATGGCTTGAGGAAATTCCTCCAAGCTTCGGCGCCCCACATGTGTAGCTCGCCCTGAAAATCCATTGGCAAACGCTGCGCGCCAACAACCCCTTGTAGATGCGCCATCCACAGAATAGCTCCTTGCAGGCATGCCCCGGCCAGAATAGCTCCTTGCAACGCTGTGTCTTTCATATTAGCGCATTGCAAATTAGCAAAATAAAGTACAGCTCCTTGTAATCGTGCCCCAGAAAAATCAGCCTTTTGCAAACACGCTCTATAAAAAATAGCTCCCTGCGAGTACGCCCATTTAAGAGTAATTCCTTGCAAGCGTGCTTCGATAAGCGTAGCCCCTTGCAGGCCTACCTTGCTAAGATTAGCCTCTTGTAGATACGCCCTGTCAAGAGAAGCTCCTTGTAGGCGTGCCTCACGAAGATCAGCCTTTTGCAAGTACCCCCCAGTCAAAATGGCCCCTTGTAATCGCGCTTCGACAAGCGTAGCCCCTTGCAGATTCACCCTTGTCAGGATGGCCTTTTCTAAACGCGCTCCCCATAGATTCGCCCCGTTCAGCCAACTTCCCTGCAAATTGATTTGGAGGCCCTTGAAAATTTCGTGCTCCTGCACGAACAGCAATGTCAACAGGCTTTGAACCTCTTCCGAGGGTTTAGATTTATGCTTTTCCTGATACTCATCTTCGCCCGTCGTCTGGCGGATATGGAGACAGAGCATATCCAGTGCTGTCTTTCTCAAATCTTTGCTGTCTTCCGCTAGATGGAAAAGTTCATAGGCCCCACCCATTCGCACGGAGTCTCTTTCGTGCCCCAAGTGTTCAATGGCGTTTTTCAGACGCTCTTGTCGCAGACCCTGCTCAGTGTTCTCGTTGGCTCTCGCCTGAGCTAGCGCGGCATCCGCTTGAGCGTTCGCAGCATTGGCCTGAGCTTTTGCGGTATCCTCCATCGCCCTAGCACGCTTATAGGACATCAAAGCTTGCAAGGCGACCAGTATACCGCCCATGCCGATTCCCAGAAATGTCAAAGCCTTGTTCTTTTCTTTTTCAGGTATCCCTAATCGATCAAAAATCCACTTGGGCTCGCAGAACATGACGACTACAAAACCTACCGCTAATAACATGAGCAGGAAAATAAGAGCACTCAAAAGAGGGTTTTCTTTAATTTTAGAAAAGAAATTCATCGCGGATTTCCAAAAAAGAATTAAGGATGTCCGGAAAAATCGAACATCCTTTGATGATTTGCCATAATCAATTCAAATTACATAAAAAAGAGTACGCGTTGGGTAGCGGCGCGTCGTACACGTATTTCTTGTAAAGCCATTTCCCAAATCTTTTTCGTTTCACGATCTGCTTTGTAGTGCAGGATGGGCACATCAGGGCAGATCCGACGGATCGTACTGCCAGCCGCGCAAATCAGCGTTTGCTCTAAGGATCTTGGCTTTCGTTTCTATCTGTCTCCTCGAAAATGCACTGAAATCAATCAAAGTATGTTCTTGAAAGGTAGCAGGATCGGGCACTACGGGAAGTTCAAGGTTATCGCACTCTCCAACTGTAACAGCCAACACGCCTGCTGATGTATAACCCAAGCCATTTGTATAGTGCTGCCAAGCCGCCTCCGCCGTAATTTGATCGCCATCATAGACGGACAGGCGTTTCTCATCCTTCTGTGTTGGCCGAAATGCTTGGGATGTTATGCGACCTTTCTGTATCCATGAGGGGTGGACTTGACGATAAAGCAACGTATTGGCGTTCATGCTCCGCCTTCCACCATTTTGCGAAGCTCCGCAACAACCCATGTCCAATCCTTGACGTCGTCCAGGGTCAATTTTCGTGCATCATCAGCATTGGTGCTCATGTCCAATCGATGCCATGCCCCCCGGCGAGTAACGAGATCTACTTCAAGACTGATTTCGTTCTCCGATAGAGACCACTCCGCTTGCACACCACCTTCGGGCGTCGGATAGAGGTATGGCAAAGGCAAGTCATCGGGAAAGTTGCGGTCGAAAGTTGCGGCCAACCAGTCCAGTCCATCCAGACTTGGGGCCATCCCTTCTCCTTCGAGCCAGCCATCCTTCAGGTCGCGAAACTCATCGAGGCGAGTTAGGATGTCCAAGGAGTCAAGCAGACTAATATGCTCGAATGATTCCACGCCTATCAAACGGTTTTGTCCATCATACTTACCGATTCCCTGAAGAAGCACCCGAGTGTTCTGTCGATAGCCATTGAACGCCTTGAGAATCGTATCAATATGCGGATCGGGAATCGGGATAGTAACCGTGTGTCCATTTAGCAACTGCAACTTAAACGTCCTTTGGTCTTGGTCCGCTTCGGGTATCAGACCGCGGAGAGCGACGCTCTCGGTAATTTCCCCGTTTTTCTTGACTCTCGAAGACGCCAGAACTAGTTTACGCCTTGTCTCCTGGGTCAACCGAACCGGTGTCGATTGCTGGAGGGTGACAAACTCGATGCATTCGTCGGTGTACAAGCTCCGACCAATCCGATTGAAGTAGGCCAAATGCTCCTTCGGCAAGTGGTTTACCGCCAAATCATTTTGCTCTGCTTCTCCAATGGCGTTGACGATGGACTCACGGGCCTGCTCAAAGTAAGACACAAAGTAAGACCCGTTTTGTCTGGACATCATCGAGGTCCGAGGCGAGGTATCGAACAAACTGATTACTGGAACAGCACTTCCCTCTTCTACAGCCGAAAGCTTCAGTTCAATACCTTTCGTGAAACCCCGCGGAAGACGTTGACGTTCAGGGTGGTCTTGGAGGAACCTCCACTTGGCGACCTCGATAAGCATCTCTTCGAGCACCGCCAGATCCTTGAGAACCTCCAGAGGAATGACGCCCCCTTCGAAGCGTGCACCGCACAATCGTGGTCGCAAGAATTCGACTCCATTCATAGCTTCTCCTCCTTCCGAAATTCAGCAAGCTCGATCCATCAAGAACAATTGGCATTGGGCATTTCCGTTGTATTTAAAGCGCCTCAATCAACCAATTGGTTGGACTGGAGGAGAAAGAATATTCCTACCGCTCTTTCTCTGTCTCAGCCTTGCATCTTTCAGAATGCGATCAATATCAAAATCCATAGACTTTGCCAAAGCTTCTTTGATCCTTCTGGTCTCCTGGATAATCTCATCCGTGGTCTCTTTGTTATTCATTTGCTTCATCGGGATCATTAGTAACCAATGGTGTAGTAGGCAATCTCGCTAAATATGCAGGGTAAAGCAGCCCCCTGTGGATTACCGGCGTTGTGCGTGGGCTTACGCCAAGCTTCGCGTGCGATGTGGCGGCAACCATGCCGCAATGAAGATCCACCTTTAATCCCGCTGGAATGCGGCCCCGAAGGACGGTGATTTTGAGACGATTCACGGCACAAGCTCTTGAGCGTAGAGTTCAGAGGTTTTCAACATCGTATCGTTTTTGATGTCCAGGATGCGCGTATGGCTCTCCGGATCACGCCCCAACCAAGCTGCCTTATCGCTGAGAAAATCAATTGCTTCGGGATGGTGCGAAATCAATATGGCCTGCGGCAGATTGTCGCCACAGCCATCCTCCAATTCGGCAAGCCAGGGTTGCAATTCAGGAAGAGTGATAAAGTTATCTGGCTCATCCAAAAACAGAGTACGTTCAGTGTCATCGGCAAAGAGCAGCAAATAAAGCACGATCAAAGCACGCTGACCATCTGAAAGTTGGTCAAATCGATAGATAGAACTCGATTCTACATCTGCCGAGAAAAATTCCGCTTGCAACTCTCTGTAATCACTGCCTTTTTGAACAAGTCTCAAATCTACGAAACCGGGTAGAACATCGCGTAGCTGATCCATTGCTTCAAAGACCCGGCGCGGGTCCTCCTGTAAACGCCCCTGATACCACGACGCAAAATTTTCTCCCCCACTGCTGAGCATATCGGTATCGGAAACCGAACCGTTGCTCATGCGTTTCGGCTCCAAAAAGAGCGTTACAAAACGACGGACTTGATCTCGAAATGCAGACAACCGGGTGTTGTCATGACCATCAGCCACCAGCGCGAGTCCAGATCGGGTCGAATCAAAAGAATACCTTGGCCCTTCGCTGTGGTCGTCGCGATAGAGCTGTACTTCGCCGTTTTCAAAAACAAAGAGCGGCTTATCATCAAACAGAAGCTCTTCGCGCATCACACGCGCAAATCGTATTTCCGGTTTGTGCTCAACCACAAGACGATAAAGACAGCGCCCACCCGAGATGTCGATTTCCAATTCGAAATGTTGCTCCGGCTTTGTGCTCCAGTGCGTGAGATCAGTAGAGGGAAACAATTCACCGACCCGTGCATCGCCACGAATAAAATCGCGCAATTTCCCCGCAACTTCAAATATAGCCGACTTGCCACATCCATTTGGCCCGAGGAGCAGCGTCAATTCCTCGAAACGAATCTCAAAGTTGGTCAGGCACTTGTAGTTATCAATATAAAGGCGTTTTAGCATGGCAATTTAATCTCAAAAATAAAATGCGCTGGCACTGAAGGCGGAAAAACTCAAATATCAAAATCTGAAGGCATGTATCTCGCGTCAGACTTAAAATAAAGAATGACATACTTCCATGCAAGGGGTCGCTTTCGTATGGCGCGAAATCAATCGGCGTTGGGTTTTGCTGTCGCATTCAGAAAGCCTCAATTCGCCAGATCGAGAATCGTCTCGTCCTCAATATCCAGCAGGCGGCCCACTTCGAGCAGTCGTCCCTGTGAAATTTCCTCGCGCCACCACGCCTCCAGAGCCAGCCAAAGAACCTGCCAATCCAACTTGTGGTCCAAATGCCCTTCGTCCTCGGAATCCTCTACATCGACATAAGCCCTCACAGTGCGCAAATAACGATTAGCCTCTTCCGTCTGATCGAGAAGCGGTTCGGTTTGTTCAGCACTCAGAAGATTCAAACCGCGCAACCGCCAAACCGCCGCCGCATAGCTCACCCCAAAGTGCCGGGCCAAAAGCGCCACATCCACATAGGTTATAGTCTGCGAACGCGCCGGACTGCGCAACGCACCCTGAAAACCCTCTCCCGTAACAGCATCCATCGCCGCTTCCTCACGCCGGGCACTTCTTCCCTTGCCCAGACTATGCAGGAAATCCCGCACACCCTCTTCGGGCATCAGAAAGGCTGCTGCAAAAGCATTAGCCCGCTGCTCAGTCCTCGTCTTAGCATTATGAGCACTCGTAACAGTAGCCGCCTCATCGCGGTCCATAAGCGCGTGACCGTGTTCATGAGCAAAAGAAAACTGCCGCCGCACCGGTGCCTGATTGAGATTAGCCAGAACCGCCATACCAAAATCGGAACTACTCAGAAAAAGACCTGAAATTTCATCGGGCAACGGCAAAGCAGCCGTCCAGATATTCTGGCGAGCCAGAGTCTCGGACACATTAACCGGCGCATTGCCCAAATCGAGACGCCGACGCTCTTGCTCTGCCACAAGCTGGCCCTGGGCAATCGCCTGTCCCACCGACCGAGGAGGCGGAAGTTCATAACTGGGCAACGAGACATCTGTCCCGCGACCCGTCAGCCGTCGAAGCGACGCGCCTTCTTTGAGCAAACGCAAACAACGCCGGGCTTGCTCCTGAACAACCTCGCTCTGCAAACCTGGCTCTGCGCGAAAAAGCGCGACAACCGGATCCTCCTGTTTGAGCGGACTATCCGAATTGACAAACCACTCTACCGAACGCCCGTACAAATCCGCAAGACGGGTCAGCTCAAGCGTGGAAACCTGCCTCTGGCCGGATTCCATGAGACTAATCGCAGACCGCTGTAAACCCAGCACTGTACCTGCAGCCTCCTGAGTGATATGTCGGCTTTCCCTTGCAAATCGCAATCGTTGTCCGATCTCTTCGGAAGTAATGACCATGGCGCACCTCTGAATGTTGGGAATATCTCCTATTTGTAACCATTCACCCATCCAATGTCAATTTAGATAATCGCACTATACTTGTCAATAAAAGAAAATAATTGTTTTGATTATCGCACTATTTTAAAAATACATTCTGCTCATGCAGACATTTTAGATCAAAAAGCAATTATATCCCTATGTTTACGTACTGGTTAGCAAAAAAATTTGCCAATATTTTTTTCTGATAGACTGGATTACTAGTGCATCGTGGCGTAAGTCACGCCCCATATAGACATGAACAGCAAAACCTTCTGGATTGCGGCTAAAACCATGCCGCAATGACAATCGCAAGCAAGATTGATATGGATAATCTCTTTTGCCGAGATGCACTAGCGTTGTGCTGCGCGTGGCGGCCCAACACCATGCCGCAATGACGATCAAAACCACTGGATTGCGGCTAAAATCATGCCGCAATGACAACCAAAACCCTCTGGATTAAGTTAATAAACGAACTTATTTGAAAGACCAGTATTGCGCAGTCACAGCATTCTTGACATAATAGGCTTTTAAGGACTATATTTTCGCGTACTGGACTGGGGGTTATTCCTGGTCGGCAGTTGGTCCTGGGATCTCTCGGGGCCTTTCGCTTTTTCAGGGAGATGCACTATGGGAAATCTGGCTCCTCACGCAATGCTCAGTGATGAACAGATCGAAGCATTCTTCGAAATTGGATTCGTCATCGTACCGGACGTCTTTACGCCAACTGAAATCGAAGAAATGCGCGCCGGATTTGACCGTCTGCAAAAAATGGCCTACGCGCTATCGGAACCAGGGATCCACAAAGGCTCTGACTTTGCCATAGAAAGAAAGGAATCGGGGCGGGTCATCATTCACCGCATCTCCTGGTGCGGGGCGGCCGAACCCGTGCTGCTCGCCTACGGCAAAGACCACCGCCTGCTCGGCATGGCGAGCCAGTTGCTGGGCAGCAACGAAATGAACCAGTTAATCAACCAGGCCCACTTCAAAATACCCGGCGACAACGTCGCATTTCCGTGGCATCAGGACAGCGAGCATCGGGGATATGGGAAACCCTGGTGGAAAGACGTCAACGGACGCGGCAGCTTTGTCCAACAAGCCATCGCCATTGACGACGTAACCGAAGAAAGTGGACCTTTGAAATTCATCCCTGGAAGTTGCAAATTGGGACATCTGGGACTGCTCAGTCGCAGCGAAGAAGAATGCCGAGCGATCTTCAATCCCGACGACGCTATTACAGGGATCATGAAAGCCGGCAGCGTAGCGCTATTCAACCCCTATGTCATCCACGGCAGCGAACCGAACCGCTCGCAGAAACCGCGGCGCGTCTTTATAAACGGCTATGCTTACCCGGGCGCCAACTCGAGAACCTATCCCGGCAGGGGGGCTGGCAGGCTCCTAAAGATCACCAACTAAAGAATGTATTATCGGGTCTGAGCCTTCTCCCGATCTTCCTCCTCAAGCGCACGTGCCATCGCCTGACGCACATTTAGAGGGCGGACGGGAAAACGCGCGCGCGCACCATCATCACGAACAACCGTCTCATTGCGCAAACTATCGATAAGCTTCTTACCCACCCGCGCATAAAGAGGCGTCACCAACCACAACCACAGACTGGAAAGCCGAGGACTCAAAAAAGGCACCGGAATCATCAGACGCCGCACGCCGATCTGGCGGGCATATTCGCGCATCAGCCCTCCGTAGGACACCTGTTGAGGACCCCCAATCTCAAAAACCGCGCTACCCTCCTCCTCCACATCCAGACCCTGGATCAAATAGGCAATCACATCCTCAATCGCAATCGGCTGGGTTGGCATTCGGACCCAACTCGGCGTAATCATAATCGGCAACTTATTGACCAGACTGCGCACCATCTCAAAAGACAGCGACCCCGAACCAATAATAATAGAAGCGCGGAACTCCAGCGTTGCAGGTCCCTCAGAAGTTAGAATAGTCCCCACCTCTCGACGACTCGCCAGATGCGAAGAAAGCTGGCTATCCCCAACCAGACCCCCCAAATAAATAACGCGCCGAACCCCCTGCTGCAGCGCGACGCGAGCGAAATTTTGTGCCCCAATGCGATCCTGCTCCTCAAAATTGGCTCTGGACCCCATAGAATGCACCAGATAGTACGCCGTATCTACCCCTTCCAGAGCAACCCTCAGCGAATCCCGATCCAGCACATCCCCCGCCACAATTTCGGTATCGGAACAAAATCGACCAGCCAGATATTGGGGATTGCGAGCCAGGCACCGCACGCGTTCTCCCCGCTCTTCAAGCACCGGAACCAGCCGCCCACCAACATAACCACTGGCCCCCGTCACCAGTACGAGCCTGTCTTTTTTCCTATCCTGAGACATTGCCTGCCTAATGCATATCTATAGACAACACGTAACTGATCAAGGTCACCAAAAGCCACGTCGCCACCAGAACGATCCCAAAAGGACGCTTCAACGCGTCCCCCGACACAAAAATGCCACAACGGAAAACAATGAGAATAAACACCATTGCCGGGAACAAAAATTGGAAAAACTGACCATCGGCTTGCAAGCCACCTGGCGTTGCTGCGGCCGAGACACCAGCGACAAAGAGCACATTGAGAATATCTGCACCAATAATATTGCCAACCGCCAACTCACCGTGCCCGCGTCTAACAGCAGTGATCGCCGTGACGAGTTCTGGGAGCGACGTGCCAAACGCGACCAGCGTCGCCGAAATAATGTGTTTTGGCACGCCAATTCTCTCTGCCAAAACACTCACACTGGGAATGAGAATTTGAGCCGAAATAACAATAACAGCAATCGCCAGGAGCAACTTCATAAGCACGACAATCGCGGGACTACCCTCCGCACCAGTTGCATCTTCACGCTCAGTATCCGACGTAGTCGCAGCCCATCGGATCGACTGCCAAATATAAAGTCCCAAAAGTACCACAAAAGCGAACCCGACGAACTGTGGCAAAACCCCACCCTGGCTAAACAATTTCGCGGGAGAAGCCCACGGAAAACAGGCGAGCACCAGAAGAATACCAGCCCCCACCTGCACATTTGACAACCGCGACGCCAACTGGCGGTTGAGAGGCAAAGGAGCAATCAGAGAAGCCAGGCCGATGATAAGGCCCGTATCGCAAATAATCGAACCGACAGCATTCCCAAGAGCAAGCCCCGGTTTCCCTTGAATCGCCGAAAACACGGACACCGCCGCTTCCGGCGTCGTCGTGCCAATACTCACAATCGTCGCACCGATAACCGCTTTCCCCAGCCCCCAGCGCACCGAAAGCGTCACAGCCTCATCGACGAGCCAATCCGCGCCTTTGCCCAGCGTGTACAGCGTCACCGCAATAATCACCAGCAGGAACGGACTGGCCAACCCCATCACAAGCTCTTCAATCCACTTTTCCATCGCTACCCTTTCAAATCAAATCACTTATGTTACTCCTGCCTCGCGTTTCTGTCATGCTGAGGCGGGCGCAATGAATCTTCTGCGCCCAACACCCGTCAGGCTGACGAAGCATCTTTTACCCCCGAAGGTAATAGGTGGTAGTAGATGAACTGGCCTGAAAAGCGGCCAGTTGTACCCCGCTCCTTCGACTCCGCTGTGCTCCGCTCAGAATGACAGGCGCATGATATTGTGCTTATATTGTGCATGTGCGTAACGTCAGTTAAATCACAAATATATCGCTTGGACGATCCTGCTCCGCCACACTCAGGGGAAAAGACCGAACGCCTTGACCCTGCAACATATCCGCGCAAGTTTCTCGCGCCAGATCCGGCCGGTTATTTTTCTCGCTCAAATGCGCCAGAACCGCCTGCTGCAACCCCTCCTTCGCCAGATTGCACAACGCCTCTGCTGCCCCATCATTTGACAAATGACCGTGCGTACTACTAATCCTCTGCTTCAAAACCCATGGATAAGGCCCATCCATAAGCAATTGATAATCGTAATTCGTCTCAATAATCACCAGATCGGCGTGGCGCATATACTGATAAACCAACTGCGTCACCGTACCCATATCTGTTGCAACCGTCACATTGGAATGGCCATCCGTCACGGAAAAATTCACGGGATCAGCCGCATCGTGAGGCAATTGAAACGCCTGAAAAGACAGATCGCCAATTGAAAACGCCTCATCATTTTCAAACACCCGAATTTTCTCAGTCCCTCGAAAAATCTTCTTCGAAGCATTCAGCGTGCCCTCAGTCATCCAAACCGGCAACCCATACCGCCGCGCCAACACGCCCACCCCCTTAATATGATCGGAATGCTCGTGACTCACCACAATAGCCTGCAAACCCGCTGGATTAATCCCAACACCTTGCAGACGCTCTTCAATCCTCTTACCCGTTAAACCCGCATCGATAAGCACACTTGAAGAACCATTTTGAACACAAATCGAATTGCCACCACTCCCACTTGCCAATAAACAAATCTTCACAATCCACTCCTCTCACACTTCATTCTTCACACTTCACATTTTTGCCGTTTGAAACGGCAAACTACATCACACATCACAGCCCCTCTTTTTCATCTGCGAAAAACGCTCAAATTACTCGCGTTTTTATCTGCGGATCACACTTCACCTACTCATTCACAATTCGCGCCACCCAAATACTAATCTCGTACAAAACGATGAGCGGCATCGCCATCAAAAGCTGAGACAGGGGATCGGGAGGGGTCAAAATGGCGGCGAGTATAATCCCGAGCAAAAGCGCATAACGCCGTCCTTTTCGCATCCGATCGCTTGTTGCAATCCCCATCTTAGCCAGGAAAAACGTCAACACGGGCAACTCAAACACCAGGCCAAAAGCCACCAGAAGGCGCAGCACAAAACCGATATACTCTCCAATATCAAACTGCGGCTTCACACCCGTATCAGCAGCAAGACCAACAAAAAACTTCATCGCCAGTGGGATAACCAGCCAGTATGCCAAAATAGCACCAATGACAAAACACATAGTAGCCGAAACAATGACAAACGTCACAAACTGCCGCTCGCTGGCGAACAGACCGGGTGCGACAAACATCCAGACCTGAAAAATCAAAAACGGCAGCGCCAGAATCCCCCCGCCCACCAGCGCGATCTGCAGCTTGACCATAAACATGCCCATCGGTCTTAAGGTCTGCAATATCAGTTCATCTTCCAGTTCGCGGGTAGGATGGAGCAGCACAGCCAAAATCTCATTGACAAAAATTCCACAAAAAACCGCACCCACAATAATCGCGGCCAACCCCTTCAAAATGCGCCACCGCAACTCCTCCAGATGATCGAGAAAGGGCATTGGCTTGCCTTCATCGGGCAGATCTTCATCCCGGTCTGGCATAATCGCCGGCACCGTACCTTCAGGCGGTGCAACATCCTCCTCCACCTCTTGCGGTCGCCGAATAGCCGACACCGCCAACCCCATCAACGCGATCACGCCGCACAACTGAGAAAACAAATCGCCAAACCGCATATAAAGCGTCTGCTCATCGCGCGGTGCAATAGTCCCCGCCACAACAGCCTCGTGAAACAGCCCCGTCTTTTGCTCTTGCCGCCCATAAGGATCGACAAACATCGACACACCCGTATTGGCGCAACGCACCACCCACCGCCTGTTTTCAACAGCCCTAAAAGTTGCAATATCCGCGTGCTGATACGGCGCTGCCGTGCGCCCATACCACCCATCATTGGTAATCACCACCAAAAACTCGGCACCCCGAACCATCATATCGCGCGCAAGCCAGGGAAACACCGAATCAAAACAAATCATCCCGGAAAACTTTCCACCCGGCACCTCAAAAACCGTAAGCGCAGTCCCACTCTCAAAATCGCCGCTAATATACCCCCCGCCGCTCCACCGAAAATCGCGCAAAAACCCGAGCAATTTGGGAAAAGGTGCCCGCTCTCCAAACGGCACCACCTTCACCTTGTCGTAATGCGGCAAATCGCCCCCACCCGGCTCAAACAAAAAAGAAGAATTGTAAAGACGATCCCGCGCCGCGGCCTCGAAGCGATTCGCCCCCATATACAGATGAATCCCCAGCGAATCAACCAGCGCCTGCACCCGCGCCTGATACGCCTGGTGCGATGCATCGTCACGCTTCAAATACGCAGGCAAAGCCGCCTCTGACCACACAACCAACCGCGCCCCCGTCTCCGCAGCCTGAATCGTCAAAGGCTCCAACTTGTTAAAATTGTGATCAAAACCCCAGTAAGATTTTTCAACAGGTGGCACATTTTGCTGCACAATAGCGACCTTCAAATCGCCCTTGTCAACCGGCTCTGCCATGCGCCACAAACCAAAACCCGCCGGCAGTGCAAAAGCCAAAACCAGAACACCAACCACCAAGCCGCGCCGCACACTTTCCAATGCCTTAAACGCTATGAGATTAACCACCACCACCCAAAACGACACCCCGTAAACCCCGGTCGCTTCTGCAATTTGAATCAAAGGCAAATAATCCACCTGGGTATGCCCGAGCAGCATCCACGAAAAACCCATATCGCCCAGCGTATTGAAATATTCAAACCCCACCCACAAAAAGGGCACCATCCACAAACCCAGCCTGCCAACGCGCGCCATTGCAAACGCCCACAACCACACAAACAACCCCCGAAAAAGCGACATATACAAAATTGCCCCCGCCATACCCGGGGGAGTAATCCACGCAATCCAATAAATACTCGCACCGTAAAAAACCAAACCCTGCAAAAAACCTGCGCCAAAAGCCACGCGCCCACGCAGATTTTCGGCAACGGGAATCAGGGGCAACAAACTGATACAGGCCAAAAAACCGAGTGGCAAAGGGGGAAAAGCCGCTGCCATAATCAAACCCGACAAAATCGGATACCCGAGCACCAATTTCCAACCCCACGTATTGTCCTGCGTCGTATTATCCGTCATCTTCCTCTTTTAACCCCATCAATTCAAAACCATTCACAGCATGAAGCACAAACAAAAATCCCTGTTGCAAAAAATACAAAGACTATGCAATATACTTGTGGGTCAAATCCCTGTCAATTGTCGTCCAATAAAACAAACCCGGTCTATACCCCATGTTGCCCGACCTCAATTCAGAACTCCAGGCATTGCGCGAACAAAACCTCTACCGCTCGGTGCGATGTGTGGAAACCAGCCAGGAACCCCGCATCCGCATCAAAGGACGGGAACTCATCCTCTTTTGCTCAAACAACTATTTGGGTCTCGCCAACCATCCCGTCCTCAAAGGCGCAGCAGTCGAAGTGCTCAACACCTATGGAAGCAGCACCGTAGCATCGGCACTCATCTCGGGATATATGCCTCCGCATGCCGACCTCGAAAGCAGCATGGCGCAATTCCTCGGCACAGAAGCCGCCATCGCATTTCCCACAGGCTACACGGCCAACCTCGGCGTCATACCCGCCCTCATCAACCGCGACGACATCATCTTCAGCGACCAATTAAATCACCGCAGCATCATCGACGGCTGTCGCCTCTCCCGCGCACAAATCGCCATCTACAACCACTGCGACATCGCCCATCTCGAATCCCAACTCAAAACCTCATCCACCTATCGCCGTCGCCTCATCGTCACCGATGGCATCTTCTCAATGGACGGAGACATCGCCCCACTGCCCGAACTCGTCGCCCTCGCTGAAAAATACAACGCCATCCTCATGGTCGATGACGCCCACGCAACAGGCGTCCTTGGTCCCAATGGCCGCGGCACCTTCGACCACTTTGGCCTCTCCCCCGATACCATCGACATCCTCATGACCTCCGGTAGCAAAGCCCTCGGCGCATCAGGCGGTTTTATCTGTGGCAGCCGCGACCTCATCGACCTCATTCGCAACCGCTCGGCAGCGTACATCTACACCACCGCAATGCCGCCCGACGCCTGTGCATCCACCACCGCGGCACTCGACCTCATCCAACGCGATACCAGCTTGCGCCAACGCCTGTGGCACAACACCACAACCATCAGCCAGCGTCTTCAAACCCTCGGCTTCGACCTCGCACAATCCCAAACCCATATCATACCCATACTCGTTGGCGATGCCCAGAAAACCGTTGAAATATCCGAATACCTCTACAACCGCGGCATCTATCTCTACGGCATACGCCCCCCCACCGTACCCGAGGGCCAAAGCCGTCTGCGCCTCTCTGTCATGGCAACCCATACCGACGACGACATCGCACAATTATTAGACGCCATGACCGAGGTGCGACACAGTTTTTTTAATTATCGGGACCTACCCCCCTAACCCCCCTTCCTGCGAGGAAGGGGGGGACCAAGTCTCCCCTCCCCGCGTCGGGGAGGGGCCGGGGGAGGGGTCACATCGCTTTGGGCTATCAAACGGAGACCACCATGTCCAATCCCCTCAACCACATCCGAATCGTCCTCGTTGAACCCAAAGAACCCGGCAACATCGGCGCTGTGGCTCGCGCGATGAAAAACACGGGCCTATCGCACCTCTATCTCGTCAATCCCCCCGATCACACCAGCGGCACTGCCCGCGCAATGGCACATGGATCCGGCGATATCCTCTACGGCGCAACCGTCGTATCCTCACTATCCGAAGCACTCGAAGACGTATCTCTCGCCGTGGGCACATCCCATCGCAAACGCCGCGAATTCGACATCGTACACCCGCCCCAAACCGCGACAGACAAACTATTGTCCCTCCCCCAAAACCACAAAGGCGCCATTGTCTTTGGCCGGGAAGAAAACGGACTGACCAACAACGAAATCCAACTGTGTCAGCTAATCTCTCGCATCCCCTCGGCCGTGCGCTATCCCTCCCTCAACCTATCGCAAGCCACCCTCATCTATGGCTACGAACTCTTCCGCGCAACCCATTCCGAAGCACCCTACAAACCATCAGAAGTCGATCTGGCTACGCACCGAGAACTCGAATCCATGTATGACCACATCCAAACTGCCCTCGACAAACTCGGCTTTGTCTCTCGGCACCGCCCCCAGACCTTCATCCGGTCCATACGCCGTATATTCAGCCGCATCGACATGGAACACCGCGACGTAGCGACCATCCACCGCGTCTTTCGCCAGGTCGATCGCTTCATCGCGCGGCACGGCCTTGACCCCATCCCACCGTCTGACCAAAAAACAGAGTAACCGCTCTCTGAGACAATCACCCCACAAACCCCAGCGTCTCCAAAAGCGACAGACCCAAACTCTCCATTGCTGGCACTGTACCTGCACCTCCCAAAGACGACAGGGCTGCCCACGTCTCATACCCGCCCTCTTGCGTCAATGCCTCATCTGTACACACATAGCCGATATACCCGTTCGCCAGACTCACCAGCATCAACGGCGAAGCCGATGTCTGCGCCTTGATCCGAAGGCCCGTCTCCACAAAAATCTCCCCCGGCAACGCCAGAATCGCCGCATCGCCCAATCGGATCGCCTGCACAGGTGCCGTCATCTGTTCGGGCAACGCCGCCAACCGCTGGCACTGCCTGGCATACACATCTACCCGATCCTTCCGCACAGGTTGCCCCACCACCCAACTGAATGGACCCTCCTCATACTCATATTCACCTGCGAGAATCTGTTCGGCAATGTCGAGATCTGTCTCTGTAATCACTTTCCTCGAAAATTCCAGTGTCCCTGTCACAGCCTCCAATGCCAGTTCCTCATCCAGATCCATCAACTGAATCTCTGTCAAAACATGTCCTGCCAGAACATTTGCCATCCGCCGCGCCCGGGGGTGCCCTCGATCCCGCCAAATCCGCTCGCCACTATAATCATTGTTATTAATTTGTCCAGACGCCGCATTCCACAAAATCGGCACACAGTTCCCACCCAGATAATGCCGCATCAAATTGAAAAACTGTCCAAAATAATCCGCCGACACCTGCCCGACACTGCCCGTTCCCACATAGTGCAGTGAGAAACTCGCCACCACCGAAATCGGCGTACCATCCACCCCCTCCACATACATCATCGCCAGCTCCGGATCAATCTCTCCCATCGGCCGCACGAGATCCGGATTATTCAAACCCGGATTCATCCGCACTGTCCCATCCTTCATCAACCAGCGCCGATAAAACGAGATACGGTCCTCCATCACACTGGCAAATCCCGCTCGGGCAGGCTGCATTCTCTTGACAGCCAATTCCACAGCATCGGCCACTTTCAGCGGGAGCCATGTCGTATAACCCTCATCTTCGCCCATACCCAGAAGATTGCTCACCCCTGCCCCTGAATGCGTATGCGTCGCATTCACCATCACGCATTCAGGTGATATCCCACACCGTTCTTCAATGCGAGCCTTCACCGCATTCGCGATCGCCTCTGGTATCGCAATCAAATCGCAGGTCACCATGGCAACCTTGACATCTCCATTGTCGATCACCAGTGCCTTCGCCAGAAGCTCATCGTGTACATCTTCTCCGTATCGCGGATGAAAACTTCCCGGCATCGTAACACCCAACCAGGGTGTAATATTGGACGTAGCAGCCCCTGCGTGCAATTTCATGACTCTCCTCCAGCGTTAGATTTTAAGTGACGGCAGGTCTGGGGTTTGTGTCATGCTGAGCCTTTCGACTTCGCTCAAGATAAACTCCGTGGAACGGAGCCAAAGCATCTGTTCCACCTGCGTTGGTAGTAGATGAACTGGCCTGAGAGGCGGCCAGTTGTACCCCGCTCTTTCGACTCCGCTGCGCTCCGCTCAAAATGACAGGTCCATTATATTGTGCAGATGCGTAACATCAGTTTTAATTTATATTATCGTCATAACATCATCATATATTACAATATTCTGGCAACAGAAAAAGAAAAAAGGAAACGGGGAATTTGTCGCATGAAACTCAATTCTTGAAAGCGGTTGACAGTGGTTTCTGTAAGGCGTATTCTTTCAAGAACAGGAGGTGTTTCGTGGCTGAATTGACAGAACGCCCGGTGATAGGAGTAACCGTGGGCGATCCGGCGGGGATTGGACCAGAGGTTGTAATCAAAGCTCTGAGTGAACCAACGCTTTATAACGAAGTAAAGCCACTGGTCTTTGCCGACCGATCGGTTCTGGAGCAAACGGTTAAGATACTAAGTGTGGATATAGATTTGCACGCTATAAAAAATCCGCGCGACGGACATTATGAAGTCGGGTGTATCGACTTCATTGACGTTGGCATTTTGTCTGAACCGATAACTTATGGCCAGATCTCTGCCGAAGGTGGTCGGGCGGGATATCAATATCTGGATCGGGCAATAGATGCGGCTCTATCAGGTGCCATAGTCGGCCTATCTACAGCGCCACTGAACAAAGAATCGTTACAGGCTGCAAAGCTACCTTATATAGACCATACGGCGATGCTCAATGCTCGCGCGGCGTTGCGAGTGCCGATGACGCTATTTTTGGTAAAAAACTTGAAGATTTTCTTTCTCACCCGGCACATTTCGTTTCGGGAAATTCCAGATGCAATTACAAAAGCAGGATTTCTGGAAGCATTGCCACTGTGCGATCTGTATTTGCGACAACTGGGGACAAAAACACCGACCATAGCTGTGGCTGGCTTGAACCCACACGGGGGCGAGCAGGGTCTGTTCGGACGAGAGGAAATCGAGGTCATCGGTCCCGCTGTAGAAGAGGCGCAAAGACGTGGGTGGCGGGTGCAAGGACCGATACCAGCGGACTCGGTATTTCATCTGGCGCTGGAAGGGCGTTACGATGGGGTGTTGTCGCTTTACCACGACCAGGGACATATCGCATCCAAAACACTGGATTTTCACGGAACAGTGAGCCTGACAATGGGCCTGAAGTTTTTGCGCACATCAGTAGATCACGGAACGGCCTTTGACATTGCCGGACAGGGAATAGCGGCAGAACGGGGAATGGTAGAAGCAATTCGCGCAGCCGGACAATACGCGGTGCCAGTACGCGAGCGATTGGAGATGAGTCCATAAAATGCCATCAAACTACACCATTGCAAAAGAACTGAAGCGAGTGGCGGATTACCGTGAGATATGTGGTGAGGATCCAGCAGATTATCTCAATGCCGCCTGGATGATCCAGTCGTTTTCACGCGGCAGGCTGGACGAGTTATACCCGGTTGAAGGCAGGGAGTTGCTGGAAAACACAAACGAATTTAGCGACGAAGTGATAGACACAATCGTCGAAGTCATTGAAGGCAAAGAAGTCCGCGCATTGCAGGAGCGGCAAGGCGTTCCTTTGACCGTGCTGGAATTGGTCGAGATTCGAGGGATCGGTGGCAAAATGGTCAGGCGCCTTTTTGGCGATCTGGGGGTGGTTGATTTGCAGGGCTTGCGGGCTGTTGTCAAAGACGGGCAAATCAGTCAGGTAAAGGGGTTCAGGACAAAGACCATCGAGAAAATCACCACTTTTCTGGACGAAAAGGGAGTGTAGATTTATTCGCCCCCAGGCACCAGATGGACCCGCTGAAGGCTCACCTACTGAGGAAATAAAAAAGCTCTTTGATCGGCTGTGATCAAAGGGCTTTGTGTTGTACTCGAGGGAATATTCAGCAGTCAATAGATGAGTATTCGGTCTCGCTATTGTCGAGAATTATCTTGTCATTGCCCGCGAGATAGGTGATAATTAAGGACGGCATCAGCAGACATTATACGACTACTGGGTATGGCTGTGCTATTCAACACGCAGGAGGACTCAGCAATGGCTACAACCCCCGACTCCCAAAACCTCGAGTTGTCAGTTACCGACTTTGGTCCCATTGCCAAAGGAAAAATTGATCTGCGCCCGCTGACAGTGTTCGTTGGTCCCAGCAACACAGGCAAATCCTATCTGGCAATTTTGGTTTACGCGATGCATAAGTTTTTTAGTCAGTTGTTTAGAAGACCTATGAGACGATTTCTTGTAGAGGAACATCTCTCTGATCTATCAGAAGATGAAATTACAAACATTTTATCTTGGATGCAGGAAACACAATCGAACTTGGAAATAAGACGCGAAAAATTCTTTTCAATTGAATTGCCAAAATCTATTGCGACCATAGTACACTCTTTTTTTCTTAGTAATATCCGACATTCAGAAGACGATTTGAGGAACGAAATAGTCAGGTGCTTTGGAGTAGATAAGGTCGAAGACCTGGTTCGCCATTCGATAGACAAAAAAATTCGTAATGTCCAAACCCGCCTCTCCCTTTGTAGCAGTCTCGTAGGAACCCGATCCAAAAATCTGTTCCTCTACAATGTTGCACTAAACAAACAGAAAACGAATAAAGATAGTTCGGTTCTGAATACTCTACCCATGCAAGTAAGCGTGGATCCCAATATATTATCTTATTTTCAAAGGCTAAATGAGATAGATGAAGAAGGCGAACAGTTTGCTAAATGGGCAGTTATTGAACTACTTACCGAGTTTTCTAAGGCTGTTCTTTCCAATATCGTTGCACCCTTGAGTAGGCCCGCGTATTACCTTCCCGCTGATCGCGCTGGCGTCATGCACGCCCATCAAGTAGCCGTGCGCGGCTTGATCGCCAGTGCCTCACGTACCGCACTGCAACGTGATTCTCCAATGCCAGTCCTTTCTGGCGTCCTCGGCGACTTTCTGGAACAGCTTGTTTCACTAACCTCTTTCTCTTCAATGCATGGGGAATCCCAAGACGACAGTCCTCTCGCTCTACATATGGAACAACTGCTACAGGGAACTGTCCGTGTTGAACGGTCACAAATAGACTATCCTTCGTTCGTCTATCGTCCGGCTAACTGGAAACGAGACCTTCCCTTGATGAATGCGTCGTCCATGGTATCGGAGTTGGCACCAGTTGTGCTGTACCTGCGCCATATGGTTCAGCCAGGGGATCTACTGATTATCGAGGAGCCCGAGTCTCACCTGCATCCGGCAATGCAGGTCGAATTTATTCGCCAACTCGCAGTGGCAGTCAAGTCCGGCATTCGCATCCTCATTACCACACACAGCGAATGGGTGCTGGAAGAATTAGCCAATCTGGTGCGGTTATCGGAACTTCCTGCTGAGCGTCGCGTAGGAATTGATGATTCCGATGTTGCACTCAGTCCGGATGAGGTAGGCGCGTGGTTTTTCGAGCGAGGACCAAAAAACAGTGGTTCAGTGGTTAGGGAAATGCCTCTCGACGTTGAGTCAGGAACCTTCTCATCAGGCTTTGGGCTGATTACAGAAGGTCTCTATAACCGATGGGCAGAAATTTCCAACCGGATTGAGGAAGAATAATGCCAGTGACGGTTGTAGAAACAGTCCGGCGAAAAACTGATCCAAAATGTCACGCAACAACGTGTAGAGATGGTAACTGTTCGCTATTGTTGCATGGAGTGCCAGAGCCAAGTGTGCTAATCAGTTTAGAACACGAAGCTGCACCAGTCGCAGTCGGCAAACCACGTAGCGACTATTTGTTTTTAGGTAGCGACAAAAATAGTGGGCTGTGGGTTGCACCGATAGAACTAACCGAAAGCAAGGCCGATTTCTCAAAGTTCGCGCCACAGCTACGCGCCGGTGCCGCTATCGCGGATAAATTACTTCCAAAAAACATCCCGAAGGTCAAATTTCGTCCCATCGCAGTTCACGGCGGCATTCACCGCAATGAAGTCAACAAATTTCGGCAATCTCGCAACAAAATTTCTTTTCGAGAGAAATCTGTATCGATTGAACTGACACGGTGTGGCTCGCCATTGGCTAATGCATTGAAAGATTGAACAAATCCGTAAAGGTGCTCTTCAACGGGTGCAAAATACAACATCGCTATCTGGCGCATGCATCAGGAGACACAAGATGCTAAAATGAGCCATAACTCTGCATAATGACATATTTAACAGGCCAGAGAGATAGGTATTGGTCTGTACCTCTTGATTTATTTCTCTAAGTATATATACTTATTACAGTATTAATTTTGTGCATTTGAAAATTACCTCACACTATGAGGACCGCGCTATGGCGACGAAAAAAGAAGACTATTTGGGAATTGAAAATTACAAAGTAGTGGGAACGCGACCAATACGGCACGATGGAACCGATAAAGTAACGGGCCGCGCGGTGTATGGTCCAGACTTCCATCTGACCGGATCTCTCTACGGCAAAACACTGCGAAGCCCCCATGGGCATGCGCGGATCAAATCTATCGACACCAGCAAAGCGGAAGCACTACCCGGGGTAAAAGCCGTCGTATTGGGAAAAGACCTCGTTCAAAATTACGAAGACAAAGTATCCGACCTCGGCGAAGGATCCGTCGATCTGCGGTTCTTAATCGCCAATGTACTCGCCGGAGACAAAGTACTCTACGACGGACATGCCATCGCAGCCGTCGCAGCGACCTCTGCACACATCGCAGAAGAAGCATTAAACCTCATCGATGTAGATTACGAAATACTCGAACCCATACTGGAAGTCCGCCGCGCAATGGAAGACGACGCCCCATTATTGCACGACGACTTGAAAATGAAATCCCTCGGCGAAGAAACGGATCAGGCGAGCAACATCGCAAATCACTTCCAGCACAAACAGGGAGACATAGAAAAGGGATTTGAAGAAGCTGACGTAGTAATAGAGCGGGAATTTGCAACCGGAACAGTACATCAGGGATACATCGAACCACACAACGTAACCGCGCACTGGAGCGAAAATGGAAAGCTCACCATCTGGTGCAGCACGCAGGGACCATTTGAAGTACGCGGCCAGGTCGCCGATGTACTCGGCCTCGAAGTAGGTGACATCCGCGTGATCCCCCAGGAAATCGGTGGCGGATTTGGCGGAAAGTTCCGCGTATATGAAGAACCAACCGCAGCCCTATTGGCGCAAAAAACCGGAAAACCCGTAAAAATGGTCATGTCCCGCACAGAAGTATTAAAAGCCACCGGCCCGACGCCCGCGTCCTACATCAAAGTCAAAATGAGTGCAACGCGGGACGGCATGCTAACCGCGGCACAAGCCTATATGGCGTATGAAGCCGGAGCCTATCCCGGCTCTGCTGTAGGCGCAGGCGCGGGATGTATTTTCTCGCCCTACAGCATCCCAAACTCGCTCATTGACGGCTACGATGTCGTGGTAAACAAACCCCAATCGTCCGCCTATCGCGCACCCGGCGCAACCAACGCGGCATTCGCGTCTGAAACAGTAATAGATGAAATATGCGAACAGATCGGCATGGACCCACTCGAATTTCGATTGAAAAATGCGTCTAAAGAAGGCACGCGACGGGCAGATGGACCGGTATTCTTACGCATTGGTCAAGAAGAAGTCGTCAAAGCGGCCATGGCGCATCCACACTATCGCACCCCCCTTGAAGGACCAAATCGAGGACGCGGCGTCGCCGCTGGATTCTGGTTCAACGGCGGAGGCACATCCACAGTAGTCGCCAGCGTAAACCCGGACGGCACAGTAGCACTGGTCGAAGGTTCAGCCGATATCGGAGGAACGCGCACCTCGGTCGCCATGCAATTTGCCGAAGTCCTGAATCTTCCCATCGAAGACATCAAGCCAAATGTCACGGATACCGACGCAATCGGACAAACCGATGGAACAGGCGGAAGCCGCGTGACATTTGCAACCGGCTGGGCGAGCTATGAAGCGGCCCAAGACGTAAAGCGACAAATGATTGAACGAGCGGCGACATTATGGGAAATATCAAAAGACGACATAGTCTTTGAAGACGGATCGTTTCGCTCCAAATCGGATGCATCCAAATCGATAACATTCAAAGAACTCGCCGGCAGAGTCAACCGGGCGGGCGGTCCCGTAGTAGGACGCGCTGCCATAAGCGGCAAGCAAGCCGGCCCTGCATTCGCGCTATTAATCGTAGATGTCGAAGTAGATCCAGACACGGGCAAAGTGGATATCTTGCGGGCGACCATTGTTCAGGACGCGGGCAAAGCCATCTATCCCGGCTATGTGGAAGGGCAGATGCAGGGCGGTGTGGTACAGGGAATCGGATGGGCATTGAACGAGGAATTTGTGTACAACGACCAGGGAGTAATGGTCAACGCCTCTTTCCTGGATTATCGGATGCCCACAACACTCGACATGCCAATGATAGAAACAGTCATAGTAGAAGTACCCAACCCGGGTCATCCTTATGGCGTGCGCGGCGTGGGCGAAGTGCCAATTGTCCCGCCGCCGGCAGCGGTGGCCAATGCGGTTTATCGGGCTGTTGGCATTCGGTTAAACGAGTTGCCGATGTCGCCATCGCGAGTCCTGAAGGCACTGTGGGAAGCAGATGGCAGCCATGATCAGGCAGCGGATTGAGCAAATAGGAGAATACAATGGACTGGTTTTCTCAATACGGCTTTCTCGGTGCCCTGCTTCTCTCGGGCATTGTTCTCGGTGCAATTCCCGTCGTACTGCCCCTGATCATATCTCCTCGTGCACGCGGACGCAAAACCCGCGAGACCTACGAATGCGGCATGGACACCATTGGCAGTGCATGGGTGCGCTTCGACATCGCCTATTATCTATTTGCACTCATCTTTGTCGCGTTTGAAGTCGATGTACTGTATATTCTACCCATAGCCGTAATCTACGATTCGGGCACCTACGTCTGGCGCGACTTCATCGAACTCACGATCTTCGTCGGCATTCTTTTTCTCGCCATCATCTACGCCTGGAGCAAAGGCGTTTTGCACTGGAGAAGTCGATAATGGCACAAATAGAACTCCCTCTCGTAGCAGATAATCCCAAAGACATAGAAGAACTGCGCGAAGAGATTGGCCCACTGGTACACATGGACCTGCTGGAAAACCTGCTCAATCACGCCCGGTCCCGATCCCTGTGGCCCCTCACCTTCGGCCTGGCCTGTTGCGCCATCGAAATGATGGCTGCAGGTGCAGCGCGCTTTGACCTCGACCGCATTGGCGCAGGCGTCTTTCGCCCCAGCGCGAGACAAGCCGATGTCATGATTCTCGCAGGCACAATTTCCCGCAAAATGGCGACACCCATCAAAACGCTCTGGGATCAGATGCCCTCGCCAAAATGGGCCATAGCAATGGGTGGCTGCACCATTGATGGCGGCCCCTTCAAATATCCCGGACAATATGCCATTGTCGAAGGCGCAGACAAAATTGTGCCAGTTGATGTGTACGTGCCGGGTTGCCCCCCGCGTCCCGAAGCACTCTTTGCTGCACTGTTCAAACTCGAAGAAAAAATCCGAGCCGGAAAGAAATTCAATAAATGATCGCCGACAAACTCTCTTTGCTCGTGCTCGACGCGACCGAGGTCAAATACGACGCGCGTGGCTTTCATGTACAACACACCGCTTCGCCCAACATCCTCCCTCAGATCGCAGATGCCTTCCTGTCCGAAAATTTTCACCTCGAAATGATAACCTGTCAGGATCGACGTGAAAACGACAATGCTTTTCGCCTGATTTACCAGTTTAACCAATACGGCACTCCCCAACGGCATGTCATCCACGCCGACATTGTGCCCGATACAGCCGCGCCCAGCATTGCCACAATTTTTCCCGCCGCCGACTGGTACGAACGCGAAATTTTCGACATGTATGGCGTCACCTTTGACGGCCATCCCGATTTGAAACGCATCTTGATGGAAGAAGATTATTTTGGTCATCCCCTGCTCAAAGACTTCGTCGATCCCCCCAATCCCTATCGCAGCGAGGACGGCGCGTCATGAATCGATTTGAGGTCAATCCGCAGATGGGCGCAGATGGGCGCAGATAAAATCAAAGTATTCGGAAATACACGCGGATGAAAGGTGCTTAATGAATAGCCGATTTGAGGTCGAACAAGATCCGAAAAACCGAGACACCTATTATCTCAACATGGGGCCTCAGCATCCCTCTACCCACGGCGTCATGCGGATCAAACTGCACCTGGATGGCGAACGCATAATTTCAGCAGAACCCATTATTGGATATGGACATCGCGCACACGAAAAAATGGCTGAAAACCGCGACTATATCCAGTTTTTGCCCAACCCGAGCCGCGTGGATTATCTCGGCGGCATGATCTACAATGTGGGCTATTGTCAAGCCGTAGAACGCGCAATGGACATCGAAGTGCCAGAACGCGCCGAATACATCCGCATCATCTGCAATGAACTCAACCGCATCTCCAGCCACCTGCTCTGGCTGGGTACCTTCTTGATGGACCTGGGCGCATTTACTCCATTTCTCTACGCCTTTGACGACCGCGAAAAAATCCTCGACATCCTCGACCGCATCACCGGATCGCGCCTCACCTATTGTTACGCGCGATTTGGCGGTGTAATTCTCGATATCGACGATATATTCCTCGATAATGTCTCCAACTTTTGTACCTACTTTGTCGAGCGATTAAAAGAATACGAAAAACTCGTCATCGGCAACGTCATCTTCCGCGAACGCACCATTGGCGTCGGTATCTTTGCACCCGACCTCGTTCAAAAATACGCCATAACAGGTCCCTGTTTGCGCGCCATGGGCTATGCCCACGATGTCCGCAAAGACGAACCTTACGGCATCTACGACCGCTTTGACTTTGACGTGCCCACGCAAACAGAAGGCGACTGCTTTGCCCGCACACTCGTTCGCATGGAAGAAATGCGCCAGTGCATTCGCATCGTCGAACAAGCCGTAAGCGATATGCCCGGGGGCCTCTTTCTCGCAGCCCGAGTACCCAGACGCATCCGCCCGCCCGAAGGCGACTATTACTTTTGTGTTGAATCGCCTCGGGGCAACTTTGGCATGTACATCGCAAGCGACGGCAGCGACATCCCCTTTCGCCTCAAATTGCGAACCCCATCGTTTTCACACATCTCGACCATGCCCGCCGTCATGGCAGGCACCATGCTCGCCGATGCCGTGGCTATTCTGGGCAGCATTGATATTGTGGTTCCTGAAATTGATAGATAGGGAAGGGTAAAGAGGAGGAAATGCCGGAGATTTCCCGTTTTTATGGTATCGTCATAACGATGTATTATGATGATCACAATCCACCGCACTTCCATGCACGCTATGGAGAACACAAAGCGGTAATTGCCATCTCATCGCTACGAATATTAGAGGGGAAACTACCAGCCCGGGTGCTGGGTTTGATCGTGAGGTGGGCGTCTCAACATCAGACAGAGTTGATGGACAACTGGAATGCAGCACTGAACGACACGCCTCCCATGAAGATACCTCCTCTTAAATAGAAGGAGAAATGCTATGCTACACGATGTTGTTTCAGCCGTCTATCGCGGTGACTACCTCATCGAAATAGAATTCGATGACGGCCAACGCGGAATAGTTGACTTCTCAAAGTATCTGGAGAGACGAGGCGTATTTGAGCGATTCAGGGATATTGAATTCTTCCGCAACTTCGTTGTCAACAAGGAACTTGGGATCCTGACGTGGAATAACGAGATAGACATAGCGCCAGAGACCTTGTATGCGGAAGCTACCGGGACCGCCCTTCCGGCCTGGATGAATCCGGAAGAAGATTCTCAAGCGAACCCAAAAACCGCTGGTATAACAACAAGATGAATCGAATTGAAACAATTCCCGAGATTACGGGTCGTCCCCTGATTACCGGGGCTGACCGCTGATAGCTGAAAGCTATTTTATGAAAACAGACGTCATCCAACTTTTTGAAAACCCCTATCTCGCACTCGGTGTGACCATAGCCGTCATCATGGCCTATTTGAGCGTCAATGCCATTATGCTAATATGGCTCGAACGCAAACTCAGCGCACGCATACAGCGCCGCATTGGCCCGCAGCGCGGTCCCTTTGGCCTGATGCAACAAATTTTTGACATGGGCAAATTGCTCAGCAAAGAACTCCTCACACCCGAACACGCCAACAAACTGCTCTATGTAATCGCACCCATCCTGGTCTTTGCGCCCGTCGTCGCCCTCTCGTCCCTCTTTCCCATTACGAGCACGTACATCTTTCACGACTTCAACATCGCCATTGTCCTGATCCTCGCCATCAGCGGCATCAATGTAATCGGCATATTCTTAGCGGGCTGGGGGTCCAATAACAAATACGCCCTGCTCGGCGCAGTCCGCTCGGTCGCGCAAAATATCTCCTACGAAATCCCGCTCATCCTGTCTGTCATCCCCATTGTCATGATAACCCGCACCATGTCGCTCTACGACATCACCCTTGCACAGGGAACCTATCCCTTTGTACTGGTACAACCCATTGCCCTGATCATCTTTATCATCTCAGCCACAGCCGAAACCAATCGCGCGCCCTTTGACATCCCCGAAGCGGAATCTGAACTCGTCGCCGGATTCCACACCGAATATTCCGGCATGCGCTTTGGCCTGTTCTTCTTTGCCGAATACTCCAACATGATCTTTGCCTGCGCACTGGCAACCGTGCTCTTCCTGGGGGGATGGCGCGGACCTTTTTTGCCAGACGCCGTGTGGTTCTTCATCAAAGTCTATGCACTCATCGTCCTCATGATGTGGTTCCGCTGGACTTTTCCGCGGCTCCGTTTTGACCAACTCATGAAATTCGCCTGGGTGGTACTCGTCCCCCTCTCGCTGATCAACCTGCTAATCACAACACTGGTCTTGAAGATCGTGTAAAAGCTTTCAGCAGTCAGCCCGCCCAACCACCCTGAAACCGTAAGAGGTGAGAAGGCCACATAATACCGCCCCAAGGCAGAAACCTATCATCCGTGTTCATCTGTGGTTGCTTTTAGAAGGAAATACACATGGGACTTATTAAGGAAGTCATCAACGGCACCAAAACGCTCCTGACCGGCATGAAAGTCACACTGGACAACTTCCGCAAACCGCCCGTCACCTCGCAATATCCAATGGAAAAAATCGAGATGTCGGAAGCGTTTCGCAATGTCATTGTCCTCATCGAAAAAGAAGGCATCGGCTCGCACGACTGCATCGACTGCAAACTCTGTGAGCGCGTGTGTCCCTCCTTCTGCATTTACCTTGACGGGGAACGCCCCGAAGGATTAAGGCGCAAAAGATCGACCAAATTCGAAGTCGATTTTGCCCTGTGCAGCGACTGCGGACTGTGCTTAGACGTATGCCCCACAGACACCCTGGGATATAGCAAAATACACGATGAAGCCGGATACAATCGCAGCGACTTTCTCTACGACTTAATCGAACCCTGGGCAGACAAAGAAGAAGCCGCGCGCGAACGCCTGAAAGAAATCGAAGCCGAACAAGCCGCAGAACGCGCCAGAAAAGCCGCAGCCAGAAAAGCTAAGAAGGTAAAACGGGAGAAGTAATCGGAGAACAACAATGCTCGAGCAGGCTGTCATTTACACATTTGTAGCCCTCGTCCTCATCGGTGGATTTATGGCGGCATTTTCTCGCCAGATACTCTACGCCATCATCGGTCTCGGCATCAGCCTCCTGGGGCTGGCGGGGCTATTTCTCAACCTCGGCAGTCCATTTGTCGCGGCAATGCAGGTACTCATCTATATCGGCGGCATAACCGTTGCCATTGTATTTGCCATGATGCTCTCGATTGCCATGTCCATTCGCCCGCCCGATCCCGACACCCGAAAACTCGGCTTCGCCATTGCCTGTGCCGTCATCTTTTTTGGCGCAGTCGCCCATCTGATCCGCGGCGCGCAATTTCAAGAAATCGCGTCTCCGGCATCTGAAAAAGCCTGGTCTGTGGGCGCGTTGGGCCATGCATTGCTCACGCATTACAATGTCGTCTTTGAAACCCTCTCCCTCGTTTTGCTCCTGGCCATCATCGGTGCCATCCTGATAGCTCGCAAGGCTTCGACATGATCGAATAGACGAATAATCCGCAGAAAAAAACGCGAGTAATTTGAGCGTTTTTCGCAGATGAATAGACGAATGGAAATACATACTGGTTTTGAGAGGATAGGTAGGGTTCGTAGATTCGTTACTGTATTTTAGAAAAGGACCATTCAGTCAAAGGAAAAAACGTGACCCTCGACTCTTATCTTCTGGTAGGCGCTGCCCTGTTTTCACTCGGTTTGATCGGCGCACTATCCCACCGCAACCTCATAGCCCTGCTCATCGGCATTGAACTCATGATGAATGCCGCCAGCTTAAACCTGATGGCCTTTAACCGGTTTGTCGTCACCGATCCAACGACTGGTCAAATTTTCGTCCTCATCATCATTGGGCTGGCAGCCGCCGAAGTCGCTATCTTTTTATCGATCATCCTGCGCATCTATCGGGCATACCACGATATTGATGCGGAAAAACTCACCAAACTGAGCGGTTGATGGACACTCTTTCACTCATACTTTTAACGACAATTTCCCCCCTGGCGTGTTTTGTCATCGCCATCATCTTTCTCATACAACAACCCCGAATAGCTCAGGGACTGGTCCTGTGCGGCAGCGCGGTATCCCTTTTGAGCGCCATTGGCCTTCTCTTACAAGGACCCGTTGAACCCCTGCGGTTTTTGTGGTTTCAAAGTGGTGCAATACAACTCCAATTTGGCTTCATCCTCGACGGTCCAAGCCTCATGTTTGGCGTTGTCGTCGCCTTCATCACCGCCTGCATCATGCTCTATTCAGTGGGCTACATGGCGCACGACCCGGGCAAAACGCGCTATTTCGCAATGCTCAGTTTCTTTGCCTGGTCCATGCTCAGCTTTGTCTATGCCGTCGATCTCTTGCAATCTTTCATCTTTTGGGAACTCGTCGGCCTGTCTTCGTTCTTCCTCATCGGTTTCTGGTTTGAAAAACCCGAAGCCGCCGGGGCTGCGCGCAAAGCCTTTCTCATGACCCGCGTGGGTGACGTCGGCCTCTTCATCGGCATTCTGATCATCCTCCAACTCGTTCACAGCTTCGATATCCCCAGCCTCTTAGACCCTCAATCTGGCCTCTCAACACAGATATCACCCGGCATGCTCAACGCAATCACGCTACTCATCTTCATTGGCATCATGGGCAAAAGCGCGCAATTCCCATTGCACACCTGGCTGCCCGATGCCATGGAAGGCCCCACCCCGGTCAGCGCCCTGTTGCACTCTGCCACCATGGTCGCCGCAGGCGTCTTTCTCATGATCCGCCTGCACCCACTCTTTATGGCGGCACAAGACACAGCACTCATCGTCCTGAGCATCGCCACCTTCACCGCAATCCTCGCATCGACCATTGCAATGGTCGATACCGACATCAAAAAAGTACTCGCCTATTCGTCCATCAGCCAACTCGGCTTCATGATCATGGCACTCGCTGCCGGCAGCCTCTTCGCCGGTGTATTTCACCTGATCACCCACGCCGTTTTCAAAGCCCTGCTCTTCCTCTGCTCGGGCATTTACATCCACGCCTATCACACCAACAGCATGGCCGAAATTGGCCGCAGTGGAGGCCGCCGCCTCAAAGCCACAACCTTTGGCCTCATCATCGGTGGCGCTGCCCTATCGGGCGTTCCCCCATTGGCGGGATTCTGGAGCAAAGAAGAAATTTTTACTCAACTCGGTCACAATGGCTTTAACATCTACATGGCCGGTGCATTTCTCGCGGCCTTTCTCACGGCCTATTACACATTCCGCATGATTTTCCTCATCACAAAACCCGATCAGGCATCCACCTCCGACCACAGCCATCCCGAACCCATGAACATGAAAGCACCCGTCTTGCTCCTCACCCTCGGCGCAATAGTACTCGGCTTTTTTGGCTCCAGCATCGCTCAGGGCCTCGGCCTCATACCACAACACCACAGCGTCATCTTGATGATCCCCACCGTAAGCGTCGTCATCCTCGGCATTCTGATCGCCTATTTGGACTATGGACGCGACAACGCGCCGCGCACGGGATTCATCAGCAAAATCGCGCCACTCAATACCCTGTTCACAAACAAATGGTACATCGACGAAGTCTATCGCATCACCATCGTCGCCATCACCCAAGCACTATCTCGCATCTTGCACTGGATAGAAGACCACGTCCTCGACGGAAACTACGACCGCTTTGGCCTCGGCATCTTGCGCACAGGCGCGAAATCAACCCGCATACAGGGCGGCTGGATGCAACTCTATCTGGGCTGGGCCATCATCTTATTGGCCGTTGTCGCGCTTTATCTGGGAATGCGATAGGAGACGAGTAGGCGAAAAATTTTTCGCCCCTACCTTTATTTATGCCACTTCTTTCATCCATACTTCTCATTCCCGTCATCACACTCATCGTCCTTTTGCTCATGCCCCAAAAGGCTGTGCGGGGCATTCGGCTGATATGCGCCCTCAGCGGCCTGTTGACCTGTGTGTTGAGTCTGCAACTCTGGACGGGCTATGATCCCACAACTGGCGGTATTCAATTTGAAGAAATAATCCCCTGGGTCTCAGCCATTGGCATCTCCTATCACCTCGGCGTTGACGCATTTGGCGTCATCCTCGTCATGCTCAACTCCATCGTCTATTTCACCGGGGTGCTCACCATGTGGGACCTCAACGAGCGCGTCAAAGAATATTTCGCCTTTATGGTACTCCTCGTCATCGGCGTCTTCGGCGTCTTCATGTCGCTGGACCTCTTCTTCTTCTTCTTCTTTTACGAAATCGCCGTCGTGCCCATGTACCCCCTCATTCTGATATGGGGCAGCGGCAACAGAGCTTATGCCGGGATGAAACTCATGCTCTTCCTCCTCGCCGGCAGCGCGCTCCTCTTTCCCGGCCTTCTCGCCATCTATCACCACGCGGGCCTCAACACCTTTGATCTCATTGCCCTGTCCGCACACACATTCGATCCCCAATTCCAAATATTTGTCTATCCCTTCATCTACGTCGGCTTTGGCGTCTTAGCCGGCCTGTTCCCCTTCCACGGCTGGTCGCCCACAGGCCACGTTGCTGCGCCATCTGCAGTTTCCATGCTACACGCGGGTGTCCTGATGAAACTCGGCGCTTATGGCATACTCACCGTGGGCATTCGCCTGCTGCCCGAAGGCGCTGCGTACTGGGCACCGACCTTCGTTGTATTGGCCGTCATTGGGATCATCTACGGTGCTTATGTCGCCATGCGGCAGACCGACTTCAAATTTGTCATCGGCTTTTCATCTGTATCTCACATGGGCATTGTCCTCCTGGGCCTCAATCTCGCCGTCCTCGGCTCAGTCGTAGCTACCGACGCCCTCAACGGCGCTGTTTTCCAGATGTTTGCCCACGGCATTATGACCGCCCTGTTTTTCAGCACCGCGGGATATATCTACGACAAATCCCACTCCAAAACCATTACCGACTTTGGCGGCCTTGGCAAGCAGATGCCCCGCGCAGTCTCCATCTTCATCGTCGCGGGCCTGTGTGGCGCTGGGCTACCCGGTCTGGCGAGCTTTTGGGCTGAATTGCTCGTCTTCCTCGCAGCCTTAAAAACGTACCCCATCGCCGGCGTCATCGTCATCCTGGGCCTCGTACTCACCGCGGTTTACATCTTGCGCGTCTTCAACCTGGCCTTTTTTGGCGCACCAAATCCGAAATGGGAGAATCTGAAAGCACAGGACATGTCTGGCCTGCACCTGATACCGCGCGCCATACTAATCGCCGTACTCGTGATCTTCGGCTTTGTACCCCGCCTCATGCTCGACCTGATCAACAGCACCACAATAGCTTTTTTGGGTAATTTCTAACATGGAAAATGCAATACTCTTCGCACCAGAAATTATTTGCCTGATCATGGGCCTCGTGCTCTTTTTTGCTGCAGTGCTCGGCTGGTCCTACACCACCACCCGGGGCATTGCCATAGCATCCGGCATAGCCATGATCGCCGCATGTCTCTGGACCCTATCCCTTGAAGGCGAACCCTTCTTCCCGGGCATATACGCGGTTGACTTCTTTTCTCAACTGATCAAAACAGCACTCGCAGTTGGATTCTTATTTGTCGTCATCGCCAGCGCCAGCCCCCTCACAGTTGACCGCAACGGTTGGCTCGAGGTCCCCCTCTTCTTCATCTTTTCCACACTCGGCATGATGATGATGGTAAGCGCGACCGAACTCCTCACCCTCTATGTCGCCATGGAATTGGCCGCTTACCCCGTCTATATCGTCGTCGCTCTCCACCGCAATGCGGACATCGGCGGGGAAAGCGCCGCCAAATACATGGTACAGGGCATGGTTGCCTCAGCCATCTCGCTCTACGGCATGAGCTTCCTCTTCGGCACATTTGGCTCCACCTACTTCTCTGCCATCAGCATCCCACACGCCGCCGCGCAACCCATCTTCTACCTGGGTCTGTTGCTCACACTCGCCGGCTTCTTCTTCAAACTCGGCGCATTTCCCTTCCACTTTTGGGCACCCGACACATACCAAACCGCGCCCCATCCAGTGATCACATTCATCGCCACCGTTTCCAAAATCGCCGCCATAGGCATCCTCTGCCGCCTGTTGTCCCTGGCCATGCCCGGTGGCTGGGAATCGGGACACGCCCAAACCGCGCTCATGTGGGCAAGCGTCATCGCAATGACCCTGGGCAACCTGGCCGCACTCGCACAAAAAGACCTCAAACGCCTGCTCGGATACTCTACAGTCGCCCACGCCGGTTACGTACTACTCGCCCTGCAAACCTTCGCCGAATGGGGTCTTACCGCTGCCCTTTTTTACGCCATTGGCTACTTTGCCATGTCTTTCGCGTGCTTCCTCGTCATCTGCGAAATCGGTCGCAGCGAAGACCGCATCACCATCGACTCCGTATCTGGCCTTTACAAACGCGCGCCATTCCTCTCATTCACCTTGCTCATCGGCCTGTTTGGACTCATTGGCCTCCCCCCCACTGTGGGCTTCGTCGGCAAATGGTTCCTCTTCTCTGCCGCTCTCCAGCGCGGTCAATTCTATCTCGTCCTCGTCGCAGCCATCAATGCCGCGGTCGCCCTGTATTATTATCTCCTCATCATCCGCCAACTCTACTGGGTAGAACCCACCACTCAGAACACCGTCAAACCCACGCCCCTCATCGCCATCACCGCAATGGCGACCATCATCCTCGTCGTCGCAATGGGCACGCTCCCCGGTCCCTTCTGGGACATGGCTGCCCGCGCCGCACGCGCACTGATCAGTTAATGTGAAAAAATATTCACTAAAATTAAATTTGTCTTATATTCTGTTCACAGTTACGCAATTATTCACCTAAAAGGAGATATGGCCATGAGCGCAGACACCACAAATAACAGTGCCACTGTTGAACAGGATCATCTAAAAGGAGATATGGCAATGGACGCTGACACCACAAATAACAACACTGGACAGAGCCACCGAATAACAACCCTTGAGACGAATTTGGAATTTATCAAAGAACAGCTTTCAGATGTGAAACAGGACTTAAAAGACCTCAAGCAAGGGCAAGACAATCTCGAAGCGCGACTCAATGTCCGGATTGATGATTTGATAAAGTGGTATGTTCCCACAACGATAGTTGCCCTATTGGCTTTTGCTGCTATCATGAAATTTCTGTAAAAGGGCATCATATCATTATTTAAAAAAAGGACCCGCAAACGTTTAGTGATTGCGGGTCCTTTTTTGTTCGTGCAAATTCGCTTTCGCACATCCAATGATTTTGTCATCAATCAAAATCAGGGCATCGGTCTATACGGAAATGACGAATGATGCATATTGATACGCAACTTGCCATTCTCATCCTTAAAATAGCCAAATGTGAACTCCACTTTGGCTTCTTTTCCGGTATTCGCATCTGTAAAATAATAATTTCCCATTGCGATGGCCGAGTCGTTATCAATGATAATTTCAGCGTTCTCAAATCGGACTTTGCGCCACGGCTGGATAGCAAAACCGCGATCTTCAGGTACAATACCAGTCACAAAATAAGATATAGCCTCTTCTTTTGTTAAACGAAATGGTTTTTCTGACGCCTTCGTAGGCTTAAACAGAACCGCGCCTTCATCATAACCATATAACGTATCGACGATCTCTTCGGCCAGTGCCTTATAGTCCTTTTTTTGCGTATATGCTTCCCCGATAGCGACAATTGCTTCGCCCCAAATTTTTTGTGCCTCCACAACCTCTTTCTCAACAATACCATTATCTTTCATAACATCCTCTGCATATCCCGTCGCCACAACCACCAACGTTGTCAATATTGCCAATTGAATCTTCATTTTTTGACCCTCTTCCTATTTAAGCAATCATATCAGATTGCACCGCATCATTCCTTTCTCTTGTATTCTATACATAAAAAATTTCTCTTTGTATGTCAAGCTAATCCAAGTTTTAATTTTTTTACAAGCAGTCTTTTTTGGCAAATAAATCCGTTTTGTGTATCTTCTGCCTCTGTCGTAACGTTCCCTACTCCTCTTTGCAAACATTAAGGAATTTTCATGCTCGGTAAATTAATTGACAAACTGAAAACAGGACTGACCAAAACCCGCGAAAGCATGGTACAAAAAATCCGCGAAGTCATTCGGCGGCGCCCTGAAATCGACGAAGAAACCCTTGAAGAAATTGAAGAAATTCTCATAGAAGCCGACATTGGCGTAGATCCCACCCTCCGCATAATTGACCAACTGCGCGAACGCTTTGAAACCGGCGAACCCGTTGAAAACCCGGAAACCGCAGTTCAGGAATTTCTCGAAAAAGAAATCCGCAAAATCCTCCTGCCTTCAGATACCGCGTCATCTATCGCAATCACAACCAAACCCCACATCATCCTCGTCGTAGGCGTCAACGGCGTGGGCAAAACCACCACCATTGGCAAAATGGCCCACAAACTCAGCCGCGAAGGCAAAAAAGTCCTCTTTGCCGCAGGAGACACATTTCGGGCAGCAGCCATTGACCAACTCGGCATCTGGGCCGACCGCACGGGATCTGACATCGTGCAACACCAACCGGGTGCAGACGCAGCATCCGTGGCATTCGACGCCATTCAGGCAGCCAGAGCACGCGACATCGACGTCGTACTCATCGACACAGCGGGCCGCCTGCACACCAAAGTCAACCTCATGGAAGAAGTCAAAAAAATCCGCCGCGTCGTCGCCAAAGCCATGCCCGGAGCCCCCCACGAAACCCTGCTCGTACTCGATGCAACCACCGGACAAAACGCCGTCATACAAGCAAAACAATTTCACAGCACAGTCGAACTCACGGGCCTTGTTCTGGCAAAACTCGACGGCACAGCCAAAGGAGGTGTCGTCATCGCCATTGCCGACGAACTCGACCTGCCCGTGCGCTATGTTGGCCTGGGAGAAGGCGTTGAGGACCTGGACGACTTCGACCCCGAAAATTTTGCCAGAGCCTTATTTGAATAGTGCCCTTGCATTGACGCCAATGCGAAATCGGGTATATTCAGAAAAGCGCGAATCAGCGAATCAACGGAGCGGGCACAGGGACACTGCCCTACGGTTTCACACTTCTCACTTCACATTTCTCACTTCTTTATGCCTACTCAACTGCCCATATATCTCGACAACAACGCCACCACACCCGTAGATAAACAGGTGCTCAACGCGATGTTGCCCTATCTTAGCGACCGCTTTGGCAATGCCGCCAGCCGCACACACACCTTTGGGTGGCATGCCGAAGATGCCGTTGATCTGGCGCGAGAACAAATAGCCAGTCTCATCAACGCACAGCCCAAAGACATCGTCTTTACCAGTGGCGCCACAGAATCAGACAACCTCGCCATCAAAGGCGTAGCAGCCGCAGCCAAAAACGCGCACATTATCACGCAAGCCACCGAACACCACGCCGTACTCGACTCTTGCCGCGCACTGGAACGCGAGGGTGTCTCGGTCACAATCTTGCCCGTAGATTCACACGGTATTACCGACCCATCAGACATTGCAAACGCCATCACAGATAACACCGTACTCGTCTCCATCATGGCGGCCAACAACGAAATCGGCACCTGCCAGGCCATTGAAGAAATCGGGGCGATTTGCCGTGAAAAAAACATCTATTTTCACACAGATGCAGCACAGGCCATTGGCAAGTACCCGCTCGACGTGGAAGCCATGCACATCGACCTCCTCTCCATCTCCGCCCACAAACTCTACGGTCCCAAAGGCGCAGGCGCGCTCTATGTGCGCAGTCGCCCGCGCGTTCGCCTCGTCGGTCAAATAGACGGCGGGGGCCATGAAAAAGGCATGCGTTCTGGCACGCTCAATGTACCGGGCATTGTGGGCATGGGGGAAGCCTGTGCGCTTGCACAAAAACACATCGAAAACGAAGCAAAACACAGCCAGAACTTGCGCCATCGCCTGCAAAAACACCTCTTCAACGCGCTGCCCCAGATACAACTCAACGGCCATCCCGAACAACGCCTGCCGGGCAATCTCAACATCAGCTTTGCTGGCGTGGATGGCGAAAGCCTGCTCATGAGCTTACGAGACGTAGCCCTCTCATCCGGCTCGGCGTGTACATCCGCATCTCTCGAACCATCTTACGTACTCAAAGCCATTGGCGTCAACAATGACATGGCGCAGTGCAGCATACGCTTTGGCATTGGCCGATTCAACACCGAAGAAGAAATTGACTATGTTGCAAAGCGCGTGATTAAAGAAGTCAATCGCCTGCGCGAAATCTCGCCGAACTATTGATACCAATTAAGAATTAGGAATTAAGAATTAAGAATTGGTCCCCGCCACCCAATGAACTGCTACGCAGGTGTACACCGTTCCTTAATTTTTAATTTTTAATTTTTAATTCATCCTGGAGCCACCATGCCAACACCAGACCGCCCCCAACGCCCCGAAATCTTACCCGAAGTCAAAAACATCGTCGCAGTATCCAGCGGCAAAGGCGGCGTGGGCAAAACAACAGTTAGCGTGAACCTCGCGGTCTCGCTCGCCAAACAGGGCGCGACAGTTGGCTTGCTCGACGCAGATATTTACGGTCCCAATGTGCCGATCATGATGGGCAGCATGGCGCAACCGAGGGCAATAGGGCAAAAAATACTGCCCCTTGAAAATCACAATGTCAAATTCATGTCTCTCGGCCTTATCGCCGGAGAAAATGCCCCCATTATATGGCGCGGTCCCATCGTGGGCAGAATGATTCAGCAATTCATGGTTGACGTAATCTGGGGCGCGCTCGACTACCTCGTCGTCGATCTACCCCCCGGCACGGGCGATGCACAACTTACCCTTGCCCAAACCGTGCCACTCAGCGGTGCAGTCATTGTCACCACCCCACAAAATGTCGCTCTGGAAGACGTACATCGCGGCATTGAAATGTTTCGCAAAGTCGAAGTCCCCATCCTCGGCGTTGTCGAAAACATGAGCTATTTCCTGTGCCCGTGTTGCGGAGACCGCACACCCCTCTTTGGCGAAGGCGGGGGGCAACACATCGCCGATGCATTTGGCCTGCCCCTACTCGGACAAATTCCCATTCAGCCCAATATTCGCGAAGGCGGCGACACAGGTGCGCCCATCGCAACAGGTGAAAATCGCGCTTTCGCCGAAATCGCCACGCGCATTACCGACGCACTAAAAAAACGGGAAAGCGACTTGCCCGAAATTACAATAGTCTAATTTTTCGGGCTTGCGGATGAAAAAAAATATCTTACATTAAAACCCCTGTAACCACTCACAACCAAACACCAACCCGAAAGGCACGTCATGAGTGCAACTTATGAAACCCTCGTCACACGGGCAGAGGCCAACACCACGGGGCTTTCTCCAGGACGCGCACAGGAGAAAATCAACGCAAATGGCACACTGCTCATAGACGTGCGCGAGCGCGAAAATTATATCGAAGGATATATCCCCGGCGCAGAAAATGTGCCGCGTGGCTTTCTCGAACTCCGCATAGAAAGCATGGACAACGACCGCGACCGCGCAATCATTGTCTATGGTACTCAGGGTCAGGGAGCATTAGCCGCACAGGCTCTTCAAGACATGGGCTATTCCGATGTCGCGTACATCCGGGGCGACATCGAGGCGTGGAAAAATGCCGGCCTCGTCATTGATCGCGACCGCGCGCTCGACAAAGCCGAAGTGCAGCGTTACTCCCGTCACCTCCTCATCCCCGAAGTGGGAGAACGAGGACAGGGCAAACTCCTCGACGCCAAAGTGCTACTCATCGGCGCGGGCGGATTGGGCAGCCCAACCGGACTTTATCTCGCCGCAACTGGCATTGGGACCCTGGGAATCGTCGATGCCGATATCGTCGATGTCACCAACTTGCAACGTCAGATACTACACGGCACATCTGACCTGGGTCGTCTCAAAGCCATCTCGGCTTACGAAACCCTCAAAGAAATCAACCCCGGCTGTGATGTGGTGCCACACACCGACTACCTCACATCCGACAACATCATGGACATCCTCCCCGAATACGATATTATCGTCAACGGATGCGACAACTTTCCAACGCGCTATCTGGTCAACGATGCGTGTGTCTTCTTAAAAAAACCCATCGTGGATGGCAGCATTTTCCGCTTTGAAGGTCAGGTCACGGTGTACACGTGCGACAGCGAGGGGCCTTGCTACCGCTGCCTCTATCCCGCGCCACCGCCAGCAGACCTGGCACCGTCGTGAGACGAAGCAGGCGTGCTGGGTGTTTTGCCCGGCACAATTGGCCTCGTGCAGGCCACAGAAGTAGTCAAACTCATACTCGGTCAGGGGGATCCACTCATCGGTCGCTTGCTGATGTACGACGCCCTGCAAATGAACTTCAACACATTCAAAATTCGCCGCGACAAAAATTGCCCTGTATGCGGCGACAACCCGACCATCACCGAACTCATGGACTATCAGGCATTCTGCTCCATGGATCACAGCGACGCGGCGGACTAACTGCCACAGCGCAAAAACACAAAGGGGTGAAACCATCAATCGGTTTCACCCCTTTTGTATTTCAAAGACCAGTCCCCAGTCCCTCGCCTTTCATCTGTGAAAAACGCTCAAATTACTCGCGTTTTTTTCTGCGTCATCTGCGGATGATAATGCGCCCTATCTCTATCCTCCACAATACTCTCATCCACAGGCACCTCGAGGCGATCTGCCCATTCGCCAATTTGCTCGTCAATAGTATCGGGTATCTCAATGCCGTGTTTGAGGCGATGCTTGCGATTGCGGTATTCAAAATCCCCGGGAACCAGAACCTCGTCTATCCCATCGGCGGGCTCGGTCGTCTTCATCGCATCTAAAAAAGCGCGGATATCCTGTTGATAACTGTCCAAATCTGTAAATGTACTGATATCTATAACCTGCATAAACGCGCCCCCAGAACGCCGGCCCTCCCTTTGGGCCCCCGAAAGCTGCCCCATCAAACAGACCATCAGCGAAAGCGCATAGCCCTTGTGATCCCCAAAAGTACGCAAAAATCCGCCATCGTAAAAATCGAGAGGATTGGTTGACGGATTATTATTCTTATCCACAATAAAATTATCGGGAATTGACGCATTTTTGCTTCGCGCAACCTGGAGCTTGCCCTCGGCGACCATAGAAGTGGCAAAATCGATTACAAAAGGCGCCTCATCGCCCGTGGGAACACCCACCGCAATGGGATTGGTACCCAGACTCCCTTTCTTCCCCCCAAAAGGCAAAACTTTCATCGTATTGGGCGAACCCCCACCAACCATGCAAATACCGATAAAACCCGCGCGTGCGGCAATCTCGACATATTCGCCCAGGCGCCCAATATGTGCAACCCGCGTGAATGAAACCGAACAAATTTCAGAAGTTCGCGCTTTTTCCATCGCCTGGTGGACTGCGCGATAAGCCGTGAGATGACCCACCCCCTGATTGCCGTCCAGAACCAGTGTAGTGGCCGATTCCCGTACCGTAGTCGGTTCAGCCGCCGGATTCATCCCTCCTTCAGAGATATGAGTGAGATACGAAGGGATGCGAAGAACACCGTGAGAATCGTGACCGGCGAGATTGGCATTCACCAGAATCTTCGCCACAATGCCTGCAATATCAGGTGTCGCACCAGATGCTTCAAACAAACATCTCGCGAGCGCGTGAAGATGTGTGGGTTGGTAAATGTGCATTTTCATGGGTTAGAAAATCTCCTCAAATCTGGATATTGTTTTATCTGATCGACTGGATTACTGACGTAATGACAAGCAAAACCTTCTGGATTACTGGCGTTGTGCCTGCGGCGTGGCGGCGAAAAACTCTTCGAACACCTCATCGGAAACCGTTGCACACGCCGCACGCACATTGGCTTCGAGTTGCGCCTTATTCAGGCTACCGATTGGATTGCCGTGGATGCGGGTTTCGCGAACACAGAATTGCAAAGTCAGCTCGAGCAAGTTGTGCCCGCGATCTTCGCACCACAGACGCATATTCTCGGCGCGCCGGTGATCTTCTCGCCAGCGATCGCGGGGCATAAAGTTTTCCACGGGCACACCCGTGAGAAAACCGCGCATAATTGACCAGCCATTCATCACGCCCAGATCGCGCTCCGCCGCAGCGGGCAAAATACTTTCGCTAATGGTTTCTCGCAAAAGATTGTGATCGCTAAAACACAGGAAACAATCCGTACGCCCCGATTCGATCTGCGCCAGATGAAAATCGTGGGGCCGCATCCCGTATCCAATAAAATTGACCCACCCCCGCTCTCGCGCTTTTTCCAATCCCTCGAGCGTACCCCCCGGAGCCAGCGTGGCCTCGATACTCCACGGATCGTGAATAAAGAGCACATCGAAATGATCAATCCCCAGAATCTCAAGCTGATCCTCTATATCGGCAAGTGCGTGCGCAGTTGAATAATCGGGATCTCCATCTCCATATCCCCCCCACTTCGCAGCACTGTGGCAACAAACGCGCCCACTAATAATGATTTCATCGCGATCGACAACGCCCTGTTTAATCGCAAGCCCCAATTTTCGCAGAGAATCGCCATAACACCGCGCACAATCGAAGTGATTGACCCCAATATCCACGGCATACCGAATGAGATCTGCGGCCTCGTCATCGGTAACAGGACCAAAATTATTGCCAAACCCCTGCGTACCAAAGGGAATAACGGGAATAGAAAGTTCAGTTTTGCCCCAGCGACGACGCGGGACTTGAAGATCGGACATAAAAACTCCTTATCTCAATAAGTCAACAACATCATCTCATCAGTTTGTCGAAAGCCGATTCTCTCATAAATGCCCCGTGCTTCAGAGGAAGAGATCAGGCGGATCATATTTATATCTTTGCTCTTGAGCCACGCAATAACTTCGTGAGTGAGCATAGTAGCATAACCTTTTCCGCGATGGGCTGGCAGGGTGTACGAATCGGAGATGAAACCATAATGCGGTTTGGTAAAAAAGCAATAGGGAGGATCGTCTTTTATAAAACCACCAGCGCATGACACAATAGATTCTTCCTCGCGGATCACAAAGTGCTGCACAGTGCCCTGAGCATAAAATTCGCGGTACCGCGACAAAATCAAATCCTCGGCATTTTCTGCCAGCAACCACTTAGCCCCCATGTCTTCAAACATTCTGATCTTCAATTTTATGATCTGATCGAGGTCCTCAACCGTGGCTTTTTCAATCATGTCAAAGAGTCTCCATTATCCAGCGCATATTCCTTCAGCGTATCCAAATCGACAAACTCGAGCGTAGAAACATGCGTACCCGAAAGATAAACGGGAGGTGCAAAACCCGCGTTAAGAGCTTCTACCCAGCGCTGGACACACAAACACCAGCGATCACCTGGCACAAGACCGGGAAAGCGCAATTCGGGCACAGGCGTACTCAAATCATTGCCCGCAGACTGGGAAAAAGCCAAAAACTCTTCGGTCATCTCTGCACAGAGAATATGCAACCCCAGATCACCCGGACCCGTGCGACAACATCCATCTCGAAAAAAACCCGTCATAGGATCGGTACAACAATCCTCGAGGTCTTCGCCCAAAACATTTTTACCGCGATTCATTTTTCCTCCAATATAACAGGCAGACAGCCATCAGCTTTCAGTCCTCCACCCAGCCCCAAAAAAGCAACACCTTCTGGATTACTGGCGTTGTGCTGCGCGTGGCGGCTAACACCACGCCGCAATGACGGCTCTAATACCCTTGTTTTGCTGACCGCTGATCGCCATAATAAAGTCACACATGACGTTAATTTCTATATGGCACAGTACCGCTCTCATTCACCGTATATCCCCACTGCCGAATATAGTCTTCGCCCGGAAGAAATTCATCGCCCCGCGCATCGAGGCGGCGTTGAAGCCAAGCATCCAACTCGCGGCGCAAATCCGCGTATTCGGGATCGTCAACGAGATTGCTCAACTGAAAGGGATCGGCCTCGTTGTCATAGAGCAACCACGGCCCATCAAGGGAGCGAACATAAGTGTATTGCCCCGTCCGCAAGCCGCGATATTCGCGCGCGCCCCTATCGCGTGTCCACTGCCCAAAAGGCTGCGGACACTGTAAAAGCGCGGCACCATCAGAGGGATTCTCACCCCCCCTGAGATAAGCCGAAAAATCCACCCCTTCAACCGAGTCGGGAACATCAATCCCGCAAAGCCCCAAAAGCGTGGGCATAATATCCGGTATATCGATAGGATCAGGGACCTCTCTCCCCTCTACTCCAAATTGCGCTGGCCATCGCAACAAAAACGGAATGCGGATAGACTCTTCCCAGGGCTGTTGCTTTTTCGCACTCCCCTGTGAGCCGAGCATATCGCCGTGATCCGAAAAAAAGAGCAAAAGCGTATCGTCGGCTATCCCCTTATCGTCCAGCGTCTGGAGCAAATCGCCCATACAATCGTCCAGCGCCGTGCAATGCGCGTAATAGCCCGCAATCCATTCTCGGGCATTCTCTTCGGATTCCGGTGGCACATTCTCGCGCAAAGGCACATCCTCGGGACCATACATAGCGCGGTATTTCTCGGGCGCAGTCTCGTAAGGCGCGTGCGGTGGTCCCCAGGACAGCACGAGCAAAAAGGGATTCTCCGAGTCTTGATTCTCAATATACTCTTGCACATCGCGCGTCTGTGCAATCGCGTCGTATCCCTCCCATGTGAGCTTCTCATCGGAATCATTGGCATAATAAAAAGAATTATTGTAATTGTGCGTACACTCCAGCACTTTCCAATAATCAAACCCCTGCCGATTTTCGGGAGGAATATAATTGGATCGTCCATTTGCATTGACATGCCATTTGCCGACATAAGCGGTATCGTATCCCGCACTCTTAAAAGCCTGTGCCAGACTAACAGCCCTATCGCTCAAATGCACATCATTGACAAAAACGCCATGCGTCAGCGGATATTGACCCGTCAGCAGAGACGCGCGCGCCGGGCAACAAACCGAACACCCCGAAACCGCGTGAGTCGCATTAATACTTTGAGACGCGAAACGATCGATATGCGGCGTCTGCACACACGTATTGCCGGCATAACCAAACGCCTGTGCGCGCCACTGATCGCCAAAAATGAGAATGACATTGGGAGAATCGCTCATAAAAAAATCCTTTTCATTAAAATGTGATCCCACAAAAAACCGCGACAATATTATGAACCAAAAAGCCCCTTGTCAATGTATCTGACAAGGGGCAAAGATGATGTGTTATCCACAACACCCTCAAAACCGCACCAACCCAGCACTCACAAAAAACCCCGGCGCATCTAACCTCTTCGTGAAATCCAACCGAAACCAATCAAACAGCCCGTTAATCGACACACCCAGTTCGTGGTGAAATCCGTCTATATATTGCGGCGCGTAATCCAATAACGTGCGATCCCCAAACCATGTGCGCCCGTGTCCGCCGTGAACAATCAAACCAATACTGCGCTCCGCAGCCCACCGCCAGCCAATCAACTCAAACGGAACCGTGCGAAAATTGTGTTCCCAGAACATCCCCAGCACCTTCTCGCCCTCATAAGGGCGATCCACAAGCGTGCGAAATGCCCCAAATGTCGAAAACCTGCTCAATAGCACCCCTAAATCCAAAATCTCAAAGCGCTGCCTGGGCAGCGTCCCCACAAACGCACTGCCGACAACGCGCACATCGAGTACATTGGGCAACAAACGCCGCTTAAACATCGTCTCAATCCGCCAATCCAACAGCATCCGAACCTGTGTAAAACCAAAATCACTACCGAACTCCGAGCGACTGTGTTCAACCTCCAGGGTGATTTTTCGTTGCCCAAAAATGAGTGCAAGCCCCGAATTTCTACCCTCGATATCCGCGCGTAAAAACACAGAACGCAAATTACCCGGATCAATCTCCGGATTTGGCCGTTGCACATCAATATCCCCACTCAAATGCCAATCCGTCGTCTTCTCCACCGACCTGTGTTGCACAACATTAATCCCACCGCTCAACCGCACACCTGCCTTTCGCGGACGACCAAACCGATAGCCCGCAATGCCTCTTACACCCTCGCGCCAGAAATAATCAAAATAATCTTCAAAACCGAAAACTTGCAGAGAGCCGCCCGTAGCCCGCCCGTACAGATTTGACCGATAGCGCGTATCTGTTCCACGAAAACCCTCAAGCGAAACAAATCCTTTGTTGCTCGCCCCCCAGCGCACCGTTGCTTTACCGTCAAAGGCCCATTTCTCCAAACCAAAATTATACGCACCTCCACCTGCAAAAGTTGCTCGAGTGTGACTTGATCCCACGGAAATTTTTAAGCTCAGATGCATGCCCTCTACGCGATTAAACCATATATCGGAATCAACCCCAAACGGCAATTTGCGCCCCTTCTTACCATCCTCCTCATTCTTCTTTTTTTCCTCATCCTCCTTCACAAAACGCGCCAAAAACCCCTTCGGCTCATACGCTTTATCCAGCGTCATCGTACTATCAATCCGCGCATAAGCCTCTTGCTCGATATCATCCAATGGCACGACAAGTCCTGTTTGAGCCAACAAACTATCCTGTTCCACGCGCGCAGAATCCACCACCACAATGCGATCCTGTTCATAAAGCGAATCGGGCAACGCGACATTCACCTCATACCCCGTCAAACGAGAAACGCGCTGTCCCTTAATAGGCGGAAATTGCAAACCAATCATCCCAATCTCAATATTCACATCCGACTGATAGCCCACCGGCAAATAGTAATCACCACCGAAATTGCTAAACTGTTGGCGCATAGTAATGGTAAATTCGCGAACAGGCGGTGGAAACAAAAACGACCGATTAGGCGTCAATTCCACCTCCACGAGCGCGTACACACTATCGAGCACAGCCACGCGACCATTAAAAGCCGTCTTGAGACTGTGTTTGGGTTTCACGTCAATATCATAAATAATGCGATCATCCATTTTGCGACGGCCTGTGAGCACAAAATCATAGTGACTTAGAGCATCGGGATGCGTAACGCCGATCAAACGATGACCGAAGAGTCCAGTCTCATCATCGTACAAATTCACGCCTGCAGCCGCGGGCAAAGCAAAATCCAAATCCAAATTCTCTGTCTCGCGCTTATCCTTAACGACCTCCCGCCACCCTCTTTTTCCATCCCAAAAACCATCGGACAAGCTCTCGACAATAGCGACAATCTCCGATGAGTCATTATCCCCCTTTCCCCTGTAATAGACAAACCGCGAATAAGCCTCAACGCGAAACGTCTCCAGACTATCCCGCCACGTTTGTTTCTGCGCGATGACCTTACGCATAATATTCGGCCCCATATCCTCAGCCGTCACCACGAGCGTCTCCAACTCAATCGGCACAGGCTCCAGCGCAAAATCATGCACATCGGCTGCATCCTCCGTCACATGGTACTGCTGCGATCGGTAGCCGATATAGCGCACCTCCACCACTGCGGGAAGAGAGCGCAAAGACAGCACATACTTGCCTTCGGTATTCGAAATCGTGCCATCATACGCCCCCAGAACATGCACCGTCGCAGCGGGAAGCGGCTCACCTGTTGACGCATCGGTCACAGTGCCCTGAATCACCTTTGCCTGCACCTGTGCAGCAAATAAAAGAACGGCAAATAGCCATACCCATCGCATTGTCATAGTCTGTTTTTTCATTTCTCGATTCATGGCAAATAGGCTATTTTTAGATGTGGGTTAAAAAAAATGATTGTAACCGGGACAAGCAAAACCGGAGAGACAAAATGGACAAAGGTTTTATTTATTGGGACGACTCCAACATTTTCATCAGTGCTCAACAAGTTGCCATTGAGAGGGAAGGCGAAGCTGTGCGTTCTCGCGTGCGTATTCACTTTCGGAATCTGCTGGAACTGGCGCGTGCCGGACGAAAAATTGAGCACGCTGTCGCCGTTGGCTCTATCCCACCAGAACTACGGCACGTCTGGAATCGTTTGGAGAACGAAGGCGTTACCATCAAGCTATTGGAACGCGGTGCAATACAGGGACGAGAACAGGGCGTGGACCAGGTTTTGCAAACCGAGATGCTACGCGATGGATTCGATTATAACGGCAATCCAGGTATTGTGGTCATGCTCACAGGAGACGGAGCCAGCTTTGATGATGGCGTCGGCTTTCACGCTGACCTGGAGCGCATGCGACGACGAGGTTGGCGTATTGAAGTTTTGTCGTGGCGGCATAGCTGCAATCGCCGGATGCGGGAATGGGCGGAGGAGAACGGCAGATTTATCGCATTGGATGATTTCTACGACAGCGTAACCTTTCTGGAACGACCTGCCCCAGGCGAACCCATCGCCGCTCCGCGCTATGCGGTTCCAGTTGACCTTAACCGGCGTCTTCCTGAGAAATGATGTAAGTACTGCGTAACATCAACTCTTACATTGGCACTATTTTAGCAATTGTATTGCCATCTCTATAACTGGATCTCTTGCCATACGACTATCCGAAGGTGAGACCGCAACGTGAATATCTGGAGGAATCCCAATGTCTTCATACAGAACATTGTCAGCCGAAGACCACTTCCCTGTGGGGATTCTATATTCCCAACCATTGGGCAATTTCTTACGGGTAGGACTCCCCTGGCCTCCAAATGTCGTGTCCCCTACTGTCCTGACATAAGGAAATCGTTTCATCGCCAGCACGAAATATTCCCCTGAACTTATTACTTGTCTATCTGTGAGGACAATAATGGGTTTGGTAAATTGTTTGTCTCCAGCAGGCTCGACATATTTTTTTATAATACGATCAAAATCTGAATGTCGAGACCCATCGCGCCTTTGTACAAGAGCGGACACTCTCTTTTGGTCTGCAAAGCGTCCCACTATTGCATCCACGTTGCGGCTACTTCCTCCGTTATTGCCTCTTACATCCACAATTAAACCCTTATGATCAAAAAAATCGTTCACAATGGGGTCTATCGCCTCTACCCAGGCACTGCCATTCCTGATGCTAAAAGACGCGATGTGTAAATAGCCTATCGCATCAAAAATTTGACCAAAAGTAAAAAAGCCATTCCCCGTAGTTTGAAATCCAGTACTCAAATATTTACTTTTCACAATATCCAAATTTAGAGTTCCTTCAGATCGTTTATTTGCAGAATTGAAAGACCTGAACGGCATGGTTAGAGTAACGTGAACATCGTTTAAGTGAGCCAGCATTGAAGATAAAATATCAAAAAGCTCAGAATTATCTGTCAGGTCGGTGACTTGTGGCGCATAGATGTCATACAAAGTCTGCCAATTGATATTTTTGTACTTAAAAAAAACATAATGGCGGTCAAATTCGTTCCATAAAATTTGGAAATTTTTTTCAGGATCAACCTGAGTTTCGTTAAGCAACATAGGCAAGATTCGTTGGGCTTGATCATAGTCTTGCTCGGCAGCCTCGCGAACCCACTTCACAGCCTCCTCACTGTCTTTCGAAACGCCCTGACCTTTGTAATACATCTCGCCGAGGTAGAACTGGGCTTTGGCATGGCCTTGCTCAGCTGCCTTGAGAAGCCACATCTCTGCCTCCTCACTGTCTTGATCTATGCCCTGACCTTTGTAACACATATAACCAAGAAGGTACTGGGCTTTGACATCCCCTTGTTCGGCAGCATTGCGAAACCACTTCACGGCCTCCTCACCATCTTGACCTACGCCCCTGCCTTTGTAATACATATAGCCAAGAAGGTACTGTGATCCGGCATGGCCTTGCTCAGCGAGCGGTCGCAGTTCTTTGAGTGCCGTCGTGTAGTCACCCCGGTTGTATGCCTTCCTACCATCCTGATAATCCCCCCACGCCGATGGCACGATGAGCAGACACAGCGACAGAACGAAAAGTAAGCGTTGCAGGATTGCAGGATACGTAGAGGATTCGATTCTCTGTCCATTCTCAGTCATCACAAAACGCCTCCGTTTTGTGTCTGGGATTTCGCAAGACGTACGACGGATTGGTGCACAATTCGGAATTTAGATTTCCGCGCGTTTTTCATACATCGCAAGCCCAATGATCATAAAGATAATACCTGTGAGAATGATAGAAAGATAAGGCATTACACTCGTTTCCATAGAAATGAAACCTATATTATAAGAAAAAGGAAGCATCGGCATCAGGAAACTTGTAAAAACACCCAGACCTTGAAGCGTGAAGAAGCTAAAAAATAAAAATACAACAAAAGAAGCAACCGCAGCCAATCTCCGATACCGCTTAACCGAATACTTCACCCCTTCCATCCCTGTTACAATGCCAAAAATAAAAATCATATAAGTTACAAATAGCAAATGCGCTATAAGAACAAAATCAAAAAATGGCATAAGCTCTCCTATAAGTATAAATATAGACCCTCCCCCTCCCTCTAACACCAAGTCAGCGATCTTTGCCATCGATAAATACACACTGCCAATAACAATCTCACCCCCCACAAAGCCTACACTTGCAACCGCAGCGATCTTTGCCAGAATCACTTTGTATCGCGAAATTGGAAGGGTAAACATCTGATAATGCGTTTCGGATCGCCATTCCGAATTGAAGGTGTGCGCCAGCAAAAAGGGCAGACTCAGAACGAGGATAGATTTTGCCAGATTGATAGGCGACATAACAAGTAGCCGAAATTTGATGATCGTCCCAAGCTGTTCTTGGGAAACATTTGCCACCTTCATAAGCCCATAGATATTCATCCCCACGATCAAAAGCAACAAAAACAGAAAAAGGGTTTTATTCGCTTTGAGTTCTTTCACGTATAATGCAAAAAATGATTTCATATCACGATTCCAGGTAAAGGTAGAAAATGGAATTACAGCCTGTAAACAGCGAGCGGCTAAAAATCTTCTGGATCGCGGCTAAAATCATGCCGCGATGACGGGAGACTGCCCCTGCAGGTCTTAAGCAGGGGACCGTCCCCTACACTGATGGGCGGACATAGAAACACTCTCCTACATCGCCACCATCTCAAACATCTCTGAAAGCGATTCACCGCGTTCCTCGCGCAGCGCATCTGCATTGCCGGAAAGTGCGATCTCGCCCTCTTTCATAAACATCACATCTTCGATAAACTCGCCCACTTCATGGACCAGATGCGTCGAAATCAAAATCGTCTGCTCACCAAAGCGAAACTCGCTAAACAACGCTTCCACAATGCGTTTGCGCGACGGGGGATCAATACCGGATAGCGGCTCATCCATCAAAACCAGATCACTCGGCCAGGAAAACGCGCACACCACCTTGAGCCGTCCTTTTTGACCCCGCGAAAGCGCGCCCACCTTCTTATCGCCATCCAGCCCCATAAAACTCAGCAAACTGCGCGCCTTATCCATATCCCACATCGGATAAAAACGCGCCAAAAACTCGACCTGCTCCATCACCTTCATCCAATCGTAAAACGGATTGATCTCCGCCAAATACGCCACATGCTGTCGGGTCTTCACACTCACCGCTTGCCCCATCACCTCGGCGGATCCCCGCGACGGACGGGTCAAACCAGCCAGAATGCGAAACAAAGTACTCTTCCCACTCCCATTCTCGCCCAACACACCTTGCACGCGCCCGCGCTCAACCTGAAAAGAAACACCGCGCAGCGCCCACGCGCCTGGATATCGCTTCCACACATCACGAACATCGATCATCATGTCAAATCCTCCTCTATATCGCGCAACAAATCGGCAATTTGCTCGCCGGAAAGATCCAATTCTCCAACTTCTGCAACAAACCGCGCAACAGCACTCTGTGCCAACTTCCGTTTCTCAGCCTCAATTTTCCTCCTATTCTCCGTCACAAATGAACCCTGCCCACGCCGCGTAAAAACAAAACCCTCACGCTCAAGCTCTGCATAAGCCCGCGCCATCGTATTGGGATTCACACCCATTTCTCTCGCCATATCCCGCACCGATGGCAACTTTGACCCCGGCGAATAAACCCCGCGCACCGAACGCTTTTTAATCTCGCCGATAATTTGTAGATAAATAGGTGCATTCGGATCAAATTCATAAGGTGGCATACAAATGCCTCCTGACTTTTTGTAGGTTCATACACTGGACCTCATATTTCCGCGCGTTTTTCATACATAACAAGCCCAATAATCATAAAGATGACACCCATCAGAATGGTATAGACAAAAGGTGCTAACGCTATTTGTGCAGAAGGAGTAGGAAGAATTTCGATTTGCCCCAAAAAGTCCAACGCTATCGTCATCTGCTGGAAAAATCGAAAAAATAAAAACACGGCAACTGCAAAAAAAGCAACCGCAACCAACCCCCGATACCGCTTGACCGAAAACTTCACCCCTTCCATCCCGGTCACAAGCCCGAGAATGAAAACCATATATGTCACAAGTCCCAAACCACACATAAAAACAAAATCCCAAAATAAGGTAACCTCCATTCCGTCAAATGATAGAATTTGACCTGGCAGGTTGGCCAACATCAGTAAATACAGGCTCCCAATAACAATCCCACCCCCTACAAAGCCTATACTCGCTACCACAGCGACCTTTGCCAGAATTACCTTGTATTGTGATACCGGCAACGCAAACATTTGATAATGCGTGTCTGATTTCCACTCGGAATTGAAGGCGTGTGCCAGCAAAAAGGGCAGGCTGAGAATGGCGAGAAAAATCGCTATCGTCGTCCAAATAAATATCTGTTTGAATGACTCTTCGACATCCAAACCATCTTCTATTCGGATAAGTCCATAAGCATTCAATCCCGCAATCAAAAGAAGCAAAAACAAAAAAAGGGTTCTATTTGCTTTGAGTTCCTTCACATACAGCGCAAAAAATTGTTTCATGTTATACTCCTTTGAAACAGGTGAGACTGGATCGCGGCTAAAGCATGCCCCCTTGATTAAACCCTTCAAGGGCAGGCTCTGCATGGTTTAAGCAGGGGACATACCGTGATGACAACCAAAACCTTCTGGATCGCGGCTAAAAGCATGCCGCGATGACGCTTGTCGTCTCTTCTCAGGTTTTACGTTTTACCTCTCACCGCCTTTCAACAATTCAAGGGCTGCATTGATCAAAGGATCATCCTCTGATCCGTCGGGAAATTCGACGTGAACATCAGGTGATATACCCTTCCCCTCAAACGGCTCTCCATCGGACGTCAAAGCCACCCACGACGGAAGAAACACAGTCACCTTATTTGCCAGAGAAATGGGCTTCGGATTGCCCGAGCTGCCGTAGGACTTCTCACCCATCAGCGTGCATTGCGGTGCTTGCTTCATCATCAACAAAAACGCCTCGCAACTGCTCATATTGACCGGCCCCATCAAAACGACCGTGCGTCCTCGAAAACCGGGCCGAATCGGCTTCAGCGTTCGCTTCTTGATCTTGGAAAAACCTGAAGGACTGGAAGTATCGCGATTGAGATGACCGGCATATACCACAGATCGCTCGACAAATCGACCGGCGATCTTTCTCGCCAACCGCTCGTCTCCCCCACTGTTGAATCGAATATCCAGAATCAGTGTATCATCGGGCGACAGTCCGTCGATCCATTTCTCGGCAGCCTCGATATCCCGGGCAGCCTCTTGTGACCAACTTCCAATCATCAGATATGCCGGTCCATCTGGAAACCTCCCGGTAGCCACCACGCGATTGACGGATTGAAACTGAGGTACTGTTTGTTTCAGTAGATTATAGTCCACGTTGGGGCGAACACTGCGCTGAAAGCCAGCTAATCGATCACCATCCACATCGACCTTGATATGAGCATCGCGGGCGACCTCCAGAAGTTGCCCGGCAAGACTGGCAAACTGGCGGGAAGTCTTCGCGTTGATCAACCGCGCCTCAAATTCCGCAAATCTAACGTCCCAATCTATGCCCCGTAGATCGCGATAGGAATACTTCTTCTCTACGGCTGACCTCAACTGCTCCAACGCTTTCCGATTCTTTTCTGGATCCAGGGGTTTCACATCGCCCGATGGCGCAGTCCGGAAAGAAAAGGGATAGGGAACCGCGGAAAGTCCATTGGTTCCTCGAAAATTTTGATAACGCTTTGAGTTGATACCAAATCGGTATTCGTGATCGGGTTTGAGTTTCACCGAAAGAACGATGGTCGTATCAGAGATCCACTGGGGCTTGCCGACAACCTCAGGGTACATGGATTTGCCCCCCGTAGTCACAAACGAATAGCCGCCCCTCATGGGCTGGTCAAAAGTAACGCGCAATTCCGTCGTAGCGGCATCCACTGACTGCGCGCCGTTCTCCGGCATAGTCTGTACCACACGGGGAGGTTCCTCAGCACCTGCGGTCGCACATCCGATGAACAAACAGAAGCCCAACAGTGTTCGATTTACCGTTGCGAATATCCCGAGCCCAGAGCGATCTGACCCCTCCCCCGGCCCCTCCCCGTGCCGGGGAGGGGAGACCTGATCTTTTCCTTCCTCGTAGAAAGACGAATTAGGGAGGTAGGTCTCAATAAATTTAAAACGGCTTCTAAAATATCGAGCAGTCATTTGACCCTCCAATCGAGTAAAAAACAGTGGTGTATTAGTGTTCTACTTAAATAATACACTAATGCACATCTCCTGTCAAGCGGAAAAATAAAAAATCCCCAAAACCCGAAGGCTCTGAGGATTTAATTGTCGATATAGTGATGGTGTAAGATGCCGAAAGTCGGGAAAAGGATTTCCCTCCTACTTCACATCTGGATCGCGGCTAAAACCATGCCGCGATGACGGACAGAACCTTCTGGATTACTGGCGTTGTGCTTGCGCGTGGCGGCTAAAATCACGCCGCAATGACGGCTTTGTTGATAGGATTTATTGATGAGGTCAGCTTTTTATTTTATTGCCCCTCCCACATCCTGGCTCGGGTCATGAAAACCGAGTGATCCTGCCGCCATTCTCCATAACCGATACTTCGGTCATCCGTCAGATAATTGATCTTATCATCAATACAGGCAGCCAAATCCGCATCCTCTACAGAAAGCGTAAAGCCACCGTACTCAACCGCCGCATCCAGCGCCGTAACTACAAACGCACCGCCCGAAGCATGCACAGCATCGCGGTTGCCGATCTCTCCTCGAGCCAGGGCATCTACCCTACCAGACGCAAGCGCACCGAGTAATTCTTCTTCCCCCAGATAAACCACCTGCGGCATCGTATCTACAGGAGGGAAAATGCGCTGCCTGCCCTCGAGATTGGGCGACGCGCCAGCAGCAGTAATAAAATAATCTGCACTCCCATCGGCCACCACCGTATCCGTCTGCGTTTCAACGCGCACACCCTCAGCGAGTACACCATCGGCATTGACCAGACCTGCCAGCACCAGCAAACGCGCTTCCCCTGTTGTACTCGCCAACACGCCCACGCGCACCTCACTCTTCAAATCGTCATGACTACCCCAGCGCGCCCCATCTTCGACGCGCACCAGAAGCGACTGCCGAAACGCAATATGCCCCGAAGTAAAAGTCACCACCTCATTACCCATCTCATCGCGGGTTCGAGAATCCAGAATCGTAATACCACCGCCCACAATATCGTATTCCGCACCAGCCGACAGCAGCCAGATATTGGGCCATATATCAATACCCCGCCGGGAAAATGACAACCCCGCACCATCCATCGCTTCCAGCGCCGTCAACAAATCCGCTTCATAACCCACATGCGTATTAAACCCGGCGGCATCCGGATCGGGATCTGCACTGGAACTGACCGGCGCAAAAAAAGCGAAAAAACCAAAATTGAGCACGCGATCCGCGCAAGCCGACGACGGAGACATCCTCGTCACCTGCGCTATCCCACCAATGGGCAAATTGACCACCACTTCATCACCAGCGTTAATCGGAATACTCGTCCACAAACCGACCACCCGACCATCCTGCGATACACGCGCCTGATAATAACCCGTCGCATCACCCGCAATCTCCAACCGCGTCCGACCATCTTCATCCGTCATCCCCGACCACGCATACTCTGCCACCTGCCCCGCAACAGAACGCGCAAACTCTACCATTGCACCACTCACCGGCGCATCATCCTCTCGCACAGAAGCCACCACCACAGCCCCCGACGCATTGTCTTGCACCGCCAACTTACTCAGCGGCTGCCCAACCTGTTCATCCACCTCCACCATCACGCGCTCACCGCCACAGTGCCACATCAGTCCTGCGACAAGAACCAGAGCAACCACACTGCCAATTCGGCTCATAACATTCATCCTTCTTCTCCCCCTACACTCACTTATCATTCTTGCGCTTCATCCTTTGATACCGCGTCACCTGATTCTGTTTTTTTATAAATGCAACCACAACGATCACCACAAACACACCCACAGCCAACAGACTTCCCACCTCTTTTTTTGGATGATCCATCCACCACGCCAGCGCAATCACCGCCCCAACGGATATGCCAGCCATCACGATCTCGCGTATCATTTCTCGCCTCTTCCAAAAATGTAAATCCTCTCAAACGCCAAACACCTCGCATCCATCGAAAAATACACCATCAACAAATTTCAGTCCACACAAAAAGATCAGCATAGGCACAAGTAACACTATCATCTATATGATTTTATGTGTATCTTGAAACAGCACGCCAATGCACAACGTCAATAATAACAAGCAAAACCTCCAAAACCTCTGGATCGCGGCTAAAAACATGCCGCGATGACACACGGGAGGCACAGGGACACCGCCCCTACACAAAAACGGGCGAAAGATTTTTCGCCCCTACGCATCTGCGTTCACCTGTGGACCATATATCACATGCTCTTAACCATCACAACCACATACAACCCCGCAACCGACCTGGGCTACCTGCTACACAAACATCCCAGGCGCGCGCAGACCTTTGACCTTTCTTTTGGTCGCGCACATGTATTTTATCCCGAAGCCACAGATGAAAAATGCACGGCTGCCCTATTGCTCGACCTCGACACCATCGGCCTCAAACGCCGTCGCCAAAACACCTTTGCACTTCGCGATTACGTCACCGACCGGCCCTATGTCGCCTCCTCATTCACCAGCGTAGCCATCGCCCGCGTATTTGGCAGCGCGCTCAAAGGCCAGTGCACCGACCGACCCGATCTCGTTACCCGGCCCATCCCCTTGCGCGCAGAAATCCACGTTCTGCCATGTCGCGGTGGCGACCAACTGCTCAACGACCTGTTTCAGCCATTGGGATATAAAGTCACAGCCAAACCACACCGTCTCGACAAAAAATTCCCAGAATGGGGGTACAGCCCGTATTACACCGTCGCACTCGAAGCAACCATCCCACTAAAAGACCTGCTCACCCATCTCTACGTCCTCATCCCCGTACTCGACGACGACAAACACTACTTCGTCAGCCAATCTGAAATAGACACCCTGATGCGCCGCGGCGAAGGCTGGTTATCAGACCACCCCAAACGCGACCTCATCATAGACCGATACCTCAGACACCAGCGCATCCTCACCCAGGAAGCCTTTCGCCTTATGGATGAACAACCCCTATCGCGCAACATCAAAGACAACGAACTCGTCGTCGAAAACAACCTCCGGCTGAACCAGCAACGGCACAATGCCGTACTCAAAGAACTCGAAATCAGCGGCGCACAACGCGTACTCGATCTCGGCTGCGGCGAAGGCCACTTCACACAAATTTTATCAGAACATCCCCAATTTACCAGAATCCTCGGCCTGGAAGTTTCACACCATGCCTTGAGCCGCGCTCACAAACGCCTCGACCAACCCATACAGCGCAACCGCATCGAACTCATACACGGATCGCTATTTTATCGCGACACGCGCCTCGACGGCTATGACGCCGCAGTAATCCTGGAAGTTATCGAACACCTCGACCCATCGCGACTACCCGTCTTCGAACGCGTCGTATTTGAATATGCCCAACCCAACACCATCATCATCACCACCCCAAATGCCGACTTCAACACGCGCTGGGCATCTCTGCCCGCCGGGCAATTTCGCCATCCCGATCACCGCTTTGAGTGGTCGCGCAAACAATTTCAACACTGGACACAAAGCGTGGAAAAAAAATTCAACTACCACACAACAATCAAACCCATCGGCCCCGTAGATCCAGCAGTAGGCCCACCAACGCAAATGGCCGTATTTAATAAAAAGTAAACCATGAACATCACACTCCCCGAAATCTCTCTCGTCGTCCTCATCGGCGTATCTGGCTCTGGCAAATCCACATTTGCCAAAACCCACTTCAAACCGACCGAAGTCCTCTCCTCTGACTACTTCCGCGGACTCATCAGCGACGACGAAACCGACCAGACCATCACAAAAGAGGCATTTGAAACCCTCCACTACGTGGCCGCCAAACGCCTCGCCAATTACAAACTCACCGTTATCGACGCCACCAGCGTACAGGAAAGTGCCCGCAAACCCCTCGTCGCACTGGCCAAACAACATCACGTCTTCCCCATCGCCATCGTCCTCGACATGCCCGAAGACCTCTGCCGCGAGCGCAACAAACACCGACCAGAACGCAACTTTGCGCATCGCGTCATCGCGCAACAACGCCACCAACTCCGCCGCTCATTCAGACGCCTCAAACGCGAAGGATTTCGCCGCATCTACACCCTGCGCTCAGAAGACGAAGTCCAGCGCGTACGCGTCACACGCGAAAAAGTTTGGTCCAACCGCCGCGACGACCACGGCCCCTTTGACATCATTGGCGATGTACACGGCTGTCATGACGAACTCCTCGCGCTACTCGACAAACTCGGCTACGACATTCAGCCCAACTCAATTGCACCGCCGCCAGGACGCAAAGCCATCTTTCTCGGCGACCTCGTAGATCGCGGCCCCAAAACACCCCAGGTACTCGACCTCGTCATGCAAATGGTCGATTCCGGCACCGCCCTCTGCATCCCCGGCAATCACGACACCCGCCTCGTGCGCGCACTACAGGGCAAAAACGTCAAACCCACTTATGGCCTTTCCGAAACCTTGGAACAGCTCGAATCATACCCCACTGAAGACCGCAAACGCTATGCAAAATTCCTCGATAGCCTCGTCAGCCACTACATACTCGACAACGGCAACCTCATCGTTGCACACGCCGGAATGAAAGAAGAACTGGCCGGACGCACTTCGGGCACCGTACGCGCCTTCGCCCTATATGGCGAAACCACGGGCGAAACCGATGAATATGGCCTGCCCATCCGTCTCAACTGGGCGGCGCGCTATCGCGGCACAGCCACCGTCGTCTATGGACACACCCCCGTATCCAATCCCGAATGGCTCAACAACACCATCAACATAGACACGGGCTGCGTCTATGGCGGCGCACTCACTGCCCTGCGCTATCCCGAAAAAGAATGCGTTTCCGTACCCGCGCTCAAAGCATATAACAAACCCTCGCGGCCTCTTGCCTCTGAGACCACCCGCTCCGTACAACAAACGCATGACGACATGCTCGACATCGACGACGTCATTGGCAAACGCGCCGTAGATACCTTTCTCATCCCACGCATCACCATCCGCGAAGAACACGCCATTGCCGCCCTCGAAATAATGAGCCGCTACGCCATCGATCCCAAATGGCTGATCTACCTGCCGCCGACCATGTCCCCATCAAAACCCAGTTCGCGTCCCAATATCCTCGAACACCCCGACGAAGCCTATGCCTACTACCGGGAAAACGACATCGCCCAGGTCATAGCCGAAGAAAAACACATGGGATCCCGCGCCATTGTCATCCTGTGCAAAAATGACGAAGTTGCCCGTGCGCGTTTTGGCCTATCCGAACCCGCACCTGGCGCGTGTTATACCCGAACGGGCCGTTCCTTTTTTGACGATACAAACCTCGAAACCGCATTCCTCACCCGCCTCCAAAACGCCGTCTCCAAAGCCAATCTCTGGCATGACCTCAACACCACCTGGATAGCCCTCGACTGCGAACTCATGCCCTGGTCTGCGCGCGCACAACAACTATTGCAAGAACAATACGCGGCTGTCGGTGCCTCTGCCCGCGCATCTCTCAACGCCACCCTCGAGGCCCTCAACACCAACAACAATATCGACGTCTCCGACTGGCTCGCCAAATACAAAGACCGCTCACAACGCATCGACCACTACATCCACGCATATCGCGCCTACTGCTGGCCCGTTCACAATCTCACAGACCTCAAACTCGCGCCCTTTCACATTCTCGCCACAGAAGGAAGCGTTCACCACAATCAGCCACACACCTATCACATGGAAACCCTCTCAAAACTGTGTGTGGCCGACCCCGAACTCCTCCATGCCACATCATACCGCGTCGTCGATCTCAACGACACACAGAGTTGTGCCAACACCACCGCCTGGTGGAAAGAAAGAACAGCGCAGGGCAGCGAGGGCATGGTCGTCAAACCCATAGATTTCATCGCACGGAATAAAAAAGACAGGCTGATTCAGCCCGCCATCAAATGCCGAGGACGCGAATACCTCCGCATCATCTACGGTCCCGAATACACCACCCCCGAAAATCTCAAAAAATTGCGCTGGCGCAATGTCAAAACCAAGCAATCTCTTGCCCTGCGCGAATTTGCCCTGGGCCTCGAAGCCCTCAGCCGCTTCGCTCAAAACGAGCCCCTGCGCCGCATCCACGAATGCGTCTTCGGCGTTCTCGCACTCGAAACAGAACCCGTGGATCCGAGACTATAGCCCGTAAGGAGTGTAAAAAATGTTTTCCAAAAAAAGATTGTCATTTATTACCGCCCTTGCATTGCTGGTATTTGCAGGTCAAGCCTCTGCTGGTCCCAATGCAAATGCTATGCTATCGCTCGATCTTATTCCCGATGGCGGAGCGGGCAATCAGACAGATGATGGCGTTACTTCGGGCACAGTCTCTGGACAGGGCACAAAAATTGCCGTTGAAATCTTCGCAAAAGGTGTGACCACACCGCTCGCCGGTGTGGTAATCACATTCAATTTTGATCCTGCTGTTTTGACTTTTGACAAAGCTGAAAACAGTGCGTTTGCCTTTGTTGTTCCAGAACCAGACTCGACTGGCACAAACTTCGCATCTGCTACCCCTGTCACCTTGCCAGAATCAGGTTTTCTGGCACGCGCTGAGTTTACCTCCGCGGTGGATGTAACCGATAAGACATTTACCCTTGGCATCAAGATGGTTTCTCTTGCCCAAAGCGTAGCATTGATCGACGAGATCACAACGACAAATGTCATATCGTTTAACGAGCCAGTAACTGGCGAATTTGAAGGCCTGCAACTCCACCTCGACACACAAATTGAAATGCCCACTGTACAGAACAACAGGCTGATCATCCCCGAACAAACAACTGGCGATACGATACAAATTCAACTTTTTGTTCCAATGGCCGCAGACAAACAAACTTATGGTTACGAAATAGAACTCGACCTGCCCGGCAAGACATTTTCCGACTACATCGGTAGCATATCGGGCACGAGTTTTACAGGTGCCCCCCTGCGCCAAACACCGGACCGTCCTGTTCTATCCGCATTGCTCATCTCTACCCCTGCTGTGCCAGCCAACGGTTATCTCGGCCAGATTAACTTGCAAGTGACCAACGCCCTTGAAGTAGAAACAACGCTCATTGTCAAAACCGCGTCAATGGCCGGGATCAGTGGACCACAGAGCGCATTGGATGTGTCCAACGCCGTGATCACTGTTACGATCATTTCCGGCGATTTCGATGGCGACCTCGACGTTGACTTTGCCGATTTTCTCGCCTTTACCGGCGTTTTTGGATTATCGTCATCAGATGCCAATTACGATGCCCGTATGGATATGAACGACGATGGTATCATTAACTTTGCCGATTTTCTTATCTTTGTTAGTGCTTTTAGCACCACAGACTCATAGCAAAAAAATTCCCATATCAATATACTGATCTATCATTCCGTCTCAGGCCGCAGTGATGGAAAATTCAATCTATATGGGGTATGACTTAATCACATAACCGAACGATTCTATATGTCCTGCGCGAAAGCCCTGATTGCAAAGCATATTCCCCAGGTCCTGTTGATTGCTCTCCTGTGGAGCACTTCGACAAGTGCTCAAAATCTCGATCTTGATCATAAAGAAAATAGAGAATCCCCAAGCATTGAAAGTGCTCTTCTCAGAGTGTATCAAGCCTGGGCATCGGACCGCCCTGCACTTGCCAAGCGGACCGCCCTACAATACTCCTCTCACATCAAGCTAACGGGGAAAATCGTAGTCATTTTGGAACCGGAATCAAACTACGACATATCACAGATCAACATTGCTGATCTTGAAAATCTGAATGCCGAGGTTATAGCTCAATCAAAAAGTTTGATGCGTGTCGCTGTTCCCATCTCCAATTTGCCGAGACTTACAAATATTCCGGGTGTTTCCTTTGTTCGCACGCCTATGAAACCCCAGGTGAATCGCGTAACGAGTGAAGGCGTTGGAAATACCCAGGCAAACAAAATTCATTCACTTGGTATTCGAGGATTAGGTGTAAAAGTCGGCATTATTGATTTTGAATTTGGAAAAGCATTGGAAGCGGGAGCACAGGGCGATCTTCCATCAAAGTGGCAGTATGTTGATTATACAGATGAGGGCATTTACACAGGTGGTGTTCACGGCACTGCCTGCGCAGAAGTTGTCCATGACATGGCACCTGATGCAGAACTGGTTCTGATAAAGATTGGTGATCTAGTCGATTTCGAAAATGCAAAGGATATGGCAATAAGAGAAAATATTGATATTCTTTCGTTCTCTAGCTCCTGGTTGGGATCGGGATTTGGAGATGGCTTAGGGCTGGCCTGCAACATTGTAAATAATGCTTTCGATAACGACATACTTTGGGTCAATAGTGCGGGTAATTATGCCAGCAGCCTCTATTCAGGACTTTACAGGGACTCTGATATAGAGGTGGCTGACGGCTGGCATAATTTCGAGGGAGATGATGAAGTACTTACTTTGATGGATATAACTGTTGGCGATGAAATTGAAATTTGGCTCACCTGGAACGACTTTCCGCGCACGTCCGAGAACTACGATCTCGTTTTGACCAAATCTAAGGCCGATGGGACGGTAGATATTGTCGAAAAATCAGAGACCTTTCAGCGAAACTCGCCCCCTGTTGAACATATCGTTTATGAAGTTACAGAAATAGGGCGATACGGTGTTGCGGTTTGGAAATCAGAAAATGCAAGGACCACAGTAATCAAGATTTTTAGCAGCAATCACGACTTTGAAGGGATTGAGTCTATTCGAGGAAGTATTGGTGTCCCTGCCGATGCAAGAGGGTCACTAACAGTGGGAGCAATACCTCATTGGAGATGGCAGACAGGCCCACAGGAGCCCTTCAGTTCTCAAGGACCAACAATAGATGGAAGAATAAAACCCGACATCATGGGACCAGATGGCGTAAACACATTCACCTATGGTTCAAACGGATTTTTCGGCACTTCGGCTGCTACCCCTCATATAGCAGGTGCCGCAGCACTGATAAAGTCATCAAACCCAGAGAACTTCACAGCGCAAACGCTTCGCAACAAGCTGATAGAAGCGACCGTAGATTTGGGGGCAAGAGGCAAAGACAATATTCATGGCTACGGGCGACTTGATCTTTCCCTTCTGGACTTACAGCCAAGGATTGATGTTTCGAATGTGGTAGTGTCGCTTGATCTTATTCCCGGTAGCGGGGCGGGTAATCAGATAAATGATAGCGTTACTTCAGGCACAGTCTCTGGACAGGGCACTAAAATTGCCGTTGAGGTTTTCGCAAAAGGTGTGATCACGCCGTTGATTGGTGTGAAAATCGAATTTGAATTTAAAGCTGAAGAATTAAAGCTCGACAAGGTCGAGAATAGTGCGTTTCTGTTTGCTATTCCAGAACCGACGGGCGTAAATTTTGCAGCGACTGCGCCTGTTACGTTGCCTGAGTCTGATTTTATAGGACGTGCTGAGTTTACCACAGTATCAGATGTAACTGGCCGGGAGTTTACCCTTGGCATCAAGCGGGTTACACTTGCTCAAAGCGCGTCATTGAGCGATGAAATCACAACGACAAATGTTATATCGTTTAATAAGCTTATAAGCGGCGAATTTGCCGGCATGCAACTTCACCTCGACACACAAATCGAAACACCCGCTATACATAACAACACGCTGACTATCCCCGAACAAAAAGCTGGTGATACAATCCAACTTCAACTTTTTGTTCCAATGGCCGCAGGCAAACAAACTTATGGTTACGAAATAGAACTCGACCTACCCGGCAAGACATTTTCCGACAACATTGGTAGCATATCGGGCACGAGTTTTACAGGTGCATCTCTGTTCCCAACACCGGGCCGTCCTATCCTATCCGCGCTATTGCTCTCTGCCCCTGTTGTGCCCACTAATGGTTATCTCGGCCAAATTGACTTGCAAGTGATCAATACTCTTGAGGCAGAGACAACGCTCATTGTCAAAGCCGCTTCAATGGCCGGTCATAATAGGCAACAAGACCCATTAGATGTATCTAATGCCATGATCTCCTTTAGCCGCCGCGTTTATCCAGGCGATTTCGATGGCGACCTCGATGTTGATTTTGCGGATTTCCTCGCCTTTGCTGGTGTTCTTGGATTATCGTCATCAGATACCAATTACGATGCCCGTATGGATATGAACAGCGATGGTATCATTAACTTTGCCGATTTTCTCGTCTTTGTTGGTGTTTTTGGAAGCACAGCACCTGTGCGAGACCCAGAACCGGTACCAGGAGGCCCTGGCCGGATCGCATATATAAAACAAAACCTGCAAACGGGTAGTTTTCATCTTCATATCGTAGATCCCGACGGAAAAAATCCCATCAATCTCAACCCTACAGACGATCTGGCTGAATATTCCGGGCAATCGTGGTCGCCCGACGGCACACAACTCGCCTTTGCCTCAAACCGCAGTGGCAATGCCAATTTCAACATTTTTGTTATGAATGCCGACGGCAGCAATATCCGCAGTGTGGTTGAACATCCGGGAGGCGATTTTGCTTCGTCCTGGTCGCCAGATGGACAAAAAATTCTCTTTCAAGCATGGCGCAGCGATGAGACAGTTTGGGATATTTATGTCGTCAATATTGACGGCTCTGACGAAAAAGTACTGATCAATACGGATATGGAAGAGCAACTGCCCGTCTGGTCGCCAGATGGCACCAAATTTGCCTATCAGGCTGGACATCGCGGTCGGGGAATCGATATCTACGTCGTCAATGTCGATGGTACAGGCGCAATGCGTTTGACAGATGGCAATGGCACCTTGCACGCATCACCTGCATGGTCGCCAGATGGTACACAGATTGCGTTCGAATCCAATCGTCATCAACCCCCTTCAACAGGCACGAGAACGCCCCTGGCACAGTACGAGATTTACGTGATGAATCGGGACGGTTCAAATATGCGCCGTCTCACGTCTTCCCAACCCCTCGAAGCATTACGCAATCCAACCTGGTCGCCCGATGGGAAGCAAATTGCATTTGAATTTCACACTTATTCAACAAATCTAATCTCGGGATTTTCGACCATTAAGGTCATGAATGTAGATGGGTCCAATGTGTACTCCATTCCCAATCTCCCTCCTGGCGCGCGCTTTCCGCGCTGGTCGCCTGTGCCGTAAATGCCACAGTATGGAAGGGGTGAATTGATCTGTCTCAACCCCATCTATCGCGATAATCCGGTCTTTGGTCTTCGTGGACCAAGTTATGACAGCGCAAAAAACAAATAGAGGCAGTTTGATGGCCCCCAAACGACCATTCAAAATCAAACCAATGCAAAAGGCCATGAAAAGGCTCAAAAAAGAGATTAGACAATTTGGTCCAGGGAAATCGTTGACGCTTGTATTAAGCAACAGCCATATCCCCCCTGGTTCTCGTTATTACTAATTAAATGGACTTTCCTCTACGGCAGGTGGGATAGAGCTATCCCTAACAAACAGTTCGATCTAACTACGCTTGGCAGGCTCATAAAAAGAATACACAACCTCAACAATTTGGCTCGATTGCCAACACAGTACGATCATTCTTACCTTTTTATGAGAAATCTGGCCTTTCAGCAATTATGGTTACAGGAAGAAACTGAGGACAAGGCCAGACTCGCACGTCAAATATTCCTTTTTGGCAATCTTCAAGATAACCATACATTCAAACGTGAGTTTAAACAGGATTCAGGAATTGAAGTTGATCATTTCATTGAACTTTCTGTGTGTCTGATAGGTAGGTTTATCTGGAACAATCAGGCTGATAATGTCACTGCAAGCTGGTTTGATTCTTTACAAGCGTCATATCCATCGGGTACTGTAAAAAAATTTCTCAGTCATATATCGGGTGATATCGATAGGGTAAAAACTCATTTAGAACAAGACACTGGGACAAACCGAAATATCTCTTATGAGATTTTCGAGCAAAGTCCTCTCATTCGGTATCCGCTACTGGAAGACAATGACAAATACTATGTTTACTCAATCATACTTCTACTGCATTCACTACAATCTTTTATTTACGATACCCTCAAGGCAAAATCTCCTGGCGCATTCGTGAGCAAGTTCGGTACAAATTTCGAGGAGTATATAGCCCGAGGAGTTGATTATATGAATCTTCCCTATAAACGCGAGCACACCTTGCAGCAAATATTGGGCGGGGGTAAAGTCGTAGATTTTCTCATAGTTGATGATAACTGCAACATTCTCATTGACGCCAAGGGCGTTGAAATGAATCAACTTGGAATGGTGGGTCACAGACCAGAAGTGATTCTCGATAAAACAAAAACGTCCGTGATGAAGGGAATACAGCAAGGAACAGAAGTTGCCGACAAACTAAAGGATATCTGTCAGATTGACGATTTGCAAACGGGACACGAAAATTTTCTTTTAGTCGTAACCTACAAAGATTGCTACGTTGGAAATGGAAAGACCTTCTACGAAGCTATTGGAAGGGAAAGGGTTGACGAAATTCGCGCAGGATATGATACGTCTCAGTTGCCGTATGAGAATATGTATTTTATATCCGTAGATGATTTTGATTACCTTGTCCGCCTGGTGCATGATGGTCAATATGGCCTTGCTGAAGCAATAAAAACAATTCGAGAAGCTGATCGGGAACCCTCAAAAAGCACCTTCCTGTTCAGACAGGGCTTGAAGACTCATTTTGGCAATGGACAAATGCAAATGCCTGCGTATCTTGAAGACGAATTTAAAAAAATTATGGATACGCTTTATGAAAAGTTCAAGTAAATGAATACTCCATTTTAAGAGTCAGTCTAACCTGTAGCGATCAGCACACAGACGTTGCCACACCACAGCGATAGGACTGACAAAAATTCTGGATTGCGGCTCAAAACCATGCCGCAATGACGGCTTTCATGTAACACAATGATTTGTTGTCCGCTACTCCTGACCGCTTTTTTTAGCGTTCTCTTGGTTAGGGCAAGATCAAAATTCACATTGCTTTTTGTTGATATATTCAACATGTTGATATATGCACAATGAATTGGTTAGAACAAATTCGCAACCTTTTACCTCATCAACTCGCGGTTGAACACCAGCCTGAAACACCTCGATATTCTCGCGCACGAAGTAAATTGCGACACATCGTAAATCGCGGAACATATTTGGGAAAACGCGAAAAAAAAGAACGAACGCTTGAGATTGCTGTCTGGGCACCGCCGGAACACGGCAGAGGTACAGGATACTACTGTTGCTTTCGCGTCTATTTCAAGGATAACGAACTACTCTGCGCTGTCCTTTTTTGCTTCTATGATGGAACCGAAAAATCTCCCGGATTTCGTTCTTTTGAATCCGCCCTTGCCTTTGCAAAAGCAGAAGATTTCTATGGAGATAACGATGAAAACGCTCATTAAAAAAAAATATCCTTATCAAGCGGCTGGGCGAATCTGGGTCATTCCGGAGTTTCATCTGTCTGAATTGCCAGACGGAACAATCGCCATCCTCGAATCGGAAATCAACCGCATTCACTACGCAATTGCCAACGAAATCTGTGGCAATGAAGAAGGCTTGTCAAAAGAAGAACTGGAGTTCTTGTGCGACATTACGCAAACCTCATTTTCAGAAATCGCAGACTATCTGGGCATTCATCGAAGCACACTAACCAAATGGCGGACCACAGGTGAAGTCCCCAAAAATGTCATGGGATTGGTTCTAAAAAAATGGTTCTGGTTCAAACTCTTTGGACAAAAATTAGGCCAGCGAAAAATACCCATTGCCCAACTCAGAGACGAAGCAAGATTTCTTTCATTTGCAAAAGCAGAAGCTATCGAGAGAAATTTGGCTGAACATGTCGAAATAATGCAAGCCTAAACCGTCGAGCTACGGCTCGCTTTTAAAAAAGGATATCTCATGCCAGATCGTCCCAATATTCTCTTTATTATCACTGACCAGCAATACGCCGGGGCCATGTCCTGTGCGGGCAACCCCGATGTACACACCCCAAATATGGATAGCCTCGCCGAAACCGGCGTGCGCTTCACCCGCGCCTATTGCACGCATCCCCTGTGCGGTCCTCAGCGCGCCAGCTATATGACGGGCCTCTACCCCCATCAAAACGGCGCCACGAGCAACGGCACCCCAATCAAATCCGAATACAAAGGCCAAACCCTCGGCAACTTTCTCAAAAACGCGGGCTATGATTGCGCCCTCTCGGGCAAATGGCACGTCCCCGGCACCACGCCAGAAGAAAGCGGCCTCGAAGTCATCTGCGGCAACCGCGACAACGAAGTGCCCCTTCGCGCCATCGAATTCATGAAACGCGACCGCGACAATCCCTTCTTCCTCATCGCGTCATTCCTCAATCCCCACGACATCTGCCAGGTCGCCCGCAGTCAGCCGCTTCCGCAAGGTCCCGTGCCAGAACCCGCAACTGTAGAAGAATGCCCGAACCTGCCCGCAAACTTCGCCATCCCACCCTATTCACCCGACATCTTGCAAATGCTGCGACAGGCCAACCGCCGCGTCTATCCCACCATCGAATACACCGAAGACGACTGGCGACGCCTCCGCTTCCTCTATTACCGCCTGTGCGAAAAAGTCGATGCCGAAATCGGCGTCCTCCTCAACGGCTTGCGCGACCTGGGCCTTGAAGAAAACACATACATCATCTTCACCTCAGATCACGGCGACGGACACGGCGCACACAACTGGAATCAAAAAACCAGCCTCTACGAAGAAGTCATCAACATCCCATTCATCATCAGCCAAAAGGGCGTCACGCAACCCGGCGGCGTCAACAACACGCACCTCGTCTCCCTCGGCCTCGACCTTCTGCCCACAGTGTGCGACGTAGGCGGTGCGAACATTCCCGACGGCCTCGACGGATTGAGCCTGCGGTCTCTCGCAGAAGGCAACACATCCGGCGAATGGCGCGATGACCTCGTCGTTGAAACCATCATCGACCTCGGCTCTGGTCCAGGCGGTAGCGGTGCTTCGCGCGCCGTCCTCACCGACCGCTACAAATACAGCGCCTTTCCCATGGGGCGCCATCGCGAACAACTCATCGACCTCCAGGACGACCCCGGCGAAATGGTCAACCTCGCCGTCAACACGCGCTTCAAAAATGAACTCGACGACCACCGCCGCCGCCTGCGCGCATGGTGCGAAAAAACCAATGATACGTCTTTTACAAGCGTATAAGTTTTACCGCTCAAATTCTTTACTGATGTTACGCATAGGCACAATATAATGCGCCTGTCATTCTGAGCGGAGCGCAGCGGAGTCGAAGGAGCGGGGTACAACTGGCCGGTGAACGAGCCTGAAAAGCGGCTCGTTGTACACCATCCTCAGGCCAGTTCATCTGCTACCCGAACAATATGCATAGGTAAAAGATGCTTCGTCAGCCTATCGGGTGTTGGGCGCAGGAGATTCATTGCGCCCGCCTCAGCATGACAAAAACGCGAGACATGCGTAACGTCAGTTCTTTACTTTAACAGGAGTTCCAAAATGGCCGACAACCTGCTCAAAAACAAACTCTCCAATGGCGATGTTGCCATCGGGCCTTTCGTCAATATCAGCTCTGGCGCGCTCATCGAAATCGCGGCATACAGCGGATTTGACTTTGTCATCCTCGACACCGAACACGGACCGCTCGACATACCCACCTGCGAAGACCTCTGCCGCGTTGCACACGGAGTCGATATCACACCCATTGTCAGAGTGCGAGAAAATGACCCCGCACAGATCCTGCGCGCCCTCGACATAGGCGCTGGCGGCGTACAGGTACCGCAAATCTGCAACAAAGCCGATGCCGAAGCTGTTGTGCGCGCAGCCAAATACTCACCACTGGGCATGCGGGGTGTCTCGCCCTATACACGAGCAGCCCGTTATTTTGCAGATGGTGGAGCCATCTTTGAACGCCTCAATGCCTCATCGATGATACTCATCCATATCGAAGGCGTGGAAGGCCTTGAAAACCTCGAAGAAATCATCTCCGTTCCAGGTCTCGACGTCATCTTCCTCGGACCTTATGACCTCTCGCAATCTCTCGGCATTCCCGGCCAGGTCAACGACCCGCGCGTAGTTGACCGAATGCGCGAAGCCGCAAACTTAATCAACGACGCCGGACTCACTGTCGGCACATTTGCCGACTCCCCCGAAGCCGCCAACCGCTGGATCGACGCAGGCGTGGGCTACATCTCGCTCTCCGTTGACACCGGCATCTACCTCTACGGCTGCCGCCACATCCTTCGTGAAATCCGCACCTGACCCATCAGAGCGCAAAAAAACAAAAAGAGACACCATTTGGCGTCTCTTTTTGTTCACCTGTTGACATTTGCGTCTTAATCTGCCATGATTAAGTTTATCATTGCATGGTATTCATAAAATTGCTCAAGGGAAAGGATAGACAATGACCCCAAGAAGAAAGCAAATTTTAAGGGAACTCAAAGACCGAGGGGTTGACGACCCTTGCCCAATGTGCGGTCATTCCAATTTCACCTTTGCTGGCGAATCAGAAATCTCTGTAAGCGATAATCGAAAGCGAAATGGTGGTTGCGTCCCCATCGCGATTATCGCGTGTCGGAACTGCGGATACATAACCCAACACGCGCTCGGACCTCTTGGCCTTTTCCCTGATGAGGATGTCTAATGTCCGAACAAAGACAAATCAACGACCAGGATCCCTCTGTTGTACTCGCCGCTAAGAAAATGGAACTTGAATCTGGTTGGTTGGGAAAGTTTTTCGGCAACAGAGCAAACGCCCCATCCAATGTCTCAGGGCTTGTGCTCATTGTGCTATTGCTATCCGGGATCGTCATGATAGTGCTGCCTCATGAGGACCCCAATACTCTTAGCGTGACCCCAAAAGAGTACTGGGAAATCATCGTTCCCCTGGTGACGCTGATATTGGGCTACATGTTTGGCAAGCGCAGCAACGGAGACTAATCGCGTCCAAATGCGCGTGCCAAAAGCCCAGGGACATGCACTGAAAGAGAAGATGAAATGTAGAAAGGAGACACCGCCTGGTATCTCCTTTTTTTATTTTTTCATGGTATCCTTCGCCATATCCAATGCCTTATTAAATCGGTGCTTGCAGTGCCTGGTTAGGCCATTTAAGTCGTTCCTCGGCATTCTCAATCGGCCAATTCACAATATCTATTCCCGCGCCTTTAGCCCAGGCCAACTCACGTCTGACCCATTTTGAACGCCGCGAATTTGGCGAATCAAAAAGAAGTACACTCGAAGATTTGCGAAGAGCCTGAAGAATTTGATCATCCATAGGTGCATCCAGATTGAGATGCTCGGAATCAATCCACACATCGCGGCCCATACCTGACAATTGCTTTGTCACATCATGGACGACTTCGGCGTCACGCCAAGAGTAACAGATAAATATCATGTGTCACCATTTCCTGTTTGCTGATGCTTGTGAACCAGATAGTAACCGTCCATCTCAGAGGTTAGTGCGTTCATCTCAATCACTCCCACCCGTGAAATAGCTCTTGGTCCCCTTAGCTTGCACCGCATCGCCGATCCGGTTCAAAGCGTGGACATAAGCCGCTGTACGCTGAGAAATATCCTGTGTCTGGGCAATATCCCAAACGCGCTCTGTCTCCTCGACCATCTTCTGTTTCAGCCGCTGATTGACCTCATCCAGCGTCCAGTACAACCCTTGCCGGTTCTGCACCCACTCAAAATAACTCACAGTCACACCGCCGGCATTGACCAGAATATCGGGAAACACCACCACATCCCGCCCGCGCAAAATCTCGTCGGCCTCTGGAGTAGTCGGACCATTGGCCAGTTCGTACACCGCCCTCGCCTTAATATCGCGGGCATTGGACGCGGTAATCTGATTCTCCAACGCCGCTGGCGCCAGAATATCCACATCGAGCGCGAGCAATTCCTCATTGGTAATCGTCTCGTGATCAACCACATTGCACACACTGCCCTCGCAATAAACAGCTTTGAGCGCACGGGTCGAATCCTTGAACTGCCGCACACTGGGAATATCAAGCCCCTCTCGCCGATATATCCCGCCCCTGGAATCGCTCACCGCCACAACCTTATAGCCGGCATTAAAAAGCAACTCGGCAATAATAGCACCGGCATTGCCAAAACCCTGCACAGCCACAGTCGTGGTAGCGGGCGAGCCACTCAACCCGAGCCTGGGCAAAGTCGCCTCCATCGTAAAAAAGGCTCCCATGGCAGTCGCCTTGTCCCTCCCCAGACTCCCTCCCATAGTCAAGGGCTTGCCAGTAATGACCGCAGGCGCAATCTGCCGCTTAATAATGCTGTACTGATCCACCATCCAGCCCATAATCATCTCATTGGTATAAACATCTGGCGCTGGAATATCGACATCCGGACCGATAAAATCGGCCACCGCATCAATATAGCCCCGACTGAGCCGCTCCAGTTCAAAAGGGGACAATTCCTTGGGATCAACCGTTATGCCGCCTTTGCCCCCACCAAATGGCAAATTGACCACCGCGCATTTGAAAGTCATCCAAAAAGCCAGAGACTGCACCTCGTCAATAGACACATCTGGATGAAAGCGAATACCCCCTTTGGTGGGACCCCGCGTATCGTCGTAGCGCACCCGGTAGCCCGGAAAAATACGCAACTCGCCGTTATCCATCCGCACCGGAATAGAAACTTTCAAACTCGACCTGGGCAATTTGAGCCGCTCAATCGCCTCCTCTGTAATAGAAGCATAAGCCAGAGCTTCGTCGAGCCGTTGGCTGGCATCGCTGAACAATGATTGGGACATGGATCCTCCTGAAAGAAAAAACCGTCAGGGATATATCCTGACGGCTATGAAATCACTAAAAAATTTCAGAGTCACTCATCGTCATCTGTAGATATGGGCAAATCCTCGCGCTTCAAAACGCGGCGGCGGGTCCGACTAAGTTGTTGAGGTGTGCGCTCGAGCCGTTCCTGAACCTGTACTGTATAACGCGCCGTAGGCATAGCCTCGAGCCGCAGGGGATGAATGGGTTCACCGGATTCTTCGCAAAACCCATAAGATCCATTTTCAATTTTTTGCAAGGCATTGTCAATCTCCGCCAATTCGCGCCGCTCGTGATTCCCCAGCGACGTCATCAACTCCAACGACGACGCATTGCCCGCCGCATCGAGAGGATCGGCTGCGACATCACCTCTAATTTCATCGAGATCTTCATCTTGACTGAGCACTTGCTTGAGCAACTCGCGCTTGCGCTCAGCCAGAATTTTTTTATAAAACGCGAGTTTGTCATCGCTCAAAGGTTCATGCGTTGCCATTGCCTATTCGCCCTCTTTTCTTGTCTTTGTCAATACGCAGGGAGGGGTACTTCCACTCCCATAAAATTTGTCCGCAATTATATGTCAGCATCCAAATAATGTCAAGTCTTGCAAAACAAAAAATAAGACGTTCTATCCCCCAAGCGCAGCCAAAAAATCTTCTACAGAAAGAGCGTTGAGCACACCATCAGCAGTCAGTCCACCCTTTCTGGCAATCCCCAACCCAAAGCACATATCTTTCAGCCCCTCCATACTGTGGGCATCTGTATTAATCGGGATCTGCACGCCCTTCTCACTCGCATAAGATAAAAATCGCCAATCCAACTCCAAACGCGCGGGATTGGCATTGATCTCAATCGCCGTACGCGCCTCGGCCGCAGCGTCAATCACAGCCTTCATATTGAGCGGATAACCCTCACGAGACAATAACAAACGGCCTGACGGATGCCCCAAAATATCGACGTGAGGATTTTGAACCGCGCGAATCAACCGATCCGTAGCCTCCTTTTCAGTCATTGAAAACTTCGAATGCACAGACGCAACCACCAGATCAAACTCAGATAAAAATTCATCGTCAAAATCCAACCGCCCATCGCTCAAAATATCCACCTCAATACCCTTCAACACCCGGATACCTTCTATCGAATCATTGACCTGATCGATCTCATCCCACTGCAACCGCACGCGATCTTCATTCAGCCCATTGGCATAAGCCGCGGCCTTGCTGTGATCGCAAATGCCGATATACGTATAACCCAACGCTTTTGCCGCCCGTGCCATGTCCTCCACGCTATGCCGCCCATCGCTATACGTCGTGTGAACATGAAGCGTACCCTTCAGATCGGATTGCGCGACCAACTCCGGCAACAGCGCTTGTTCTGCGCGTTCGATCTCATCCCGTCCCTCGCGCAACTCGGGCGGAATATAATGCAAACCCAACGCGGCAAATAACGCTTCCTCATCGGCGCAAACCGCGTTTTCATCCCCCTTGAACAAACCGTATTCATTGAGCTTCATACCCCGGTCTTTTGCCCGCTGCCGCATCGCGGTATTGTGTTCTTTGCTCCCTGTAAAATGGTGCAATGCGCAGGGATACGCCGCATCCGGCACAATCCTCAAATCCGCACGCATACCCGAACCCAACACAACACTCACCTTTGTCTCTCCGCGCCCTGTAACCTCTACCACGCCGGAATACGCGACAAAAGCCTCGGCAATCGCGCCCCCGTCTTTCGCACTCGCAACAATATCCACATCCTTACTCGTTTCCATACATCGCCGCACACTACCCGCCACCGCCAGACGAACCACCCCGAATTGATCCGACAAATAAGCGCGCAAAGCCTCTGCCTCATCTCGCGCCGTGCGGCTCAAAAAACGCCCGCGGTGTTGCTGCAAATAAGACACCCCTCGCAAGATACTCTCAGCGGTCTTCTTCCCGAACCCGCGCAATTTTTCGACCTCACCCGCCTCGCAGGCTTTTGCCAGCGCATCCACATCGGCAATACCCAATTGCTCGTAAATAGACCGCACCCGCTTCGCCCCCAAACCGGGCACTTCAATCATCTCCAACAACCCTTCGGGCAGCGCGGAACGCAAATCGCCCACGCCCGGCAACTGCCCCGTTTCAATAAGTATTGCGATATTTTGCGCCATCTTTGCGCCAATACCGCGCACAGATTCCAATTCGCCGCGCGCGCTCAAATCCAAAGCTGGCTCCTGCAACAGCTCAATCTGCCGCGCTGCATTGACATAAGACCGGATGCGAAACGCATTTTCGCCATTCAGTTCCATCAGCGTGGTCATCTCTTCCAATGCCGCGGCAATATCTTTATTATCCATTCAAAACCACCGGGAAATGTAGTGGACATTTGACAATTCACATGGTTATTTTAATTTCAATCGTCTGCGTCAAAATTTTGGAGAATATAGATACAGAATGGAGATTCGTCAATGAATCAAACCACAAAAATCGCCATCGTCGGACTGGGGCGCATCGGCTGGCGCTTTCACTTCCAGCAAGCCCTATCATCCGACCAATTTGAACTCACCGCCGTTGTCGATCCCCTGCCCGAACGCTTATCCGAAGCACGCGCAGCAGCGGGTTGTGAAACCCATACCGATTTTGAATCTCTCTGGTCTGGCCCATTGCCCGATGTGGTCGCCATTGCCACACCGACCACATTACACGAAGACATGACCATTCGCGCCCTCAACGAAGGTTGTCACGTCATCCTCGAAAAACCCATGACCACCTCCCTCGCCTCGGCAGATCGCATGATCGCCCAGGCGCAAAAAAATAACCGCCGCATTTTTCTCTATCAACCCCACCGCCTCACACCCGAAACGCAAACCGCGCGAGAAATTATTCAAAGCGGCAAGCTGGGACCCATCTACGCCATACACCGGGGCGTATATCGCTATGTGCGGCGAAACGACTGGCAGAGCTTGCGAAAAAACGGCGGCGGCATGCTCAACAACTACGGCGCGCATTACCTCGACCAACTCATCTATCTCTCCGACGACTCGGCAATCACAGAAGTCGATTGCAAACGCTGGGCAATAGCCACCCGCGGCGACGCCGACGACGTGGTCAAAGCCTGGGTGAAAAAAGAATCTGGACAACTCTTAGACGTACAAATCAACCAGGCCTCTGCCTATACAATGCCCCTCTGGCACATTTGTGGGAAATACGGCACGGCTATCCGCGAAGACAACGTATTCAAAGTACGATATTACGACCCCGCAGAAGCCCCCCCGCTCAACATCGTCGAAGGCGCAGCCCCCGAACGCAGCTACGACAATCGGGACCGATTGCCCTGGCGGGAAGAAGATATCCCCATTACCCGGGACAAACAGCGCGACTTCTACGCCAACATCTACGACGTAATCGTCAACAATGCCACCCCATATATTCGCATAGAAGAATCGCGCGAACTCATGCGCGTCATGGACTTATGCCGCCAAAGTGCCAAATTCTGATCAGGAGACCCGATGAAACTTTCACTCACTTCTGTTATGCTTCCCAGATGGGACTTAAAAACCACATTCAAAAAATTGGGAAAACACGGTTACGAAGGCATCGAGCTCCGATGCCGATACAACGATCCCAATGCTGAATTGTCCTATTGGGGCCGCCATCTCACGGATGTCAGCCCGGACAATATCCTGGACAAGGCAGCGCAGATACGCGATCTCTCAAACGAAACCGGAGTGCGCGTTTGCACCCTCGCATCCAATTTTACTTATGACAAGACCGAAATTATTGAAAAAATTTTCAAAGGCGCGCGTGCAATAGATTCCGATAACCCACCTCTCATTCGCGTTGGAGCCCAGCATCACGACCGCCAGGCACCCTATATTCCCCAATTCCTCAAAGCGCGTGTGGGTTTTGCCGACCTGGTCGAAATAGCGCGCGATTACGGCGTCAAAATCATCTATGAAATTCACGTTGGCACCATCGCTGTGAGCGCATCTCGCACCATAGCACTCCTGGAAAATTTTGATCCCAATCACATCGGTGCCATCTGGGATGTGCCCAACATGATCCGCGTGGGACTTGAGGACAGCAAAATGGGCCTCGAACTACTCGGCCCGTATCTCGCCCATGTACACATCGGCAATGCCACGCCAGTACAAACCCAGCGCGACGAGACCGGAAGCATGAAATGGCAATGGGATTTTAGCGACCTGCGAGAAGGCATGGCGGATATTCCCCAGATTATCCAGGACCTCAAAGACGTCGGATATCGGGGTTATATCTCACTCGAAGAATTTGGACCCGGCGATGACGAAGAAAAAATCAGTTCCCAGGGTAACTATTTGAAATCCCTCATCAATTAACAAGGAGCACACTATGATCCCTCTCATCAGCAGCCTCGCTTATGGCCCGCTCGGCGCGTGTCAACTGCCCCGCACATGGTGGAAAGTACTCACGCGCAACGCCGATATTTTAGACGACGAATATCCCGACTTTGGCGATGGCCTCGACCGCAGAGTTCTCGAAGTACTCGGCTTAGACCGCGAAACCACATTGGCCTACTTGCGCGAAAACATGCCCTCATACCTCGATTTTGAAGCCTGGATTCTCGAACAAAAAGGCGACGCCTTCTGGGGCTTTGAACAACAAGACGCCATCATCCGATGGAATGCATTTATCCGCGCACGGCGACACCGTGGGGAAAAAATCGAAGAAACGTACACAGATACGGGCCTGCCGCGGGATGCGGGCATTGATTCTGCAACCGTACTCAACAGCCTTCAGGATTGGCAATTATTTTACAAGCGCGACCTGTCCAAACTCAGCGGAAACATCGTACCACTCGTCGCCACAATTGATTTCGGTCCCCTCGGCGTGCGCCAGTTGCCCCGTACCTGGTACAAAATCCTCCTCAAGGCAAAAGGCCTGCTACATCCCGACTATCCCGACATGACAGAGAGCGGCCTGGACCCCCGCGTACTGCGCGCATTAAATCTGGACATCGACGCCACATTAAACCACATCCGCGAAAATCTCCCTTCCTATCTCGAATTTGAAGGCTGGGTGCTCGAACAATGCGGCGGTCAAATTCCCGCACAAGCCGTTGACGAATGGAATGACTATTTGTGCAATCGCATCCACAACGACGCCAAACGCGCAGAAATCCGCGCAACCGTGGGATGTGGCGACATATCCTCAGCCGTCGTACTCAACCACATCGAAGACTGGCATCTGGCACACCAGTGGCTCTCAATGTGAAAGGAAAAATGACAATGTCCATCGAACTCGGCGAATTATCCAACGGCGTGTCCCTCACACAGGTGACCACAGACACGCGCGAAAAATCCAACATCTACTGCGAACTGCCCTACTGCTCTGCTGACTCGCGCATCTTTGTCTATGAGCAGAAAAATTCAGATACCGCGCCCAATACCACCGAATATGTCGCCTGCGAATTTGGCACATGGGAAACCGAAGTAATCGGTCGCGGCCTGGGCGGGCCTGGCATGACCCACAGCGGCATCTTCTTCTATAAGCGCATCGTCCCCAACAAATGCCAGGAACTCGTGCGCATCGACCTGCGCACGGGCAAACAGCGCGTCATCTACGAATTTCCCGAAGACCTTCAAACGCGCGGACTGGGCACCCTGTCTCCCAATGAACGCTATTACGCTTATGGCGTCACCATCAGCTATCACCCCAAAATGTTTGGCATTGAACTCGTCGATCTCGCAAAGGGAACGCGAGAAATCATCAACACCGACCCCGATATCTGCAACCCACACACGCAATTTGAACCCACAGAAGGCAAACAAATCATGGTTCAACACAACCGGGGCTGCGAATTTAAACCCGACGGCACCCGCCTCAAACTCGTCGGAGACGAAGGCGCCACCGAGTACCTCGTCGATATTCCCGACGGCAAAGTCACGCGCCTTCAGGTCGGGCTACCCCATACACCGAGCATCACCGGGCATGAAGCCTGGATCGCGGGCGCGAATGAAATCCTCCTATCCGTCCGCGCCGAAGGCGAGTACGCACCCGACAAGGGCAACCTCGTCAAAGTATCGGCAAACAAACCCGCAGAGCGCGTCGGCAACGCCGGGCTATCGCTTCAACCACGTTGGCACCTCCCCGTGTGGTCGCTACTTCTTCTGCGACGACTGGCGGGGCGCCAGCAAACTCATCGTCGGCAATATCCAGACCGGCAAAACCGCGGTCGTATGCGAAGCGCACACATCCATGAGCACCGCGCAAAACACACACGGGCATCCCTATCTCTCGCCCGACCTCAAATGGCTCGTCTTCAACTCCGACCGCTCGGGCCATCCCCAAATCCACGTCGCATCCGTGCCGGCTGATCTCATCGCGCAATTGAATTAGGAGTGTGCATAATTTTAATATTGTGGTACAGCGAAGTATATAGCTTTTTTCTATATATTGCTTTTCATGCCTTCGGCGACTTCATTTTTTTGCGCGCCCAAAAAAATGAAGCAAAAAAAGGGCGCCCCTGCGGGGAGCTGGCACAGCGCAAATCACTTCTATAATAATACGCCATGCTGTGGCCTGCACAGTTGGAATGCCATAAAGATGTCCGCTGCGAGACGGACTCACACGCTGTGCCTAATGGCTTTGATTGATGGCATTTTGCGATAGTGCGTTTTGTGATGCCTTATCTGAAGTACTGCGTAACATCAGTCACAAATTCAACAGGCACATTGAACCCAAAACAATGTGCCTGTTTTTTTTATAAAGTGTTCATTTTCGGACACTACTGTATCAAAATCGGACACTTATTACAATGCGTTCATAGCACGAATTTTCATAACTACTTGTAAAATATAGAAAAGTGACTTTGGCACAGAAATTGCTTATCTATTTCTCATACATTAACTCATTTTCCCGACCATTTTTTGAAAAAGGAATCTCACCGATGAATCGCAAAAAGTTATTGGCCCCGGTGAAATGGATGGCACTCCTCTTTCTCTTATGTGGAAGTTGCGAAAAAAGTGCTGTTGAAAATCCGCAAGATGAGGACGCCCTTAAGCCCCATCTCTCATTGATTGATGAAATTATACTCGAACGCCCAGAGGCAGGACCTGCGCTCAGAATGGCAAACTCTATTGCGGTTATGGAGGACCATATCATTATTTTGGATTACAGGAGAAAAAGTGTCGAAGTTTTTGACATAGAGGGCAACTATAAGTGGGCTATTGGCAGTCGCGGGGATGGAGAAGGTCAGTATAAGATACCGAGAGCGCCAGTGGTTATCCCCAATACCAACCAAATACTCATCCACAATCAAGAGCGGAAGAGGCAGACGCTTCGCTTCTCGATCAAAGGTGAGTTTTTGGGAGAATTGAAACGAAGACGCTCCATGCATCAAATGTTGGTTTCTGAAGATCACAATCTCATTCATACTTATACGGACAGAAACAGAAACGGTATGCTTTGCGTCACCTCCCTCGACGCAGATGAAGTCCTCGCCAAGTTCAAAGTCTGCGAAGCTCAATACGGGAGGCTTTTTTCTACTTTTCGGCGTCTTCAAGGTCTTGCTTATGACGAGGAGCGAAAAATTATATACGTTGCCCTGCCGTGGGAAGATAAAGTGATGAGAATTGATCTGGCAACACAGGAATTTCTCACGCCTATAATCATAAATCATCCCAAATTCATCAACCTCAAATTTGATGAGATCAAAACTGAAAACGAATCATCAAAACCTCCAAACTTTGGTAAATTTAGCAAATTGTATGGCATGTATCTCCTGTCTTCGGGAGATATTTTACTCAGGTACATGTTCGGGGATTCACCAATGAATACCGCGCTTATACTTTTATCAGACCTAGATGCACAGCCCTCCGCCCAGGAAGTAAAAAATGAATTGGGATACAATGCATTCACTTGTCATGGGCAGTCTGTCTATATGTATTCGCCTCCCACTGATGGCGAAGATACGAATGGCAGGATTCGCGTCTATCGTCTTATTGCCCCTCGGAAATCCCCTACCGGCTAATGGTGAAAGTCAGCAAGTATATCTTAATCGCAGAGGATAACCGATGATTGCCAATTATTTCCGGACATGGTTTCGCAATGTAATCAAGTATAGAGCCTATGCCACCATTAACCTGTTGGGTTTGGGGATAGGGATTGCGTGTTGCTATCTGTGCGTGCTTTACCTCTTGTATGATTGGAGCTTTGATAGATTCCACCAGGACCATCATCGCATATATCGCATTGCAGGGAAAATAAAATTCAGAGAAACAATAAGAGGGTCTCCTAAAGCGGGCACCTGGACTGAGACAATGTCTTTTCCTGTTGCTCTATCGCCCATGATATCTGCCGAATTTCCAGAGATTGAGCTTACAACCCGTGTAACGAGTGACCTGGTGGATTGGGCCGTGGGTACTCATAAAGAGTTTCTGCGACCCATGGAAATCACTATCGGAATGCAAAAGGTCTTATTTGTAGATAAAAGTTTCGAGGAAATGTTCTCCTTTCCCCTTATTCGCGGTACATTCTTCTCGCGTCCAGAGCAAGTGGTGATTACACGTAGATTTGCCCAGACACTTACCAACGATATTGACAGTTTGGTGGGCAAAGTCTTATGGCTGCGATTTTCTCATAGTCTCTTTAAAGACCTGGAACCTATAGTAGCCCCTATTGAAATAGGGGGCATCGTGGAAACTCCTCCCCGCAATTCGAGCCTGGATTTTGAGATACTTTTGCCATTAAGTATGTCTGCAACCTTTCTCGACAGGGAAGAAGGAGATTGGGACTGGCGCTTTGAATCCACACATTACATACGTCTGACAGACGATGTAAATATAGAGGACATGGGAAAAAAGCTCACGGGGCTTATCCAGAAACAATCCTCTTTCAACTCCCTATGGGATTTAGAGGGCTTTCAGGCCAAGCTCCAACCCCTCACAGATATGCACCATTATCCTGGATCGGGGCGACAGCGGGTGTATGGCGTGCGTCGAAGCACCAATCCCCTGTATGGATATATCCTCGGTGGTATGAGTGTCCTTGTGCTGTCTGTCGCGTGTCTAAATTACGTGTTGCTCTACGTGGCGCGATTCAACTCGCGTGCCAAAGAATTGAGCCTAAGGCAAGTCTTTGGCGCGAATCGACGACACCTTAGGCACCAGCTATTAGTCGAATGCTTTGGATACAGCACTTTAGCTTGCATCATAGGCATGGCAGTCGCAGAGTTGGCCTCAAGTCCCCTCGAAGGCATTTTGCAAACACCCCTCATGTCCTCAACGGATCCCATACAGACCGCGATCATTCTCCTAACACTGGCTTGTCTGATAGGCCTGATCACAGCCCTTTACCCGGCAGCTTTTATGTCATCTGTTTCTGCCGTCAGCGTTTTGAGCAAAACAGCAAAAGCCGTCAGATCTGGACCTTTCTTAAAGGTATTGATGGCTATCCAGTCCGGTGTGACATTGGTATTTGTGTTTTGTACAATCATTATCTTCGAACAGACTTTTTTTGTCATCAAGGCTGATCCGGGATTTGAACCGGCGAACCTGCTGAAGCTCGATATTGGCGAATTAAACGAAAATGAGATTGACCGTCTGCAAGCATCTTTATCTGAGCATTCGCTCGTGACATCCTGCGTACGGACGAACCCGCCTCTCAGATGGTCAAACCGAATCCTGATGAAAGACAGCAGTGGCAACCTCATTGATGGAGTGACCCATTATCAAGTGGATGGTCCCTTTCTCAAGACCGTTGGGTTGCAACTCTTACAGGGAAAACCATTGTACCCAAATCCCATTCCGGGCGATATGATCGTAAATGAAACTTTTCTAAAACACTTAACGTCTTCAGAGCCTATTGGACAGGTGATTGAGCCAGCGAATGAGCGGTCAAAATCACGAGTATTTGGAAGTGATTTCAGTGGCCGCATCGTCGGTGTGGTCAAAGACTTTCACTTCCATGACTTGCGCCACACCGTCTCTCCTGCCATGATCACCATTGCTCAGGAGCCACCCAGACGATCAACTTCCCCCGGAGAGATATTAATTCGCATCCAGGAGAACAGCACCGAAAAATTTGTCCCTCACCTCGAAAAACTCTGGAAAGACCTGAAAATTGGCGGGTTACTGACATTTTCTTTCGTAGAAGATGACAGGCGACACTTTTATGCCAAAGAAATCAGTTGGAGCAAAATCGTCTCTGGCGCAGCCCTGTGTGCTGTCCTCATCGCATCAATGGGTGCCCTGGGCATGATCTCCCTATCTGTGGCACGCAGACGAAAGGAAATAGCCATCCGAAGGGTCATGGGCGCCGTGCCCTCAAAAATAGCCAGTGGCATAGTGCTGAACTACGCGCTGCCCGGGCTTATCGCCGCCGTCATCGCGCTGCCACTTTCCTATTTCTTTATGGACGAGTGGCTCTCAGTATTTGCCTACCGCTTTCAATTCGGCGTTGGGACGATTTTGACAGCGATCTTATTGGGCATCCTGCTTCCGCTCACAGGCGGTTTCTTACACGCGCTAAAGATCGCTTCCGAAAGCCCGAATGCTGCCCTTCGAGAGGACTAATTATCAGGAGTACATAAGACTATGGTCCATCCGGATAAAAATGCCATTAGAAGAAGCGCCCTCACGATTTACGACCATATTCCCGCAGAAAGACCAGATCTATATATCGCAAGCAAGAAGCTCGAAAAAATACTGAAAGAGAGTCTGATTGGCATTTCTCTCAGTGGCCTTGCGCTACGGACCAGATCAAAAGTCGTTAAAACGGAAGTATGCAAAGCAATAGGTTATCCAGTACCTGGGTCTTTCAAGAGGACACAACCGAGGTTTCCCGGACAGAACTTTGATGTATATATTCAGAAGTCGAATAACCTGCAGATTTGGAACGAGGAACTGGACGCATCGCGCAGGTACGTCATTGTGCGGGTAGATGAGGACAATCGGATAGAAGATGTCAGGGTGATTTCCGGCGCAGAACTCGCGAAACTGGATAGGACGGGCACATTAACTCAAATGAAAACCAAATGCTTTCCAGACCAATTTGTCAACTGTGTGCATAAGTTCTGTTTTTTTGTCGGATGTGCATTCAAAAGTCTGTTTTGACATTTCGATAAGTTGGCTTGCTGATGCCGAATCTATTCTTGGAAGAGGGAACTGCTCAACATATTGCGTCATGAATCGTCTTCTTCCGGCATATAATTTATTGTTGAAACTCCGGTCGTAAAAGCACTCTATGAATGAGGAGTTGCCTACAGCAAGAGCCAGCCAAGTAAGTACGTTTTCTTCAGAGCATGAAATCCAATAGCAGTCTCCGTTTACTACGGTGCCATCTATGTCCAGCCAAAATGTTGGATGTTTAGCTATATCCCGAAAAACGATTTTGGCTTTTTTCCAGGCTTTTGGGTCTTGAGGTACCCATATTTCATACCATTTTCTTCCTGACTCAATTACATACTTCCTGCCCTCAAGCTGATTTCTGTGTTCTTCGAGATAGGCTTTCGTTTTTGGGTAACTCGCCAGGTTGACGGCACAACGCTTTCCTTCGAGAATGGTGTGAGGGTAAAGAATCTTGCTTTCTGGTGTCTTTGACCTGTACGGATTTCCAATGTGATGGGTTGTCAAATCTTTGAGCAACTCCGGTCGTTTATCCAAAGGCATATCATCCCAGTCTGATCTTATGAATACGCGATCAGCGGTGGTCTTAACCCCCACTCTGATTTTGCCAAGGTCCTTGAAGGTGGCGGCGGTGTTCCTGCGAACTCTACTTAGCCATTCTCTACTTTCCTTTGTAGAGATTCGCCAAATGTCCTCTGGGCTCCACCCTGAATCCAACTCGCCCTTCAAAACCCTGAAGTAGCCGTTAGATTTTGTTTTGACATACCCACTGCGTCGAAGGGCTTCGATTGGGCTCTCGCAATTGCGCGCTTTTTTGACGGGATCAGATGTGTAAATTGAAGTGAATTTGGCAGTGATTGAAGGCTTTGCAGAGGTTTTTGGTTTTAGCATCAGGACCGCTGGAAGCACAGCCGCCTCAAAAAGTTTTGTGTCGCCAAGATCCCAAATATGTTCAATCTCATACATTTCTTTAATTCTCGCTCTTACAGTCTCCCCGGACCTTGTCGTCATGAATCGATTAGATACGATTATTCCAAGAATGCCCTCCGGGTGAATGTATTGAGCTATCGCAATAATGAATGCATAATAGAGATCCACCCTTCCTGCCAATCCAAATCGGCGTGCTATGTCCTGAGATTTTTTTGACCCCATTACCTGGGTTCTCACATAAGGTGGATTTGAGATTACGAGATCGAATTGCTCTGGTTGTCGGCTTTGGAAAAGGTCAGGCTGGGAGAAACAGCCCGCTGATTGGGCGAGGAAGTCCCGATTGTGGAACTCAATAGCAACTTTTGGAAACTGGTCCTTTATTCTTTTTTTTGCTGCAAGCATCTCGGACTGATTGGTTTCATATCCGCTTACGGATAGTTTCACATCCATTGCTTGTAAATTTCTTAGAACAGCAAGTAATAACTCACCGTCACCGAGAGCGGGATCGAATACATTGATGTTGTGTGTATTCTCTGGCGGCTTCCAAAATTTCAGCATTTCTTTTGCAACAAATTCAGATAGAGCCGGAGGCGTGTAATGCGATCCCGTTGATTTTTGTTCTGAATTGGCTTTTATCATGATTTCCCTATCGCCCGGTTGGGTTATATTCTGTCCAGACCATACTAAACGTTTGAGCACTTGTCAATATCAAAATCGCTCGCTATATGCTACACTTCACAGCAACTGCATCGCGAGGAGGTGGTAGTCGCCTCCGATCCAACAGGCACATTGAAATCAAAACAATGTGCCTGTTTTTTTTATAAAGTGTTCATTTTCGGACACTACTGTATCAAAATCGGACACTTATTACAACACGCTCACGGCACGAATTTTCATAACTACTTGTAAAACATAGAAAAGAGACTTTGGCACAGAAATTGCTTACCTATTTCTCATACATTAACTCATTTTCCCGACCATTTTTTGAAAAAGGAATCTCACCAATGAATTGCAAAAAGTTATGGATTCCCACGAGATGGATGGCACTCCTCTTTCTCTTATGTGGAAGTTGCGAAAAAAGTGCTGTTGAAAATCAGAACAATGTACTCGCCATCAAGACGCAAGCACAAGGAACCCATCTCTCATTGACTGACGCCATTACACTCGAACGCCCAGAGACAGGACCATTTCTTGGACGTGTCCGTACCATTACTGTTTTGGATGACTATATCATTATTGTAGATGAAAGTGTCAGAGTTTTTGACAAAGAGGGCAGCTATAAGTGGTCTATTGGTAGTCGAGGGGATGGAGAAAGCCAGTACAAGATACCGGGAGAGCCAGTGGTTATCCCCAATACCGGCCAAATTTTGATCTACGATGGAGGAACCGGGCAGACGCTTCGCTTCTCGATTAAAGGTGAATTTTTAGGGCAGTTGAAACTGCCGGAGAGGCGCTTTATTAATCGCATGGTGGTTTCTGAAGATCACAATCTCATTCATACTTATGTTGACAAAAACAAAAATGGTATGCTTTGCGTCACTCCCCTTGACACAGGTGAAGACATCGCCAGGTTCAAAGTTAGCGAGGCGAAATACAGTAACCTATTTTTCGGTTTGAAGCGTTCACAAGGGCTTGCTTATGACGAGACACGAAAAATTATATACTTTGCCCTCCCCTGGGAAGAGAAGGTTATGCGAATTGATCTGGCAGCACAGGAATTTCTCACACCCATAACCATAAATCATCCCAAATTCATCAGCCTCAAATTAGATGAAGGAGATTATCGTAAAGATATAATAGAATTATTCCAAAACAAGTTCAGCAGATTAGGCGGCATGTATCTCTTGTCTTCGGGCGATATATTGCTCAGGTACATGTTCGAGGATTCATCAATGAGTACCGCGCTTATACTTTTATCAGACCTGGACGTGGAGCCATCTGCCCAAGAACTAAAAAATGAACTGAGATACAATATTTTTACTTCCCATGGAAAATCCATATATACGTACTCATCTTCCGCTGATGGCGAGGATACGAATGGCAGGATTCGCGTCTATCGTCTAACGGAACCCGAGGAAGCCCCTACCGGCTAGTATTGAAAGTTAGCCATGATTAGGCATCTCTTCATTGCAGAGGATAACCAATGATTGCCAATTATTTCCGAACATGGTTTCGCAATGTAATCAAGTATAAAACGTATGCAGCCATTGACCTGCTGGGTTTAGGAATCGGGATTGCCTGCTGCTATCTCTGCGTGCTTTATCTCCTCTATGATTGGAGTTTTGATAGATTTCACGAAAACCATCATCGCATATACGGCATTGCTGGAAAGGTAAAACACAGCAAAGGAATAATAGGGGGAAATATAGCGGGCACATGGGCTGAGACAGCTAGATTTCCTGTTGCACTGTCATCAATGGTATCTGCTGAGTTTCCTGAGATTGAGACCACGACCCGTGTAAGGTGTGTCATCGGGACAGCGACCTGGCAGGTAGGTACTCACAAAGAGTTTCTACGGCCTATCCAGGAGATATTATTCGTCGATAGGAGTTTTGAGGAAATGTTTTCCTTTCCTCTTATTCGTGGAACTTTCTTTGCGCGTCCAGGGCAAGTCGTGATCACACGTAGATTCGCTCAGACACTTACCAACGATATTGACAGTTTGATTGGCAAAGTGTTATGGATGCGCGTTGCTTCTCGCAGGTTCTCGAGAGATATGAAACCCGTAGTAGCCCCTGTTGAAATAGGGGGCATCGTGGAAACACCTCCCCGCAATTCGAGCCTGAATTTTGAGATTCTGTTGCCATTAAGTATGTCTTCAACCTTTCTCGATGAGCAAGAAGGAGAATGGGACTGGGGCTTTGAATCCACACATTACATCCGCCTGACAGACGGAGCCAATATGGATGAAGTGGAGGAAAAGCTCACGGCGTTCATGCAGAAACAATCCTCCTTCAACTCGCTATGGGATTTAGAGACCTTTCAGGCCAAACTGCAATCCATCACAGATTTGCACCATTATACTGGTCCGTTTATTGATGGTGTGTTTCGCTACACGAATCCCTTATATGGATATATTCTCGGCGGTATCAGTATCCTCGTGCTGTCTGTCGCGTGTTTGAATTATGTACTCCTCTATGTGGGACGATTCAACTCGCGTGCCAAAGAATTGAGCTTACGACAAGTCTTTGGTGCTAACCGCCGGCATCTCATGCACCAGCTATTAGTCGAATGCTTTGGATACAGCATTTTGGCCTGCATCATAGGCATGGCAGTCGCAGAGTTGGCCTCAAGCCCCCTCGAAGGCATTTTACGAACCCCACTCATGTCCTCAACAGACCCCATTCAAACCGTGACCGTTCTCCTAACATTGGCTTGTCTGATAGGTCTGGGCACAGCCCTTTACCCGGCAGCCTTCATGTCGTCTGTTTCCGCCGTCAGCGTTTTGAGCAAAACAGCAAAAGCTGTCAGATCTGGACCTTTCTTAAAGATATTGATGGCTATCCAGTCCGGTGTGACATTAGTATTTGTATTTTGCACAATCATTATCTTTGAACAGACTTTTTTCGTCATGAAGGCTGATCCGGGCTTTGAACCGGCGAACCTGGTCAGACTCAATACCACTGGATTGACAAAAAATGAGGTTGATCGTCTGCAAGCGTCTTTATCTGCATCTCCTCTCGTGATATCCTGCGTGCGGACGAACCTGCCGTTCGGATGGTCAAACGCAATTCTAATCAAAGACAGCAATGGCAAACTCATTGATAACATAACCTGTTATCAGGTAGATGGTCCCTTTCTCGAGACCGTTGGGTTGAAACTCTTACAGGGAAGAGCCTTACATCCCAATCCCATCCCGGGCGATGTGCTTGTGAATGAAGCCTTCCAGAAGCACCTGACATCGCCCCAACCTCTTGGACAGGTGATCACACAAACGGATACAAAATTCAGAAGACCCGTATTTGACCGCGATGTCAACGGTCACATCGTCGGTGTGGTTAAAAATTTTCACGTTAGAAACTTGCGCCACAACGCCCCACCCACGATTATCACAATTGCCCCTGATGGTACAACAACTGAGCGACAAGACCTCGAAATATTGATTCGGATTCGAGAAGGCAGTGCCAAAGCATTTGGTGCGTATCTCAAGGGATTCTGGGAAAACCTCAAAACGGAACAGCACCTGACATTTTCCTACGTAGAAGATGAAAGACAAAAATTTTACGCCAAAGAAATCAGTTGGAGCAAAATCGTCTCTGGTGCGGCTTTGTGCGCTATCCTCATCGCATCCATGGGTGCGATGGGCATGATCTCCCTATCTGTGGCACGCAGAAGAAAGGAAATCGCTATCCGAAGGGTCATGGGTGCCGTGCCCTCAAAAATTGCCAGTGGGATTGTGCTGAACTATGCGCTGCCCGGGTTTATAGCCGCCGTCATCGCACTTCCGCTCTCCTATTTCTTTATGGACGAGTGGCTCTCAATATTTGCCTACCGCTTTCAATTCGGCGTTGGCACGATTTTGACAGCGATCTTATTGGGCATCCTGCTTCCACTAATATGCGGCTTCGTACACGCGCTGAAAGTCGCCTCTAATAGTCCAATCGAAGCCCTTAGAGAGGACTGATACGCGAATCTCTACATGTCTTCCAAGCCTTTGCCTCCCATAGTTCGGACAGATTTAAGCGCCAACCTCCGAATAGGCTAAGGTGCATTTTAGTCTGATCATACGACAAAAGGATCCCAAATTGTTGCGAAATTATCTCATAACAGCACTGCGCCATTTTACCAGGCAGAAAGTTTATTCGGTCATTAATGTGCTTGGCCTGGCGATGAGTACTGCTTTTTGTTTTCTTGCGTTTTTATATGTGCAGCATGAGTGGAGCTATGATCAATTTCATAAGCATGCCGACCAGATCTATCGTCTAATTAGCTTTAGAAAAGGAAAAACGGGCGACATGCATATGTTAACCATTTTACCTGAAAATTTAGGTCCACTTTTAAAAGCAGAATTTCCCCAATTAGATCGGGTCATTCGCATAGTCAAAAATGATAATTTAGTCATTCGCACTGGTGACCGGCGGTATAGAGAAGATGTATTATTCATAGATGAAGATTTTTTTGACCTATTCTCATTTCCACTTAGCCAAGGCAATCCAGAGACATTTCGAACCGATCCTCAGTCTTTGGTATTGAGCGAATCAGCAGCTCAGAACCTTTTCCCGGGAGAAAATCCTATCGGTAAAGAAATTATTATAGCGTCTCACCATTGGAAGAATGAACCCAAAACCCTGACAGTTGGCGGTGTGGCATTAGATCCACCATCTAATTCCAGTATTCAATTCAAAATTCTTGTGCCCTATAAACTGATCCCCCCAAGAGTATCAGGTATGCCTGCTTCACCAATGAATGATCCCTCCAAACTCAACTTCTTTCTTCCTCGGGATTATATTTTTGTGCGACTTCACGCCCGGGCAAATTTAGAGGATCTAAATAATTCACTGCCTGCATTTATCAATACGCACCGAATACCAGGGATAGAGACTTCGCTACAATTTCAGCCATTAACGGACGTGCATTTTGATCAACGCCCGACATTTCTCCCGCTAATGCTTTCTGGCAATCCAGTATATGCCTACATCCTTTCTGCTATTGCAGGCATGGTGCTACTGATTGCAAGTGTAAATTTCATGAATTTGGCAACTGCGCGTTTTTCAACAAGAGCACGGGAAGTGGGGATACGCAAGGTAGTGGGTGCTCAGAGAACCCATTTAATGTGGCAATTTTGGGGTGAATCAATTGTGATGACAGCAATAGCCATGATACTCGGTATTTCACTTGCAGAACTCTGCCTACCTACTTTCAACAGCCTCATACAAACTCACTTGCTTATGACTGACATGTTCACACTGTCATTTGTCTTATTCGCATTTGTTTTAATGGTCTTTATCGCTCTCATCTCCGGCTTGTATCCCGCGGTCAATTTGTCGGGCTTTCAGGCTGTGACAGTATTAAAAGAAAAAATACGATTGGGAAGCAGTGGGTCTATTCTACGCGCGTTGATTATTGTACAATTTGTGGGATCAATCCTGCTGGTAACCATAACGACGGTCATGTTTCTGCAAGTATCATTTATTAAAGCGAAAGACCTGGGGATTGATGGAGATCAAATCGCAGTCATTTCAACGGAGGATCTGTTCAACCAAAGCAATATGGAGGGAAAAAATCGCAGACACTTATTTGAGACCTTCCAACAACAACTCAACAGTCACCCGAATATTCTCGGCGTAAGCCGTTCTGATCTATTTTCAGATATAGATTCAGATTATCAGTTTAGCGAACTATCCGTGCGATCTCCTGAAGGTAACGAGTTTTACATACCCTATATCGACATTGAAAAAAATTTCTTGCAAGTATTGGGCATTGAATTGCTACATGGACAGCCGTTTTCAGACCACACCATCAATTTGCAACGTACAGTCCTGGTAAATGAAACGCTTGTCAAGCAATTGGGTCTGTCTCAGCCATTAGGGCATCAAGTCCCGTTAACCAGACGTATTTTAGACGGTACGAATATTAACAAGATGAAGTTCAGAATGATTAGAAATCCCGAAATTGCAGGTATCGTAAAAGATTTTCATGTTCAATCACTCCATCAAGCAGTTCCGCCCCTGATTATGTTTTTGAGACCAGAGGTGCAAACAGGAGAATTTCTCGTTCGCATTCGTTCTGAGCGAATGCCAGAGACCCTGGATTTTATAGCGGGACAATGGAAACGGGTATTTGGTATAACACCATTTGATTATGCCTTTTTAAATGAACGATTCGATCATTTATATCAACAAGAAGAGCGTTGGTCCTCAATGGTAGCCTACGCTTCAATATTCGCGCTTGTTGTTGCTTGTCTCGGCGTATTGGGTTTGACAGCGATGACCATCTCCAAGAGAACCAAAGAGTTTGGCATCCGTAAAGTGTTCGGTGCTTCCACAAAACACATTGTGACATTGCTTGCGACGGATTTTATTTTACTGATTACAATTGCGACACTCGTCGCCTGGCCGCTCGCATATTATGTTGCAAGTCAATGGTTGCAAAATTTTGCCTACCGCATCAATTTAGGATTTGAGATATTTTTCTTTAGCGGGGCAATGACGATCGTTATCGTCTTAGCGACCATTATCATCCTGACAATAAGGGTCACGCGATGTAATCCCGTAGAGATTTTGAAATATGAATAAAATAAGAACCTGCATAATTCTACTGGTGCAACAAAAAAAACTATGTCGCTTCCTCTCCAGCATCTTGATTGGTCTATGCTTCATCAACAATATAGAAGCCCAAAAACTCATTCGAGGCACAGTTAAAAACGCTGATGATAATTCTTTTTTGCCCAATGCTTCTATTGTTATTGAAGGCACCCAAATGGGTACGATGGCCAATGATCAAGGCGTGTTTGAACTCAACTTGTGGCAACTACCTGTGGTTCTTCAAATCAGCCATATTGGATATCGCACAGAACGAAAAATTATATCTGTGGAAACGCCAAACGAATGTGATATCTTGCTAAAACCCAAATTATTAAAGTTAGATGAAATCATAGTTACTGCTACCCATGAATACCTGCAACAATTAACACAAGATGGGGGTTGGGATGGTGAGTGGTCACCAGATGGACAGCAAGTTGCATTTTGCAGCATTCAAAATGGAAATTCAGATATTTGGATCCAACCCATAGTTAGCGAAACACCTATAAGATGGACAAAACACCCGGCTTGGGATGCATCACCGACATGGTCACCCGATGGCACAACAATCGCATTTACGTCTTACCGAGATGACACCCTCAAAGTTTGGTTAAAACATGTGACCGGTAGTGAAATAAAACCTGTGACATCATCAAATGATGAATTGGCAGATGATTTTGGAGATGAGCTCCTTTTCGAAAATGCGCGGATAACGTGGTCACCCGATGGCAAGCATATTGTGTTTAGCAAAAAGAGCGGAAAGAATTGGCAAAAACGCTATATTCGAGAACTATGGCGAAAGTCAATAGTGGATAGCAGCCCTTCTCATCTATTGGTCACAGGCTCGATATCGCGCAGAGATTTTGCAAACCAATCCAGTGCAACGTGGTCTCCAGACCATAAACGCATGGCATTTCAAGATGGACGCCAAATATTTCTTTGGGAAATTGATGCAAATGAAACCAGACTTTTGGGAAGAGGGGAAGAACCTGCCTGGTCACCTAACGGGAGATGGATAGCATATATTCAAAGTGATAGCACCAGGACGAAGGATATCTGGGTTAAGCAAGTTGATGGAAATCAGATGCTTCGGTTAACGCAGACGCCGACCAAACAAGAGTCTTCGCCCCATTGGTCGCCTGATGGACAATTTCTACTTTTTGGAATGCGAGAAGCTGGCTACGACTTGTGGAGTCTATCTTTAAACGACAGTAAGCTTACCAAATTGGCAAGTGGTATAGCAGACGCAGACTGGTCACCAGATGGAGACACAATAGGATTCGCAGCTTATACAGACGAGGGATTAACACTGTTCACAATGCCCAGTTCAGGAGGTAACTGGACAGCACTTACAAAACCTGGCGCGATTCCCAATCCTTTTGGTGGATTGAGCTGGTCCCCTGATGGGCAGGAATTTGCTGGCGTATTGTACGGACGTCAAAATAAGATATGGCGTCTCAACATTAGTACAGGCGCGATGCAAACGGTGATGGATTTTAGGGACATCGGAAAAGGTTACTGGCGACTCTGGAAACACAGTGCGCCTCGTTGGTCTCCAAATGGTAAGCAACTTGTCGTAACAGCTCAATTGAGTACCTGGTTGACCCGGGTCTGGTATACTCAAAAAGATGGAAGGACAATAGACTCACAACAATTTTTGGATACAAAGCGTGAATGGTTGATGAGCGATATACGTGAGCCATTCGGTGCGTTGCATCCATCCTGGTCGCCTGATGGTACACAGATAGCATTCACTTATGTGACGATTTCTGAACACCCCCAAAAAGGGAATGCTACAGCCCAAACCATTTGGACTACTTCCATTGATAACGGGGAACCAACGCAACTCGCAGAAGGCTTTTGGCCTGTCTGGTCTCCCAATGGCCAAAAATTGCTTTTTCTTCGCCAGAATGAGGCAGGTGCTTTTCGTGAGCTATGGACAATGCCATCTAAGGGAGGCACACCTGAAAAAATCCTGGGAGGTATGCCGGGCCTGATAAATGCGAGGTGGGCACCTGCGGGAGATCGAATCCTTTTTCTCACAGTGCCCTATAGAAATCTCTGGATTATGAGTCTTGCTGGCACTAAATTTCTGCCTTACTTGAACGAAAAATAACCCACAACCAAAAGGAATACACATGAGCGAAAGACCCAATATCCTATTTACATGACCGATGATCATGCATCGCATGCCATGAGTTGTTATAACAGTCGGATTAACGAAACGCCCAATCTGGACCGCATAGCCGAAGGCGGGATGCGCTTTAACAATTGCTTTTGCACCAACTCAATCTGCGCGCCGAGCCGGGCAGTAATCTTGACCGGAACGTACAATCACATCAACGGCGTAACCACATCGCGCAGTTGAATTAGAGAATCGAAAAAACCATGCGTTAAAGCTCATTTATTTCACAAATCCAACAGGCACATTGAAGTTAAAACAATGTGCCTGTTTTTTATAAAGTGTTCATTTTCGGACACCACTGTATCAAAATCGGACACTTATGACAAGGCACTCACGGCACTAATTTTCATAACTACTTGTAAAGCATAGAAAAGAAACTTTGGCACAGAAATTGCTTACCTATTTCTCATACATTCATTTTACTCTATAAATCATTGCAGAGGATAACTGATGATTGCCAATTATTTCCGAACATGGTTTCGCAATGTAATCAAGTATAGAACCTATGCCGCCATTAACCTGCTGGGTTTGGGGATAGGGATTGCCTGCTGCTATCTGTGTGTGCTTTACATCCTGTACGATTGGAGCTTTGACAGGTTCCACCAGGATTATCACCGCATATACCGCGTTACTGGGAAAATGCAGTATTGGAAAAGAATGGGTGGCCCTATAGCGGGCACATGGGCTGAGACGGTCCATTTTCCGGTCCCATTGGCATCGGTGATGTCTGTTGAGATTCCAGAAATCGAGACTGCTACCAGTGTAAAAGATATCAAGTCTTTTCCTCCAACAAATAAGGCGATGTGGCGCGTGGGTATTCACGAAAATTTTCTGCGGGATATAGAAGACGTCGTGTTCGTAGATAGTAAGTTCGTGGAGATTTTTTCTTTTCCTATCATCAGTGGTACGTTCCCTTCAACCCCCGGGCAAGTCGTGATCACACGCGCATTCGCTCAGACGCTTGCCAACGATATTGACAGTTTGTTAGACCAGGTGTTATGGATGCAACCCCCCGATCGACCATTTTCCAGAAACCAGCAAAATGCAGTCCCCGTTAAAATCGGGGGCATCGTGGAAACCCCTCCTCGCAATTCGAGTCTGACATTCGAGATACTTGTGCCTCTTACTATGTATTCAACCTTTCGAAAAGTAAGGAAGCGAGAATGGGATTGGATCTTTAGTGCCAATCATTATATCCGCCTATCAGAAGAATCGCCTATAAATATCGTAGAGGAAAAACTCACACAGGTCATCCAGAAGCGATCAGCCTTCAACTCGCTACGGGATGTATCTACCTTTGAGGCCAAACTGCAACCCATCACGGATTTGCACCATATAGTTAAGGGAATCGGTGGTGATGGTGTGCGTCCAGGTACCAATCCGATATATGGCTACATTCTCGCCGGTATGGGTGTCCTGATCCTGTCTGTGGCTTGTTTGAATTACGTGCTACTCTACGTGGCGCGGTTCAATTCGCGTACCAAAGAACTGAGCATAAGACAAATCTTTGGCGCAAACCGACGGCAACTCCGATACCAGCTATTGGTCGAATGCTTTGGATACAGCATTTTGGCGTGCGTCATAGGCCTGGCAATCGCAGAATTAGCTTCAGGTCCCCTCGAAGGCATTTTGAAAACCTCATTCATGTCCTCAACGGATCCCATACAGACCGCGATCATTCTCCTATCGCTTGCCTGTCTAATAGGTCTGGGCACGGCCCTTTACCCGGCCGCCTTTATGTCATCTGTTTCTGCGATCAGCGTTCTAAACAAAACAGCAAGAGCCGCCAGGTCTGGACCTTTTTTGAAAATATTAATGGCCATCCAATCCGGCGTGACATTGGTATTTGTGTTTTGCACAATCATTATCTTTCAACAGACCTATTTCGTTGTCACGGCGGATCCGGGATTTGAACCCGCGAATTTGGTCAGACTCAGTATCAGAGGATTGACGCAAAATGAGGCTGCTCGCCTGCAAGCATCTTTATCCGAGCACCCGCTTGTAGCCACTTGTGTCCGGGAGGATGGATCTGCAGGGATTCAGATGAGGGACAGCAATGGCAACTTGATTGATGGGGTGATTACCTATGAAGCAGATGGTGACTTTCTCAAGACTTTGGGATTGAAACTCTTACAGGGAAAATCATTGTATCCAAATCCCATTCAGAGTAATGTGATAGTGAATGAAGCCTTCCTAAAACGCCTGGCATCGGCACAACCTCTTGGACAGGTGATCACTCAGGCAGATGAAAATACAAGCTCCCGAGAGTTTGGGCGCAATGTCAGTGGCCGCATTGTGGGTGTGGTCAAAGACTTTCACTTCCGAGACTTGCGCCACACAGCCCCGCCTACCGTCATCGCCATTGCCGATGATGCGACCACATTTTTATTTAAGGGAAAATATATCACTGGAGAAATATTAATTCGCGTCCGAGAGAACAGTGCCGATCAATTTGTCCCTTACCTCGAAAAACTCTGGAAAGATCTGAAAATTGGCGGGTTGCTGACATTTTCCTTCGTAGAAGATGAAAGGCGAACATTTTACGCCAAAGAAATCAGTTGGAGCAAAATCGTCTCTGGTGCAGCCCTGTGTGCTGTCCTCATCGCGTCAATGGGTGCTCTGGGCATGATCTCCCTATCTGTGGCTCGCAGAAGAAAGGAAATCGCCATCCGAAGGGTCATGGGTGCCGTGCCCTCAAAAATAGCCAGTGGGATTGTACTGAACTACGCACTACCTGGATTTATAGCCGCTATCATCGCGCTTCCACTCTCGTATTTCTTTATGGACGAGTGGCTCTCGATATTTGCCTACCGTTTTCAATTCGGCGTTATTACTATATTGGTGGCGATCTTATTGGGCATCCTGCTTCCGCTCACAGGCGGTTTCTTACACGCGCTAAAGATCGCTTCCGAAAGCCCGAATGCTGCCCTTCGAGAGGACTGATACGCGAATATATACATGTTTTTTTAAGGGAGAATGAGAGGAAGGAATAATCTGGCCTACCATACTACACTAAAAAGAAATACTATGCAGAATCGCATCTCAACAATTTTTATTCTCATCGCGCTTGCGTTGACAGTTCACCCTCTCCCTACTAAACATATTTTTCTCCAGGCAGAAGATGGTGAGGTGCATATCCCGGATGTCAATCTGCGAGCGGTGATTCTGGAAATGATAAATGCAAAGAGCGCGGCTCCAGACACGATAATCACGCAGGCAGAAATGTCAAATTTAATTCGCCTTGAGGCATCAAATGCGAAGATCAGCGATTTGACCGGGCTGGAATATGCAACTCGTCTAACAGAGCTGTATCTCAATATTAACAGCATCTCGGACATTACACCACTATCTAAATTGAACAACTTGACACGGCTGGATATTTCCGACAACAGCATCTCGGATATCACGCCACTATCTGGATTAACCAACCTGAGAATATTGTCTCTTGACACCAACGGCATCTTGAACATCACGCCACTATCTGGATTAACCAACCTGACATGGCTACGTCTCAACACCAACAGCATCTCGGACATTACACCACTGTCTGAATTGAACAACCTGACAGACCTGCTTCTTTACACCAACAACATCTCGGATATCACACCGCTGTCTGAATTAAACAACCTGACACGGCTGGATATTTCCGACAACAGTATCTCGGACATTACACCACTATCTGGCCTAAACGATCTGACAGACCTGCATCTTCGGAACAACCGTATCTCAAACATCGCATCATTATCCGGATTGGCCAATCTGAGAGTATTGCATCTTGACACCAACAGCATCTTGGACATCACACCACTGTCTGCGTTAAAAGGCCTGGGAGAACTGGATCTTTCCGACAACAGCATTTCGGACCTCGCGCCACTATCTGATCTAAAAAATTTGGCAGACTTACGGCTTTCCGGCAACGCTATATCGGATCTCACGCCATTATCTGAGTTAAACATCTTGACATGGCTGCGGCTTTCCGGCAACGCTATATCGGATCTCACGCCACTATCTAAATTGACCAACCTGACACGACTACATCTTGACGCCAACGACATCTCCGACCTCACGCCATTATCTGAGTTATACATCCTGACATGGCTGGGGCTTTCCGACAACAGCATTTCGGACCTTGTGCCTCTATCTAGATTAAACCTCCTGATAGGGATGAATTTTTCCGACAATCGCATCTCGGATCTCACACCGCTATCTGGCCTAAAAAATCTGGCAGACCTGCGACTTGATAACAACAGTATCTCGGATATTACGCCCCTATCTAAGTTGACCGGTCTGAAAGGGCTGCGTCTTTACAACAACAAAATCTCGGATCTTTCGCCTTTGATTGCAAACCCGGGATTAGTCAATGGAGACGGAGTTGATGTGGGTAACAATCCTTTGAGTGCCACATCACTCAATACACACATTCCTGCCCTGAGAGCCAGGGGGGTTACGGTAGAGATATATTCAAAAGTGGATGAATAAAAGAAAGGAATACACATGAGTGAAAGACCCAATATTCTATTTATCATGACCGATGATCACGCATCGCATGCCATGAGTTGTTATAACAGTCGGATTAACGAAACGCCCAACCTGGACCGCATCGCTGAAGGTGGGATGCGCTTTAACAACTGCTTTTGCACCAACTCGATCTGCGCGCCGAGCCGGGCAGTAATCTTGACCGGAACGTACAACCACATCAACGGCGTAACCACACTACGCACAAATCTGGACGGGCGACAGGTCACATTTCCCAAACTACTACAAGCCGCGGGATATCAAACCGCAATGGTAGGTAAATGGCATCTCGGACACGGCGGACACAACGACCCCACCGGATTTGACTACTGGAACGTACTACCCGGTCAAGGCGCATATCACAACCCCATGATGTACGACATGGGCAAAGAAATCTACTACGAGGGATATACCACAGACATCATAACCGACCTCGCACTGGACTGGCTAAAAGACCGCGACAAAAACAGACCATTTATGCTCATGTACCACCACAAAGCGCCCCATCGCCCCTGGGAACCAGATGACAAACACGCGGACATGTACGAAGACATCGACATCCCAGAACCAGAAACACTATGGGACGACTACAGCAACCGCGCCACAGCGGCATCTCAGGCTGAAATGCGCGTCAACCGCGACCTGAACCCCCGCGACCTGAAACAGCCCGTACCCGAAGGCTTAAGTCCCGAAGAAGACATGAAATGGAAATACCAGCGCTACATCAAAGACTACTTGCGCTGCGTGGCATCCGTCGATGACAATGTCGGCCGCGTACTGGACTACCTGGACGAAGAAGACCTCACCGACAACACCATCGTCGTCTATACATCGGACCAGGGCTTTTACCTGGGCGACCACGGCTGGTACGACAAACGCTTTATGTACGAAGAATCCCTCCGCATGCCATTCCTCATCCGGTATCCCAAAGAAATCAAAGCCGGCAGTGTCTGCGACGACATGATCCTCAACGTAGATTTCGCATCCACATTCTTGGACTACGCCGGAATAAACATCCCCAGCCATTTTCAAGGACACAGCATGCGCCCCCTGTTAAATGGCGACCGACCCGCCTACTGGCGCACCTCGATGTATTACCGGTACTGGATGCACCTCAATGGACATAATATCTACGCACACTACGGAGTCAGAACGCATCGGCACAAACTCATCTACTATTACGCCGACGGATGTGGGCAGGAAGGCGCCTCGGATGACGCCCGAGAACCAGAGTGGGAATTATTTGACCTGGACAAAGACCCGTACGAATTGAACAGCGTCTATCACAACCCAGAATACGCAGAAATAGTCGCCGAACTAAAAGACGAACTCCACCGCTTGCAGGATGAAGTGGGAGATGAGAGGTATGAGAAAGACATTTAAGAGGATTGTTTAATGCCGAATGTCGTATTCATCATGACCGACAACCAGGGGGCATGGACCCTGGGCTGTTATGGAAACCCGGATATTCGAACCCCCAACATCGACAGACTCGCAGACGAAGGAATCCGATTTTCAAATGCCTACTGCGTGAACTCGGTCTGCTCGCCCAGCCGCGCCACATTTATGACCGGACTGATCCCCTCCCAACACGGCGTACACTGTTACCTCGGCGGAGAAAGACCAGATGCACAGATGGGACCAGACGCGTACTGCACCATTCGGGAATTTGCAAACCTCCCCCGCGTCATGGCAGACGCGGGCTACGTATGCGGACTGAGCGGAAAATGGCATTTGGGAGACAGCCTGCGGCCCCAGGAAGGATTTTCATACTGGTTTACCCGCCCGAGAGGACATACCACCACATTTTACGACGACGAATTGATCTGGCGGGATGGGGTTTACACCGAACCCCGATACACAACCGAAGTCATAACAGAACACGCCCTCGAATTCCTGCAACAAAACCACCACCAGCCGTTCTTTCTCTACGTAGCGTACAACGGTCCATACGGCCTGGGTAAAAGCATGCTGGAAACACATATCAACCAGCATACCGAATATTATGCGGATAAGGAACTACCGAGTTTCCCGAGGGAACCAGTACATCCCTGGCTACGCAGCAACCGGGACATGATCAACAACCCGGTGAGCATTCGCGGATATGCCGCTGCGGTAAGTGGCGTAGATGATGGGATAGGCGAAATAACAAACGCCTTAAAAGAATATGGCCTGGAGGAAGACACCCTGGTAATTTTCACAGCAGATCAGGGCTGGTGCGGTGGACATCACGGAATGTGGGGCATGGGAGACCACTCCCGGCCGCTACATACTTATGAAGAAACCATTCACATCCCGCTGATATTTCACCAGCCCGGGCGGATACCAGAGGGCGGGATATTTGAAGGGCGAACATGCAACTACGATTTTCTCCCATCCGTACTGGACTATCTGGAATTGCGGGATCGGATTGCCGACAACTCCAATCTCCCGGGCGGGAGTTATGCCCCAGCACTTCTGGGAGAAAAAATGGCGTGGAACAATGAGATATTCCACGAATTTGAAAACACGCGCATGGTGCGAAATGACCGCTGGAAATACACCTGGCGTCATCCAGATGGCCCGGATGAGCTATACGACATGCAAGCAGACCCAGAAGAACGCAACAACCTGGCGGACCGTTCCCACACAAACATCATCAACGAATGTCGCAACCGCATCCAGAACTTCTTTGACCAGTACGCAGACCCCCAGTACGATCTGTGGCGCGGAGGACGCTCCAAAGCCGGGCGAATCGGATAACGGACCTCCCTACGTCTCCCAAATCAGAGCCAGCGCGCCCGTATAGCTATGGACAAAATTGCGCCCACCCACAGGTGCCAGTTCCGAATTGCCAAAAAAGCCAGCCATTGGAAAAGCGCCCAGATGTTTTCGAATCACCAGAACATCGTGATCGGGCTGACCGTAAAGCCCAAATCCGCGTCCCCTACAGTTAAAATACAAACCACATGTATTGGACGGGCGCCCGACAGACTGCCGCAACGCCTGCATCACCTCCACCATATCTTCATGTCCCGCCTGGGGCGTACGCCGATTAAATTGAATAGTCTGCCCCACAGACACGCGTTCATTAACTGCAATCGCGCCCGACTGCTCGTCGATATGCGTCAGACTGCGAATCAAAAAATCGCCGCGCCCCCGTTCAATTGCGTATTCATCCATCGCCAGCCCCACAAAAATATTGTAGCGCAAATCGGCTTTCTCTTCTGCAGAGAGCGTATTAATAGCCTCCTTGAGCGCATCGACAGCGGGGCCAAATGCGATCTGCTGGATCACATTCCCCTCCGCTCTGGTAATCGCATAAGCCTGCCCAAACGGTTGGCAGCCTTGCGCCACCCCCGTAGCCACCTTTATCCCGGACAACAACGCCCCTACCACGCCGTGTTCGCCAATCCACCTGCCACACCATTGCAATGTCTGCGGCGACGCTGAACCCCATGGATTGCCCGATGCGACGCCCCCCACAACAGGCACATCGCCAGCCATCTCGGCAATCTGTTCCAGACAAGTCGCCGGATTGGAATAAATCCCACACATAAGCACCAGCAACGCATCCTCTGTTCCCTGGGCTGCCACGCGCTCGCCAATAATAACCCCCGCATCGTCACCCTCCGCCACCAGAGGTGTCACCTCGATATGATCTCCGCCCAAAACCAGCACCGCCACCCCAGGCTCGCGATCATTTTCTCGGGCATCCGTCAAAACCCCCATGCCACTACATCCAAATACAGCCTCTGTCTCTACACGATCAATAACAACATCAACCATAGCTGCCGCATCGCCCATGTGGTGATAGGTCAAAAAAAGAAATGCAGCATCAGCCGCAACCTCGCCCAGCCCCTTCATAGCTTCTGACAAAGCGGCCTCAACGGCGAACATGCCATCGGCATCATTTGAATGTCCAGCCCCGGATCGCAGCATATCTTCCCCACGACAAAAACGAATTCTAAAAAATATTGTCAAGCAATATAGAGGGAAAAAACCGCAGATCAAACAATTTCCGAACCGACCTTTTTGCGCGGTTTGCTACCCGATATATATTTATATTATTTCCGAACAATGCTTGCCACATATATGTAAATACATTATATTAAGTTGCTCTGAAATTATAGCTCTATTCCCCCTCTAAAATCACCCCAAAGAGCCTTCCCAATGAATCTGAATTACAGTCTCCATAACGACACCGTAAAACACGTTGATCTCTCTTTTTACGTCGAAGTACAAAAAGACAATCCCGTTGATCAAGTCATCGCCAAAATGCAGACCAGCCAGCGCAAATGCGCGCTGGTAATGGATCATGGCAAACTAATCGGCATCTTTACAGCGCACGATATTGCCCGCCGCGTGATCGATCAATCCGAAGCACTCAACGAGCCTATAGAAACGATCATGACCCCCGATCCGCTCACCCTACAATCGGATATCACACTGATCGAAGCCATCCGATTTATGAGCGACAAACCCCACCGCTACATGCCTGTTGTAGATGCAGAAGGGCGCGTAATGGGCACACTGACACACTATGCCATCATCAAATACATGAGCGACCACTTCCCAGAAGAAATCTACAACTTACCGCCAACGCCCGACCACTTTGCCAGCACTCGGGCTGGAGCCTAAAATATTTCAGGAGGATTTATGGCCGAAATAGACATCAAGGAAACGGCCGAATCGGCGCTTTTTGAACTGTCCGAAATCGAATCAATTGCCATTCGCTTTGCAGGTGATTCCGGCGATGGCAGTCAGCTCATCGGCAAAGAATTTGCCAACACCTCAGCAATTGTCGGCAATGACATCAGCACCCTGCCGGACTTTCCCGCTGAAATCCGCGCACCTGCCGGCACATTACCCGGCGTTAGCGGGTTTCAAATCCACATTTCCAGCGAAGACATATACACGCCCGGCGATGAGCCGCAAGTCCTCGTGGCGATGAACCCGGCAGCACTCAAAGCCAATGTCAACGATCTTCCAGACGGCGGCATCATCATTGCCAATACAGACAACTTCACGCGCAACAATCTGCGCAAAGCCGGATATGACAGCGACCCCCTCGAAGGCAATGACCTCTCCAATTACCGCGTGGTCAAAGTTCCCCTCACCACACTGCACAAAGCAGCCGTCGCACACGTTGAGGGCCTGACCAATCGCCAGATTGACATGATGAAAAACTTCTTCGCACTGGGCCTGTCATACTGGATTTTTGACCGCCCGATCGAACCGACCATTCGCATGCTTGAAAAGAAATTTCAGGGCAAAGACGAAATCATCGATGGCAACGTTAGCACCCTGAAAGCCGGCTACAACTTTGGTGAAACAGTCGAAGAATTTCAGGTTCAGTACCAGGTAAAAAAAGCCGTCGTCGCACCGGGCACTTATCGCGCCGTCACAGGGACACAAGCCACGGCAATAGGCATGGTCACCGCGGCTCACAAAGCGGGCAAAACCCTCTTTTACGGCAGCTACCCCATCACGCCGGCCAGCGCAGTGCTCGAAGAATTGGCCGCATTGAAAAATTTTGACGTGCGAACCTTTCAGGCAGAAGATGAAATTTCCGCACTGGGCTCGGTCATTGGCGCTGCTTTTGGGGGCGCGTTTGCCGCCACGGGCACCAGTGGCCCCGGCATCGCACTGAAAAGCGAAGCCATGAACCTCGCCCTGATGATGGAATTACCCCTCGTTATCTGCGACTTTCAGCGCGGCGGTCCCAGCACTGGCATGCCCACCAAAACAGAACAATCGGACCTGCTCCAATGCATGTTTGGTCGCAATGGCGACAGTCCCATCCCCATTGTCTCACCGGCCACGCCCTCAGACTGCTTTGACATGGTCATCGAAGCGTTTCGCATTGCCGTTGAAACCATGAGTCCCGTCATCTTTCTCTCCGATGGATACCTCAACACCAGTGCTGAACCGTGGAAAATTCCCGATCCAGATGATATTCCGACCATACAGACCGAGCACAGAACCGATCCCGATGGCTTCTTGCCCTATCTGCGAGATCCAAAAACTCTATCTCGTCCCTGGGTATTGCCGGGCACGCCGGGCCTTGAACACAGACTTGGTGGACTGGGCAAAGAAGACGGCACAGGCAATGTGTCCTACGACCCGGATGACAACCAGCACATGGCCAACATACGCGCCGAACGCCTGGCGCGCATCGCCGACCGCATTCCGCTCCAGCATGTCATGGGTCCCAAATCGGGCGATTTGCTCGTCCTGGGCTGGGGATGTACTTATGGCGCGATCCGTTCGGGAGTGCGTAGAATGCGACAGCAAGGCTATTCGGTTGCCGCAGCGCATCTGCGCTATCTCAACCCATTCCCTAAAAATCTGGGTGCAATACTGTCGAGTTACAAAACCATACTCATCCCCGAACTCAACATGGGACAATTGTCTTTGCTGCTCCAGGCCCGATATCCCACACAGGTCATCGTCCCCTTCAATAAAGTTCAGGGATTGCCTTTCAAAATTTCAGATATCACCGGCAAAATTGCCGAAATACTGGGTACTCCCTCGTCCTAAAGGAATCCAAACATGGCAGACGCTATTGAAACACTGACGCGAAAAGACTTCGTATCCGACCAGGAAGTGCGCTGGTGCCCCGGTTGTGGTGATTACGCCATCCTCGCACAGATGCAGCGCGTGTTGCCCGAAATGGGCATTGCGCGGGAAGATATGGTCTTTATATCGGGCATTGGTTGCTCCAGCCGATTCCCCTATTATATGAACACGTACGGTCTGCACACCATTCACGGTCGCGCGGCAACCGTGGCGACTGGCCTCAAAGTGGCCAATCCCGACCTGCATGTGTGGGTAATCACCGGCGATGGCGACAGCCTATCCATAGGCGGCAATCACCTGTTGCATGTGCTGCGTCGCAATGTCGATCTCAACATCATACTCTTCAACAATGCGATCTACGGCCTCACCAAAGGGCAATACTCGCCCACATCGCCGCCGGGTACGCGCACCTATTCGTCGCCCATGGGCTCTGTGGAACAGGATTTCAATGCCATATCTGTTGCCCTGGCAGCCGAAGCCACCTTTGTCGCCCGCAGCGTTGACCGCAACACCAAACACATGGCCGAGATCCTCAAACGCGCCACCGAACATCGCGGCACGTCCTTTGTCGAAATTTATCAGAACTGCAACATCTACAACGACGGTGCCTGGTTTTTTGCCACCCAGGCGGATGTCAAAGACGATCAGACAGTGATTCTGGAACACGGCCAACCCATCATTTTTGGCAAAGACCGCGACAAAGGCATCCGTATCAACGGACTTGCGCCCGAAGTTGTAACCCTGGGCAATGGCGTGTCGGAAAGCGACTTGCTCGCACACGACGAAACCCTGGATAATCCAGCCCATGCGTATTTGCTCAGCCGCCTCACACATCCGGATTATCCGGTGCCATTCGGCGTATTTCGCTGTGTCGAACGTCCAATTTACGAAGAGCAAATCATCGCACAGGGCCGCCAGGCGGTTGAAGAACGCGGCGCAGGTGATCTCAATGCCCTGTATCACGCGACAGACACCTGGATTGTTCCCGAAGGTCCCGACGCCGAGACCGTGCAAGAAGTCCACGAAGAATTGCCCACATCGAATATCATTCCCGATATCGATCAAGAAGACCCCATGGCACCGCGCACCGCGCTTCAGCAACTGCTCTACGATCCGATCTCATCGCTCGATCTGCCAGCGCCCGAATGCGTATCTGCCGACACCTCGGTAGCAGATGCCGTCGAGACCATGCGCAGCAAAAATATGGGTTGTTTGCTGGTCGTTGACAAACAGGGCTTGTTGCGCGGCATATTCGCACAGGGCGATCTCTTTGAAAAAGTTGCCGGGCGCGATATAGACCTCAAAAAAATAACGATCGATAGCCTGATGACCAAAGACCCCACCGCATTGAAAACATCTGATCCCATCGGTCATCTCCTGCACCTGATGTCTCTACACGGCTTCCGCCACATACCCATTGTAGATCCCGATGGGCGTCCCGTGGGCCTGGCATCCTTCAAAGTCATGCTCAGGTTCACTGGCGGACTCTTCTCAGATGACATATCGCCCAACTAACGCGCGTCAATACCACAGCGCGAAAAGAGTCCGCAAGCAACCTCGCGGACTCTTTTTTATTGGAAAAAAGAGGGAAGCACGCCGTGAGCACCGCTGTCGAACGCGACTATCTGCTGGGAACAAAGGACGAGGAACTGCACCGCCTGCAAGCGCAACACAATACATGGCAGGCCGAGACCACAGACTTGTGGGATCGCGTCGGTTTTCGCGCTGGGCAAACGATTCTCGACCTCGGTTGTGGCCCGGGCTTTACGAGTTTAGAACTCGGCGAGCGCGTGGGCGCAAGAGGGCGCGTTCTGGCCGTGGATGGATCAAAGAAATTCGCGGATTTTCTCCGACACCGCGCAGCATCAGCCGGTATGACGCAAATTGAGGTCGCCGTAGCGGATGTCCGCACCCTTGATCTGCCAGCCGCTTCTATAGACGCTGCGTTCGCCCGTTGGCTACTCTGCTTCATAAAAGAGCCACAAAGGGTAATTGAGCAGGTGGCCTGCACGCTTAAAAGGGGCGGACGCCTGCTCGTTATGGATTACTGCGCTTATGGGGCATTTGTCGCCCAGATCGAATATCCCCACTTGCGGCGCGTGCTGCAGGCGGTACACAAGAGCTTCGGCGATGGGCTCGCGATCGGCAATAAGCTGCCGCATCTCATGGAACGTTGTGGCCTGGAGGTCGTGGAAGTCGTTCCCATCGGCGGTATTGCCCGCCCGGGCAACCGCATCTGGTGCTGGATAGAAGATTTCTTGCGCATGTACCTGCCTGAACTCGTGGCACGCGGCGCATTGCGCGAAGAAGATTGCGCGGCGCATTGGGAAGAATGGCAAACAAATGCCCGCGATCCGCAAGCCTATATTTCATCGCCATCAATGGTCGGCGCAATTGGCGTCAAGGTTTAAGTAGGGACAATCCCTCAGAACTTCTGTAAATTTAACCACTCGATACAGTAAATAATCCCATGAAATTCATAATTATATTCGGACCCCCTGCTGTCGGAAAAATGACTGTGGGTTATGAACTGGCGAAACTCACGAACCTGAAGGTCTTCCACAATCACATGACCATTGAAATCGCGCTTAATTTTTTTAATTTCGGCCAGCCTGAATTTCATCGGTTAGTAAACGAATTTAGACAACGCATTTTTGAGGAAGTCGCAAACAGTAATTTACCGGGACTGATCTTCACCTACGTCTGGGCATTCAACCATCCATCGGACAAGAACTTTATAGACCAATGCTGCGATATTTTTCGGGCAAAAGGAGGAACAATCTATTTCGTCGAACTCGAAGCAGACCAGGAAGAGCGCCTCAAGCGGAACGCATCTCCATTAAGACTAAAACAGAAACCTTCAAAACGCGATATTGAAGCATCGAGAAAAAATCTGATCGAAAGTGACCAAAATTACAAACTCAATTCAAATGGCGATTTCTTTTATCCACAAAATTACGTAAAAATTAACAACACCAGATTAACACCTTCGGAAACTGCAAAAAGGATCGCACAGGCTTTCGGATTTCATGTCTGAAATTACAAAATATACGTGACAGATTGCGTTGCTTCGCGTATCATGAAAGTCAAAGCATCCATAATCGCAATAGATGATCGGAGAAAATATGAATGCTCGATTAATACAAGAACAAGTCCCCCTTGAAAGTCAGGTCAAATTTTCTCTTCAAGGCGGTGGCGATATCTCGGGCAAGCTCGTAGAAATTGGACGGGAGCATATCAAAATTGAAGTCGAGGAAAACCAGCCCCCAGCCGTGATTTGCATTTCGCGGGTTACTTCTTGGCGGTCTTTGACAAGTCCCCCCCAAAGGAAAAAAAGTGAAGACCCAGTTCCAGCCAGTGTAGAAAACCAACCACCACAAGGCCATATTGTTCTTTATTTTTCTGAGAAAGGCTTTGGTTTTATCGCTAACCCGAAAAATTCATAAAAAAGGTAGTTTCCCTATTCAAGTTATTGTATTATATTAGGTTACACGCATAACCATTGAACAATAAACTTGGGAGAAACTACCGTGAGCACACAAGATAATCATAGCAAGGTTCCTTTGGCAAGCATTTTCGGAAAACGTCTCGACCTCGCCTTTGATGGGGGTATTCTCACCAGCGATAGCGGTGTCTTATTGCTTCGAGAAGTGGAGGCCAAAACCGGCATTTTATCACGCATCATTGAGGCGATCAAAGACCGTCGGCATCCAAGTTATGTGGCTCACAGTGTGTCAGAGTTGGTCAAGCAGCGGGTGTTTCAAATCGCCTGCGGGTATGAAGATGCCAATGATTGCGATGCCTTAAAAAGCGATCCCGGCTTCAAGGCGGCGTGTGGTCGCTTGCCCTTGCAGGGGAAAGATCTGAGTAGTCAACCCACGATGAGTCGGTTTGAGAATCAGATGAGCAGAAGCGATTTGTATCGCGTTGCTCGTGCCTTCCTCGATTGTTTTATTGCCTCGTATAAAAAGCCGCCTTCGTCGATCATCTTAGATATAGATGATACACAAGACACGGTTTATGGGACGCAGCAGTTGTCCTTATTCAATGGGTATTTGGGTGCCTACGCCTACCAACCCTTGCACATTTACGAAGGGCAATCGGGTAAGCTAATCACGACGATTTTGCGTCCGGGTGTGCGTCCTGATGGCAAACAGATTGTCACGATTCTCAAGCGGTTAGTCGCTTATATTCGTCAGGCTTGGCCTCATGTGGCACTCTTTTTGCGAGGCGATGCCCACTTCTCAAGTCCAGAAGTCCAGGACTTCTGTGCGACAAAGGACCTCTATTTTATCCTCGGACAGACCGCCAATACCCGACTTTTAACCTTGGCAAAGCCCCTTATAGATCAGGCCAAAAGCCTGTATGCAGATACCGGGCAACCGGTGCGACTTTTTACCTCATTTTATTACCAAGCCCAGACTTGGACCTGTGCCAGACGCATCATCTGCAAAGCTGAAATCACCGCCCGAGGCCAAAACACACGCTTTGTCGTGACCAACCTTGAAAGTTCAAGGGCCTCCTTTATCTACCAAAACATCTATTGTGCGCGCGGACAGATGGAAAACTTCATTAAAAATCACAAGACCTTTCTCCACTCAGACCGCACATCCTGTCACGCTTTTGGAGCCAATCAGTTCCGCCTCTTCCTCCATTCGGCTGCCTATGTCTTGTTGCACAGTTTAGCGCAAATCGGATTGCAGGGCACAACGTGGATAAACGCACAGGTCAATACACTCCAAAATCGCTTTCTTAAAGTCGCAGGACGCGTCTGTGAGTTGAAAACTAAGATCACCTTCCATCTGCCTATGTCATTTCCATTGCCACACTTGTATGATAAAATCCTGAGCAATCTGGCAAAAGCTGTGCCATAACTCGTCAACCGGGGAGGGGGAAGGGGGCTGCACCATCATTGGCTGACTTTACAAATACACCGACCGCTCCACACAAAGAGCAGGCAAGGGCGAGTCTGTACTTTTTGACACCCTCAGGGACGGGCAGGTGACGATGCTGGGCGGCTTGCTCCTTATGAACACGCCTATGCAGGCAGACAAGACTGCAAACGCCCTAATTTTGATGCTTGGAACCCACGCCGACTGCCATACACAACCAAACATTACTGTTCATGAATTAGTCGGGCTAAAAAGAAAAACAGGTATTTCTTTCATATAACAAAAATTACAGATCCTGATTTGCGTCAAGAGCTAAATCGTTTTACCAAGGGGCAACGAATCCCCGTTAATTTTCAAACAAATTCAGGCCCTAAGGGACTATACGCAACTCAAATTTCTCAACATGGGACAATTAATGACTGGTACGAACTCGCCGAAAGTGCAGCGGATAATGGAGACTATGCCATAGCGATTTCATATATCAAACAGGTTCTCTCTATCAATGATAATTACCGTAATGCAAAGGAGAACTATGACAAATGGGGAGAGTACGCACAGGAGATAGCCGTACCAAAGGGATCTAATCCCTTCGCTCGCGCCGAACGGGCACAAGTAGTTGAAAAAAATTTGGACAAAGCCGAACAGTTTTTTAGACAAGCCATTCGTGAAAACGACAATTTGGAATCTGCTGTAAATGCTTTAGCAGGGCTTCTATCACAACGCGAACGCTTTGAGGATGCGATTAAAGTTATTGAACAGAATCGTTCTCAGATTCGCAACCAGCAATCATTAGAAAACTTGCTGACGAATATTTACAAAAAGTTTGATGTGCATAAAACGATTGAGCTCTTGGAAAAACAATTCAAACAGGCGACAACGACAGAAAAAAAGGACCAGATTCGGTGGCAGATTGCGAGTTCCTACTTTCAAATAAAAAAATATAAAAAAGCTGAGAATCTATTCAGAGAGATTCTTGAACGCCAGCCAAACCATGTCTCCGCCAAACGTAACCTCGCCTTATGTCTGTCAAGACAGGAACGCTACGATGAAGCAGAAGAAGTGCTCAATCAAATTTTGGCTGTTTCATCAGATAGAATATCTGACGAACTGCTTAATGCCGTTCGTCAAGCCAAACAGACTGGCGAAAAAGAACGCCTTGACGAGATTGTAATTGAAGCGGAGCTTTCAGATTATTCAAGCGGGCCAATGAGTGCATTTACTCAGTTTTTTTTGGATCGGTGTGACTTTACAGGCGTACGACCGGATCGGATTCAGTCAAAGATATTCAAGCGTTCAGATATTGATTTTTTAGAACGTCAAGCAACAGAATTGAGAACATCTCGACCGTCTGACCGTGCCAGTTATTACTTATCTGCTGCCAAAATTATTTCGATTCGAGAAGATGAAGATCCCAGATTTTATAGATTCCTCGGCCGCTGTTTCGCCTCTAAAGGAGACGATGTAATGGTTAACAACGAAAATCTTGATGCAGCACGAGAATGGTATGCTGAAGCACTCAGTGTTTATGATGGAGACCGAAGTCGTAGACAACGAGATGAACAGGATGTTGTCAATGCCCTCGTAAGATTCCTTCATTCACGCCTGGGACGCGCTGACATACCTATGCCGCCTCATACCCCTTCTATTGATAAGACAATGCACAAGGTTATTACTCTTGCTGATTCCCAAAGAATATTTGATGACATTACGTATCTCGTTTTTCGCAGCAGATATGCTGCAAGTCGTCTTCTGGGACGTTTATATGATCAACAGGATTTACGTGCGAAGGCACTAAGCTACTTCAAGGATGAAGGTGTTGATATTCCCGATTCTGACCTTTCGAGACAGAAATTTATCTCTCTATGGGACCAATTGAGTGATAGACTCGCCGGAAAAACACGCGAACTTAATATCAATTTACGCCACTTCAATAACCTTCAATTAAAGACAGCCTGGTTAGAAGATGCCGTTGAACAGTGCGGGAGTATTGTTGACAGACTCAGATTTGGCCTCGACCAAGACCGAGTCCAACATCTGCGAGAAATGCTAGAAAAAGCAGTAGAATTGTGCAAACAAACCCAGTTTGAAGCACGAGAACGTTTGGGCGATCAGATTAAAAATTCTTGCCGCGATTTGCTATCAGAGATTGAAAAGATCCCCACTCGAATATCTGTCGAGATGCTGTACCCAGTGATCGAGAACATCCAGACAAAAATCAGTGAATATCTTGAAGAACTCTATGTGACTTCAAAACCCCAATTGATACTTAGGCTTCCTGTGGAATCTTATGCACCGGACACCAACGGAAAAATTGAGGTACAGATTGTGATAGAGAATGAGAAAGGGCGGAGCCCCGCTGAGGCATTGGAGTTGGTTATCAAGGGAGACCAGGCATTTTTCACGGTCACAGAGTCAGATATTAAACGCGATGAATCCTTACGTGGAGGCGAATCGTCTATTCTGAAAGTGCCATTGCGTGTGACCCACAAAGCTTTAGACTCCCAAACATTTTCTTTTCCTATTTATGCCCAGTATCGTACCCGTGCAGATGAGCAAGAAAAAACGCAGGTCGAAAATTTCTCAATTCGTCTCTATCCCCAAGATGAGTTTAAGACGATTAAAAATCCTTATGCTACCTATGCCGAAGGGGGAATTGTCGGCGATCCAGCCATGTTTTTTGGACGTGATGAGTTAATCCAAAACATTGCACAGACTATTCAAGAATCTCGCTTGCAGAGCAAGTGTGTCATGGTATTTGGACAAAAACGATCTGGCAAGTCTTCGGTTTTGTATCACCTGAAGACGTTACTCCAAAAAGATAAGGAGCTACTTATCCTTGATCTGGGGAACATTGGGACGATTCAGGATTCGGATTCCGAAGTACCTCTCCTATACCAAGTTCTTAAGCGCATTTTAACAGAGTTGGAATACGCGATTGAAGATCGATCCGATGATGGTTTTAGTTCATTGGATCTCTCTATACCCGATGATCTTGATTTCTATAATCATCCCGCCCCACTGCAATGCTTTCAAGACACTTTCAAGACCCTAGATCGCCTCGTCTCTAGACAAGAGGATTGGCGTGGTGTAAGGGTTGTGCTCTTGATAGATGAATTCCAGTATATTTACAGTCGAATCGTTGCTGGTGAAATTCACGAAGCGTTCATGCAAAACTGGAAAGCTTTGTTGCAAGCAAACTATTTCAGTGCTGTTTTGGTGGGTCAGGATATGATGCCAAAGTTTAAGGAACGTTTCCCCAACGAGTTTGGCACAACACAGGATGAACGCGTCACCTATCTCAACAAACAAGACGCTACTAAACTCATCGAAGATCCCCTCCGCATCGGCGGCAGACAGGGTGAAAGTCGTTACCGAGAGCAAGCGATTGAACGGATTTTAGATCTCACCGCGGGCAGTCCATTCTACATTCAAATCTTATGCAACCGTCTGGTTGAATATATGAATCTTAAACATGCCGGACTGGTAACAGAGGCGGATGTAGAGCAGATTAAAAATGAACTGATACAGGGTGTAAATGCGTTTGGTTTAGACAAGTTTGATAACCTCATTAATTCGGGAGATACATCAGCGGATGCTATCTCAGATGATGATGTATTAAAAGTTCTCAGGGCCATTGCCGTCAATAGCAGGACAGGTCCCTGTCATCGGGATAAAATTGACTGCGAAACCTGTTTACGCGTTGATAAAATTCTGGACGATCTCGTGAAACGGGATGTTGTTAAACAGGATCAGGGACAATATTACCAAATTCAGGTCGCTCTTTTCAAAGAATGGCTTGTCGTTAATGGATGAAATTGGAGAACGGAATGAATTCTGCGTTTGAAAATCCATTTGCAGATTACGGTAAAATTGTTCGCGGAGAACGCTTCATCGGTCGTAAGGAAATTATAAGGGTTATTGAAAGTCGAATCATTCAGCCCACGGATCCGGGGAACCTGGCTATCACTGGGATACATCGTATCGGCAAAAGCAGCTTGGCTTACAAAACGATCATTGAGCAGAAAGATAGGTTAACCCAGAAGGGAGTTCTTCCGATTTGGATAGGGCTTTCTTCGTATAATCAGTCGTTGAATTTCTTCCGCTCGCTTGTAACAATGGTTCGGACACTTTTCGATAGATTTTTAACCAGCCAAAAATTCTAAGTTTCTATAAAACAAAGGTTTATAGAAGGATCTGTTTTTTATCAAACTCAGGGTGCAGACCTAAGTTTAAAATAAAACATCTGGCCTCATCTAACTTGTTGATTTCAAAGAACCTTCTACAGCCAAAAACTGTCCGAAGTATTGTTGTAACTGATTGACGAACTGGGGAAAACACGTCCAAACTTAAAGAGCATTTTTGATGACTGCCGTAAAGCACAGCAGAAAGAAGAAAAATCATTTGGAGATAGAGCTTCGCAGAATCTGATCGATTTTACTTATCCCACGCATTTGTTTGAGATTATTCGTGCGAAAGGTTTATGGGATGACCACTTTCGGCCTATCTTTGGCAGGGATAAGAATTACTGGGAGGAACGCCAAAAGTTACTTGCGAAGTGTAGAAATCCCCTGGCTCATAACCGTGATGAGGTACTCCAACCCCATGAGCGTACGATTGTTGAAGGATACTGCAATGAAATTTTAGACACGCTACGGGATGCTCCGAGCCAATCTTAAATTCAAATTTGTCTCATGCCCCAAACCATTACCCTAAACGACCTGGACTTCCAGTCTGAATACATCGACATTCACTGTGCAAAAAGAATCCGCAAGCACCTCCCGGACTCTTTTTTTTTGGAGAAAAAATGAAAAATATTCGCATTGGCATCATCGGCTCAGGCGGTATGGCGAGCCGCCACGCCCAGAACTTTTCCCAAACCGACGGCTTTGAACTCATTGCCATTGCTGCGCGAAATCCAGAAACTGGACCAGTACTTGCCAGCAGGCACGGTATAGATTATTTGCCGACCTATCGGGATATACTCAAACGCGACGACATTGACGCCATCGCAATATGCACCTACAACGACACCCATGGCGAAATCGCCCTTGCCGCGCTCGATGCAAACAAACACGTATTTACCGAATATCCCGCAACGCGCAATATCGATGAAGCAAGGCAATTGCTTTCCAGAATCGACCACTCGTCTCGCGTCCTCCGCGTGGGCCACAACGAAGTCCTCTCGCCATCTCATCGGGCACTCAAACGACAAACAGCTCAAACGGGAAATCTCATAACCGCACTATTCACCCGCCTCACCCCGGGCCGCGGTCAACGTCCTGAAATCCTCTTTAATATTTCCATATCGGGTCCCCCAGCCCTCTTTTTTGTCTATAATATCTATCCATTCGTCGATTGTTTTGGTCCCGCCACCTGGATTGAAGCCACTGCCCACTACGAAAATCTGCGCGATGACAGCACCTATGATAGCTTTGCAAATTCCGTCACAGTCGGTTTTGAAAACGGCGGTATTGGGCAATGGAACTGGGCCGGTGGCATCGAAATCTCCCAGGCCGAAGAATATCGCCACATCGTCATGACAGGCGGGACACTCATCAACAGGGGCGATGGCTGGTGTTTATCGACAAAATCAGGCGAACGCGACCTGCCCGCTGCCGAACCATCGGACATCACAATCCAAACCCAATTCCTCAACGACATCCACAATGGCAACTGGCAAACCGACGCCCGCACAGCCATCAACGCCGCGCTAATCGGTCTCGCAGCCGAACGATCAATGGAAGAAAACCGCCGTATAACCCTCTCAGAACTTCTGTAGATAAGCACAAAATATACGTGACAGTTTGACTTACTTCGCGTATCATGAAGATCAAAGTATCTTCTCTCATAACTTTTAAAAATCATGACCCAAACCATTTCTCTAAACGACCTGGACTTCCAGTCCAAAGACATCGACCTTCAACGCGCAGCCGAGGCATTCAAAACACATGGCGCGATAGTCGTGCGGGGATTGCTCCGCGAATACATCGACGCGCTTCACCGCGACATCAAAGCCACTGCCAGGCAATCTCTCGCCCTCCTTGATCAAGCCACGGCAATCCCCGAAGGATGGCGCACGCCCAACAACACCCTCTTTATACCCGCGCCTGAAAATTACGAACGCGACCGACAAATCATGGTCCTGGGCATCAACTACAACACCAGTGCCACCTTCTTCCGGTCGGCATTTCACGCGCCCACCCTCGACATAGTCGAAGCCATCCTCGGCCCCAACATCGAACTCTACGGCAACGGACAATGCCTGTACAAAGAACCCGTTGGAGGCCATCCCAAACACCTGCACCAGGACTCGGCGTATTTTGAACACCGGTACGAAGGCCCCGTTGGCATCCTCACCTACGTCGTACCTACCGACCTCAAAAACGGCGCCCTCCACGTCGTCTCCGGCTCTCACAAACTGGGACAACTCGACCACATCGACACCTTCTCGCACCTGGGACTCGCAGACGACGAATGGCCCTGGGAACGCGCCCTCCCAATACCCGGTCAACCCGGCGACGCCATCTTTTTCCACGTCAAAACCGTTCACGGCTCCAAACAGAACCACTCGGACAAACCCCGCCCCGTCTTCATACACCGCTACCGCAGAGCCGACGATTACGTCGTCGTACGCGGCACCACCACAAAAAACCGCGCAGAATCGGCAAAACGCGCGGCAGAAGCAAAAAAAGATAATGGATTTATGGTACGCGGTTTTCGCCCATATTAAAAAAGCGCGGGACACAATCCCACGCTTTATCTTTCAAACAAAAGTCCCTTCACACCACACCCTTCCCCTCTTATCTCTCGCCTTTCATCTGCTTTCATCTGCGTTCATCTGCGGATAAACCTGCGCCTCCACCATCACCTCAATAGCCGCCAGATGCGCCGCAACGCGCACATCCATTGGCTGCGCCGTCGGGCTTTCTGACGTCACCAGATGCCCCGTATAGCCTCTCTGGTACAAAGCGATCGGTATGCCCTCCCCGTACTTCCGCCTCGACACATCCATATTGGGATGAATCACCCCATCGACCGCAATCTCGCCCTCAATCTCAGCCTCTTTATTAATCGGACACACCTGTGCCACCCGCGCCACCATCGCCCGCCCCAGCGATTCGTGGACCCCAAACATCTCGTACAAATAAAAACCCGGACTCTCCCAATCCTCGTGCAAATCGATCACCCCCACAAAAATTCGCCCCTCCACAAACCCCTTCAAAATCTCAATCTCGGGCACATCATCGCGCAAAAACGCCCAATTCACATCCACCTCCTGTGCATTGAGCCGCGCATTGTGAACATAGCTCCACGGGCACAAACACGGAATAACTTCAAAACGCACCCGATCAGCCCAGCGTTCCCATCCCCCCTCCAAAAAAGCCAGCGCGGCTTCCACGCCAGCCGGTTCATCGCCGTGCGTCCCCCCATTGATATAAACAACAGGCGCGTCCCCCTTGCCAGCAGACACGCGCAAAACCGGCAAACCTTCAACCTCCCCCAACTCATGCACCTCAACACCAGACACCGCCTCCACGCGCTTAACAACGTCACCGTAATCCCGTTGAACCATCACATCTCCCGAAGCGCGTCAATCACCCGTGCGTGAACCTCGCGGGCACTCACCACCACCCCGCGATTGTCTTCCATCTGCGCCGCAGACACAAAATCCAGCGGCCTGCCAAACATATCGCTCACCTTTCCACCGGCCTCCTCAACGATAAGAGCACCCGCGGCGTGATCCCAGATATTCTCGCGATAATCCGGATATTTTGGCGACGGCAACCTCAAATACAACGCCGCATCGCCGCGCGCCACCGCACCGTATTTTACCTGACTATCCATCCTGAGCGACGGCGACTCAATACCAACCGCTCGGGCCACAGCTTTGTGTGCATCGTGATCGCCGTGTGACGCCTCCACGCTCTCCGCAAATCGCCACACAGGCCCATCAATCCGAACATCGGCAACATCTCCACCCCTAAGAGGCACCGCCCAGGTACCCTCTCCTCTCACAGCCACAAATAACATCCCACAATCGCCCTCTACCTCCTCCATATCCACCGGCAGAGCCGGACACGCCAGCGCGGCAACCTTCACCTCACCGCAATCGACGAGCGCCAACGCCACCGCATATTGATCCCCGCGCAAAAAACCCTTTGTACCATCAATGGGATCGAGCGTCCAGAAACGCTCTGCAACAGCCCCATTACCCGCGTCAATCCAGTCACAAATTGTATCTTCATCCGCCTGCGCATACGCCCGAACAAATTTGCATACCGTCTTCCGCATCGCCGTTTGCTCCCCACCCCGAAGCACCGACGCATCTTCCTCCGCCACAATCGTATCCTCTGGAAAAACCGACTTTAATCGCCGGCACACAAGCGCCTGCGAGCCAAAATCCGCAACCGTCACCGGACTGCGATCCTCCTTCTCCATCGCCCCAACAAGTGATTTTCGCACATCCACACAAAGCCGAGCCGCCTCGCGCACAGCCTCGACAGCGACCTCGCGCTCTCGATCATATCCCATAAACACCCCTACTTTTTTTGCGCCCCAAAATGATCCATCTCGCCGCGATCAATCCAACCCGGCAATCTGATCTTCTCTGACATCTTCCACGCCGTCAAATAAAGCGAAACCGTAAAACGCGCGGCCTCTCTTGCATGCTTCTCCGCAAAAGCGCGCACCGCAGGCTCATTCTTCCAATCCACATCTTTTGGAACGAGATACTGCTCCATAGACAGCGCGGACTCAACCTCTCCAAAACTCCTGTGCATCTGCGCCACAATACCTGTCATCAAACTATCCACGGGCGCAGCAGCCAAACCCTCGGCAATCTCTTCGGGTTTCAAATCTAAATTTTGAAGCAACCCATCAATCTTTTCGTGAATACGCGTCCTCGACGACTTGCCATCTACAACGCGACCGTTCCAGTGAATCGTCAGATTCAGAGGTTGACAAACTTCCTGAGCAAAATGCGCGACATACCCGGCGTATATCAAACACTTATTTTGAATAAACGGACTCTCGGGCCACTTGCGAAACTCCGCAAAAGCCAGAGCGAGTTGCTCGGTATATTCCGCCGTTACATAAGGCAACAACCCCACCTGCTCTGGCCTCTTCCCCAACTCTGCACAAAGCCTTCCAAACGCGTACCGCGACGCGGGCAAATCCCCTGCCTCAAACAATTCCATATTAAAATAATGAACCGGATGACCAGCCTTCTCCAGATGAAGCGTACCGCGATTTTTTGCAACATCCGGATCAACAGCCGCATGAGCCACCATACCCCCGCCAGCCCTGAGAAAAGCAGGCGCATCTGCCGGAAGAGTTTGAACAGCCGCCCGCGTCAAAATGCCATGCCCTCGCGGCCACCAGCCCCATGCCGAAGACCCGAATACAAATAGTACCAATAATACTATGCTCAATCGACGCATCGATAATCTCCTTGAAAGAATAGACGAATAGACGAACCTCGCCCCACCACCCAAAACCTCTGGATTGCGGCTAAAACCATGCCGCAATGACGGCTTTCATGTACATTACCTGCTTCATTGATTCGCAGATTCGTTGATTCGCGCCTTTCTACTCCCCGTCCCAAACCTCTCGTTTCACAAAATCTGCAATCTCCAAACGCTCGGACAACCGCCAGGCAGTCAAATAAAGCCGCGCGGTAAATCGCGTCGCAGCCCGGGCGCGATCCTCTGCAAAAACGATCACCTCGGCATTCGGCTTCCAATTCTCCTCATCATATCTGGGAATATTCGGTCCCAATTCATAAACCCGGTCAATTAGAGCAAACCCCTTCTCAAACTCCCGCATAATCTCAACCATCGCATTTTCAAAAGGCGTCACATCCTGATCGCGCGACAAATCCCCTGGCTCCATCTTCAAAAACTGCACCAGACCATCCACCTTCTGGTGAATACCCTTCTGCAACTTCTCGCCCCCCTCTTGCACGCGCCCATCATAGTGAATCGTCAAATGCAAAGGCTGACACATATCCTCGGCATAATGCGCGAGAAAACCCGCATAAATCAGACACTTACTCTGAATATGCGGATTATCGGGCCACTTGCGAAACTCTGCAAAAGCCACCGCCAGCCGCTCTGTCCACTCATTCACCGCATAAGGCACAAAACCCATCTTCTCGGGCGACACCCCATGCTCATAACACAACTTGACAAACGCATATCGACTCTCGGGCAGCGTCTCTACATCGAGCATCTCGCGATCCAGAAAATGCTCGGGATACTCTGCCCCTCGCACCTGTGGCGTACCTCGATTCTTACCCATATCCGGATCAATACTCAAATGCGCCACCGTCTTTGCTCCCTGCCTGAAAAACACCGGAACCTCATCGGGCAAAGCCGCCACAGCAGACAAAGTCAGAATATGATGCCCTTCCAACAACCAGCCCTGAGCGGGGGAACACAACCCTGCTACAAGCAAAACAGAAATAACCAATCGTTTGATCATTAATACCTCCTGGAAATGCGTAAGCAACCACGGATGAACAAAAAGAAAAAGGCAAAATCTTCTGGATCGCGGCTTTAAGCATGCCGCGATGACGCTCTCATAGACAGCATATCTTTTGCTGACCCTGACTGCTATAATACCTTCTGGACCGCGGCTTTAAGCATGCCGCGATGACGCTCTCATAGACAGCATATCTTTTGCTGACCCTGACTGCTATAATACCTTCTGGACCGCGGCTTTAAGCATGCCGCGATGACGGCTTTTATATACGGCATATGCTTTGCTGATACTGACCACTGATTCTCACATAAAGACAGCGGAGAAACTCAAAAAGTTTCTCCGCTATCAAAAATGGCGGGAATGTGTGGGAATCGAACCCACCTAGCGTGGGGTTAGCACGCAACAACGGGTTTGAAGCCCGCGGGGGACACCAGTTCCCCATCCACTCCCAATCACGCTCGTACCTCAATCTCACCGGGATGTTCCGCAACCACCTCGCCAATATCTCGAGCCATCACACCGCGATCGTCCAACGCCTCAAGAAAAGCATCAGCCGCATCGGACGCAAGTGCAATCAGCAAGCCACCAGAAGTTTGCGGATCAAAAAACAATCGCCTCAAAGACTCGCCAACATCTTCGGCAAACCTCACCGCATGCCCTCTTGCCGCCCGATTGCGCCGCAAACCACCGCCCTCGCGCCCCTCTGCAATTTGCAAAGCAAGATCAAAACGCGGCACATCAGAAGCACGAATGCGAAACCCAACGCCACTCGCCTGCGCCATCTCCAACCCATGCCCCAGCAACCCAAACCCGGTAATATCCGTACATCCACCCGCTTTGTATGCAACCATCTCCTCGGCTGCGATGTGATTCAACTGCACCATAGAATCCACCGCAACTTGCAAAGCACCTTCATCGATCTCGCCATTTTGATAGGCATCCGACATCAAACCCGTACCCAGCGGCTTCGTCAAAATGAGATGATCGCCCACCCGCGCCCCCGCATTGGTCTTCACATCGTCTGGATGCACAACCCCCGTAACAGACAAACCAAATTTGGGCTCCACATCCTCCACAGAATGCCCGCCGACCAAAACCGCTCCGGACTCCGCCACCTTCTCCTGTGCCCCCTTTAAAACCTCGGCAATCACCTCTGGATCGACATCATCACTCGGAAACCCGCAAATATTCAGCGCAGTAATCGGACGTCCCCCCATCGCATACACATCGCTCAGCGAATTAGCGGCGGCAATCTGCCCATACGCATGCGGATCATCGACAATAGGCGTAAAAAAATCCACCGTCTGAATAAGCGCCGTATCCTCAGAAATCCGAAACACACCGGCATCATCAGCCGTATTCATCCCCACCATCAAATCGGGATGCGCCACCTGCGGCAACTTTTTCAAAATCACATCCAGCACCGCTGGATCGAGTTTCGATGCTCAACCACCGCAACTGACGAGCTGAGTCAATCTTTTTGCGCGATACTTCATTTTTTCAATTCCTCATCTTCTCTCGCCATCTGTTCCTTTTGCCAGCGATAATCGACCTTGCCATCGTAAAACATCCCGGGATTCTCTATCGCCCACAACTGCTTTCGAATCAACCAATTCTTGGGATCCAGAACATAAGCGCGCTTTAATTCTGCAATCGCATCTTCGCGCTTGCCCTGTTTTAGCAACGCAATAGCGCGCTGAAATTTTGCATCTGCCTCCTGCTCATCCGCAGTCAGCGTGCGGGGTTTCACCCCCTTGTCCGCATCGCGCCAAGCACTTGGAATAGCCCCCGATGTAATCCACTCAACCAGTTCTCCGCGCAGAGTCCCATTGTCAATATTAACGCTACCAACAGTGCGGACAAGCCGTCCTTCTTCATCCACAAATATCCCAACCGGCACAAATTTCACATTATACGCTTTGCCAATCGCATTGTGCTGATCCAGCAATGCGCGATACGTGCCACCAGCCTTTTCAACCCAGGGCCTGGCAACCTCGGCACCCTGTGCATCCTGGGCAATGACCACCACCCCAACCTGCTCACCGTACTCTTGGTAAAACTGTTGCCATCCAGGCAACTGAGCGCGGCACCCTCACCAGGACGCCCACATAAAAAACGCCGTCTTTTTCCCGAGAAAATCACTCAGAGAAACCAATTCCCCAGTGTACAAATCCGGCAGTATAAACGCAGGTGGCACCTGCCCAATACTCAGACCAACATCATTCAGTTCAGGCTCCAAAGCCTTCACAGATTCCTCCCCGGACAGGATATGAATAGGGATGAGTATATAGGCCAACAAAATCAATACAAGTGCTGTTTTGCCCATCTTGTCTCCAATCTAACAAAATTTGAACACTGTGCAACACACAAACACGTTTTTATCTCGTATTCAAATCCGTGAACACCAAACCGCTCGGCAATCATCTCACCGAGCGGTTTGACATACAACGGACATTATTTTCGCTACCCGTACAGATGCGCCACATAATCGCCATACCCATTGTACATCCGGGTGGGCACGCGCTCCATAGTCCCGATCAACCGCTCCGTTGCCTGTGACCAGCGCGGATGTGGCACCTTGGGATTTACATTTGCCCAAAAATCGTACTCAGCAGGTGCCAGCTTGTTCCAGAATGTTGGAGGTCGCTGTTTGGTAAACTCGATCTTCACAATGGACTTAATACTCTTAAACCCGTATTTCCACGGCGTAATCAACCGAATGGGCGCACCGTGCTGTTTGGGCAATGCATGACCGTAAATACCCGTCCCGAGCATCGTCAGTTCATTCGTCGCCTCTTCCATTGTCAAGCCCTCAAAATAAGGCCACGGATACCAGGACTGCGTCTTAATACCCGGCGCCTGATCCGGGCGATTGAACGTCACCATCCGCACGTATTTTGCCGACGATTGGGGCTGCACATAATCGATCAACGCCTTCATCGGAAACCCCGTCCACGGCACTGTCATCGCCCATGCTTCCACGCACCGAAATCGATACACACGCTCTTCCAGCGCGAATCGCTTGAGCAAATCATCCAGGTCATACGTTCCGGGTTTCTCCACAAACCCCGAAATCTCCACCTCCCAGGGGCGCACCTCAAACTTGCCCGTCAACTCGTGAACCTTGCCCTTATTCGTGGTAAATTCGTAAAAATTATTGTACCGCGCGGCAACCTTCTCCCGCGTCAATTCCCGCTCCACCGTGTAAATTTCATTGCGCTTTGCGGGATACAAACCCGGCAGCGATGGGGGAACTTCCACCTCAAACTCATCTTCTGCTGTCGCGCAACCCGCGCCAATCACCGCGCTCGCGCCCGCAACACCCATCGCCTGCATAAAGCGCCGACGATTCAGGTAAATGTGTTCGGGCGTAACCTCGCCTTCGGGCAACTGCCAGCCTTTGGGAATATGAATAAAAGCCATCGCCTGCCTCCAATTCTTGTTACAACGAGAAATTACCGCTGACCCATCGCCACGTAATCGCGTTTATCTGCTCCGGTATAAATCTGGCGCGGGCGGGCGATTTTCTGTTCGCTATCCCCCAGCATCTCTTTCCACTGCGCCAGCCAGCCACACGACCGCCCCACCGCAAATAACACCGTCATCATCCGCGTGGGCAATCCAATAGCCTGATAAATAATACCCGAATAAAAATCCACATTGGGATACAATTGCCGCGAAATAAAATACTCATCCTGAAGAGCAATCCGCTCCAATTCCAGCGCAATATCAATCAAGGGATTCTTACCCGTCACTTCAAACACACTATATGCGGTCTCTTTGACAATCGCCGCCCTGGGATCGTAATTCTTATAGACCCGATGCCCAAACCCCTGCAACACCACCTCTTTATTCTCCACCCGCTCGATATAAGCCGGCACCTTATCCACCGAGCCGATCTCATTGAGCATATTGAGCACAGCTTCATTCGCGCCCCCGTGTGCCGGACCGTAAAGCGCCGCTGCTGCACCAGCCATAGACGAATACGGATCTGCCCCCCCACTGGCAACGCCCCGCATAATGCTGGTAGATAAATTCTGACCGTGATCGGCGTGCAAAATGAGCAATACTTCCAGCGCGCGCTCGAGCACCGGATCAGCGCGATATACCTCGCCCTCTGTGCCAAACAACATATTCAAAAAATTGCCGTAAAACCCCAACTCGGGATCTGCTGACACATAAGGCAGGCCCGCACTGCGGCGATGCACCGCAGCACCTATTGCCGCAACATTGCCAACCAGACGACAAATATGACGAAGTTGTGCCTCTTCGGTTCCAAAATCTCGCTCATCGTCGTAAAAAACCGACAGTGCCCCCAGCGCGCCCACCAGCATCCCCATCGTATGAGATCCCCTGGGAAAACCATCGATATAAGACAAAATATCTTCTGAAACCACAGTCTGAGAATTTATCTGCTCGGAAAACCCGGCCAATTGATCGCGGCCTGGCAACTCGCCATAAACCAGCAAATAGGCCACTTCGAGATAAGACGACTCCGCCACCAACTGCTCAATGGGATATCCGCGATAGCGCAAGATCCCCTTCGCGCCATCGATATACGTAACCGAACTGCTGCAAGATGCCGTATTGATATACGCCGGGTCGTATCCCAACAGACCAAAATCATTATCCGAACTCTTGATCTGCCTCAACTCTTCTGTGCGCACATGGGCGCCGTCCTCAGAATAGGTGCCATAAGTAACAGGTAAATCATACGTATTTCCATTTCTATTATCAATAACTGTAAGTGAATCCTTGCTCATCACAAGCCCCTTTCTCATAATCCGCCCATTTTTGGAGGAGATTTGTTCTACTACTGTGCTATTACCTGATAAATTGTACGCGATCTGCATTGATCTGCAGGATCGGACTGCACAGAAACCGCATCAAAAACGCGCCGCAATGCCCGTTCATAAGATCCCCCACCCGCACAAATCGCAAGTGCCCCGCCCACCCGAAGTCGCATTTGCAACACGCGCAACATCGACAAACTGTAAGCCTGGCGATTCTCCACTCGCGCCACCTGATCTGGCCCAACATCAATGTGCATTGCAATACCGTGATAATTGCGCGGTGTACCCTGCACATAAGAACAAAAATCGCCTACAACAAGCTCGACCCGTGCGTCATTCAGCAAATCGGCATTAGTCAAATAGGTGCGATTCCATTCTACAATTTGCGGCTCAATCTCCACCACACAAACAGACTGCACAGCCCTGTGCTTCAGCACTTGCCTCAGCGTCACGCCCAATCCAAGCCCACCGATCAACACATCGGCATATCTCTGATCTGGAGAAATCCCAGCCAGCGCGAGATCGGCAAGTGCGATCTCCAAATCGGAACAGCTACTCGCTATCGCACGCCCATTTATAGAAAGCACATGACACCACTGCCCGTCAACCATTGCCTCATCAAGCCGAAAATTTCCATTTTGCGTCTCGACCGATGCCACATGACTCAGCGTGCTATCGCTCTGCATTCATCGCGCCTTTTTTGTTAAAAATCCAGTTTGGGCCAGTGTTACAATATAACGGAGATTCCAAAATTTTCAAACACATTTGGTCAATAATCACCACTCATTACCCACTTGATTTTTCAAGCGCGAATCCCTTTATTGACGCACCGTCCAACAGGAATACATTTATGAGTCAACACATCGGCAACATCGAAATCATTGCAACACATATTCCCCGGGGGCATTATCGCTCAGTGCTCTTTGATTTTGACGGCACATTGTCGCTCATTCGCCAGGGCTGGCGCGAAATCATGATCCCCATGATGGTCGAAGAACTCTCCGAACTCAACACCGGCGAAACCGAAGCGGAACATCGCGCTCTGGTCACTGAATTTATCGACCGCCTCACCGGCAAACAAACCATCTATCAGATGATTCAGTTGTGTGAAGAAATCCAAAAACGCGGTGGCATACCAGATGATCCCCTAACCTACAAACAGCGCTTTCACGACCTGCTCAACGCCCACATAGCCCATCGCATTCGCGGCCTCGAAACAGGTGAAATCGCCCCCGCCGATCTCATGCTACCCCATACCCGCGCCCTGCTCGACAACCTGTCCAACCGCGGCCTGATGCTTTATTTAGCCAGCGGCACCGATCTCGTCTTTGTCCGTCGCGAAGTCGAATTACTGGGCCTTACAGCCTACTTTGAAGACCGCGTCTTTGGTGCGCTGGATCAGCACGAAAATTTTTCCAAAGCCATGGTCATTCAAAACATGCTCAAAACCCATGCCATAGACGGTTCCGAACTGCTGGGATTTGGGGATGGCTACGTCGAAATCGAAAACGTAAAAGCCGTGGGCGGCACCGCTATCGGTGTCGCATCAGACGAAGTCAAACGCGAAGGCATCAATGCCTGGAAGCGAAACCGCCTCATCGAAGTCGGTGCAGATATCATCATCCCGGAATACCGCGAGCAAGAAACTCTCATCGCATATTTGTGTGATTGCCCCCTCCCCCGGCCCCTCCCCGAGACGGGGAGGGGAGACAAGCCCCCTTTCCTGCCAGGAACGGAGGTTAGGGAATAGACCCCAATAATTTTAAAGCAACTCAAAGGAGTTACCATGAAAATCACCAAACTCGAAACCTTTCTCGTCAAACCGCGCTGGCTATTTCTCAAAATGCACACAGACGAGGGCCTCGTTGGCCTTGGCGAACCCATCCTGGAAGGACGCGCTCTCACCTGCGCTCAAGCCGTAGCCGAACTCGAACCCTATCTCATTGGCAAAGACCCCCGTCGCGTGGTACATCACTGGCAGGCCATGTACCGCCATGCATTTTATCGCGGCGGACCCATTCTCACCAGCGCCCTATCCGGTGTCGAACAGGCACTTTGGGACCTCGCCGGAAAAGCCGCAAACATGCCCGTCTATGAAATGCTCGGCGGCCCCTTGCGCGACCGCATCAAAATGTACAAAGGCACGGGAGGAGGCGGCACACCAGAACAGGCTGCTGCCGCAGTAAAAGAACGCAAAAAACAGGGATTTATCGCCATAAAGACCGGCCCAGCCAAAATTCGTCCGGCGCGCATCGTCGAAAACCCGGCTTTTATCGATCACGCCGTCGAAACATTTGCCGCCATGCGCGAAGCGGGCGGACCGGACTTTGACATCGCCATCGACTTTCACGGCGCCATATCACCGCAAACCGCCGCCATACTCATCAGAGCACTCGAACCCTACCAGCCGATGTTTGTCGAAGAACCCATCCAGTGTCAAGACATAGAAGGCATGGCAGAACTCGCGCGCAAAACCCACTTACCCATCGCAACAGGCGAACGCATCTTCACCAAATGGGGCTTCCGCGACCTCCTCGAAAAACGCGCCTGTTCCATCATACAACCCGACCTGTCACACGCCGGCGGCATCTTCGAGACCCGTCTGATCGCAGGCATGGCAGAATCCTATTACGCAGCCGTTGCCCCACACTGTCCGCTCGGTCCCATCTCCCTGGCCGCCTGTATCCAGCTCGACGCCAGCATACCCAACTTCCTCGCGCAGGAACACACCATGTTTGGCGAAGACTATCTCAAAGAACCGTTCCAATTCAAAGACGGCTACGTCGAATTGCCCAAAGGTCCCGGCCTTGGCATTGAACTGGACGACGACAAAATGGAAGACAAAATTGGCCACGACTGGAATAATCAAAGATCCCTTCATCCCGACGACGGATCAGTCGTTGATTGGTAAGTAAAAAAGCGCGAATAGACGGAGCGGTGTATGAAGGCGAGTAATTCGAGCATGACTGGCCGCCTCTCAGGCCAGTTCATAGACGAATAGACGAACCCCACCCTCCCACTGGATTGCGGCTTTAAGCATGCCGCAATGACGATAGTTGGAGACTGGTTGCTGGCTGTTGATTCGCTGATGAACTGCTGACGCAGTTGTACACTATTCCGTTGATTCGCTGATTCCTTAAGGAGACCGCATGTCACAACTCACTGGAAAAGTCGCGCTCGTCACCGGCAGTGGGCGGGGTATTGGTCGCGCCATTGCCATCGCCTTTGCCACAGAAGGAGCCGATCTCATACTCGCCTCTCGCACCAGCGAACAACTCGATGCCGTTGCCGAAGAAATTCGCGCCCTCGGTCGCAATGTCCTATCCGTACCCACCGATGTCACCAACCGCCAGAGCGTAGATGCCCTATCAGAAAAAGTTCGCGGAGAATTTGACCGCCTGGACATCCTCGTCAACAACGCGGGCGGCGGTATAGAGCGCAACAGCATCCTCGACAGCGATCCCGATGTCTGGATCGAAGACGTCACGGTAAACTGCATCAGCGCCTACCTCGTCTCGCACGCCCTGCTACCCCTCATGATCGAATCTGGCGGTGGCAGAGTCATCAACGTGGGATCGGGCATGGGCCACCGTCCCACAGCGAGCAGTTCTGCGTATCACGTTGGCAAAGCCGGCATGTGGATGTTCACCCAATGCCTATCAGAAGAAGTCTGGGAAAACAACATCACGGTCAACGAACTCATCCCCGGCCCGGTAGCTACACGTCTTACCGGCGGTCGCATGAGAGTGGGCGGTCCACCGCCCTTCGCGCCCAGCGAAGTCGTCAAAGCACCCGAAGATGTCGTCCCCCTCGCGCTCTTTTTAGCCACCCAACCCGACGGGGGACCGACCGCTCAAACCTTCAGCCTCACGCGACGACCTATTTAGAAATTGTCTCATTCCCTGGTGCTACATGGCATAATCGTACTGCATGTGGATTGCCGTCACTCCTGCGAAAGCAGGAGTCCAGTCTAAGCGTTCGCCTGTGGATTACTGACGTTGTGCGTGGGCTTACGCCATGCTTTGCGTGCGGCGTAGCGGCTTGAATCATGCTGCAATGAAAATCGCAAGTAAGATTGATATGGATAGCCTCTTTTGCCACGATGCACTGGTTCAATTCTGTTTCTAATTCTGCTTGCTTTTTGAGGGGTTGGATGCTACTTTTTTTCAAACCCTATTTGTATTTGGATATTATGTATCTTTTAGAAAATTCTGAAGATAAATGACTTACAGGCGATAAACAGAATAAAGAGGGAAATATGCTAAAGAAATTGCGAATCCAAAACTTCAAGGTTTGGGAGGATACTGGCGAAATTGCCCTTGCCCCTATTACTCTTTTTTTTGGTGCCAACAGTTCTGGCAAGTCCAGTATTGGCCAGTTCCTGATGATGCTGAAGCAGACTGTTGAATCACGGGGGCGAGACGTGTTTTATCTTGGTGATAGAAATTCGGCAGTTCAACTGGGATCGTACCAAGAAATGGTCTTTCAGCGCGATGTAGAAAGAGATATTGAATTTGAGTACCAATGGTCGTCCAATGATGAATCACCCATAATTAAGTTCACAAGCACGAGTTCTATGTCGGACCGTGATAAAACGTTTTCGGGCAATGATCTGGCTTTTCAAGCAAAAGTTGGTCGCAGTCCTGTAACTCACTTACCTCGGGTTGAACTGTTCAATTATGAATTGATTGAGAATGGAGCGAGTCAGCTTTCATTTCGGATGGAGCGACGGCCTGGCTTAGATTCGTATGAGACCAAATCTGATGATCTCACCCTCAAGATGAGGCGGAGGTTCACGACGCAATCACCTTATGATGTACCTGATCATTTTTATCGCTTTCCTCGTACGCTAATTACGCGCTGTCAAGATGCAGAGATTCTCCGAGAATTCAACTATAAGCATGAAGAACTTTTCAGTGCTCTCTTTTACCTCGGACCACTTCGCTCCAAAGCCGAGCGTTCGTATCTCCATACCGGAGGAGCACCAGAAAGTGTGGGATATGAAGGCGAAGATACTATCGCGGCAATTCTGGCAGCCAGAGCCAGAGATAAGATATATGAAAAGAACGAGAATAGATTTGAGCGTCGCATCGCCAGTAAGCTCAGGGATATAGGGCTAATTGAGGATTTTAAAGTTGAAGAACTTTCTGACCGGGTGTATGCAGTCCAGGTGTGTACTAACGGATCAACAACCTGGGTGGAACTTCCAGATGTCGGGTTCGGTATCTCGCAGGTACTTCCAGTGCTCGTACAATGTGACTATGCAGAAGAGGGATCAATTGTCCTAATAGATCAGCCAGAGATTCACCTTCATCCCTATGCACAATCGAAGTTGGCAGATGTGATGATTGATGTCATAAAAAAAAGAAATATCCAGTTGATCATTGAAACTCATTCCGAGCATTTTCTTCGGCGATTGCAAAGGCGAATTGCTGAGGACGAGTTGTCTGAAAAAAAAGTATCGGCCTACTTCGCCAATATCAATAATGTGGTGCCATTGGATGAAGTAGAACCCAAAATCTCGGAAGAGAGACGAAACCTGCTTAAGGACAAAGGTATTTCATCTGCCAATGACCTCGTCCGCGTATCCTCAAAGACACTGCTCGAAGTATCTGGCATTGGCGAAGCTAGAGCGGAAAACCTGCGAGAAATCGCGCAGAAAAACATTGAGGCAAGGAGGGCTAAGCTGGAGCCTCTGGATATAGATGAGTTTGGCAATATTCGAAACTGGCCGGAGAACTTTTTTGGCGATGAGATGGGCGACATTACCGCGCAAGCCAGAGCGGCAATGGAAAAGCGGATGCAACAACATACTCCTAACTTGGAGAGAGCCTGATGAACTTACCGAACAAATGCCTGGTTGATACCAACGTTCCTAAGATGGCCAATCGCGCTTTACAACCCGATAATATTCCACTAGAGGAGTATGACTGCGTACTGGCCTGTATAGATGCCGTTAAACATGTCATCAATAATGATTGCCTGGTTATTGACGACGCAGATGAAATTCTCAAAGAGTATCGCCAAAATCTTAACATGGAGGGACGCCCCGGTTTGGGAGACCGATTCATGAAGTGGGTCCATGACCATTGCTGGGGACCCAACTGTGATCGGATAAAGATTACCAAGAACAACAGTTCCTATGATGAATTTCCTGATACTAACGAGCATCCCGGTCTGGAGCATTTTGATCTTTCTGATCGTAAGTTTGTCGCCGTGGCGAATGCACACGCTAAAAAACCGCCTATTTTACAGGCGACGGATAGCAAATGGTGGGGATGGAAGGACGCTTTAGCCGAAGCTGGGATTGAAGTTCATTTTCTTTGCGAGTGTTATATCAAATCAAAATATGAGGATAAGGGTCTGTGAAAGACAATTTCTTCAAATTCCCTACCACGTCACACCTGGCATTCCCCGGTGATGTAGATATCCGGGGCGATAAGGTCATGTCGGAACATGAACGCGATGCGTTCTTGGGACATAAACTTGTCGTGGAAGAAAAGGTTGACGGGGCGAATCTTGGTATCTCGTTTGACTCCAACGGCAATATCCGCGCTCAAAATCGGGGGGCGTACTTATCCCTTCCCGGTTTGGGACAATGGAAAAAATTATTAGAGTGGCTATCCCCGAAAGAGGACATTCTTTTTGACCATTTGACCGACCACTATATCCTGTTTGGTGAATGGTGCTATGCTCAGCATTCGGTCTTTTATGACCGATTACCAGATTGGTTTCTTGGTTTTGACATCTATGACAAACACGTTGGTCACTTCCTGCCAAGAGATAAACGCGATGCATTTTTTCGGGAGATGGGAATAAGTAAAGTCCCATTCCTTGCACATGGCTACTTCACATTTTCATCTATAGAAGAACTACTATCGTTTTCAAAACTGGGCGATGAGTTGGCAGAGGGTCTTTATCTTAGACTTGATCAGGACAATTGGCTGATGCAAAGAGCCAAATTGGTGCGACCAGACTTTATCCAATCAATAGAACAGCACTGGTCGCGATCAGATATCAAAAAAAATCAAGTGATATGGGAGTCTTATACTACGCCTTCCAAAAGCGTTGTTATATGAACACAAGAGCATTGTTGTTTGTCTGTTTGAGGCAACGCTGGATGCTGATCTGTATCAGGTCCAGGGAAAGCCTGGAGCGAGATATATAATGCTGGGAAGCTGAATAGCATAAAAAAATGAAGAAGCACTCCGACAATATTTGTGGAGTGCTTTTTTTAGTTTTTGCACTATCTTTAACAATTCACCTCGTAAACGAGAAAACCCAATTAACCTCTAACAAAGGAATTCTCATGTCAAAAAAAATTATCGCCTACGGCATGGACGGATTCATCACTCCCATGATGAAATACTTTGCCGACGAAGGCGTTATCCCAACTTTTAAACGCATGCTCGACGAAGGCGCAGTCAACGAAACCTTCCCCTCCTTCCCGGTCTGGACACCCACCAACTGGGCAACCCTCTCCACTGGCGCGCACACCGGCACACACAGCGTCTCGCGCTGGCGCGTCGAAGTAGGTCCCGGCGAACGCGTCAACTCTTTTCATGGCCGCGCCAACAATGCCCAACGCCTGTGGAATGCCCTCGAGCGCGAAGGCCTCAAAGGCGTTGCCCTGCACTATCCGGCAGCGCATCCATCCGGCGTGGAAAAAGGATATGTCATCGACGGATTCGGTCACCCCGGACACGCCAGCACCGATTATGAAATCGCCGCAGCACAGGCTTATACCACCGCCGAACACGTCGAAGAAATCGTACAAATGGACCACGACGGCACAGCCGTGCGCCGAAGACAGCGAAGCATAGAACCCATCCCAGCACTATCGCCTGCGGATGGCTGGACCAATCTCCCACAAAGTGCTGCCCCACCCCTTGCCTCCGCCATTGCAATTCACGCGCGCCTCGGCGGCGACATCAACCGATTTCACCTGCTCGTCTTTGCCAGCGCCAATAACGGATACGACACCCTGCGCGTCTGCCGATCCCAAAACGGCGACGACCACATCGCCGAAGCCAGCACGGGATCATGGAGCAACTGGGCCATCGAACCCTTCTGCATCGAAAGCCGCGAACAACGCGCCTCTGTGCGCTTCAAACTCCTCGAACTCGAACCCGATGGCTCCCATCTCAAGCTCTACCGCTCTCAGATCACTTATGGCGATGGCTTCACATATCCAGATGACCTCGCCGACGAAATCATCCAGCGATTTGGTCCCTATCAAGAACACGCCTCTATGACCCCTTACACGTCTGGCATGACCGACTTTGACACCGCCCTTGAAGAATGCGAATATCAGGGCCTCTGGTTTGCCGACGTAGCCAACTATATGCTCCACGAAAAAGATGCCAGTTTCTTTATCTGTCACTGGCATCTCTACGACTACATCAACCACATCCACCTCGACGGCGTCGATCCGGTTTGCCCGGCTTACGATCCCGACAAAGCCGACGATATCATGCACCTCTTCCGCAAAGCCTATATCGTTGGCGACAAAATTTTAAAACGCATGTGGGATGCCGCCGATGACACCACTTGTGTCGGCGTGCTTTCCGATCACGGCGCTTCGCCAGATGTGCGCATCGCCAATATCCGAAAATTCCTGCACGACAGTGGATTCACCGTTTTAAAAGAAGACGCCAGCGACGGCGTCGAGCGCGATGAAGTCCTCGAAAGAGAGATCGACTTTGAAAAAACCCGCGCCTACCTCAAAGACGACAAGGGATTCGACATCTGGATCAACGCCGAACCCGGTCCCAAATTCGACGAAATCGAACGCGACCTCCTCCTCGCCCTTCGCACCTGGGTAGATGAAGACATCGGTCGCAATGTCGTTGCTATCGCCCTGCCCAGACGCGACGCGTACATACTCGGACAGTGGGGCGACCAGTGCGGCGACGTCATCTTCGCCTGGGATCACGGATTCGTCAGCGGATACTACGGCCAGTGGAAAGGCATTGTGGGTGGCGGCTGCGTGGGCGCACCCGAAGTCTTCGGCGCACACCACGGCGGCTTCATCCCCACGCGCAGCGACATCTCATCGAGCTTTGGTTCTTTTTTTCTCTCAGGTCCCGGTATCAAACAAGGCTACGAACGCCCCACCGACAAACTCGGCTACATCCACGCCACCGACGTCGTCCCCACGCTTTGCCACATCTTCGGCATTGCGCCACCAGACCAGAGCCAGGGCGCGGTTGCCTACGACATTCTCGAAGGTCATGAGATGGTGCGGGAACGGCCTGAGTAAAGAAAATATGACACAACAATTTGCCATCTGCATCAATAACGAGGGATACGAGGCGTCTCTTGAAGTGGGTAAGGTTTATCGCATCATTCCCGATGAAGAAGCCTCTGCACATGGCTATATTCGCATCATTGATGAAAGCGGTGAAGATTATGCTTTTGGCGACCATCGCTTTTATCGTGTTGACCTGCCCGATGATGTTGGTGAGATGTTAGCATCTGCACAGCAGGTATAGTTCCTGAACACATAGGACAGAATAAAGGGCGTGCGATGTCAAATCACACGCCCTTGTGTATTGAAATAGGACTGTCTCTTAGATCATGACGCCCACTTGAGTTTTTTCTTTTTCTGGACGCAATCACGGAGATACAGATTGATCAAACTCTGGTATGGAATACCCGTTTCGTCTGCCAAATCCTTAAAATACGCAATCACATCCGTCCCCAAACGAAGCGTGACCTGTTTTGTAAGATGCTTCGCATAGGGATTCTTGACGGATTTTGAAAAGTCGTATTCTCTTTTCATGAAATATACCTCACACACAGCCCCATTGTGCTACTTGAGCTATAATTTATCATATTCTTCCGGCTCTACATCCGGCACATTTGCCAAAACAGCTTCAAACTTTTGACGACTACCTCGCTTAGCGCGCTCTTTCAGATACTCAACCGTCCCCAAAGCCGACATCTTCTCCGCTATAGCCAGGGTGATAAACTGATTCATAGAAATCCCCTCCGCCGCCGCCATTTGCTTAATACGTTTATGCAGTGAATCGGGCAATCGAATGCTCAGCGTACTCATGATAAAACTCCTATTCTTTCGAGAAATTCTTTAGCGGTTACCACCTCAATGCCAAACATCTCCGCACCGCAAGAAACCAAAACCTTCTGGATTGCGGCTAAAACCCTGCCGCAATGACGATGGATAACCTGTACCAATAATTAAGTTATACTTTATTTCATTTTGCGCGTCAAGTGTACAATGCTTTTGCGGGGATTTTTACTACAGTAGTCATTTTCATTTTTTTGCATCACCGACAACAGCGAAACCCGATCCCCTTCCCCTGCCATATAGGACTGAGTCGTCCGCGCTCTTGCACCCGCACGGCTGGTGCGCCATTTACCCAACTGCCACCGCGCATCACGCGCAAGCTCCCACTCTCTGGTCCCTGGGGATTTTCCCGCGAACTATTGCGATAATAATCCACGCGATACCAATCCGCCACCCACTCCCACACATTACCCGACAAATCCGACACCTCAAAAGGACTCATACCACTGGGAAAACTGCCCACAGTCGCGGGCTTGCCCACATGCCCATTAAAATTCAACCGCGTCGGATCGGGATCCTCATTGCCCCAGGGATAAATACGTCCATCGCCACCCGCGGCCTTTTCCCACTCCGCCTCGGAACACAACCGCTTGCCTGCCCACGCGCAAAAATCCTGTGCATCAAACCATGTCACACCAACAACCGGTTGCCGCGCAGCATTAAACCCCACGGAATCCGCACAGGCAGAAGGATCGCGCCTTGTTGTCGCAACAAATAATCTGTAATCCGCGTTCACCACCTCAAACCGATCAATCCAGAAAGCATCCAAAAACACCACATGCTCGGGACCTTCATCCCGCCCATATTCATTGGTACCCATCACAAATTCGCCCGCTGGAATTTGAACCATCTCTTCAACCAACTCACCCTCTGATTCCGGCTGAACGGGATAATCATCGCCACAATTAGCTATCAACCCCATCCCAATGAGCACGCACAAAAATTTTAGAATATCGCCCATCGTAGCCTCCTGATGAGACCGCTAAAACAGCGGCATCCGAAAGAGGTTGTTTATCCTTAATATCGCATGTATTTTTGCAATCTACAACATGGATAGCAAAACCTTCTGGATCGCGGCTCAACATCATGCCGCGATGACGACGAGAGCCTGCCCCGTAATAACTCTATACGGAGCCACTATGACGAACGGGACGGCACTGGAACCGTCCCCTACAACACCGCGATGACATGGGTGGATTGCAGTCCTGCGGATTACTACGTTGGAGAAACCATGAACGAAGTCACCACATATTACCTCGAAATGAAATCGCCTTCTTCACTAAAAGAAAAAACGGAATCGAACGGACTACACGTACATGAATGCGAAATCAAACAATTTCAAGTGAACAGATTCTTCTATCAACTTGTAGGCGGACCCTGGGAATGGACAAACAAACTCTCATGGCCAGATGAACAATGGAAAGCACACGTAGAAAACGACAATCTGAGAACATGGTTTGCACATTACAAAGGCTCGCCCGCTGGATACTACGAACTTCAACAACAAGAGGGCGGCAATGTCGAAATCGTCAATTTCGGTCTGGCTCCCAAATTCATTGGACAGGGCTTTGGAGGTTATTTCTTATGCCATGCAATAAAATCGGCATGGAAGTGGGGAAAAACAAAAAGAGTATGGGTACACACCTGTACCCTTGACCATCCATACGCACTGCAAAATTACAAATCGCGAGGCATGGAAGTCTATCGCGTGGAGACTGGTGACCATGAGTAATGACATCAAAACCTTCTGGATCGCGGCTTAAACCATGCCGCGATGACGAGCAAAACCAACAGCAAAAACCTTCTGGATTGCGGCTAAAACCATGCCGCAATGACGGCTCTATTGATACGGTTAATTGATGCATAAGGTCACAACCACGAACCTTAAGGAGAACCCATGAGACTACAAAACAAAAACATCGTCGTAACGGGCGGTGCATCGGGAATAGGACAGGCAGCAGCGAGATGTTGTGCCCGGGAAGGTGCGCGCGTAGCCGTTGTAGATCTGGACGGAGCGGGCGTGGAACGCACAGTTCGAGAAATCGAAAACTCGGGTGGAAATGCAGCGGGATATCACGCAGACATAAAAGAAGAAAATCAGGTACGCGCGCTCTTTGAAAACATCGGCAATACCTTCGGACACATCGATGGCTTAATCAACGCCGCCGGCATCCTCGAAGGTGCGCTCGTACCCGTCGATGAATTTGATGAATTCACCTGGGACAGAGTCATAGACATCAATCTAAAAGGAAGTTTTCTCGCCTCAAAATACACCGTGCCCTTAATGGAAAAAGTCGGCAAAGGCGTCATCGTACTCATCGCCTCTGGCGCGGGTGTCAAAGGTGGAAGCTCATCCGTCGCCTATGGCTCCAGCAAAGGCGGCGTCCACGGCCTCTCCCTCGTCCTGGCAGCCCAACTGGGCAACCGCAACATCCGCGTCCACGGCGTATGCCCGGGCGGTATCGAAACACCGCTCAAAATGCGCGTCGTACAAAAACAAGCCGACGCCGCAGGACGCGATGTCTCACGAATGGCAGCCGGACTCGGCGACCCCGAAGGCGTGGGCAAAATATTGTCCTTCCTCGTATCTGACGAAGCCGATTATCTTCGCGGCAGCATCTTCACGCGATAGGAGACCAGACCATGCGCTCAGGTGTTGTAGGCCTTTTACCCCGGGATTTTCGCACCATAGAATCGCCACATCTTCAAACCATCCAAAACCTCGGATTCACTGGCGGAGCCTTTCACTTCCCCGCAGAACTATGCGAAGAAATCACAACCGCCGACACAGATCGGTGCCGCACACTTTTTGCCGAACACAGCCTCGACCTCGCACAATTCTCCATCACATACCCCGAGTGCCTCTTCGATCCCGACCCCGAAATACGAACTACAATCATCAACAAAATAAAAAAAGGAACAGAAATCGCTGCGGGTCTATCTGCACAAACCTATCTCCTGCGCCCGGGCAGCCGCAATCCCGCCGGAAGCTGGACACCCCATCGCCAAAACCACACGCCAGAAGCCTGGGATCGCCTCATCGAAACCCTGCGAGAAATCACCCCCACCCTCGAACAAAACGGCGTCACAGTCGTCATGGAAACCCACCTCGTCTCCATTCTCAAAAACCCGGAAACCTGCCGCAAAATGGTCGAAAGCGTCGGATCACCCAACCTGCGCCTGGTCATGGACTACGTCAACCACTTTGAAACCTTAAGCCAGGTCTATGATAGCACCGACCGTCTGGACCACATCTTTTCCCAAATGGGTGCCTATTCCCCGGTCATGCACATCAAAGATATCTCAATCGGCAAAGGGCTTGTAGTCCACCTCGACGAAACCGTACCCGGCAATGGCGAACTCGACCTCGCCCACTGCTTCCGGCATTTCCAGAACCACCACCCCAACAACTACGGCCTCATCGAACACCTCAAACCCGACCTCATACCCGAAGCCGCAGCAAACACCCGCGCCATTGCCACCCGCGCTGGTGTTCCGATAGACGAATAATCCGCAGATGACGCAGATAAAAACAGATGAAGGGCGAATAGACGAATCAACGAATCAACGAATCAACGAATCAACGAACCCCTCCCAACCACCCAACGTTGTTACAAACTCCGTCGTTGATTTGATGAACTGCTGGCGCAGTTGTACCCCGTTCCGCTGATTCAATTCGCAGAAATCCAGCGTTTTTTCCACTCCCGCATAATGTGAAAATGCTGCTGCACCTTGTGATAACGGCGCAAAATCTCGATCATCTTCAACCGCAAAACATACTTTTCCTTTTCCATAGCACCTCTCCCGATTGTGATAGTCGAGCGATGACTCATCCTCCCAGCTACACCTCCAGTCCCCAATTCTTAATTCTTAATTCACGTACTCCTATCCCCTTCCCGATACCGATCCAAAATCCCCATCAACTCTTCCACCACCTCTGACTTTTCACAGAATAAATTATTCTGCTCCTCTGGATCGGATACCATATCGTAAAGCTGCATCGGCGGCGCATCCGCTGACACATCTGCCTCTCTCAAACTCCAGCCCCCCGAACCGCGACACGCCACCAGCTTCCACTGATCCTTGCGAATCGCGAACTCCCCGCTAATCGAATGATGCACCGTCGCCTCCCGAATCGTATCCTCCTGATCACCTCGCATATACGGCAAAATATCATAACTATCCTCCCCCGCATCCCTCGGCAAATCCACATCGCAAATCCCGGCTACAGTCGCCAGCAAATCTGTCAAACACACCGTCTTATCACAACGCGACCCCGGCTCAATCACCCCCGGCCACGAAGCGATAAACGGAATGCGATGCCCCCCATCCCACGCATCGGACTTCTGCCCCCGATAAATATAATTCCCCAGATGATCGTACTTCTCCTTCAACCCTATCGGCTCTTCGTGACAGCCATTATCACTCGTCACAATAATCAGCGTGTCATCTGCCAACCCATTGCGCTTAACCGCCGCCAAAATGCGTCCAACACTCCAATCGTGCTCCGTCACATAATCCCCGTATTCCCCCGCCTGGCTTCGCCCTGCAAATCGCCCCCGCGCAAAATGCGGCGTATGCGGCGAAGGCGCTGGTAAATACAAAAAGAACGGCTTATCCTCATTCTCCTTCGCGTGCTGATTGATAAACCCCTCTGCGCGAATCGTCAACTCCAACAAACACGTATCATGCATAAACCCGGGCGCACACGCACCCCCCCGCCAAAATTCTGGCCTCGGCGAATCCGCAGTCTCCTCAACCGGCTGCTCCACCACCACCCCATCCTCAATATAACAATACGGAGCCATATCCAGCGACGCCGGAATAATAAACGAATAATCAAAACCCACCGTATGGGGTCCATCCGTCAATGGCGCGGAAAAATCCACCGTCTCTCCATTCGCCCGCTCTGCCCCATCTCGCACCTGCCAGCCCAACCCCAGATGCCACTTGCCCACACACGCCGTCGTATAACCCTCATCGCGCAAAAGCGATGGCACAGTCATCCGCCCATCTTCAATCAACGGCTCAGAATAACCATTCAAAACCCCGCGCTTCAACCGCGACCGCCAGCAATAACGCCCCGTCATCACCCCGTAACGCGTGGGCGTACACACCGCAGAATTGCTATGTGCATCCGTAAAAATCATCCCCTCAGACGCGAGTTGGTCCGTATGCGGCGTTGGAATCTTCGAATCGGGATTCAAACAACTCACATCTCCGTATCCCCAGTCATCGGCCAACAAGTAGATTATATTTGGCTTGCTTCTCATGCAAACTCCCTTCCATTATACCAAAAACTTTGATTGACCACGTCAATATACAAAAAGCCACGCTCAACTTTGAACATGGCTTTAGAACAAAACTAATCTCCGCTAAATTCACCAAAATGCTTCACGCTCAGGTCCTTATCCATCAAATCCCTTTCACCGTGATATGAGTATCCTTAAAACGCTCTGATCTTTTGGAACAATACTTCGGACAGTTTTTTTGCGAAAGGTTAAAAAAAATCATAGACAAAAAAGTGCCGTTCACGCAGATTGGATGTCAAAGATTTTCCGAGTCAAAGACAATCCAAACAAGTGAGACGGCACAATGGAACTGGCAAAAAAGATACTCAATCGGCTCGACATTTGCAAACCCCAAAAAAAGTTTCTCATCACCCTTTTTACCACCATACTCATTGCACGAGGCAAAATCAATTTTCGCAACCTTTCACGCTATTCCCATTACAGTGAGCGCACATACGCCCGTCAATTTGACAAATCCTTTAACTTTATGGGGTTCAACCGTGCCATCATCAATGAATGTATAGATCAAGACCAGGATCAAGGCCAAGATCAAGACCAGGATCAAGACCAGGATCAAGACCAGGATCAGGCATCTGCACGTATTCTGGCCTTAGATGCCTCTTTTATCCCCAAGTCCGGGAACAAGACGTATGGATTAGACTACTTTTTCAATGGCTGCCATTGCAAAACAGAAAAAGGCTTAGAAATCTGTGGGGTGGCAGTAGTTGATGTAGAAAAAAACACAGCCTATCCGCTTTCGGTTCGACAAACCACCCCCATCCCTGAGGCCGAAAACAGCCAACAAGGAGATGATGAAAACCGTATAGACCAGTATTTACACCACTTACGAGACATAAAACCTTACCTGAACGAGGATGAAACCTATCTGTGTGTGGATGGCTTCTTCTCCAAAAAGAAATTCATCAATGGCGTGACCAACCTCCACCTCCACCAAATTGGCAGATTGCGGCGCGATGCCAACTGTCGCTATCTTTATACAGGTCCCAAACGAGAAAAAGGCTCTGGCAATCAGAAAACATACGACGGCAAAGTTGATTGGCAGGACTTATCGCGCTTTACCTATCACCACACAAAAGACGGCATTGCCTCGTATAGCAAGATACTCAATCATCAATGTTTCAAGAGAAATCTCAAAGTCGTCGTCCTCGTCAATGAGAAGATCAAGAGCAAGAAAAATTATGTGATCTTGTTTTCTACCGATCCGCATTTAGATGCCCAAAGCCTGGTCACCTATTACAAAGCACGCTTCCAAATTGAATTTATTTTTCGCGATGCCAAACAGTTTACTGGCCTATCAGATGCTCAGACGAGAGACAAAAAACGCCTTGATTTCCATTTTAATGCATCCTTGACAACTCTGAATCTATCCAAAGCAGAGCACTTGAAAACCCATTGGGATACCCCGACAAAGCCCTTTTCTATGACCAGCATAAAAGCCTGTTATTTCAACACTTTTTTCCTCGAAAAGTTTTTTTCAATGTTTGATCTTGAACCTAAGCACATAAAAAAATCACCCAAATACACATATCTCATCAATTATGGCAATATTGCCGCTTAATTCTGTCCGAACCATTGTTGGAATATACTTAAAGTTATGTTGAAATGCAATTCAATGCAAAGAACATCAAGAGAGCAAATCAGCACATCATATTTGACTTGCACATTGAGCCAATGCAGGGTCACGGACGAAAAAAATGATCGCAAAAGAACTTGACCTAAAAAGAATATTTCATCTAATTACAAACGCATGCATCACAATCAACGGGAAAAAAATAATTGCCTCATAGCAATTTATGTCGCTTGTCCCCTATAGGCCAGTCTGCGGATAAAACGGGTTTTTTATAATCTCATAAAAAACATGCACTTATGCATATTTTTTTCAATTAAATACAAACGTATATATTGCAGTACATCAACGCAATCACAGGGCCGCTTTCCATAAACGACAAATGCTTAAATCCGCAGCGCATCAGTTTTTAAGATCTCCCGTCCGAAAAAAATATGAGTTCCTGCCGCGTTAAAATCCTCCCACTCGCGCTCGGTACCGTCAGTTTGCTGAGCCTTCTGCTCTTGCTATTCCCGTGGTCGCTATCCACACAGACCAGTAGCTTCTCCCTCTCTCTGGATTTAGATGGATCTGAAGGCAATCAGGCAGTATCCTCCCTCGATGTATTTTCCAATCGCGTTGTTCCCATTCAAATCTTCGGCACGGATATCCAGGGGGCAGGCGATATTTCCCTGCGCTTTGAATTCGACCCCACACAGGTTGCTTACGAAGGCTTTAAAAGGACAAATATCGTATCTGGCACCTCTGCGCTTACGGGCAAGGATTTTACAAATATCGGGATAACATTAGCAGACGGAATGGCAATTAATGGTCTTATAGGCACCATTCACTTTCGCACTACAGAGGCATTTTCAGGCACAGACATACGACTGGTGCGTGCAAGACTTGTGCGAGGGGGACAAACAGAGACCGTATCGATGGACCTGAGTGTTACCTTGCGGCTTGCCAAACCCCCTTCTCCTGACTTTGACAGAGATGGAACGGTTGGCATCCCAGACTTTTTGCTCTTTGTCGATGCGTTTGGTTCCCGAAGAGATCAAGAGGGATATGACCCAAAATACGATCTGGATGTCAATGGCGAGATTGGGATTGCCGACTTTCTGCTCTTTGTCGATAACTTCGGCAAAGTATTGAACCGCACACCTGTCTTCACCTCAGAACCTCCCGTGACGCGCTCCGTAGATGAGAACACCCCACCTGGACAAGCAATAGGCGATCCTATCTCTGCCACCGATGGCGATGGCAATACCCTTACCTATCGCCTCAGCGGTGCAGACGCTGACAGCTTTGCTATTGACCCGAACACAGGGCAGATAACGACGAAAGGGACTTATGACTTTGAGCAAAAGAGCAGCTACGCCTTAATCGTAATCGTCAGCGATGGCAAGGGTGGTAACGCCAGTCTTGAAGTGAACATCGCCATCAAGGATGTTGAGGAAGCGACCGCCGCCGTGCCCTCGAATGTGATGGTAGAAGAGGATGATAGCAAATTGGTCGTGCGCTGGGATGCCGTGGCAGACGAGGAGGGCAAACCGCCTGTCACCGGATATGAGGTCGGATATCGGGAGCGACCGGACGATCCCTCCGTGGATAGCGAAGAATGGGCAGGTATTCAGAAGGTCAGCAGTCAGTTGGATAGCCTGATCATCACGGGACTACTCAACGGACAGGCGTATCTGGTAAGCGTGCGCACGCTCGTCGAAGGCGGCATGAGTGCGTGGTCCTCGCCTGTATTAGGCATCCCGGTGATCCCAGCAGCGGGACCAGTATTTCCGGGAGGAGGGGGAGGTGGCGGTACGTCCCCACCTCCCCCTCCTCCCCCTCCTCCTCCCACTCCTCCCCCTCCTCCCACTCCTCCCACTCCACCGGGTCCCAATCAAGCCCCAACCTTCAACGACGGTGTGAGCACCTCGCGCACCGTAGCCGAGAACACAGCCCCCAATCAAAACATCCAGCACCCGGTCAGTGCCACCGATCCCGACCGTGACCGTCTGACCTATCGCCTCAGCGGGGACGATGCCGATTCATTCACCATCAACGCAAGTCAGCTTCGCACCCGCCCAGGCATCACTTATGACTATGAAGCGGTAAAGAATAGCTATGAGGTAACAATAACCGCAGACGACAATCGCGGCGGCACAGCCACCATTGACGTAACCATCTATGTGTCCGACGCGAACGAACCGCCCCAGCCCCCAGCAAGACCACAAGTAGCACCAGCCTCTTCAACCAGCCTGACCGTGACATGGACCGAGCCGACAAACACCGGTCCCGACATCTACGACTACGACATCCAATATCGAACAGGCAGTGGCAGCTTCATCCCTCATCCGCACGATAACATCAATACAACCACAACCATCACCAACCTTGACGTGAACACGCGCTACGAAGTGCAGGTCAAGGCACACAACGACGAAGGCGAAAGCCTGTGGTCGTCTTCGGGATTCGGCACCACCAGTACCAACCAGCCGCCAGTATTCGATGAAACCGCACCAACGCGCAGCCTTGCCGAGAACACCACCGGGACACAAAACATCGGCAACCCGATAAGCGCTACCGATCCCGAGGGCCGCACGATAAGCTATCGCCTCACAGGTGGCGATACAGATCAATTTACCATTGACACCAACAACGGACAGCTTCGCACACAGACCGGCGTTGACTACAACTATGAGGCAAAAAATCGCTATTCAGTGACAGTAGAAGCAGCGGACGACCAGGGTGGACGTGCGACCATCACAGTAACCATTGACATAACCGATGACGACAGCGAAAGACCTGAAAGACCCGACAAGCCGACCGTAACAGCCTCAACATTAAATAGCCTATCCATACAGTGGACCGAGCCACAGAACACCGGTCCTGCCATCAACGACTACGATGTGCAGTATAAGGAAAGCGGCGGCACGTTCACCGACTGGCCGCACAATGGTCACGGCACGAACACGACCATCACCAGCTTGAATGCCAACACGCAATACGAGGTGCTGGTGCTGGCACGCAGTCCTGAAGGTGATAGCCAGTGGTCCGAATCCGTTACTGTGAGCACTGTCGCCAATCAAGCTCCCACATTCAACGAAGGCACGAGCACTACCCGCAGTATAGCAGAAAACACAACTGGCACCCAGAACATCGGCGATCCGGTGGCGGCCATTGATCCCGATAGCGACGTGCTGACCTACACCCTGGGCGGAGACGACGCGGATTCCTTTGACATGGTCACTTCAACCGGTCAGTTGCAGACGCAGAACGCGCTCGACTACGAAGACAAGAACACCTACACTATCACGGTCTCGGTCAGCGACGGCAAAGACGCCAGGGACAATCTCGACGCGACAATCGACGACAACATCACGGTGACTATCATCGTCACCAATGTGGACGAAGATGGAACCGTATCCATCTTGCCGGTGCAGCCTCAGGTTGGTGCCGTGCTCCGGGCGAGGCTGGGCGATCCGGATGGCGATGTGCGTTCCACGAAATGGCAATGGGCCAGATCCTCAAACAAGAACAATTGGAGTAACATCAGCGGTACCTCAAAGGACAACCACACACCCACTGATAGTGACAGGGGAATGTATCTGCGAGTCACGGTGGCTTACAGTGACGGAGAAGATTCCGATAAGAACGCAGAGGTGGTGTTGGACCACATGGTTGATACACAACCTTCTGCGCCGGAACTCACCATCGTCGAGCTCATCTCCGGGCTGAATTACCCCTGGGGTATCGCCTTCACACCCGATGGGACGATGCTGTTCACCCAGCGGCCGGGCGTGCTGAGCAGTCGGCTCACAGACGGCACAGTCCAGACCGTCACCGCCGATCTCAGCGACCTGTTCGTCGGCAGGACGACCGGTTTGATGTCCATCGCCGTTGATCCCAATTTCGCCTCCAACCGACGGTTCTACACCTGCCAGGGCCACACCGGACCCAAAGTCCAGGTGATCGCCTGGACCATCAACGAGACCTACACCGAGGCCACTCGAGTCACCGATCCCCTTGTTGACAATATCCTCGTCCGACACGATGGCTTTCACAGCGGCGGCCGAATGCGCTTCGGCCCGGAGGGCTATCTGTGGATCGCGACTGGCGACGCAGGAACCGGGACGGTCCCGCAGGATTTGAACTCGCTCGGCGGGAAGATCCTCCGGGTTGACGCATCGACAGGCACGGCCGCTCCGGGAAACCCGTCTGCTTCTTCACTCATCTACACCTATGGTCACCGGAACGTGCAGGGTCTGGCCCACCGCCCCGGCACGAACCAGATGTGGTCGGTTGAGCACGGCCCAAAGATAGACGACGAGATCAACCTGCTGGTCGCGGAAGGCAACTACGGCTGGGATCCCGTGCCCAACGACAATCAAGATCCCTCATACAACGAGTTGGAAGTCCCCATGACCGACCTTGAGAAATTTCCCGACGCTATCCAGGCCAAGTGGTCGTCGGGGGAATCGTCCCTGGCCACCAGTGGCGGCATTTTCCTCGATGGCGCAGATTGGGACGACTGGAATGGGCGACTGGCAGTGGCCTCACTCAAGGACAAGACGCTTCGTCTCTTCGAATTCACCTCGGATGGCACCCTGCTAAGTGAGTTTGTCGTCCCAGAGCTCAATAACACGTACGACCGGCTCAGGACCCCCATGCTCGGCCCTGATGGCGCTCTGTACGTCACTACCTCGAGAGGAAACAGTCGGGATAAGATTCTCAAGATCGTCCCCGGCCGTCCACCTGAGTTCTCGGCTGAGACTCAAACGCAAGACGTGGCTGAAAACAACAGTCCCTCCGAGATCATCGCCACGGTTATGGCCACCGATCCCGACGGCGAAACGCTCATATACGAACTGAGCGGCCCCGATGCGGCGTCCTTCAACCTCCCGGATAATACTATCGGTGAGTTGCAGGCTAATGAGTCATTCGACTATGAAACCAGGTCTTCGTACAAGGTCGTAGTCACTGCCTCTGATCCATACGGCTTGAGCGACAGCATTACGTTGACCATCAATATCACTGATACCGACGAATGACGCGGTGAATTGCCAATCCCTTTCTCTTGATACTATGGCGTTTACAGCCTGGTAAAAGACGCCATTGCCATGCCTGCAAAGCCTGCGACTATCGTCCTTGAGGTAACGCGCACGGTCACGGACGAAAATGATGATCGCAAAAGAACTTGACCTAAAAAGAATATTTCATCTAATTACAAACGCATGCATCACAATCAACGGGAAAAAAATAATTGCCTCATAGCAATTTATGTCGCTTGTCCCCTATAGGCCAGTCTGCGGATAAAACGGGTTTTTTATAATCTCATAAAAAACATGCACTTATGCATATTTTTTTCAATTAAATACAAACGTATGTATTGCAGTACATCAACGGAATCACAGGGCCGCTTTCCATAAACGACAAATGCTTAAATCCGCAGCACATCAGTTTTTAAGATCTCCCGTCCGGAAAAAATATGAGTTCCTCCCGCGTTAAAATCTTCCCACTCGCGCTCGGTACCGTCAGTTTGCTGAGCCTTCTGCTCTTGCTATTCCCGTGGTCGCTATCTACACAGACCAGTAGCTTTTCCATTTCTCTGGATTTAGATGGATCTGAAGGTGATCAATCTATCGCCTCTCTCAATGTCTTTTCCAATCGCACGATCCCCATCCAAATCTTCGCCACAGATATTGAGACTGCAAGCGATCTCTCCCTGCGCTTTGAATTCGATCCCACTCAGGTTGCTTACGAAGGCTTTAAAAGGACAAATATCGTATCTGGCACCTCTGCGCTTAAGGGAAAGGACTTTGCAAATATCGGGATAACCCTATCGGCAGGTAATGCATCCAGCGGTCTCATAGGCACGATCCACTTTCGCACCACAGAGGCATTTTCAGGCACAGACATACGACTGGTGCGTGCAAGACTTGTGCGAGATGAACAAGTCGAGACCGTCTCGGTGGACCTGAGCATTACCTTGCGGCTTGCCAAACCCCCTTCTCCTGACTTTGACAGAGATGGAACGGTTGGCATCCCAGACTTTTTGCTCTTTGTCGATGCGTTTGGTTCCCGAAGAGATCAAGAGGGATATGACCCAAAATACGATCTGGATGTCAATGGCGAGATTGGGATTGCCGACTTTCTGCTCTTTGTCGATAACTTCGGCAAAGTATTGAACCGCACACCTGTCTTCACCTCAGAACCTCCCGTGACGCGCTCCGTAGATGAGAACACCCCACCTGGACAAGCAATAGGCGATCCTATCTCTGCCACCGATGGCGATGGTGATACCCTCACCTATCGCCTCAGCGGTGCAGACGCTGACAGCTTTGCTATTGACCCGAACACAGGGCAGATAACGACGAAAGGGACTTATGACTTTGAGCAAAAGAGCAGCTACGCCTTAATCGTAATCGTCAGCGATGGCAAGGGTGGTAACGCCAGTCTTGAAGTGAACATCGCCATCAAGGATGTTGAGGAAGCGACCGCCGCCGTGCCCTCGAATGTGATGGTAGAAGAGGATGATAGCAAATTGGTCGTGCGCTGGGATGCCGTGGCAGACAAGGAGGGCAAACCGCCTGTCACCGGATATGAGGTGGGGTATCGAGAGCGCGATGCCGTGGATAGCGAAGAATGGGCAGGTATTCAGAAGGTCAGCAGTCAGTTGGATAGCCTGATCATCACGGGACTACTCAACGGACAGGCGTATCTGGTAAGCGTGCGCACGCTCGTCGAAGGCGGCATGAGTGCGTGGTCCTCGCCTGTATTAGGCATCCCGGTGATCCCAGCAGCGGGACCAGTATTTCCGGGAGGTGGGGGAGGTGGCGGTACGTCCCCACCTCCCCCACCTCCCACTCCACCCACTCCTCCTCCCACTCCTCCCACTCCTCCCACTCCTCCCACTCCACCGGGTCCCAATCAAGCCCCAACCTTCAACGACGGTGTGAGCACCTCGCGCACCGTAGCCGAGAACACGGCACCCAACCAAAACATCCAGCACCCGGTCAGTGCCACCGATCCCGACCGTGACCGTCTGACCTATCGCCTCAGCGGGGACGATGCCGATTCATTCACCATCAACGCAAGTCAGCTTCGCACCCGCCCAGGCATCACTTATGACTATGAAGCGGTAAAGAATAGCTATGAGGTAACAATAACCGCAGACGACAATCGCGGCGGCACAGCCACCATTGACGTAACCATCTATGTGTCCGACGCGAACGAACCGCCCCAGCCCCCAGCAAGACCACAAGTAGCACCAGCCTCTTCAACCAGCCTGACCGTGACATGGACCGAGCCGACAAACACCGGTCCCGACATCTACGACTACGACATCCAATATCGAACAGGCAGTGGCAGCTTCATCCCTCATCCGCACGATAACATCAATACAACCACAACCATCACCAACCTTGACGTGAACACGCGCTACGAAGTGCAGGTCAAGGCACACAACGACGAAGGCGAAAGCCTGTGGTCGTCTTCGGGATTCGGCACCACCAGTACCAACCAGCCGCCAGTATTCGATGAAATCGCACCAACGCGCAGTATAGCCGAGAACACGACAGGTGTTCAGAACATCGGCAACCCGATAAGCACTACCGATCCCGAGGGCCGCACGATAAGCTACCGTCTCACAGGGGGCGATACAGATCAATTTACCATTGACACCAACAACGGACAGCTTCGCACACAGACCGGCGTTGACTACAACTATGAGGCAAAAAATCGCTATTCGGTAACAGTAGAAGCAGCGGACGACCAGGGTGGACGTGCGACCATCACAGTAACCATTGACATAACCGATGACGACAGCGAAAGACCTGAAAGACCCGACAAGCCGACCGTAACAGCCTCAACATTAAATAGCCTATCCATACAGTGGACCGAGCCACAGAACACCGGTCCTACCATCAACGACTACGATGTGCAGTATAAGGAAAGCGGCGGCACGTTCACCGACTGGCCGCACAATGGTCGCGGCACGAACACGACCATCACCAGCTTGAATGCCAACACGCAATACGAGGTGCTGGTGCTGGCACGCAGTCCTGAAGGTGATAGCCAGTGGTCCGAATCCGTTACTGTGAGCACTGTCGCCAATCAAGCTCCCACATTCAACGAAGGCACGAGTACTACCCGCAGTATCGCAGAAAATACGACTGGCACCCATAACATCGGCAACCCACTAACCGCTACCGATCGCGAAGGAGGCACACTGAGCTACCGTCTCGAAGGCATGGACCAGGCCGCCTTTGCGCTCGATGGTGCCCAACTTCAGACCCTATCGGGCGAAACCTATGACTTTGAAGAGAAGAATCGCTATGAGGTCATAGTGCGCGTAGAAGATGGTCAAGGCGGCAGCAACACCATTGAAGTGACAATCAACCTGACGGATATACGAGAACCACCTGAGACACCAGACCCTCCCAGCGTCATACCGGCCTCATCGACCAGCCTCACCGTAACCTGGGACGAGCCGACAAACACAGGTCCCGACATCAACGACTACGATGTGCAATACCGACAAGGCGACAGCGGCAACTTCACCGCCTATGCACACAACAGCGCAGACCGCACCACAACCATCACAGATCGGACCCCGGGCACGAGCTATCAGGTACAGGTGAAGGCACGCAACGCCGAAGGCACGAGCGATTGGTCTCCATCCGGCACGGGAAGCACCAGTGCCAATGAGCTACCGGTGTTCACCGATGGATCGAGCACCACGCGCAGCCTTGCCGAAAACACAACAGGCACCCACAACATCGGCGATCCAATAAGTGCCACAGACCCCGAAGGTACCGCACTGACCTATAGCCTTGAAGGACAGGACAAAGATGCCTTCACCATCAACACACGCAACGGTCAGCTTCGCACCAATTCTGGAGAAACCTACGACTACGAGACACAACCCAGCTATTCTGTGGATGTGAAAGCAACCGACGGGCACAGCGGTGAGCGCACCATCCCCGTATTCATCGACCTGACAGATGTGAACGAAGCCCCTACATTTATCAGCGACGCGACCTTTGAAGCGGAAGAAAATAACCAGTTCGCTGGCCTGGTGGATGCCGAGGATGTCGATAGCGGCGATGGCATCACCGACTACACCATTAGCGGAGGCAGTGACCGTGACCTGCTCGAAATCAGTAGCGGAGGCACATTGACCTTCAAAGACGCTCCCAACTTCGAGAATCCCACAGACAGAGGAAAAAATAACTCATACATCGTAGAGGTCACCGTGACAGGCGGCACGGGTGGTCGCGCACTGACCACAGCGCAGACGATAACCGTCACCGTCACCGACGAGAACGAACGGCCACACTTCACCAGTGATGATGCCTTCACAGTCAAAGAAAACGAACAGTTTGTCGGCAGGATGGTCGCTGACGATATCGACAGAGACGACAGTATCACAGGCTACGAAGTCACTGGTGGAACTGACCAGAACGAGTTTGAGATCACCAACACCAACGAGTTGCACTTCAAGGACGATCCGAACTTCGAGAATCCCACGGACTCTGGGAGCAACAACGAATACATCGTGGAGGTCACAGCGACCGGCGGCACAGACACCCGAGCGCGAACAGTAACGCAGGAGATTACTGTCACTGTAGAAAACGTAGATGAACCGCCGGGCAAACCCGATGTACCCACAGTGAGCAACGAAACGGAAAACAGCCTGACCGTGAGTTGGGACGAGCCGACAAACACCGGTCCCGACATCACGAACTACCATGTGCAATACCGCATAAGCGGTGCGTTCACCGACTGGCCCGACACTGGCCCGTCCCGGACCCGCACCATCACCAGCTTGCGCTCGGGTAGTACCTACCAGATACGGGTACAGGCGGAGAACGACGAAGGGAAAGGTGCGTGGTCCAATTTGGGCAGCGGAACCACCCTCACCGCGCCGACAGTATCGAGTATCGCGTTCACCTCCACCCCACCCTCAGGACAGAACAACACCTACAAATTGAAAGATGTAATAGACATCACCGTGACCTTCAATGAAGCGGTAAGCGTCACAGGCACACCGCAAATCGACCTCACGATAGATAAAACAGTGCGCCAGGCCGACTATCAAAGCGGCTCCACTACGACCCAACTCCTCTTCCAATACACGGTGACGAACACCGACAATGACACCGACGGCGCAAGCATCAACGCCAACGGTCTCAAGCTAAACGGAGGGCGCATTCGCAGAAATAATTCTGCCATAAACGCGGACCTGGTACACTCAGCACGCAACAATCAGTCCAGCCACAAGGTCGATGGCATCGCGCCGGGGCTTATCATCGCAGAAGTAAAGGGCGACGCGTTGGCACTGACCTACGGCGAGATACTCGACAGCAATTCGAGACCTGCGACCGGCGACTTTGTGGTTACCGTAGATGGCACGGATAGAAACGTCTCCTCAGTTGCAATGAGCACCAGTGATGTGACACTCACCCTCGCCTCGGCCGTAACATCGGGCCAAAGGATAAGTCTAACCTACACACCCGGAACCAACCCGATCCGCGACAGGGCGCACAACCCGGCCGTCGCCCTCACGAATCTAAAGGTGACGAACCAGACTCAGGACCCGACCGTCAATGTCTGCAGCCGCACCACACAGGTGCGCGACGCGATCGTAGAGGCAGCACCTGTAAGCACCTGCGGCGCTGTCACGGCGGACCATCTATCCGCGATCACCGTCCTCGACCTGTATATCGAAAACATCTCGGCGCTGAAAGCAAACGACTTTTCCGGGATGACCGCTTTGGAAGCCCTCGACCTGTCCCATAACTCCCTCACCACGCTGCCCGATAACGTCTTTTCTGGGCTAACTGCGCTGGAAGAACTCTACCTGGATTACAACGAATTCAGTACTTTGGACACGGGCACATTTTCCGGACTGACAGCACTGAAATATCTCTACCTGAACGGCAATGAACTCAGCAGCATAGATGCGAATATCTTTTCTGGACTATCATCACTTCAAGAGCTATATCTCAACAACCAACAATCCGGCCACAAACTCAGTAGCATAGATGCGAATATCTTCTCCAACCTGTCCGCACTGGAAGAACTCTATCTGCACAACAACGAACTCAGCAGCATAGATGCGAATATCTTCTCTAACCTGTCCGCACTGAAAAGGCTCGACCTGGATAGAAACAAACTCACCACACTGCCAGCGAATATCTTCTCCAACCTGTCCGCACTGGAAGAACTCTATCTGTACAACAACGAACTCAGCAGCATAGATGCGAATATCTTTTCCAACCTGTCCGCACTGAAAAGGCTCGACCTGGATAGAAACAAACTCACCACACTGCCAGCGAATATCTTCTCCAACCTGTCCGCACTGGAAGAACTCTACCTGGAGGAAAACGACCTCACCAGCCTGAATGCAATCGTGTTTTCGGGTCTGACGGCGCTGAAAACACTCTGGTTGTATGGGAATGATTTACAATCAACCTCCCTGCCGACAGGTGTATTTTCCAGCTTGATAGCACTTGAAACGCTCGAACTCAGCGATAACCAACTCAGCAGCTTGCCGGCAAATCTCTTTTCCGGGCTGTCATCGCTTCAAGAACTCTATCTCAACCGCCAACAAACCAGCCACCAACTCAGCAGCCTGGACGCGAACACATTTTCTGGTCTAACCGCGCTGAAAACACTCTGGTTGGATAACAACAACCTCAGTAGCCTGCCCAATGGCATATTTTCCGGACTGACTAAACTGACAACGCTCAAGCTGTCTTATAACAACCTCAGCAGCCTGGACGCTGGCGTATTTTCCGGGCTGACCGAACTGACAACGCTCAAACTGGCGGGCAACACGGTCGATCCCCTGCCCATTACCATTTCGCTGGAATCGGTTGCGTCAGGCCAATTTAAGGCCAAAGCACACACCGGCGCGCCCTTTGGCATGACCCTACCACTCTATATGGACAACGGCACCATAGACGGCGGCGCAAGCAGCATAGAAATCTCACAGGGCAGTGTAGAAAGCAATACTCTTACAGTCTCCCGCACGGCTGGCACCACCGCTGCCGTCACTGCTGACATCGGAATATTGCCAGACTTACCTCCGACCGACGACGGCTACGCACTCGTCAAATCCGCCGACCTGCCACTGACAGTGATAGACGCAGAACCCGGTGTGGACATCTATCCAACAGCGTTGACCATACCAGAGGGCAACAGCGACACGTACACAGCGGTTCTGACCTCGAAACCGACCACAAACGTGACCGTAACCGTGACCGTACCGTCTGGTTCGGATGCCTCGGTGTCCCCATCGCCACTGACATTCACACAGGACAATTGGAACACCTCGCAAGCAGTCACTGTCACCACACAGACCGACACAGACAACGCGGATGACACGGTCATACTGAGCCACGCGGTAAGCGGTGGAAACTATCAAAGCGTGACCGCGGAAAACGTAACCGTGACAATTGCAGAGGTAGATGTCAGTACCAACAACTCACCGATCTTCACCAGCACCAATATCTTTGATGTAAAGGAAAACGAAACCGAGGTCGGCACAGTAGTTGCCACAGATACCGATGCGAGAGATTACATCACAGGCTATGAGATTACCAGCGGTGCGGCTCAGGCGCAATTCTCGATCACGAGCGGGGGTGTATTGACCTTTGTGACCGCCCCAGACTATGAGCGACCACCCACCACCTCGAGCAATAACAGATATGTCATCGTGGTCACGGCGACCAGCGGCACGGGCAGCCGGGAAAGAACAAGGACGCAGACCATAACCGTCGTCGTAGATGATGCAGATGAACCACCCGGACAGCCGCCAGCGCCAATACTGGTTCTTTCCGGCATTAGAGTCCCCATTATCGAGGTGAGCCAGGGCCGAACACCGCCGACAAATACGGGTCCCGACATCACCGCCTATGAAATACAGTATCGCGTCAAAAACACCGGCGACTTTATCAGCTATACTCCGGATCCGGATCCAGACTGGACGCAATCGGATTGGGTGGTGCGGATCTGGAAATTGAATCGAAACACGACCTACGAAGTGCAGGTGCGGGCAAAGAACGACGAAGGGGAGAGCGAGTGGTCTCCTTCGGCCGATATGACGATCCCCAACGCCTCGCCGATTGCCAGCAACATTGACGATGTGACGATTCCTGTGGGGGGTGCCGTCGAGATCGTATATGCGGGTGACGCGCTCGACGATCCCGACGATTTCCGCCTGCGATATACGGCATCGTCGAGCAACACTGCTGCCGCGACCGTGCAGGTAATCGGTGACGCACTCCTGATTGATCCTCTATCCGCCGGCACTGCGACCATTACCGTAACCGCGACCGATCCCTGGGGCGCGACCGCCTCAACAACCTTCAATGCGAATATCCAGACACCGACCTTATCGACCCTTACTCTGAACATCAGCGGCAACCTCTTCACGCTCGGATTCACCGATAACTTTGCAGCCAACGAAACCCGGGCTTACCAGATCAGAATCCGGCAAAAAACGCCTATCGGACCGTGGGCTACGGGGTGCTTTATCGCCACGAACGACGAAGCTTCCCCCGGGACTACTACGGTAACGCTGGAAGACCTGATCTCCGATTTCTTTGAGCCGGGCACCACTTATGAGGCCGATTACGGATACCTCGGCACGGATTGTGGCGACAGCGTAATGGGCACTCGCTCCGCAACTGCCGAAGCGACCACAGATGGAACCCCTTCCTTCGATATCGACTTCGTCTTTGTCGGCAGCATCTCCTCAAAGTACCGGACAGCATTTGAAACCGCTGCCCAGCGTTGGGAGCGAATCATCGCAGGCGACATCCCCAACCAACCTTTGTCCAGTAGCAGTCGCAGCAGGTTGAACAGGCTTTACCCAGGGACCACCGCTCCCGAAGTTGTCGATGATCTACGGATCTATGTAGAAATCGTTGAAATTGACGGAGAAGGAGGCACTCTCGGACAGGCGGGACCAGATGTGTGGCGCCTTCCGTCCTCCCTGCCAATCGCATCCGCCATTGAGCTTGACAAGGACGACCTCGGCAGCATGTCGAATGCAAAACTATCAGCCGTTATTCTGCACGAAATAGGTCATACCTTGGGAGTCGGCCTTGGGCCGTGGAGAGATCACAACCTGCTGCAGAATCCGTCCATCGACGTGTATAACAATCGCATTGTTCCCGCGCCCGACACGCATTTCTCGGGTGCAAACGCGATTGCTGCTTTCAATGATGCCGGCGGGTCGAGCTACACGGGCGCGAAAGTGCCAGTGGAGAACTCGTACGGAGGAGCGGGCAGCCAGGACAGTCACTGGCGAGAATCCGTACTCGGCAACGAACTCATGACGCCCAGTACCGGCGGCGCTACTACATTCCCATTGAGCGCGATCACGATCCAGTCGCTGGCCGATATAGGCTACCGCGTCGATGTCACTCAGGCCGACGCGTACACCCTGCCTTCGACTTCCTCTACCTCTACCGGCATAAGGGCGGCTGAAGGCCTTCCGATCAACTGTACCATCATAATGCATCCCGACGCCGGACCCGATGAGCCAGAGCCTATCATCCTGAATCTACAGCCAGCGGGTAACTGATGTTACGCACTGGCACACTATGGATTATACCAATATGAAACACCACATTAAAATATTCCCGATAGCACTCGGCACCGTCAGCTTGCTGAGCCTGATACTCTTATTTGCCCCGTGGTCTCTCTTTTCTCAAAATATTAGCCCCCCTTCCCCGGACTTCAATGGCAATGGGGTCGTGGATATCCCCGATTTTTTGTTATTTGTTAGCGCGTTTGGGACGCAAGAGGGCCAAGAACAGTATGAGTCACAATACGATCTGGATGGCAACGGCGAGATTGGGATACCCGATTTTCTGATCTTTGTCGATAACTTCGGCAAAGAGGTAAAACGTCTGCCGCCTACCTGCATGCCAAACTCAGGCCACCTGCACCCCAAAGTGACCTTGTCAGACAGAGCCGGGCAATATCGACTAACGCTTATAGAGGTAGTCAATGGCACTGATGCCCGCACCGCACAGGGTACACTCACCCTGCGTCAGCAGCCATCTGGACTCGAATCGCTGGGTAATTCAGCAACGCCATTATACGGATTTACAGATGTGAATCTCCGCGCAGTTGGTGCTTATGAGGTCGGCGACCCCGATAGTGAAGACCCACAGGCACCGGGCGTTCTCGTGCTCGAAAGCGATCGCGATGGCACTCGCCGCATATTATTGCGCCTGGGCGCACACGCCAATCGGCGAGACGACATGCTCTTCGACGGAGCTTATACAGTATTGGAAGTGCGGGAAATTGTCGCCGACGGTTTTGCCGGCACCTGGCGCAGCGGCCTGCGATTATCGCGTATCGAAGGCTACTTTTGCGCGCGCAAGAAATTCTAATCATCTCAGACGCGAGTTGATCGGTATGCGGCGTTGGAATCTTCGAGTCGGGATTCAAACAACTCACATCTCCGTATCCCCAGTCATCGGCCAACAAGTAAATAATATTTGGCTTGCGCATAAAGCCAACTCCCTTCATAATAAAGATCGAATGTACGGATAACGGATGCCACGGCTTCTTCATGACCATGAGCCGCGAAGAAGCTGATTGCAATAATGAAACCAAAAAACTTCCCAAAGAACAACGGGCAGGTCGCCCCCATCCCACAAGCATTGGACACGCCTATTCACCCGACGGATTAGATTGGACAATTGATGAAACCGGTGCCATCCTCACCGCCGAAGAAACATCTGGGGAACACCAGCGCATTCGCCATATTGGATGTACGCGCATCGACAACACACACATCCTGGCGACCTATTCTTGTTTTGCCAACACCGATGCAACCTGTGAAAACATCTTCGCTGCCACATTACAAATCAACGGCCAGGCGGTACGCCTTGTTCACAAACACGGCACAATTCTAACACCCCAGGGAGAATGGGAAAAGCGAAATGTGCGCGACCCCTTTCCCATATTTCAGGATAAAAAACTCTATCTCTATTACGCTGGTGGCGGAGAAAAAGGCATCGGACTGGCTATCAGCGCGTATTGATTATATAACACGAGGTATTCATGCCCAACAAACCCAACATTCTCTGGATCTGCACCGACCAGCAGCGCTTTGACACCCTCGGCTGTTATGGCAACCCTTATGTTCACACCCCCAACCTGGACCGCCTCGCCGAACAAAGTGTCCTTTTTGAATACGCCTTCTCGCAAAGTCCCGTCTGCACACCCAGCCGATCCAGCTTTCTCACCGGACGTTACCCGCGCACCACGCGCTGCCGGCAAAACGGCCAATCCATACCCAGCGACGAAATCCCCGTCACCAAAATGCTCCACGACGCGGGATACGTATGCGGCCTATCCGGCAAACTCCACATCTCGGTCTGCAACCCCAGTGCGTGTCACGGCACAGAACGCCGCATAGACGACGGCTATGACCAGTTCTTCTGGTCACACGACCCGGCCCCCAGATGGCCCACCAATGACTATCACCAGTGGTTGCGCGACAAGGGACTGAAGCGCGATGTCCAGCCCTTTCCCGATTCCCGATACGTACAGACACTCCCCTCTGAAGAACACAGCCAGACCACCTATTGCATCCAGCGCGCCATCACCTTCATCCGCCGATGCGCTGAAGAAAACATGCCCTGGACATTCTCCCTCAACCCCTTTGACCCCCATCACGCCTTTGATCCCCCACGCGAAGACCTCGAACGCTACCGCGATATAATCGACGACATACCCCTGCCCAACTACGTCCGGGGCGAACTCGACGACAAACCCTTATGGCAACGCATCGATCACAGCGGCTCCTACGGCGGCAAAGGCATGTATGCCTACGACCAGATGACCGACACCGATCACCGCTGGGTCACTGCGGCGTACTGGGCCATGGTCGATGTAATAGACCGCCAGATCGGTCATTTGCTCGACTGCCTTGAAGAAACCGGACAGCGCGACAACACCTTCATCATCTTCACCTCTGACCACGGCGAAATGCTCGGCGACCACGGCATCTACCTCAAAGGCCCCTTCTTCTACGAACCCGCTGTACGCGTCCCCCTCCTCATCTCGGGACCCGGCCTTCGCAACGACGGCTGGCGATCTTATGCACTCGTCGAACTCGTTGACCTCGCACCCACCATCCTCGAATGGGTCGGCCTCGACAGCCATCCCGCCATGCAGGGCCGCACCCTCCAACCCCTCCTGAAAGGCGACGCGCCCCTCGACCAGCACCGCGACGACATCTACTGCGAATATTACAACGCCATGCCCGGCCATAAAAATCCGCCCGCCCACGCCACCATGGTACGCACCAACCGCCACAAACTCGTCGCCGCACACGGCACTGGCGGTGGCGAACTCTACGACCTCGAAACCGACCCCAATGAAACGCACAACCAGTGGAACAATCCCGACTACACCATCGTGCGCCTCGACCTCATGACCCGCCTTGCTGACCGCATGGCCTGGACCGTTGATCCCCTGCCGCCGAGAGAAGCAGGATTTTAAGAAGGAGCATTTCATGCCCGAAACACAACCGCGACCCGAACACCCTCGTCCGCAATTTCAGCGCACCACATGGTTGAACCTCAACGGCACCTATAACTTCGCCATTGACCCTGGAAAATCCGGCGAAGCCAAAGGCTGGCCCCAAAATCCCGCTGATTTAGACCGCGCCATCACAGTCCCCTTCTGCCCGGAATCCAGCCTCTCAGGCATACAACACACGGACTTCATGCCCTCGGTCTGGTATCATCGAACCCTCGACATCCCCGACGAATGGACGGGCAAGCGCGTACTCCTGCACTTCGGCGCGGTCGATTACCACTGCAAAGCCTGGGTCAATGGTCGTCTTATCGGACAGCATTACGGCGGCAGTTCATCCTTCACTTATGACATCACAGACGCACTCACATCTAACGCAAACCACCTCGTCGTCTGCGCCAAAGACGACACGCGCTCTGGCGACCAGCCATCGGGCAAACAATGCCCCGACCTCTATTCCCGCGGCTGCCACTACACGCGCGTCACGGGAATATGGCAAACCGTCTGGCTCGAAGCCGTACCCGAGTCGCATATCGAAACTGTGCGCATCGTCCCCGACCTCGACAGCAGCCGCTTTGTACTCACCCCCACATTCAAAAACGCGCATCGCGGACACACCTTCCGCGCCGTCCTGCTCAACGGCAAAGAAGAAGTCGCGGTCTCCACCATGCCCGCCACGAGCGGCGCTGCCATGTCCTTGCGCATCAAAAACCCGCAACCCTGGTCGCCAGATAATCCCCATCTCTACGACCTCCGCTTTGAACTCTGCGATGGCGACACCACCATCGACACAGTCAACAGCTATGCCGGGCTGCGAAAATTTCATATCGAAGGCCACAAATTCTACCTCAACAACACCCCCATCTTCCTGCGCCTCGTACTGGACCAGGGATTCTATCCCGACGGAATATGGACCGCCCCAACCGACGAAATGCTCAAAGCCGACATCGAAAAATCGCTCGCCGTAGGCTTCAACGGCGCGCGCCTCCACCAGAAAGTATTCGAAGAACGCTTTCACTACTGGGCTGACAAACTCGGCTATCTCACCTGGGGCGAATACTGCGACTGGGGCATGAACTTCGGATCCCCCCAATCAATACACAACCAGCAGCGCGAATGGAGAGAAATCGTCCTGCGCGACCTCAACCACCCCTCTATCCTCGCCTGGACCCCATACAACGAAACCCGGGGCGGCGCAACCAACCACTTTGAAGCGCACCGCCGGGCAGTACAGGAAACCTACGACCTCACCAGAGCACTCGACCCTTCTCGCCCCTGTCACGACACCAGTGGCTACGTACACGTCTGCACAGACATCTACACCGTACACGACTACGAACAGGACCCCGTCAAATTCAAAGCAACTTATGCTCCCGTATCCCCTGACGACTGGGAAAACACACCCATCCGCTTCCCCGAATTGAATGTGCCCTATCAGGGACAACCTTACGTCGTCGATGAATACGGCGGCACCTGGTGGGACCCCAATGCCGTCGAAACAGAACAAGCCGCAGACCGCAAAAGCAGCTGGGGCTATGGCAAACGCCCCACCGACATCGAAGAAGTGTATCACCGCATCGAAAAACTCACAGCCATACTCCTCCACCACCCCAACATCGCGGGGTATTGCTACACGCAACTCACCGACATCGAACAAGAACAAAACGGCATCTACACCTACGACCGCCAGGAAAAATTTGACGCAAAACGCCTGAAAAAATACTTCGGCGCCCCGGCGGCAATTGAACGAATAGACGAATAGACGAATAGACGAATAGACGAATAGACGAACCCCGCCCAACCACCCAAAACCTCTGGATTACTGGCGTTGTGCTTCGCGTGGCGGCTAACACCATGCCGCAATGACGGCTTTGTAGATTCGCTGATTCGTTGATTCGCTGATTCGTTGATTCGTTGATTCGTTGATTCGTTGATTCGCTGATTCGCTGATTCGTTGATTCGCTGATTCGCTGATTCGTTGATTCGCTGATTCGTTGATTCGTTGATTCGTTGATTCGCGCTTTTACAGGAGACCCCATGGACCCCCGATGGCAAAACCTCCCGCACACCAACACCGAATTTACACCCGCAACATATCCCGACCGCGAAACATGGGAACGAGAAAAGGCGAGACTCAAAAAGCAAATCCTCTTTGCCGCTGGACTCTGGCCAATGCCCGAAAAGCCCCCGCTCGACATCCACATCTACGACCGCATTGAACGAGACGGGTACACCATCGAAAAAGCCTACTTCCAGAGCTTGCCCAACTTCTACGTGGGCGGCAGCCTCTTTCGTCCCCTCGATCCACAACCCAAAAGCCACCCCGGCATCTTAAGCCCACACGGGCATGCACAACTCGGCCGCCTGCAACACGGGGACACATCCTACCCGGGACGGGGCCTCACCTTTGCCCGAATGGGCTGCACAGCCTTCATGTGGGACATGGTCGATTACAACGACAGCGCGCGACATCTCTCGGGCGCATACCAGGAAGAAACCTACGGTGTTGTACACCGCGCACCCTGGCCCCACAGACAGGACGACCGCATGCTCTGGAACATCGGCATCCTCGGTTTTCAACTCTGGAACAGCATCCGCGCACTCGACTTCCTCTGCGAACTCCCCGAAGTCGATACCAACCGCCTGGGCTGCACCGGCGAATCCGGTGGAGGAACCCAAACCTATAATCTCTATGCCGTTGACGACCGCTTGCACGTCGCCGCACCCGTCTGCATGGTCTCCGCCTACATGCAAGGCGGCTGTGTCTGTGAAAACGCGCCCCTGTTGCGCATCGACACCAACAACGTCGATATCGGCGCCACCTTCGCGCCCAAACCCCTCATCCTCGTCAGTTCCTCACAGGACTGGACCCAACACACACCCGACGTTGAATACCCCGCCATCAAACGCATATACGACCTCTACGACGCCGACGACCGCATCTCTCAAATTCAGATAGACGCGCCCCACGGCTACAACCTCGAAATGCGCGAAGCCGTGTACCGCTGGTTCGCCCGCTGGCTGGACCTGCCCTTTGACGACAACTTTAGCGAACCGCCCTTTGAACTCGAAGAACACAAAGACATGCTCGCCTTTTTCGATGGCCTGCCCGACAGCGCAATCACCCAACACGAAGACCTCATCCGCCAGTGCATCGCCGCATCCAAAACCGCACTGGAAACCCATCGCCCAAACACACCCGACGCACTCGCCAAAAATCGCCGCACCCTGGGCGAAGCACTGCGCATAACCGTAGGCTACGACAACAGCACCGTCACTTATCAACACAACACTAAAGAAGACGGAACACTAATTGGCAACCGCCGCAATGTGCGCGTCCCCATCCGCACCTTCACACCCGAATCCCCCTCCGATACATCCACCCTCTTAATTCACCCACATGGTATAAACGCCCTGTACTCCCCCATCATCCATGCCCTCCTCGACAAAAGCCACACCGTCTATGCCATAGACCCCTTTGGCACGGGCCAAAACATCGGCGAAGAAAACCCCGAAGAACCGCGCGGAGACGGGAACTTCTTCAACACCTTTAACCGCACCGACGACGCCGAGCGCATATACGACATCGCACTCGCTCTGCGCCACATACCCGGTGGCCCAACAAACATCGTCGGCTTTGGCAATGCCGGACTCTGGACCATAATCGCAGGTGCAATCTCAGAACGCCCCGATCTACAAATCGTCTCCGACATTAACGCATTCAACACCACAACCGAGAACGACTACCTCAATCGCCTGCCCATCCCCGGCATACTCAAAGCGGGAGGCTTGCCCAATGCCGCCGCGCTCATCGCGCCAAATAACTTGCTCTTACACAACACGGGCGATACCTTTGACACATCCTGGGCAGAAGCGGCCTATACACTTTATCCCGAAGCGATCCTCACCATACAAAACGACCGTCTAAAAAACGAGGACCTGATTGATTTTTTATAAAAAAACCTTCTGGATCGCGGCTAAAATCATGCCGCGATGACGGCGCTACAGCGACTGATCCTGACCGCTTAACATATAAAACAGGAAAACAACCATGAACGACCAAATTCAAAACGCCCGCGACGTAGCACTCAACATCCTCAAACCGTCCCAACGCGACATAGAACACGGCCTGGAACTTCACGAACACGCCCTCGTCATCGAATCCTACGGCCTGGGCCTGCGCTCACCCGTGGATCCCGACCCCGTCAACGCCGCCATTGAAGCAGGCGCGTCTGACCGCGAACTGCAAGACCTCACCGAAGACATGGGCATGACCCGCTGGGCACTCACCCCCGAACTACGTCGAGAATACCGGGAAATCTGGCACGCCTCTGGCGTCACCTGCACCTTTCAAAACGCAGGCGAAGAATGCAACGACCCCCTGCGCCTCATCAAACGCCTTGCCCGACACACGTACAACACCGACGCCATGCCCAACTTCCTCCAGCGCGCCACCACACCCGACGACATCGCAGCAGCGCACAAAGCGGGCAAACGCTGCACCTATCTCACCTGCAACGGCATCCCACTCGCCGGCGACCAGACCAACCCGGAAGAAGAACTGCGCTACATCCGCGTCTTTGCACAACTGGGCGCGCGCATGATGCACCTCACGTACAACCGCCGCAACCCCATCGGAGACGGCTGCGGCGAACCCAACGACGCGGGCTTGAGCGACTTTGGACATGCCACAGTCGCCGAAATGAACCGCCTCGGCATCATCATTGACCTCGCCCACACCGGCTGGCAAACCTGCCTCGACGCAGCAAAAGCATCCGTACAACCCGTTGTCGTCAGCCACTCTGTCGCCTGTACACTCAACGAACACATCCGAAGCAAACCCGACAACATCATCCGCGCGGTACTCGACACCGGGGGCACCATGGGCATCACCAATGTACCCGCATTCCTCGGCGGCAACGGCGACATCAGTGCCTTCCTCGACCACATCGACTACGTCGCCAAAACCTTTGGCACCGACGCCGTCACCATCGGCACGGATCGAGGCTACCCCTCTCAATACATCGCCGAAGCCAACCGCAAACTCAACGTCCGTCCCAAACAGCGCAACCGCTGGGAGGCACTCTGGCCGCCCAGAGATCCTCTCCATTCCCCCGAATGGCGACAACCCCACCAGGAACAAAGCCTCACCTGGACCAACTGGCCCCTCTTCACCGTGGGCCTTGTGCAACGGGGCTACAGCGACGACGACATCGCAAAAATCATCGGCGGCAACATCCTTCGCGTAGCCCAGGAAGTATGGAAAAACTCAGCTTATGCAACCTCACGAGAGGAATAAATGTCTAATCTTACATGATGTTGAATGCAGACCTCTCTTGCCACTTTCTGTTTTGAAGGTATATTTTTGAAAGGATCAACGTGTCTATCGTCATTCCGGATATTGACGATATTATGGCGTTTGCTAAAAAGCTTCACGCCAAAGGACAGACATGGAGCGGCGAGGCATTTGGCTGGTCCGCTGAATACAATCCCGAAAAATCTGATCCTCCACTGGACTCAAAAATGACCTTTACCCCCGCAGATTTCTGCATCGGTGAGAGTGGTATCTGGTTTTATTCTTTGATGTGGGAAAATGGCAAAGAAGCTGAGCCGATTGCGTTTCTGGATGATGGAAATATCATTGAAACAGAGTTGTTATCCAGCAGGCATTAAAAATATTTCCGGAGGAAAATCATGAGCAAAGCGCGTCAAATCTACGAAGACCTGGGCGTTGTCCCTGTAATCAACGCATCGGGTTACCAGACAGTCATTGGCGGGTCGCGTGTGGGACCTGAGGTGCAAGCCGCAATGGACATTGCGAATCGCTACTTTGCGGACATGGAAGAACTACTTAAAAAAACCGGTACAATCATCGCCGACACCCTCGGCGCAGAAGCGGCAATGGTCACACCCGGATGCGCGGCAGCATTAGCCCTCAGCACAGCCGCCTGCATGTCGGGCAGCGACCCGGAAAAAATGGAACAACTGCCCGATACAACGGGCATGAAGCACCACATTTTGATACAAAAAAAACAGCGGTATCACTACGACCCGGTACTCACCATTTTCGGCGCCAAACTCATCGAAGTCGGCGATGAAAACGGCACAACCGAAGCCCAACTCGAAGCCGCCATATCAGACCAGACCGCAGCCATCCACTATTTCGCACCCGGAGGCCAGGCAGGCGTCTTATCCCCCGAAGACGTGGTCCGCATCGCCCACGCCAACGGGATCCCCGTCATCGTCGATGCAGCGAGCCAGGTCTATCCACTCGAAACCATGCAAAAATATCCCGACATGGGCATAGATTTGATCGGCTACGGTGCCAAATACATTGGCTCGTGTCACTCCACAGGCATCTTGTGCGGGCGCAAAGACCTGATTGACGCCGCCTATCTCCACTCCTTCATCGGTTATGAAACCTCTCCCTACGACACCATAGGCCGACCCCTGAAAGTGGATCGACAAGAAGTCATCGCCGTCGTCGTTGCCCTGCGCGAATGGTTCAGCATGGACCACGAAGCACGCCTATCCGGCTACAAACGCAAATCCGAAGAGCTACTATCAAACCTGAAAGATATCCCCCACATCACAGCCAAATTCTCGACCGACGCGCGCAGCCTGTCCAACGGCGTACACATCACAGTCGATGAAACCGCACTGGGCAAAACCGCAGCGCAAATAATCGAAGAACTTCGGCAGGGCAATCCATCCGTATGGACACGCGGCAGCGCAAACACCTTCCGCGTCGCCGTAACCAACTTCATCGAAGACGACCAGGAAATCGCCACCGCACGCCTGAGGGAAGTATTGACCAGATAACCTCGCGACACACAATCCCAACAAAAAAAACGCCATCAGCAAAATAGCTGATGGCGTTTGTGCTTATAACCTCTCTCATCTCACCCGGATGAACAGGCGCACGATTCAATGGACGGTTGACAGAATATTCAGCCATTGTCACCTCAATGATATTGCTAAGAAAATTTTCCTTCTCGCACTCTTTCGCTGAGGAATTTTAGCGATCCGAACCAAAGCGCATTCGCGCATTGGGCAGTGTAATACCAACAAGACGTTTGTCGCGATAGTGGTAAATATTCCCGTCATCTTCCATTACGCTGTCATTGGCGCACTGGGGTTTTTCAAAGCTGAGATACAAGACATCAGCCCCTTCATCATAATCACTCCAAACTTGCGAATATGGCAAACGCAATAGTTCGGTAGCAAATGTCAGGTCAATTGTGGACGTGTCCATATCGTAGTTCTCCTGCGCATAATTTTATCCGGCCTTGAAGTTAAAAATGCTGTAATAATAAATCCATTTTCTTCATCGCGATATATGGCAATACAGGTTTTTGTAGTGATATTAGTTGCTGCATAACGTCGCAATGCAATTGTTGCTCCCAGATCTCCCACGGTAAGGCAATCAAGATCGGCAACTGTTTCAAGCACCTTCTCCCGATTTCCGACCATATAATCATGAGACTCGGTGATATGAACCCATTGCCTGTGGGTCAATCTTATCACATGCCCGTTGACAGAGGGCACTGTTGACAAAACAATATCTTCAAGTGACATAAAATCAATATATAATATATTATCCAGGTAATCAAATTCTCTGATCAGCAACTACACAAGAGGCTTCTTTGATAGACTGGATCGCGGCTAAAACCATGCCGCGATGACGGCGCTGTTAATAGGGGTGATTAAAGCATAAGGTCGGGAAAAGGATTTCCCTCCTACATGACTGGACTAATGGCACTGTTGATAAGGTTGATTGAGGCGTAGGATTAATACATTTCTCGATTCAGATGGACAACTTTTTAAACCCGTGCGAGATCGCGATACGCTCTGAACAAATCTGAATAATAAGCCACAAACATCCACAGATCGCCCACCCCTTTATCGGGACGTCGCTCTGTCTCTGCCGACATGTACCCTTCATATCCCTTCTCGTGCAACAGCCGGAACAACTCGCGATACGGATAGCCCTGTCCAGCCAGATCGTGCATATGCACATGGTCCAGCCAGGGCCAAACCGTATCCAGCGCCTGTTTCACAGACCCATCAACCACATCTTGCGGCACCGAATTCCAGACCAACCCAAAATTCTCGTGATCCACCTGCTCAGCCACCGATCTGCACGTCTGCCAATCGAACTCACCGTGCAACTCCAGACACGGCTTCACCCCCTTCTCAGCACCGTAATCACACAGCGGCTTCAGCGCCTCTGCCACCTGAGCAATCGTCTGTTCCCTATGCACTTCTGCTGGGAAATTATTTCCAAATACGCGCACGCGAGACGCGCCCAGATCCGATGCCAGATCCATCCGGACCATCGTCTGATCAATATGATCCCGAAGCTCGTCCGGATCCGTATCGTGATACCGATTACCCGTCGCAACACTCATAATATCGATCCCCATCGCCTCGCAATCCGCCACCACCTGCTCTCGCTCTGCTTCATCAATCGACGCCTCCACCCCATGACCGTGCCCCGCATCCGTGCGAAACTCCACCCCTTCAAACCCGTGATCCTTCAACATCTGCAACAAATCCCGTCGGGAAAGCGCCTTCAAAACACCATAAGTCATCCACGAAAGTCTCATTCTCGTTCTCCTATTGAGTTAAAACAGCAAAAGTGCCACCAGATATATTGACAAGCGACCTGTTTGATCTATAATATACTGAAAGGGAAGAAACCTGGAGGATTTTTCCCTGTGCGAAACCATCTAAAATCTCACCGCGTAAAATGATAGATATCAATGAACAACACAACATACTGAGCCACGTTGATCTTCTTAGATCTAACCTCGATGTAAATGGCAAAAAGAAAAACCACCTTGGCCAGTTCTTTACACCTGCTCCAATAGCTGAGTTCATGGCACAGATGTTTCACATATCAGAAGCATCTGTTCACTTACTCGATGCTGGTGCCGGAATAGGTTCTCTTTCTGCCGCTTTTGTCGATTATGTCTGCACACAGAAGCAGGTCCCAAAGGAATTTACAATCACAGCCTATGAAATTGATGCCTCATTGATACCATTTTTAGAAAATACATTGAACGCTTGCCGCTCAAAATGTGAGCAACTCGGCATGCATTTTAGCTACAAAGTGATCAATGAAGACTTTGTCAAAGCTGCTACATCTGCGCTCAGACAAGATCTGTTCTCTCCTCATGTCGAGAAGTTCAATTACGCTATTCTCAATCCCCCCTACAAAAAAATTCAGAGTTCTTCTGAACACAGAAAATTGTTGCGTCGCCTTGGGATTGAAACGAGCAATCTTTATACCGCCTTTCTTGCAATAATCAAAAAATTACTAACTGACGAAGGACAACTCGTTGCAATCACACCGAGAAGCTTCTGCAATGGACCTTATTTCAAAGCATTTAGAAATGACTTTCTCGAAGAAATGGCATTAAAGAGAATACACATCTTTGAATCCAGAAAAAGGGCCTTCAGCGATGATGGTGTGTTGCAAGAAAACATCATTTTCCAGGCGATCAAATCTAAGGCAAAACCATCAAAGATAGCGATTTCATCTCATTCATCTCCCGAAGACCCTCTATTCTGGAGAGATGTTGAATATGACCAGGTGATATATCCAGAGGACCCCGATAAGTTCATTCACATCATTACAGATGAGACAGACCATCAAATAGCCGAAAAGATGAAGCATTTTCAATCAACTCTGGAGGAACTCGGCATCTCCGTATCAACGGGCAGAGTTGTCGATTTCCGAGCGAACAAATTCTTGAAACAGATTCCAAATAAAAAAACCGTGCCCTTAATTTATCCCATGCATTTCCAGCAGGGTTTTGTTGAATGGCCCCCCAATAACAGCAAGAAACCCCATGCCATTATTTTTTCAGAAGAATCCCAAAATTTATTGGTCCCTTCTGGCATGTATGTTTTAGTAAGGCGTTTCTCTTCAAAGGAAGAAAAGCGCAGAATCGTAGCTGCTATCTATGACCCAGAGAGAATAAAATCAGAAACAGTAGGCTTTGAAAACCATCTGAATTATTTCCATTGCAATGGAAAAGGATTGCCCGCAAGTCTTGCAAAAGGGCTGGCAGTTTTTCTCAATTCAATGATGGTTGACGCTTACTTCAGATTGTTCAACGGCCATACCCAGGTAAATGCTACGGACTTGAGAAGTCTAAAATACCCTTCAAGAGCAAAACTCGAATCTCTGGGGACAAAAATTAAGGACAGATTACCCGATGGTGATGCGTTGGATGATTTAATTGAACAAGAGGTCTTTGATATGGCAAATGAAAGCGGGAAACCAGATCCAATCAAAAGAAAACAAAAAATAGAAGCAGCACTCGCAATTCTGAAATCTATTGGTATGCCAGGTGCCCAGCAAAATGAGCGTTCAGCATTAACCCTGCTGGCATTGACTGACGTAAAGTCTGAAATGCAGTGGAAGAATGCGAATAATCCTTTGATTGGCATCACACCCATCATGAATTTTGCGGCTGACCATTATGGGAAACAATACGCACCAAATACGAGAGAGACAGTCAGAAGACAGACAGTACATCAATTTTTGGATGCTGGCATTATCCGCATCAACCCCGATGCCCCTGATAGACCGACCAACAGCCCTAATACGGTATATCAAATTGAAGATTCTACGCTTGACCTGATCCGCTCTTATGGCAGTGCAAACTGGAATGAAGAATTAAAAAGATTCTTGCAATCAATAGAGACTTTGCAAGCGAAGTATGCACAGGAGCGTCAGGAACGAAAAATCCCCGTTGATATTTCAAACACAACCCAGGTAAATCTCTCTCCTGGGGGACAGAACGAGCTTGTTAAGAAAATTATCGACGATATGTTTCCAAATTTCGCACCTGAAGGCACGATAATCTATCTTGGGGATACCGCCAGCAAATTTGCCTATTTTGACAGGAAAGCACTTGAAATGTTAGGTGTGGACATTGAAGACCACGGCAAGATGCCAGATGTGGTCATTCATCATCAGAAGAAAAATTGGTTGCTGCTTATTGAAGCTGTAACCAGCCATGGCCCTGTTGACCCAAAACGCCGAGGAGAGTTGCAACAACTCTTTGAAACCTCAAAAGCAGGACTTGTTTTTATTACAACATTTTTGACTCGAAGAGATATGATGAGATATCTTCCTGAAATCTCCTGGGAGACAGAAGTCTGGATCGCTGAATCTCCGACGCATATGATACACTTTGACGGGGAGAGATTTTTAGGGCCTTATGAATAACGACTTCATAGATCCTACAACCTATCCACCTGCGTCTCTCCGCGCTTCAGCTCTTCCATAAGCTCATCGTATCGATCCCGATCAACCGGCATAGCGACCTCTTCTTTTCGCAGAGCCGAAAGCACAATCGCGTTAATCAGCTCCAGTGTTCGCCGCGCCGTCACCCCATCTGTAATCGCCTCGCCACCATCCAGAATCGCCGAAACAAAACTCTCCATTAGAGTTGGTCCCCCCTCATCGGACGGCACATCCTCCCAGTTAATGTTTGGCTGATGCCCCTTTGCCCCCTTTATAAACGCCCGCATAGGCGCCTCGTATCGTCCCAGCCGAAACACATCTGGCACCTTTGAATTGGCATTCTTCTCATCCCGAAACTCAATCGTACCCAGATCCCCTGAAATCTGCCTGTAATTCAACCGCCTATCACACGTACTCAACTGCACATTCGCATGGGCACCACAGGCAAAGCGGATATTGGCAACAACCGTATCCTCAATCTCCACACGATGACCCCAATTGCACATCATCGCAGAAACCGCAACCGGATCGCCCACCATCCAGCACAGCAAATCCAGATCGTGACTCGTCTGATTCATCAGCACCCCACCCCCTGCGTGCTCCCAGGTACACCGCCATATATCCCGGTCGTAATACACCTCTGGCCGCGTCTCAATCCACATCCACAGCACGCGGTAAATCTCTCCCAGCGCCCCCTCATCAATCAGCCGCTTCAGCGCGCGATTGCCGGGAAACGTGCGATAATTGTGCCCCACAGCCAGCTTCAAATCCCGCGCCTGCGCCGCCTCGATCATCCTATCTGCTTCAGAAACCGTATTCGCAATCGGCTTCTCCACAAAAGTATGCAACCCCGCCTCCAAACAATGCAATCCCATCGGCGCGTGGAGATGGTGCGGCGTGGCAATCACCACCGCATCCAGATCCTCGGCCTCGATCATCTCCCGGTAATCGCCCCAGGCACGCGCACCCCGTTCTTCTCCCACCTGCCGCGCATAATCCAGATCCAAATCTGCCACCGCCACCAACTCCGCCCGATCCAATCCTGAAATCTCCCGCACATGCTGCCCGCCCATGCCCTTCAAGCCGACCACACCGAACCTGACCATAACGCTCTCCTCCTTAAATCACCTGTTGAAATTTCTCAAACGCCTCGTCCCAGGCATCCGCATCCGTCGGGCTGTATGTCTTAATCGCAGTAGAAGCGCGCACAATATCCCGGAGTTCATCCAAAGAACCAATCTGCCCTTTGCCCATCGCCTGCATCAAAAGATTGCCCATTGCCGTAGCTTCAGCCGGGCCTGACAGCACCGCGCGCCCTGTTGCAGAAGCGATAAACTGGCACAAAAGCGTATTGTGTATGCCCCCACCCACAATGTGAATATCCCCGAGCGTCTTGCCCAATACATCTTCGAGCTGACCCAGAACAAAGCGACACTTAAGCGCCAGACTCTCCAGCGCCGTGCGAATAATATCCCCTTCGCTATCGGGCAACCTTTGACCCGTGCGCCTGCAAAAATCCCGGATGCGGGACGGCATATCCCCGGGCGTGCCAAAATCCGCGTGATCCGGATCGATAAACGACGCGAGCCTATCTGACGCCATCGCCAGCCCCATCAACTCCTCCCACGAATACTCTTTCCCCGCCAAAGCCCACACGCGGCGGCACTCCTGCACGATCCACAGCCCCGAAATATTCTTCAGAAATCGAATCGTATGATCAACACCGCCCTCATTGGTAAAATTGTGCGCGAGCGCACTTTGATTAATCGCGGGCGCGGGCAGTTCCGCACCCATCAACGCCCACGTGCCACAACTGATATAAACCGCATCGGGCGAAGAATGGGGCACAGCCGCAACCGCCGATCCCGTATCGTGACAAGCCGGTGCAATCACATCAACAGGTGCAATACCCATCTCATCCGCAATGCTCTTGCGCATGGGACCCAGCACCGTACCTGGCGACACCACATCCGGAAGCATATCCGTGGGAATATCGAGTGCATTGAGCATTGATTTTGCCCAGGCATTCTCGCGCGGATTGTAGAACTGCGTGGTAGTTGCATTGGAATACTCACACACCTTCATACCCGTGAACCAGAAATTGAACAAATCGGGCATCGTGAGAAACGTGCGCGCAATATCGAGTTGGGGCGACTGCGACAGACGCTGCGCGAGCAACTGATACAGCGTGTTAAGCTCCATAAACTGAATACCCGTATGCTCGAAAATCTCCTCGCGAGAAACGCGCTCAAACGCCACCTCCATCATCCCCTGTGTGCGCTCATCGCGGTAACAAAAGGGATTGCCGAGCAAATTGTCCTGCGCGTCGAGCAAGCCATAATCGACCCCCCACGTATCACAGCCCATGCCATTGAGTGGTTCCCCCGACCGAACAGCGAGACGCAACCCCGTACACATCTCGTCAAACAGCCGCAGCGCATCCCAATAATAGTGATTGCCAACAGGTATCCCCTGATTGGGAAAACGGTGAATCTCTTCAATATCCAGACGCGCGCCATCAAAACGCCCCAAAACAGCCCGGCCGCTGGACGCACCCAAATCATAAGCGAGATAATTGGTCGTCGATGCCATAGAGAACTCCATTGGAAAAAGCATCCGCAGATGAACGCAGATACACACAGATGAAAGGCACCTCTCCCCGCAACAGAGCGAGGCTGAAAAATAAATACAAGGGCAACCACAGCACTGATACGAGAGGCCATCCCACAATTCAATTTTTCGTATTGTATTTATACAATTCAGTGGCTATTATAGGACGCGGTTGGGAAGTGTCAAGTATTTCGTTATCAGGAGTGTATTATGAGCAAAGATTTGAAAGCAGTTTTTCATTTTTGGAAGCGTTTTGCGTGTCAAAATGGCCTGAATCGCCGCGATTTAATCAAAGGCGTCGCCGCCGCAAGTCTCGGGCTCGCAGCCGGAACCTTCGGCGCGCCACAGCTCTACGGAAATTCAAACGTATCGAAATCAAAACTACGCAATCGTATCCAACTCGAAAACGCCGAGCGTGGAACGCGGGACTGGTTGCTCACTAAGACCGACATCAACGACATCGAACCGGTGGCGTTGTGGCGTTCCCCGCGAATCGAGGGCTACTGCTCCGAGACGAGCGTGAGCGCTGGCGACACGATCAAGGTCATGGTGAGCACGAACCCGGTATCGGAGTTCAGCCTCGAAATCTACCGCACGGGTTACTACGGCGGCACCGGTGGGCGGTTCATGAAGCGTTTCGATTCGATGCCGGGTAAAACCCAACCGGATCCCCCAATCGGCGAGAACCGTCTGCGCGAATGCAAGTGGGAACCTTCCGTAGAATTCGAGATTCCAGACGATTGGCTGAGCGGCGTCTATCTGGGCAAACTCACTGCGAAAGAAGAGGGCGTGCAAAGCTACGTCATCTTTATTGTGCGCGATGATCGCCCCTGCGATTTGCTCTTCCAGTGTAGCGACATGACCTGGCAAGCCTACAACAGTTGGCCTACTAACGAGTGGTCTCTTTACCACAACGACGAGAATGGCTACACGGGATATAAGAAAAGAAAAAAGTGGAGCACCAACGCGAACGATACCGGGTGGGTGAGTTTTGACCGTCCTTACGCCAATTTTTGCATGGACCATCTCATCGATCGCCTCAATTCAGACATCCGCATCCGTCGGGCAATCTGATTTTTCGCATTGTATTTACATCACTCATTTGCTATTATAAGGTACAGTAGTAAAGTATCTCATTTTTTTGAGTGAATTATAGGTCAATACTTCGGACAGTTTTTGGCTGTAGAAGGTTCTTTGAAATCAACAAGTTAGATGAGGCCAGATGTTTTATTTTAAACTTAGGTCTGCACCCTGAGTTTGATAAAAAAACAGATCATTCCATAAATATTTGTTTTATAGAAACTTAGAATTTTTGGCTGGTTAAAAATCTATCGAAAAGTGTCCGAACCATTGATAGGTGGAAATTGATAGGACAATAAGTGACTAATCCATGAAGCCAGAATACGATTTCTCCAAAGCCGAAAGAGGAAAATTTTACCGCAAGGGCGCTGAAATTCGGCTGCCGATTTACCTTGATGCGAAACTCCAGCACCGGCTTGAACAGATCGCGGAGAAAAGAGGCAAAGATTTGGGTGAAGTGGTGAATCAAATCTTAATTACAGAAGTGGAACGAGTTGACGCATTGCCCTGATGTCCTCCACATATTGCAAAATTTTAAAACCCCTGGAGAGATATACTCTTCAGGGGTGATTTAGTTGGATAGATTTGGATTGCAAGCAGTGGGGAGAATTTGGAGAAATTTCGTCACGCCACTATCATATCATCTAACAGGCGTCTGAATTCTTCAAGATCGGACGCCTGTATCGCCGCACAATGTAATTGCTTGAGTCGTTGCACATCTTTAATACCCGCAATACGCGCGGTCAACTGCCTCACCTCGTCCGTATCAAAGCGAAGGTCTAACACTTCACGGAGAAATTTGATGGCGTATTTTCTGCTCCCTTCCTCAAAACCTTCTTCGACGACTAGCTGACCAATGGATGATTCGGACCTGAACGCCTCCGATAACAAGTCTTGAAACGCCGCCAGAGTAGGCACCTGTATCGCCGCACGATGGAACCTATTGAGGCTTTCCAAATCTTCGAGGGCCGCAATACGGGCAGCCAGCAGCCAGGCCTGGTCAGAGTCGGGATCAAAGCGCAGTTCTAAAGCTTTTAAAATAAATTCGATAGCGCGTTCTCTACTTGCTTGAACAAATGCTTTTGTGATGATTTCTTGGGCAGGTTTCGATTCGTAGAACCAACCTGGTAGCTTCCGAGATGGTGGCGAGAATGGTTGTCGAGTCATAGTATCAATCCTTGTAATTAAAAATTGGGAGTGGGGGGCAATGAACTGCTACGCAGTTATACACCGCTCCTCAATTCTCTTTATTAGATGCCAGACAAACACTCATAAATTGATATTCCAAAAGTACTGTGTTATACTACAAAAGTCAATGAGAGGTCTCAAGAGGATAACGAAACGGAGCAATACAAAATCATGAACCGTCTTTCACGACAAGAGCAAATCCGTATTTTTCGATATTTATTTCCTATCGCTTTTGTCCTGTCGTTATTGTTGTACGGCATTTTTGGTTCAAAGGTGATATGGAATGCGGTCTTATATCTGGCGATTGCCACATTTATCTTGCGGATGATACGCATGTGGCTGGAGCTTAAGGCAGAAAAAAAGATCAAAAAAAGGGAATGTAATGGCAAAAGAGAAAAATTCAGAAGCTGTTTTAAAGAAAGGAGGTAAGGGAATGCCGAAAACAAAGAAACTCACACGCACAGCGAGGCTTGCCAATAAGGGCCTCATTCATCCCCCACCCTGGCTGCCAGACAACATGATGCTCGAAGGACTAACCGGATCTTTTGCCTACGGATGCGAAGACCCCAAAAAGGCTGATCGGGATATTATCGGAATCGTCATCCCTCCAAAGACAGTTATTTTCCCCCACCTTGCAGGATATATCCAGGGTTTCGGTACACAACCCCCAAAGTTCGATCAATTCCAGGCGCACGGCATAGAAGCAAAGGATGAGCGGAAAACTTATGACATTGCGATCTACAACATCGTGAAATTCTTCCAGCTTGCAATGGAGAATAATCCAAATATGGTGGAGATTCTATTCCTGCCTCCCAGATGTCTGTTATCTACCTCCCAGATTTATGATCGCATGCGGCAAAGCCGAAAAGCTTTTTTGCACAAGGGGGCATACCACAAGTTTTTGGGTTATGCCCATTCCCAGCTCAAGAAGCTCGATGCAGAAAGCCGCACAAACCCGCGCCGGCAATCAGATATCGAACAGTTTGGATATGATACCAAATTCGGGTATCATTTGGTTCGCCTGGCATACGAGTGCGAAATGATCATGCGAGAAGGCGATATTGTGCTTGATCGGTATAAAGAAATCTACAAGTCAATCCGTCGGGGAGAATGGACAAAGGAGCAGCTCAGGGAATTCTTTGATCGCAAAAAAGCGGAACTCGACAAGCTCTATGATGATAAGGAAAGTCCAATACCGCACAGGCCTGACGAAGACAAGATCAAGGCATTACTCCTGGAATGTCTCGAGATCCATTATGGTTCTCTAAATACCACCATCGCCAAAGACGTATCAGTTGAGGCCCTGCTCGATGAGATAGAGTTGGTGACTTCAAAATATCGCAAACAAACCGAAGGCAAAAAGGATTAGCGGCATTTCCTCATGTTCTGGTGGGTTGCAAATTTATAGCCTTTTGCAGGAGTGTGTATTATGAGCAAAGATTTGAAAGCAGTTTTTGATTTTTGGAAGCGCTTTACGTATCAAAGCGGTCTGAATCGCCGCGATTTAATCAAAGGCGTCGCCGCCGCAAGTCTCGGGCTCGCAGCCGGAACCTTCGGCGCGCCACAGGTCTATGGAAATTCAAACGTATCGAAATCAAAACTACGCAATCGCATCCAACTCGAAAACGCCGAGCGTGGAACGCGGGACTGGTTGCTCACTAAGACCGACATCAACGACATCGAACCGGTGGCGTTGTGGCGTTCCCCACGAATCGAGGGCTACTGCTCCGAGACGAGCGTGAGCGCTGGCGACACGATCAAGGTCATGGTGAGCACGAATCCAGTGTCCCAGTTTGATCTGGAGATCTTCCGCACGGGTTACTACGGCGGAACCGGCGGTCGTTTCATGAAGCGCTTTGATTCTATACAGGGCAAAACCCAACCGGATCCCCCAATCGGTGAGAACCGCCTGCGCGAATGCAAGTGGGAACCTTCCGTAGAATTTGAGATTCCCGACGATTGGCTGAGCGGCGTCTATCTGGGCAAACTCACTGCAAAAGAAGAGGGCGTGCAAAGCTACGTCATCTTTATTGTGCGCGATGATCGCCCCTGCGACTTGCTCTTCCAGTGCAGCGACATGACCTGGCAAGCCTACAACAGTTGGCCTACTAACGAGTGGTCTCTTTACCACAACGACGAGAATGGCTACACGGGACATAAGAAAAGGAAAAAGTGGAGCACCAACGCGAACGATACCGGATGGGTGAGTTTTGACCGCCCCTACGCGCAGTTCTGCCAGGATCATCTTGTCAAGAATCCCAGGTCCGTGGGCACGGGCGAGTTTCTTCTTTGGGAATTCCCCCTCTCCTATTGGATAGAGCAGCAGGGCTACGATGTGTCGTATATCTCAAATGTGGATACGCACAGGCACGGTCCGAGATTACAACGCGCGAAAGGCTTTATCTCCGTGGGCCATGACGAGTATTGGACCCGAGAGATGTACGACAACGTCATCGAGGCTCGGGACGCCGGTGTCAACCTTGCGTTCCTGAGTGGTAATTCGGTTTGGGGTGTGGTGCCCTTACTGCCCTCTGCCGAGGGGCAGCTCCACCGGATCATGCGACGCGAAGATAAGTTCCTTGGTGAGGAACTCAGCAAGATGTTGAACAAGCGACGCGGCACCCCCGCCAAGTATCCAGCGGGACCGGACGCGGCGTTGCTCATGGGGGGACGCACCGCCGGCGTTGGCGGAGGCGATTGGACCTGCGCCAATGCCGATCACTGGCTGTATGAAGGCACGGGCATGAAAGAAGGCGACACGATCAAAGGCCTGGTGGGCTGGGAATGGCATGGATCGCCTGCTCTCGAACTGCCTAACTTTGAAGTTCTGGCCGAGGGACCGATGCTACCGAAGAATCGTAGGTACAGTCCTCATGCCGCTACGATCTACGATGGGCCAAAGAATAATGTCGTATTCAACGCCGGGACGATCTGGTGGGCGCAAGGTTTGTCGTCGCCTCCCGACCACGTATTGCCCGCACATAGGCATGCCAAGCCGAAAGGTCCGGACCCGCGCGTTCAACGTATGACAAAAAATGTGTTTGATTGGTTCGTCAAGTAATCTCCATCAAATGAAAAAGTAAGATGAAAAAGACAAAGCGGAGGATCGTTATGAGTTCAAAGACGTTCGGGAGGATTCAGATGAACATGACAATCAGACGGGTCAGCCGACCAGGAGATATTTCATGAATGAGATCCTCATTATCGCAATCGTTGCTTTGACCATGATTTCGAGTGTCAGAGCCCAAGAACCCATCCAGCATGAACTTCCCATTGTCACCCACTGGAGCAATGAGAAGAACGCCTTTGAATACATGACCAACGACAAACCGGACTACACGGTGCCGCCGCCCGAAGAAAAATATCGGCCTGGTGATTCTTACTATTATTATCGGGAGGGAAACAGCAATTTTCTGCCAGATCTGAATCATTACGTGGGCATGAATTTCAGCCTGAGAACCTTCGGTGCCAAACGCGTCAGCGATGTGGCAGAGCAAGTAGCCAAAGAAACCGGTGTTGAGCTAAAGTTTTATCGTCCGGACGCCTTCACAAGTCGAAATGCGCCCACAAGGCTCAAAGAGGCTCCCGGTTATGTCCAGGTGCTGCATGCAAAGATTATCAAAAGCAGCGACGATGATCCTGGATGTTTGGCAACTTTCTTCCTGCCGCCAAACTGGAAGAGCGACGCGCCTGAAGGCACTTATCCGATCGTTACAGTAGGTCACTACGATCTTAATGAACATGTGTTCCATCGATCAGGCAGAGGCGCTGCCATTGGGTCTATCGTTGCCAAGAGCGGCATCGAGGGACGCACAGGCGCGATCGGTGTGATCTGGAATGGGGGAGGCGCCTGGGCCACCTACACACGAAATCCAAGGGCATTTCAGCAATTTGGAAAAATCATCGATTACGCGGCCAAGGAACTTGGCGGAGACCGTCACTGTGTCATGGCAACCGGAAATTCCAGAAGCGGGATAACCGCAGTGCTCATGGCAAGCAATCCTCTGAACCTTGATTACACCATGAAATTTGTCTCCGCAGGTTCCTTTGCTTCGAACCCCGACAACAGAAAGACAATTTATACAGCAACCTATCCCAAGCAGCTCATGAATCTCTGTAAGGTAACGGGATTTCACGATGCCTGGAAACCGGGGTGGAGATATCCGGCTACAGATGGTATTCATGTCCGCGCAGAAGACATCAATGAGAAAGCCCTTGTCAACACGCACTTCACAGGTAAAGATGTTTTTGAAGTAGCGACATATGTCCTTTCAGGAAAAGAAGGCACCAATCCTGACTGGCGTCAATTCTCGGACAGAATGATGGATGGGATATTGGAAGCGGGAACGTCGCTGTTTCTCGAAGTAAGAACGAATGATGTCCTGCCTCACTTCAACATGCTCGAATATGCGAATAAGCTCGAAGAAAAAATGAAGAAAAAGGGAGATGTTCGGCTCCATGTGGATCATATCGTGCGCGCTGGCCACGCTTTCCGAAGAACGCCCCAAGGAGGTATCGTCTTACATGAGAAACTGTGGGAGGCCCTCTCGCAATTTGTGGACCCAAAGGCGCCAAAGGGTCCATTGGTTGACCCCGGCAAAGAATACTTCCTGGTCAACAGAAAGACACGCCGTTTTGAGAAACTTGGGCTGAAAGACGGCATGCATCCATTCAGTATGGATATGCCAGTCGGCATCATGAGAGGCGATACCATCACACTGGTTTGCACGGGAGAACCAGGGACCACCTATCGCGTAGAACTCAGCCCGGTAGAAGGCCTTGATGCACCCGATTTCGAAACAAAGGGAGAGATTGCGGCGGACATAAGTATGAGAGGCGTGAGTCTTATAGAAGTGCCACTGGATCAGCCCCTTGGCAGATACCGATATCGTCTGTGGATCAAGAAACCAGGCCAGGAAGAAGTGGAACTGGACAAGAGCCATACCGTATCAGGTGGAGAAGCCTTTATGGAAATATGGGATGAGAAATCGGCAGACAACGTCGTGAGTGGCGACCACGTCTGGCGGAAGCTCTATTTGCCGCTCTTGCCAAAAAAGCTCGGGCCTGTAGGCTGGGGATTCTCTGAATACTAACCCGGATCTTTCGTTTCGAAAAAAAAAGGAGATGTGGTGCTCAAGGCCCAGTGGGATACCCAGGAGGCCATACCGAACGCCAAGATGGTGATTCTCCGGGACATGGAAAGGCACCTTGATGGTTCGCACGCAGGGAAACGTCGATAATATAATTGAAACCTGTTCGCGATAGGCGCGAGCGGTTGTATGTGGGAAATATCAGTTAATAAGGAGAAACCATGAACAAACAACGCCCAATCCTACTCTTAGTGATCCTCGCCCTGGTGGCGGCCGCACCCTTCTCGAATGCGCAAGCGCAACAGTTCTCCGAAGAAGAACTATCTCGATTCCTCAGGCAACATCCCGGCGCGGATGCGGATGGCGATGGCAAGCTGACCGCAGAGGAGATCAAGGCCGCCCGCGCGCACAAGGAGCAAGCTGAGACCGCAGCAGCGCAATGGAAGGGGAGATTTCATCCCGGCTGGGAGAAGGATGAATTCCCGCCGCACGCGGTAAGCTTTAAGACGCCTGATGAGATTATGGCAATTTATAAGCGCGGCCCTGCGGGTCGAAGTTATGTGGATGCGGGCGACGCCCTTTCCTTTCCCAAGCCTGCCGACGGCATCATGCGCATCGTGGGCACGGGCCACAGCTTCACTGCGCCCGGCTACAGAACCTTACCCGCCATCACCCGTGCCGCCGGGTTCGAGCAGCCCTTTTGCCTGCATAACGGCGGCGGGGAAAAGGGCAGCGTTCGCTACAAATGGGAGCAGGAAAATGGCATCTTCCAATTCGACGGCAAGCCCCTGCCCAAACTGCTGTCTGCTATTTCCAACGCGGAATGGGAGGCGATGATCTGGGGACCCTACGTCGGTGATCGTCCGGAATTTTACACGTGCTGGATCGATTTCTGCGAACAATACAATCCCGGCATGAAGTTTTTTCTCATCGACGGCTGGCCCACGCTATCTCAGGTCCAGAGAGTCTTCAATCGGAAAGGAAACCCGGAGTCTGAAGCGTTCTTCACCGATGCGGTCTTCGATCAGCTCAACGCCCCTGTGAACACTGGCTTTGCGGACTTCGTGAAAACGCTGCGCGAATCAACCGATGAAGTCTACATCTTGCCGACGCGCGCCGCCATGACGGAGGCGGCCAAACGCTTCATCCGAGGAGAGCTTCCCGGCGTAGAAGGCCTGTATAAGGTCATTGGCGGAAAAGAAAGTTCTATCTGGGCAGACCAACGCGGCCACTTGGGGCCCGGCTTCGACCGCCTGGAGGGCTATGTCTTCTACGCCACGCTCTACGGCAAATCCCCCGAACTCATTTCAGCGCCTATCAAGTTCAATAGGAATCCGAGTTTCCTAAGCGCCGACCTTGACGAAATTTTCCGCGAAATCGCCTGGAAAGCGGTGGTGGAGCATCCCCTCTCCGGCGTTACAGATAAAAACAAGAACGGCATTGGCGATCATCTTGAGTAGCGGAATAATTTCCGCGCACCAAAAAAAGAAAAAACAACCATATGGGCAATCTCGGCGAACATGAACACAGGAGATATTTCATGAATGAGATCTTCATTATCGCAATCGTTTTGCCGCTCTTGCCAAAAAAGCTCGGGCCTGTAGGCTGGGGATTCTCTGAATACTAACCCGGATCTTTCGTTTCTGGATGAACGAGACGCGATAATTGATGGTGGAAAACTAAAAAAAGGGAGAAGTAAGAGGCTTCTGTAGCCGAGATGCGGCGACTCCAGATACCTGAAGAACGTCCGCGGGCTTACGGATTGGGATGGTTTCGAGGCGACGTTTCAGAGTCTGGCCTGGCCGATCTCGTTTTTCACAACGGTGCGTTAGGCGCACATTTGCGAATTGACCGGAGGCGGGAGATAGTGAGCGTATTTCTCGTTCATCAGACTGCGGGGCCGGTCGCAAACTCGGTTTCTGCGTTTCTTGCGTCGCAACAGAATCATTCAAAACAGACGGCTGTACTGATGCCACACTTCACACGAATCCGCCTCTTCGGGCGGCACTAAAGACCTACCTGCGTATAGGCTACCGACCAAAGGTCAGGCACGAAGCCCATGTCGAAATCTGGAAAAAAATACTCAGTGAGACCGGGTTTGGGCATATCGAGGTGTGAGTCACGGTCTTTACATACTGACTCAGCGGACATAATAGGAGCGACAGAATGGACAGAGAAAACAGTTTGAAGATACCTACTGCAAAAGACCTACATTCGCATAGCGTGACACAAGACCAGATCGACTCGCTTGATGACATTATGCGTCAGGCCGTACAACAAGAGCTGATTGCAGGGGGCTCTTTTCTTGTCGCACACAAAGGAGAAATCGTCTTTCGAGAGGCGTTCGGATATGCCGATATCGAAGCGAAGCGACCATTCACTACGGACGAATTGCTTCCGATCGCATCTGTCTCCAAGCCCTTTATGGCAAGCGTGGTAATGGCCCTGGTTGAACAGGGGAAGGTGAACTTGGACGATCCGGTGGAGAAATACCTGCCGGAGTTCAAAGAAGTAAGGGTTGACCAGTCGCCTGCGCGGCCGATGACGATTCGCCACCTGCTATCGCACACCGCAGGCTTTTGGGGGAACCAGGGAATCACTCCCGAGAAGATGGATCTCATCCGCAATTTCGAACGCCCGCTGGCCGAAGCGGTCAATGGCATTGCAGAGTACGATCTCGTCTATGAGCCGGGAACGAAATGGATCTATTCCGGCACTGGATATTGCGTGTTGGGTCGTGTCGCTGAAGTCGCTCTTGGCCAGTCGCTCGAGGAGATTGCGCAGGATGCTTTGTTTCGCCCCCTGGGTCTGAATAACACGACCTTTTTGCCCTCTATCGAAGCGCGAAAGACGGTGCCCACGGGGTATCTGAGACAAAAAGGGAAACTACAGAGACAACGTTCCATGGCGGAGATCGAGGATTTCCGCTTCATCCTGTCGGGGGGATCGCTGTTTACCACGTTGGACGAGCTGACGGTGTTCGGTCAGATGCACCTGAACGACGGCGTGTTTGACGGAAAGCGAATCCTTTCCAGGGCATCCATAAGCGAGATGCGGCGACTACAGTCACCTGACAGACCTCGGAGGACCTACGGATTGGGATGGTTCCGGGGCGACGTTTCAGAGTCCGGCCTGGCCGATCTCGTTTTTCACGGCGGCGCGTGGGGGGCGCATTTTCGAATTGATCGGAGGCGGGAGTTGGTATGCGCATTTCTTGTTTATCAGAATGCGGTTCAGGTCCAGGACCTGAAAGATAGGCTTATACAACAAGTCTATGAGATGTTTCCGGCGCCGAAGGGTCGTTGATCGTATCATCCTCAGGTAAGATTGTTGTGGGAGGCATTGGATTGGGCCCGCGCGTGCAGCGCATGATGGAGAATGTGTTTAATCGGTTTGTAAAGTAAGGTCCAACAAGAGGCTGGGCAAATTGATGGCAAATGATAAACCTACTGAAGAATGCCTTAGAGACTGTTTTAAAACTCATTTTGCCCCTTCTCAGCTATGCGCTATTGCCCTGTCATTCTGAGCGGAGCGCAGCGGAGTCGAAGGAGCGGGGTACAACTGGCCGCCTCTCAGGCCAGTTCATCTCTTACCAACTCAGGTGGAAAAGATGCTTCGGCTACGCTCAGCATGACAAAACGCCGGACATGCGTAACATCAGGTATTAATTTTAAAACAGCTTCTCAAGAGGATAACGATATGCAACACAAATTGGTCGCTGTAGTTGGCAACACACCACAAGTTATGACAGAAACCTTCTGGGCATTGCGTATTCAACGCCATGTACCAATCGATGAAGTGTTTGTCATAACGACAACCATGGGCAAAGAAACCTGCCAGAAACGTCTTTTGGACGAAGGCCGCTTTGAGGAGATGTTGTCAGATTACAATATCGATCCCAAGACTGTCGCGTTCGATCCCGATCATATCCACGTATTTGAAGACGCCGAGGGCAATTTTTTAGACGATATCCGCACCTCGGAAGATAATCGCATTGCGCGAGACGGCATTTTCGAATTGATAGAGACACTGGCGCACGATGATCAAGTGGCGTTGCACTGCTCGCTTGCCGGTGGAAGAAAGTCTATGGGCTTTATACTGGGGGCTGCCATTCACTTTTTTGGTCGGCCTCAAGACCGGCTTTATCACGTTCTGGTTTCTATGCCCGAGATTGAGAGAAGCGATGCGTCCTATTATTATCCATCAAAGAACCCTGAACCGATTATGGTGTCTAATCGCAGCACAGGTCGAGAAGAGCCTCTGATTGTCAGAGGCCAGAAAGTTATGAGCGATGCTGTGAGCATTGAATTGGCTGACGTACCATTTTGTCGATTGCGCGATGTGGTGCAGTTCGTGGCACCCGGGCAATATACCGAAGACACATTGCGATTGACACAACAGGCAGTCAATGATTACGCAAAGCAGATGCAAGAGCAGTATATGGAGCGGATAGCATCGGGTACAGAAAATGCGTTTCCAGAAATTATTGGTCAGAGTGACAGCATTCGGGATATTAAGAATAGCATTAGACTATACGCGCCTTATAGTCATTCAGTATTGATCACAGGTCCCACTGGATCTGGCAAAGAACTGGTTGCTGCCGCTTTGCACAAAGCAAATGGGGGATCGAAGGTGTATCGAGCAGAAAATTGCGCGAGATTGGGAAATCTGGCGGAAAGTCAATTGTTTGGACATGAAAGGAATGCCTTTACGAACGCACACAAGCAGTATAAGGGTTTGTTTGAGCAAGCAAATAATGGCACGCTCTTTCTCGATGAAATCAATTCGCTTCGACCCGATGTGCAGGGCATGCTGTTGCGAGTCATGGAAGATGATGTGATACGGCGGATGGGTAGCGAAGAGGATATCCCGGTAAATGTGCGCCTTATTGCCGCAACCAATGAAGACCTGGATACAGAGGAGAGCGCGTTTCGAGACGATCTCCTGGGCCGCTTTTCTTTAACTATTGCATTACCCCCGCTCAAGGATAGGCGAGAAGATATTCCATTGCTTGCCCATCACTTTTTGAAAAATTTTTCTGAGGACGAAGAAAAGGAATTTGCGGGTTTTACAGAGGACGCTATGCGTGCATTACAGGCTTATGATTGGCCCCGCAATATCCGAGAGTTAAAGAATGCTATTGAACACGCAGCTATTATGACACCAGAAGGTCAGTGGATTACGCCCGATGTGTTATTTGATCAAAAGGATACGGACATATTCCAGGGTACATTCGACGATCAAGTGGAACAATTAGAGAAAAAGCTCATTCAAGACGCGCTGGCTCAGGAGGGCACTATTACACAAGCTGCGAAGATGCTGAGTATGGAGCGGTCAAAGCTGAGTAGAAGAGCTAAGAAATATGGCCTGACTGAAAAGACGTCGTAAAGGTCGTGGGTGAAAAGCGTGCAGAATTGCACATCGCGTGCGAAAATGCACACTGGTCCGACATACTGGTATAGTAGTGGTTTTCTCGTTTTTTTATTTACCAAACGTGTGTATATTTGCACGATTGAACATATTGTTGTCTATTTCCTATATCGAAAAAATATCACACAACCTATTGTTTTTTTGATCTCTGAGGAAATTCGGAGATTTTTTTGTGTTTGGCACGCAACTTGCATATATAATGAGTGCTATCGCAAAAATCCAGATACGAAGGAGATATCGATGTTTGATCTGAAATTCGCGTATATGCGCCTCCATTTCAAAGCGCGGGACCATCTGCGCCTGCCACCCTATAAAGGCTCCACATTCCGCGGGGCTTTTGGCGTGGCATTTAAGCGCGCGGTCTGTATTGTGCAACACGGGGAATGCGAGCGGTGTCTGGTTCGGACGCAATGTGTGTATCCATACGTATTTGACACACCAGTGGAAAATGCACAGGGCATATTTCGTGGGTATCAAGAGGCACCACATCCCTATTTGATCGAACCCCCGCTGGAAACAAAAACCGATTACGCGCCGGGCGACGAATTTGCCATTGGCCTGACCCTGATAGGCCGCGCACTGAATTACATGCCATATTTCATCTACACATTCCAGCGCATGGGAGACACGGGTATTGGACGCGGACGCGGCAAATGCGACCTCATTTCGGGCGAAGCATTGCACGCGGATGGAACCTGGCAAGCAGTGTACGACGGAGCGAGCGAAATGTTACAACAAGACGTGCCCCATTTGATCGCGCAGGATCTGATGCACAAAGAGATAGGATCCCTGATTCGACTCTCATTTGTCACGCCAACGCAACTCAAAGCAGACCGGGTATTACAACGGGGACTGGATTTCCCCGTGCTCATACGCGGCCTATTGCGGCGGTATTCTGCATTGTCCGCATTTCACGGAGACGGACCACCAGATATAAATTATGCTGACTATATCGCACAAGCAGAAAATATTCAAACCACATCTCACAACTTGACCTGGCGCACATGGGAGCGGTATTCAAACCGCAAGAACCGACGCATGAGCGTGAGCGGTTTTACAGGGGACGTGGTCTTTGAAGGCGATATGACACAATTCCACCCACTACTTGCCCTGGGCGTGCCGATGCACGTGGGCAAATGGACCAGCTTTGGGATGGGGCAATACGCTTTGGATTGAGGCGGTCCATGGGCAAATTTGCACGGCATCGTGCAGAACTGCACGCTTGAACATGTCAGTGTCCATTTGACTTCAGAAAAATATATCGTATAACATATTGATTTTATGTAAATTAAAAAATAAATTTGAATTTTCCTCCACTTTGGCACGCGGATTGCATAAGTAAGAGATGTTCGCAAAAAAGTTTTCGTAAATCCGCAGTAAAAACCGAATGGAGGAACAACATGAACAATCGAAACAAGCAGGGGTATGGGAAATATTATTCTCAGGACAGCTTCTGGAAGAAATTGCTCAAATTCGCACGCAACGCGGGGCGGGAAGTCGTCGAGAATGCCCTGTCACTTTACTACACCGCGCAGGCTCCTGACACACCGGCCTGGGCCAAAACGGTCATCACCGGGGCACTGGGATACTTTATTCTTCCGGCCGATGCAATTCCCGACCTGATCCCTGCCGTCGGTTACGGCGATGATCTGGGTGCGCTGGTCGCTGCACTCGCAGCCGTGGCGGCCCATGTGACGCCGGAGATCAAAGCCCGCGCAAAAGAAAAAGCCGCCGAGTGGTTTGGTGAGTGAAGTGCAATCCGCAGAATGAAGGCGCGTAATTCGAGCATGAACGCAGAAAAAACGCGAGTAATTTGAGCGTTTTACGCAGATAAAAAAGAAGGACTGCGGTTTGGGTGAGCTGACTGCTGAATGCTAAGCGTGTGAAGTGTGAAGTATGAAGGAAGAAACGGTCACAGTCCAGACCCGTTCAGAGAGAAAGAGATGAACCGCGTACCCTATTACGCCATTTTTATATTGTACCTTGTGCAATTCAGGGCATTAGGTCCGCGTCAGTTGCTCGGTTTCTGAAGATGGATTGATCCTTCGGCACTATGGACATAAAAATGTCGTGTACGAAAATCCATAAAAGGATAGAAAGACAATGGATTACCCACACATTATCATATTCTTATCGCTATAAACAAAGGAGGTCTTCGCATCATGGCCTGCGAATCGTTTGTCATCGTAATTGATACCCCTTCTATCAAGAGGTATGTATTTGGTACCGACCCCTTAAATGAGATACGAGGTGCAAGCGCACGTTTAGATTGGCTAAATCGAGTCAAAATGGAAGAACTTTTGTGCGAACATCTCAGTAAGGCAGATGTAAAATCGATTTACGCCAATGGTGGTTCGGCACAGTTTTTAGTGCATGAGAGTGACAACCCCACTGTGAATATGGCCTGTACAAATATGGTTCGGTATATCCGCAATCAAACGGGTGGCGAAGTCCGGGTCGTTTATGGCATCGCACCGCTCAAAGACGAAGCTTCCTATCAAGAGGCGGTGCGTAGGGCGCATTTTCAGTTGCGCTGTCAACGCGAATTTGGGACCAGCTATCGTAGTGCGTCTTTAATACCGACCATGATGGAATGTCAATCAGCCTCGCATCTGCCCGCGGTTCATATTGTGAATCGAGGCACAGATGGTATAGGCATGTTATCTAAGGCGAGTTACCAAAAGGAACTGCGGGGGCATGAGGCCCGCCATCATGGACTCTGGGACGGATGGATGGATCACTTGAAGGCCACGGGACCGTGGCCAGGAGAGAAACAGTGGAATAAACTGCGGTGTAAGAGCATGACAGATATAGGGGACCACTCGTCATGGCGCAACTACATTGGCGTAGTTTATGCCGATGGAAATGCCATGGGACAAATTGTCCAGGCACTCAATTATCCAGAGACATTTCGACAATTTAGCGAAATTGTTGATAATAGCATCCGGCAAGCATGTTTCACCGCACTCAGTCAAATTTTCCAAGCTGAAATTGAAAAAATTCGGGAGACTTTTGAGCAAAACCGCCGCTTTGGACACCTTGCCGCCGACATTCTGCTATTGGGAGGAGATGATTTGCTGGTGGCCGTACCAGCTGACTCTGCACTCGATTTCGCCTTGAAGGTCACAGAAGAGTTCGAACGCTTGACACAAGAGAAAATAGCTGCCCTAAAAGATGCAGAATCTCGGCAATTCTTCCGCGACCATCTTGGTGATCGGGGTTTCACAATTTCTTGCGGTGTTGCCATAGCAAAAAGTAACTATCCCTTTTACCTGTCATTGGACCTGGCCGAGCAATTGTTGAAAAATGCCAAACGGAAAGACAGCTATGGGGCACAGCTCGAAACACCTGGTGAAGCTCGCATTGACTTTCATGTTGTGACTGGTGCAAATAGCCATGCACTCAAAGAGGTTCGTGAAGAAACCTATCAGATATCAAGCATTGCACGCCGCACGCTCAGACCCTTGTCTTGCTCCCAGTTGGAATTACTGCACAACAGTGTACAGAAGCTACGCAACGTGAAATTTCCACATAGCAAATTACACGAACTTCGAGAAGCGGCACTGTCAAAAATGGTAAATCAAGCCGACTGGCGCGTTCGCGACATTTTCGTCCGGTGTCGGCACGATCGAAATAGCTCTGAACGTCGTGCATTGTGGCAAGCGGTGCAAAACCTGTGTCCCCAGGGATATACGTTTGATTTCCCCTGGTTCATAAAAAATGACCAACGCCTTATGTGTGTAGCAGACATAGTGGATATTTACAACTTATTCCGAAAATAGAGAGGAGTTTATCTATGAAACCCCAACGCCTGGATTTGTGCTACCACATTATTTGGCAAGGACGTTGGCATGTTGGCAGCGGCTATCAGTCGGCAGTAGCGGACCGCTTGTTGCGACGACTACCCAATAATGCACCATTTGTTCCTGGCTCTCAGATCAAAGGTGTTTTGCGCCATCAATGCGAGCGGTTGGCATTGGCCCTTGGGCTCGAAGTGATCAATCCTCATGCTGGCATTGAAGAAGACGAAAAAAATCTGATCAAGCATTTTACGCCGTTAAAAAAATCGGACCTGATGGTCGATAGATTATTTGGCAGTCGCTACCAGGGAGAGTGCCTGTTTGTGACGAATGCAGTGCCGATGTCGTCTGAGGTGGAAAGAGCGACTTCCGTACAGGCACGCACAGCCATTGATCGCGTCACGGGGACTGTGATGGAACAACATTTATTCACAACCGAATTGACAGAAGGTGATGTCAACTTGCAGGGAAAAATTCGTGCACGGCATCCTGCTGGTGTTCTGACGCAGGATGAAGATAGCTTTCCGTATGAGTATGACCTTCTGATAGCAGCCCTGCTGTCGCTGGACGCTCTCGGCGGTGACAAGAGTCTTGGCCTTGGGAGGTGTAAGGTCCAAATCGAACCAGAGTCGTTGTATTGGAACGACAAACGCAGATCGTTAGATGAAGTTCTTCAGAGTTTCCATAATGAACCTGAAGAATGGGGCGAGATGCTGAAAATACTGCGCGAGGAGTGAATATCATGAAAAAATTGCCTGTAACAGCAAAATTGCTTGCACCAGTGGCTATCAAACGCGATCGGCAATCTGAACGCTCTGAAAGTGTGCATTCTATAGCTGGGACGATGGTTCGCGGTGCCATAGCGGCTATCTATTTACAGCAACACGGAGAAGTAGATGATACCTTCAATCATTTGTTCCTGGATGAGAACTCATGTCGATTCGGGCCATTGGATCCCGGCCCAAATTGCTTCCCATTAACTGCCGCAACGTGCAAACGGGAAGGGATAGAGCATACTCTGGTGGACCAACTATGGTTTCGTATCGCCCAGCACCACCGGGCTGGCAGTGTACCCAATAATGCCGAAACGCCATGGCGTCAATGTGATACATGTGAGGCCGATTTGCAGAGCCTTAACGGTTTTTGGCAAGCAGAAAACGGCCATCCGCGGGAAAAAAGTAATGACCGGCAGCAGGTCGCCGCCCATGTTGGCATTGACCGTCACACCACCACTGCGGCGGAATCAATATTGTACACTCTTGAAGCCTTACAGCCTTCCGGACAAGAGGAAGACCTGTATGGCTGGCTCTGGGCCGACGACGATGCGCTTACTGCCTTGAAACAACTCTTGCAGAATGAAGATTATCGCATCTCGGTGGGCCACCATCGCACGCGCGGTTACGGAGATCTGCACTTACAGTTGGGCAATCCTGTGAAGAAGAATGATTCGCAGCCATGCACAGAAGATTGGGAGCAATGGAACCGCGACCTGATTGCGTTTCTGAGTTCACCGCCACTTTCCGTTCCCGATCTCGACCCAGATAATTTTTACTTTAGTTTGTCGTTTCCCACTGGCGCAGTATTTGTGGACCGCTTTCTGTGTTATACTCTCGATCCAGCAGACCTGATTTCATGGTTGCCGCCTATGCCTTCTGCCGATGCCGCGTTTCCAATTCAGAATCGTCCGACCCGACAACTCGCATCAGGGGGCACAATGTGCTGGATCGCTGCCGTAACCCGACATGAGCGTTTGCGCGGCTGGAATGCGGCTCACGGCTTGCCGCGTCAGGATGAATGGGCCACAGCACGAGGATCAGTCTATGTTTACCGCTTTACAGGCACGGCCACAGAACGCGAGGAACTCATTGAACAACTTGCAACCTTGTCCGAAGAAGGCGTCGGTCTGCGGCGCAATGAAGGCTTTGGCAGGGTGATCGTGTCCGATAATTTCCATCGCCAATTTTGCAAACAGGAGGTGTAATCGTGATGGTCTTGAACAGCGATTTGATCCAGAAAGTTGATCGCTACATTGACGAAAACCATAAAACGTTTTCAGAATTAGGAGATAGTTTCTTTGATGTATTTAGCTATGACAAAGGGAATGACCGCATCAGTACGCAAATTCGGAATCTGCAACAAATTACCTGCTCCGCCACGCGCTTTGCGGATATTGAGGATTTCGTAAAGAATCAGATGGGTAAAGAAAAAGAAGTCAAATGGAAGAGAGTTGGAGACAGCACTTTAAAAAAATTAAAGGAGTTGCGCGACAAAAGCCAGGAATTTGATTCCGATCCCGCTAACCAGATGGCACTGCGTCTGCGTCTCGCTCGTGGTTGGGTGCGTGCCGTAGTCAGTCAGTATCTCTATCGCGTTGCATGCGATCAAATGGGAGAGAGGTCATGACAGGCGTTGATTTACTATCTGATACCACCTACTGTGAACAGGCTGTTCGACAACTGGATCAACTATTGGGCGACATGAATCAATTCCCCGTAAAGCGCACGCAGATCTACGGCCTGCGACAAATCGCCCGTCAGGAACCCAGAGAAGTTCAAAGATTTGCCAATCATCAGCGCGAGCGTGCCCAGCGCAAGCAGAAAAACGCCTCCGAAAACACCAAACCGAGATACCAGCCAGAAATCGATTTCTGGGCTCTGGTGGCCGATTTGTGCAGCAATTCGAGTTCTAATTGGTCTGTGGAAGAGGAAGGACACACCCACCTTCCGGAAGAACTACAAAATATTCCGGCAAGGCGAAAAGGCATGTCGCATGAGGAACAACGGTATTTAAACGAACTCAAGAGACATAGAAGGGAATTACTCGAACAATGGACAAACGAGCATATTCCAGCGTTTTTTGAACGGTTTTGTACACACGCTTTGTACCGCCTGGGAAAGCAAAAAAACTCGGAAAAGGAGTAAAACATGACGAATGACAATGCATTGGCTGCCGGTTTTGGATTGCAGCAAAAGATCCGCCTTACCACATTTCTTGTGTTTGACACTGCCTGGCGCATTGGCTCTGGTAAAGAAGGCGAAACCATGAGCGATTTGGGTGTGGTACTTGATCCTATAAGCCAACCAGTGCTTCCCGGTTCCTCTCTCAAGGGAAAATTGCGAAGCACCTGTGAAACCCTGTCACATGCGCTTGGATTGAGAGCCTGCATGTTGAATTACGAAGCAAGCGGTGTCAAATGTACAAGTGATGTGAATTACTATCACAATGTTCGTGGAACATATCAGGAAGCATTTCAAAAGGGGTTACGGGATCGCCTGCAATGGATTGAGGAGAACACCTGCGATGTGTGCAAGCTGTTCGGATCCCCAATGCAGGCAAGCCGGCTGTGTATAAGTGACGGCATGCTTAAAGAATGGGCGTCCGTTGTGCAGGTACGCGATGGCGTAGTAATTGACCGCGATAGCCAGACGGCTGTCAATGGTCTCAAATACGACTATGAAGTCATCCCGTCCGGTAGCCGATTTGAAATTTGTATCGATCTCGAAAACCCAACGGACCAGGATATGGCCTTACTCGGTGCTGCTCTGTTTGAATGGCACTCTGGCAGCAGCATTGGGGGCTTTACAAGCCGTGGCCTCGGGCGCTTTCGTCTGGAGAATATTCAGCTTGCCGGTGTTAATATGTCCGACAGTGAGCAACGGATGAAGTTCCTGACTGCCACAAAGACTGAAGATCGCCTCAGCGATTTGGGTGATTGGGAAACCTACTTTACCGGACATATCAAACGGCAACTCTCGCCTGCCACCGAAATTGAGGAGAATTAACCATGTTGCGGAAATGGCTTTGTCAAGCTGATGTAAAAATCGCCATCGAACCGGTTGATCCGGTATTGATTAAGAGCGGCTATGCTACCAGGGATGGGGCAGATATGGTGCCTGTATCAACGTTTAGAAACGGTGAGAGAGTCTATTACTTTCCGGGCACATCCCTCAAAGGCGTGTTGCGTAGCCATTTGGAACGGATAGCTCGTACCTTGCAGCAAGGTAGCGTGTGTATTCCCTACTATGATCCAAAGAAAGACATTTCTATACCTGTTGCAGCGGAACTGCACTCCCATGGCTGTGGGTTTCGTTCACGAGGGGGAAGGAATGGAGAGGCTGCATCGGCCAAGTACGCGGATTCGTGCGCTACGTGTCGAATGTTTGGTTCACTGAAATTTGGCGGACGTTTTAGCATTGGCGATGCCTACCCCTTGCGGGATTATGAACCCACTTTAGAAGCGCGCAACGCGGTGGGTATTGACCGTTTTACAGGTGGATCGGTATCAGGTGCTTTATTCGATCTGCAAGTGCTGGTTGGCGGTAAATTTGAAGCAAATCTGCGGTTGACAAATTTTGAACTCTGGCAATTGGCCGCTCTCAATTTGTTGTTTGCCGATCTACAAGACGAGATGATTACCATTGGTTCGGGACGAAGTAGAGGACTCGGGCGCGTGCGCGGCACTGTCACTTCGTATTTTCTAACATACGTGCGGGAGGGGAGTCATCTTGAAGGTTTATACCAACTCGCAACCCCGGAGGAACAGCAAGCCTACCGGCTGCACAACTGGAAGCCCGACAATCCGATTGAGCTATCAACGCCAGAGTCGCATGGCTTGCGGCAGGAATACGATCTGAGCTCTGATTGGCTCCAACATTTGCAACCGCTCGTTCCAGCCTTTGAGGCATTTTTACGGTGTCACGGCGGACCTCAAGGACAGGCATCCGGACAGGGGGATAGGTTATGACTGCCTTCTTAAAAACGGCGGATTTGACACCAGATCAGTTTCTCGATCTGATTACCAATCTCAACCAGGATGACACACCCCAGCAACGGATCTGGCTGGAAGCACCTGATGGTTGGGCCTTCAATTGGTGGTGCGGCCTGGCTGGGGACCTCTGCTGGTGTGGTGCAGGCCGAGAGCCGGTTGAAAAATCTGCCCGTGATTGTCTGCCCCAGTCCACCTCCGGGCGATTGTTTGCGCCTGACGGTGAACTGCGCTGGCGCGTTATTCCCTCTCTGGGGGAATCGTGCTGGCGTACCGTTTTCCTCGGTAACGCCGATTGGGTGGGTACTGCATTGGACGACTACTCAGATAGACTACATGATCTGCATCCACATCAGGACAGCTTTTTTTTGTGGGGCCAACAAACCGATGAGACGCCGGATGAGTGGATTGAATTACGCATCCCGCATCGCTTTCGCTATCCGATTAGTGATAATCCTCGCAGTGTAAGCGTTGTGGTTGAGCAGTGGAACGACGATGCCAGCGAGCCTCACTTTGTCCGCTTGTGCGATCTCAAACCCTATCAGGAGAACAGTGATGCCGCAAGGTGAAAATTTCTGGAATCCTTATCGCTGGGTTCCCATCAGCGATCAGCCTGTAGAATACGGCGATCTACCTTATCAACATGTAGTGAGCGATCTTTCCGGCCGTTTCTGGTGCGAACTCGAAGCTCTGACGCCATTTATCGTCGGTGACGGACATGGGGTGTTTGTCGAGCATTCCCATAATTTTCGTCCTTACATTCCGGCCACTTCGCTTAAGGGTGCAATACGTTCTCTCGCAGAAGTCATCGGCAATGCAGCCGTGCCGTTTTCAAATGTTTCGGTAGATAGCCAGCATGCACTGACGCGGGCACGCAACAACTCAAAACTTGACACAGTAGCCAGAACATTTGGCTATTTGGATCGTGGCAATGTCTTCGCTGGCTTGATACGCTTTAGTGACGCGGAAATCACCGAAGAACCGCTACCGCCAAACCGATGGCCAAAGTACGATGTCGCTGTCGGTCAGCCCAGACCGAGCCATACCGCGTTTTATCCGGGGAAGAATCAACGCAAGTTCTATCACCATCGTCCCGGTGCCACACAGCTTATTGCACCACACGCTGGGATTAAGACGACTAACGTACAACCTGCACCTCCCGGCACGCGCTTTAGCTTTACGGTGAATTTTGCGAATCTACGCAATCCTGAACTCAATTTGCTGCTCTACTGTCTGATGCTCGAAGAACAGGTCGCTGTCACGCTAAGCCCTGCGGCACTGGGTCGTGACGAGGCTGAAGGATCAGTCACATTAGATGGACCGTTGCGCCACAAAATGGGAGGTGCCAAACCTCACGGTGCTGGTTCTGTGCGTATTCGTATTATCAAGATGGAGTTGTGTGCAGATGCGATGGCACGTTATCGGGGTAGTGATACTGTCGAAACATGGGAAGCAGAAGACCTTACGAATGAACTCGAAAGTCGTACCGCATCATTTCGGGGACGTACCGATCAAACCATGCAAGAATTACGCGCCATGTTGATCTACTCTCTCAATGATCCCAGAAAGCCGATTCAGTATCCGACCTATGGATGGTTTCGGAATGGAAACAATTCAGGCAGGCAGTTAAAACCTACAATATAGTGGAAGGAATTACTCATGAAAACAGAGCCAGACCAGGCGTCGGGTGTGCCGCATATTTTATTGACCAGCCTGGGGACCAGAGCTATTGCAACGAAATACCAGTTGGATGACCGAACAGTTACCGCTTCGCTTACCCCGCTGGCGTTGGTGCAACTTCTTGACCCGTCGGAGCGGCCCAATCGCGTTGTCGCGATGGTCACGGAAGGAGCCAGGGGTGAAACATGGGAACCCTTCAAAAATGGAATCTGTAAGACCCTCGATTTTGAACCCCAACTCATTTCGATACCCGATGGTAGTAGCAGCGAGGAAGTTCGTCAGATTCTCGAAAAGGTGGCTCAGGAAATTCCAGAAGGTGCAGAACTCACGCTTGATGTCACGCAGGGGATGAGACACTTCCCATTCATCTTCTACGCACTGGTGCTCTACCTCACATCGCTTCGGAATGTAAAGGTTCGCGGTGCGTACTATGGGATGATCGAAGGAACTTCACAAGACTCGCCCAGACCCATCATTGATTTGCAGCCATTACTCGCATTGCCAGAGTGGTTCCATGCCGTGCGGGTGTTCCGTGATCAGGGGACGACCTCGGCAATGGCGCAACTCCTTGAGCCGTTGGCAGAAAAATTGAAGCAGGAAACCGGGACACTGTTTAAGGCCGGGGATAAGAGTGCTGGTCAAAAATGTAGCGCGCAACTCAAGCAAGTTAAAGATGCTGTTGAGTTGCTGGAAAAGCATGCGTTTGCTTATGAGTCTGCCTTGCCACTGGAATTGGGAAAGGCCAGTTTGCGTCTCATTGATCCGATTAGGAAAATCGCTGGCATGGATACCGCCAATCTTCCACCGCTTTTTGCCGAGCTAACGGATACCATCGTTGACGTGGCAAAAAAAGCGACTTTTACAAACCCGATACCCAACAAGGGGGTATGGAAACAAAACATCGGTTTGGATGAGAACGAGTTGAAGCGTCAAGCTCGTATGATTGATTTGTATCTGGACCGCGATCAACTCCCGCTGGCGGCTGGTCTGATGCGCGAGTGGGTAGTCTCCTGGCTCATCATGCAGCACTCAGACCAGCCCCAGGACTGGTTGAAGCATCCTGTACGCCAGAAATATGAGCGAAGGCTGGGTGCGCTTGGAGCATTAGAGAAAGATCCGTTCGTTACGCCAGAAGGTTCTGACGACATCTATCTCGAAGAAAACGATTTTGGAGCATTAGAGAGAGATCCGTTCGTTACGCCGGAGCAGCGAGATTTCGGGAATTTCTGGAATCAACTGACACAACAGTTGCGAAATGCTCTGCACCACCATGCCATGCGCGAAGAGGCCCTCGAAGAGCCACCCAAACCCCTTGAAACGGTTCGGCATTTTTGGAATAAACTAAAAGCTGGAAAAATAGACCTGCCACAATTGGGCGGTGGTGGTGGCCGGCTGTTGCTTTCACCGCAGGGAACGCGACCGGGCGTATTGTTCTCAGCATTAAAGGTCGCCGAACCCGATACCTGTCTGGTGATTTGTTCAGATGCGTCGGCGGATAGTATTCCCAATGCTGCCAGCCGTGCTGAATTTGAAGGTGACATTAGGCGGATCGAATTGGCAGATCCACACGGCGGTTTTGCTGAAATTGATGCAGCAGCAGAACGTGTCCGTCGCGATCTGTTGAATGCCGATGAAGTCCTGGCCAATATGACCGGTGGTACCACACTGATGGGCCTCGTTATCCAACGTCTGGTCGAAGAGGCACAAAAGCTGGACCGCACGGTGCAACGCTTTGCCCTCATTGATCGCCGTCCGCCCACCGAGCAAGACGGCGATCCGTTTGTGCAAAGCGACTGTCACTGGCTTGACGGCTGAGTGAGATGAGAAGTTGAGAACCGCCTTGCAACTGTCTGAGAGAGAAGAAATAACACAGACGGGATCAGGCTGGACCACCAAACTATTGAGGTATTGAACCTCAAGATCAAATCAATGTAAGGAGTAAATTATGAGCCAAGAATTGACAGAAAGCAAAATTAGACAGACCCTGGACTGGGCTTATGATAAAGCCGTAAATGGGATAGCAGGTTCTAAGACAGCACAACAATTTGCAGAAGATTATCTTTCCAAGAATGGTTCTCTGCATGATCAGGCAAACTCTCTTATTAGATGGCAGACCACAAAAGCAGGAACGTCAGGATTTTTGACAGGTCTTGGTGGCCTTCTTCTGATGCCAGTAACTATTCCTGCTGATCTTGCAAGCGTATTATATATCCAAATCAGAATGATTGCCGCGATTGCATATATGGGCGGGCATGACTTAAAAAATGATAAGGTGCGATCATTAGTCTATGTCTGTCTTGTAGGAAATTCTGCAAGAGAGATAATCAAAGACCTGGGAATCGTGCTTGGAACCAAACTGACAACGCAAGCAATCAGAAAAATCTCAGGAAAAACCATTATTGCAATCAACCAGAGAGTTGGATTTCGGCTACTGACAAAGTTTGGAGAGAAAGGTGTGGTTAATTTGGGAAAAACTGTTCCACTTGCCGGTGGTGTTGTGGGAGCTATTGCTGATTCAGTGCCTACCAAAATAATTGGCAACGTAGCGAGAGACACCTTTATTGGATCGAAAGCATAGCAGTCTATTTCAATAATTATGCGGGATTGTATCTACATTTACCTGTCATTATTTATTTGTCATTCCAATTCAGTTCCTAACCATTCCTAACTACTGACCTCTCGCCCTTATAGGTAGTATGCATGGGAATGATTTGCAAAGTAATGATTTGCAAAGTGTTGAAAGGAGAGCCAGCAAGATGGCTGAACGAGATGCTTTAATTTTGGGTGCTCTGTTGCACGATATAGGGAAGTTTTGGCAGCGGTCAGGTATCCGCAGAAAGCATGAACACCTGGGAGCAGAATTTTTGGATTTGCCAGTGATTCGAAACAAGATCGAAACACTGGTTGACCTTCGAGATGTTCAAAACATCATTTCTGAACACCATGAATCGGGTGTATATGATGTGCTGGTTCGCATAGCTCAGGTTGCTGACCGTCTTGCTTCTGGCGAACGCCGTGCCCTGGGAGAGGGCCAAACGCAGACGCCGTGGGAGGAGCCGTTGAAATCCGTTTTCGCACAGATTTACGACCAGGAAAAGGGACTTTCAAAAGCATCTTATCCCACGCAAAAGCTATCGCTAAATAGGGAAACCATCTTTCCACGCGAAAATGTGCGCCCGGATTACGACAGCCTTTGGCAAGAATTTTTGGATGAAGCAGAGCAACTGCCGAGTGGAGATTTTGAGATATTTTTTGAATCCCTTTTTTACCTCCTAAAAAAATATACATGGTGTGTACCCAGTGCAGCATACAGGGACCACGCGGATATTTCGCTGTTTGATCACAGCAAGGTGACAGCAGCCATTGCGTGGTGTCTCTATGAGTTGCGCGATCGGTTAGAACCTGTGGAACAGTTTGTATCGAACCGCGGAGGAAACGGAACAGCACCAGTCGCACTTCTCGTTGGTGGCGATATTTCAGGCATTCAATCATTCATCTATTCGATTTCTTCAGATGGTGCCGCAAAGAGCCTGCGCGGACGCTCTGTCTTTCTCAATCTGCTGAGTGATGCAGTTATGGAATACGCAATACAACAGTTGGGAAATCCACCCATCTGCAACTTGCTCTACAGTAGTGGGGGCCATTTCTATTTTTTAACTTCTGTTGACCAGTTGGAAAACGTAAAGCGCGTTAAAAAAGAAATTTCAGAGTGCCTTTTTGACGCTTTTGGAACTGAAATTTATTGTGGACTTGAAGCCGTGAGCCTTGCAGCTATAGATTTCCAGCGCGAAGCGGGCAATCGGGAAGGCAAGCTCAATATTGGAGACCGATGGAAAGAATTGATGGAAAAACTCGGGATGTGTAAACGACAAAAATTTGGCGATCTGATGCCTGAGCGATTTGATGATTTCTTTGAGCCTGTGGGTAGCGGTAAGGTGGATGATGTTTGCACGGTTTGCCATGTTGAAATATCGCAAGCAACTCGACGCACAATAGCAGAACGTACAGAGGACGATTCAGTTGTATGTTCGCTTTGCCACAGTTTTGAGCGACTGGGAGATGATGTAAGGAAAGCAAAGTATCTGATGACCCGTGATGTTTCGCCCCAGAAATTTCGGGTGATAACGTGGGGGCGTGCCCTTGAAGGATTAGGACGCCGTTATCAGTTTTCGCCTGATTTGGAGTCGAATTGGGATCGTGCCTATACGCTGGACAATACGGAGTTTTTGTCGGTTGGCGCACAGGGATTTCGTTTTGTAGGCAACGCCGCCCCTATTGACAAAAAAACCAGCCATGTACGGGACTTCAGCGACCTCGCTGACGCCTCAAAAGGGATTCCCCGCTGGGGTTTGTTGAGGATGGATATTGATAACCTGGGCAAAATATTCAGTGAGGGACTGGGCAAGGATTTGTCTCTCTCACGTATCACAACCTTGAGTTCAATGGTCTCGTTGTTCTTTGAAGGGTATGTGAATACGCTCTGTAAAGATACCGACCCAGACCGATTGTATGTGATCTATACAGGAGGCGATGATTCATTCATCGTTGGATCGTGGGATGCCGCGCTTGATTTCGTACAGAAATTGCAAATGGATTTTCAAAATTACACCTGTGACAATCCAAAAGTAACGCTCTCGGCTGCTCTGACGCTTGAAGCCCGGAAATATCCGCTCTATAAAGCCGCAGACCGTTGCGGTGAGTGGCTGGACCTGGCAAAAGATCAAAAAGATGATGTCCGAGGTCTTGAGAAATCCAGCTTTACATTTCTCGGACAACCGATATTCTGGCATGATTTTGAGCCTATTGAACAGATGAAACATGTGATCGTCAATCTGGTGAGCGATGGCGGACGTAGCTTGCTTCAGCGACTCATGTCAGCCTACAAACTGTATGAAGAAAACAAGCAACACTTGTCATCCCAATCATTGAGCCGAGATAAGTTGAACCGGCTGGTTCAAAATGATCGGTGGCGGTGGCAACTGGCTTACAGTCTGGCCAGAGAAGCAGAGAGGTCAAAGTCACAGCGAAAGGAGGGTTTAAAGCACCTCCAAACCATGATTTTTAATCAAAATTTCATCGAATTTCTACACATTGCGACCCGATGGTCCGAACTGGCAACACGAAAACAAGGAGAGTGAGATATGGCAATGCACTGGAGGGATATTGTGTCTGAGGATAGACAAAGAGGAAGAAAGAATTATTCACTAAACAAAAAAGGTGCGGAGCTGATTTCAAGCGTTATCAAACAAAAAGACCAGACAGATAAACTGGTAGATATTGCAGAAACACTAGGCCGGTTTTTAGCGGAAGGTTATAACGAGGCAATTACAACATCCCAAATCCGAAATGTTTTTGGCGAAGTTCGAAAGACCGAGATGGAATGGAAACGGGACTCTGAAGCAAGTTGGGTACGCTTACAACTTCTGCGTCCTAAACTGGCATATACAGCAAAAAAAGATAATAAAGCTCGAGCGATTATTTTTCGAGACGTGCTTTCTACTGCTATACTCAATGTTGAGGGCAACTCCGAAAATTTTCAACGATTTGTCAATCTTTTTGAAGCAATTCTCGCTTACCATCGCGCATCCGGTGGAAGATAAAAAACGAATAGGAGCAATACTATGAACACATTGGATTTTTTTCAGAATTGGCAAGGCAAAGTGATGATTTCAGGTTGTTTGGAAGCAGTCACGGGCCTCCACATTGGAGGATCGGAGACGGGTATCGAAATCGGTGGTGTGGATAATATCATTATTCGACAACAGTCAGATGGTCGCCCCTATATTCCGGGCAGTTCGCTCAAGGGAAAGATGAGAAGCCTGACTGAACGGGCGCACAATAAGAGGCTTATTGAAGTAGTGCGTGGACGCAACCCTATTCGGCAGCATCAATGCGATGATAACGAACCTGAAGTCTGCGAGGTCTGCAAAGTATTTGGCTTGCCGGGACAACGGAGGAACAGCCAGCCCACTCGATTAATCGTGCGAGATGGCAAGCTACTGGACGAGTTATATGTTACAGAGCCAAACGGTAAACGAAATCTTCGAAACTGGGATGATTCCAATGTGGATACAGACATGCCGTTCTCCGAGGTAAAAAACGAGGTTGCCATTGATCGGATTACGTCAGCCGCAATGCCGCGTCCGGTTGAGCGCGTGCCCGCAGGTGCTCGGTTCAGTTATGACATGGTATTCGATATTTTTGAAGATGCGGACAAAGATCATTTGGGCCTTGTCTTTGAAAGTATGCGCCTACTGGAAAACGACTACCTCGGTGGATATGGTTCGCGCGGTTCGGGACAAATTCGTTTTGAGTCCGTCAAAATCACCTGGCGATCTAAAACCGATTATCGGTCAGGTGGTAGTGGCACAGTGGTTGGCGATAATCTGGATTTGAGTGAAATAGCAGAAAAATTTGAAACAGAGATCAAGACCAAACTGAACGGAGTGGCGTGATGGATGTATCTTATCTGCTGGTACGCCTTCAACCGCTCGCGCCGTTTCATCTTGGGAAACGGGGCATCGGTTTGGAGGAGACAGAGACATTTGTGCATGCAGATACCCTGTTTAGCGCGCTGTGCAATGTCTGGGTGCGCTGTTTTGGTCGAGACGATCTTGAGAATCGGTTCTTGCCATCGGTAGAAACCAGTGAAAATGGCTCACTTTTCCAAATTTCATCAGCGTACCCCTATGCCAATGATGTGCTATTTTTTCCCAAACCGCTTTCGCCTTTGCCTGTGCAAAATGTCGATTCCAAAAAACTCAAGCACTGCCGGTTTATTTCAGAACAGATTTTCAGGGATCTAATTCATGGACGCGAAATTGTCCCGGCTTCGCAGGATAGGATATTCTGGTTATCGCAAGCAGAGCAAGATACGCACGCACAATTTGACGATCAGTTTCATATCTGGCAGGAAACAGAAGTCCCTCGTGTATCACTGGATCGCGTAACGCAGGCGTCTAACATCTTTTATTTTAGCCAAGTGACATTCGCAGAGGGATGTGGTCTATTTTTTTTGGTGAATCTGGATGCATCTTTGAGACCCGATTTTGAGATGGCTATTCGCGTCCTTGGTGATACAGGCATTGGTGGAGACCGCACGGCAGGATACGGTCAATTTGAACCCCAATTCTCGAAATTCACGCTGAATATCCCTGATAACGCTTCTCAAGCCGTAACCTTATCGCTTTTGTCTCCTCGAAACCGGGCGGAACTCTCAAATTATCTCGGAGAACAGAGTGCGTACGAACTGATTCGGCGCGATGGATGGATTGATTCTCCAGATGGGCGGAACTACAGGCGGCGTGCCTGCCTGATGTTTGCGGAAGGTAGTGTGATAAACCGATCTGAAAATGGCATGATGGGACGGCTTGTGGATGTGACGCCAACGGCTCCTGAAGTACAGTTGACACACTCGGTTTATAGATACGGCATTGGATTCCCCGTACCGATTTGCCTGCGAGAGGAAGGTGTTTGATATGGCTAATGCAGTAAAAAAATACCGCGTAAAAGTTCTGACACCTGTTCATATCGGCACTGGAGAAGAACTACAAGAAAACCTGGATTTTTACGTCAAGAATAATCGAGTTCGCGTACTGGATTTTGACCGTTTGATAGTGGCGTGTGAACAGGCTGGTATTGATCCAATGCCTTATGTTGAAGAAGGTCGTCTGGATAATTTGTTCAATTCCAGCGCAGTGTCGCAACCCAAACCAGATATTGATCCTCGCTGGGCCAAGCTGGCTGCTTTGCAAACCGGGAATCAAGCCCAGGCGCAATTAGAGATAGATGACGGACTTGCTTATCAAGCACAGATTCAGGCCGTAAATAGACCGCAGACTATTTTGTCTCAGATCAAAACGGCCTCATCGCTGGGGTATATCCCGGGAAGTTCGGTTAAAGGAGCAATACGAACTATTTTGGCACGCCATTTGATGAACGACGACGCTGTGCGGTCTCAAGTGGCAAGGCAACTCCGTGACCAGGGTCCCAGAGCATGGCAGCGACGAGCAGGGCAAGATATGGAAAAGAAATTATTTGGTCGCAATCCCAATTATGATCTCGGTCGAGTAATTCAGGTGACAGATGTGGGTCCCGGTGCGCGTGTTCAGGTGACAGAAGTACTGATCGCTGACATGGATCGAAACGAACGACTTCGCTGGAAAAACCTGAGCAATCATCGCATTGTGAGCGACCCGAGACAAGGTACTTCAATTTTTTGCGAATGCCTGCCTGTGGGCATGGAACTTCTTACAGAGATTCGGATTGATCAGTGGTTGCTGGAACATCGAGCACTTGGATTTAATACCCATCGCGACCTGATATTGCAGTTCGAATCCCTATGCCGCGCCCAGGCCAAATCACATCTGGAAAGAGAAACTATGTTTTTCCGAAAAGGGGGCATGAATGACCTGTCTTCTTTCTGCGAAAAGCAATTGCTGCCTCTAACAGAAACAGATTCAGGGTTCATACTTCGCGTGGGATGGGGCACAGGATGGGAAGACAAAACAGCCGGGGATAATCTGGATACTTCTCTAAAAGAAAATTTGCGACGCTGGTATGAGTTGGGTAAAATGGTGCATAAGGGATGTAATGGAGATGTAAACAGGTGGAGGGGCAGTTATTCATGCAGGCGATGTCGAAAAAACAAACTTACAGTATCTCAAATTGACCTGATCTCTCCATTTCCAAAAACGCGGAAAATTGCATTTGCAAACCAAAAGCCAGCCTACCCAATGGGATGGTTGGCTTTTGAAGCCATTTCTTAGCTCAAAGTAGTTTATACAAGGACTGACACTTTATGGCACATTTACTTATCACCACCGTTGGCATGTCTCTGCTGCCAAGTCCAAAGCGTTCTTATAGGTGAAATTTTCTATCCCAGTATTTTCAAGTGAAAGAGATTATCTTATGCCTAAGCCTCACACACTTCTCTGCACTGTAGGAACCAGTCTGTTATATCCCAACTTATCTGGTCTCGTGCAGGCACCGCAGTCTGATCCAATTCAGGCGGCTTTGGCCGATGCTTTTTCCAAAAAGAATTGGTCAGAGGTAGCGATACAGCTACAAAAACTTGCGCCAACGGAGCGGCTTTGCGGTGCAGAGATCAACTCTGTAACAGACCTCCTCAAGCAGGGATTTATTGAACAAGTCCATCTCCATCTGCTCCATTCTGATACAGATGATGGACAGGTAATCGCGGAAATTTTGCAATTCTATTTTAAAGAGGATGGTTGGCAAGTAACGACCCATTGCGTGGAGGGCTTGCGCGACGATGACCCTCGCGCTTTCCGCACGCATGGCTTACGCAATCTGGCAAAAATCTTTGGAGAACGGGTGCGTGAAACTGGGACAGACTTTTGCGCGATTAACGCCACAGGCGGCTATAAAGCCCAGATCGCCATTGCCGTTCTGATGGGTCAAGCACTCGACATTCCAGTGTATTACAAGCATGAACGCTTTGATGCCATTATCCCGTTTCCGCCTATGCCTGTGGCACTCGATTTTTCGATCTGGCAGCGGGCCAGCGGCATGTTTATGGTCCTCAGCAAGGAGGGTATTGTTCCCTGGGAGCAGTATCGTGAAGAATGGGATGAACGCTTTGAGACACTGGTCAACCGCGAGGAAATCGACGGCGAGGACTATCTGGAACTCTCCGCGACGGGTCAGATATTTCACGAGACCTTCCGAACCCGTTTTCAGCAGATAAAGGCTACCAGCCTACCGAGACCAGCAACAAAGAATGAGAAGCACGCACCCAATTTGGGCAACCATGGATACGGACAAGCGCGCACCCCCATTTTGCGGTTCCTGCAAAAACTCACAGATGAGATGCCTTACGTCCGATTTTGCCACTCAACGTATTGGAACCCGGACCTGCCTGAATCGTCTCGGTTTCGGTCATCGGGCGAAGAAATCCAGGGCATATACTCCAACGGAACCTGGTGCGTGAAATTTAAGGTGCATACAACAACAGATGACCAGGATGTATTACCCGGCATTGTGGCTGATCTCAATGACTGGATAGAGGAAGTCTAAAAGAGAGTTCGCATGCGTCTGGCCTCTCTTGCCGGCCAACAGTCTCCCTACCGCCGGCGCGATCAAGAAACGTCTAAAAGAGAGTTCGCATGCGTCTGGCCTCTCTTGCTTCAATGCAAAATAAGCACCTGTTTGGCAGGTTGCAGACTAATTCAAGCCAATAGATGCGACCCAGATGCATCTCTCAATGTCACACTGGCAGCTTGAGCGTGTAGCGAACAACGCGCGTGAGGATTAGAGGCATTTCCTCATGTTCTGGTGGGTCGCAAATTTCTAACTTTTTGCAGGAGTGTGTATTATGAACAGAGAATTGAATGCAGTTTTTCATTTTTGGGAGGATTTTGAGTGTCAAAATGGCCTGAGTCGCAAACCGCCTTGTAACTGTCTGCGAGAGAGGAAATAACACAGACGGTATCAGGAAGGATTACCCGACTACTGGGGTATTGAAACTGGGGAAGTATCTCGTTCCACGATCTTTTCACTTCTATCAGGAAGGATTACCCGACTACTGGGGTATTGAAACATAAGCGTCTTTGACAGCTTATGCTGAAAATCGCGTCTCTTGATCAGGAAGGATTACCCGACTACTGGGGTATTGAAACTTGAACACGCAGTAGCCAACGCCAATGGTGAGCAAGGTATCAGGAAGGATTACCCGACTACTGGGGTATTGAAACTTCCAAAGACTGTCTGTTATGAGGTCGCTTTCCTCTCGCATCAGGAAGGATTACCCGACTACTGGGGTATTGAAACCATTGCCACCATTATCAACACTTCCTGTCAATTGCACCTATCAGGAAGGATTACCCGACTACTGGGGTATTGAAACCTGTAAACACACCCATATAATCCAAGATGTGTCTATATTCAATCAGGAAGGATTACCCGACTACTGGGGTATTGAAACTACTCGAAAGAACTGGATATTATCACCGAAAATTGCCACCTATCAGGAAGGATTACCCGACTACTGGGGTATTGAAACTTGAAGTCCCAATACAACACCTTCGAGAAAAGAGATAGATCAGGAAGGATTACCCGACTACTGGGGTATTGAAACTTGAATAGCCTAATTCTAGACGACTCTGCAAAGTTTGGTAATCAGGAAGGATTACCCGACTACTGGGGTATTGAAACGTTCTTGCATCTTACGTAGAGCTTTATCCTGCTCAACAATCAGGAAGGATTACCCGACTACTGGGGTATTGAAACTTTTTCAACTCCGCTTCAATTTCTTTGCGGATTTTCGATCAGGAAGGATTACCCGACTACTGGGGTATTGAAACTCAATATGTGCGCTTAATACTAAAACATCCGTTCCGTTATCAGGAAGGATTACCCGACTACTGGGGTATTGAAACTTACGTGCAGCGCGCTTCTTCATAATAGCCATGGTAACACCTCCATCAGGAAGGATTACCCGACTACTGGGGTATTGAAACTTTCTGATATAGCTTCCACCACCATACGCAACTTTTTTTATCAGGAAGGATTACCCGACTACTGGGGTATTGAAACGATTTGACCACGACAATAGCAGTTATTGCCTTGGAGAGCAGATCAGGAAGGATTACCCGACTACTGGGGTATTGAAACCTGTCGGGCGGTGCGTTCATCAACCGCGATCATCGGGATATCAGGAAGGATTACCCGACTACTGGGGTATTGAAACTAATCGAATTCTTCGTATAGATGTTCGGCATGGGTGAAAAATCAGGAAGGATTACCCGACTACTGGGGTATTGAAACTAACGTCTGCTCTACACCAACAAACCAACTTCTTACCAGCAAATCAGGAAGGATTACCCGACTACTGGGGTATTGAAACCATTCAGCCACTGCACGGAATGGCGGGATCTTCCGGGCCTATCAGGAAGGATTACCCGACTACTGGGGTATTGAAACTTTTCCGTAAGGGTTGTTGTCTTTTATCCACATGTGTCAATATCAGGAAGGATTACCCGACTACTGGGGTATTGAAACCTGTCGGGCGGTGCGTTCATCAACCGCGATCATCGGGATATCAGGAAGGATTACCCGACTACTGGGGTATTGAAACTTCTTGGATTTCTCCGTTATCCCATCTCCATAAAAATCAGGAAGGATTACCCGACTACTGGGGTATTGAAACGAAGATTGTGGTCAGTTGTGGGAAGACAGTATTGATCAGGAAGGATTACCCGACTACTGGGGTATTGAAACCAATGATGGGTTCGGCAGAAAGGGCGACCATCTTGAGAGAATCAGGAAGGATTACCCGACTACTGGGGTATTGAAACCTGTCCATATCAGCGCAAGCATGGAGGACTCGAAAATTAATCAGGAAGGATTACCCGACTGCTGGGGTATTGAAACTTGAGCATTGCACGAACGTGAGCACCAATACGAACATTTGATCAGGAAGGATTACCCGACTACTGGGGTATTGAAACTTGACAGCCTCGCGCCGAGTTGGTTCGAAATTCTCCGCGTGAATCAGGAAGGATTACCCGACTACTGGGGTATTGAAACCTCTATCCCAGTGCCGTCAATCCATTCCAGACCTATTCATCAGGAAGGATTACCCGACTACTGGGGTATTGAAACTTTCGGCATGTTGTCACCTTCGGGGTAATCCTGAAAGCTGATCAGGAAGGATTACCCGACTACTGGGGTATTGAAACTTGGTACGTTTTGCATAAGCCCGTCATAATACAAGTATTTATTAGGAAGGATTACCCGACTACTGGGGTATTGAAACTGTTCGGTTTGTTCGTCTTGTTCGTCCAATATGTCAAAAAATCAGGAAGGATTACCCGACTACTGGGGTATTGAAACTTTCGCCAAAACGTATCTTTGTACTGTCATTTTCAAATCAGGAAGGATTACCCGACTACTGGGGTATTGAAACTATACAACGTCGTGGTCAATCGCCCAGACCTTTATCTGTCCATATCAGGAAGGATTACCCGACTACTGGGGTATTGAAACTTAAACTCTGCCAGTAAAAAACCAGATCGGCTACGCGAAATCAGGAAGGATTACCCGACTACTGGGGTATTGAAACTTCTTACATAAAGGATCATTACAACCTCCAAAATTATGCCCATCAGGAAGGATTACCCGACTACTGGGGTATTGAAACCATTTTCTGGTGACGATGTATATATCTCGATATACGGAAATCAGGAAGGATTACCCGACTACTGGGGTATTGAAACTTATCCGTCTGCTTGATAATTTTCCCTTTTGAAACGAAGGATCAGGAAGGATTACCCGACTACTGGGGTATTGAAACTTCGATCATCTCACTCGCCTCTGTAGATGTCAAAACCAATCAGGAAGGATTACCCGACTACTGGGGTATTGAAACTCGCAAATATCGATATGGTGAATATCCGTCAGATAATCAGGAAGGATTACCCGACTACTGGGGTATTGAAACAGATAGATTGTGGTGCTACTCGCCTACCTATGTTGACTGGATCAGGAAGGATTACCCGACTACTGGGGTATTGAAACTTGTGAGTTTTGGAGTCAAAGGCTTCCACATCCACAAACATCAGGAAGGATTACCCGACTACTGGGGTATTGAAACCATTCGTTCCGCTAAACATACTGATGAGGTTACATATCAGGAAGGATTACCCGACTACTGGGGTATTGAAACTTATTGCCCTGACCAACAGCATCTTCATGAGCAACCATCAGGAAGGATTACCCGACTACTGGGGTATTGAAACGAGATAAAGCCGTCTCCTGCGCCATTATTCCAAAACAATCAGGAAGGATTACCCGACTACTGGGGTATTGAAACCTCAAATGCAAGGTCAAAATCATAATATGCGTCATCAATATCAAATCAGGAAGGATTACCCGACTACTGGGGTATTGAAACTTCTTACTCGCTACCCAACCCCACAACTCTTCACTAAATCAGGAAGGATTACCCGACTACTGGGGTATTGAGACTGGTTAGGCGACGGAGAGAAAAGAGCAAAGGAATCAGCATCAGGAAGGATTACCCGACTACTGGGGTATTGAGACGTTTCGGGCATTTCGCGTTCAATCTCAAACTCCACTTTATCAGGAAGGATTACCCGACTACTGGGGTATTGAGACACAAATGACAAGTAACCCACCATAAAACCAACTAACGAAAATCAGGAAGGATTACCCGACTACTGGGGTATTGAAACTTCAACTGCATCAATTCTTTTGTGAGATGTCCCAAAACGACGCTCATCAGGAAGGATTACCCGACTACTGGGGTATTGAAACATATCTCCGGAAATCTTCTTGGAGCAGATAGAACCGGTATCAGGAAGGATTACCCGACTACTGGGGTATTGAACAGGCCATTTTTGTGGTTGTACTTGTATTGTAGCCGGAGACTCTCTATCTTTTGAACACATCGTGACGAGTGGAAAACCGCTCTGATCCATCTGCTAATACTAATCAGATATAGCAATCTTGCATCAGGTTCTCGAAACTGGGTAATCGCGGCAGGGATGCCGCTCCCACAGTAAGCGAGTTGTAGGAGGGAAATCCTTTTCCCGACTCTGCGACAGCTTGAGCAGGCAACAGACCATGCATAGTTAATTCTTACGATTGGTATAAGCTATCAAGGAGATGCCAATGAACGAGCTAATATTAAGCGGATTTGACAAAGAATTAACCGATAGAATCCGGCATTTCGCAAACCAGGAGGGTATTTCGCTGAATCAAGCCGCGCTGAGACTTCTGCGCGTTGGAGCCGATCTCAAGCAATCAAAGGATAGCGGAGACACAGTTGGATCTTCCCTGGACCATCTAATTGGAACCTGGACGCTTGAGGAAGCCGAGGAATTGAATAATGCTGTGAAAGAATTTGAACAAATTGACGAGTCTATGTGGAAATGAAGATTCTCCTTGACACCAATGCGTATTCACATCTGAAGCGAGGGCATCGCAGGGTTGCGGAGTTGGTACGCATGTCCGAGGAAATTTTCCTGTCGGCCATTATCATTGGCGAGTTGCTCTACGGCTTTCGGCAAGGCTCTCGCATTGACCGTAATATTGAAGAACTTAAAGCCTTCCTCAACAACCCCTATGTCACATTTGTACCTATAAGTTTCACAACAGCCGAACATTACGCGCAGATTGCAATGTCGTTGAGAACCAAAGGGCGTCCCATCCCGTCGAACGACATTTGGGGGATTATGTAGGATAGTGACCAAAAGCAAAGCAAATTGGCACAATAAAAAGAGCGTAGATTTAATCTACGCTCTTTTGTCATGGCGTTCAAGTTATTCCATAAAGCCGCCACGCCTATGTCGGTGCTCTTTTAGCTCTTTGCCCAACCTTAAGATTTCATCTTGGTGAGCTTTCAGTATCTGCAAAACATCATACCAATTTGGTAAAATTTCTCCCTCCTTTAGGCCGGAATCAGGATTGTTCCTTCCTTCTCCTTTGCTATAAATCTCTCTTGAAGGGGCTCCCTGACCAAAGTTATCGGGCCATCCCTCCAGCCCCATCCAAGGATGAGTGAAGGCCATATACTTGCGGGTAGAATCCCTTGGGTCTTCAACTTCTATGTTTTCAGTGTCTGGATTGCCAGATTGCACAGATACTGGGATCAACTTACCACACTTCCAGATAGCGATTTCACCATCTTTCTTTTTTTCTTTTGTATCCATATCTATATCTGCCCCCTTGCAAAGGTTTATGGTTTTAAGGTTTCCGCAAGCATTGCGATCACCTTCATAAGCTCTGTTGTTGTCTTTGTGTTTGCTGTGTAGAGAGCTGCGGCTATCATCAGTAAGCCTGATATAGCACCACATAGAACCCAAATCTGCACTGTTTTGAGATCTGCCTTGGTTGCCCTATGATCTAGTTCGCTTTCTAATTTACGTAGGCGTCCCTCAACGTTTGCCCTGAAATCACCAAAAGATGCTTCTATTTCTCTTTGGGCCACAGTTCTCTCCTTATACTGTCATCTTAACATCTGAAATCCATTGCCACAATTCTTTGTAATTGCGACCTGCATAACTACTATTTAATTTTACAACAATACCGAGAAAGTTGTCAGGAGCATCTTCACTTGTCATTTTTATGCGTTCAGATATAGATGCCGGAGTAACAGCATTATCGGGAGAAGAGCTGCTTGCGATCAAAATGCAACTATCCGATAGCCGATAATTTTTTGGATAGATACCTTCGATCCTCGAACAAGCACCTTTATCTTCTTTATTAAGCACAACAGCAAATACTTCCATTTCATCCTCCTTTCATAGCGCGTAGTGCTATGCTTATCCAAGGCAACGCTCTATAGATATATAACGAAACTCCTTTTCAAAAAGTCAAACGGTTTTTTGGGGGAGGGATTATTTGCGACAGCATCTAAAATTTGAAATAATTTTTTCTTTGCGGCAATAGCAAGTATGATTATATTGCTTTTGTTCATCATTAGGCAAACACCCGCAGGTCGGGTGGCCTACCGAATACAAGAGCCTATCACAAAAGCGGGGGTCGCTCCCTTGCTTGGGCGAATAGGAAGGACCTTCCGTAGATGTGTTTGCGTAATGGTGAACTCCGCCCGGCACCTTTTATCAGTGCCGACAGGGGCAAACCATTAGCACCCTTACTCTTCTTCTTCCTGAAATACCCTTAAGCCCTGGCGGACAAGCTGAAAATAGTTTGAGTCGTCAGGGCTTTTTTATTTATGCTCGGTGCTGAGGGATCAACTCGGCACCGAGCGATTTGCCCACACTTCACCGTTGTTCTTAACACAGGAGGTAGAAGTATGAAGCAAAGAGATAGTGATTTTTTGCGTTGGGCTGATGAGGCCAATGATTACTTAGATGCAGGGGCGCAGTCTGTGGAAAATCTGGAGCGGCTTTTCCGTGCAGCCGATAAGCTCATGAAAAATGAATCTTTCCAGCGCCTGTGCCAAGAGATCAAGAGACTTTTCTTAGAAGCTCTGGATCGCTTAATGTCTGTTCTCGGGAGACTGGGAAGAAAAGTCGGGGAGCTTATCGAGAGTATGGATGCACAAAGCCCCCCTGGACTTTTCGGCAAAAAGGACGACCTCTTGCACAATGCTACGCTGTGCAGCATGCTAGCCATACAGGCTTAATTGTCCTTATGGTATTGTGCCAGAAAAAAGGAGAATACGCACAAAGAAATACCGGAGGCTTATGAGCAAGATAAGCCTCCGGCAGTTGGCGAACACGAAGCCAGATGTAAGCTATACATTTTGACCGCCGTATCCACCGAGTATGAATATCAGAAGGGTAAAAATAAAAAATTACTCGCCCTGTGTCAAGCGAGCGAGTAATTACAATACTTTACACTACTTTGCCCAAGGCGGGTGCGGCGGTCTTATCAACGAAGGAAATAAAATATGAACACAGAAAGATACAAAGATCCTAAGAAGTACACAGAATCCGGCCTATGGAAGAAGTTGGCCAAATATGCCATTGATGCAGGCTCCGAGGTGGTGAAGATGGTCTTGGAGCTTTACTATACCTCGAAGGCTAAAGGAACGCCTATGCCGATAAAGACTGTTATTTGGGGTGCGTTGGCATACTTTATTGTGCCCATTGATTTGGTCCCTGATTTTTCCCCTGGGGGATATGTTGATGATGGAGGGGTTTTGGCAGGGGCCTTAGCTGCGGCCAAGGCATATATGACAGTAGAAACAGCGGGGCAGGCAAAGAACAAGCTTTCTCAACTGTTTGGCTCCTTTAGCAGGGGTAAGTCGGGCAGTATTAGCAGGGCAGGTAGTAGTGGGGGCCGTGGCGTAAATTCCGGGGGTGTGGGAATGCTGAGGCTGGGACTAGGGAAGGCCGACGGAAGCAAATACAATGCGAAAAATTACAGAGAATTCAGGAGCGAAAAGAGAGGAGGGTGAGCATGGCAAAAAATATCTGGAGATCTAAACTTAGAGCAATAACAAAGGTGTCAGCAGAGAGGGTGATTGTGCTCTTCATATTCCTTGTAAAAGCCGGGCTACGTTTACCTAGTGCATCGTGGCGTAAGTAATGCCCCATATAGAAGTGAACAGCAAAACCGTCTGGATTGCGGCTTTAAGCGTGCCGCAATGACAATCGCAAGTAAAATTGATATGACCAGATTCTTTTGCCGAGATGCACTACCCGACTACTGGATCCGCAGATGACGCAGATGAACGCAGATAAAAAATCTTGACAAGCGCATCAGAGAGGATTACCCGACTACTGGGGTATTGGAATGTCTGCTCGTCTATGGTGCCACAATAACGAGCAAAACCTTCTGGATCGCGGCTAAAAGCCTGCCGCGATGACAGGCGGGACGACCTGGACAGCTTGCTGATGAGCATAGGGATTATCCGCTTACTGAGGTATTGAAACTTTTTTCTTGACAAGTGAACATTTGAGCACTATTTTTTGACCTAAAAATTAAAATTGCTAAAAAGAGTAACGTAAGCCACAGGTGCCCCCCGCATGTGGTTATATTTTTCTCAAAAAAAGAAAGGAATCTCCCCATGACAACCCCTGCGATTGAATCGTCCCCCACATCTCTCGTGGATACCCTCTGCGAAAAAGCACAGGTACTCCTGGAAGAAAACAATATAGATGGCGTGGAAGCACTCGCTTCGGAAGCCTGTGCGCGCGATCCGGCGTGCAACCGCGCCCATCAATTGATGGTCCGCATCGCCCTCATCCGAGGAGAACAGGACAGGGCAGAGACATTGCTCAATCGGTGGCGCGATTTGCCGGTAGATGATGCATTTGCCGAATGGGGTGTCCTCGCAGAAGAAATGAACGACATCCAATCAGCCGTTGAAATCTATCAGGCCCACCTATCCCAGCACCCTCACAATGCCAAATCCCTATTTGGACTGGCAATGTTACACGCAGACCGCAACGAAAACGGCCTCGCGCAATCGCGCTTGCAAACCCTCATCCAGCACCATGCAGACCATATAGAAGGCATCTTCGAACTCGCGCGCCTATACGAAGAAGACGGCATGATGGGCCTCGCGCAGGAACTCTACGCACGGGTACTCGAACTCGACCCGGACCACGCGGGCGCACTCGCCGGCAAACAACTCGTCGGCGCACAATTGCAATCAACACTTCCCAGTGCAGAAATCAAAAGCCACCCCGATGTAGCCGTCCTGATCCTCCAACTATTCGCCGCGCGAAAAGACGTGTACGCGCGCCAATGGATCGATGACGACGGAAAAACCGGCTACGTCCCCGTGCGCGAACCCCTCACAGAAAACGCGATCCAATCCCACCTGAGAGGAGATACAACTGTAGGCGTCTATCCGATTTTTGACCGGGACAAAGCACAATTTTTAGCCCTGGACATCGACATCAAAAAAGACGCACTCAACAAAGCGCGACAAAACAACACCTTAATGGAAGCACTGCGCGAACAAGTATGCAAAGACATCCGACGGGTATGCGCTGGCTTCGCGTCCCTCAACCTCCCGGTTCACATCGAAGACAGCGGGAACAAAGGCGCACATATATGGCTCTTCTTTGAAAAACCTCTGCCTGCATGTGACCTGCGCGCATTAGGCCGCGCTTATGCGAAGCGATTTGGCCCAGCATCAGAGGAATTGCAATGGGAGTGGTTTCCCAAACAAGACGCCGTAGGAGAAGACGAACTCGGCAATTTGATCAAACTCCCTCTGGGCATCCACCGCAAAACAGGACGGCGCGCGCTATTTATCGACACAGAAGGCCACGCCCTCGCAGATATGGAAGAATTTCGCCCGGTAATTGTAGATGCAATGGTACTGGACCTGCTAAATCACGGACAAATCAAAAAAGAAGACTTTGAACAGCGCGACGGTGGTGTGTTTTTGTGCGGCGATGGACGGATGCAGTTAATCCGCGCCTATCAGGATCGCGTCGCAATTAAAGTTCAATATGTACAACCCAATGGACAGGTACAAAAAGTGCCGTATCGCCAGTGTTTCGAGTTGCAAGCCCGTCGTCTCATCCGTATGTTGCGCGGCGAAGACACAGCATACCTGCCGTTTTTAATTCGATAACTGACTTACGCACAGACACAATGTAATGCGTCTGTCATTCTGAGCCTTTCGACTTCGCTCAAGATAAACTCTGCGCAGCGGAGTCGAAGAATCTACTGCATCGTGGCGTAAGTCATGCCCCATATAGACATGAACAGCAAAACCTTCTGGATTGCGGCTAAAACCATGCCGCAATGACAATCGCAAGTAAGATTGATATGGGTAGTGCATCGTGGCGTAAGTCTTGCGACATATAGAAGTGAACATCAAAACCTTCTGGATTGCGGCTTAAACCATGCCGCAATGACAACCGCAAGTCAAATTGATATGACCAGTTTCTTTTGCCGAGATGCAGTAGTCTCTTTTGCCGCGATGAAGTAGATACTCATTTGTCGCATGGATAACAGGACCGAGATGGAGATAAGTTGACGACAGACCGAAAAATTGCTTTTTTCCACGCATGACCGCGCCCCTCGTGGAATTGAGCCTGAAATTAAACCCCGTTGATGGAGCGTATCAACGGGATTTTTTTATGAGAAATCGCATGAAACCTGTCGTCGCGCACAGTGCCAACCCCTATTTACCAGCAACAGCCACCTGGATATACGATCAAATTCGCGCACTGCAACGGTATCGCCCCATCGTCCTCACACAAACGCGCCAGAACCTGGATCGTTTTCCCATAGACCCCGTTCTATCAGCTGAAGATATCTCGCCTATTCGCAGAACAGTTCTGCGCCTCATCCGCAAAATGCGCGGCACGTACGCTGGCTATGAAAACTGGCTCCGAGAACACAACGCCACCCTCATCCACGCGCACTTTGGGCAAGAAGGATACCGGTGTCTCTCCGCAAAACAGCGCGCGGGCATCCCCCTGATCACCACCTTTTACGGCCTGGACGTATCGGCACTACCCCGGCAAAAAAAATGGCAAAAACGGTACAAACGCCTCTTTGCCGAAGGCGACCTCTTCCTGGTTGAAGGCCCCTTCATGGGCGAACAACTCATCGCACTGGGATGCCCGGCCAACCGGGTAATCGTCCAACACCTGGGCGTAGATCTCGACAAAATACCCTTCAGAACAGACCATACAACCAAACAACCCGTCGTATTGACATACAGCGTATTTCGAGAAAAAAAAGGATTGAAATACGCACTCCAGGCTTATGCAAAAATAGCGGAAAAATACCCGGACGCCCAACTGCGGATGATAGGCGATGGACCTTTGCGCCCGCAACTACAAGCCGAAATACGGAAACTGCGCCTTGAAAACCGCGTAAAAATGCTCGGCCTGCTCCCCCATCCTGAAGCACTTGAAGAACTAAAACGCGCAACCGTCCTCCTCTATCCCAGCGTCACAGCATCAGATGGCGACACCGAAGGCGGCGCACCCGTCGCATTGATCGAAGCCATGGCAATGGGCGTCCCCATTGTATCATCCCTACACGCCGACATCCCCGAAGTCGTAATCGACAAAACCTGCGGTCTATTATTTCCTGAACGAGACGTCGTGGGCCTCGCTGAAGGATTGGACACCCTCCTCAGTTCCCCCGAACAATTTGGCCGCGCTGGCCGCACCCATGTGGAAGAGCAACACAACCTGGAAAAACAGGTGAAAAAATTGGAGGCGATTTACGATCGGGTTGTGGGAAAAACATAAAGAGCAGGAAGCACAGAAACCGCCCCCTACTACAAAACCTTCTGGATCGCGGCTTTAAGCATGCCGCGATGACGCACCGAAGCCTACTCCGTAGTGATTCTGTACGGGAACCGTCCCCTACAACAACATCCCGCGATGACAGGTGATAGAACGACACGCGTAGCACAACGACAGTTACGCACACCCCAAAGTATAATCCTTGACATCAGCGGCTATTGGCACAATTTATGGCGGTGCTCATTCCTCGCGTACTTAACATGGAGATAGTGATGCCTGATCATCCCAACCTCGTATTTGTATTCCCCGATGAATATCGCAAACAAGCCATGGGATTCATGAACGAAGACCCTGTAATAACGCCCAATATCGACCGATTTGCGTCTGAAAGCCTCGTATTAACCGATGCCGTAAGCACCAGACCTGTATGCAGCCCATATCGGGCAATGCTCTTCACCGGGCAATATCCCCACGCCAATGGCGTACTCAGCAACGTCAACTCCACCACAGTACAATACGAAAACTACCTCCAAGAAAACGCAGAGTGCTTCTCAGACGTCTTGCACAAAGCCGGCTACAATCAGGCATACCTGGGCAAACTACACCTCGACCCACCCAATGAACAATACGAATACACAGAAGGACCGAGAGGGAATGGCGTCATCTGGGACTCATATACCCCGCCGGGACCGCGCAGACACGGATATGACTTCTGGTATTCCTACGGCTGTTGCGACTGGCACTTCAACCCCCATTATTGGACCGGCAATGACCCCATTGACAAACGCATTGACCCGCGGGAATGGTCCACCAAACACGAAACCGACATCGCAATAAACTACATCCGCAATGAAGGTGGCAAATACAGAGATCCCGAAAAACCATTCTCACTCGTCATATCCCACAACCCACCGCACATGCCATTCAAACAAGTACCAGAAGAATACGTCGCCCAATACGGCGATGCCACCCATGAAGACCTCTTGACGCGCCCCAACGTACCCACCGATACACGCGGCGACAGCGCCCGCGAAAACGCGAAACACTACTTCGCCATGGTAACCGGCGTCGATGAAAACTTCGGACGCATATTGGACTGTTTGAAAACCGAGGGCCTAAAAGAAAACACCATCGTAGTCTTCACCTCTGACCACGGTGAAATGATGGGCAGCCACGGCCGCATAGGCAAAACCGTACACTACGAAGAATCCTTTACCGTGCCATTCATCATCCGCTGGCCTGGAAAAATCACACCCGGCACAGATAACCTGTTAATCGGCACACCCGATTTAATGCCCACATTGCTCAACCTCATGGGCGTGGGACAGGTCCCCGACAGCGTCCAGGGAACGGATTACTCCGACATCCTCCTGGGCAGAGAAGGCACGCGCCCGACCTCTGCACTCTACCTCAACGTAATGCCCGACAACCCCGCGGGCGGATCGCGCGGCGTACGCACACACCGACACACGTATGTCGTCACGCGAACGTCCCAGGGCGAAGAAATAATCCTCCACGACAATATCGCGGACCCCTATCAATTACAAAACATCGCTGGCGATCATCCCGCACTTATCGCAGAGCTTGCGGAAAAAATGAACAACTGGTTAGAAAAAAACGACGACCCATGGTTACGCGAATAGATGGAGCGGTGTACAACTGGTCGCCTCTCAGGCCAGTTCATAGACGAATAGCTAATTGGTTTGTCAAAAAAATTTACTAACGGATGCTACGCATTATGCACAATATCATGGGCCTGTCATTTTGAGCGAAGCGCAGCGGAGTCGAAAAATCTACGACCAACGCAGGTGGAACAGATGCTTCGGCTCCGTTCCACTCCGCTCAGCATGACAAAAACACAGATCTGCGTAACGTCAATAATTCATTAAAAGGAGCAATAAAATGCCAGACACCCCAAACCTCCTCGTCATACACACCGACGAACAAAGCTGCTGGACATTGAGCGCATACAACGGAACACTCGTCGAAACGCCCCATATCGACTCCCTCGCAAACGAAGGCGCGATCTTGACCAACTTCATGGTCAACGTCGCCGTATGCACCCCATCCCGAGGCGTATTCCTCACCGGACGCTACGAACATGTACACGGCGCGTATCGCAACAACATCCCCCTCAACCGCGATGAAATCACATTTGCCCAAGCATTAAAAGACCGCGGATACGACACCGGATACGCCGGCAAATGGCATCTGGACGGACCCCCGCGCCCCGGCTGGGTACACCCCGAACGCACAATGGGCTTTGACGACGCCCAATACATGTTCAACCGCGGACACTGGAAAAAAATCGAAGACGTCGATATGGGCGATGTACAACCCACAGTATTCAGCTACAAAACCATGGGCGACGAAAAAACCTATCCAACGGACTGGCTAACCGAAAAAACCAATGAATTTTTGACGCGAGATCGCGAAAACCCATTTTGTTTTATGCTCAGCATCCCCGACCCCCATCCGCCATTTCCTGTACGCGCACCCTACGACACCATGTACAATCCCGCAGACATGCCCTTGCCCGACACGCGCAACGAAGAAAACCAGCCCAGTTGGGTACCGAAAAAACAGGCTCCGAACGATGATATCTTACGCAAACACACGGCCCACTATTGCGGCATGGTCAAACTCATAGATGACTGCGTTGGCAAAATGCTCAATGCACTACGCGAAAAAGGCATCCTGGACAACACCATTGTCGTATTCACATCCGACCATGGCGAATACCTGGGCGAACACGGATTAATGGGCAAAAATCAACTCTATGAAACAGCTTATCGCGTCCCCATGTTAATCCGCTGGCCCGAGAAAATCCCGGCTGGCACGCGAATAGATCGCCTGGTCGGCTCCGTCGATTTTATGCCCACCATCCTGACCCTCATGGGATTTGAACCCTGTGGACGCGAACACGGGCGAGATGCATCCGCACTCTTGCGCGGCGAAAAAACCGAATGGAACGACATCTGTTATATCCACCACGACCCGAACAGAGCCGGCGTATTCACCTCCAATTACGAACTGGCTTATGTAAAGGACCACGACCCCATACTCTTTGACCGTCAAAACGATCCCGATCAGGTGAACAACCTGTTTGACGCCCCCGAACACCGGGAAATGATCGCAGCCATGACCGCCGACCTCGCCGCACATCACGCATCGGTCAACTCGCCATCAGCAGAATGGTTGGGAAAAGCGTGATCCGCAGAAAAAAACGCGAGTGAGCGGTGTACAACTGGCCGCCTCTCAGGCCAGTTCATTTGAGCGTTTTACGCAGATAAAAAGAGGAGATGGGAATAGGGGCGTCTCGCGTCTCACCTAACAGGAGGATTTATGGCATTTGATTCACGGCTGCAACGAGATATAATGGGGCGGTTTGCAACAGGTGTCACCGTCGTCACCACGCGATACAAAAACGGCGACATAACCGGCATGACAGCCAATGCCGTCATGTCTTTGTCGCTGGATCCACCGCTCGTCGTGGTATCGGTCGATAAATCGGCGACCATGCACAGCGCCTTATCTGACGGACAGTGTTATGCAATCAACATCCTGACCCGAGAACAAGAACATCTGTCCAACCGATTTGCCATGCCGGGACCAAAGGATTTTTCCGATCTAATATTGCGCGAAAGCAAAACAGGTGCGCCGATCCTGGAAGGAACACTGGGATATCTCGACTGCAAGATAGTGGACATCTTGCCAGCAGGCGATCACGATATGTTTGTAGGAGAAATACTGGCGGGAGAATTGGGAGAGGGGAACCCGTTGCTCTATTATGGAAGCAGATATCAAAGCATAGCGGAGGGGCAGGTTTGAAACCTGCCCGTACAAAATCGGCTACTGGCTACTATTCACACATGAACATACATATCCAAAAATCGCTTTTCCCCTTTTGAACTGCCAATAAGGAGGATCTCTGCCGCTCTTGGTAGCGGTTCATTGGGATCGGGATTGAGTTGCATTTCGTGGTTGTCATTAAGTGCAATAACCGTACACCCCGTATTCCTGCGAATAGCTGAATTTGCAATCGTCTTACCAACAAGCGAAGAGGGCATCTTCATCCTGAACACGCTGATATCCTCACTAAACACGCTGAGGCTCTCGGCCACCATCAGGGTATCACTGCGTTTTAAGAAATTGAAAATCGCATCTGCACCCATCGACGCATAAGACATGACAAAATCCGCGCCCGCACGGTGCAGAGTCGCGATATTCCTCTCTTGCGTAACGCGACTGATAATCTGAATTTCCGGATTTAATCGCCGGCAATAAACCGTGAGATAAACATTGATATCATCATCATGCGTCGTAATAATAACCGTCAACGCATTCATAATCTCGGCTTTTTTTAAAACATCATAATCCGCAGCATCTCCCACAATACAATTGTCGAGCTTCTGAGCCTGGTCCGCATCTCTTTCCACAATCCGATAGTCGAGACCCTGTTCGACAAGGGTGCGCGCAGCCTCCATGCCAACACCACCACCACCAATAATCACAACGGGGACATTCGAAACTTTGTAAATACAAAACAACTCGTTGAATCGGTCCAATTGACTCTGTGTCCCCGTCATCACCAGCACAGTGTGGGGACCAATACGGGTATCGGGCAATGCCGCTTGAAAGATGCCGCGTTCCCAAACCCCGACAGCCGTCAAGCCCAGTTCTCTACGCAAGCCTATTTCCTCAAGGGTTCTCCCCACAAGAGGCGTATGGGTCGCCGTGGTCTCGGCAATGAACAGGTCTTCATACTGACCAATCACATGCGCTGCGGCCTCCCCGCTTTGGGCGCGTCGCGCAAGAGATGCGCCGAGCATTTTTTCAAGTTGCAAAACATGGTCGCATCCCGCTAATTGGAGAATATCTACGGAATTGGGGTCATCTACTCTGGCGATAATCGGCACATTGGGATTGAGATCGCGCACAGTAAATGCGGTATGGGTGTTAATCGGATCGGTATCTGTTGCCGCAACGAGAGCCGCTTGTTCAATCTGCATTTTTTTATACGTTTCCGGATTGTCCAAATCTCCAACCACAACATTGATACCCTGATCGTAAAGTTGCTGTGCATGCGCCAAATCTGGCGTGATGAGATAATAGGAATAGTGGTAGCGATCCAGCTTGTTGATAAGCGCTTGCGTAATGGGGTCATAGTTGGTCAAAAGAACATGCTCTCGCGTACTGCGGGGCAACTGGCGCGGCGCGCGGGATTCGGATTGGGCTTGAATCCACGGCACGTAAAAAAACTGAATAAAAGTAAACGGCAGAACAATAAACAGAAAAATCATACCCGTCAGTAAAACCAGCATAGAGAATAAACGCCCCAGATCTCCATGAAAGGTAATATCGCCAAAACCCAATGTTGACATAACCGTAAGCGTCCAATAAAAACCCGTAAACCAGCTAAACTCCTGGCCCTCTCTGAGCATAATCAGATGAAAAAGAATGCTAAAAATTGTAACAATCACAGAAAAGGCCAGCAGAAGTTTGAACAGCACACCGAGATTTTGCCGATTTGTGCGCTTTCCCAATAAAAAGGCGAGTTGTGGAGCAAAACCTTTGATCATATCATTTATTCCTTAAATGAAAAAGGGACTGGGGCTGGTTGGGCTGATCGCTGGCTGCTAATAGCTTGTTTTTGAAAGATAGAGTATCAAAACAGTTGTGTCAATTTGGTTCTCAGAAAAGGAAGGAGTTCAAAATGTCATCCAGATACAATATCCTGCTCATAATCTCAGAAGACAATGGGCAACATATCGGTTGTTATGGCGACCCTTATGCACAAACGCCGCATATCGATAAACTCGCCTCCGAAGGCGTGCGATTTGAAAATATGTATGCGACACAGGCCGTATGCAGCCCCGGGCGGGCGAGTATTCTAACCGGATTATATCCGCACCAGAATGGTCAATTCGGATTGGCAACCCACAAATACGCACTGTACGACGAATTTCCCAACATGCCCCGCCTGTTAAAAAACGAAGGATACAGAACCGGACTAATCGGCAAATTGCACATCAACCCCGAAGACGCTTTTCCCTACGACCTGCGGTGGAATCCGAAAGAATTTATTAGCTTTGCCAACCGCGACGTACGCAAAATGGCCGAAACTGCCGGTGAGTTCATGAAATCATCAGACGAGCCATTCTTTTTACAAATCAGTTTTCCCGACGCGCACCTGCCATTCCACCGCCAACAATTCGGCGTACCAGAACAACCACAGGAGGGCAAAGACGTCGAGACACTCCCATTTGTCGGCATTGACACCCCCCGTCTCAGAGAGGAAACAGCAGACTACTACAACTGCATGTCCAGATTGGATACCGGCATAGGACTCGTATTAGAACAACTGAAAGCACTGGGCAAAACCGAAAACACACTCGTGATCTTTACGACCGATCACGGCGCCCAATTTTCACGGGGAAAAACATCGATCTACGAGGGCGGATTGCGCATCCCGCTAATCGTGCGATGCCCCGGCATCAGCCTTGAAAGTCACACACGCGACGAACTGGTATCGCAGATCGACATTTTACCAACCGTGACAGAAATTTTGGGAATAGCGTGTCCCACAGGTGTGGCGGGCGCATCCTTTGCCCCCCTATTGAAAGGACAAGAAATTGAATGGCGAACCCATCTATATGCCGAATGGGGAAGCGGTGGCGTCGTCACGTATTTCCCACAGCGCTCCATACGAGATAGCCGATACAAACTCATCTCCAATCTCCTCCAAGACCGCCCAAGCCCGAGCGCACTGGGATATTCGGACAGAAACCAAAAATGGACATCTGGCGCGACACAAGAGGAAATTGCCGGTTCAGATAAGCGCATTCGGGCAGCATACCAACTCTATGAACAACCGCCCGCATACGAACTCTACGACCTGCAAAACGACCCATGGGAATTTGAAAATCTATCCAACAACCGGGCATACCGCGACATATTGCAGACATTAAAAAATCGCCTTGAGACCTGGCAAAAAGAAACCAACGACGCCCTGAGACACCCCGAAAACCTGCATCGACTCACCCAAAAACACGACGAAATTCTGGAAAAATACTACGCGGAAAGCGTATGGGGAAGTTCCCGGGATTACGAGTGGGATTACACCGAATACCTCTACGACCAATAAGGAGAAGATATGGCAAAAACCTATCCGCAGATGGACGCAGATGGACGCAGATGGACGCAGATGGACGCAGATAAAAAATTCTATGAATGTTAAGAGACTGTTTTAAAACTCATTTTGCCCCTTCTCAGCTATGCGCTATTGCCCTGTCATTCTGAGCCTTTCGGCTTCGCTCAAGATAAACTCCGCGCAGCGGAGTCGAAGGAGCGGGGTATGAAGGCGAGTAAATCGAGCATGACTGCGTAGCAGTTCATCTCTTACCAACTCAGGTGGAAAAGATGCTTCGGCTACGCTCAGCATGACAAAACGCCTGACATGCGTAACATCAGGTATTAATTTTAAAACAGCTTCTAAGGAGAAAACATGGCAAAAACACACCTGACCATTGAAGGCGAAAAATTTCTGATAAACGAGAAGGTGACGTATTCAGACATTGATGGAACGAGACCTGGCGCCCATGGACTGTTGATGAATGCTCGATTCATCCAGGGCATTTTTGACGACGCGATGGAACCTGAACGCTTTGCGCGATGGGGCCACAGCGAATGGGATCCCACAGCCAACACCGAGCGTCTCATTGCGGCACTGCCCGAATGGTATCGCTATGGACTGCGCGCATTCACAACCGGATTTCAGGGCGGAGGCCCGTGTTTTACAGCACCAAATCACACCATCCAGAACAACCCCTTTGGCGAAGACGGCCTGAACCTCGACGCCGACTACGCCGAGCGGATGGACAAATTGATCCGGGGAGCAGATGCAGTTGGAATGATCGTCATCGTCAGCTTCTTTTACGGCTCGCAAACCCGCTGGATAGAAGATGAAAAAGCCATCCGCAACGCCGTAACAACCGCCTCGCGTTTTGTAAAAGAATATCCCAACGTCATCATCGAAGTCGCAAACGAGATGAATATTGGATCATTCGCAAATCATCCCATTATTCAAGAGCCAGAAGGAATGGCAACTCTACTGGATCTCGCGCGAAAAGAATCGGGCGGCTTGCCCTGTGGATGCAGCGGAGGCGGTGGATATCACAACCGGGAAGTCGCCGAAGCCAGCGACGTCATCCTCATTCACGGAAACGGCTGCACGCGGCAGCGATATCACAACATGATACGAGAAGTGCAAAGCTGGAACCTGAACCGCCCCATCGTGTGCAACGAAGATTCTCAAGCCATCGGACAACTCCAGGTCGCCTATAAAACGCAGACCTCCTGGGGATATTACAACAACATGACCAAACAAGAGCCACCCGCCGACTGGGGAATCACCATCGGAGAAGACACCTTTTTTGCACACCGGATGGCAGAAGGCATAGGAATCGACACAGACCCGATTGATGACCAGTACTACCTCCAGGGCCTGGAACCCAATTGGGAATATCAGGGCCAGCGCTGGCTTCGACTCGCCAGCTTATATCCCGAAACAATCAGCTATGTCGATTTTTATCGGAATGGCAAATTCTACGATACCGCGTATGACGAACCCTTTTCCCTGCACTTTCAGACCAACTGGCGGCAAGGCGGCATTGAAGTTCGAGACAATGACAGAGAATGGAAAGCCGTTATTCACCTCGGTGATGGGGAAGTGATCGAATTAGAAATTAGGAATTAGGAATTAAGAAGCGGTGTACAATTGGTCGTTTCTCAGACCAGTTCATTAAGAAGCTGTTTTAAAACTCATTTTGCCCCTTCTCAGCTATGCGCTATTGCCCTGTCATTCTGAGCGGAGCGCAGCGGAGTCGAAGGAGCGGGGTACAACTGGCCGCTTCTCAGGCCAGTTCATCTCTTACCAACTCAGGTGGAAAAGATGCTTCGGCTACGCTCAGCATGACAAAACGCCGGACATGCGTAACATCAGGTATTAATTTTAAAACAGTCTCTAAGAATTAAGAAGCGGTGTACAATTGGTCGTTTCTCAGACCAGTTCATTAAGGAACGATGTACAACTGCGATAGCAGTTCATTGCTCTCCAATTCTTAATTCTCAATTTTTAATTTTTAATTCGCATTTAAAAACTCATCCAGCGCATTTACCGCCTGGTCAATATGTTCTTTCTCAACCACCAGCGGCGGCAAAAAACGCACCACATCTGGCCCTGCGACACATACTAGAATATCGTTATTTTCTCGAATCGCATTCATCGCATCCGCCGCCGGTATCTCTTTCAGCACCGCGCCCGCGATCAACCCGCTGCCGCGAATTTCCGTCACCTTATCGGCGTGTTTGTCCTTCAAAGCATTCAGCTTCCCAAACAAATACGCACTCTTCTCCTGGATACCCGCAATAAATTCGGAATCGGATATCGTCTTAAACACCTCAATCGCCACCGCGCACGACACGGGATGCGCTCCAAAAGTCGCGGCGTGATCCCCCGGCTCCACGGCATCGGCCACATCCTGCGTCACAAGCGTCGCCCCAATCGGCAACCCGCCAGCTAAGGGTTTGGCAAGCGTCATAATATCTGGCGCCACGCCGTACTGCTCATAGCAAAACAGCGAACCAGCCCGCCCCAAACCACACTGAATCTCATCGAAAATCAACAACATCTTCATCTCATCGCACAGGGCGCGCACACCTTCCAAAAATGCCGGATCTGCCGAATGAATACCCCCTTCTGCCTGTAATGGCTCCAACAGCACAGCCACCGTCTGACCATCTGCTATCTTCTCCACCGACTCCAAATCGTTCAAATCGGCAAACTCAATACCCGGCAGCATCGGCCCAAAACCCTGGTGATATCTGGGTTGACCCGTTGCAGAAATCCCACCATACGTTCGCCCGTGAAAAGAATTATTCATCGCAATAATTTTATTCTTCGGCGCATCTTCAAAATTTTTATACCCCCACTTGCGCGCAAACTTCAACGCAGCCTCAATGGACTCTGTGCCGCTATTGCAGAAAAATACGCGATCTGCAAACGAATGCTCGCACAACAACTGTGCCAGTTGAGGCGCTGGAATCGTGTGATACAAATTTGAAACATGGATCAACTTGCCCAACTGCGCGTTGGCAGCCTCTTGAATCATCGAATTATTATATCCCAGGGCATTGACAGACAAGCCACTTACAAAATCGAGATAATGCTTCCCATCCGTATCCGCAATATGGACCCCATCGCCCTTTTCCAGCACAAACTCGGGCCGTCCATAAGTTTGCAATATATACTTCTGTTCTAAGTCAATAATTTCTCGAGTCGTCATGCTAAATCCTTATGTTAAAAGGCTATCGGCTTTTAGCTTTCAGCTCCCCGCCCAACTACTCCAGTGGATTGCGGCTCAAAATCATGCCGCAATGACGGATGCCTCGTCTTATATCTTTGTGTCTTTGTGTCTTTGTGTGAAACCCCCTCACATCTCACCGCTATTGCACAATTGGATTGCGGCTCAAAATCATGCCGCAATGACGGATGCCTCGTCTTATATCTTTGTGTCTTTGTGTCTTTGTGTGAGACCCCCTCACATCTCACCGCTATTGAACAATTTGCGTTCCAATACCCTCGCGGGTAAAAATCTCCAGCAAAAGTGCGTGCGGAACACTGCCATCAATAATATGCGTCTTGTGAACACCGCCCTTCACAGAACGCTCACACGCGCGCAACTTGGGAATCATCCCCCCGCTGGCAATACCTCTCTCAATCAGCATCTCCACGTCATTGACATGCAGTGTTGAAATCTGCGAATTCGGATCGTCTGGAAACCGCCGGATGCCGTTCACATCCGTCAAAAACACCAGCTTCTCCGCTTGCAGTGCCCGCGCAATCTCGCCAGCTGCCGTATCGGCATTCACATTATAACTCTCGCCATCTGGCCCCAATCCAACAGGCGAAATAACGGGAATCATGCCTTCTTCACAAGCCAGACGGATGGGTTCGGGATCAATTCGGGCAACATCGCCAACATAGCCGATATCGACCCTCTTCGTCTCCCCATCTTCCTCCTCTACCGTCGCAAAATGCTGCGTCACATACATCACGCCAGCGTCTTTGGCCGACATGCCGCGCGCGCGTCCATCGAGTATCTCCAGACCATCGACAATGCGCCGATTCACCTCGCCAAACAACGTATCTTCCACCACCTGCATCGACGCCTTATCGGTCACCCGCAATCCATTGACCCATTCCGATTCAATACCCGACGCCTCCAGACGCCTGCTAATATCCTTCCCGCCGCCGTGTACAACCACAGGACGCATACCCACGGTTTCCATAAACACCAGATCGGCCATTATCGTAGGGGAGCCACCCTCTTCGGGCTGTGTGCTACCGCCGTATTTCACCACAATAATTTTGTCGCGAAACGCGCGAATATACGGAAATGCCTCAATTAAAATCTCAGCCTTTTCAATGATCTTGTAATCCAAGGTCTTCTCCATCACACTGTAGTAATCCCATAAAGACGCGGCAAGCCTTGCATCAAATTCATATTTTCCACAGCCTGCGTAGCCGCGCCTTTTTGCAAATTGTCTTCCAGGGCATTGATATAAGCAAAACCGCCATCAACGCCCAACTTGATAATCAATTTATGTGTATCCACCACATCGCGCGTACCCCACCAATGCGCGTCGGAATCTTCAACCACCTGCACCAGATCGTCAGCGCCATAAGCATTGGCAACCGTCTCGCGCAACTGCGCAGCGGCATCTTCACTTGTCAGCACCTTCAACTCATCAGCCAATTCAATTCGAATATTTGCATTGATCCCCGCAAATACCGACCGCAGAACAACAGGCGTAAAATTCACTTCAAAACCCGAATACAAAACCATTTCGGGCACATGTTTGTGTCGCTTGCCATAGCTATACGCAATCTCATTTGACACATCCTCAACCTCGGCTCGCGCACCCGAATTGCCCGAAGTCGCCACAATCGTCGCTTCCCCTTGCACGAGCGATTTGAGAGGATACAGAGACAAAATAACACTCGTGGGATAACAGCCCGGATTGCCCACCAGACGCGCCATAGCAATCTCTTTGGCAAACAAAGCTGGCATGCCATAAACCGCTTCTTTGAGCAACTCAGACGCCGTATGCGCCAGGCCATAACCCCTTTCAAACGCCTCTCTCGGCAACCGAAAAGCACCACTCATATCGATCACCTTCGCACCTGCGGCCAGTGCTTCGGGCGCAAACTTCATCGACTCGGGATCCTTCGTCGCCAAAAACACCACATCGCAATCAGCCAAATTGCCTTCCCGACGCCTTGAATTTTGTCGAAACGCGATATTTGCCCGATCGTGGTGCTTTAACACCTTTTGGATTTCCTGCCCCACCATCCCCGTATCGCCGTAAATACCTATTTTGATCACAATTATACCCTTTTGAATTCCTTTATCAAATTGATCAACCGGACTTCACGCTCATCCTTTACCATATCCCTGAGTGGTCGAAGCGGTCTGGCACAACTCACCCATACGCCATCTTTGAAAATTAAAAGTGCGGACTCATCATTTGCTTGCGTGTCTCGTATATTGCTCATGAGCCTGTATTCCCAATTTGCCCCTGAATATCGCGCTCGAGATTTTCCCGCGCTTCAGGCGAACGACACAAAATAAAAATCGTATTCTCACCCGCAAGAGTACCCACGACTTCGGGCCACGACATCTGATCTATGGACTCACAAACCCCCTGCGCGTGCCCCGTTATCGTCTTTACAACCAGCATAAGGTCAACCCCATCTACACCCACGACAAAATCCTGCAATTCGCGCCGGAGCAAATTCTCGCCCTGTAATACCAGCCGATCTACCCCGATAAACGCACCGGGAACCTGATAGCGAAACCCACCTTCGCCATCGGGCACTTTAACCACACCCAACTCCTTAATATCTTTTGACAGAGTTGATTGCGTAGTCGAAATCCCAACATCCATCAACGCGGTGCTGAGTTCCTCTTGCCGAGCAATGGGCTGATGTGCAATCAGCTCTAAAATTTTTTGCTGGCGTTCTTGTTTCGCGCTCATAAGACCATAAAAATACGTGAAGATTCGTCTAAGTCAAGAATAAAAATTCAAAAAAATGAATTTTTATTCCTCTTTAGCGTACTTATCCAACCACTCTGACATCTCCCACAGAACGTGCATAACCGACTCGCGCGCCCGATATCCGTGGCTCTCGTGCGGCAACATCACCAATCGACAGATGGCGCCGTGTCCCTTGAGCGCGTTGTAAAATCGCTCGCTCTGCATGGGAAACGTACCCGAATTATTATCCGCCTCACCGTGAATAAGCAGCAAAGGTGCCTTAATTTTGGGCGCGTGATAAAAAGGAGACATCGCCGCATAAATATCTGCTGCCTGCCAGAACGTGCGCTCTTCCGCCTGAAAACCAAAAGGCGTCAACGTGCGGTTATACGCGCCACTGCGCGCAATACCACAACAAAACAAATCGGTATGTGCCAGCAAATTCGCCGTCATAAAACCGCCGTAAGAATGTCCCCCCACCGCCACTTTTTCTGGATCCGCCACGCCCAGACTTACCAACTCATCAACCGCGGCCCTTGCACTATCGGCGAGTTGCGCCACATAAGTATCATTTGCCTCGCGATCTCCCTCGCCCACAATCGGCATCGCCGGACCATCCAGCACAGCATAACCCCGCGCCAAAAAAGGCAACGCGCCATGCGGACTGATACGCACAAAGCGAAAAGGAGAATCCTTCACCTGACCCGCGGCATCTGCACTCTTAAATTCGCGGGGATAAGCCCACATCAACACCGGTAGCGGACCATCGTCTTTTTTATATCCAGGCGGCAAATACAACGTCCCATTCAACTGCACCCCATCTTCGCGCTGGTACTGAATCAACGACTTCTGTACCGCCTTCAATTGCGGCATAGGATGAACAAAATGCGTAATCTGCCGCATATTGTTGCGCTTCAAATCCCGCAAATAATAATTGGTTGGCTCATCAACGCCCTCCCGGCTCATCAACACCGTATTGGCATCGATCATCATCGTTGGCCGCTCGTAAAAAGGCGCCTGAGAATGCATGAGACGTTCCGCCTTACCCGTCTCCAGATCATAGCGATCCAAAAACGGGCGATCGCCTTTGGGAGACGCACCATCGCCTGCAAAAAACAGATGGCGTTGTGACGCATCCGTCAGCAACACGGACCGACCATTGGGCAACCGCGTAAACACGGGCGCGCCCGGCGCGCCATAGCGATCTTCCCACGACCGATCAAACAACACCTGCGGTTCAAAATCCGAATCATCCGGTCGAATGCGCCACGTCCGCACGCGCCGCGTCTTCCACCAGCGTTCTGAAACCAACGCGAGATCACCTGTACCCCACGAACACCCGCCATAGCGCATCGCCAGCGACATGAACGCGCGCCCATCGCCCTCATAAGGCGCGTCGAGCGCATATACAATATCCCGCACCGCCACATCCACCTCGGGATCGCCCCCATCCTGTGCTATAACCCACGTCACGGTTGCAGGCGCGTCTGCCCGCCAGCCAAACGAACGCGCACCTTCGGGCACGGCATCATAAGCAATCGGAATAGACTCGGCCAATGGCAAATCCACGAGTTCGCGCACCTCGCGCCCGTCCAGATCCCAGATCGCCACCTTTGTCGGAAAACGGTACGAAGGCACCAGATACGAAAACGGTCGGTGAAAAGTCGATACCAGCACATAGCGACCATCTGGCGACGGGTCGGCGCGATAGATCAGCCCGGGAGAACCTAAGGGTCTCACATCGCCATTCAGGCGCACAAGTACAACCTGTGAAGTGGCATAATATTCAAATAACAACTCATCATGTGCATTCTTCAACAAATCTTGATACGTACGCGATGGCGCTGCCCGCTCCCCCACATTTTCCTGTACCACCGGACCTCTGGGCACATGCGAAACCTCGGGCGGCTCGCCCCGACCATCGCACACCGCGCGCACCAACAGCCCCGAACTATCCGGCAACCAGGCGATTGCCCCCCCAAACACCTTATTCAATTTCACATCGCCAACCGGACGCGCCCTGCCCGTCTCCGCATTGCCAACCCACAGAGCAATCCCATTGTCACCCGTCACCGAAAAAGCAAACCACCGCCCATCGGGCGCCCAATACGCCCGTCCAATTCTCGCGTCCTTCGGCAACCCCGTCACAGGTATTTCACGACCATCGGCAACCCATTTGAGCGTTAGCCCATTGTAAAATCCCACGCGACTTTGCCCATTGACATCCGGATCCAGGCGCAATCCCGCCAGGCGCAACTCGGACCGCGACACCTCTTCAATAGACGGTGCGCCCGGACGGTGCATCAACAGCAGCACTGTCCTCGTCGGATCAATACTAAACGAAGGCGTCAAAGGCGCGTCAACAATCGCAGCGAGTTCTTCGGGTGGCATCTCGTAAGACATGATTTCTATGCTCCTTTTTCTGGTTACGGTATATCCAGAGAAAATAAAACACCTATCGCAATACCCATCGCAAACATAAATAAACCCCAATACAATCCATACATATTTTTTCGAAAAAACCTCTTATACATCCACATCGGCAATGTCACATTTTGTTTTTTATATTTTCTAAATGACTGAGCCAATTGAATTTCGATCAATCCATCCAAAACCTCTTGTAAATGTGCAACAGTTACTTCCCTATATTCTCCATCCAACATTTTTACAATTAAAGGATCTCTATCACTTAAAAACTGAGAATCGTTTTTACTATCGTAAACATATCCATCATCATACATTTGCTGCACGATATTCTGCACAATATCTTCAGGGACTTTTACATAAATAGATTGCATGTTTCTCCTCCTGTATCAGTTCGACAAGCCCTAAATGCGCCATCAAAACGGAGTAACTCCAAACCATTTCTTGTAATAAAACGGACTATTCTCATCTTCATTCAATTGCTTTACCACCTCGTAGAACCACAAATCCAACGGCATCTCATGCGCGTCCAATCTCGGAAAAGGATTAAAATCATCGGTCGCCAGCGTCCTGCCAATCACATCTATCATCCCCAACCCCAACTCTGGCACATCCACGCGCTGGATACCCGCTCTCTCCATCAATTTATCATACACATAAGACATCGTCGTACCGCCCGGAATAAACGGCAAAGCCCGCGTCCGCATCACCGGAAAAAACGCATCTATCACCTTCCGGTCTGTACCATAAGCCGCAGAAGTCGCCGCATGAAGCGCGTCCTTGGGCAAATACAAACTCGTGGAATACGCGCCATTGCGCCCGTATTCCACGGCTTTTGGATCGCGGCTCGGCTTGTCCAAACTGCCGCGCCAATCGCAAAAAGCCGTCACAGCCACGGAAATTCCCGAATCCATCAGCGCATCTGTAAACTGCACAGCCATATCGCCCATCAAAAATTTGGTCGCCTCAACAGCCCGTTCAGACAAAGGCGTCAACTGCCACTGGAACAAACCCTCTGCATCGACATCCTTCACAAATGTCGGTGGATAGCCCGGCAACATCCCCGAACTCGCTGCCGCCATAGAATTGATATAAACCACATCCTCCGCATCGGCTGCTTTGAGCGCATCTACGATCTTATCCAACGCCCTCCCCTCCAACGCATACCCATCATTAACCCAGTGAAAACGATCTCCCAAACCAGCCGCATCTGCGTGCCTCTGCATCTCCTCGCCCGTCGCATATCCCAGCGACCTCGACAAATCGCGTGCCACCACCGTCAGACTTCCACTTTCGGCAATTAGCTCGAGCAACGCCACTGCCACCGAACAGCCAATACCCAACCCCGTCCCTCCAATAATGACAAAATGTCGTCCCTTTGCCCAATCGAGCGCGTACCTATCCACAGCAGCGCGCTGTGCCGACCGCCGCTGATCCAGCAATTTCACCGCCTCTGCCGGAAACGCCTCAACCTCTTCTTTGCTCGGCCGCGAAAGCGCCGGCGCGCCTTCCACGACACGCACCCCTAACATCGGACTTGCAAACGGACTTGGAAATTCACTCATATTATTTCTCCTATTAACGGGCGGGTTTCAAACCCGCCCCTACTTGACCCTACTACCCATTGTCCCATTCAATTGTAAAACCCGTACTCTCTTCAAACGCTGTCGCGTGTGTACCTGCATCCTCTGGCACCATCGCCACTGGCACCACCACGCGATTCTCATTCAGATAAATTTTCGCCGCACCGCGCACCACACATTCTTCTGGCGTAATTGCCCGCGCTTCCCGGGCAATCTCATCTTGATTGGCTGACGGACGCACCCGAATCTCCCACCCAATCCTCTCGCCCACCTCGTCTAACAACCCGCCATAGCGATTGCCCACCTGAGAGGAAATAAAAGCCGCCTCAATATACGAACCGCTCTTCAGGCCCATTTTTGATGGCGCGTGAGGTTGATCCCCAAATGCCCTTCGGATCTCGCTGTATGCTTTATTGATCTCCCATGCATCTGCCCTCTTCTCCGGCATTGCAACTTCTGTCTTTACACCCCCTGGCCAATCCAATATCAAATCAAAACCCGTCTTTGCCTTAAAGCCCGCTGCCGCTTCACCGCTTACCCGCTCCCAATCATCCACCTCATCCTTTGATACATCAACAGCCAACATCACCGCCTTTTGATCCAGATGTAGCGCAGGCGCCTTCAAAACCCTTGCACCCGTTGGCACGGCCTCTTGCGCCTCTTCAAAAAGCCGTCCCTGATGCGGTGTTTCCCGCAGCCTGAGCGACCAGCCCGTCTCATCCTCTAATCTGCCCAGCGTCTCGCCATACTGCTCTCGAACCACATCGGGAAAATAAAAAGCCAGTTCATACACGCCGTCATCTACATACGCGCTGCACTTAAACAATCCCGCCTCGGGCGGAAAAACCGACATAATATGCGCACGGGCCTCATTCATCTCCATCGGCCCGGCGGCTTCTGACACCTCTTTTGGATGGAACAAATACGCACGCCGATAATCCGCCTCAAAAAATGCCCGTGAAACCGACAACAACAACCGAAAAGCCTCCACCTCTGACGGCGTCGTCATCTCCGTACCAAACCAAATCTCCGCCAGTTCCTGCGCGCGAAACGGCCCCTGCGCGCCAGTTTCCCTCACATAATTATGCACCTCCGCAAGCGTATCATCGCTCAGCGGTCTTCCGCCTGAAACACCCGCCCGTGAAACGCGCCGACCATAGCCGCGTTGTCGCATCGCCCCCATTGTCTCCACGGAATACACACCGCCATTTTCCGGCAACTGCACGCCCTCTGGCAAATACACATCCACCATCGAAGACAGCGCGCCGCGCGCCTCTGCATCGCCGTGTACCAGAAAACAGGTACGCGGTTTCAACCTCTGAACCAACCCCGTCAGTTCACCCCCATCTGCATGCGCCGAAAGCGAATACGGTTCCACCTGACACGATACGCGCACCCGCTGCCCATTCAACATCAACACGCGCTCCTCGGGATCTCTCGCCTGCATCAGATCCAATAGCGCACGCCCGGGAGACTCTTCATCCTGATACCCCGTTATAGCAATCAAATTCGCCGCATCGCCAGCCAAACGCTCGGCATAATAACTCGACGCACCCCCGATCAACATCCCCGAAGACGCCACAATACAACACGGCGGCCCCGACAAAACCCGGCGGCGATCAGCCGGTGACGACACCGCCCCCACAGCATCCGAATAAAAAACATCCTCACCGCGCTCTGCCCTGCGCCGCACCGATGGCGCGAGATCATCGCCAAAAGCCGCATACACCGCATTGACCGACCGCACCATCCCATCGACAAACACGGGAAACTCGGGAATCTGCTTGCGCCGCATCGCCCGCGCCAAAATCAGAATAACCTCCTGAGAACGCCCCACAGCAAATGCCGGAACCAGCACCTTGCCACCCGCCTCAATCACCTCGGCCACGCGCAATGCGAGCGCGGCCTCTTGCTGAGCGCGATCCGCGTGCTGGCGATTGCCATACGTCGATTCCATCACCATCACATCGGGACGACACTGCGGCACAACCATACCCGGAATAGTCAGTTGATTGGCAACCGACACATCGCCCGTCATCAAAACACTTTCTCTCACACCCTCAATATAAATCAATGCCGCACCCAGAATATGCCCCGCGGGAATCCATGTCGCGGTCAACGCACCGTCGCAAATCGGCACCGTTGCAAGCCACGGCACGCCCACCATGCGCCCCAATGCCTCATCGGCCGCCTCGGGCGGATAAAGAGGCAACTCGCCATCCCGGTCTTGCGCCATCAATTTCACAGCATCTGATAACAACACCTGTGTAATCGCCTGTGTTGCAGGCGTAGAATACACCTTCACACCCGCCGGCAAACTACTCACCAAAACCGGCAACGCACCCGTATGATCGGTATGCGCGTGTGTAATCAGCACCTCATCGGGCATGCCCACATCGTCCAGCACCGAAAAATTGGGCAACTGCGACCCCTGTGCAGCCCCCATTCGAATACCCGCATCCACCAGAATGCGTCGCCCTTCAATCTCAATTAATGTACAGGAAGCACCGACCTCGTCGGCACCGCCCAAAAAATGGAGTTTCATAAATAGTTGTCCAAAAAACTAAAATACGCTATTTTTCATTCACGAGATAGGAGGTGATGGCTTTGATCGATATTCAAGTCCTAAAAGAAAAAACGCTACCCAAAGAACCCATCTCAATTGAGCAATTTCTGGCATGGTGTGAAGAAGACATTTGGGCTGAATGGGTGGATGGAGAGGTCATTATTATGTCGCCAGCATCGCGCAAACACCAGCAAATTGCAGATTTTTTGTCCGCCATTCTCAGGATCTTTTCAGAAACCAAAAATTTGGGCCTCGCCATCAGTGCGCCCTTCTCCATGCGCCTCGATGAAACTTCCGCAGTTCGAGAACCCGACCTGCTATTTATAAGCACAACAAATTTGCACCGCCTCAAAGAAAGCTACCTCGACGGCCCGGCAGATATCGCAATCGAAATCGTCTCTCCTGAAAGCATTGGACGCGACTGCGAAGACAAATTTGTCGAATATGAACAGGCGGGTATCCCCGAATACTGGCTCATTGATCCCGTTCTTGAACAAGCCGAATTTTATATTCTGAAACGGGGAAGATATCATCTCGCTGACATCTCCGACGGTATCTTCCGGTCCCACATCTTACCCGGGTTCGACCTTCAAATCGCATGGCTCTGGCAAAATCCCCTGCCCAACACATTGCGCGTCTTGCGCGAAATCGGCATTTTGTAACGTCTTTGATCTATGTTCAAATTACTCGCCTTCATACACCGTTTCACACTTCATACTTCTTGTATCTTCGTGTCTCCGTGTCTCCGCGTGAGGCCCTCTCGCATCTTATTACTCCTCTCAGCCATCCTGCTCTTCGGCTGCACTGAACGCCAAGTCCGCATCCACTTTGAACAGGCCGAAAAATATCGCCACGAAGGCAAAATCGACCTCGCCATCGAAGAATACAAAGCCATCCTCGCCCTGAGTCCCGATGCGATTGACGCCCTCAACAACCTGGGGTATCTCTACGTTGGAAAAGGCCAATATGCCAATGCCATTGCACAATATCAAAAAGCCATAGCCGTCAAACCCGACTTTGCCGAAGCCCACTTCAACCTGGGCGTCGCCTATGTCGCGCATAGCCAATTCGACAGCGCCATTGTCGCGTACCAGCGCGCCCTCCAATACGATCCCGAAAACCATGAAATCCACAACAACCTGGGCGCTGTCCACACCATGGCTGGGAATCACCGGGAAGCCGAAGTCAGCTACCAGCAGGCTCTCAAACTCAAACCCGACTACGCCGACGTGTACCACAACCTCGGCCTGCTCTACACTTACGAAGGTCGGTACCGAGACGCCATCCCACAATATGAAAAAGCCATCCGCTACAAACCCAATTTTGCCGACGCATACAATAACATGGGCAGTGCGTACCTCGAATTGGGCCAATATGAAGACGCCATCCAGCACTTTCAAACCGCCGTCCGCCTCCAACCCAATCACGCACTCGCCCAGGAAAACCTTCGAGAAACCAAAACGCGCATGGCAGCGCGAGAAGCCGGAGAAATGCGCGCCCAACACATCCTCGTCAAAACCGAAGCCGACGCCCACAAACTGCTCGAACAACTCGACTCAGGCGCCAAATTTGAAGCACTCGCACAACTCTATTCCACCGACACAGCATCTGGGCGACAAGGCGGCGACCTCGGCGCATTCCTCCCCGGCACGCTCTTGCCCGGATTTGAACAAGCCGTAAAAAAAATTGAACCAGGAAAAATCGGTGGACCAGTTAGAACTCCGGCGGGATATCACATCATCAAACGCATCTATTGAAGCTCTATGCATCGGAGCAAGTTCCTCGAGCTATCAGGCTCCAACGCCGACGACTTCTCCGCGTTTCACATTAGATAGAGCACTCAGTATGTCGGAGATTATTGGTAGATAGTCCGCAATGCGATTACCTCTTGCAATGAGCACGATGATTGGAATATCCTCTTCGGTTATGTTCTGTTGATGCTCTATATGCTGATCGGCAGTAATAAAGGCATCAAAATTATCCTTGGCCAAAGCCAAAAGCTCACCATTGCTCTTGCCGTCCCATTGCATGTCTCTCGCTGTCCGCACCACATGCCCGGGTAAATGGCGTCTTAGCTGTCTTGGTACGGATTCATCAAGAAGCACTCTCATAAGCGTAACTCTCCAAAGCCTCTTTCGCCATATCAAGTGCCTTCACTGCCTGCTCACGGCTCACACTTGGAAAGCCACACAAAAACTCGTCTAGATTATCTCCAGATGCAAGATAGTCGAACAGATTTTTTACAGGCACGCGGGTTCCTCTGAACACGGGCAGGCCGCTCATGGTGTCCTTGCGGCTGTGAACAACGCCATCGGCGTTCTCGCGCACCCTCTTTCCGATTTCCTCCACCGCCTGCTCGCGGCTCACTGACGGAAAATAGTCTAAGAAAATGTGTAGATTGTACCCTTTTTCCAGATAGTAGAAAAGTTTCTTCACAGGCACATCGGTCCCCTCAAAGACGTGGGCATCGTCTGCAACCTCCTCGCCACTTTGGATAACGCTATCCTCAATTGTGGTGGACACGCTTTTGCTTGTTTGCATCATGGCATTCCTCCTTTTAATCGCGCCTATCAATCACCCAGCACAAACCGCGCCTGCTTGCTCACGCTGGGTGTATTTGGCTTGTTCAAATCCGTCACCACCACCTCGATCTCCAATTGCTCTTTGCTATTCTCGGGCACATCCAGCGCAATATAAAGCGACTCTGATGTCGCGGTTCCCGTATGCTCATAAGAAATCTGCACCCCATCGGCCCGTGGCGTTTGGCTCAACAGCCGTCCCAATCCCCGAATCAGACCCGTACCCTGTACCCCCTTAAGCCTGTACTCCACGCGATAACGGGTTTGCCCAAACGCATCCCGGCTCAAATTGTAAACCTCGTAATAGAGATAAACCGGTTGCCCCTTTGCAAAAGTCTTAGACGGCAGGGGCACCACCCGCAAATCTCCCTTTTGGAACTTTCCTACCTGCTCTCCCACCTCGACAATCTGCCCCGCCAATTCCAGATCGCTCAGAGTTAGAGCCTCACCGCGGAAAGATGAAACCGCGACATACGTCTTATGCACCTGAACTTTTCGACTTATGGGATCGCGCACCTGAGCCGCCAATAAATACTGCCCAGGAGACAGCGCCGCGCGCACCTGATCCACCATCAGCGTCCCCTTCCCCGCCTGCCCACTGAAAGCTTCAGCCACCCGCACACTATCCCGAAAAACCGGCCTCAGCGACCGATCATAAACCACCACATCTCGATCCAGCATTACCTGTGAATTTTCCGACGGCGTCAAAGCGGCCATCGGCACCCCCATATACGCCTCCATAGCCGTCTCCCGCTCCGATGCCCGGAAATTTGCCGTGTACATATAAAAGTCCAGAGGATCGCCCCCATAATCATGCACATAAACCGAAGGCGTATGGGACACAACCCGCGCCACAACCGTCTCGGGCGCCATCCGCGACCACAGCGCGTGATTGGGCGAATTGGGCGGAATGGGTGCGAAATCAAAAAAACCGCTACCAGTCGGATCCAAAAACGTAATCTCAATCCCCCCGCCGACCTCGGCATAAATCCACGACTCCCACTTATAACCCAGCTCAGACCCATCGAGCATCACACTGCGCCTGCGCGGTATCGGGAAAGTCGGCACCCCCCGCAACTCAGCTGTCTCAGGCTCCACTCCATATCCATAAGACGACCGCGACTGCCCGTGTACATGCTTGCTCGGCGACACTTCTTCCAGAGCATTTGCAGCCATCATATTCAGGCGATTCTTCACCTTTGCGACTTTCTCATCCGTCTCAAACACCAGATAATCCGACCAACTCTGATGGTCCGGGTGCCCCAGCCGAATGTACACATCGCCCCGCCGGTCCCATCCCCGGCCGTGCCACTCTTCCAGACCCTCGGCAAAATTTGAACGCGCGAAATGCACCCGTCGATAATGCTCAACACGGCGCTCGTTCACCCGTGTCGTCGGCGTGGGGTCCTGCTCCAGCCAGAAAACATCTCGAAGCCGTGTTAGCGACCGACCAAACGCTCCTTGTATCTTGGCAAGCACTTCCGCAGAAGCCACCAGCGACAAATCCTGATAATATTCCCGCTCTGTCGGATCCAAAAACTGAAAATAGCGGCCAAAAGTAGCCTGTGCCTGGACAAAATCCCCCCGCTCAATATACATCTCGGCCAAAAGCGGCAAATACTCCTTCGGCTTTGTCTTTGCCATCGCCTTCAGGTCGTCCAGACTATAGGTCTCCTTCCCCGCGCTCTTCAACCGCATCGCCACATGCGCCAGACGCGCAGGCGTAATGGGATGGCCGGGATTCACCGCTATCTGCCGCGAATACGCTTTCATCGCCTTGTCGTAATAGCGCAGCGACTCGTAAAAAACACCCAGCTTGAAATACGCGTCATAGTGATCCGGAAAAAGCTCCACCACATTCCCAAAATAATAATCCAGATCCACCCGATCCATCCCCACCATCGCCAGATGGCACATCCCCAGATTGTAGTGTGCCGCCGGATATGCTTTATCCATCGCACAGGCCTCGCGGAACAACCTCAGTGCCCGCGACTTCTGGCCCGGCATCTTCAACGCCGCCAGCGCCCGCCCATTGCGCGCCTCCACAAATTTCTTCTGCTTCTTAATCGCCCCTAAGAACAGTTTCTCTGCCTCCTTCACCTCGTCTTGCTCCAGACGAAGATAGCCCAGCGCGCACATCGCCACCACATCATTCGGGTGTAAAATCAGCATCCGATCGCAAATACGGGCAGCCTCTGTCACCAGCTTTTCATCCAGAGCCTGCGCCCGCGTAATATACTTCTTCGGAATCAAATCTCCCCGCTCAAAATACGCATCTGACACCGTCACATAGCGGCGCCCAAAGTGGTAATCGTAATAATACTTCAACACCAGCGGATTGCGCCCCTGCCAAAACCGCGCCAAAAACAGCCCCTTCGCCTTCCGATCCAACGCCTTGTAAAAAGCCGCCGTATCCGCATTGGCCACCTCTGCCAAAATCAAACCCGCCACCTGATCTTCAAACTCGCCAAAACTCGCCTGCAACTCCACCCCAGCGATCTGCTGATCCCCCTCCTCGGCACTATCCTCTCGCTCTATCATTTTAATAAGCGACTTCTCTATCCGAAGTTCGCCTATTGACGTCTTGACCACCACCTCTGCCTCTGATTCCGACACCATCTCACCCTTCAACACCGTACCATCCTCGAGCAACACAGTAATATTGCGCGAAGGTCGCTCTATCATTTTAATAAGCGACTTTTCTACCCGGAGTTCCCCCATCGATGTCTTGAGCACCACCTCAGAATCTGACTCTGACACGATCTCGCCCTTCAACACCGTACCATCCTCGAGCAATACCGTTGCGCCATAAGCAGATGCAACCGCCAAAAAGAAGCAAAATACAATCAAAAAAGCATTCAACATACATCCCTTCCTTGAAAAACCCCGGCAAAGGCAGATACAATACCCCTTCCCCGCACACCTGTCAAGCCATGAAAAAACGGCGGAAGGACATTGCGTCCCTCCGCCGTTGTGATTCTGCTCACAGGGCAGTCAGCAAAGACAAACCACCCCGATCACTGACTTAGAAAGTAACAGCAGCACTGAGGATATGCACCGCAGAGAAGAAAGCACTATCAAACTGCTTGAATGCATAATCCACCTTCACGCCCTGACCACCTTCGGTCTTAAACTGCAACCCACCACCTGCAGAGATACCCTCTGTATCGTGGTTGGTCTTATACCCACCTCGCAGCGTAAAACCAACCGAGGAACCCGCTGCGCGATACGTATATTCGGCGCCGACGTGAATGCGCTCATCAAAATCGATGGGATTATTCACATCCAAAGCCAGGTCCAGATGGTGCGGCACAGGCGTATTGCCCATCATCGAAATCATATCGACGAGCAAGCCCAGGCGGATATTCCGCGGCAACTCAAACTGCTCCCGCTGATAAACCACCTCTGTGCTAAAATTCTGCACACTCATCGCCATCACCGTATTCCGGAACCCCGTATTGAAATACGTACCCAGGTCAAAGGCAAAGGCATTCTTAGAATTTTCCACCGTCTGCCTGGAGGCCCCCAAAAAGATATTACCAGTGCCCAGATCCTGATGGGCAAGCCTGAGGGTCGCTCCTGCGGAAAAACGATCGGTAATTTTGAGACCATAAGCCGCAGAAATGGCATAATTGCTGGTGGTAATCTCGCCCTCGTCTTTGAACCCTGCGCCAGCGGGATTTGGATCAATGGATGTACCGTTGACAGTACCCGCATCGAAAGTCACAATCGAAAGACCGAACGTCCCTCTGCCCGGCATATTCACCGCAACACCAGCGACCATACTCCTGGTATCGACGAGCCAATCGACATAAGTGACATGCGCTTCTCTACCTTCCATAAAAGCCAGCGCACCCGGATTGAAAAGAATCGCCGACCCACTGCCGATCAACCCCACCCCGGCGCCACCCAGAGCAGCGGTGCGAGCATCGGTGGGAATAGCCAGGAAAGCAAAACCAGCCTGTCCGGTCTTGATAAACGTCGGCGAGGCTTCTTCAAAGCCAGGAACAACGGGATCCAGTTCACGAACGCGACCATCGAAGTTGTCGGTCACGCCAGTAGCAACACTCCCCTGGGCAAACATATCGCTCGGCATCAGCCCCGCGCACACAAGCGCGATTAGAATATATTTTTTCACGATCATCCTCCTTATTTAGCGAACCACAATGAATTTCTCGATATGAGTGCCCGGAACCTGGGGATCCCTGCTCTCAATATGTGCGAAGTAGATACCCGACACCAGGAACTGGTTGTTGTCGTTGATCATCAGATCCCACGACAGGTCGCCAGAACCCGCGGTGTGCTCAAACTCCTGAATCAGATCGCCAGTTATCGAGAAAATACGGATGATCGCGCTCGCAGGCAGATTTACGAATAGTAGTTTATTGGACTGACCCGTAAAATTGAATCCACCTTGCTCTAAATCGCCGCCCTGAATCTGGAAAGGATTTGGCACAATCCGCACACTCGTAATATCTCGCCCGGGCGCGCGGAATGGACTCACGCCATCCCCCAGAGTGCGGGTGGCAAAATAACTGCTCTCCAGACCATTGGCATCAACGGCTGTAACCGCGTAATAATACCGCGTACCACGAATCACAGTATTGTCATTGTAGGATGTGCCATTAACCGTGAAAACATCCCGCAGACCGGGTGGTTTTGTCTGAAAACCCGCCATGCGATAAACCCGGTATGAAGCCGCGCCGGGAACCGCAGCCCAGGAAAGTTCGTTTTGATCCGGACCAGATGTTATTTCTACCCGTGAGGGCCAATCTGGCGTGGGCGGCAAAACGGGCTGCAAACCAATCACCGAGTTTACCTCGCGGTTGTTCCACGCCTTGTGCGCCACAGCTACCGCCGCCTTCAGGGAATCCAATCCGCTGTTGAGAAAAGCTTCTTTCTCGTCAAAAGAAATAGAACCTTCCGACCACATTCTGCCCACCCGTTTGTTCTCTTCAATAGATGGACCCGTAACAATCCAGGCCGACACAATGTGAATGCTCTCGCCGGGATTCAGTTCGGGCCAGGGACCAAATGTCACCATCCATTCCCAGTACCCTTGCTGAGATGCCACAGAAGTCGCTATCCCTCTAACGCGCTCGATCCGCTCGGTATTCGACAGCGTGTAAAAGTCGTGTACAGCCCCCATATCCGCACTATCTGTGGTAATCCAGCTGGCGTCTGGCACCCAGCGGGCAACGCGCGGCTGCCGCATCTCGGGGTCAGGCTCATTCATATTGTCCAGCCAGTTGTCGGAAAGCGTATTGGGATCGCTCACCGGCGTCTTATCCACGTGCAAGAACACGCGACCTTTGTATTCCGACTCGAGAAACTCACCCGCATCGACCAATGCCTCGCGGATCTCGTCTAACTTCGGGACACCCGCCGCAGGTGCCGGTTCGCCGCGATCATCGCCATCGGGCCGGGTACCTGTGCGGTCTGAGGCATTGCCATCGTAGGAATACATCAGCTTGCGTTCGTCATCCCAGTTGTTTACCTCATCGAGAATCCCGTGCTCAATTCCCGCGTCAAACGGACGCGAATCATTCCCAAAAGTCGGCGTGATGTGGGAACCACCAGAGGGACCGCGATTGGCCGCCTGCATAAACCAGTGGAAGCCGAGATGGAAATTCTGCAGCATCGGGTTCTTATCGCGGGTTTCCGGACTCAGGTCTGTACCGCGCTCACCGGTGCGCACATCGGGCACGCGGGGATTTTCGGGATATGTAAAGGTCTCAACCTGAAAAATAATATCCTGGGCTTCGGTATTTGCCCATCGCCACGTCTGAGTTCTCTGGTGGATACCACCAGTATGGACGCGCTGACCTTCGTGATACACGTCCGAACCCAGCCCGGGAATGACAGCCTCAAACTGGTCGGCGGGTAATCCATCAAAGCGGTCATCAAAAATCGTCCATGCCTCTCGCTTGATCTCTGAGCCATCCTGAATCAACAGAGGTGGCTGAATGCGAAATGCCTTGGGAGAACCTTTGCCCACCGCATTGAAGAAAGAACCCGAAATATCGGCAAGGTCATCCGTACCGTCGTTGACGTACTTGCTTATGGTAGTATTGGCGAGTTCTGGAAAATGCGCGGAGTAGCTGGGCATATTGAAATTATCCATAATAATCGCTGACCTCAGCCCCCAATTTCGAGCGACCAGGTAGCCGATATCCGGGTTGGTGCGCCCCTCGTTCAGGCCGCCGGGCCAGTGCGTGCCCCAGTTGCGTCCCGGATTTTGTGCAAAGGCACTTCCCGAAGAGACCAGCAATCCCAGAACCATCAGAAGGGGTACATATCGTCTCATCATAACAGATTATCTCCTGAAAAAAACAGATTGCAAACCTCCCCGGTTCCTCCATACGAAAGGAACCGGAAGAGGTATTCATCTCAAAATTAGAAGGACCAGCGCACGCCGAGGTGAATATCCCGCGGATTGACATAGAACAAGTACGACCGCTGCGACATCACGCTCTCATCCAGTTCCTTACCCGGCTTATCGCCTTCTTGTAAGTTTCCGCTCGCATCCACGGTCCAGCCCAATGCCTCCATATACCTCTTAAAGTTATTGCCAGCACTGTCGCCGAGATGGGATCGCGTATCCCATATCCGGGACGTAGAAGTCGTGGTGACATTTTTGAAGTTGAGCGGGTTGCGAATCTCCAGATAAACCGTTGGTGCCATCTTTACGTCAAACATCTTGGCAAACCGCAAATCCAGAAGTCTGGTTGACTGCCACTGTGCGTTATCCACAGAGCGCAGTGCCACGTCGTTGGACGGGTTGTAATTGAACCACGAGCCTGCCTGATGGCGGTAATAAAGGTTGGCTTCCCAGCCGCCCTTCAACATGCGCTGCTCGCCTCCGTAATCCAGCGGCGTGCGGAAATTCAGACCAAACTTCAAAATCGGTCGCGCCTTAAAGCGCGGATTTGCACCAGCGGGACTGCTCTCGATCAAGCGGAAGGACGCTGTCGATACAGTCTGTGCATCGTAGATGCGCTCCCAGCGCACGATGCGCCTGCGCTCGGCGCGGAACTCGTAGGACAAAAAGCCCGTCACAAACTGCCCGCGCGCCTTGCGCACAGACAACTCGAACCCGCGAGTATCTTTCACATTCCCATTCATGTGGAAGCGCGTACTGCGCCCCGTGGTATTCTGGATATACACTCTTCCCTGTTCCGTGTCCTTCTCGATGTCTTTGAAGAACACCGTGCCGTTGAACAGATACTGATTGGCGAAATTCCGCTCGTAGCCCAGTTCATAAGCTATTGTCACGGGCATGTCCAGCCACGGATTGCCAAACCGCTCTAAAGGCTCACCCAAGCCGCTCTGCGTCTGATACAAATCCACAGATGTCGGAATCTGTGAAAAGTGACCGTAGTTGAAGAACAGCTTGCTCTCGGCAGTAATCGGATGCGATATACCAACCCGAGGACTCAGCTTCCACTTTGTGGGCGGGCGCACGGCCTCTGCCTTGGAATACAGCAACACGGCATTGGAGCCCATCCACTCGGCGTGTACCTCGTTGGGAATGTCGAAGTACTTGTCCGGACGGTGGAAATCCAGGCGCAGACCCGCATTCACCACAATCTGCCGATACTCCATGCGATCCTGCACGAACACGCCGCCGTAAAGAGGCGTGCGGACCCAGTAATTGTGGAAGTCAGCCGTATCCGTCACTTCCATATTGGGCGGATCATCGACATTGCCCGGACGGAAATTGACGTCTTCCAGAGTCGGATCCTGTACCGAAGATGCAAAACCGCGGATCTCGCGCAGGAAGAAGTGATGCACCTGCACACCGGCTTTGATCTGGTGATTCGGCGTTACTTGAGACGTAATATCAAAAGTGTAATCGTCTTCCCATGTATAAGACCAGTCGCCCGAACGCGCCGGGTTGCCGTCGCCACCGCGCATGCGATAAGCACCCAGAAGATCGAAGGTTCCGGGCTTATACGTAAAGCCCTTGGGACCTTCGTCCAGGATCACGGCACCTGCGGCCTGAGCCGCCTGATAGCTGCTCTCGGTAACTTCCTCAACGCGACCATCTGGGTACACCGCTGCTGCGGGCACACCGCGCTTCTGCAAGGGCTGCCACGAAGCCTCAAAGTCGGCCTTGCCCACGCGCACCGACAGATTGTAAAACGTCCTGGGAGACAGCGTGTGCGTCCACGTCAAAGTGCCATACCGACGGTCAATCGTTTCGATATTGCTGCCCGACCCCATCGCAAAAATATTCCGCGTACGCAAATTGCTCACTTCAAAAGCAGGCGTGCGGGCAAATGTGCCCAAAAAGTTCCCGTACTTCGCACCCTGAGACCAGCCCTTCAGGAAACCCAAAGACAGCTTGGTCGTGGCTGTGGGCGTGAAGATCGCCTTGGCCTGCCAGGTATCATCGCGATAATTGGGAACGGTCATTGTCCACGTATAAGCCGACTTTTCCCGGCGCGTGGAAAGCAAGAACGACACCTTGTCTTGTACGAGCGGACCGCCAACGGTCACATCGTAGGTATAATCCGCATCGCGGTCTGTGGCGTCGAAGTTCTGCTGATACGGATAGTCCGCATCTTGCTGAAAAGGACCTATGCCACTGGCTTCGGTCGCGATTCCGCCGACCTTCCGATGCTGGAAATCCCATATTCCCTTGGCTTGCGCAGGCGTTGAAATCACGTCTTCGAAGGGACCGGCTTTCCATTCGCCAGCAGGTCCACCCTTGTCCGCAAATATATTATTCCAGCCAGCGAAATCCGGATTCCCGTCGCCATCTCTATCAGCCGTCGGCGACATACTCTGGAACCGACCCACATCCCACCAGTTATCGGTGCTGTACATCGTGGGACCAAAATACTTATTCGCTGCGGGACTCCAGCGCAGGTCGCCAGCCGTGGTCCATGCGCGAGGCTCGCGGTTGACCACGTTGATCACACCGCTGCGCACATCGCCGTACTCGGCATTGAACCCGCCCTTCAGAATCTGAACCTCCTGAAGTGCTGTCTTGGAAAAGGACGAATACGGACGGTTATCCCGGCTGTCTTTCATGCTCACGCCGTCAACCATATAAACGATCTCAGTCTCGTTGCCACCGCGGATATTCAAACCCCAGCTATCCGTATCTATACCCACCTGCGTGGCAAACGCATCGCGCAACCGGGGTCCCACTGGCGGGGCCTCGATCTCTTTGGCAGACATGATCACCTGCGTATAAGACACATCCATCTCAACCGGTGGACGCTCTGCCGTCACCGTGATCTCTGCCAACTCTGCCGTTGTCTCGCCAAGCGAGAAATCCAGGGGCGTGGTGCGGTCAATTGAAACCGCCACATCGCGCTGCGTCACAGCGCGATAACCCACCAGCGACGCGGTGACTTCATACACGCCCGGATTGACGCGAATGATGAAGTACTCGCCATTGACATCTGCTGTAGCACCCATTCTGGTACCCACAATCACCACATTGGCCCCCGGCAGAGGTTCGCCGGTGCCAGCATCGGTAATACGACCCGAAATTTTACCCGTGGTGGTCTGCGCATCGGCCTGATACGTCAGCCCAAACCCCAGCGCAATGGCAAGCAAGGTTATAAACCCAGCTCTCAAACGATACATAAACTCCTCCTTTGTTTTCTTCCCCCGGCTTTGGGAAAGATAAGGGAAAAGCCACCCTGGCTCATCCCGCGAAATTACTCCTGTAACTGAGAAAACTACCCACTACAAAACACTATCGATAAGCCCTTAAACATCACCTCCTTATTAATCCCCTCCCTGTGGTCTTAAAAGCGGGCTTAAATACCCCACCTCCTTTCGGTCTGTGCCTGTTGGTTCTCATTATAAACTTCTGGATAATTTCCGATAAATCCACCAATCGTTCAATTTAATATCCCACTCAAAGCCTGTCAAGTGTTATACATCAAAATACGCGATATGTAATTTTCGATCATAACATATTATTTTTCAAAAGGTTAAATTTTAAGCTATCAAAATTTTTCAAAATAACTCGCTGAAATCAAAAAAGTGAGCCAGCGTGCAAACAAAAATGTCCTGCGATATTCGGCATTTCAGCCATTTCACCTGGTCAAATACCAAATAGAGCTACAACACTTCGTTGCCCTTTATTTCCGATATGTGGATTTATCGGAAATAAATAGAAAAAAGACTATCGCGCGTCTGATTGATGAATCTAAATCGGATAGCGCAAGCGTCTAATAAAAACCACTTGCTCCACAGGTTTACAAAAACAAAAGAGGAAAATGACCACAAAAATTAAAGCACCCACCTCCCAGTCCAGGCACCTGCCCGCCTGCAGATGTTCCGCGCAGACAGGTCACACCGCACAGACACTCTCAATGCCCGCGGCTGAACTCGCGCGTGCATCACTCGCTCCTGCTACCATCAGAGCCTATCGGTCTGCGCTTTATGCCTGGGATACATTTCTCAACGACCGGGCCGAAAGCGATACACTCATCGCCGAATATTTAACGGCGCGATATGAAGCGGGAACCAGCCCAGCTACCTGTACACAAATCGTGGGCGCAATCCGGTTTCGCGCAAAATACCAGGGCTATATAGATCCCATTGGTCCAGCCGCCCAGCGTGTATTAGCCGGCATACGACGCCGGGGACGAGACCGCGGACGGGGGCAAATGGATGGCCTGCGCTGGAATGAAGCAGATACAATGGTACGCATCGCCCAGTGCGACCAGACCCTCGCTGGCCTTCGAGACGCGGCCATCATCGCCGTCATGTCTGACGCACTCCTGCGCGTGTCTGAATGCACTGCCCTCAATATCGAAGATCTTTTACAAACCGACCTGCCCGATGGAAGTGCCCGCATTACCGTCCGACATTCTAAAACCGATCAGGAAGGGCGCAGCAGCATCCTGTACATTGGGCCGACAACAGCAACGGCAGTGAGGGCCTGGCTAAACGCCTCCCAAATTGACGATGGTCCCCTATTTCGCCGTGTACGCCGCGGCGACCATCTGGGAAATGGGCGACTGACAGACCGCTCAATCAGGAACATCGTAAAACAGCGTGCCGCAGCAGCCGGAGTCTCCGGAAGATTCTCAGGGCACTCGCTCCGCATTGGATCGGCGCAGTCCCTCGCAACAGCAGGTGCATCGGTTGTCGAAATGCAAATAGCGGGAAGATGGCGCGATACATCTATGCCCGCTCACTATGCCCGCGCTCAACTCGCTGGCACTGGTGCCGTAGCGCGGTTGCGATATGGATGTGGAAATAAAAAATAAAGCCCCGCACTATACGGGGCTTTATGATGTTGACCATATTCTGGGGTAAATCACTGTCACTCCTGCGAAATCAGGAACCCAGATTGCTTTCGAGAATAGTTTTAAGACAATCTCTCAGGAAGTACCTAATGCACTCAGAGATTTAAAAACTCCCAGGGCAACAGCGACAAGATAGAACGTGTTTATAAGACCTACCGCAATGGCGATTAACCAAACACGCGGCCCACTTGACTTACATTGTAGATCTGGAACATTGATTAAAAATATTAGGATCCCGATTAAAAAAGCAACAATTGCAGCAACTGTTTCAGAATCAGTATCTGGCCATAGCTTAGTTATGACACCCGATATGATAACGATAGCGGTTGAGGCTACAGGAAATGATGTAAGAGTCTGCGGGGTGATGAATACACCGGTTGCCTCTTGCTCTTGGGCACCAGCAGCTACTGCTTGTCCCTTCCGAGCCGGTGCCGATGGTAGTCCTTTAACAAATAATCTTCTCCACGAGTTCATAGTTCCCTCCTGCTCTTGATCACAGGTCTTTCATCTGTGTTAATCCGTGTTCATCGGTGGTTGCTTTTGAAGTCACACATGACGTAATCTATAATCACGGCTTATTAACCCCTGTAATTATGAAATGCACAGGTACACTGACTGATCTTCCCCATTTTTTAATCAAATTCCGATACTCTGTAGAATCATCTGCCAAGAGGAAGACTAAAGTATCCTGCTCTTGTCCAATTGAGCCTACACCTACGATTGGTCCTTGACCTAAGAAACGCTTTTCAGCGGTTTTCTTCGCTTCCTCAAAATGACTTTCCAATTCCGCCATATCCATACGATCCTATAAGACAATTTTCATACCAAAGTGACCCAAGACTGCTTCAATTGGGTTTACATAAGTGAGATCTATACCGGAAGCCGTTGCAAATAGAAGTCCAATAACCTTGTTATCCTCGTCAATGATTACCGATCCTGAGTCTCCTTGCTTTGAAAAGTCCGCCGCCGTAGAACCGATAATAGCCATCTGTCCGTCAAATAAGGCCTTTTGCCCTCCATCATATTCGACTATGACAGAGAGATTTTTAATATGTAACTCACCATCTGTTCGGCCAGTCATCCACCCTTCTTTCCGAACCCTAATGTTAAAATTCGAGTTTGAAACAATGCCTTTCAATGCTCCACATTTTCTTAAACCAGATTCGACGTCAGTCTCATCGTCAGGTTTACAGATAGCAGCATCAATATCGTTACCACTGATTGCCCCAAATTGAATATCCTTAAAGTCACTCAGCGTTCCAATTTTATCGCTTGATTTTCCACCATCATCATATCCTGGTTGCCAAACAACATCAGTACCTCTGGTTGCACTATTTAAATTTGCCATTACATGGTTACAACTGAGGATGAATTTTTCGTTTTGTTCGTTTTTTACTAAGCAGCCAAAAGTTCCAGTGGGTGGATTACTATCAAGACTTAAAGAATCTCCACCTTTTGCAGGTCGAGCAGCAGGAATGATACGACCGGTCTTCCGTACGTTGATTTTAGGAAAGTTTTTTCCAACTACTTCTAAAAGAGACTGTATAGCTCCGACTTCGACATCTATCGATTCTATCGATATCAAACACTCCAATATCAATTCTTCACCTTTCATGCTGTAACCAAAACCTACAATGGGATACTCTTTTCCCTCTTTTTCGGCTACTGATATTAGTTTTTCGTGTTGTTCACTTACAGGTTTTGAGAACGTAAAATGACGAAGAAGAACTGCCGGTAAGTAGGGGATTTGTTCCATTTGTATAGTTTTTCCTTTTTTTGTAGAGAAATATGCGTGCAGCAATAGCATCCCGCTGATCTGCTGGCAGTTTCTGGATTTCTGAGACGGCCTGTTGAAGTAAATCAGCCATTTCTGTGGCTCCTTACTTGTTAAAATACCCTGCTTATTGAAAATATAGCCCTAAAGGTAATATTAGCCAAATAGATTTCTTGCCTCAGGCCCCTGAAAAATTTAGACAAACCCGCCTTCACTACAATTTTGATCGCATCGTTTGTATATTTTTGTAAATTTTCTTGTCACAGGCCATAATTTGCGTAATTTATATAGTCAAACGCATAATTGGTATAAGTATAAATCGCAAAGGAAAAGGAGCCACTCATGAAATCACTGAACCGGCGTACGTTTCTCAGAAGTGCAGGTGTTTGTCTGGCATTGCCGTTTTTAGACGCCATGATCCCCGTGGGGCGAACTGCGAGTCAGGCATTTGCGCTTGCCCGCGCACAGGCCGCAAAGCGGTTGGTATGTATTGGCAATCCCTTCGGAATGATCCCCGAGCGATTCTTCCCAACGGGAAGCGGCGCAAATTACACACTCCCCCAACTCCTGCAACCACTATCAGCGCACCAGCGAGATTTTACGATCTTCTCCAACCTGGACCACGGCGTAACCGGCGGACATCGCACCGCGCATACATTCTTGAGCGGCATCCGAATCAAAGACGCCAAAATGATGCCCGAAGGCAACATCAGCATCGATCAAAAAGCCGCGGAATTTGTGGGCGTCAACACGCGGTTCCCCTCGTTGAATGTAAGCATCAATGGCCACTGCGAAATGAGCTGGACGCGCACGGGCGTGCGGGTGCCGCCAATTAACAATCCCCAAAAAGTATTCCAAGCACTATTTGTAGATACGACCGCAAAAGAAAAAGAACAGCGTGCAATCGCACTCGAACAACACGGCAGCATCTTAGACGCCGTAATGGGAGAAGCGCGATCCTTTGAGCGCAAACTGGGCCAACGAGACCGGGAAAAACTGGAAGAATATCTGACCTCTGTACGCACAGTCGAGAAAAAGCTGGGCATGTCCAAGGCGTGGCTGGACAAACCCAAACCCCAAGTCAGCATGGACATGCCGGAAAACGGCCCCTTTGTCGAAACCCTGCCCTTGATGTACGACCTCATTGCCCTATCACTGCAAACGGACTCCACGCGGATTGCAACCCTGGAAGTGGGCATGGGGATCAAAACCACGGACCTGGGCCTGAACACGAATTACCACAAATACTCGCACCACGGCAAATTGCCCGAACTCATGGAAGGCCTGACAATAATTGAAAGATATCAGATGAAACACCTGGGCCTGTTCTTTGACAAGCTCAAAGCCATTGAAGACCCCGCTGGCGGAACCCTGTTTGACAACACCATGGTATTATCCGGCAGTGGCATGGGCAACGGCAGTTCGCACTCCAACAAAAACCTGCCCATATTGCTCGCAGGCGGAGGATTTAAACACGGGCAACACATAGTATTTCCAGAAGCAAAGCCCAAGCGCGTACCGCTGAGCAACTTGTACCTATCGATGTTGCAGAATTTTGGACTGGAAATCGATCACTTCGGTCAGAGCACTGGCACGCTAAAAGGATTCGAATAAAAATGAAAAAATGCGTTCTATTCCTCCTGATTGGCATTTTATCCTCAACGACTGCATGGGCAGAAGGGGATGCCACATACAAAAATACCGTGCGGACATTTTTGGCGCAGCGATGTTATAAATGCCACGGCGCAGAGCTTCAAAAAGCAGATCTGCGGTTTGACACCCTCACGTTGGATTTTCACAATGAAGATGTATTACTAACGTGGCAAAATATCGCCGACATGTTAAATCTCGGCTTAATGCCACCTTATGAAGAGCCGCAGCCCGAACTGGCGGAAATGAAGCCCGTGATCGATTGGATTACCGGCGCGCTAAAAGCGCATCACGAAACAGAAGAAAGCACGGGCGGACAAACCGTATTGCGCCGCTTGAATCGGAAGGAATACCGCAATACCATTAGGGACCTATTGCATCTGGACATGACCATGTTCGATCCCACAGATGCATTTCCCCAGGACGATGAAGAACACGGATTCGACAACATCGGCAAAACACTCGTCATGTCGGATTTTCTGGTCGAAAAATATCTCGACGCAGCCGATCAAATCGTAGAGCGCGCCGTATTGCCCGCCCCCCAGCCAGAAGTAAAAACACACGAATTTACCTTTCCCATCATGCGCGGAGGCGGTGGATTTTTGACACCGGCGAGCCGCCGCTTGAAACAGGGATACGACGAGCTATTCCGCCGCCCCGATGACCGCTGGGGATACATGTCCATCGACAGATTCCGAAAAGGCGTGCCGCATTCGGGGATATATCGCGTTCGCGTTCGCGCATCCGCACACAACCAGCAACACCCCTATGACAAAGCCCTGCGAACAGATGAAAATGAACCCATACGCCTGGGCATCGTCGCCGCATCCGGGCATTATGGCGACCTGCGGCAAAGCAACACATCGGATGTGCCATTGGCCGAATTTGAAATGATCGCAGATGGACAACCCCGCCATTATGAACGCGAACTCTGGCTGGATGAATCCTATGTACCGCGCGTCACATATCCAAACGGACCCATCACACTTTATTGGCGGAGCATTCTGAGGCGTTACCATCCCCAACTCTACGACAAAACAGACCGGCGCAAACTGCCTCAAAAAGAAGACCAGCAACTCGTACATCGGCAAACCGAAGTCGCAGTCATGAATTATCTGGGACCGAGCATTCGCATATACAAAGTCGAAATCGAAGGTCCCCTGTACGAACAGTGGCCCCCGCCTTCGCACACGAGCGTTTTTGGCAAGCGCGATCTCAACAAAGTCAAACCGCGCGATGTCCTGACGCGCTTTGCAACACGCGCGTATCGCCGCCCGGTCAAACACAGTGAAATCGCGCACATCCTGCAACTGGTCGAACACCACGAACAAGCCGGTGCCTCGCGCATTCAAGCCATCAAAATGGGTTTAAAAGCCATCTTGTGTTCGCCCAATTTCCTCTATCTATACGAAAACGAAGGGCAATTAGACGACTACGCCCTCGCGTCCAAACTCTCGTATTTTCTCTGGTCATCCATGCCCGATGAAGAATTGTTTGTGCTGGCCAAAAAGAAGCGATTGCACAAACCAGACGTTTTGCGCACGCAAATTGAACGCATGTTACAAGATGAAAAAGCACAGGCATTTGTAGAGAACTTCACAGAACGCTGGTTAGCCCTGTACAAAATTGGCGAAATGCCGCCCGACCCGCGCAATTTCCGCCTGTACTATCAGGCGCATCTCGAAGACGCGATCAAAAAAGAGACCCACGCCTTCTTCCAGCACATCCTCGACAAAAACATGAGCATCGCACATTTCATCGACTCGGACTTCACCTTCGTCAACCGCGACCTGAGCTTGTTATACCGCATAGAAGGCGTAGAAGGCCGGGAATTTCGCAAAGTAAAACTCAACGATCCCAAACGCGGCGGCCTGTTGGGACACGCCAGTGTATTGACGGCAACATCGAATGGAATCGAAACATCGCCCGTGGTGCGCGGAGTATGGGTATTAGAAAATCTATTGGGCATAACACCCCCACCACCCCTGCCCGATATCGAACCGATCGAACCCGACATTCGGGGATCGACGACAATCCGACAGCAACTTGCAAAACACCGCAATATCGCCACCTGTAACGAATGCCATCGCCACATCGATCCATTGGGCTTTGCACTGGAAAATTACAACCCCATAGGTGCGTGGCGCTATGGTTACGGTCCCAAAAAACCAAAAATAGATGCATCGGATGTCCTATCTGACGGCAGCAAATTCGACGACCTTGTGGGCTTTAAAAAGATCCTCATGCAAAAGAAAGATCAATTTGCCCAATGCCTGACCGAAAAGATGCTCACCTACGCAACCGGACGCACATTGGAAGCCACCGACCGCCCCGAAGTGGATCGCATCGTACACAATTTGAAAACACAGGGCTATGGCTTGAAAGACCTGGTCATGCTCGTGGCGACGAGTGAGCCATTCTTGACCAAATAAGTCGCCAACTCTGCAAGAGAAAACAAAAACGCTCTGGTATTATTGCCAGGGCGTTTTTGTTTATAAAAATAGATTTAAACCGCCACCGTTTTTTATTGACCTACCTTAATTTGAATATTAATATAATTTAAATATTAACTCGATTTAAAAACAAAATGAGTCATTTTAATCGCCATCACAATTCACCCGCGGTCCGAAAGGAGTTGTGCCTATAGATTAAAAACAGATGTGTTTTTCAAATGCATTAAATCGCAGAGGAGGAGTGCGTATGAAATATGGAAAAGTTAGTTTTTTGTGTCTGACGCTGTTGTTTTTCACACCGGGTACAGGTCAGTCGGAAGTTGACGGCACATGGGGAATGGGTATTGTGGCCAATTACGAGGTGCCACTATTCGCGCTGAATAGCTGGTTTCCTTCCGGCGGGATCAACGTGGGGGCGTCCATTGTAAACGCCAAGAACGCCACCTGGACGTTTGAACTGGACGGTCAATACACCAAATATAATTCCGGAGATTTAGAGAACAGGAGCTTTCTTTTTGGAGGCGATGGACAAAGCTACAACAGCCCAAATGCCAACTCAGAGATGGTGTGGGCAAGCCTATCAGCGAACTTTCTTTATCACTTCAACAGAGGTGGTGAGAAGTTGGAATCGGGTGGGGGCGCACCGTATCTCCTCATTGGCGCGGGCTTCTACCACTTTAAAAACAAGATGAGTGGGCTGATCTATCCGGGGCAAAGTGGCACATCCATTGATCCGAACGTTTTGTTGCGACCCGCAGAAGATGTCCGCACAGAACCCGGCGTGAGTTTGGGATTCGGTATCGAGTATTTTGCCTCACAGTCCGTCGCTATCGATATTCGCGGACAATACCATATTATCTGGGGAGAGACGCGATCCATGGAAGCCTGGGGGCTGGAAAAAGCATACCCCTTTCACAAGTTTAACGGCGGCGCGCGGATCAAGTTCTATTTCGCCAATTGAGGAAAGGAGATCGAGATATGAGGTACAAATTACGTCTGGCCTGTGTTCTGCTGGCACTATTTGGTTTCTGGCCCTCAGAGGGCATGGCCGGTACAGTAGGTAAAATCAACGGCACGGTCACAGACGCCTCGGGCGAGTCGCTACCGGGCGCCAACGTGCTGATAAAAGGCACGCAACGCGGCGCAACAGCCGACTCAGAAGGCTATTTTCTGATCCTGTCAGTCGAGCCAGGCCTGTACGAGCTGGAAGCGTCTCTGGTGGGATACAATGCAGAGATTTTGCAAAATATTGCGGTGCGAGCGGACCTGACGACCACCGTGGAGTTCAGACTTCAGGAAGCCGCTGTCGAACTGGGTGAATTGGTGGTGGTGGCCGAGCGCCCTCCCGTAGAAGTAGATAAGACCGTGACGCGGTACGTGGTGGGCATTGAGGATGTGGAGAATGTGCCACTGGCGCGCTCTACAGCCGAAGTCATTATGCTCCAACCCGGTGTCTCGCTGGACGGCAACCTGCGGATTCGCGCGAGCCGAGTCGGTGGACGGCGTGGCAACAACGAAGTCATGGTCGAAATCGATGGCATTCGGCTGGCAAATAACGACGGTCTGGATAATGTCACGATGTCGCAGGTCAACAGCGTATCTCGGGGCGCCATACAGGAAGTGTCGGTCTATAATGGCGGCATGAATGCCGAATATGGGAATGCACAGGGCGGTGTCATCAGCCTGGTAAGCCGCGAAAATAAAGACCGGTATTCCGGATTGGGCGAGTACCGCTTGACCCTGCCGGGGCGAAAGCACTGGGGTAGCAATGTCTATGACAGCCCCTTGCTAGAAGGCCGCGCCGATTACAGCGGCATTCATTCCGGGAAGCGCACTGATTACGACAAAAAGTTGGGGCATCTCTTCGAAGCCAATATCTCGGGACCGATCACACCGAACATCGGATTTTTCACGGGCGGCACCACCTCCCGAAGATCGCCCGTATATCCCAATCCAACCGATTCAGAGCCGAAAAATTTCAATTCCTCGGCCAATATCACATATCGCCCTTCGGGCAATATGAAGTTCAAGGCAGGTGGAACATGGGTCTATAGAGACATCTTCCACGATGGCGGTCGGGACATTAACACCGGCTTTGAAACCGCCGACACACCGGCTGGCGGCATTCGCGGCATTGGGCAAACTGGCAATAATTTGTTCCTATCCGGCAATGGTGCGGGCAAAAACCCCAGGACCGACCAGGTTGTGTACGGAGTACTCACACACACGCTTTCGTCGAAAACATTTTACGATGTTCGGATTTCCTATCAGCGAACAGCGCAAGATACGTCCGATGTGCCGGCAGCGACCGAAGATGTGACGCGGGACGCGCAGGGATTTTTTGTCGATAGGAATATCCACGCATTTCAGTACGCCCGCCGAACCCGCATGCTTTTGAAGGCCGACCTGAGCAGCCAGTTGCACAAAGGGCATTTCGCAAAAGCGGGATTTGAAATTATTCGCTACGACATCTACCAGCACGAAGAGCTTTTCGAAACCTCCCGCAACCGCGAAATCCGTCTGGTGGGCAAGGGCGATCCCATTATCGGGATGGAAGGCTTCAACCCGATCACCTACGCGGCATACATTCAGGACAAAATGGAATTTGAGGGCCTGGTAGTCAACCTGGGTTTCCGAGCGGACCTCCTCGATCCGGGCGATTCTTTTGGCCGCGCGATGGACCACCCGCTCTGGTTCCATTATAACTCGCTGACGCGCTGGCGAAATGTGCCCATCGTGGATTCACCCACTCAGAAGGCGTTCAGCCCCCGCATCGGAATTTCTCATCCGATTACAGACCGTTCGTTCATCCGGTTTTTCACAGGACAATTCCACCAGTTTTTTGACATGCAGAACCTCTACACGCGGTTGTTCTCGGCCTCGGGGCCAGACCGGGATGTGGATGGCGACGGGGTGATTGAACAGAATGAAATCATGAACGCGCTGACCTATCCGCTGGCCGCAGATTTTGGCAATGTCGATGTAAAGCCCGAAAAGACGACACAGTTTGAAGTGGGTTTCGAGTGGAACTTTGCCGGACCGTACGTCATAGCCCTCACGTCTTTCTACAAAGATCAGGAGGGGAGGCAGGGCGACTCGGACAATTACGTCCACGATCCGTTTAGGGGGAAAAACTCGGCGTATGACCACGGCCAGTGGAACCGGCGGTTTTCCACCTCGCGCGGGTTCGAGTTGTCGTTCTCGAAAAAGTTCAAAGATATGATCGCGTTCAACGTGGCCTACAATTTGAACTGGGCCAAGTCGCACCAGGGCGGCAGACGCGCTCAGGACTGGACTTATGTGGCGACGGGCGAGTTTGTGAAAAGCGATCTATACTTTGCCGGTGTGACATTTGATAACACCGGGCAGGAATTTCCCCGCGCACCCACTGCCGAAGAACGGGCATCGCTGGCCGCGTTGGCGGACGACATTGCCCGGGGCTACAAAAAATTGGCGGATGATAAAGTACCCAAGTTCAGCGGGTTCTGGGAACAGCCAGTGGTGATTGTGCCCGGACTCTATGCTTTCAATGTCGGCTCCTACAGCATTCCGAGCCTGGATGGCGGCCTGGACCGGCGCAATTTTGCCAGCATTCAACTCCTCTTTTCTTCGCCGCCAGATTACCACATTGTGCCACTGGCCGGCCTTCGGGCAACATTGGTCTGGCAGATGCAGACCGGAAGCCCCTGGAACTACTCGCCGCCAATTGGACCCGCGCAGCGTCGAAACAGGCCGGTGACCACTGTGACCGATGTGAGTGCAGAAAAGGATTTCAACATCGGCGAGACCGCATTGGCAACCGCCTTTGTCGAAGTGAGAAATTTCTTCGGACAACGGGATGACCTATCGACCGGTTTTCGCACGATTCAGTACGGACTGAGCCTACCGCCGCCGGGCGATGGTAAGTTCGATCAATTTGGCGATATAGCTGAACTAACGCGGTACAACGACGGTTTGGGACGTCCCCGGTCAATTGTGCTGGGTGCGCGATTCAAGTTCTAGTCACACTTAGTCGATGGCATGGCCGCACACATATTGCGCGGTCATGCCAACAATCAGGAGGAGTATTCTCCATGTACAGTGATCACGTAAAAAAATGGATGTGCCTGGGGCTGCTAACGGTGGGGCTGGTGCTTGCCAGCGCGTTGCAATCCACGGCACAAGTTCCCTACTCAACAGCGCGACACATGACCCGCTCCCTGGTTTGGCTCTCGTTTACAAACTGGGGTACCTCGGGCATGCATTACCATGTAACGCCGGGTCGCGTGATGATGCGGATGTCCTACCCGGGCAATACGTATGCCCTGTATGCCCTGCTGGGGACAGAGGAGTTCGAGGAATACTGGGGCAGCAAGGGCTGGGGACACGCCGAGCAGAAAACAGAATCGAACATGCACTCGGCCGGAGAAGGCGTGCTGGTGTTGACCAATGTTGACGGCGAAAAATTTGTCTCGGTAACAGGCCCGCGCACACCCACCGAAGATGTCGAACCGCAAATTTACGACATTCAGAACCAGAAAGAGGCGGCCTGGGGCGTCCAGACCGTCGTGCCCGACCGGGGTGTGAATCCCGGCATGGTGAAGTCCAACTGGTGGGATGGCGCATCGCCCCAAAGTGTGGATCGCACACAGAGCCGCCCCTACGAGATTCACAACTTCGATTACAGCATTTATCCACCCGTGCAGACGGCGGGAGAAGAGATCCACATTTCGCAGTGGTCAACCAGGCACGATGTGTGGGTCACGCGAAAAGCGCATTCCTATAGCCATCAGGATTTTGACGATTTCTTTATCCTCGAACTCGAGTTCGAAAATCGCGGGAACAAGCAGTTGAACGATACGTATTTCGGGGTGATGAATACATTTTATGTCAACAACCACGGCACATCGTATCGCTGGGGACACGAAGGCGGGTTGGTGCGGTATCGGCGTGCGCCGGGAGGAATGGACGACTGGTACAAATACACCGAGTCGCCCAATTTTATGCCAAACCCCCTCAGTGGACTGTCTGCCTCTCAGTTCCAGGGAAAATTCATCAACTACCAGTGGGATGGAAATACCAACGCCAGCTTTGAGGAAGATACGGGCGACCCGTATTACAGAGACCTCGAAAACGGCGGCGGCGACTTTCCAAATAGCACGGCACGGCCCGAAGGAACGCCGATCGCGCTGGCCTACCAGTTTATGGCTCCGCTGGCATTCCGCAACGCAGGGCCGAGTCACACCTTCAACGCAGCAGACGCAGCAGAGGGATTTGTAGATCCGCAAGGCGATCCGCTTTCGCATTGGTACACCGCACACGCGCGGCGCAATATCGACGATCCAACGCGCGGATCGGTGAGTATGGCAGATCAATACGACATCTTCACAGGGCCTAACACACCCGATCCGCCGTCGGAACAGATGCAGTGGAGCGACCAGATCTGGGGACCTTATAACCTCGCGCCCGGCGATAAGGCCAAAGTGGTGGTAGTCTATGGATTCGGTTCAGCCGCAGATATGGCTTCAAATACGGAAACCGGCTATCCACACGATATGATTCAATGGTCGTTCAACTTTGGAAACGTGGGCGATGATGAAAGAAAACAGAGACTGGCCCGGGGCGAAGAAGCCATGCTTCGGCACCTCGATCACGCTCAATTTGTGTATAACGCCGGGTTCGATGTTCCCGATTCCCCACCGGATGTGGAATTCTTCCAGACCAGCAACGCGCAGGCGAAGATCGTTCTGGAGTGGCCCAATACCGCTGATCAGGCGATCCATCCCGACTACGGCATGGCAGATGTTGCGGGATATCGGGTTTACCGATCTATATGGCAAGAGACCGGGCCGTGGATCCTCAAAGCCGATATTCCAAAAGGGTCTGACAGCGGAGGAAAATACACCTGGGTAGATGAAGAATCTCTGGCTGGATTTTCGTTTGGTTATAGCGTGAGAGCTTATACCACACCCAAGACCAACTGGTCCAATTCTACCGGAATGACCATCAACGATCTGCCCCCAACAGTTCGGGAGCATCTGGAGAATGGGCTGGAGGGCGGTTGGTCCGCCGCCGAGCAGCGCATGGTTGTGCCGGGAACCCCAATTTTGGCGGCAAATGACGATGCAGATGCGCTGTCCAACCCCGTAACAGTGGTGCCCAATCCGTTTGATCTGAGTCTGGAGGAAGCCAACTATCAGGGATCGAAAAAGCTGCGTTTCCTGGGCGTCCCCCGCAAATCGCGGATTTCCATTTTTACCGTATCCGGCGACCTGATTCAGGTGATTGACCACGACGATCCCAACGCTGGCGAGGCGGCCTGGCTGCTAAAAGATAGGTTTCTGACCGGCGAGGCGACCTCGGCCCTTTATTTCTTCGTGGTCGAGTCTCTAATGCCAGCCAGCATGGGCAAAAAATCCAAAGGCGCATTTGTGATTCACCGATAGTGGTTTTGGACCTTAAAAAAAGGATACACAGCTATGAAACGGATGTTGTTAAACCTCTGTACACCGCTTCTCGCAATCGCGTTTTTGGCGGTCTGCACAGCGCAACCAGCAATCGGTCAGTCCCTATTTCCCAATGCAGAGGATGACTTTTTGACCCTGGATGGTCGAAACAAGATCAAGCCATCGACATTCCAATTCTTAAAAGTCTCTACAAATGCCCGCGTGTCGGGCATGGGAGATGCGTTTACGGCCGTAGCCGACGGCATGGACGGCATTGTTTGGAATCCGGCCGGGACCACGAAAATCAACAAGTTCGGTTATGCATTTGGTTACGCAAAATGGCTGGTTGATTCCGCGTTTTACTCGGGTGCTGTTGTGTATAATACCGGCAGTTGGGGCGTGGTGGGCCTCTCTCTCGTGAACTTCCAACCGCCCACATTTATGGAAACCACCACAATGCAGCCCGATGGCACGGGGCGAAACGTGACCGTAGGCGATATGGCCATTGGTGCGACATATGCCTACCAGTTGACAGATAAGCTATCAGCCGGCGGCACCATTCGGTATATCCAGTCCAAACTGGCGGACGTTACGCTCAAGGCGGTTTCCATCAACGTGAACTCGCTGATGTACACCGGATTTCGGAGCCTGCGCTTGGGAATGAATCTGAAAAACCTGGGCGGCGAGCAGGAAATCGTGAGTGAGAAATCGGAGATGCCCCTCACCTTCCACCTTGGCATGGCGATGGAGTTATACGGCAACCTGGGCGACCCGACTTCATTGACCGTGGCATTTGAAGGGGCGTATTTCACCGACCGATTGCAACGCTGGAACCTGGGCGGCGAATTTTGGCTCGCCAACATGGTCGCGCTGCGGGCCGGGTATAAATTTAAATACGACAACGAATCCTGGAGCGTTGGCGCTGGTCTGAGAGGGAATTTTTCAGGGCGCAACATCGGCCTGGATATTTCCTACAGCGACTTCGGCGACTTGTTCGACCCGCCTTTGCGCATCAGCTTTTCGGGTTCATTTTAGGAGGACTTGAGCCGGACCGAACGCCAGCTTGCTGAATATACGACTCCGCTCGAAACGGATGCCCGTCCGGCTTCGGGCGGAGTCTCATTTTTTGACGTGGATTGGAAATGATGCGTTCAGATAAGAAAACCACAACGCCCGCACCGGCAGAACGCGGTCTCACATTCCGCTCGGTGGGGTTGGGACTCGGGATCGTGGTTTTCATCAATTTGTGGGTAACGTATGCGGAAACGGTCGTGCATTCCTCCCGCCTGAATCTGAGTTATTTCCAACTCACGCTCATGGCCGTGTTTCTCATTCTGGTGGCTATCGCCAACCCTTTCCTCAAAATGTACAGCCCTCGGGTTGCATTTTCCCCCTCCGAGTTGCTGGCAATCGTCGCCATTGGCATGGTCGGTTGCGTAGTGCCCGCCTCTGGCATCACGGGCTTTTTAATCGGGGTGATTGCAACCCCGATCTATTTTTCCACGCCGGAAAATCGGTGGGCGGAATTTTATCATCCGCATCTAAATTCATGGGTGGTGCCAACAGAACCCGAAGCCCTCCGCACATTCTTTGAAGGGCTGCCCCTGGGCGCGTCAATTCCCTGGGGCGTTTGGGTCGCGCCATTGGCGTGGTGGGCAACTTTTATTCTCGCGGTCTTCGCCCTGTCGGCCAGCACGATGGTGATCCTCCGCAAACAGTGGTCAGACAATGAGAAACTGGTCTATCCCCTTGTTGCGGTTCCACTCGAAATGGCTCGAGATGCCGGGGCGAAAAAATTGATCCCCGAGTTCATGCGGGGAAAATTGTTCTGGATCCCGGCAATCATTGCTTTCGCATTGTTCTTTTGGAATACGGTATCGTGGTCTTTCCCCCTTGTTCCGGCACTGAACATTTTTCCCAATGCGGGTGACTTTAGATTCACGCGGTATTCCCCCCAGGTCGTCCTGGAGCCTCTCAATCTATTCACCATCGGATTTGCGTATTTTGCCAACACTCAGGTGTTGTTTTCAGTCTGGTTCTTTTTTTTATTACACGTCGTAGAAGGGGGCATTTTCAACCGCCTGGGGTATCAGATCGAGAGATCAACCGATTCCTTCAGCGCGGATCCACCCACAGAGGCATGGCAATGTTTCGGGGCGTTGGCGGCCATGGTAATATGGCGGCTGTGGGTGGCACGCCACCATTTGCGGGATGTATTTGCGAGAGCCTTTTCTTCCCAACATCGCGTGAATGACAGTGGAGAGGTACTCTCCTACCGAACTTCCGTCTTCGCGCTTCTGTGTAGCCTGACCTACATAATTTTCTGGCTTCATCAGGTTGGGATGGACCTCGCCACAGCAACAATCTATCTCGCGGCCGCCGGTGTCATTTATATCGGCCTGGCAAGGGTGGTTTGTGAAGCGGGAATCGTCTATTCCGGGGCAACCATCACGCCACAAGCATTTGTGATGGATATGCGGGGTACCTATGCCATTTCAAATGCGAGCCTGGCCGCAATCGCACTGTCCTATTCGCTGGTTGATTACATGCGCGGCCTGTTCGCGCCGGGCGTTGCCCATTCCGTGAAATTGGGCGATCTAATTCGCGGCAACCGGCGTGCGCTACTCGTCTGGGTTGGCATTGGCGTACTGCTCGGCCTGGTCGCATCGGTGCTTTACACACTCTATCTGGGCTATTCGCACGGGGCATACAATTTTCCCAGATTTCCATTTTTTAGCGGCGATCCGAAGAGGGTGTTTGCCTCTACGCTATCACAAATGAGAACCCCCAAGGCGCCGGACCCGGCGAGAATGGTTTTCTTTGGCATTGGCGCCGCGTTGATGGCATTGTTGACATTCCTCAGATATCGTTTTCGCTGGTGGCAGATACACCCCATAGGATTGGCCCTCTCTTCGGCGGATAACACGGCCCACTATGTGATGCCAATTTTTATCGCCTGGGGGTGCAAGACCATCATCATGGCTGTCGGCGGTGTTCAGCTTTACCGCAAAGCAACACCCGTCTTTCTCGGGCTGCTTGTCGGCTATACGGCAGGGGTTGTATGGTCTTTTATCGTCGATGCAACCCTGTGGTCGGGACAGGGACACGAAGTTCATAACTGGTGAGAAAAGCACTCACTTTCAAACCATGACAGGTGATCATCATGAGACTCCAAAATCTGCGTCTCTTTGCAATCATTGGTATTGTATTCATGGCTTCCCCATCTGAAGGAACTGATCCACCCGTATCGCTCACGGACGCCGAGAGAGATTCGCTTGTGGCCCTCGGTGAGGAAAAAATTTTAAACCGGGAACTCGATCTCGCTATCGAGATCTTCACGAGACTCACGCAATCCTATCCCAAAGATGCCTATTTGAGAACCCGATTGGGCTATGCACATCTATCCAATGCCAATTACGACGCCGCTGAGGCCGCCTATGAGAAAGCCAAAGAACTCAACCCGGATCTCCCCGAAGCCTACGTCGGTGTTGGGTTGACCTATGCCGAACGCCCTGCCAGGGGAATGGGCGCGCTGCAAAACTTCCGCAAAGCACTGGGCGAGGCCAAACGCGCGACTAAAATTGATTCCACATACCCACCCGCATATCGACTTCTGGGCGAAATCTATGAGCGATTCCGCGACGATCACGAAAAGGCGATCAAGTACTACCTGCAATACGTTGAAAAGGAACCCGACAATCCAGACGGACTTTATTATTTCGGGCTTGCGTGCATCCAGGCCAAACGATTTGATCTCATTGAACAGTACCTCGCGCCCTATCTGGCGCGACATCCGGGGGAAACGAGATTGATTTCACAAGTGGCTCAAGGATTCTTTTATCTGGAGAAATACGAACGTGCTCTGGCCCTGTTCGAGCGACACCTTCTCAAACTGGACGAAACGGAAAGGGCGCATTATACGGATATCTCCCTCGTGGCTTCGGAAAAGGAACGACATGCTTTTGCGTTGCTCGAAAAAGAAGAGGAACGACTCGCCTATCTGCACCAGTTCTGGAGACGTAGAGATCCCGATATTCTAACCGCGATCAACGAGCGCATTATCGAGCATTATCGCCGCGTCTGGTTCGCCCGGACCTTCTTCTCTACGAAGGTATATCCCTGGGACCGCCGGGGCGAAGTGTATATTCGCTTTGGCGAACCGGATTACCGCTCCCGTTCCGACAACCGCGAATTTATCATAAGCCCGGAAGTGGAAGCCGTGCGAACGCAAATGGCTGTAGATCTGTACGGACCACAGGCTGCGTATTTGACATTCATCGGCCCCGTCTTTCCCATTCGCACCCGGCGCGACCCATTCAGCACAACGGACAATCCGCCCGAGGTGAACCGCGGCGATATCGCCAGACTGGGAACCAGCGACGCAAATGAGGAAGACATCGAACTGGATGCACTGGATCCCATCGACGCCACGCCCGGCGCGACATCTCGGCGGGATCAGAGCATTACAGATCGCTCTGGAAATCCGATACCAAAAATGGCGTTCGACAGCTATGCGCCCGTCACTCTGGATGGCCCGCAGGAATCCGTGCCATGGGAAACCTGGACCTATACAAAACTCCAGAATGGCGTGGAATTTACATTTACAGATGAGGTGGGACGCGGCGATTTTGATTTCGCGCCCTTGCCCCCCAGAGCGGCCGGAGACGACAAGCTCAAGAAGGCCGTGCAACTAATTCGCTACACACCCGGCGTGATTTACCAGAAGGCAGTTGCACAAACACCCGACTTTTATCGCCCAGACATCCGTGCAGACGCGCTGGGCTTTTACTACGATCTCGCGGACTTTCGCGGCGAGAACGGCCAGACCCAACTCGAAGTCTATTACGGCGTACCCCCCGCAGAAGTGAAAATCTCCCAGACGCAGAAAGATCACCTGATCCATGTACAGGGAACACTGGCTCTTGCAGACGAGGATCATACCCACATTTATCGCACAGAGGATGTATTCACCTATCAAAAAAGCGACGGGTTTGATGAGCGAAAAGGGGCATTTGTGCCGGATCTGCTCAAACTGGAAGTTCCCCCCGGCAAATACCAACTTCAAGTTCAGTTAAAAGATGTGATCTCTGGGCGCATAGGCGTTTACAAACAAGATGTGGATATTCACGACTACAGTTCCGACCAACTTAAAGTGAGCGGCATCCAGCTCGCCCTGGCCATAGAAAATGATGGCAAAAACGACCGCCTTCGGAAAGACGATGTGTGGGTGATCCCCCATCCATCCAGAACTTACGGAAGCGGCAAACAGGTATTCGCCTATTTCGAAATCTACAATCTGAAACGCGACAAATTCGGCCAGACGCGCTACAAGGTGCAATACCAGATCAAGTTCAGTTCCCAATTCTCCTCAGGAGTCGCCAGCGCGATCTCATCGGGACTTCGCGCACTCTTGCAAAGAAAAAGACCGGAAGTATCTATCGCTTACGATCAAGTCGGCTCCAATCCTGTGGAAAAAGAATACGTAGAACTAAATTTGCAAAAAGCCAAACCGGGTGTAAATATTTTGCAAGTGACCATAACAGACGAAATCAGCAAACAGAAGGACACCCGCGAGGTTATGTTTGTCTATGGTGCAACACCTGAAGAGTGAGAGCTTGGGGTTCCGGTCAGTAATTCCGAGAGGCAAAACGCGTGGCAATACAAACAGAATTTGCACATGAAACCGATCCCCTACAGGAAAAGGGACTGACAGTCCGCTCGGTGGGGATTGCGCTGGGCGCGGTGGTATTTATCAACCTTTGGGTGACGTATGCCGAAACCGTGGTGCATGCATCCAGACTGAACCTGAGCTTTTTTCAGCTCACATTGATGGCCGTATTCGTTTTGCTGGTCGCAGCCGTCAACCCGATTTTGAAAATCATGGGATCACACCGCGCATTTTCGCCCTCAGAACTGCTGGCAATTGCCGCCATCGGCATGGTGGGCTGCGTGGTGCCCGCTTCGGGCGTAACCGGATTCCTCATCGGCGTCATTTCCACGCCGATCTACTTTGCCACACCCGAAAATCGGTGGGGCGAATTTTATCATCCCAACTTCGATTCGTGGGTCGTACCCATAGACCCCGAAGCCCTTCGCATGTTCTACGAAGGCTTGCCACCCGGCGCGTCCATGCCCTGGGAAGTATGGCTGATGCCCCTGCTGTGGTGGGCGAGCTTTATCGTCGCAGTATTCGCGCTCTCAGCCAGCATGATGGTCATCTTGCGCAAACAATGGGCAGAACACGAAAAACTGGTCTATCCCCTCGTAGCCGTGCCTCTGGAAATGGCGCAAGATTCGCGGTCAAAACAATTTTTACCGGGTTTTATGCGGGGCAAACTATTCTGGATCATGGCCGCAATACCATTTCTGTTATTCTTGTGGAATTCCCTATCCTGGTTTTATCCGCTCATGCCCGGAATCGGGATCTTTCCCCATGCAGGGAAGTTTAATTTTACGCGGTACTCTCCCCACGTCTATCTGGAACCCCTGAACCTGTTTACCATCGGCTTTGCGTACTTTGCCAACACACAGGTACTATTTTCGGTCTGGTTCTTCTTTTTGCTCCATGTGGTAGAAGGCGGCATTTTCAATCGCCTGGGATATCAGATCGAGAGTTCAACGGATTCGTTCAGTGCCGATCCGCCCACCGAAGCCTATCAGTGCTTTGGCGCGCTGGCATGTCTGGTGGTGTGGCGATTGTGGGTGGCGCGGCGGCATTTGCGAGACGTCTTTCTGAAAGCGTTTAAAAGGGCATATCCCGCCGATGATTCTCAAGAAGTACTGGCCTACCGCACTGTGGTCTTTGTATTTTTAGTGAGTCTATCTTTCGTCCTCTTCTGGCTCTGCCACATCGGCATGGATATAACGACGGCACTGGTTTTCCTCGGCGCACTATCCATAATTTATATCGGTCTGGCGCGGGTCGTATCAGAAGCAGGGATGGTGTATTCAGGCGCCACAGTAACCCCGCAGGCATTTGTCATGGACATGCGCGGTACAGAAGTCATGTCTGCGAGTAGCCTGACAGGCATTGCCCTATCGTATTCCATTGTCGATTATATGCGGGGCCTATTTACGCCCGGCGTGGCACAATCGATCAAAATGGGTGAGCTCATCCAGGGCAACCGCCGCGCATTGTTATTCTGGGCTGGCGTGAGCGTTTTGCTGGGACTGGGCGCATCCGTATTTTACACCCTGCACCTGGGCTATTCTCACGGCGCGTACAATTTCCCGCGCTTCCCCTTTTTCAGCGGCGATCCAAAGGGAATTTACGGATCGACGTTAGTCATGATGCACACGCCCAAAGCACCCGACGGCGAGCGCATGGTCTTCTTTGCAATCGGAGCGGGCCTGATGGCATTGTTGACCTTCTTGCGCTACCGGTTCCCGGGCTGGCCCCTGCATCCCATCGGACTCACCCTATCGGCAGCCGACAATACCGCCCACCTCGTCATGCCCGTCTTCATCGCCTGGGCGTGCAAATCTATCATCATGGCCGTCGGCGGTGTAAACCTCTACCGCCGCTCCAAACCCGCGTTTCTCGGCCTTCTCGTGGGCTATACAGCCGGCGTGGTACTGTCTTTCCTCATCGACGCACTGTGGTGGCCGGGAGAAGGGCATCTCGTGCATTATTGGTAGAAAAAGTGAGATGTGAGAGGGCCTCACACAAAGACACAAAGACACAAAGATACAAGCAGCGGGAAATGAAAGGTGAGAAGTGGGATGAGTAAATCTCAGGGCGATTCTGAGTTCGGGTCTTCAGATGAGACATCAGGCGGCATAGATTTCTTTTCCTTCTTCTAAGAAGCTGTTTTAAAACTCATTTTGCCCCTTCTCAGCTATGCGCTATTGCCCTGTCATTCTGAGCGGAGCGCAGCGGAGTCGAAGAATCTCTTACCAACTCAGGTGGAAAAGATGCTTCGGCTACGCTCAGCATGACAAAACGCCGGACATGCGTAACATCAGGTATTAATTTTAAAACAGTCTCTAAGATGCGATAATAGATTAATCCGATATTATTTTTGTGTCTCTCAAGGTCTTCAGGTGTTGCAACCAGAATATCAATGGGCAGAGGAATACCCCTCATTTCAATATGAAGATGCTGCGCTGTTCTTCGCCTGTGAACACCATCGGGCATGACAACGAGTACATCCACATCGCTATCCGGTCCCATCTCGCCTCGCGCAGCCGAGCCAAAGAGGATAATCTTGAGCGGGTTGACAACTTCAACAATTCGCTCTACGAGTTGATCAATGACATTCGTATCGGGTTGCATGCGTCAATCTCCAAAAAGCAGAATCCATCTCTGCTGAAACATAGCTTGATAGGCATTAAAAGTCAATGCGATCGACGATTTCTCAGGATACTATAAAATGAAATTCACCTGGAGTGCTTAACACTTTTGTCAAGGAGGATGGATTAGTTTTTGTTCGACAAGGCCATCCGAGTTCTCTATATTTTGATGTTGTTGTCGAATTCCGAATACTGTTCTCGATTGGAGAGATGGCACAATGGAACTGGCAATATGGACACCATAAACAGAAACGAACATCAAGAGCGAGCAACGTCGCAAGTGCTGGAATCTGAAAAAGGCGGTTCTGGGTCCACCTTGAAAATAGGATTGCTGTTAATTATCTCATTTGCAATTGCAATGCCGGGCGAAGCATCACTTGGCCCCGGTGATGGTGACCTCGACGCCCTGCTCAATGGTGTCGCCGAGATCGCGGCCCCTGGTGTCCCGAGTTCCTTCTTCGTCTATGGCCCTGAGAGCTTTCCGGTGATCGTGGGTGCCCCGCGCAATGCCGCGGATGCCGTGCGCGCCCCGGTCGTCTCGGCAGGCCGTTGGCAGGCAGGCCGCATCGTCGCTCTGGGGCACAAAGGCTACTTTAATAGCTCCACACTTGAGAAGGCGGACACCGCACGCCTGATGGCGAACGCGTTCGCCTGGGTCTCGGAGGGCGGAGCTTCAGCCAGCCCCCGCATTGGCGTCGTCGGCAACGCACAGCTACGCACCTGGCTGACCAGGACCGGTCACGATGTGGTCGAAGCTGCCCTGACACCGAAATCACTGGGAGCGGTGGATGTCGTGGCCGTAGGCATGGGGAATCAGAGCGCGCCAGAGCTCGAAGCACTGTCGGCGTTCGTGCGCGCCGGAGGTGGTCTGGTGACGGCTGCCAACGGTTGGGGCTGGGCGAGTCTTCACCCAAAACTGGATATCATCAATGACTTCGCTGGTAACCGCCTGCTCGCGCCCATCGGCATCCAGTGGTTAAACAGCTCCCTCAAACGCACATCGCCAGCGGGCTATGCCGTTGCCGAACCACCGTCTGAACTGACCCACGCTGGCAAGGCATTCAATGCGGTCGAGGCCCACATCGCAGGCAGGCGTAAGCTCACCCAGCCGGAGGTTGACCAAACTCTGTACACCCTGGCAAGAACCATCCGCGCTCTGCCTCCGAACGACGTGCTGTTCGCGCCGGACCTGCAGGTTTTTTTTTCGAACTACGAAGGGACCCGCTGGCCCTCGGCGAAGCACCCGGTGGATGAATCTGATGTAGTCGCCCGCATGGTCGCTACGCTCTTCGTGTCTGAGCATCACCGCACCCCACCCCAATCCGTACGCGCTCATCCTGCGGCCACAGATTTTCCCGGTTCCGTCCCGACCGACGCCCCACGCCTGACACGTAGCCTTATCATCGACACCACCGTGCCTCGCTGGCACTCAACCGGCCTCTACGCCGCGCCGGGCGATCTGGTCACAGTAACGGTACCGACCCGCGTCGCCAACGGCGGCTTCTTCGTACGCATTGGCGCCCACAGCGACCAAATTTGGAGACGGCCCAAATGGAAGCGCATGCCCAAAATCAGCTACCGTTTCCCCATCTCCGCTTCCAGGACCCGCGTCGCCAATGCCTTCGGGGGCCTGATCTACATCGAAGTTCCAAAGAAGAACCCCGGTTTCGGACGCATCACCGTCGAGGTCGAGGGCGCAGTGGCGGCACCGCTCTTCGTGCTTGGCGAGACAGACCCGGCCGTCTGGCGTGCGGAGATCCGCCATGCACCGGCGCCCTGGGCGGAGATCGCCGGGCGGAATATGATCGTCACGACCCGCTCTTCCGAAGTGCGCGAACTCGACGACCCGACCGCCGTGGCTGAGACCTGGGATCGCGTGCTGGACCTGGCCGCAGAACTGGCCGCCTGGCCGCCCAATGCACGCTCGAGCCCGGAGCGATTCGTCGTGGACCGCCAGATTTCGGTAGGCTACCTGCATTCCGGCTATCCCCTGATGGGCCATTTGGCCCATCAATCCAAACTGGTGGATGCCGAGCACATTCGCTCGGAGGGCAACTGGGGCTTCTTCCACGAGGTGGGCCACAACCACCAGCACAAAGACTGGACATTCGCTGGCACGACCGAGGTGACCGTCAACCTGTTCTCGCTCTACATCTATGAGTTTCTGTGCGGGATCCCAACGGTTGGCGGAGAGTTTCCCGGCAGAAAAAGATCATGGGCCACTCTAATGGCATCCCACTACTTTGATAATCCTACCTTCGAACACTGGAAGAAAAACCCGTTCCTTGCCCTGATCATGTACGCGCAGATGCAGCAGGCGTTTGGCTGGGACGCCTATCGGCAGGTGTTCGCCACATACCGCGCCCTGCCCAACGACGAGCGCCCGAAGAACGACGACGAGAAGCGCGACCAGTGGCTGGTGCGCTTCTCGCGCACGGTGGGTCGCAACCTCGGCCCGTTCTTCGAGGCCTGGGGTATACCGACATCGAAGGCCGCGCGGGACTCCATCGCCGACCTGCCAGTGTGGATGCCTCCCAACTTCCCGCCCTAGCTTCGGTTTTCAATTATAGATTATGAGAGACAATAACAGGTCAGACCTTGAATGATGAAAAGACCATATATTTACCTGATCTTATCCTATGAAGAGGCGTCTTGAATGCATTCAAAGACGCCTTTTACCTGCTTAACACCGCACGGTCGGAGGATTTTCTAATGGGACGATCTCAAATTTATGTTTTTTGCGCGGCTCTCTGTATCCTATCCCTGGATCAGGCGGCAGCAGACCAGCGGGACTCCCTGTTGACCCTGGGGCAACAGCACCTTCGGGAAGGGCGAGCAGAAGCCGCCGTTGCGACATTCTCGAACTTAACCAAAACCTTCCCCAAAGACGCACACATCCAATCTCGCCTGGGCTATGCGTACTTAAAAAACCGCGACTTTGAAAAAGCAGAAGCCGCTTTCAAAACAGCCAAAAAACTGGATCAAAACCTGGCAGAAGCGTATGTGGGCCTGGGACTCGTCTATGCCGAACGCCCGGCCTCGGGCCTATCGGCTTATAGCAACTTCCGCAAAGCCGTAGGCGAAGCCAAACGCGCGACCAAACTCGACTCGACCTATGGGCCTGCATACCGCCTACTGGGCGAATTGTACGAACGCTTTCAAGAAGACCACCAGAAAGCCGTAGAATACTATCTAAAATACATCCAGGTAGAATCGGACAACCCCGACGGTCTGTACTATTTTGGCCTCGCAGGCGTCATCACCTCGGGAATCCGCGCACTTCTGCGGCAGCAAAAACCCCAGATATCCGTAACCTATGAACAGGTAGGCACCGACGAAGAAGAACGCGAATACGTAGAACTCGATCTAAAAAAAGCCAAACCGGGGGTAAATGTGGTAGAAATCACCGTACAGGACAAAGTAAGCGGAGAAAAAGCAACGCGAGAAGTCGTATTTTTTTACGGCGGATCGGGATGAAAAAGGAGACCCCATGCCCATAACCGATGCCCTTCCCGACATGAAGCGGGAACTGAAATTTTATCCTGCAAAAACTGACGCACCCAAAAAACTGACGCGGGCGCAAATCCAGCAATTCAACGAAAAGGGATATATCTTCCCCCTCGACGTCTTCACAAAAAAAGAAACCGAAGCCAATCGCGCGTACTTTGACAAACTCATGAACAAAGCGCAGGCAGCGGGCAAAAACAGCTACTCAATCAACGGATGGCACCGCAGTTGCAAAGGCATCTACGACCTGCTCGTCGATGACCGCATCCTCGACTATGTCGAAGACCTGCTCGGACCCAACCTCGTCTCGCGCATGACCCACTACTTCAGCAAAATGCCCGGAGACGGCAAAAAAGTAGCCTTTCACCAGGACGCATCCTACTGGCCCCTCACACCCTCTAAAACCGTAACCGTCTGGCTCGCCATTGACGATGTTGACCTCGCAAACGCCCCCATGGAAGTCATACCCGGCTCGCATCTCCACGGACAAATACCCTTTGAACGCAGCAAATTAGAAGAAAATAACGTCCTCGGACAATCTGTTCACCACGCCGAAAAATTTGGCGCCCCCGTGCCCTTAATCATGAAAGCCGGGCAAATCTCCATCCACTCCGACTTATTGCTACACGGCTCCAGACCCAACACCTCGCAACGGCGTCGCTGCGGCCTCACCCTGCGCTACATGCCCCCCGAAGTCCGCACCCGAGAAACCGACCAAGCACCCGCGGTCTTATGCCGCGGCATTGATCCTTCGGGCTACTGGCAACACGTCCCCCGTCCCGATGGCGATGATATCCCGGAAAGAAAGTGACAAAAAACCAGACCTGCGTAGCATCAATTCCTAATTCCTAATTCCCTCAAATCACCGTCCTTTTCCATCTACCCTTTAGATAGGACGCCCAGACCAGAACGCCCTGGATAATGCCGCCAATCAGCCAGGCAATCCAGATGCCGAGGGTATCCATCCCAAACAGAAAAGCCAGAATATAGGACAACGGCAACATAACCACCCATTGCGCCAAAATCGTGTAATAGAGCGGAGGCCTGGTCTCACCGCCACCTGCCAGGATACCTGCGGACACGATGGACAACGCGGAAAAAACCTGTGCAATCGTAAAAAACCAGAGCATCACATAGCCCATATCAATGACGGCCACCGAATCGGTGAACAGATCGACGATTTCACGGGCGAAGGCACAAATGATAATGGCGCAAACAACGATAAACACCATACAGAGGCGGATCGTGCTTGCCCCAAAGCGTTCCGCTTGCGGTATTTGCTTTGCGCCCAATCGCTGACCAACCAGTGCGGTTGCCGCTACGCCAAAAGCCAGAGCCGGCATAATGCCGATCATCCGCATCTGCAGGCCAATCGTCAGCGCGGCGACCGCAGTCGTGGGCTGCGAGGTCCAACTCGCCACCCGATAAAACAGGATGCGCGCCCCATTGCGGAAAAATCCCTGAATTCCCGCTGGCACCCCGATTCGCATCATCCGCCCGATAATATCGCGGTTAAAAGACAGACGCCAGGACCAGCGCATCTGCACACGCGAGCGCCCGGAAGTAAGCAGATAGAAACCGACAATACAACCCACAGCCCGCGACGCGAGCGTACCAACTGCAGCACCACAAACCCCCATCTGCGGTAGTCCCCAGGCACCAAAGATCAAGCCATAGGTGAGGGGAAGCTTCAAAATTATAATAAGACACGAAATCTTCAACGGCGTTCGGGTATCGCCGGCACCGCCAAAAATCGCACTGATGAGATAATTGAGCATCATGAAGATGACGCCGCCAAAGTAGATCTGCAGGAAGGGCACGGCATGGCCGAGCACCTCGGGCTGTGCTCCCAACAAGATCAACGTAGGGCGGGCGATCAAGCCCCCGAGCAAGGCCATGACAACGGCCAGCAGTGCCCCCATCAGAATCGCCTGTTGCGCCGTATGACTCAGGTCTTCGTGGCGCTCGGCTCCGTAAAATTGGGCAACCAGAGTACGCGACCCGGTACTGATCGCCATCGCCATGACCATCGTCAGAAACAAAATTTGCCGACTGAGTCCCACCGCTGAAATCGCAGCCGGACCCAGCTGCCCGACCATGGAGATATCGATGAGGCCCTCCATGGCATCGAGCATCGAAGCAGCCACCACTGGCCAGGCAATAGCCCAGACCTGGGGCAGGACAGAAGTTTGATCTATGGAATTTGCAGGAGTGCGGGAAGCCGATCTGGTTTGGGGCATGGGGGTGCTCAGTCGGCAGTTGGGTGGGAAGCGACGGGGAGCACGAGCCGCGAAGGATGGGCTGCCGAGTGATGTACGGCATTCGTCGCCCTCACCAGTTCGGTATCTGCCAGATCGTTCCTTCCCGTGTTGTGATTGCGGTCGTGGTTGGGGAAATCGCTGGATGTGATCTCCAGACGAATGCGATGGCCCGGTTCAAAACAGCAGGCCGTTGGTCCAAGTTGGATGCGCAATTCCACCACCGCCCCCAATTCCAACAGCTCTTCACTATCGAGGCCGTTGCGGTGACGCGCACACACCATGCCATAGCACACCTCCAGCGCGGGAGCCTGGTCCCCGTCTGTGGGCGGGTATTCGTCAACCAGACGCGCAAAAAAGTCCGTGTCTGGCGCTGACGAACTGACAAAGAGAACCGCTTCTGGATAGCCGGCAATCTCCACGGCTTCAGTCAGGGGCGCGGAGCGGTAGCAGAGGATATCATCGCGATCCTCCAGCAGGCGCCGGTCCGACGGACCCGTAAACAACTCCTTCGTCCACAAGGTCGGCACCGGGTTGTGAGGGTCGTAGTCGAAGCGATCGACACCGTCATTTCCACCGTCGGCTGAGAGCCGCCCGGATCCACCAAATCCGGCATTGCCGTCGCTGCTCAACAAATACGCACAGGGTGTCGTATTCGGCGGCGGCCAGGTATCGGCCTCGCGCCAATATCCTCCCTGCCCTGCCATAGCGAAATAGCGCACAGCCGGCTCGCGATCAATACCATTGTCGGCTTCTTTGAGCCAGTAGTCGAACCAGCGGATGATCATGCCCGGCAGATCGAGTTCGGCCTGCGGGCCAAAGTCAAACCCGGCCACCTGCCGGCTACCGAGACTCGGATGGTTCCACGGACCGGCGACCAGCTTTGTCTGCGACCGCGCCTGCTCGGTGCGACCGTTGCGCTGCATCAGTTGCAGATGCCGCATCGAGCCATTGCAGTGATCGTACCAGCCGCTGAAATCGAGATTTGGCACCGCGACTTCCCCGTGTACCTCGTCGAACCTCCATGCCCGTCGGTTTGGATGCTCCAGCCAGTCTCTCGCGTACTCTGCCAGCCCCGGCGGCAGGTGGCGCGGGAAATCGAGCCACGGCAGGTAGTCGAGCCATTGTTTTTCGACATCCTCGTTCCATTCCAGCAGCACCTCCGCTGGCGTGTGCGGCGGCGGCAATCCCTGGCGTCGCCGAAGATCCGGTGCCATAGAAGTGAGCCACCACTTGATGCGCCGTCCCGGCCGGAACCCGCCTGGCCAATCCACCTCTGTTAATTCCAGTGGAATGGTGTACGCACACATCGCCACCAGATGCGGCGGGCGCAATTTGGCCAACTGCCACTGCATCCAGGCATTATAAGAAGCTCCCAGAGTCCCCACCCTTCCATTGCACCAGGGCTGCGCCGCCAGCCACTCCACAGAATCGTAGCCATCTTCGGCATCCCCCGTATGCGCCTCGGTAAACGGTACCCAGTTGCCCTCAGATCCGTAGCGCCCGCGCGAATCCATACTCACCACGGCGTAACCGGCGCGCACATAACGCTCAAATCCGGACTTCGGACGGCCGTATGGCGTGCGCAGCAAAATTCCAGGGAAGCGTCCCTCCACATCGGGGCGGAACACATGCGCCGCCATCCGCACGCCGTCGCGCATCGGCACCCAGACATCAGTCTCAGTAAGAATATCCATAGCATTATTCATCGCACCGGCTCCGTATCAATAGTACCCATCGGTACCTCCAGCAAATCCTCTCCAAGAATCACCTGACCGTCGAAAACCTCTCCCACCTCGTGCAGCACCCGCTCCCGCACGCCGGGCGTTTCCAATTGCTCCGTCAGATGAACGAGAACCAGTGTCTCGACGCCGGCATCCCGCGCTGTAGCCGCCGCATCGAGGTGACCAGAACAGCAACTTGTCAGGCGTTCATCATCGACCGCGCCATTGATGAAGTGGCACATGTGCAGCAGCACATCCGCACCTCTTGCCAGATCCGTGAGCCGATCTACTGGCGCTGTATCGCCGCCAAAGACAATGGTACCATCAGGTGTGGTCAAACGATATGCCAGACAAGTGAGTTGGGGCTGCACGTGTACCACCTCTGCCACATCGACCTGCCAGTTATCGGTCTCGATCCGATCTCCGGAACCGACCTCGCGCACCTGTGGATCGGGCCTCTTCCGCGGCATAGTCCCGCCGCGCGCCTCGTACACGAAATGACTGCCCGGATGCAAGGTGCGGGCAGCCAGATCCGGGCCAAAGGCACCATCGGCAGAAAACAACCGGTGCGCCATATGCGCTGTTGGCGACGGACCGTACACCTGCAACTCCGGGACCTGGCCGACGCCCTGATCCCAGCGCGTCAGCACCAGGTAGGCAAAATCGATGCAGTGGTCGTAGTGCAGATGGGTGAGGAACAAATGATCAATTGAGGGCAGTGCAAGGCCCGCTTCGAGCATGCGCCGCACCGATGCCGGACCGCAATCGAAGATCAGGGTCTCGTCACCCGTCTGGACGAGATAGCTGGAGCCGCCGCGGTGCGCGAGCGGGGCAGGAGTGCCAGTGCAGAGAAGCTGAAGTCGCGTCATCTCTTTTGTCCTATCTTGCAGTTCATACGCGCAATATCCGACAAATCTCACCAAAGCGCAATGGCAACTCTTCATCCTCTGTACAACCTTCCCAAAACCTTCTGAGCCACGTCCATATTGAACTGATGCCCCCCGTCGAACCGATCCACAAACAGATCCTCTATAGCACCTGCAGCCCGGTACGCCTTCCGAATCCGCGCCAGACCGCGCTCTGCCCAATCGTGTGGGATAAGCCGGTCCTGCGTCCCAATTTCAATAACCATAGGCCGGGGCGCGATCAAAGAGAAAATCTCCGGCGTATCGCCGTAGCGGAGCAGACCGGGAATCAACTGCGCGCCGCACTGACTCAGAGCCTGATAGCGTTCCTGATACAAATTCATACACCCGGACGGAACCGCGATCTTAATCCGGGAATCAAATGCCGAAATCATCATCGTCATCCGCCCCCCCAGCGACAGCCCCGCGCATCCCAGCCGGTCCCCATCGACAAAATCGAGCCCCTGTAAAACATCCAGAGCAGCCTCCAGATCGCAGAGATGGAGCGCCACCACAGTAGTACCCAGCAAAGTGGCACACATATAATTCCGGGGACAAAAATCAGTCCGGGGACCGGGATAGCCGGGTCTGCGCTCTCCAAACCCCCGAAGATCCGGAGCGAGAACCACATAGCCCTGTTCTGCAAACCCGTGCCCGAAATCGTAACTACACTTATCGATCTCAGCCTGTCGTTCGGGCGTATCATTAAGCCCCACCACGCTATCCTTCCCAAAATGCCCGTGCCCGTGGATACAGAGAAGACCCGGCACTTTTTCTCCCTGCGCCAGACCCTTTGGCATTAGGAGATAAGCTGGCACAAAAACCCCGGACTCCGTCTGGTAAGAAATCCGCCTGCGCACGTACACACCACAATCGATCTCCGCCTCAAACTCAAGACAAAGCGCAGCCCGTTCGGGCCGCGGGCCAATCAGCCCGGTCAGCACATCTCGAAACTCCTCCTGCCAGGCGCAAAAATCCTCCTGAGTCGCACCCTCAAACAGAAGAGACGGCTGCGCCTGATCGATCAAACGAGAAAGATCGTCTTCAAAAGATACAGGTCGCAAAAAATCCTCCTTTTCCATGCTCAATCGCGCGCTCCCCGGATAGGATGAATCTCTCGAAACTTCTGGAACTCCCAATAGGCGTGGTCTGCCGCGTACCCGTTTGGAACCTCCTCTGTCTTATCCAGCCGCTTGTACGCCACACGCACATGGAGCACTTGCGGTTCATCTACGGGAAGCGCGTTCACCTGCCAGTTAAAATCCCACGCGGGACTACTCTGCCCCGGAACAATTGACCCGCCAGCACCCGAAGGGGAAAGATAGAACCGGAAACCCGGATAATCGTCCGCCATAATCAAAAACATCATACTGCGAATAATGCCAAAATAAAAGGGATAATCAAAAGTATGTCCCGAATCCGAATGGCTGAAGTTCCGCTTCCCATCCAGGAATGCCGTAGCTGCATCCCGCCCCCAGGGTTCGCGTTCATCCACCGGCAGATCGGTCGGAAAAATCATCGCCCCCTGTCCGTGGATCGGATTGTAATAATAAGCCCACAACCCCTTCTCGATAAAGTGGATACCACCATCCAGCGGAGAGTTGACATAGCAACACCAGCCAAAAGAATAGTCTTCCTGCAACCTGTGACCCTTTCGAGCCGTGGCAGTCATCTCATAGTCGATATAGTGGGGTGAAACCAGTCGATAGACCCCCCGCGTCTCCACAAAATTATTGGCCTCTGACGCCTCCTTAAACAATTCCACCGCGGTCTCATCTACCCGCCGCACCGCGGGCCGTTTTCCCCGATGGTGGCCGAAAAGCAACACCCCGTTTCCCCGCGACACAGCGGTATGACCGTCTTTGATCGAAGTCAAAAACCAGACCCCGCTGTGCTGATCCTGACCAGCGCCGTGATCGGTATCGTCTCCAATAATAGCGCGCAATTCGCCAGCAGAGATAAAATAACATGGCTCAGACATAGGTATTTCTCCTTAGAAGCTGTTTTAAAATTAATACCTGATGTTACGGATGTCCGGCGTTTTGTCATGCTGAGCGTAGCCGAAGCATCTTTTCCACCTATTTTAGTATTAGATGAACTGGCCTGAGGATGGTGTACAACGAGCCGCTTTTCAGGCTCGTTCACCGGCCAGTTGTACCCCGCTCCTTCGACTTCGCTGCGCGGAGTTTATCTTGAGCGAAGCCGAAAGGCTCAGAATGACAGGGCAATAGCGCATCGCCGAGAAGGGGCAAAATGAGTTTTAAAACAGTCTCTCAGATTTGATACTCACAGTAAAGTCGTATCTCAGACTCGTTTAAGAAAATCACATCTGCTCTTCCAGCCGACGCTTATCTTCAATGCGTACATTCAGTTTTTTGATAGCATTTCGATATTTTGCTTCAGACTTTCTGGCATAGGCTTCTTCTAATGCAGTTCGCGCTTGGTCGAACTGATCCGTGTACATATAGCTCAGACCAAGATTGTAATATGCCTTATGGGCTAAAGGGGAATTGGGATAGGTTTCGGTTACCCTTTGAAAGATGTCAAGCGCAGCATCCCAATTGCCCAGCTTGATCATTCTAAAGCCATGTTCCAATTCTGGCATTTCTTTGTCGGTTTCAAATGAGACATACACACGCTCGGTATAAGGCACAATCATCCGCATGAAAGAGCGAATAATTTGCGTTCGGCATACCTCAAAAAGGCGCGAGCGATCAATACGGGACGGCTTTGAATTCTTCCTTGATTCCTTTGCGCTCTCAGATTTGTCAAACTTCCTGGTTGCCAAAATTTTTGATGTGCTCAAATCCACAATACGCAGGCTGACACTTACCTTCGCGGTCCCTTTGCGGTAGTATGTTCGCGTGGTATCGACTTTACCCGTCTTTTTATCTTTTTTTTCAGCATCTTTGTGGGTTAAATCCTCGCTGTAGTTGTATTCTGAAATAGTGCCAGAGATGAGGGCGATGTTTCCGGTAAAATTGTTCTGGCTAAAACCCATCTTCAGGCTCTCGTGATCGAGTACTTCAAATCGTTCAGATTCAAAGAGGACCTGTGTCAATTCAGAGGAGAATTTATGGCTCCCTGAGTCTTTGGTTTCCCCACCTCCTACAACCTGGACAAGGTCGCTGAGTGCCGATAAGATTCCGCTTCCCGAACCTTTAATTTCTCCAACCGCAATCTTGTCAAAATCTTTTAGATTAACTTCAGCTGGCTGTGTTACCGTAACATAGAGTCCTGTACTGCCACAACCCATAAACAGGCCCGAGATCAACAAGAGGGTGAGATTGAACAAATGTATTTTTTTCATAACGAACCTCTATATGTCTGGATACATTCTTGCACTGCTCAGTATAAAATAAGAAGGTTCTTCCAGCAAGCCTGAAAGAACCTTCTTTAAATCTTCAATATAATGAGCCATGGGGCGGATTTCGAGATCTACCTCCAAATTGCGTTTTTTGAAATATACCTATTTATGGTATCCTTTAATCAGGACCTACGGGTTTTCATCCCTGTTCATCGGTGGTTCTCCACACCAAAACGCGGTCCGGATCAATAGACGGGTATATTTCATCTCCGACGCGCCACTGTTGCTCACCAGAAGTCAAAATCTGGATGGGTTGACCCGCCCAGTTGGCGAGCAAGATGGTCGATGCGCCGAGGTCTTCGATGACTTCGATGGTCGCGGAAATTTCGCCTCCCTGGGGAGAAATATCTTCCCCGCGGATACCGAGGGTCGCGTTTGAAGGGACGTTGTGGTCTGCGGCCATGATGGCATGGTTTGAGGCTGTGAACCATTGGTTTTGCCGCTTTTGGACGTCTATTGTATTGATGGGGGGATAGCCGAGTTGACGGGCGACGGTCGGAGAATTGGGCTGTTGGTAGATTTCTTCGGGGGAACCGATTTGCAGGATTTTTCCTTCGGATAATACGGCGATTCGGTCGCCCATTGAGAGGGCTTCAACCCGGTCGTGGGTAACGTAAATCATGGGTGTGCGCAGGTTCCGCTGGAGGCGGATGAGTTCGACGCGCAATACTTCGCGCAATTTTGCATCCAGGTTGGTGAGGGGTTCGTCCAGGAGAAAGAGTTGGGGTTGGCGCACGATGGCGCGTCCGATTGCAACGCGCTGCATTTCGCCGCCGGATAAATGCGTGGCGGGTCGGTGTAGGAGCGGGGTTATGCGAAGCAGGTCGGCGGTGTGAGAGATTCTGTTTGCTATGTCTGTTTTGGAGAGGTTGCGCCCGGGTGCTTGTAGTGGAAATTCGAGGTTCTGGCGCACGGTTTTGTTGGGATAGAGTGAGAAGTTCTGAAAGACGAGGGCGACATCGCGTTCTGCAGGTAGCTGATGGGTTATGTCTGTGCCATTGACGGTTATACGCCCGGTATCCGCTGCTTCGAGGCCCGCGATGATGCGCAAGAGCGTTGTTTTGCCCGCACCTGTTGGTCCCAGGATGACGAGGAGTTCTTCGGCGTAGAGAGATAGTGAGATCTCCGAGAGTGCCTGTGTCTCGCCATAATTTTTGGACAGGTTATCGATTTTGAGAAATGGGTTGTTCATGCGAGGGCTGTTCCCGTATCTGGATCGAACAGGCGAATATGTGTCTCATTCAGGTGCAGGTGGATTTTTTCTCCGATGGCAAAGCGGTCCGTTGAACGCATGACCAGTTCGCCTATTGGCGTATCTATATGTACGTAACCGTGACTACCCTGGTATTCGCTGAGGATGACGTCGCCCGGGATGCCGCGATTGGCGGGGCGGATAAATTCCGGGCGCATGCCCAGCACAACCTGTTTGGAGGCCATGCTTGATTGTGTCTTCGTGTCTTCGTGTCTTTGTGTGAGAACACTCCGCATGGGCGCGATGTTCGCGTGGATGGGGATGTGAATGTCTGAATCCGGACGGGTAAAAGTTAGACTGTCCCCGTGTTGCACAAGTTGTCCGTTTAATAGATTCATGCCCGGGCTGCCGACAAAATTTGCGACAAAGAGATCCGCGGGATGATTGTAGATTTCTGATGGGGACCCGATTTGTCTGATTTTGCCGCCGTCCATGACCACAATGCGATCTGCCAGGCTCATGGCTTCTTCCTGGTCGTGTGTGACGTAAATAGCGGTTATGGAAAGTGATAGTTGTTGACGGCGTATAAATGCTCTGAGTTCCAACCGATGTTCTGCGTCGAGTGTGCCCAGGGGTTCATCCATGAGATAGATATCCGGGGTGCGTACCATTGCCCGCGCGAGAGAGACGCGCTGTTGATCGCCGCCTGAAAGTTGTCTGGGATACTGGTCGAGCAATGCCTCTACGCCCAGAGCGCGTGCAACGCGATTGAGCGCCGCTTCGATATCTGCGGGGGATGTGCCGATGTTCTCAAGGGGAAACGCGATGTTTTTTTGGACGGTCATGTGCGGGTAGAGCGCGTAAAACTGAAAGACAAATCCTATGTCGCGCTGAGATGGCGGCAGGTGCGTGACGTTCTGATTGTCGAGTGTGATCTGTCCGCCGGTTGGATCCTCCAGCCCCGCGATCATCCGCAATGTGGTTGTTTTTCCACATCCCGAGGGACCCAAGAGGACGATAAATTCCCCTTTGTCAACTTGCAGGTCAATACCCCTGACTGCCCGCGTGCCATCGGGATAGGTTTTCTGGAGATTTTGAAGTTCGAGAAATGGCATGGGTCACTGTTTAATCGTTCCAAATGTCACACCCCGCAGCAGATGGTTGCGGACGAGTACTGTGAAGACCGCAATTGGCACGACAAAGATGAGAACGCCCGCAGCAATTTGCGGCCAGGGTATGCCCTGAATATTGCCCTGAAGCCCGGCAAAATACACGGGTACGGTTACGGCTTCGGCGTTGTTGAGCGCGAGCGCGAAACCGTATTCATTCCAGGCGGATATGAGACAGAAAACAGCAGTTACTGCCATGCCGGTTGCAGAGTGGGGCAAGATGATTTTGTAAAATGCTTGAAGTGGGCTATATCCATCAACGAGGGCGGCTTCTTCATACGCCCGGGGTATTTCGTCTATGAATCCCTTCATCAGCCAGACCGCGAGCGAGAGATTAAATGCCGTGTAGAGGAGGATGAGGCCCAGGTGTGTATTGGGCAGGTTAAAGACGCGGTACATCATCAATACGGGAACTACGACGGCAAGCGGGGGCAGGAAGCGGGTCGAAAGGATGAAGAATAGCCAGTCTCGGGCGCCTGCAATGCGAAATCGGCTAAATCCATACGCGCAGCCCGTTCCGAGGACGACAGATGTCAGGGTGCTGAGCAGGCCGATGATGACGCTGTTGAGGAGGTAGTGAAAAAATGCGTGTGCTTTGCCCGTATGTGGTGTTGCCAGTTTGCGATAGGCGTCCAATGTGACCGAAAAACTCAGGTCTCCGGGGGCGAGGTTCTCAGCGGTGGTTGGAATGAGAGAGGCTGTGGAACTGATCGCTGCTTCCTGGGTTTTCAGGGAGGTGAGAAGTAGCCAGCACAGGGGCAGTGTGGCGAGAAAAAAATACGGGATGATAACGAGCCATCTCGAGTATTTCACGCGCTTTCCCTCCCCTGTTTTGCCTGGATGCTGGCGATGTATCGGATAAATATACTTGCGAGCGCGATGACGATGAGAAGAATGACGATGCTATAAGAACTGCCCAGTCCAATTTTATATCCGCGAAACATGACCTGGTAGAGCAGGGCACTCAATGTTTGGGTCGCGCGGTCATTGGGACCTGTAACAGCCATGACGAGGTCAAATTGCTTGAGGGCATCTGTGGTGCGCAGCAGGACTGCGAGAAAGAGGAGGGGTGAGCACAGGGGAAGGGTGATGCGCCGAAAGATGGTCCAACGGGATGCCCGATCAATGGCTGCGGCTTCGTAGAGGTGATTGGGGATGGCGTTGAGACCGGCGAGTGCGATGAGCATCATAAACGGCGTCCACATCCAGATGTCGATCATCAGGATGGAGAAAAGTTTCAAGTCGGGGTCGGTTAGCCATTGCGGTTGGAAGAGACCAAAGACAGATAGTGCTTGATTGACGACGCCGTAATGTCCATTGAGAATAAAGTTCCAGTACAGGCCCATAACTGCGGGGGATAACATCATGGGCACCAGGAGAATGGTGGTGATGACGGGTTTGCCCCAGAAGGGTTTTTGAAGGGCGAGTGCGAGGGCAAAGCCGAGAATGAGTTCAGTCGCAACTGCCAGAACTACGAATAGGCCGGTTGTGCGAAGGGCGGTGCTGTAGCGCGTGTCGTCAAAGATGACGCCGTAGTTGCGCCCCCCTATGAGCTGTGTAGCACCGCCACTGAGTTCGGCATCGGTAAAGCTGAGGTAGATGTTGTAAAAGAGGGGAAAGATGTTGAACGCGATCAGAAAGATCAGTGCGGGACCCACAAAGCCGTATTTCAAAACGCCGTCTTTCACGCGCATTTCTCGAAGGGGGTGGAGGGATGGAAACCGCGATGGGCGCCGCTTACTGTTCCCGTTTTCTGCGAAGCGCCAATACTTGTTTAAATATTTCTGAAATATTTAAACCATTGCGGGAGTGCAATAGCATCTGCTCTTTTGACATGACCATCATGGTGTCTTCTTTTGGGTCGGGATAACGGCAAAAGCTCGATTTCACCGCTTCGCCCGTGATGCAGCAATGCTTTTCCACCGGGATTTCTTGTTCGGTATCAAACTTACTGGTCGTAGGCTCCAGGTCTTTGTTCGCTTCTTCGTATTCGGTGAATATTTCTGAGATTTTGGCGGCCATAATGCGATCTCCTGTTGTGGTGAATCAGTTCTTTGTAGAGCGAGAAATAATATGCAAAAAGAGTCTATATGTAAAGAAAATAACACTAAAGAGCTTTTGTAGATTCACCTTTAATGCGAATTACGAGTTAAAAGCACCCCTCATCCTGGACGCCTGCTTCAGACATGCAGGCGTGACGACAGGAATAGCCCCCGTCATTGCGGCAGGGTTTTAGCCGCAATCCAGTTTATTTTTTGTTTATTGTTAGACTAGTTCATCGCGGCAAAAGAGACTACCCATATCAATCTTACTTGCGATTGTCATTGCGGCAGGGTTTTAGCCGCAATCCAGTTTATTTTTTGTTTATTGTTAGACTAGTTCATCGCGGCAAAAGAGACTACCCATATCAATCTTACTTGCGATTGTCATTGCGGCAGGGTTTTAGCCGCAATCCAGAAGGTTTTGCTGTTCATGTCTATATGGGGCATGACTTACGCCGATGCACTAGAACACCCATGACTACTTAGAAGCTGTTTTAAAACTCATTTTGCCCCTTCCTCGGCTATGCGCTATTGCCCTGTCATGCTGAGCGGAGCGCAGCGGAGTCGAAGGAGCGGGGTATGAAGGCGAGTAAATCGAGCATGACTGCGTAGCAGTTCATCTCTTACCAACTCAGGTGGAAAAGATGCTTCGGCTCCGCTCAGCATGACAAAACGCCGGACATGCGTAACATCAGGTATTAATTTTAAAACAGCTTCTGAGGGTTCAAAAAGACAAATTACTCCCATATTTTCAATAGTTTTTGCCAAGATCAATTTGGGCAATATATTTTGCGCTCTTTGATAATATTGGTAAGCTATCCGACCTGAAAATGCTAAAAGTATCAACAAAAGAGCCAATACAGATAAGGCCAATTTTAGAGATATGCTGTCATCAGGAGAAAAAATCCATAAGGCCAAAGGTAACCCTATAGTAAGGACACAACGCAAAATAAAGTACAGATCGATTAAGTTACGCCATTTTCCGGTCATTATTTTTCCTGCTGAGGATCAAGTAGTATTTACACACCAGTAATATCCCATAAATTTGATACAAAGACAAATTAAACTTTGAATAAAAAATGGATTACATCGCCATCAAAAATCTCTGCATCCTTTCCTTTGACCATGAGCTTGCCCGCTGCTTTTACCTTTTGCTCGTCTCCCAGTGCTATTAAGTCTTCATAGCGCATGACTTCAGCCCGGATGAATCCCCGCTCGATGTCTCCGTGGACTGCACCGCCCGCTTGCGGTGATAGGGTGCCTTTTGGAATGGTCCATGCGTGTACTTCGTCATTGACTACAGTGAAGAATGAAATCAATCCGAGGGTTTCATAACACAACAGGGTCAACCGATCCAGCGCGGGTTGTTCTATGCCGAGGTCGGCGAGAAACTCCTCGCGTGTTTCGTCGTCGAGCAACGAGATTTCTTCTTCGATCTGTGCGGATATTGCGATCCATTCAAAATTACAGTCGGCAAAATCAGCGGCTATTTCGTCTATGATTGCATCGTCGCCGATCTGGTCTTCGTCTGTGTTCAGCACTACGATCACTGCTTTGGTGGTTAAGAAGGGATAGCTGGATGTCAGTTTTATTTCTTCTGCTGTGCGCGCAAATTGACGCAGGGGCTTTCCGGCTTCCAGATGCGCCTGCATGCGCGTCATCAGGTCCTTTTCTTGCTCTATTCGCAGCCTGTCTTTTGCGTGCCGGTCTTGTGCTATTCGCTCCAGTCGCTTTTCTACAAAGATCAGGTCGGCGAGCAATAATTCTTCCCAAAAAGTCCGTATGTCGCGTTTGGCATCTACGTCGCCTGCAATGTGAAAGACAGTGTCGTTTTCAAATACCCGGGCGAGGAAGCAGATCACATCTACCCGCTCGAGATCCTGAAAAACAGGTATGTTGCGATCGGCCTGTGTGTCCAGGTCGGGCAATAGCACAAATGCCATTTCCGCAGGTACTTCGCGTGCGGGTTTATACATTTCCACGAGCCGATCAAACCGCACATCTCGTACCTTTGCCTGCCCCATTTCACCTGTGTGCCCGGTTAGCAAGCGGAAGAGCGTTTTTTTACCGACCTGCGGCAATCCTATAAGCCCGAGTCTCATGGTGGTAATATTCCTTCCTTCCCAAGAGGAGAGGGACCAAAATCCATTGACGGATGCAAAACTGTGCTTTAATATACTAAAAATTGTAGGAGAAAATACAGAAGATAGGAAAGGAGTTTACCGTGAAAACCGTCGAACTCGGCACTACTGGTATATTGGTCTCGCAACTCAGTTTTGGCACTGGCACCAATGGCTGGGGCGGGCGTTCCAACCAGACGGATCTGGGGACGCGCGCGCTTACTGACTTGCTCATCTATGGCTTTGAACGAGGCATTACATTTTGGGATAGTGCCGATCAATACGGCAGTCATGCCCATCTTGCAGGCGCGTTGGAGCATATCGATCGAGAGTGGGTTGTGATTACATCCAAAATCCGCGCGACAACAGCTTATGAGGCCGAGCGCGATATGGATCGCATTTTGAGCGAGATAGATACGGATTATATCGATATCGTTCTCATGCACTGCCTGACAGATGTGAACTGGCCGTTCTCCTATCGGGGTGTTATGGATGTCCTGTCCGATAAAAAGCAAAAAGGCATCATTCGCGCACACGGTGTTTCCTGCCACGATATCGATGCCTTCGAGCAAGCAGCTATTAGCCCATGGGTGGATGTTGTTTTGGCGCGTATCAATTACGCCGGGAAGAATATGGATGGTCCCCCCGAACGCGTCGTTCCCATTCTAGAAGAAATGGAAACCAACGATATCGGTGTTTACGGCATGAAAGTCGTGGGCCGAGGCGACCTGCCCGCACGCGATGCGATTCACTATGTTCTCGATATCCCGGCTATTGACGCTATTACCATTGGGATGATGAACCGCCGCGAAATCGATGAAAATATCGGCCATGTCGAAGCGCACAGCACTGTGTTGCAACCTGTTTAGGTCTCACTTCTCACTTTTCTCTTCTATCCGCTCGATTTCATCTCGAATCATTCCCGCGTCTTCGTAGCGCTCTTCCTTAACCGCTTTATTCATCTGCTCTTTCAAAATTTCCAGCAATTCATCTGGATCGATATCTTGTCCCCGCGGATCAATACCTTCTATTGGCCGCTCGGTTGCCTGCGCGATGTCCAAAACAGGTTCTTCATAAACATCGGGTTCCTGGGGTGGATTTAATTGCTTGAGTTCATAACCATATTCGGTGCGGTTTACTTTGAATCCCACTTGCTGAATGATTTTGGCATCCATATAAATGGGTGCATCAAATTTGAGTGCCAGCACGATACTATCACTGGGGCGGGCATCTAAACGCACTTGTTCACCCCGGGCAAAGAGGATGAGTTCAGCATAGAAAATCTGATCTTTTAGATCGACAATCTGTACCTGTTCAACTTCGGCATCAAAATGTGCCAATACTGTAAACATCAAATCGTACGCAAGAGGTCGCGGCATAGATTCACCTGCCAGTTCTGCGCGGATAGATCGATATTCGGTTTGGCCAATTTCAATGGGTACCATTACACTACCCTCAACACTTTGCAGCCAGACCACGTTCTGTTGCGAATGTTCTTGACGTAAATCCACAACCTGCATTTCAATCATGACGTCCGCCTTCCGTCGCAGTGAAAAATATGTGTAGCCGTAAGGATAGTTAAAAATTCATCTGATGCAAGTTGAAATTTTTACCTCGTACTTGTTTGGAGATCGCAATGCAACTTTCTCTCTCTGTTCGCGTGGCCGAAAGCTTTCGCAATAAACGCAATTTGACAATTGCCCTTCCCGAACTCGCGGAGATTGCCCAAAATGCGGGTTATAAAGCACTTTGTATGCGTGCATCGGGCGTGGGTACGCACAGCCCGCCCGAACGCATTGTTGAAGTGCAACATATTTTGGAGAAACACAATCTCGCGGTTTCAATGGCAACCGGCGATTTTGCCATACCCGAGAATGGCACCAATGGACCGGAGAGCTTGCGGAATATTACCCCGCATCTCGATCTGGCTGACGCGCTTGGTTGCAATTTGCTGCGCATCTGTATCAAGACCAATGCAGATATCGCGCACGCTCAGCGCGCAGCCGACGAAGCAGCCGAACGAGATATACGCCTATCACATCAATCGCATACCCAGAGCCTTTTTGAAACTGTTGCGGGATCGCTCGAGACACTTCAGAGCATTGACCGACCGAATTTTGGCATTATTTACGAGCCGGCGAATTTGGCTTTGTGCGGTGAAGACTACGGTTCCGATACCCTCAAACGCTTTGCACCTTATCTGTTTAATGTCTATCTTCAAAATCACGTCCCGGATCCCAATGGCGATATGCCTATGACCACCTATGTGCGCGGCACGGTTTATTCCACTTTGCGCCCGCTCGATGAATCTGGTGGGATAAATTTTCAAAAAGTTTTTGATGGGTTGCACAGCATCAATTACCGCGGTTATGTAACGCTACATCACGCCTTTGGCGGGGATTTACCACCCGATGAAGCCGCGATCCGATCGGCGAATTTCTTGAGGTCTTTAATGAAGTAGGGGCGAAAAATCTTTCGCCCCTACCTCACAAATATCTGCTCGTGAAACACCGGCCGGCTCCAGCCCAGAAAGGCGTTGTCGGCCACGTTTTGATATGGAATATTGCCCAGGCGACTGCTGGCACCCCAAACGTGGTACGCGGAACCGATGGTGATGATGGGGACGTTTTCCGTGTGGAGGTCGCGCACGCGGGTCATGTAAGTGCGGAGTTTTGCGGTATCGACAGTGGTCATTGCCAATCGGACGTATTTGGTGGCTTCGCGCAGCCAGTCCGGGCCTTCGTCCCAAGCTTTCTGATGCCAATAGGGTACGTTTTTAGCCAGAATGGCCCAGCCAATGGGATATGTTAAGGGGGCGTTCGGTCCTTCGAGGCCCCAGTAGTGAACATCGTATTCGCAGTTGTAGCGGCGAGGGACAATGATGTCGCGCAGGCCGCCGTTGAGGTTGACTTTGATCCCTATGGCTCGCCAGTGATCGGCAACCAGTTCAGAGACGGGTTGGCCGTTGAACATGCCGCCGGGATGCACGAAGTCGATGGTGAGCTCAAAGCGTGAGCCGTTTCGGAATTCACGGATGCCATCGCCATCGGTATCGATATAGCCTTCGCGGTCGAGGAGGCGTCTGGCTTTGTCGGGGTCGTACTCGGCGTATTTTTTGTAGGCTTCAGGAGAAAAATAGGGGCTTATAGGTCCAAAGGAATAGCCCGAGGGATCGAGGAGGCCGTGGAAGACAATTTCGTCAATTTCTTCGCGATTTACAGCGTGGGAGAGCGCGATGCGGACGTTTTTGTTGCGAAAAGCTTCTCGCAAGGCGGGGTTGGGCGCGTCCCAGTTGAGGTGGTAGGCAGGACCTCTGTTGGGTCCGGTGATTCGGAGATTGAATTTCCCGGTTTTCTCTTTTACTTTGAGGGTGGGGAACATGTCGATGCGCGTATAACGCCCGATTAAGTCGAGTTCGCCGTTGATGAATTTTAGCAGGATTACCTGGGGGTCCTGGATGACATTAAAAATGATGCGGTCGGCATAGGGAAGCTGATTGCCCGCTGTATCTACTTTCCAGTAGTAGGGATTGCGTTCATAGATGATGCGCTGACCCCGAATCCATTCGACGGGAATCCAGGCGGAGATGCGAGGGATGCCGGGCTGCATGAGCAATTGCGCGCTGGTGGTGGCTTCGCGAAAGGCGTTGTAATCGGTTTTGGGATTGTATTTGGGGTGCAGGGGCGACAGGACGTGTTTTGGCGCGGCGACGAGGGCGCGGCTGAGTTCGTGGAGTACGCGACCCAGGGGTTTGGGCGAGGAGATTTCGAGGGTGTGTGGGTCGATCTTTTTGAGCCGCATGGGGTTGCCATCTACCATCCATCCCGCTGGTGGAAAGGGGTTTTGGCGGGCGTCGTCGTCAAAGGTCATGTCGTAATACCAGAAGAGGATGTCGTCAACGGTGAATGGGTGGCCGTCGGACCATTTGACGCCTTTGCGGATTTTGAAAATTGCGACTTTGCCACTGTCTTCATAAGTAAAGTGCTCGGCCAGGTTGTATTGGATGCTATTTGGAAAGGGGCGTTCATAGCCCATGAGGTTTTCGTTGAGGGTTTTGTTGGGACCTGGGGTTTGTACGATGTCGCCGGTGAGGGCGCGCCTGAGTGTGCCGCCGTAGGTGCCGATTTCTTCGAGGGGCACGATGGCGAGGGGATTTTCGGGCAGGCGCTCAGAGACGGGTGGGAGTTTGCCCTCGTTGACCTGTTCGGTGAACATGGGGGCTTCATTAAAGGTGCGGTTCTGGAGTATGGCGGGTTCGATTTTGAGGGGGGCGCGGGTCTGAGGTGCTTGTTTTTGAGCGTTGGATGCGGATTGGGTGGGCATGTTCCGACCAGGGTCGGGAGCGAGGCATCCGAGGAAGAATAATAGATAGATGCAAGGTAAATGATGGTTCATGTTAAATTCCAAGAGGCTCACTATGAGTATCCTGAACCGGGGCGAACGCGCTCCCGATTTTGTTCTTCCGACAATAGACGGTCCGCAAACGCGCTTTTATTCCCGCGCAGGCGGTCGTCCGACACTTTTGATTTTTACCGGGGAAGAGCAGGTTTTAGAAGGTTTAGAGGTTTCGGGAGAGGTAGATGTTTTTGTTATTAGTGTATCGGAACTCGCGAAGGCGAGAGTTACCGTATTTATCGACGGCGAAAACGCGGTTGGCAAAGCTTATGGTGTCGAGGGAGAGTTTGCCGCGTTCGCACTGGATGCCAATCTGCGCGTTCTGTCGGGGATTGAGGATCCGAATGCGTTTGATCAGATTTATCGCGCGTTTAAGAGCCTGCCTTCTCACATGGCTCTCGATATCGATGTCCAGGCGCCGGTTCTCCTTATTCCCAATGTTTTGACCCCGGATATCTGTCGGGCGCTTATCAATGTATGGGCGACAAAGGGCAATACCGAGACCGGTGTTGAAAGCTCCAAATCTGGCGTACGGCGCGATGTGATTGACTACGAGAACAAAAAGCGGCGAGACCACGAGGTTACCGATGCCCGGCTTTTGCGATTGCTTACTTCCACGGTGGGGCGCCGGGTTATGCCCGAGGTACAACGCGCTTTCCACTACCGGGCAACGCGTTTCGAGGGTTTTAAGATCGCGTGTTATGATTCGGAAAGTGGCGGTTTTTTTCGCGCCCACCGCGACAATCTCAGTCCTTCAACTGCCCACCGCCGCTTTGCGCTCACGCTCAATCTCAATGACGATTATACAGGTGGGCATTTGATTTTTCCCGAGTTTGGCCCCCACCGCTATCGCCCTCTCGCGGGTGATGCTATCGCGTTTTCCAGTTCTTTTCTCCACGAAGTCCAGCCGGTGACTCAAGGCCGCCGTTTTACGCTACTGTCGTTTCTCTTCAATTAAGAATTAGGAATTAAGAATTAGGAATTAAAAAACGGTGTACAGCAACGTTATCCCGTAATGCTTTAATACGGGATGCGTAGCAGTTTATTGGGAGCAGAGGCAGGCTGACCGCTGACTGCTTGGGGGCTGGTTGTGTCAATTTTTAATTCTCAATTTTTAATTTTTAATTCACACCATATCCCAGTCCGTGCGATGGCCTTCTTCGAGGAAGGCGGCCAGTAGTTGAATGGTGGCTTCGATATCGTCTTTGTCCGCCAGTTCGATTGATGTGTGTACGTAGCGCGTGGGGATGGACAAGGTGATTACGGGTACGCCGGCTCGAATCCGCTGTATTCCGCCTGCGTCTGTGCCGCCCCGAGGCAAGATTTCCATCTGGTATTTGATGTCGCGCTCTTTTGCGAGGGTTTTCATGTGTGCGACCAATCCCGGATGTGAAATCGAACTGGAATCCTGAATTTTTATCGCTGCGCCATCTCCCAGGCGCGTGACCTGTTCATATTCGGGGATGCCCGGTATGTCGGCTGCCAGTGTGATGTCCAGAGCCACGCCTACGTCTGGGTTCACGCCAAAGGCACTCGCGGTTGCGCCTCGCAGGCCAATTTCTTCCTGTACCGTGGCTACGGGATATGTTTCAAAGGCATAAGATTCGGCCCGTTTTACGGCTTCGATCATGACATATACGGCGAGCCGATTGTCCATTGCTTTGCAACTTACGCCATTGCCGATTTCGGCGAAGTCGCGTTGTAGTGTGACCATTGCGCCGATTTCGATTTCTTCTTTGACTTCATCTGCGGACATATAGAGATCGACGACAAAGTCGCTGACATCCAGTTTTTTGTTGCGGTCGGCTTCTGTCTGGATATGCGGGGGTTTTACGCCGGGATAGAGCAGACCCGTGTAGTCTTTTTCGGTGCCGGCGACGGTTACTCGTTGTGCGACCATGTTGCGGGGATCGTGTCCGCCCAGAGGTACGAGGCGCAAGAGTCCCTGTTTGTCGATGTGGGATACGACAAAGCCTATTTCGTCCATGTGCGCGGCCAGCATCAGTTTTTTGGGGTTTTCTTCCGCGCTTGCGTTCTTTTTGATAATTAAGTTGCCCATTCCATCTACGCGAAGTTCATCTGCAATAGGCTCCAACTCTCGCCGCACTATTTCGCGCAATCGCTCTTCGCGCCCAGGTACTCCCGAACATTCACACAATTCTTTTAATAGCTCCATACTAACCTCCGAAAATGATACGTTGATCAGGCAATGAATAGCAGGATCAGGAATATAGCAGGTTAATATGGTCTGGCAAAGGGGCTTTTCACACTGACCGCCAGATTATTCTTGTCTCTCTGAGTGAAATCTGATAATATATTACCTATAAGGTAACGAAAAAAATGATTAATAGGAGCCGGGGTATTGGACATCACCTTCCGAACAAGAGTGAATGCAATCACGATCATTGAAGTGATCGACTACCACTGAACAAGGAGCGAGAAATGGCAGCAGTTCATGAGTATCGTCCGGACTATGCGGTCCCGCCGGGTTGGGTTTTGGAGGAGCGTTTGGAAGCGCAAGGTGAGAGCCTGCGGTTGAAAAACGGCTGTTTGTGGCCTGAATTCAAGCTCTGTAAGCCCTATGTTTAGTTGCATCGAGACAGAATTCGGAATTCGGCAGCAGCATCCAAAATGGGTTAAGGCCACTCCAAAAAACCCGCGCTCTCAATTAGAGCGCGGGTTTTTATTGTGTGTTTCCTTGCGGATTGATAGCGTCATTCATCGCATATCGGTCTATCCTGGTAGTTTGGCGGCTGTTGAACGCCCCCAAGAATTACTGGACATTCCGGTAAAGATTCATCTGCTTGAAGTCCGCTAATCCTCTCTCGACAACTCTCCTCAGACGTATTGTCGCACGGGGAGATTCTTAACGGTTCTCCAGATGTACGTAAAATCCAGTACCATCGACTTTCGTGATCATAATGGTGAATTGCGATAAATTGTGAAGTAGGAATACTCACCTCATTCTCTGACTGATTTTTCAATTTTACCGCTTTGTAAAGATCACGCCAAAAGAGAGCTGTTGGGCACGATCCAAAAAGCCAAGCAATAGAGAAAGAAATAAAACCGACGTAGTCATATATTGAACACGATGTTTGACGTAATATGTAACTAAATCCTAAAAGAATCCCCCAAAAGGTAGTAAACCAAAAAAGAGCGGATATGATCATAGTCCACCCAATTACTACCGTGATACTTTTATAATTCTCAAAATAACGTATGTAAGCTGAAAATACCGATGCAAAAGCAAAGAAACCAAAAAACCCCACAATAGCTTGGCTTGGAATTGTGGACCATACCGTCGGCTCCGTCATCCTACCCTTCCCCATTTATTAGTTAATGGCTGCAGATTGTGAAAATGTGAGTTTTATATCCTCAAGATATTTACCAATATGTTCTTGAATTACATCTGCTTGTCCTGGCCACGGACGCCGTCTCACTTTTGAAAAGTCGTAACGTTGGACATTTCGTTTCTGAGATCCCGGATTATGCCACGATAGATAAGCCTTTTTACCGTCGTCAATAATTTTGTAATGTGCGGAATCAGAAAACGGCGACTGTCTTATCCTAATATCTACCTGTGGATGATTCTCAAATGTTTTTCTAAATTTATTCTCGTCACTGCTACTAAAACTGCATTCCATCTTAAAATCTGGGTTTCTCTTTAATTTCTCATCCACGAGCTTAATTACATACTTATCTTGATATATAGATTCGTCCATTATGTTGCCCTCATCAAAAGTACTCATTTTATACTCGGCTTCGTACAATAGCCCAATAAAACTATCAATGGCAAGCCGGTTGTTGTTTGACGTTCCTATGCTATCCATGCAAAAATAAGGCCACTCTCGGTAGACAATTAAAACGGCGAAAATGAATAATACACCGCCTACTATCCCTATTATAACTACAATAGTATTGATCATCATTTTGACCTCCTCAGTGCCTACTCCATTGTGCAGTAGTTGTACCCTTCTTTTTTATATTAAAGGACGAATAGATAAAAAACGGGAAACTCGTTTTCACGCTCGTCGTGACGAGTTCCCCATAGGGAGATTTCTATTTTATGCTACCTTGCTCAGACCGATGTATTATCATATATTAAAAAGTAACAACAGAAAAATGCGCCGGGCATACAAATATCCACCGCAATAAGACCGAGTTTAAGTTTCAAATCAACTACTTATGATTCATTTTAGCCGATAACTCTGGAGGGCAGGGCAATGAGCCTCGGTCAACAAGCCATTATCTCTTCTACCTTGTGGCGTATAATTGCAATTATTCAGATATACTTAGAGAAATTCTATTCCATGAAGTAATAAATAATATAAGTATCAGACGTAACCGCCTACGGCAAATTACAGTGTTGATATTAGAAAGTCAAGGATTTTTTAGCAATCTATTAATCTCTCAATTAACATCCCGCATATACCTAACAGGAAGAATTAGCAAAAAGGGAATACCGTGCAAAACGCGAATATAGCTAAACCCGTCAGTTTCGGCAATAAGGTATATAGTTCCCAAAATTAAGGTCTAATATCGTCGTCCTATGGCTACGTCCAAGTGGTGATGGCGACGATGTGCGGACAGTTCCTGCCGGTCTGCTTGTCTATACTCCAGCATGTGTCTCAGCTATGACTGTTGTCGTGCCACTGTCTCGTTATGACTGTAGATTTGTCTCTATGGAGGTGGTTCGCATCCCAACTACCTCCATCCCGTCGCACTCCGATGTTACTTTCGTATATAATTACCCAATAACACATGGAGGAAGATGAGATGGCCAAAGCCAGTGTATTTGTCAGTTCGGTTCTCGACGCATCAGTAGATGCTGTGTGGGAAAAAATTCGCGATTTTAATGCGTTGCCCGAATGGCATCCCGCGATTGCAGATAGCCGTATTGAAGGTGGTGAACCCAGCGATAGCGTGGGCTGTATTCGCAATTTTAATTTGAAAGATGGCGGCAATATTCGCGAACAGTTGCTCACGTTGAGCGATGTTACTTTTACGTGTACGTATTCTATTCTCGAATCGCCTATGCCGGTTGAAGACTATGTGGCAACATTGAGTTTGACACCTATTACAGATGGCAATCGAACGTATATTCAGTGGACCGCGGAATTTGGCTGTCCAGCAGATGAAGAAGAAGAACTGGTCGATTTTGTAGGCAATGGCGTCTTTCAAGGCGGTTTTGATTCGCTGAAGGGTATTCTCGCGGGATAGATCTACATCGATGCTTCATAACGCAGTACTGCGTTTTACACCTTGACAGTAGCTCTTCTTTTATCTGTGTCTATCTGCGTCCATCCCTGCTTACTTCCGCAGGGACATGCCTGCGGATACTTTTTACCGATTCTTCAACGCCATCATATCCACGGGATCTGGACTTTCGAATACCGAAGCGGGTAATGTATCAAAAACGGCAATCTCCGTATGCTTGCGTTCGCCCCTGCGCGTTGATCCGCGTCCGTCGGAGAGCAGGATGTTGCCGTGTTTTGTCCAGTTTGTCCACGGGTTGCGGAATCGCGGCTCTGCGTCCGATGCTTTGCGATAAAAAGCCCATTCTGTGACCAGGTTGTGCTCTTGATCTATCCATACGTGGTATTTGTTTTGCGGCGTGACACCGGTGTCTTGAAAGGTGAGGGTCAATTTGTATGCGGGGCGGTCATTCAGGGTTTTGTCTTCGCCGCTGTATTTTAAGGTGACGCCCGTGTCTTTCAATTTATAGGGCATGACCAGCCAGTAAGAGTCGTTGATCCATCGCCTGTATCCCTGGTTTGTATATTTTTTTACAGAGTCGGGGTTTGTTTGCTCTGTTCCGCCAAACCACACGCGGCCTTTTTTGGTGTTTATATTCATCGTGATGAGCATGTCCCCGTCTTCATGCCGCAGGTTGCCCGTCCATTTGTCCCATACATGCATACGCCGTCCAAAGAAACGCCATGTGATGTAACGGGTCTGATTCCAATTTTCCCATCCGCCCATTTTTTTCATTACGGCATCGGCAATTTCAATTGCTTTTGCATCTGATCCCGACTGGTTGAATCCTTCGGCCGGGGGATTGGTTTCCGCCATGGCTTTTGGGGCCAGGGTCAGCAATAATGCGAGAATCGTCAATCGAGTAATCATATATTCTCCTTAGAAGCTGTTTTAAAACTCATTTTGCCCCTTCCTCGGCTATGCGCTATTGCCCTGTCATGCTGAGCGGAGCGCAGCGGAGTCGAAGGAGCGGGGTACAACTGCGTAGCAGTTCATCTCTTACCAACTCAGGTGGAAAAGATGCTTCGGCTACGCTCAGCATGACAAAACGCCTGACATGCGTAACATCAGATATTAATTTTAAAACAGTCTCTTAGTACAATGAGTGTGGCAAGTATTTCCGCTTGCTTGCGGTTTGAATAACGCCCTATATTGGCGAACTAATGTACACAACGAGGTACAATTGCGCCAGTAGTTAAACGAATCAACGAATCAACGAGCCGTCATTGCGGCATGGTGTTAGCCGCAATCCAGAGGTTTTGGGGGGTTGGGCGGGGTTCGTCTATTCGTCTATTCAGAAAGGATTTAAAAAATATGAAGGATTCGGCAACGCATCCCAATATTGTTGTGATGTACGCGGATGATCTCGGTTTTGGAGATGTCAGTTGTTATGGTGCTACGGCACTCGATACACCCAATATTGATCGTTTGGCTTCTGAGGGTGTCGTATTTTACCACGGGTATGCCACGGCGGCGACGTGTACGCCCTCGCGCTATAGCCTGCTTACGGGTTCTTATTCCTGGCGCAATGAACGCGCACATATTTTACCCGGTGATGCTCCGCTTATTATAGATCCCGATACTTCTACGTTGCCTTCCGTGCTCGAGGAGGCGGGTTATAAAACGGGTGTTGTTGGCAAGTGGCATCTGGGTATTGGCGAGGGAAATCAGAATTGGAATGAGCCGCTTCCGCTAACACCTCTGGATATTGGGTTTGACTATTCTTATATCATGGCTGCGACCAATGATCGCGTGCCGTGTGTGTATCTGGATGGGAGAGATGTGGTGGATCTCGATCCGTCCGATCCGATTGAGGTGGAGTACGATAAGAATAAGCCGTTTTCGGGGCTGCCGACCGGGAAAGACAATCCCGAGTTGCTGAAGATGAAGTTCCACCACGGGCACGATATGAGTATTGTCAATGGCGTGAGTCGAATCGGGTATATGAGGGGGGGCGAGGCAGCGCTTTGGGTGGATGAAGATATGGCCGATGTGTTTTTGGAAAAGGCCGTATCATTTGTCGAGAAGAACAAGGATAATCCCTTTTTCCTGTATTACGCTTTTCACCAGCCCCATGTTCCGCGGTTGCCGCATCCCCGATTTGTGGGCAGTACTGGATTGGGTCCGCGCGGCGATGCGATTGCCGAGATGGATTGGTGTGTTGGCGAGATGCTCGATGCGCTTGATCGGTGTGGCTTGAAAGATGATACGATTGTGGTTTTTTCCAGCGATAATGGTCCGGTGCTGAATGATGGTTATTACGACGAGGCGGTTGAGCTGTGTGGCGATCACCGGCCAGCAGGTCCGTTACGCGGGGGAAAATACAGTATGTACGATGGGGGTACCCGCGTGCCTTTTATTGTTTCCTGGCCCGGTAATGTGGAAGCTGGCGAATCCGATGCGCTGGTCAGTCAGGTCGATTTTCTCGCGTCTTTTGCTGCTCTTGCAGGTGTGTCGCTGGATGCGGATGCGGGTCCCGATAGCGTGGATGTGCTCGATGCGCTGCTGGGGCAAAGCGATGAGGGCCGCGCGGAGATTGTTCTGGAGGGTGTTCAGGCAAAGACGGTTTTGCGGCAGGGGGATTGGGTGTTTATTCCGCCACATCAGGGTCCGCCTGTGAATACGAATGTGAATATTGAGACTGGCAATTCCTCAGTTCCGCAACTCTACTATCTTGCGGATGATATCGGGCAGATTGAGAATATGGCATCGATCCATCCCGATGTTGCCGAGCGAATGGCGGATCGGTTGCGAGAGATCAGATCAGGATAATCAGAGCCTGCACTGGAACGCTTCTATCCAGTGATTAAAGGATGATCAGGATGGTAAGCGGTAGTAAGAAACGTATGTATGTAGGGGCGGTGCCCCTGTGCCCGCCCGTGTCCTGAAAGCGTATTATGACAAATTTGCGATGTGAATACGATCAAAATGGCTATGTTATCGCGCGTAAGGCTATTGATGCGGCGCTTGCAGAAGAGACGGTGCAACACGTCCACTGGCTTATCGAGAGGAATCCCGGCGTGCGCCCAGAGCGTTTGCATCACAATTTGCTCGCCCGCGATCCATTTATGCACCGGCTCGTGGGGGATGAACGTCTGGTAGATATTGCGGAGCAATTTCTCGGTCCCAATATCGCGATGTTTGCCGCACATTATATCGCCAAGCCCCCGGGCGATGGTCAGGCTGTGCAGTGGCATCAAGACGGGTCTTATTGGCCCCTCGTGCCAATGGAAGTGACCACTTTGTGGGTTGCGGGGACGCCTTCGACGGTTGAAAATGGCTGTATGCGGGTGTTGCCGGGTACGCATAATAAGCATTTGCTCAAGCGCCGCGATCTCATTGATCTGGATCGGGAAAAGTACGTGCTCGGCGTGGGGATTCATCCCGATCAGATCGACGATTCCGATGCGGTTGATCTCGAGCTTGATGCGGGCGATGTCTCGATCCACAATCCGAATATTATCCACGGCTCCAATGCCAATACATCGAATCAGTGGCGCGTTGGTCTCACTTTGAGGTATATTCCGACGACGACATGGGTGAATAGAGAAGATCACGAAAATATTCTCGTGCGGGGCAAAGCCAGTCCCGGTGTTGCGAATGTGTATGCGGCGCGTCCGCGATATGTCCAGGGTGAGACTATGCCGTTTGGCGGCTGCGAGGTGTGGAATCAATAGGAGATACCATGGCTGGCTTGACCGATGAGCAGATTGCTTATTACAAGGATGAGGGGTATTTGTTGCTGGATGAGTGTTTGCCCCCAGAGGCGTATCAGCCACTTGTAGATGAGTTTAATGCGGTGATTGGACAAAAGGCGAGAGAAGCTTATGCTCTGGGTCAATTGGAGAGTCTTTTTGAAGATGCGCCTTTTGAGCGGCGATTGGCGTATTTGTGCGAGGCTATGGGGACGGATAAGCGTTTTGTAGCTGAGATTTTGGGCAAGGCTCACAAGACTGCGGGTTTGTTCTTTTTCCTGACGCATCCGGCTATTCTAAATGTGGTCGAGTCGATTATTGGGCCGGAAATTCTGGTGCATCCGCAGTTTAATATCCGCGCAAAGATGCCCGGCGAAGCAGAGGTGTTGTGGCACCAGGATATCGCGTTTCTGGATCCGGAGGTGGAGAAGACGTTTATGATCAATTTCTGGGTGCCGCTGGTGGATACGGATGTGGAGAATGGCTGTCTGGAGATTTTGGCGGGGAGTCACAAGCACGGTATTATTCCACACGATCCGGCGGATTCAGAAAAGGAAATCCCCGAGGACCGGCTGCCGCCGGGTGGTCGCGTTTTGTCCGTGCTGCCAGCCGGGGGTGCCGCGTTGATTCAGCATAAGACCATACATCGCTCTTTTCCCAATCAGTCCGACCATATTCGCTGGAGTCTGGATATTCGATATAGCGATTACAGGTTGCCGACCGGGCGCGAGGAGGTGCCCGGTTTTGTTGCGAGAAGTGAGATAGACCCGGGTCGGGTGGCAAGCGGTCATGAGGATTGGCTGCGGTTGATGGAGGATGAGCGTTTAAATTTTTAATTGTGAAAGATACGCCATGAGATGGATACGTTGTGTCGCGGTGCTGCTCATCTGGTCGCATGCGGGTGGCATAGGAGCGCAGGATTTGCCTTTGACGAGTACGGGCAACCTGCGTTTTTTTGTTGATTTGTCGGCTTTTCGAGGTCCTGAGGGATATACCCGTCAGGAAGTGGCACTGTTGCTGGATGCGAGTCAGCTCGCGCTCCGGGAACAGGCGGGGGAGTCGGTTGGGAAGATTTCTCTGGTCGCTGTTGTGCTGGATACGCTGGACAATCGGGTGGTGCATCGGACATGGGTGCAGCAGGTCGCTGTTCCAGAGCTGGATGTGGGGATCGGGGCGCCGTTTAAGGATGCTATTTATTTTGATTTGAAGCCGGGTGATTATCGGCTGGTTGTGCAGATTAAGGATATCCATGCGGAGGAGAGTGGGCGTTGTACTGTGCCGCTTCAGATACCGGATTACGAACGTGTGGGGCTGGTGTTCAGCGATCTACAATTGGCTTCTCATGTGGCGCGAAGCGGGGAGGCTCATCGGTTTGTCAAGCAAGGCTGGAAGGTCGTGCCGAATATTACCCGAAATTATGTTATCGGAGAGCCGCTGCAGATTTATTTTGAGGTGTATAATCTGTCGTCGTCGGGAGAGAGTTTTATTATGGGGTATCGTCTAATCGATGCGGAGGGGGTGGTTGTGCGCACTTATCCGGCAAAGCGGTTCTTAAAGCCGGGAGAGAGTTGTGTGAGGGCGGAGGTTCTGGATACAGAGGGTTTGCGGGAGGGGACTTATGATCTTCAGGTGGAGGCGTTTGATGGGAGTAGCCGGCAGTATTTTCAGACGAGACGTCCCATTTTTCTGGTTTCAAAAGATTTGCCCGAGGGGCTTACTCAGGTGCAAAAGGATTTGATCGGGTATTATGCAGATATCCGGTATGTCGCTGATGAGAAGACGCGGCGGACTTATGACGCGCTGGAGAGCTGGCCTGCCAGGCTGGCGTTTTTGAAGGTTTTCTGGAAGCAGTTGGACGATGTGCCGGATACGCTGACGAATGAGCGTCTGCTGCAGCATTTGATGCGCCTGCATTATGTGGAGACGCATTTTGGGGCTGGCGTAAGGGGATCGGATACGGACCGGGGACGGGTGTATATTCAATATGGACCGCCCGATGATATTGATTATCGGACGTCTGCTGCGGGTCAGAAACCGTCTGAGGTGTGGTTTTACGAGACCCATCGGCGCTACGAATTTGTATTTAGAGATCGGCGGGGTACGGGATTTTACGAATTGGTTCATTCCACTTATCCGGGGGAGATGTCCAATCCGTACTGGTGGCGAGAGTTTTAGTTTACACCCGCGATGGCAGGTCGGGTGGAGGGTCACCGACTGTGGATTTGCCATTGCGGAGGAAGGGTTCGGCGTTGCCCCAGAGTTTGCTGCCGTCGTGCGATAGGATGGGTTCGCAGGAGTATTGGCCCAGGTATGCGCGGCGCAGTTTTGGGGTGGTGTTGGTGCTGCTGCTGTGGAAGACGATGCTGGAGAAGGCAACGATGCTTCCTGCGGGAACTTCTGCAATGAGGCCGGGGTCACTGCCAAAGTAGCCGACTTTGTCGTTGCTGCCTTCTTCGACGATGTGGTGTACCCACGAGCGAATGCCGCTGCGCGAATAGGGTAGGAGGTGGATGGTGCCGTTTTCTTCGTTCATATCATCGAGCGCACACCAGCAGGTGAGATACGGTTTGTGGTCGGGATAGCCGACATAGCCCGAGTCCTGATGCCATGAGAATTTCATGCCAGTTTCCGCGCCTTTGACGACGTATTGTTCCCAGAAGAGGTACGCGTTGTCACCGAGGGTGGCGCGGCATATTTCGGCCATGAGATCGCTGAAGAGGAAGGTGCGAAGTTTGGGTTGCTGGCGAAAGCAGTTGGAGACGAAGTAGCGTTTGTTGCGGTGGTTGATGCCGATGGTGTCCGTGCCCTGTTCATCCATGCGCGCGTGCATGGTGTCGATGAAGGTCTGGCATTCGTCGCGCAGGAGTTCGAGGTGGTGTTCGGGTATGACGGCTTCGAGGATGAAATAGCCTTCGTCTTTGTATTGTTGTTTTTGGGCTTCGGTGATGGTCATGGTCAACCTGATAGGACATCGCGCACACCAGACCACTCACGCCAGATGTTCGTGTACGCGTCTTTGCCGATTTCGTCGGCATGTTTGTGCTTGAGGCGGGTGATGGTGGCGAGGCGCACGTTGGGCGATGCGTTGAGACAGGCTCCGTGAACGACCTGGTGATGTGCGAGAATGAGGTCTCCGGCGTTGCCGGTGATCATTATCGGGTCTTTGGGCAGGTCGGGCCGGGGCATGCCGTTGGCGAGTACTTCGTGACCGTGTTTTGTGAAGTAGTCGGCAAAGAAGCGATGGGATTGGGGCCAGACGGTGAAGTTGCCGCTATAGGGTTCGGGTACATCGACGAGATAAACGACGGCAAAGGCCGTGAATGAGCGTTTGTAATCGCCTTTGGCCGTGCCGTTGGTGCCGCTGCCAATGCCGTCGATGTGTCCGCGCGGTGGCGATGGTTCTTGTCCGAGGGGGAGGGGAAATCGCGGATAGGTCTTGGCGCGTTCAACGGGGAGGACATTGCCTTTGCCCATGAGCGATTCGGCAATTTGCATGACCGGGGTTTTGTTGTACATGTCGAGGATGAAGGGCGCGTTGAGGAGCTCGGCGCAAAAGAATCCCGAGCGATGTCTGGAGGGATCTTCGCCGCCAATGCCGACGTTGCCGATGGAATAGTTGACAGCGCGGAGAGACGTTTCGATCATGTTTTTGGGTACAGCCCCTGGGATTTTGAGATAGCCCTCTTTGGCGAATTGGCGTTTTTGTGCGTCAGTAATGGTCATAGACATGGTAAACCTCTGTCAGTTGTTAGTTGTCAGTCCCCCAACCCGCCAGACTCTATTCCCCATCGCCTCTCGTCTTTTATCTGTGGTTGCTTTTCGCTTTTGACTTTACGCCGCGATGGCTTCGCGCACGCAGGGAAATTCGCGCCAGATGTCCAGGAAGCAGTCGTTGCCGTTTTTGTCGCAGTCGATGTGGCGGAGACGCGCGATGGCGGCGTAGCGTATGTTGGGCGAGGCATTGGGGCCACCGGTGTGGATCATCTGATGGTGTGCGATGATGAGGTCGCCGGCGTTTCCAGTGACCATGTCCGGGCCTTCGGGCAGGTCGATACGCGGGGTGCCGTTGGCGAGTGTTTCGAGGCCCTCGCGTTTGAAGTAGTTTTCAAAGAAGCGATGGGAACCCGGCCAGACGGTGAAGTTGCCGCTGTAGGGTTCGGGCACGTCGGCCAGGTAGATGACGGCGAAGGCCGTGAATCCGCGGCGGTACACGCCTTTTGGCATGCCGTTTGTGCCGGTGCCCATGCCGTCGAGATGCCCGCGCGGTTCGGGTGGGACATTGCCGATTACTGTGGGAAATCGCGGGGCGACTTGCGCGCCTCTGATGGGTTTTTGCAAGTTGCCTTCTCCCATGAGGGATTCGGCGAGGGAGATGACCGGGCTGGCGTTGAAGAGGTCCATGATAACCGGGGCGCCGTTCAAGTCGCGGCAGAATTGCGCTGCGCGATGTTTGGACATGTCTTCGCCATTTGGCCCCAGGGTGCCGATGGAGTGGTTGACGGCCTGACGCGCGGTATCGACCATGGCTTTTGATATGGCTCCGGGTATTTTGACGTAACCGCGGTCGTAAAATTCGCGTATTTGTTCGGGTGTGAGTTGCATAGCGTGGCTCCTTAAAGTGTGGAATTTGTATAATTATTGCTAAATTTAAGAAGAGTAAAATTCAAAGACAACTGTTATATGCCGCGTCCATAACGTGTTTATGTCGCAGATGCAAGGCGTTTGGTGGCTGTTTCTCTTCTTTCAACGCGTTCGTTAATGTGTTGGGAATATTCAGGTGTGCCGCAGAAGTCGTGGATGGTGGCGCGTTTGCGATACGGCACATAATTGCCAATATGCCAGGCGCTGGAGCGGTAGAGGGCGAAGTCGCCCGCGTTGAGGCGCAGTTGAACAGCACCGGGCATGTTGCGCGTGTAGTCGAGGCAGTCGCGTTCTTGTTGTTCGCTGGATACGGGTCTCTGGTTGCGGAATTTGTCGCGGTCATAAGCGTTTTTGGCGGCGATTTCACCGGGGAGGTTGCGCTGGCGATAGTGACTGCCGGGTACGATCCAGGTGGCGGGGTCTTCGTATAGGGCGCAATTGACCTGGTTCTGGTAGTCAATGTGGTATGATTGCCATTGCCATTCTTCGCGAAATTCGGATTCAAATACTTCCCGGGGCATGTGGTCGCGCCAGTCGCGGTGCCAGTCCGTACACCAGGGGTATTCGGCGGGTTCGAGCAGGATGCCGGTGCGGTCGAGGTCGGCGTGGTAGTGATGTGGGGTGAGTACCTGGTGGATGGCGTCGTTGAGTTCTGGCAATTCGCCGTAGTTTTTGAAGGGTTGCTGGTCGAGGTCGTATCTGGCGATGGGCTGGAGACGCTGCGCCTGTGGACCGGTGACTTTGCGCGCTATTTCTCTGGCTTTGTCAGTGACGCGGCGAAGGTCTGTGAGTAAGGATGTGGGTATGATATTCTGGAAGATCGTGTAGCCGAGTGTGTGGTAATCGGCGATGTGTTTTTCTGTGAATTGGAAGGGCATGGTAGGACCTGTCTTTTAGGTAGTGTGAAGTAGGAAGTGAGAAGTGTGAAAATGCATCAACCTTATAAACCCTGTCAACAAAGCCGTCATCGCGGCATGGTGTTAGCCGCGATCCAGAAGGTTTTTGCTGTATTTTACCATAATGCTTTGAAAAAGAACATGCCAGAAAATCTTGAACTGCCCGGAGATGTGATGTAGCATCTGAACGGGAATATGCGAGATGTAAAGTGAGGTGGGTTTTGCTCCAGGATGAAATTAAGGAGGGTGTACGGTGAGAATAATTTTCTATATTTTTATAGGGTGCGCGATTACTTCAAATGCGTTTGGGGAAGATCCCATACAACAACGACTCGATCAGCTTTATGCGGAATACGAGGCTATAATTGCAAATCCGACGGTTAAAAAGTACGTCGAGTTAGATGGGAAATTGAGAGCGTTCATCTCAGAGGAGTTGCCGAAATTTGACGATCTCTTCAAAATTGAAAAGCGTGAAGATTACTACAAATACGATAATGATCGCACGCGGGCGTTGGGAATAGAAACATCCAAATATGCTGGGGGAACATATAGTCAGGCGTTAGTGTATTCCGAAAAATTTCTCGTTCAAGCCCATAAAATGAATCCCTATTCCAAATATCGGGAATATACTCTTTTTTCACAGATTATGGGCATTCGCCCCGAGGGAGGACTGGGGGAAATGCCAAATATAAAGGTCGCCTACCAATATGCAAAGGCGTTTCCCAAAGGGCCTTTTATTGCAGACGTTTATCGGATTATTGCAAGTTTTCACAAAGATCTTTTTATGGTGGTACGAGGGCTGAGTCAGGGAGAGGATATGTCTTACAAGTATGATTGCTATAAACCCTATGTGGAACGCCATCCGTATAAAGAACAGATGGTGCAGAATAGGAGAATCGCGCTTAGATACTATGCCAAATTCAAGAAAGAATTGGATGCAGGTGCTAAACGCCCACGATGGTTCAGCGATAGCATCATTGATAAACTTAAGGCGGGTACAGTTGAGGCTTGGAGTTTTTGCGCCGATTAGAAAACAAAAGTCGCTGGAGACATGACGAGAGCCTCTTCCATCGCATTGCGAAGCGATTCTTTTGAGCCGATATGATAGAAATGCGCCTTTGTCGCTGTGGGAAAATCAGAGAAATGCTTTGTCAGGTGATCATTTGTACGGTATTTATTTTGCTTCCAGGTAGAGTAAGCAAAAGGAGCCTTTAACTCTTTGACTGCTTGTGCCAACCCGTCTGTATCACTGTCGCGCCACTGGTTGTAATAATCTGTGTGTCTGTCATTGTAAGGCGGGTCGAGATATACAAAATCTGAATCTTCAATTTGACTCAAGGTATCGCGCCAATCCTGAACTGCGAAATGCCAATCTTTACCCTTTATTCTTTCAAGTGCCCAGGCGACTTGATTGCATATTTTAGTAATATAAGCCTGAGCAAATCTTTCGGGCTTTCTGCAAAAAGGCACGTTAAATCTGCCCTTTGAGTTGAATCTCATCATGCCATTAAAACACGCGCGATTCAAAAAGAGAAAGTCAAAGGGCGAATGATGTGCATTAAAACGTTCACGCAGTTCATAGTAGTGGTCCTGGCCTTTTTCTTTTAGCTCACTCCCTTCTCGTTCTAAAAAGCAGCGCAAATCATAGGGATTCATTTCGCCAGTTTGTATTGCGCGATAGAAGTGAATGATGTGTTCATTCGTGTCTGCGAGCAAAGCTCTCTCTGGGTTGACGTTCAGTACCACAACGCCCGACCCTAAGAAGGGTTCAACCCATCGCCCCTGTCCATCCCATTTCACATTGTACATGATAAATGAAACGAGTTTTGTTTTAATGCCCTGAATTTTAAGGGGCGGTGCTTTTACGCTACTTGTAGTCATTTGTCACCTCGACGTGCCTCCCCGATACTGTTCTCTACTTCAAAACGTGGCTGACAACAGCACCGGCAACGCCACCACAGGCCGCCAGCACTGCAAGCCCAATGCCAATAATCCACCTCGCGCCGACTACCATGCCTTTGTGTTCGGCATGGCTTCTTTCGAGTGCTCTCAGGCTTTCTTCAATATTTTTTAATTTTTCTGGCATGGATTCAACCAATGTCTCAAGCCGAGTCAATTGGGTGCCGCGTTCAAGCCGAAGTTGCCCGATTTCCTCTTTCAAGCTGCGTCAGCTTATTACCGTGTTCAAGCCTAAGTTGTCCAATATCCTCTTTGACATCTTCAAGTGTTGCCATGACGACCTTCCTTTCTACTTTATCAGGTCTATCCCGTTCACTCGTCGGAATTATCTGATGCACCACCCGTCTTGTATTCGACAACAGATTCACGCACGACCAGCCAATCTCTGCCAAATTTCGTTGCTTCAATTTGTCCACGACGTATCAACAGGCGTGTGTGCTGAATTGTATATCCAAGATTTTCAGCCGCCTCTCGTGTCGTAATTAATTCTTGCGTGTTCATGGAACTTCTCCTGGAGAGATTAACAAGCTATATTCCCCAGGGAATATAGTTAGATATTTGAATCTGTCAAGGGTTATTGGTCTTGAATCGCAGGATGGGTTTTCGCGCGGCGGTTGCTTCGTCCAGTCTTCGCACGGGCGTTGCGTGGGGTGCTTCTTTGAGGAGGTCGGGATTTTCTTCGGCTTCTTTTGCAATTTGAATCATGGCTTCGACAAAGTCGTCAACCTGTTCGAGGCTCTCGGTCTCGGTCGGTTCGATTAGCATGGTTTCGGGCGCGACATTGGGCAGGGGAAAGTAAATCGTGGGCGGATGGACGCCGTAATCGATCAGCCGTTTGGCAATATCGGTTGCGGTGATCCCGTTCGCCTTTTTTTGTCGCGATGCCGAGAATACCATTTCGTGCATGGGTTGTGCATTTTTTGGGCGGTCGTAGTGGGGGTCGAGTTTTGCCGCGATATAATTGGCATTCAAAACAGCCATTTCGCTGGTGCGGCGCATGCCTTCTGCGCCGAGCATTTTGGCATAGACCAGTGCGCGTATTACCATCCCAAAATTTCCGTAGAACGAACTCACTTTGCCGATGGACTCTGGGCGGTCAAAGTCGAGCTTGAATGCATTGCCTTCTTTCAGGACTACGGGCAGGGGCAAAAATGGCAAGAGTGCCTGCTTTACACCTACGGGACCAGAGCCAGGTCCCCCGCCTCCGTGGGGCGTGGTAAATGTTTTGTGCAGGTTGATGTGTACGACGTCAAAGCCCATGTCGCCGGGCCGGCACTGCCCCAGAAAGGCATTCAGGTTTGCGCCGTCGTAATACAACAGGCCACCCGCGTCGTGTACCAACGCGGCGATGTCTTCAATCTCGTCTTCAAATACGCCAAATGTGTTGGGATTGGTCAACATCAAACCGGCTACTTCTTCGGTCAAATGCGCTTTGAGGTCCTCCACGTCAACAGTGCCGCGTTCTGTTGATTTTATCGCCTGTACTGCATATCCACAGATTGCCGCGGTTGCCGGATTTGTTCCATGCGCTGAGTCGGGAATCAGTACTACTTTTTTAGCATTGCCCTGTGCCCTGTGATAGGCGGCGATCAGTGAGATTCCCACGAATTCGCCCTGTGCCCCGGCTGTGGGTTGAAAGGTAAATCCATCCATTCCGCTGACGGCTTTGAGCACTTGCTCCATTTCCCATAAGATTTGCAGTGCGGGTTGGGCGTTTTCAGATAGGGGATGCAATCCCGCGATCTGTGGGATACGCGCAGCTTTCTCATGTACTCTGGGATTGTATTTCATGGTACAGGACCCCAGAGGATAAAAATGCGTATCGATGCTGAAATTCATCTGTGAAAGCGCGGTGTAGTGGCGCACGAGTTCCAGTTCGCTGACTTCGGGGAGATTTGGTGGCACATCGCGGCGCATGGTTTCGGGTATCGCTGTTCCTGAATCCACCGCAGCGGGAAATGCGACACAGCGCCTGCCCGACGCGCCGCGTTCAAAAATTAACTTATCGCGGTTCATTACAATGCCCTCCACGCATCGATCAGGCGATCAATATCGGCGTCTGTGCGTTTTTCTGTGACACATGTGAGAATACAATTTTCGAGTGTGGGATAAAATCGGCCCAGATCTATGCCGGCTTCGATGCCCCGATGTTGCAAAGCCGTTAGAACATCCGATGCTTTGCGGTCTATTTCCAGAACAAATTCGTTAAATATTGGACCGGAGAATTTCTGGCGTACACCGTCTAATGCGGTCAATGCCTGCAAAGCGCGATGGCTTTGGTGCCAGTTCAATTCGCCAACTTCGCGGAAGCCTTGCGGTCCGATCGAGGAAAGGTACACGGTTGCTGCGGTTGCACAGAGTGTCTGGTTGGTGCAGATGTTCGATGTGGCGCGTTCGCGTCGAATGTGTTGCTCGCGCGTTTGCAATGTCAGTACAAAACCGCGCTTGCCATCTACATCGGTGGTCTCGCCGCAGATACGACCGGGCATTTTTCGCACATGGGCGTCCCGCGAGGCAAAAAAGCCGACATAAGGTCCCCCATAAGACAGGGGCAGACCCAATGGCTGCCCGTCGCCTATGACAATATCGGCGCCGAAGTCGCCCGGTGGGCGAATCGCGCTCAGGGATATGGGGTTGACGCAGGCTATAAAAGCCGTTCTGGTATTGTTGACGAGATCGCCAATTTCGTCTAAGGATTCGAGCACGCCCAAAAAATTTGGATTTTGTACGACCACAGCGGCGGTATTGTCGGTCAATTCGCGCTTCAAAATGGCGATATCCAATGTGCCGGAGTCGGACCAGGGGATATCCACCAGTTCCAGATCTATCCCCCGCACATAAGTCGCCACTACCCGGCGGTAAAACGGATGCAGACTGCGCGGCAATAAGACGCGTGTATGGTTGTTCAGCCGGACAGCCATCAACACGGCTTCGGCCAGTGCAGAAGCGCCGTCGTACATGGAGGCATTGGCGACTTCCATGTTGGTCAGTTCACAAATCATGGATTGAAATTCAAAAATAGCCCGAAGGGTTCCCTGGCTCACCTCGGGCTGATAGGGCGTGTAGGCCGTAAAAAATTCGCCTCGTGAAATGATGGCATCGACCACGCTGGGCGAAAAATGATCGTAAGCACCTCCGCCTAAAAACGATAGGGATGTCTCGCGGTCGGTCAGCGAATGCACAAAAGCCGTCGCCTCCATTTCACTGATTCCAGGGGGCAAGTTGAGCGCGTTCAGACGCAGGGATTCTGGAACGGGTGCAAACAATTCATCAGTGGATGCGACTCCGATTGCGTTGAGCATGTGCTGAATATCGCGTTCTGTATGCGGCGTGTAATTCATTGTTCCTCACATTGCAATTTGTTCCAAACAGCCCGCGCGCGCTGGTGACACACGGCGGGGGTTTTATCATTGACTATGACAAAATCTGCAACTGCGACTTTGTCCTCTTCGGGCAATTGCGCGGATAGTCGTGCCACAACTTCGGCTCTGGAGATGCCCAATCGCGCCATTGTCCGCTGAATCCGCAAAGCTTTGGGGGCAGTTACCACGACGAGTACATCGACAATTTTTTTCGGATCGCCGCGCTCGACGAGCAGGGCGGCATCCACAACTACGGGCCGCGCGGATTCTCTATCCAGAGCCGCGTGAATTTTGTCCAGCAATAACTGCCGAAGCGGTTGCCATACGATGGCGTTGAGTTTTTCGCGGTTTTTGTCAGATACAAATGCCCGTTTGCCCAATTCCCGGCGTGCGATCTGCCCGTCGGGATCCAGGATCTCCCGCCCAAACACATCGGCCAGGTTGCGAATCACGATGGGATCGCGGAGTACTTCGTGACCTACTGCATCGGCATCAATTACGCGCGCGCCGGCTTCTTCAAAGACTTCGCATACGGTACTCTTGCCCGCGCCAATGCCTCCTGTTACGCCTATGATCACTGCTCGTCCTCTCGGCGATATACGCGCAATTGCAGGGTTAATTCCTCGGCTGCGTCTTCGGCTTCCCACCGCCGCAAGGTCGCGCGATTACGCAGTCTCACGCATATATAGGCGAGCAGCAAGAGCAAGGTGAGATACAGCCAGATCAAATCGGGCGAAAAGAGTAGGGTCATCAGACTGAATCGTCCCTGCACATCATCGCGCCATCGCCGTTCAAATTCGCGGGGCGTTTCGCCAGTTACGCGAAATAGTGCGACTTCAAAGGGCGCGTCTGCTTCCAGTTCGGAAAGCATGACGACCACGGCGTTGGGACCGCCTAAACGGATCAAAAACGAGACTGCCAGCAAACTTTCCGTGTAGGCCAGATCGGCTTTTGCCGACGGGAACGATAGGACTTCATCAATTTCGGAAAGAGGGATTAAGCTTTCGGAAAAGACCGCGTAAAACACAGCCGCGCTTTGTCGCAAGCGCCACTCGTGCGACGCCCACATTGCCACGCCCTCGTGAAACCAGACGGGCACGCGCGATGGTGCGATGGCGTGCAAAAATATGTGGGCAAATTCGTGCCGTGCAACCTGTAGCAAATTGTCGGCGCTGGCTTGCAGAACAATGGTGCGCGATTCGAGAAATGCAACCCCCGCACTCCAATGCGGCAAGCGCCCGTGTGTCAATTCTCGAAAAATAGCTTCGCTCGGTGCGAGATAAACCTCTATCGGTATTTCGGGCGCGCCGCCCAGTTTGCGCCGGATTTCATTGCGCCCAATCAGGAGCGCGTTCAACAATTCCTGTGCCCGAACCGCATCGTTATACGCGAGGTATAAGGCGAGGTTATCGCGTTCAAATCTGTGCCATTCGGTCGCGTTTGCTGCGGAAAAAGAGAAGAGGAGGAGAATGCAGAGATACGAGATTTTCGTTGAACGGGCGGACATGGGGTTGCCTCGTTGAGGCGCAGGTGCGGGTTTAAAAATCCGCACCTGCGGTCCATCCCTACCGCGGACGCTTTTGGGTCAGGTATTTGAAGAAATCGCTGGTGGGTGGCATCACGATGGTCGTTCCTTCGCTCAGAGTTTTTTCATAGGCTTCGAGGGTGCGCCAAAATTGAAAAAAGCGAGGGTCTTGTTCAAAGGCATCGGCATAGATACGCAATGCCTCGGCATCGCCTTCGCCGCGGATCAACTGCGATTTTTGAAAGGCGTCAGATGTGAGGCGCGTTACTTCGAGGTCGGTTTCCGCGCGAATTTTCAGGGCCATTTCCTCGCCTTCAGCCCGGTATTCTTTGGCTTGCCGCGTGCGTTCGGCGCGCATGCGTTCAAACACGTTATTTTTGTTTTCTCGCGGCAAATCTGCGCGCTTAATCCGCACATCGAGGATATCAATGCCCAGTCCGAGTGCTGAATCGTGGGAGCGCTCTGTCACTTTTTCCATGATTTCTTCGCGGTGCGACGCTACTATCTCGACCAGCGTGCGTTGGCCGAGTTCTTCTCGAACAGCAGAAAAAATGATGTCGTCCAGGCGCGATTGTGCGTAAGAAACATTTTGCACAGATACCAAAAATTTGAGTGGATCTGTGATGCGCCAGCGGGCGAAATTATCGACGATGAGGTTTTTCTTGTCCTGTGTGTAAATCTGTCTGGGATCGGCATCGCTGTAGAGCAGGCGATCTTCGAAGGTGTGTAATTGTTGGATAAACGGAATCTTAAAATGCAGGCCCGGAGACTGTACGGTGCGTACGGGTTGCCCAAATTCTGTGACGACGACCTGTTCGCGTTCATCCACGATATAACACGACGCATTTAATAAAATACTCGCTGCGATCAAGATGACCGCCAGAGTTACGAGGTTGCGCATATCAATTTCCTCCTCCAACTGGCTTTTGCAGGTTGAGAACGTTGAGGATACCGCCCTTGCCGTCGGATTCAACGACGTATTTTTGCATGCCGGGCAGAATTTTTTCCATTGTTTCGAGGTACATTCGCGTTTCGGTCACGTCTTTTGCGTTGCGATATTCTTTGAGTACCTCGACGAATCGGTCTGCATCGCCTTGAGAGCGCTTGACTCGCTCCACTGTATAGGCTTCGGCTTCTCGGATCATTTTTTCGGCTTCACCGCGTGTTTTTGGGATAATATCGTTGCGATAGGCTTCGGCTTCATTGCGGAGTTTTTCGCGGTCTTCTCGCGCGTTGGCAACGTCCTTAAATGCGTGATCAACTTCCTGGGGTACAGACACGGTTTGCAACTTGGCTTGATCGACGCGCACACCGATTTTGTAGAGATCCAGGACCGCCTGAATCTGTTTCAGAATCTCTTCTTGAATTTCCAGCTTGCCCTCTGTGAGAGCCTCATCGATGGTGCGTTGCCCAACGACCTGACGCAATGCGGCCTCGGTCACGTCTTTGATGGCTTTTCGCTGGTCGTTGACCTGGAACAAGTAGTCCTCTAAATCGCGGATGCGATATTGTACGATCAGTTCTACATCGACGATATTCTCGTCGCCGGTCAACATCGCGGATTCAGCTGAGACCTTCTGGTATCTCGGCGTGGGACTCACGCTGATGGTGCGAAAGCCGACTTCGAGACGTTTTACTTCTGATACGCGCTCTTTCTCAACGCGCTCGATGGGTGTGGGCCAGTGGTAGTGGATGCCAGGATCTTTCAGGCTCACCGCTCGTCCGAATCGAAATACCACTGCTTGCTCATCTTGTCGCACCGTGTAGATGCCACTGGCCAACCAGAGCAACGCCAGTACAATTAACCCGTAATAGATGAACTTGGGGTTGAATTGCAAATCGAAATTTGGACGATTTGGAAATTGATATTCTTGCATCAGGCCCTCCTTTCAGGACCGGGGGGAATGCCGTTTAACACGGCAGTGACCTGTCTGAGTGTCCTGCATAGGCAGGTCGTCGGGGTTTAAGAATTGGCTTATTTTTGCAATGCCTTCAATGCCGCGCAAACACACGTTGATACCCGCCACCCGATTGGCAAATTGGCTGGCAAAGGCGCGATTGCCCGTTTGTAAGAAGGCCCAGGTGTATCCCATTAAAAAGGTGTCGCCACATCCGGTTTCGTCACAGGGTTCGGCTATGGGCGCGGGATCGAATTTGTCGATTACAATGTCTGAGTGGTCATTCTGAAAAATTGTCTCAGAACCGCGATTGCTACGCGTGATCATCAATACCGAGGGTCCCGCGCACAACACTTGCTTTGCAAAACGGCGTGTTGCGCCTTTTTTTTCCAGTGTTTCGCCGGCGAGCAAAGCGCCTTCTTGCTCATTCATTTGTACGACATCTACGCATCCCATCCATTTTTTCCACTGCGGGGGCACGCGCCAGAACCGACGGCGTTTTTCATCCATGCCCAGGGTTAAGCTGTGGACATCCATCAATAGCAAACCAGTGGCAGAACGACGCACGCGTTGCGCGGTTTCGAGGGCGAGTTCCATTCCGGTGATAAAATTAAAGCATATCGCATCGCAGTCTAAAAAGGGTTCGATTTGGGAAAAAGAGATTTGCGGGACATCGTTGTGCAGGGTTTCGCGTTTGCGCCCTTTTGCGTCGTAATCCAAAAAGCAATGGGGATTTTTGCCCGATACAAATTGGATGCCGTCGAATTTGACGTGTGGGTATGGCGCGAGTTTTTTTCGCACCACGGTTTCCATGTCGGCACCTACATTGCAGATGGGGTAAATCGCCACTTGAGAAGATGCGATCTCGGCCAATGCCAGGATGCTGTACAACAAACCGCCGTAGCTTTCGGTTGTCACGCCATCGGCGGTGTAAATTGTGTCGCGGTTAATCGTGCCAAGCAACGCAATGCGCAGCTCATGATTCATCAGTCAGTTTCCGGGTAATGGTGGTAAAGAATATTATCCGCAGATGGACGCAGATGGACACAGATGGACGCATAAGAAAGCCGAATCAATCTACCATAATACAATATGGGTGTCAACTATTAGCGGTTAGCAGTTACCCCGCTTCTACAATTTGCATGTCGTGGAGCGCGGTTGCGTCTAATTCTCGCCTCAATACAGTGTGCACGGTCAAATTTGGGTCGCGGGATAGGAGTGTTTCTGCTTCTCGACGGGCGGCGGTGATTAAGGCGCTATCGCGTACGAGGTCGGCAAAGTGAAATTTGGGGAAGCCGGCTTGTTGGGTGCCAAAAATATGTCCGGGTCCCCGGATGCACAAGTCGGCTTCTGAAATTTCGAATCCGTCCGTTGTCCGCGCCATGGCGTCGAGGCGTTCATGTGCATCATCCGATAGCGCGTCCTGGGGATCTGCAATTAAGATGCAGTAGGATTGATGTTGACCTCGACCCACGCGTCCGCGCAATTGGTGCAATTGAGACAGTCCAAAGCGCTCGGCGTGTTCGACCATCATGACTGTGGCATTGGGTATATCGACGCCGACTTCGATGACTGTTGTGGTGACGAGGGCATCCAGGTCGCCGCGCCTGAAAGCGGACATTGTGGTCTCTTTTTCGTCGCGTTTTAGGCGGCCGTGAAGCAAGCCCAGTTGAAAGTTGGAGAGTGCGCCTTTTTGCAGGTCTTCAAAGGCGGCGGTGGCGGCTTGCAGGTCGCTTTTTTCGGATTCGGATACGAGTGGATAGACAATATATGCCTGACGCTTCTGTTGCAGTTCGCTGCGCAAAAATTGCAGTGCGCGGTCGCGGTCTTGTGCAGGTCGCCATCCGGTGCGTACAGGGATGCGACCGGGCGGCAGGGCGTCGATGATGGTGACATCCAGATCGCCGTACAGGGTTAGCGATAGGGATCTGGGTATGGGGGTGGCGGTCATGACCAGAAGATGGGTCGCATTGCCTTTTTCCCGCAATAGGGCGCGCTGGACTACGCCAAAACGATGTTGTTCATCGACGACGATGAGTGCGAGATCGGCAAATGCGATGTCATTTTGCAACAGGGCATGTGTGCCTACTGTTAATTTTATTTTTCCAGAACCCAATCCGTCCAGTATTTTGGCGCGTTGCGCTTTTCGCATGCGTCCTGTCACCAATGCGATGTCTAAGCCCAATGGGGCGACGAGTTCCCGTATGGTATGGGCGTGTTGCTCGGCCAGGATTTCTGTAGGGGCCATTAAGGCGGCTTGTGCGCCGCTATCTGCGGCACACAGCATCGCGTGGAGGGCGACCAGGGTTTTGCCGGATCCCACGTCGCCCTGTAACAGGCGGTGCATGGCGACAGGTCGCTGTAAGTCGTGGCCGATTTCTGTAATGGCGTGCGTTTGCGCTTGTGTTAGTTTAAAGGGCAGATTTGCCACGAGTTGTCGCGTTAGTGGTCCGCTGGATGTCAGAACGCGCCCGGGCGTGCGCTGGCGTAGCTTTTTTGCGTGTCCAAGATAAAGCTGGATGTAGAAGATCTCGTCGAAAGATAGTCGCTGTCGCGCAGTGTCTATATCTGTTGTTGTATCTGGAAAATGTATTTTTTCAATTGCGTCTCGCAGGGGCATTATGCCACAGCGTTTGCGTATGTTTTCGTTTAATGGGTCTTCGATTTGATCTCCAATAGCTTGTAGCGCGGCGAATAAGAGACGGCGAAGTGCGCGGGCTGTGAGGCGGTCTGCTTTCATTTTTGATGTGGTCGAATACAGCGGAATGATGCGTCCGGTATGCAATCGCTGATTGTCGTCGTCTTCGTTTGCGAGAACTTCTATTTCGGGGTGTACCATTTGCAATGTGCGCCCAAACCGCGTCAATTTACCCCCGAGTGCTACGATGTCGCCTGCGCGATATGAATTTTTGAAATATTGAATTCCCCCAAACCACGTACACGCGACCGATCCGGTCTGGTCTTCGACTGTCATGACGAAGCGCCGACGCTTGCCGGGGATTGTCTGCATGCTCACTATTTCGCCTACTGCGGTGACTTCCCCATCCAGCGGCAAGTGTGCGATTCCGACTTCGGTGGAGCGATCTATATACCGATAGGGCACATACAATAGGAGATCGCCCACGGTGGCGATGCTGGCGTTTTCCAATACTTTTTCGCGCTTTAGTCCAATGCCCGGCAGTGTTCGCAGGGGCTGGTTTAAGTTTGAGAGCATAAGTAGGAGCGCATAGGAGTTATAGACAACACTAAAAACCACCGCCTGTAGAATATTGGTTGTATCTATCGAAAAAAAATTCCGATTTTCTACCAATATTGACGTCTTGCAATTTTTTGGGTATTAGAAAGTCATAATCGAGAATTGCGACAACTTCGATATCTTCATCGCCCACGATGACAACCAGGTTCTCATACCAATGAGCAGATGGGAATGTACGGACTTGCGTCGGTTCCTTTTTATATAATCTTCTCTTCCTAATTTTATCTATCAAAAGAACACCGGATGTTTCTTCAATGATCCATCCAAAAGTACCAATGAGCACACGTTCTATATTGGGATTTAAAATAGTATAAGCTGAAAGCCCGTTTTGTTCGGGTTTAAGGTCGAATCCCCAGTGGAATGCCTGCACAGAGTGATCGGGTGATACGGCCACAGCCCGTTCTCTACTACAGTAGAGTCGCTGAGATTTTCCGATATCAAGTGCGATCTCGCAAAAGGTAGAGTTCTTTTTTTCAGTAGGTACTTCCTTCCCAGTAAAGTATTCCTCTAAAATTTGCTCGCGATTTGTATAGACTGGATCAGCATCCATGACATTTTGGGCTTTGACATTTTGGCGAGAGATATGCATCCAGATACTGGTCTGAAAGTCGAAATCTGAGGTCATCACGACATCTCCCCAGTGCCATCCGATGTGGTTTGCTGAAATGGACAATGCCTTCTCTTTACCGAATTCCACTTTCACACGTCTCGGCGAAATATCGCGGATAGATATAACATGTACCAAATCGGGTGACGTGACCCATAGCGTTTCCGATCTTGCACCGAGAGAATAGGCACAATCATCGAGCACTCGATAGATATTGGAGCATTTTCCTTTAATATGTCCTGGCCCTGTCTTCACATAACTGACACTTTCTTCGCCGAGTAGCCATACATGAGAATAGTAAAGTTCAAGTGTGTGAAATCTCTCAGGTCCCAGGTCAAATTCATTGTATTCATTCTCTTCAGGGTAAAGAACAGTACCATCCATCCCCTGAAGATTTTTGAGTGGCATGTTTTTGAACTCGTCATATTGAGTCCAATCTATGAGATTTCTATGTTTATCTATGAGATTCCTATGTTTATGGACTAACGAATTATTGGTCCATATCATAGCAGATAGTGGATCAATTTCACTACCATTAGGCGCTGGGAAAACGCGTTCTATCAGTCTATTCCAGTTGAGCACTTGCAATGTGTTCTCTTCTGTAAGCAAATAGAGATGCCCTCGGTAAAAAAAGGCATCGAGATAAGCCCCTGGCAATTTGAGTTTTAAAAATTGCATCGTCTCCCCCTTAATAATTTCACAACTTTGGCTTTAGAAAGAGGACGGTACCGCGCCCATCGTATGTGTATGATGATATCGGCGTGAAGGATTGCGATGTACAGGATTGCTTTCATAATCGAGTTTCAGAGGTGGCGGGGTGGTTCGTTTTACTGAATGACAATCTCCTAATCAATGGTATTTGCAGCGATTTTTTTAATTATTTATCGTCGATGGATTTATTGTCGATGCGCGGTTGTTATTCTTTTTTCTCTTCACTGCCGTCGTTCTCTTCTTTCTGTTTTTTGCGCTTATCCTTAAATGTTTTAATTTTTTCAAGTACATCGGGTGCGTATTTGAGCAAGTCGGCGATGGACATGCTTTTGTCTTCTATGGGTAGAAGCTGTGCTTTGCCTTTTTGTATGACGATGAATGCCACGGGTTGCACAGAGCCGCCTCCGCCCGTGCCACTGCTGCCGTCGTCTTTTTTTCCCTGCCCGCCTCCCGCGCCAAATCCAAAGGATATTTTGGATACGGGGATGAGGGTGACTTCGCCCACAATAACAGGCTCGCCTACCACGGTTTCGGTTTTTACGATTTCACGCAGTTCGTTTAGCATTGTTCGCACCATGTCTTCTATAGCCATATTCCCTCCGATAAATAAAGTCGCGATAGGGGCGGGTTTTAAACCCGCCCGTACGTCAGCGGGCGACCACAGGGGGTCGCCCCTACAAAAATCACAATATCATCGTAGGAGACGGCCCCTGTGCCGTCCCAACTTCGCGCCTGATTTTGCGTTTTGTCCACCAGATTTTTGCGCGCATGAGTCCGCCGCGCAGGATCAGAGCGAGTGCGGCGAATATCAAACGGTGAAGATAAATGGAGAGTTTCAAGGATCCCGATCCGGCAAAGCGCGGTTGCAAAAAATCAGGGGTAAGTGAGATGCGGATGCGTTTGCCAAAGATGCGTTTGGTCGCTTCAATATATCCAAATAGACGTCCGGTGAAGGCGGGATCGTCTGTCCCCAATTCCAGATTCAATTCCGCGTGTTGAAGTGCTATTGTTTTCAGCAACCGTTTTATAAATCGCGTCAGAATGGGGCGCGCTTCGGTGGCATAGTTCAGATATTGTTTTATTTTTACGTGCAAGGTCTCTGTTGGATATGATTTTTTTTTCGGTCTGTCCCGTTGTGGTTCGGTGGAGATATCTCTTTCGGATTCTGTTGTCGGCTCTGATGATGGAGGTTTTTCCCTGGGTCGCCACGCGGTCCAGCGTCCGATAACGACGCGCAATTGTATCCCCTTTTTGTCAATGTCACAAATAATACCACATAGCCCGGCGCAACCGCGCGCAGAACCGGATATGTTGTAGTCGTTTTCTCGGTAGTATCCCGTTGCGCGTATGCGAATTGGCAGGCATAAGAAAAGCGCTAGAATAGCGAGGGGGATACCCAGCACAAGGCCAATGGCGATGAGGATTGTTGTAAGCATTTTCAAAATAGGGCATAAATGAGGGTTAAAGTCAAGTAGTTTTGCCTATGCACTTGACACAAGGGCGTGTAGATTGCAATATTTGGCAACAAAAGCGCGAATAGACGAATAGACGGAGCGGGGTATGAAGGCGAGTAATTCGAGCATGACTGGCCGATTCTCAGGCCAGTTCATAGACGAATAGACGAGAAAAGCGCGAATAGACGAATAGACGGAGCGGGGTATGAAGGCGAGTAATTCGAGCATGACTGGCCGATTCTCAGGCCAGTTCATAGACGAATCAACAGCCAGTGGTCAAAAATGAGCAATCAGTCCCCATCCATCGTCATTGCGGCATGCTTAAAGCCGCAATCCAGAGGTTTTGGGGTGGCGGGGTTCGTTGATTCGTTGATTCGTTGATTCGTTGATTCGCAGAACAAGGAGCATTTATGACGATTCACCAGCAGGTCAAAAACTGGGCGGCAGAGAATAGGATTTCTGTCCCGGCATTTCGAGCAATTTCGCAATGGCTTATCGAACCGGAATTTGTCGATTTTGTACCGGAAATTCAATTGCTTATTGAAAATGAAGATATAGACGAGCTCGAGGATGCTTTTCGCACCCATATCGAGTTTGGTACGGGGGGTATTCGCGGCAAGATGGGTCCGGGTCCCAATCGTATCAATTTGAGGACGATTGGAGAAGCGGCGCAGGGTTTGGCGCAGTATATTCTCAAATCGGGTATTGAAGATGCCAGAGATAAGGGTGTGGTGATCGCGCACGATACGCGCAATAATTCGGATGTGTTCGCGCGGGAGACGGCTTCGATTATTGAGGGCAATGGTATTGTAGCGCGTCTGTTTGACGGTCCTCGCGCAACGCCTCATCTTTCTTTTGCGCTCCGCCAGACGGGTGCTGTTGCAGGGGTGGTGATCAGCGCGAGTCACAATCCTCCGTCGGATAATGGTTTTAAGGCGTATTGGATAGATGGCGGGCAGGTTGTTCCACCGCACGATAAGAATATTATTGCCGAGGTTGGTGCGGTTAAGCGTCTCAATAGTGTTGATTATGAGGAGGGGATAGAACGGGGGCTGATTCAGGTGCTCGATGCAGGGCTCGACGCGCAATATATTGAGAAGCTGGTCAATTTGTCTCTTTGCGATGCCCGCGATATAAGTGTCGTATATACGCCGCTACACGGCGTTGGTGCAACGAGTGTTGTGCCCGCGTTGCGGGAGCTGGGCTATGCCCATCTTCGCGTTGTTGAGGCGCAAGATGTTCCGGATGGCAATTTTCCGACGGTGGCAGGGGGTGTGGCAAATCCCGAAGATCCGGGCGCGCTTTCTCTATCTATTGAAGAAGCAAGACAGGTTCGGGCTGATATTGTTCTGGCGAGCGATCCAGATGCGGACCGCCTGGGGTGTGCGTTGCCCCATCCACAGAAGGGCTGGGATGCTGCTCCCGAAGATCTCGCGATTAATGGCAATCAGATCGGCGCTATTTTGTGTTATTATATTTTGACTTCGCTTCAGGAGGAGAATAAATTGTCCGATAGGGGTGTTGTGTGCAAGACGATTGTCACGACAGATCTCATCAGTCTTATTGCGAGGGATTTTGGTCTGACACCGGTTGACAATCTGCTCGTCGGGTTCAAATATATCGGCGATGTGATTAACAATTTGTCAGATGATGAGTCTTTTGTGTTTGGTACGGAAGAGAGTCACGGTTATTTGTTTACGGATTTTGTGCGCGATAAGGATGCGGCTGTTGCTGCGGTTTTGCTCGCGGAGTGCGCGGCCAAACTCAAGAGGCAGGGTCGCACGTTGCGGGATTATCTGGATGATATTTATCGCGCGTTCGGATATTTTTGCGAGGTACAGAAATCCACGTATCGAGAAGGTGCGCGGGGCAATGAGGAGATTGCCCAGATTATGAATGGTCTGCGTCAAAATCCGCCCGCTGAAATTGGCGGGCACAAGGTGGTTGAGGTTATTGATCGCCAGACCAATACTGTGCGTAATCTTCAGACGGGGAATACGCGCACAATTGAGGGGAGTACGGGCAATGTTCTCGCGTTTACGTTGACGAAAGAGGGGCATACCCGGGTTACGGCTCGGCCTTCTGGTACAGAACCCAAGATCAAGTATTATGTTTCGGCGACTTCGGCTGATTGCGCGGATCTGGCTGGGGAGGATCTGGCTCAGACGCGGAAAAATGTCGATCAGTTCGCCTATGAGATTGTCAATGGCATGCTTGTTTCAGCAGAGCACGCGCTTCTTTCAGTGACATCATGATCCAATCGACAGACACAGGTATCAACCGAAGTTTGACGAGCTACGGCGATCCGGAATTTAGCAAATATATTCGCAGGGCGTTTCTCGCTGCTGCGGGATATGATGGCGAGGATGTGGATCGTCCCGTTATTGGGATTGCCTCGACGGCGTCTGATTATAATCCCTGTCACGGGCATATGCCCGATTTGATCGAAGCGGTCAAACGCGGGGTTTTCGAGGGCGGTGGCCTACCTTTTGTGTTTCCCACGATTTCGCTGAATGAGATTTTCTTTTCGCCTACGACAATGCTTTTTCGAAATTTGCTGTCTATGGAGACCGAAGAGCTGATTACGGCGCAACCTATGGATGCCGTGGTACTGATGGGGGGCTGCGATAAGACTGTGCCGGCGCAGTTGATGGCTGCGGCTTCGGCAAATATTCCCGCTGTTCAGGTTGTGTCGGGTGCGATGCGAACGGGTTCGTGGCAAGGCGAGAGGTTGGGTGCGTGTACGGATTGCCGACGTTATTGGGCGCAATATCGCGCTGGGGAACTGAGCGAGCAGCAAATCGAAGGTGTGACGCAGTCGCTTTGCAGTACGCCCGGGACCTGTATGGTTATGGGGACTGCTTCGACGATGGCGAGTGTGGTGGAGACGCTCGGTTTGATGGTTTCCGGTGGGGCGACACCGCTTTCGGGTACGGGAGATCGATTGCGCGTGGGCGTGCGGTCTGGACGAATGGCTGTTGCGCTGGCTCGTGCAGGACGGTGTCCTGTACAATTGCTCACACGGGCGTCATTTCTCAATGCGCTCGCGGTGCTCCACGCGCTGGGTGGTTCAACGAATGCGATTGTGCATCTTCTGGCGATTGCGCGACGGGCGGGGACCGAACTTACTCTGGAAGATATGCACGAGGTGTCGGAACGGGTACCTTTGCTCGTGGATTGCAAGCCCGCAGGTGTGGGGTATATGGAGGATTTTCACGAGGCAGGTGGCGTTCCCGCATTGCTCAAGGCATTGGAGTCTTTGCTGGATTGTTCTGTGCCGACGATTGCGGGGCAAACGCTGGGTGATTATTTGAAGACGGTTCAATCTCCTCAGCCCTGGCAAAGTACTATTCGCACGCTGGATAATCCTCTCGGTGCGACGGGCGCGTTGATTGTGATTCGCGGCAATCTGGCGCCGGATGGGGCTGTGCTGAAGGTTGCAGCGGCGTCTCCGGAATTGCTCGCGCACCGCGGTCCCGCGGTTGTTTTTGATTCTGCCGAGGATGCATCGGCGCGTATTGATGATCCTTCTCTTAGTCTTACGCCGGATCATGTGATGATTTTGCGAAATGCCGGTCCCGTGGGAGATGGGTTCCCGGAGGCGGGGTCTCTTCCCATTCCCAGATATCTGGCGCAACAAGGGGTCAAAGATATGGTGCGGATTTCCGATGCGCGTATGAGTGGGACGTCTTATGGCACGGTGGTGTTGCACTGTTCTCCCGAGGCTGCGACAGGGGGACCACTTGCTTTTGTGCGCGATGGTGATATGGTTGAGTTGAATGCAAAAGAACGCCGCATTGATTTGCTGGTCAATGCGACAGAGCTTGCGCGCCGCCGCGAGGCTTTTGTGCCTCTTCCAATTCCCGAGCGCGGATGGCGACATCTGTATGCCAAATGCGTTTTGCCCGCTCACCTCGGTGCGGATCTGGATTTTTTGTGAGATACACACCCCATAAAAGAAAGGATACCTGTCATGGCAGACTATCAACCTCTCGATTTGTCGGCGTTGTGCAGTGCGGGGCTGGAAGTGCTGGGCGCAAATGTGAATGCCCCTATAGGCAAACAATCCTTCCGCGGTTTGCCGTTTTTGGTAAATGACGACGGTTCGAATTGTTTTATCGCGCTGGATGGTGCTTCTGATAGCGTGACCATTCCAATCAACGAGTCGGCACGCTACATGATCATTGCCCATCGCTTGCTGGAATCCGATCTGATGGAGGGCGGTCCCTTGGGAGAGACCGTGGCGCATTATCTGTTTCGGATGGCGGAGGGTGAAGAGATCCGTATCCCCGTCCGCGAGCGATTTGAGATTGCACATTTGTCCGGCGGCGGCGCGCCCTTTGTCGCACTTCCGGACCAGAACGACCGGTTGTTGCCGCGTTACGAAGGGAAGTGGGCGGATATGGGGCGACGTCAGACCGAGGTGTCGCGCGGCTCGGCACGCGGTTACTTTTTGTGGGCCTGGGAGAATCCTTTGCCGGATGGCACAATCAAGTCGCTGGAGATTATCCCGAATGGTCCGCGTTTTATTATTGCCGGTGTCACGCTTTCGCATCTCGACGAACATCCCTTTGTGCGACACGGGAAGCGGGAAGCGCGCCTGATCTTAACTCATCCCGAAGACGCGGAAAAACCGTTTGACCTTAGCGTGGAAGTAGATCGGGGGACAGCAACTTATGTGCATCCCTTGCCCGAAGCGTCTGCCGATGAGTTCGTCAATGATGATTTCGCCGGTTGGGGAGAAGCGCAGAATCCCAAATCAAGTCCGGCTTATGTCGAGGTCGCTGCCACGCCTTCGGCTACGATGACGGTGAAGCAAGGCGAGGAAAAGGTGGGCGAGGTCAAGTGGGGCGATGTCGAGGAGAAGAAGGTGGTCGAGACCCCGCGAATGCGCGTGGAACTCCTGGATCGGGGACGGAACTGGGTTCACGTCACTGTGCTTGATGACGATACGGGTAAGCCTATTCCCTGCCGCGTCCACTTTCGCTCGCCGGAGGGGATTCCCTATCAGCCTTATGGGCATCACAATCAGGTCAATTCCAATCTCGATAGCTGGCATATTGATATCGGCGGAGATCTTCGACTTGGACAAATCACCTACGCGTATATCGACGGTCGTTGCCAGGGGTGGCTGCCGCGCGGCGAGGTCATCGTGGATGTCGCCCGGGGATTTGAGTATGAGCCGATGCGGACGCGGGTGAAGATTGAACCGGGACAACGCGAACTGACTTTGCGTCTCAAGCGATGGATACACATGAATGCGGAGGGATGGTACAGCGGCGATTCGCATGTTCACTTCCTCTCGACGCAGGGCAGTCATACGGAGTCTCAGGGAGAGGATCTCAATATCGTTAATTTGCTCCCGTCGCAGTGGGGTAACCTTTTTACCAATACGGAGGATTTCACGGGCAGACCGAGTATTTCGCAAGATGGGAACAATATTGTCTATGTGGGCCAGGAGAATAGGCAGCACTTTCTGGGGCATCTCATCCTCTGGGGCCTCAAAGAGCCGGTGATGCCGTGGTGCAGTGATGGTCCCGGTGAGTCCGAACTGGGTGGTACGCTGGAGATCACGATGAGTGATTGGGCGGATCAGTGTCATGCACAGGGCGGCTCGGTCATTGTCCCGCATCTTCCGAATCCAAATGGCGAACCCGCGGCGCTGATTGCCACGGGGCGCGTAGATGGCGTGGAGATGCTGCGTCATGCGCCGTTCAATCATTTGGAATACTACCGCTATCTCAACTGCGGTTACCGCTTGCCGCTGGTCGGTGGAACGGATAAGATGAGTAGCGATGTGCCCGTTGGTATTTACCGCACGTACGCCTATTTGCCCGACGAAGAATTTACCTACGATAATTGGTGCAAAAGTGTAGCGCAGGGACGAACATTTCACAGCGGTGGTCCCCTCATTCATCTCACTGCAGATGGACACCAGGTTGGCGATACAATGCAGTTGTCGGGGGCCGGTACAGTGGAGGTCGAAGCGTGGGCGGAGAGTATTTTTCCGATCCATACGCTCGAGATCGTTCAGGCAGGGCGCGTCGTTGCTTCGACGGAAGACAATAAAGGTGCGCGGCGGCTGGCGTTGAAGGCACAGGTGAAGGTGGATGGGCATACATGGATTGCCGCCCGATGTGCCGGTCCCAACTATACCAGTGTTCCCCATCACGATGGCTGGGGGCGGGGGATATTCGCCCATACGTCGCCGATTTACATTGCCTGCGGTGGCGAGTGGTGGATGTTCGATCTGGAAGCCGCCCAGTATATGCTGACGCTTATCGATGGCGACCTGGCGTATATCCGTCAAACCGCTGCCCGGCACGCCCCCGGTACGGCGACGCACCATCACGGCGAGCTGGATCATCTCGCGTACCTGGAACGTCCTTTCATCGAAGCCCGTACAGCGATTCACCGGCGGATGCATCAGTTGGGGATACCGCATTGATGCGGCAAGAGTTGCCATAATACATTTATTTACAAGAGGATATATTCAAATGAATATAGATGTTAAGTGGGTGCGGAAAGACGGTGTCTTGATTGTTGTGCTCAATGGTATTATCGACAGTAGCAGTGCCCCTCAATTGCAACGTGCCCTGGAATCTGGAATTGGTCCGGCAGATCAGGCATTGCTCCTGGACTTTGAGCAGGTATCTTTTCTCAGCAGTGCAGGGCTTGGGATCTTCCTGATATTTTCCAGGAAATTTGACGCACCGGGCAAGCAATTTGGCGTTTGTGCCCTCTCTGATTCAGTCCGCAATGTTATCACCATCAGCGGTTTTGATAAGTTTCTCAAGGTTTATAACTCTCAGGCAGAGGCAGTCAATGCATTCACGAGCAGTTGAGCTACCGATAGGAGGATAGTGTTGTGTTTGATTATCGCGAATCCGATGTCAACGCACGGGACCCCGATAGTGGTCGGACGCCGCTACACTTTGCGGTAGAGAATAGTGATTGTGAAGTGGTTGAGCAATTGCTTGACCGAGGTGCCGATGTCAATGTGCAGGAAAAAACGGGCAATACGCCACTACACTTTGCGGCGATTAGTAATGCTTCTGAGGTGGTCGATCTATTGCTTGAGCGAGGTGCGTATGTCAACGCGCAGGACAATGGTGGCACGACGCCGCTACACAATGCGGCGATTGGTAATGCTTCTGAAGTAGTCGAGCAATTGCTTAAATGGAGTGCCGATGTCAATGTGCAGGACAGTGGTGGCACGACGCCGCTACACAATGCGGCGATTAGTAATGCTTCTGAAGTGGCCGAGTTATTACTGAATCGCGGTGCCGATGTCAATGTACGGGATGTGGTTGGCAATACGCCGCTACACAATGCGGCGAGTAATAATGCTTCTTCTGAAATAGCCGAGGTGTTGCTGGGCCATGATGCCGATGTCAATGTGCAGAATAATGATGGCAATACGCCGCTGGATCTGGCGAGGCGAGGAGATGCTACTGAAACAGTAGAACTATTGATCAACCGGGGTGCTATCACTCCGGTGCAACCAAAAATCCGTCGAGTTGGTGTGATTCTGAGCGTGATTATTCTCTTGTTTCTATGTTTTGTGATATTTGTTGTCGTCAGCCCATAGCATATTGGTAAAAGAAAAAAATATTTGAACTGTCGGTATTGAAAAACTGCCAAATGTGCTTTAATTGAAAAGAGTTTCCCATGTTTATGAATGTGGAATTGTAGTCAGTACTGTGGAGGTTTATAATAATGAGACAGGCCGATATTGCGGTATATGATCCGGATGGACAACTTCAACTGGTCGTCGAAATCAAAAACAGACCTGGCGCGTCCGCCGAATGGGCCACCCGCCTGCGCCACAATTTATTGGTCCATTCGTTCATACCGCGTGCGCCATACTTCCTGCTCGCGCTCCCTGATTTTTTTTATTTATGGACAGAGGCTATGTCTGCGAGCAGTCTGGCAAAACCCGACTATAAAATAAACGCCACGAAAATACTGGCTCCATATCTTAACCAATTAACCCAGCCCCTTAATGGTCTAAGCGGGTATGGCTTCGAGATGATTATGACTTCGTGGCTGGCTGGCATTGTACATACAGACCTTCAAATAGATGAAGCTGGTCCAAATCTCCAATGGCTCTTTGACTCAGGATTATACGAAGCAATTTCACATGGTTCTGTTGCGATTGAAGCGACAGTATGATTGTGTACGTAGAATCAAATTTCGTCCTTGAATTGGCAAAGTTTACTGATGGTTTGGGGTATATTCGCAATCGATTGTAAAATGCAGCATTGGCGCAGACAGCCCACTGCGCTGATTTCCTATTTATATGATAAAAGCCCCAACCAATGAGGAAGGGGCATTCGCATCAAGTTAAGCGTTAAAAGCCATATTCTGACCCGTTCCATTGCTCTGTCATTCTGAGCGGAGCGAAGCGGAGTCGAAGAATCTGCTGCCTGAGTGGTGTTTATGGGTAAAAGATGCTTCGTCAGCCTATCGGCTTCCTCAGCATGACAGCCTATCTGAGCGTGATATGTCGCTGACTATCTCTTGTTCACCTCTTAGCTTGATGTGTATACCCCAACCAATGAGGAAGGGGCTTTTGTTTTTTTGACGTTACGCACAGGAACAATATAATGCACCTATTACTACGGGAGTAAAAGATGCTTCGTCAACCTGATGGGTGTTGGGCGCAGGTGATTCATTGCGCCCGCCTTAGCATGACAGAAACGCGAGACATGCATAACATCAGTTTTTTATGGAACAGGAGGAGTTTGTCCGCCGGAATTTACAAAGGCCATTTCTGAGGGATACTTTTTGTGTTTTTTCTGTAGATACTCACAAAGATAATCAAAGGAATTATCTATATGCTCAAGCCTCATGGATTGTGGCATATCAATTGCAATCACACTATCTCCAACAGATCCACAAAAGTTACAGGTACAATTTTCCCCATTTTTATCTATGATTTCTTGGAGCCGTTGTCCAATTTTGTAAGCTGGATTAGACCTTCCTAAGGTCTGTGATTCGCTAATTATTTTATCTATTGAAGCTCTGTTGTTTTTGAGAAAATACGTATCAATTATACATTTTTTTCTACACGCCTCAGTGTCGCAAAACGATTCCTGAAAAGTTCTAAAGAAATTTCGCTGTTCGCTCAGATCAGATGAAAAGTGCAAAGGTACTATGCCACGCGCACACTTTGTTTTGTCACATTGAATCAATTTGAAATAGTTCTTAAACTTTACTTCGAGCCTCCAGATTGCATCCGCAAGAGCCCGCTGCCCCTTGGCTTTATTCGTTTGATGATTTAAATCAAATTCTTTTAGATTAAATATCACGTTAATTATCTGTATGGCAGCTTTGAGATTTTGTGGCTCAAATTTATTACTCCAGACTTCAAAAGCTTCTCCGAGAGTCTGGATGTGGTTCATATCAAGAAGAAAGAAAAACGAAATCAGGTTATTTATAAGGCTTCGGCGAAATTCCATCACCACGTAGGATGAAACATTTGGCTTACGATCACCAAATTCTTTCTTAAACATTTCTTGATAAGTGGAAATGCCTAATACTCGAGTTCGCGCAACCGAGGTGTCTAAAAAAAGTTCAATTTTATCCTGTTTCTGTCCAGTCATCCATAATTCCAAAAGGCGTTGTGTTTAATCCTAAATCTTCTAAAGCAATTACACCTTCCTCAACCGACTTTAATACAATTCTTTGCTTACGCGAAATTTTAGCGATAATTTCCCAGATACCTGCATATTGTTCAGGTGTACAGCTTGCCCACATATCGTCAAACACCAGTGAGTCGTGGAGGGAACTAAATAATAGTCGCAGGGGATCAGCATCTCCAAATTGGTCATAATCTCTTAATTTTTTAATGACTTCTGATGCTGGACCCGCAACTTGTGGAGTTTCGGCTCTATCTTTCAACTTCTGTAGAAGTTCTAAAAGCTCATTGCAAAAGTGAACCCTTATTATTTTAGTATAATCTCGGCTATGTCCTTCAGAAATCTGAGAACCGTCTTCTCTGTTACGCTGTCTCGCGGCTATACTTAAAGTATTTGTTCCGTTGTCCGTAAATTCCTTGCTGTCAGCAATAATGTCTTTTTGTGGAGTAATATTCTGATCTGGCACCACATAATTTTCGATGGTCAGCCGATGGGGGACCGAAAAATCTTTGGGTGGCTGATGGGAGGTAGTAGAATCTTCTAAAGTCGGTGTATGGACAGTCTCGTTCGTCTCCAAGTGATCAGTTGACATCATGTTGTTATCTCCGATTTGAGTAAATAATCGGCGAGCAAATCTATCCAGGACTCAGCTCTGTCCTTGAGCTTTAAAACTGTATCTTGGCATTTTGATATTGGAGATTCGCCTTCCTGATAAACATCAATATCCACAAATATAGCTACTCCGGGATAGCCAGAATAAATTTCAGGCAGTGGGTTCTCACTATTAGGGTCAATATGCTGACCTTCGTTAAATTCAATTCTATGGGGAATTTCGGTTTGATCTACGGGCCCTACAGTGAGATGAGCATCGAATTCTCCATCAATTAAGTCAACTCGATACATCATATCTTTGACTTCGGGAAACCCTGCAAGGTTTCTTAAAGGATCAGAATACACCTTGAGATTCATCAAAGAATTAAGCTCCGCAAAGGACATGCTCACAGGGATTAGGTATCGGCGTCTATATCCTATTCGAGTAGATTCGACTAAATCCAGTTCTGGAGGTAAAATACCGATAATGTGGTTGATATTCCTTGTCTCCAAATTTTCATTACTCGAGTCTTGTTCATACGTAAAGGTGTTATGACGTATGGCTATACTACAGTACTCATTGTAGTCTTTCAGTGTCACATGGAACCGGTCTGTGCTCCAATCAGGAAAATTTTTTATTTTTGCTGCAGCTCCATATAACAGATTATAAAAAGTCAGTTCTGGTTTATATCTGACCTGCATAATCACTTTGTAAAGATTTTTTTCGTAATTTCTAACATTCATTGCCTATTTCCATATAGATGCGAAAAATAAGAAGTTTTTGCCGCATCTATATTATATTTGGGGTATATGGAAGTCAAGACATTTTGACCGTATTCAAAAGCGTTCACTTGCAATCAAAAAATAGACGCCATCCATCCACCATCCACGGGCAGGGCGGTGCCGGTGATCCAGGCGGCGGCATCTGATGCGAAGAATACCGCGGCGTTGCCGATGTCCGATGGCAAGCCCAGGCGCGGTAGTGGGGTTTTTGCTTTGCTGTCTTCAATGTCCTGTGGTGTGAGATAGTCCTGTATGGGCGTTTCGATGTAGCCCGGGCAGATCGCGTTGACGGTTGCGCCAAAGGGGGCCAGTTCCAGGGCGGTATCTCGCGTGAGGTTGACGACGCCGGCTTTTGATGCGGCATAAGCGGGTCCGCCACCACCGCCATAAGCCTGTACAGATGAGATGTGGATGATTCTGCCGGAGGGTTTTTTCAGGTGTGGCATGGCGAGTTTGCTGGCTACATATAGTGCCCGAAGGTTTACGCCCATTACTGTGTCGTAGTCGGCGATGGTTGTTTCTTCAATGCCGCCGGGTATGGTGATGCCCGCGTTGTTTACCAGTATGTCCAGTTTGCCAAATTCGGAGACAGTCCGTTCGATCAGATTGCGTACCGCTTCGTCATCGGATACGTCGGTTTGTAAGAAGATCCCTTTCCCACCGCGTTTTTCTATTTCCTCTACCGTAGAAGTGGTCAGGTCGGTGTCGTGATAGATGCCCTTTTTGGGCGCTTCCCGAATATCGGCCACTGCCACATGCGCGCCTTCCCCTGCAAGTGCCAGTGCAATGCCCCGCCCAATGCCAGAGCTTGCTCCGGTGACGATTGCCACGCGATCTTTGAGTGTCATGATTTCTCCTTGGAAAGGCTCCTGCGCTATAGAGCCGTCATCGCGGCCCCTGCTTAAATCATGCAGGGGCAGGCTCCCGTCTGTCATCGCGGCATGGTGTTAGCCGCGATCCAGAGGTGTTGCCTTTTGCCTTTCATCTGCGTTCATCTGCGAAAAACGCTCGAATGAACGGGCCTGAGAGGCGGCCATTTGTACACCGCTCACTCGCGTTTTTTTCTGCGGATGCTTTTTTAATCCCTCAGTACTTCCGCTATCGCGTCGCACAACGGCCCGATGTTGTCTTCTGTCATGCCCGCCACATTGATCCGCCCTGAACTGACGATGTATATCGCAAATCGCTCGCGCAACACATCTACTTGCTCGGGTGTTAGTCCGGAGAAAGAGAACATTCCCCTCTGGTGTGCGATAAACGAGAAATCGCGCCGCACGCCTTTTGTTTCGAGGGTATCCACAAATAGGGTGCGCATGGTGTTGATGCGGTCGCGCATGGCTTTTACTTCGCCGTCCCATTGTGTCCGCAAGTCGGGGTCGTTGAGGACTGTTGCGACTGCCTGTGCGCCGTGAGATGGCGGGTTGGAGTAATTTGTGCGGATGCAGATTTTGATGTGGCTCATGGCTTTTTCAACGGTGGTGGCGTTTTTTCCCACGATGGTCAATGCGCCCGTGCGCTCGCGGTAGAGGCCAAAGTTTTTGGAGAAGGAACTGGCGACGAGGAGTTCGCAGCCGGGTCGGCTAAGGGATAGGAGGCCGACTGCGTCTTCAGCAAGGCCATTGCCCAGGCCCTGATAGGCAAAATCTACGAGTGGGATGATACCGCGGTCGGTTATGATGTCGGCTATTTGTGCCCATTGTTCGGCGGAGGGATCAACGCCGGTGGGATTGTGACAACATCCGTGTAGCAAGACCACATCGCCTGCGGGGATTTGTTCGAGGTCCTGGATGAGTGCACCAAAGTCCAGGCCAAAAGATGCGGGGTTGTAATAGCGGTAGGTCGCTGTGGGTACGCTGGCAGATTCAAAAATTTTGGGGTGATTTGCCCAGGTGGGGTCGCTCAGCCATACGCGGGCATGGGGATAGTGCTGATGAATAAAGTCACCGGCTATGCGCAATGCGCCAGTGCCCCCTGGTGCCTGGGCTGTTCCCGCGCGACCGCTGGTGAGTATTTCGTGATCTGTTCCCCAGAGGAGTTCTTGAACGGCTTTGTTATATGCTTCGTCGCCTTCAATGCCCAGATAATTTTTGGTGTCTTCATGTGTCAGAAGGCGTTCTTCTGCTGTTTTTACAGAGGCAAATATTGGCGTGTTGCCGTCGCCGTCTTTGTACACGCCAACGCCGAGGTTTATTTTGTTGGGATTTGGGTCATTTTTGAATGCTTCGGTCAATCCTATAATGGGATCCGCAGGCGCCATTGTCAGGGTTTCAAACATTATTTTTTCCTTTGGGTTGTCGGTTTTGCATGTCATCGCGGCAGGGTGTAAGCCGCGATCCAGAAGGGTTTTGCTTATTATTCGCGGGCAAAGATACATACGCACGCTGTAAAACGCAAGCCTGCGCGCGTCCATCGTGCGATGCGGGTGTTTTTCAAAGACTCGCCCATGCAGATGCTCGAAAAGAAATACGTCGTTTGAGTGCAGATATAATTGTGCGTGTAAATGAGAAGTTAAAGGAGTTTTCAGAAACATTTGATATTCAGACACCTGTATCACTGGGAGGAAATCTGAAAGGATTGTTCAAGTTGCGTGTAGGTGATTATTGAAAGCAAAAGAATTTTTTGAGATCGGGATTGCTTTTGCTCTGTTGATGAAGCACATGGTATCACCCTGTTTCCTGATCCTGCTATAACGGGCGATGCCTCATCTGCAAGGCATGTTGACAGGCCCATAGAAATCGGCTACTTTTGAGCTAGTATGGGTTTAAATTGCAAAGAGTTTTATTTCAGGAGGCATGAAATGCCTGTTAAACGACAAGAGGATGTAGAACAGCAGGAGGCGCGTGCCTTGATTCAAAAAGAGGCTGACGATCCTGATGAAGGGCTTGAACTGCGTGAAGAATTTGTAGAAGAATTGCGTGAAGAAGAGGCGAAGATTGATGCGGGTATTGGGTTAAAAAAATGGTCGGATTTTATGAAGAAATTGGGTATTGAGTGAGATATACGATAATTATTGGTTCAAGTGCTCAAAAAGAAATACGTCGTTTGAGTTCAAATATAATTGTGCGTATAAATGAAAAATAAAAGAAGTTTTCAGAAACATTTGAGATTCAGACACCTGTACCACTGGGAGGAAATTTGAAAGGGTTATTCAAGTTGCGTGTAGGTGATTATCGCATCGTGTATAAATATGATAGATCAAAACGGCAGATAATTGTTGTGAGTGTAAAACATCGAAGTGCGGTATATAGAGTTCTGCGCCCTTAACCCGATGAGCAATTTTTTCAACTGATACTTGATTTTAACTGATACACAAAACGCCCCGGCACAACGATGCTGAGGCGTTTTCTTTTTTTGTTGTAGAAGTCAACATATTGATTTTCCCACCCCCCTGTCGTATCTTCACAATATGTCACAGACTGCATACAAAACCCGCGGGATTGCGATTGCAGAGGCTTATGCCCATTGCGAGGCACTTACCCGCGCGCATTACGAGAATTTTCCGGTTGGTTCGGTGCTTATCCCCAGGCGGGTGCGGCCCCATGTGTATAGTATCTATGCGTTTGCGCGCACGGCGGATGATTTTGCCGATGAGCCGGGTTTGACGGTGCAGGAGCGACTCAACCATCTCGCCGAGTGGGAAACGCGGCTCGATGCGTGTCTTTCAGATCCGGCAGGTCCGATATTTACGGCGCTTGCAGAAACGATTCGCGTGCATGATTTGCCCGTGCAATTGCTCAGGGATTTGCTCGCGGCGTTTCGCATGGATGTGACGACCAATCGCCATCAGACATATCGGGATTTGCTGGCGTATTGCACGTTTTCTGCCAATCCCGTGGGGCGGCTCATTCTCCATTTGTTTGGATATCGCGGCGAGCGGTATGCGCGGCATTCCGACGCCTTATGTAGCGCGCTGCAACTCGCCAATTTTTGGCAGGATATTGCGATTGATTTTTCGCGTGGTCGCATTTATCTCCCGCAGGAGGATCTCAAACGGTTTGGCGTGGGGATTTCAGATCTGGGTGAGCAGCGCGTCACGCCGCAATTTTGCGAACTTCTGGATTATCTCATCAACCGCACACGGGATCTCTTTTTGGAAGGTTATCCCCTGCTGGATATGGTGAGAGGACGATTGCGCTTTGAACTGCGATTGACCTGTTTGGGGGGTATGCATATTCTGAAAAAGATTCGCGACAATGATTGCGATGTTTTTCATCGACGGCCTACGGTTACAAAACGCGATTTGCCCACCTTGTTGTTCAAGACGGTTTTTTTTAGAGGCTACCACTCATGAACCTCAAAAGACACGTTGCCAAAATTGTGCGAGGTGCCCGAACTAATTTTTTTTTCGCCTTTGTTTTTTTGCCGCGCAAAAAACGCGAGGCCATTTTTTCGGCTTATGCGTTTAGCCGGCATACCGATGATATAGTGGATGATGCGGCTTCGCCAGAGGAAGCCCGGTGTCACCTCGATGCATGGCGCGAGCAACTCCACGCCTGTTATAAGGGCAATGCCACCCATCCAATCGCGCAGAATCTGCAGGCTGTTCTGCGGGATTTTCCCATTCCCAAAGCGCATTTTCTGGCGCTTATTGAGGGTGTTGAGATGGATTTGACAAAAAATCGGTATGGCACGTTTGACGAGTTGCGCGAATACTGCTATCGGGTCGCATCGGTTGTGGGGTTAATTTGTATTGAGATTTTTGGGTACCGCAATCCGCAGACCCGTGAATACGCCATCAATCTGGGTCTCGCGCTTCAACTCACCAATATCCTGAGAGATGTGCATACGGATTGGCAACAGAACCGCATTTATCTCCCGCAGGAAGAGATGGCGCGATTTGGCTATACGGAAAAGGCACTTGCTCGGGGAGATTATAACGCCGCGTTTATCGATTTGATGCGGTTTCAAGCGCAACGCGCATGGGACTATTATCAAACAGCCGAAAAATTGCTTCCCGCCGAAGACCGGACTGCCATGTTTTCGGCACAGATTATGGGCAAAATTTACGCCCAGTTGCTCGTGAAGATCCAGCGCGCCAACTACGATGTTTTTGGCACGTCTGTTCGCCTCAACAATTTGCACAAACTGGGCATTGCACTGCGCTATTGGCTGGGCAGTCGTCTCGCCTGGGGGTAATGTGAAACGCGTAACGATAATCGGGGGGGGATTTGCTGGCCTTGCTGCGGGTGTCCGCCTTTGCGATGCCGGATATTCCGTTACACTTTTGGAGCGGCGGCAACAATTGGGAGGGCGCACCTTTTCGTTTACAGATCCCGTCACGGGCGATACTGTTGACAATGGGCAGCATCTGTTGATGAAATGCTATCGGGAGACTCTCGATTTTCTCGATCGGATTGGTGCGCGCGATGATGTGGTGTTTCAACCTCAGTTCAGGATAGACTTTCGTCACGCCGTTGATGGCGCGTACACATTGAGGTTCCCATCCTTTTTGCCCGTGCCGCTGAATCTGCTATTTGGATTTTGGCGATTTGGCGCGGTTCACTGGACAGATATTCCGCCGTTGAGAAAAATTGTGGCGGAGTTGCACAGAGATCTCGATACCCGTCTCACGGTGGATGCCTGGCTCAACCATTGCGGTCAAAAACCGCGCATGAGGAAGGCTTTCTGGGATCCGCTTTGCATTGCGGCCCTCAACCAACGACCACAAAATGCCAGTGCGCGATATCTTCAAGCCGTGCTGCGAGAAGCTTTTTGGGGCGAACCAGATGGCGCGCGTTTGGGATATGCGCGGACGGGACTGAGCGGCTTATTTGTCAATCGCGCACGGGAATATATCTCAAAACGGGGTGGCGAGGTCCTGTGCGGAAAAGCCGTGAGATCTATTGTGCCTGCATCTTCGGATATTCGCATCCATACCCGTTCGGGAGATGTGATAGACACAGATATGTGCATTGCGGCGGTTCCTCCGCTACAGCTCGCCAGGATGATTTGCGCGAAGACCTTTGCCGAACTCCATCACACCCTCTGTCAATACGAGCCATCGCCGATTCTTTCTGTAAACTTGTGGTTTGATCGGCCCATTATGCGTGAACCTATGTGCGGCTTGCTCGGCACGACAATGGAATGGGTTTTTAACAAGCCCGTGCTCTATGGCGACCATGACCGCGCTTCTGAAGGCTATCTCACCCTGGTTGCCTCTGCAGCGCACCATCTTTTACACATGTCAAATGATGACCTCATTGACCTATCTTGTAGAGAACTTCATCAGGTCTTTCCCGCAAGTCGCCGGGCCGAGGTATTACACGCCAAAGTGATATGCGAGCACGCGGCGACTTGCGCGTTGCCATTTTCTTATGCAGTGCCCAAAACCCAGACGCCACACCCCCGTCTGTTTCTCGCGGGCGATTGGACTGATACTGGATTGCCGCCGACTATTGAAGGTGCTGTCAGGAGCGGGTACGCGGCAGCAGAAGCTGTCTTACTGAAATACTGACGTTACGCACAGGTACAATATCATACGCCTGTCATTTTGAGCGGAGCGCAGCGGAGTCGAAAAATCTACTACCAACGCAGGTGGAACAGATGCTTCGGCTCCGCTCAGCATGACAAAACCACAGATCTGCGTAACGTCAGTGAAATAGTTCGATGTATTTTAAGCCCGTTCCCGTGTTGAATAATACGATACGCTCGCGCTCGCTAACCAGATTTTGTTCTATGAGTTTCTCAAGAGCAGTAAGGGTGGCCGCGCCTTCGGGAGCGGGAAATGAACCCACGGCAGCAGCCATTTTTGATGCGGATGCCATCAGTTCTTCATCTGTGACGGAAAGCGCGCATCCACCGCTGTCGCGTATGGCTTTTAGCATCAAAAAATCGCCTACGGCAGCGGGGACGCGCAGACCCGCCGCAATTGTTTCTGCATCGGTCCATGGTTCGGCGTGTTCATCTCCCGCGCGATAAGCCCGAACAATGGGCGCGCATCCCGCCGCTTGTACAGAAATCATGCGGGGGCGTTCTGAGCCAATCCATCCCATTTGTTCCATTTCGTCAAATGCCTTCCACATGCCAATTAATCCCGTGCCACCTCCGGTTGGATAAATGACGACTTCTGGCAATTCCCAATCAAATTGTTCTGCCAATTCATAGCCCATCGTTTTTTTGCCTTCCACGCGGTATGGTTCTTTCAGGGTCGAGATATCAAACCATCCCTCAGCTTCTTTGCGCGATGCCACAATTTTTCCGCAATCTGAAATCAGACCATCGATCAATTCAACATGCGCGCCCAGGACCTTGCATTCGATGTAATTGGCCTGCGGCACATCTTTGGGCATAAAAATATGCGCTGGCAAGCCCGCTCGCGCAGCATAAGCGGCTGTTGCGCCACCTGCATTGCCGGCTGAGGGTATGGCAATGGCCTGAGCACCCAATTCCGCAGCTCTTGAAATTGCCGCCGACATGCCTCGCGCTTTAAATGATCCCGTCGGATTTAAGCCTTCGTCTTTGATGTACAGTTTTGGCACGCCGATTTCTCGCCCCAGTGATGTCGCTTGTAACAATGGGGTAAATCCTTCGCCGAGACTTACCTGAAATTGCTCGTCTTCTACTGGCAAAACTTCGGCATAACGCCACATTGTTGGTATTCGTTCTGCGAGTTTTTCCCGGCGCATGACTTTTGCAACTGCATCGAGATCATATCGGGCAAATAGCGGCGCATCTGCTTCTGGGCTCAAATTCCAGAGCTGGTCTTTGGAATAGGCTTTGTCAGTTTTTGTGCAGACCAGGTCAATGAGAAATCCCATAAATACCTCTCTATAAAAAAGTTAAAAACTCGTCATAGTATGGGTCGTACCTTTTCTCAAGTCAAGGTCGAACTCACCTGACCATTTTTTTCTCTTTCAAACGCGTATCGGCGTATTTTCCGTCTCAACGTAGGTCTCGATATCCCGAGCAACTCACAGGCTCGCCCCTGATTGCCACCAGTGACGAGCATCACCCGCTCAATATGCGCCTGCTCAATTTCATTCAGGGTTTCAATTTTGTCCGGTGCGCTGGACTGTGACGACTTGAGTACATCGAGATGTTCAGGTCGAATTACCCCTTTCTGACAGGCCAGGGCTGCACGGTAAATGGCGTGTTGCAATTCTCGTAAATTTCCCGGCCATTCACATTCTGCCAGATATGTAACCGCCGCTTCAGATACCCCTTGGACCTCCACGCCCGTATCGGTTTTCAAACGCGTTAGCATTGCTTGAACAATGTGTGGAATATCTTCGCTGCGTTCTCGCAGAGGGGGGAGAGATATGGTCACGGCGCTGAGCCTGTAAAACAAATCCAGACGAAATTCGCTTTGTTCGATCATGGAATCGAGGTCGCGGTTGGTGGCAGCAATTACTCGAACCTGCGTTTGTACAGGGGATTGTCCGCCAACTCTGACAAATTCACCGCGGTCTAACACCCGCAACAGCTTGGCTTGAAATGCAGGCGAAGCCTCGCCAATTTCGTCGAGAAAAAGCGTGCCGCCGTCGGCTTGTTCAAAACACCCTGCTCGACGGGTTATGGCGCCGGTAAAAGCTCCTCTTTCATGCCCAAAAAGTTCACTTTCGGCAATGCTTTCTGCTATTGCCGCACAATTGAGTGCTACAAATGTCCCCGACCGCCCCGAAGCCCGATGGATTTCTCGCGCCATCAACTCTTTTCCGGTTCCACTTTCACCATAAATCAGGACGGAAGCCGATGTTCGCGCTGATAGGCCCGCGCGCTTGAGCGCGAATAACATGTCTGGACACGACCCAATCACCATCCCCGTAGGTGACTCGCCTCTGGGATTTTGAGACAGATAGTGCAGCGCGATTTTGCCCCCAACCTGCAATTGAGAGATGAGAATATCCAGCGTCTGCCGCTCAATGGGATGTACGAGAAAATCGCGTGCGCCCAATGACAAAGCCTCGATTATTCTATCAGATGCCATATATTCACCGACAATTACGACGGGACATAGATCATCAAATACGGGAAGTAATTTTAGTCCCTGTCCGTCGGGAAGCATTTCGGCGACAAGGGCGAGATCGGGGATTCTTTCTTCAATGCGTTTCAAGCAGTGAAAAAAAGAACCCGCTATGCGCGCGTTTGCGCCCAGTTCTTTTAGTAGTTGCGCCAATTGCATTGCGCGTTGCGGGTTTCCATCAACAATCAGTATGTCTCCCATAAATCCTCCAGTGTGTAAGTTTTATAAGAGACATCATGCATATTTTGTGCCAGAGCTGACGAAATTTATAACATGTTGATAAATAATAATTTGAAAAGAGTATGGAAATTTTTGACTCGTACATCTGACGCATGAAAGGCGACAGATGGCTCTCTATCTGTCGCTATTTTTATAAAAAAAATAGCGTCCTTCAAAAGAAGAACGCCATTTTTTTGTCTGCTGCTGGCTTTATGGAACCACGACAATCACGATATTGGAAGGATCGCTGATCCGGCCGGAAAGATTCGTGCGGACCCGGTACACATAGGTGACACCACTTTGTATATCTGTATCGCTATAAGAAGTGGCCTGATATGTGCCGTCCAAAGCCGTATAATCTTCATCTGCCAAATCCTGGCTGGAAGCACCTGGGGCGAGTACTGCCCGTTGGACCGCAAAACTGTCGTACTCCTGAGGGGCTGTCCAGTTCAAAATGACCTCGGGTCCACTGCCATTATAAGAAGCCAGGAGGTTCAATGGAGGCACAACGATATTATCAGTTGTGGTCACCGTCCTGATGGATGATAGCGCACTCTCATTGTCATCGTTGTCAATGGCAGAGATCTGATACCTGTAAGTCGTGCGGTTTTCCAGGTCGGTATCTCGATATGTTCGATATGACCCATCTACGGTTGTTAGATAAGCCAGCACATTATTATTCAATGGGTCTGCGCGATAAATCACAAAGCCGCCAAGTCCAGTCAAGGGTCCGCCATTTGCATCTCTTATGGGGGCGTCCCAACTCAACTCGATTGTTGTACCGCTACTCGCCAAAACAGCGGCAAAATTGCCGGGGGTAGCAGGTGGAATATCATCGATCAGTACCGTTGCAGAGGCAAATAGCGATGGTTCGCTTTCTGTGTTATTTACACCAATCGCCTGTACGCGATAGACATAGGTCTGCTCCGCTACCAGCGGCGAATCGACATAAGTCGTATGCACGGTCGTGAAGGTCGCTTCGGCCACTGTCTGTGCCGGATCTGTATAGCGCATGACGCGATACCCGGTCAGTTCTGCTTCTGTATTGGCAGACCAGGTGATGGCAATGTACTCAATTCCAGCAGTCGCGCGCACATTGCGCGGTGCTGCCAAAACAGGCGCAGGCGCAGTGGCCTGTTCAAAGACGGGAGCCGAGAGTTCGCTCTTCACATTGGAAGGACCAACCGCACGCACGCGATACACAAAGGGCTGATCTGCTGTGACAGGTGTATCCACATACGTCGTCAACACAGAAGAGAAGATCCGGTCAGGTGTTTCGTGCGTGGGATCTGTAAAGCGGAGTATCTCATAGCCCACCAGTTCCGGCTCAGTGTTTGCCGCCCAGGTCAAGGTGATTTTCTGCTCACCAGCAGTGGCTTGCACGTTGCGCGGGATGGCAAAGCCCTTCGTTGTCACAGATACTGGCTGTGACCGAGGTCCGGCATTGCCTGCCTGATCCACTGCCCTGATTGCATAGAAATAAGTCGTGAGCAATTCGACAGAAGTATCCACAAAACTCACCTGATCACTCGATACTGTGGTGACCAGTGCAAAGGATGTGTTGTTCCCGCGTGAGCGGTAGATCTCGAAGGAGGCCAATCCAGTCAACTCATTGCCATTGGTGTCTCTTGTGGGAGCCGTCCAACTGAGCATCACGCGCTGGAAATTATCATCGTCCAGGCTGAGGATGAGATCTGAAGGCGCGCCAGGAGCACTCTGATCCGCTGAAACGGTCGCAGAGGCATACAGCGACAGTTCGCTTTCTTCGTTATTGGTGCCAACAGCCTGCACGCGATAGACATAGGTCTGTCCCGATACCAGCGGCGAATCGACGTAAGTCGTCTGCACAGTCATAAAGGTCGCATCAGCCTCGGTTTGCGCCGGGTCTGTATAGCGCAGCACGCGATACCCGGTCAGTTCTGCTTCTGTATTGGCAGACCAGGTGATGGTAATCTGATTAATCCCACCCCTTGCCTGCACATTGCGCGGTGCTGCCAAAACAGGCGCAGATTCAATGGCCTGGGCAGAGACGGGAGCCGAGAGTTCACTCTTGACATTAGAAGGACCAACCGCACGCACGCGATACACAAAGGGCTGATCTGCTGTGACAGGTGTATCCACATACGTCGTCAACACAGAAGAGAAGATCCGGTCAGGTGTTTCGTGCGTGGGATCTGTAAAGCGGAGTATCTCATAGCCCACCAGTTCCGGCTCAGTGTTTGCCGCCCAGGTCAAGGTGATTTTCTGCTCACCAGCAGTGGCTTGCACGTTGCGCGGGATGGCAAAGCCCTTCGTTGTCACAGATACTGGCTGTGAACGAGGTCCGGCATTGCCTGCCTGATCCACTGCCCTGATTGCATAGAAATACGCGGTGAGCAATTCGACAGAGGTATCTACATAGCTCACATGATCGCTGGATACTGTGGCGATCAGCGCAAAGGATGCATTGTTCCCACGTGAGCGATAGATCTCGAAGGAGGCCAATCCAGTCAACTCATTGTTATTGGTGTCTCTTGTGGGAGCCGTCCAACTGAGCATCACGCGCTGGAAATTATCATCGTCCAGGCTGAGGATGAGATCTGAAGGCGCGCCAGGAGCACTCTGATCCGCTGAAACGGTCGCAGAGGCATACAGCGACAGTTCGCTTTCTTCGTTGTTGGTGCCAACAGCCTGCACGCGATAGACATAGGTCTGTCCCGATACCAGCGGCGAATCGACGTAAGTCGTCTGCACAGTCATAAAGGTCGCATCAGCCTCGGTTTGCGCCGGGTCTGTATAGCGCAACACGCGATACCCGGTCAGTTCTGCTTCTGTATTGGCAGACCAGGTGATGGTAATCTGATTAATCCCACCCCTTGCCTGCACATTGCGCGGTGCTGCCAAAACAGGCGCAGATTCATTGGCCTGGGCAGAGACAAAGGCAGATAGTTCGCTCTTCACGTTGGAAGGACCAACCGCACGCACGCGATACACAAAGGGCTGATCTGCTGTGACAGGTGTATCCACATACGTCGTCAACACAGAAGAGAAGGTCTTGTCGGGTGTTTCGTGCGTGGGATCTGTAAAGCGGAGTATCTCATAGCCCACCAGTTCCGGCTCAGTGTTTGCCGCCCAGGTCAAGGTGATTTTCTGCTCACCAGCAGTGGCTTGCACGTTGCGCGGGATGGCAAAGCCTTTCGTTGTCACAGATACTGGCTGTGACCGAGGTCCGGCATTGCCTGCCTGATCCACTGCCCTGATTGCATAGAAATACGCGGTGAGCAATTCGACAGAGGTATCTACATAGCTCACATGATCACTCGATACTGTGGCGATCAGCGCAAAGGATGCATTGTTCCCACGTGAGCGGTATATCTCGAAGGAGGCCAATCCAGTCAACTCATTGTTATTGCTGTCTCTCGTGGGAGCCGTCCAACTAAGCATCACGCGCTGGAAATTATCATCGTCCAGGCTGAGGATGAGATCTGAAGGCGCGCCAGGAGCACTCTGATCCGCTGAAACGGTCGCAGAGGCATACAGCGACAGTTCGCTTTCTTCGTTGTTGGTGCCAACAGCCTGCACGCGATAGACATAGGTCTGTCCCGATACCAGCGGCGAATCGACGTAAGTCGTCTGCACAGTCATAAAGGTCGCATCAGCCTCGGTTTGCGCCGGGTCTGTATAGCGCAACACGCGATACCCGGTCAGTTCTGCTTCTGTATTGGCAGACCAGGTGATGGTAATCTGATTAATCTCACCCCTTGCCTGCACATTGCGCGGTGGGGCAAAGCCTTTGGTCGTCACGGAAACCGGCTGTGACCGGGGTCCAGCGTTGCCTGCCTGATCCACTGCCCTGATTGCATAGAAATACGCGGTGAGTAATTCGACAGAGGTATCTACATAGCTCACATGATCGCTGGATACTGTGGCCAGTAGCGCAAAAGAGGTATTGTTCCCGCGTGAGCGGTATATCTCGAAGGAGGCCAGGCCAGTCAACTCATTGCCATTGGTGTCTCTTGTGGGAGCCGTCCAACTGAGCATCACGCGCTGGAAATTCGCGTCATCCAGGCTGAGGATGAGGTCTGAAGGCGCGCCAGGAGCACTCTGATCCGCTGAAACGGTCGCAGAGGCATATAGTGACCGTTCGCTTTCTTCGTTATTGGTGCCAACAGCCTGCACGCGATAGACATAGGTCTGCTCCGCTACCAGCGGCGAATCGACGTAAGTCGTCTGCACAGTCGTGAAGGTCGCTTCGGCCTCGGTTTGTGCGGGATCTGTATAGCGCATGACGCGATACCCGGTCAGTTCTGCTTCTGTATTGGCAGACCAGGTGACGGTAATCTGATTAATCCCACCCCTTGCCTGCACATTGCGCGGTGCTGCCAAAACAGGCGCAGATTCATTGGCCTGAGCTGAGATGGGGGCCGACAATTCGCTCTTCACATTGGCGGTGCCAACCGCACGCACCCGATAGACAAAGGGTTGATCTGCTGTGACGGGCGTATCCACATACGTCGTCAACACAGAAGAGAAGGTCTTGTCGGGTGTTTCGTGCGTGGGATCTGTAAAGCGCAAGATCTCATATCCCGTTAATTCAGGCTCAGTGTTCGCCACCCATGTCAAGGTGATTTTCTGCTCACCAGGAGTTGCCTGCACATTGCGCGGAATGGCAAATCCTTTGGTCGTCACAGATATCGGCTGAGACCGGGGTCCGGCATTGCCAGCTTGATCCAATGCTCTGATTGCATAGAAATACGTGGTGAGCAATTCGACAGAAGTATCCACAAAACTCACCTGGTCGCTCGATACTGTGGCGATTAGCGCAAAGGATGTATTGTTATCGCGTGACCGGTAGATTTCAAAGGAGGCCAATCCGGTCAACTCATTGCCATTTCTGTCTGTGACAGGTGCAGTCCAGTTCAGCATCACCCGCTGGAAATTATCATCGTCCAGGCTGACGATGAGGTCTGAGGGTGCGCCAGGAGCACTCTGATCGGCAAGTGCCTGTCCGTCGGTGAAAGTGGAAGTATCACTGCGCAACAGCCCAAGCTGAGGATCTTGCACAACGGTCTGAACTTTGTAGAAATACACTTGATCGGTGGCGACAAGCGAATCGACATAGGTCGTCTGCCCGGTGGTAAAGAGCGTATCGCTTGTTACGGATGTGAAGGGACCTTGTGTCGATTGTGACCGCAAGACCAGATAGCCCAGCAAATTGGGATCGTTTACGGGATTCCAGGATATGACAATGCGCGCCTGTTCATTTTTCGTCGCGCGCAAGCCAGCAGGCACTGGCACGTTCGCGCCCGGTGCGCTTATGGTCACTAAAGTAAGTGCTGGCGGCCCTGTGTTGCCATCTGAATCAACAGCGATGACCACATAAACGTGAAGTACGTCAGCTTCGAGTCCATCGGTATCGAGAAAATAAGTCTGGCCGGCTGGCACTGTCCCAAGTTCAACAAAAATATCCTTCAAATCGTCGGATATTTCTCCCAGATTATCGAGGTCAATGCCCAGTTCTGTTGCGAGTTGGACCAGAGCTGTTTGCGAACCCTGTATCTGGAGTTTGCCCTGCGAATCTTTAATCCTGAAAATTCTGTACCCGGACAAGCCGGTCAATTCCTGATTACCCTCATCCGTTTCTGGCGCTGACCAGCCCAGTGTCACCTGTTTGCCATCGGCATCGGTGATAGCGACGAGATTTGTCGGCATAGCTGGTGCGCGCGTGTCATCGAGGACTTCTGCGCTCACAAATGCGGACAACTCGCTTGATTGTCCATCTACATCTACGGTGCTGAGTTTGTAAAAATATATTTTCGATACATTGGCATCTATTGTTGAATCCACATAAGTCGTCCGTGCTGTCGTCACGTCGGAGACGGATGATTCGCCGCGCAATAGCACGAAGTCGGCCGTAGCCGATGTTGACCGCCATATCCCGTATCCCGCAAGGGTGGTGCTGTTTACCGGATTCCAGTTCAAAGTGATCCGTCCGATACCGCCCTGGGCGCGAATATTGCCCGGCGCATTCAGAGTTACGCCTCCCTCGCCCTCATATTGTGAGTCAATTGGATTTACGCGCTCGCGTCCGCATCCCCACATCGTAATTAAAATTATCGCAATCCCCAAAAGGCCGACTTGTAGTCGGCGCGTCCACCGGTGATTCATAATAATCTCCTCATGGCCCATTATTGATGATTAAAATTTTTTCTTTAACACAATCCCAACAGACTTTTTGCGAATATCACTGTTGAGATCAATTTTGATTCGTCGATCAATTTTGGGCATTTTATCATCCACCCCGCTGTGCATGAGCAAACGCAAACCACTGATCAACAAAATTGCGGAAAATCCAATACTCATCTGGCTCTTGGTATCTCGATCACTTGTGCGGTCAAAAAGCCGTTCGGCTTCCCGAGCATCAGTTGCCGCCTTGTAGGCTTTATAAATGTCGTTTGCATCGCGCTTATAATCAATGGCACGCTTGGCCATAAACGCACTGCCACCGAGAAATAAGACACCAAATGTGCGCCGTGCAGTAAAAAAAGACCGCGCTTCGGCAACAGGGGCCAAACACCCCAAAAAAAATGCGGTTGCCAGCACGACACAACACACTTTATACATCCGCCTGTACATACTGACTCCTTCTCATATAATACTAATTAAAAATTAAGAATTGAGAATTAGGAATTGGCCCCACCCGACCACATGCTGCACATGGGAAGCTAACGCGCTCTGCAAGCGTGCGATGGTTTCAACGCCGTATTCTCATTTTTTAATTTTTAATTTTTAATTTTTAATTCTAATATTTCGAGGGTTTAGACGAGAGCACATGACCAAAAGTTTCGGATAACTGATATATTCTATTCAAATCTTCTCTCAGCTTCTATTTTTTCCCAGGTACGCACCACGCGGACGAGCCTTGTGCCGAGAATTTTATCGTGAAGTGCTCGGCTGTCGCGATCCCATAGCATCCACAGACCACTAAGCCCCAGTGTCGCGATGAAAATCAGAGGCTGGAGAACAAATCTACCCACCGCCTGTGACCAGGTTGGAACACCGCCTCCAACGCGCTCGACTCGAATGCCCAATTCGCGCATTCCAGGGGTAAATCCAGAACGCGCCCACCCCGCTAGGGTCATGAAGACTCGGAAAACGAGTAAAATGACCAGGATGATGCCAAAATCGTTCCAGATAAGCATCGCCCTGCTCTGTGCTGCGGGATCCCCTTCAATCAATCCAACAGCGATGTCCTTCGCACTTCCCACAAAACCCGCGATGTCTGACCAGAGATCATCGGATTGATTGCCGCCACCGCCACCACCTCGCCCGCCGCGTCCACCGCCGCGTCCACCACCGCCGCGTCCACCGCCGGCACTTGCGGTTGGGGCGCTTGGAAAAAGAACGCTTTTGAGCAGAAAAAAAATTAAAAAGGGAACGAGCACTTGCATGGAGAAATCAATCGCGCTCGACGTGAGGCGTCTCAAGATCCCTGGTGGATCCGTCAGCGAACTTATGTCCGTAGCTTTTGAATCAAAGTCCTTTAAGCGCGCTTCAATTTCGTCCCTGACTTGATCGAATCGCTCTGGAAACAGGTCTCGGTCCAGATGTGCATAAATATCTTCGAGTTCTGAAAGCGAATAGTTCTGTAGCGATTCCACAAACGCTTCATTTCGGCTCTGATCCATCGCTACTCCTTGCGGTCGGTTAGCGAATACAGCGTTGGGATCAGTACCAGGGTCACCAGCGTTGATACGACCAGACCGCCGATAACGGTAATAGCCATAGGCGCGCGTATCTCTGCGCCCTGTCCCACCGGGAATATCATACCTACCACAGTCATGACCGCGGTGAATATCTCTCCAGACAAGACGCTGCCCAACGCGCCTTCGATGCTTTTGACAAGGGGCTGAAAATTGAAAATGCCCAGTGCCATGGGCAACAAACCGAGCACGGTTGTCGAGGTGGTCATCAAAATGGGACGCAGGCGCACTTTGCCCCCTTCTGCTATGGCCTCCATTTTGGGCATGCCCTGCTCTCGCCGAAGCGTGTTGATATAATCGATGAGCACAATGGCATTGTTGACCACAATGCCGGCGAGCATAATCAAACCGATGAGCACGACCACACTGATGGTCTGCCCGGTCAGGAGGAGCATGGCAAAAACACCTACCAGCGCAAAAGGGATGGCAAACATGATCACGAAGGGGTGAACGAGCGATTCAAACTGCGATGCCATTACCAGATAAACGAGAAAGATCGCCAATCCAATCGCCAATTGCATACTTTCAAACGACCGCTGTTGCTCTTCATTTTGTCCACCCACTTTAATGGCAAAATCGGCGGGCAACTCCATTCGATCGATTTCGCGTTCGAGGTCTGCGACAACAGCACTCAGACTTCGACCCACGAGGTTGGCCGAAATCAATGCCACGCGCTCCTGGTCAATTCTGCGAATTTCAGCGGGTCCCATTTCCACCTGTAAATCGGCGACCACACTCAAAGGAACTGGCGATGGGGCATTGTTGGGGCTGATGATTAACCGACGCAGATCATCTACTGTGCTTCGGTGTTCCTCTTCCGCGCGGACGCGAATATCGACCCGCCGATCTCCTCGGGTAAATTGTGTGGCAACTTCCCCTTGAACCTGATTGCGGATAATTTCACCGATGGCATTAATCGTCGTACCCATTTGCGCCACGCGCTTGCGGTCAAACCGAATTTGCACTTCGGGTGTACCGCCCTCGCTCGTTGTTTTTATATCTGTCAATCCCGGAATGGTTTGCATGCGCGCTATCATTTCTCCGGAGACCATCTGTAGCGACTGCAAATTATAACCGGCGACCTCCACTTCGATGGGCGTTCGGGACGAAAAAAGCGATGGGCGGGTAAATTTTGTATCCACGGCGGGAATTTCCATGATCATCTGGCGCAAGCGATCCATTACGGCAATTTCGCGATCTCGAATAATGCCTTCGTGGAGTACGACATTGACTTCGCCCACATTTTCCCTTTCTTCTCCGCCGCTTCCTCCAGATGCCGATTGCGTGCCGACGATGCTGTAAACCAGGCGCACTTCGGGTTGGCTGCGAACAATTCTTTCAATGGATTGAATGGATTGCGTGGTTGCGGCAAGGGGCGAGCCCAGCGGCATTTCGACTGAAATTGAGAATTCTCCCTGGCTCATTTCGGGGATCAGTTCACTGCCCAATCTATTGCCAAGTGTCGCAGTGCCGCCCAGGAGGGCTATTGCCAACCCAATTACATACAGGCGATGCCTGAGTGCCCACCGGATAATGTGCGGATAGATGAGATAAGCTCGTCCAATTACCCTGTCAAAAATCCAAAATAAAGGTGCCAGACAGGCCAGAATACCGCGCCCCAGCCATCCCGCAACGGTGCCCAACAACCCCACGGCACGGGCGGGTGCTTCTACACCACCCTTGTGTCCACTTTCCTTTTTTCGTTTTTCTACGGCGGCAAATTCGCCGATCCATGAAAATTCCAACGAAGCCAGCATGGGAATGACCGTGAGGGCAACGAGCAGGGAGGCGACGAGGGAATAGGTCACGGTGAGCGCCTGATCTCGGAAGAGTTGTCCAGCAATGCCTTCTACAAAGACAATGGGGACAAATACGCATATTGTCGTCATTGTAGAAGCCACCACAGCCTGCCCCACTTCAGAACCTCCTTTATTGGTGGCTTCACGCGGACTCATGCCCCTATCCTGGTAACGCTGTACGCTTTCGAGTACGACAATTGAGTTGTCAACCAGCATGCCTATTCCCAGGGCGAGTCCACCCAATGACATGATATTGAGACTTACATCCGATGCGTACATCAGGAAAAATGTGGCAACAACTGAAATGGGAATAGATACGCTGATGATGCCCGTGCTTTTGGGGCTTTGCAAAAACAGATAGAGGACGATGATGGCCAAAAAACCGCCCAAAATAGCGGTGTTGAGGACCTCGGACACGGAGTCCCGAATGAATGTCGATTGATCAGAGACGACCTCCATACGCGAATTACCCAACAAATCGCCAGATGTGCGGCGGAATTGCGCGACGGCTTCTTTTACGGCTTGTGCAACTGTTACAGTGTTGGCATCGCCTTCTTTGTATATGGCCAGTTCGACGCTTTCTTGCCCGTCAATGCGCGTAATCACCGTGCGTTCGCGATGCCCTCGACTCACCAGTCCCACATCGGCTAATGTGATAACTGTGCCCTGCCGCTGGCCCACCACAATATCCTGAATTTCTTCTATTGTTTTAAATTCGTTGAATGTGCGAACCAGGTATTCCGCCTCGCCATCTTTGAGTTCTCCACCCGTCAAGTTCACATTTTCTTGAGCCAGGCGGTTGACGACCTGAGCCAGTGGAATGCGCAATGCAGCCAGTTTGGGTTGGTCAATCTCAACTTGAATTTCTTCTTCCAGCCCGCCATTGACGCGCACAGATGCGACTCCTTCGAGACTTTCCAACTCGGGCTTAATTTCTTCTTCGGACAGGAGGCGCAGCGAAATCAAACTTTCTTCGCCGTAGAGGCCGATACGCATGATCGGATCGAGCGAAGGGTCAAATCTCAGCAGTACGGGTTTTCTCACGTCCTGTGGCAGGCGCACCTGATCGAGTTTTTCTCGGATATCGAGGGACGCAAAATCCATGTCTGTGCCCCAGGCGAATTCCACAACGACATCCGATATGCCGGGGCGCGAGGCCGAAGTTACCCGGATAACCCCGTTTACCACACCCACAGACCCTTCAATCGGCTCGGTGATTAAGCGTTCCATCTCTGAGGGCGCTGTGCCTTCGTATTCTGTGCGCACAGTCAGGGTGGGATAGGTGATATCGGGCAGCAGGTTAATCGATAGGCGTTGAAAAGCCACCATGCCGAATAGCACTGCCGCAGCCACAAACATCGTTACTGTTACCCGTCGCCGGGTCGAAAATTCAATGAGTTTCATAAATTTTAATTACCTCGTCCGCCTCGTGCTGGTATTAACCCTTTTTCTCGCATCTCAGCTACAAAAGCGCGGAGTTTTTCCATATTTGTTGCGAGTTCGGGGTCGTCTTTCACGCGCTTTTCGTATTCGGCTTTGACTTCGGGGAGGCGCTCGATCATGCGTTTCATGCGGTCGGTGAGATCACCACCGCCTTGTCCACCACCTGCAAAGCCTCTGCCGCCCTGTCCACCTTGTCGTCCACCTTGACCCATTTGATCACCGCCACCTCGTTGTCCACCTTGTCCCATCTGCCCACGACCAGCGCGTCCCTGTCCACCTTCACCCATCTGCCCACGTCCAGCGCGTCCCTCACCTTGTCCCATCTGCCCGCGACCAGCGCGTCCCTGTCCACCTTCACCCATCTGCCCACGTCCAGCGCGTCCCTCACCTTGTCCCATTTGTCCGCGTCCAGCGCGTCCCTGTCCACCTTCACCCATCTGTCCACGTCCCTGCCTGCCCTGTCCACCTTCACCCATCTGCCCACGTCCAGCGCGTCCCTGTCCAGCGCGTCCCTGTCCAGCGCGTCCGGCAAATGCGGGAGGTGCAGCTTCCCCTACGAGGCGCACGGGAGAACCGGGCCGCAATCCTTCCTGCCCTACGGTAATGACTTGCTCTCCCTGGGAAAGGCCATTGAGAATTTCTAAGCGATCACTGTCTGTAAAGCCGATTTCAATGCGCCTGCGTTGCGCCTGACCTCGTCCGCTTTCGGGATCGGTTTCAAAGGTAAATACCTGGTTGCCTTCTCCTTCGAGTACGAGGGCTTTTTTGGGAATAACCAGGGTGTTTTGTCGGGTTTCCGTGATGATATAAACCGAGGCAAACATTCCGGGACGCAGCAGGGATTTATCTGTTCGGGGTATCTCGACGGTTACTTTGACTGTGCCGCTTTCGGGATCCACCACCGGGCTGATCATTTTTACTGTGCCCGTAAATTCTTTTTCAGGTGCGGCTTCAACAGTAATGCGTGCAATTTGCCCTACGGTGATTTTACCGAAGTCCTTTTCTGTCACCTGGATGCGTGCAAGCAGGGGATCAAATTTGGCTACAGAGGCCACCACCTGATTGTTGGTGACCATATTGCCCACTTCGATATTTCTCAGTGTCATAATGCCTTCAATAGGTGCTCTGATCGCCGTATAACTCAAATCGAGTTTGGCCTGTTCGAGTTGCGCTTTGGACGATTCGAACTGGGTTTTGGCACTTTCGTAAGTTTGTTTGCTGCCCAGATTGCGCTGAAATAAGGCATCTTCGCGTTCATACCGCTGTTTGGCTTCACGATACGAAATTTCTCGCTGTGAAACACTGATTTGGGCAGCGTCGGCGTCGAGCCGCGCCAGGACGGTACCCGCGCGTACGGGGTCGCCTTCTTCTTTCAGTAGCGCGATGACCTGCCCGGCTCTGCGCGCTCGAACGTCAATCCATCTTTCGGCTTCGAGGGTCGTGTTTTTGAGAATATATGCAGAAATATTCCCTCGTTGTACAGTCTCGACCTTGACGGGCGCAGCAGCACCACCACCGCGTCCAGCACGTCCGCCGCGTCCAGCGCGTCCGCCTTGTCCCTCTGTCTGTTGTGCTTCTTCTTCGCCACAGGCAAAGAGCGCGAAAAAAAGCAGCATGAACCATCGGCAATTAGCTATTTTTTTTATCATTCTTCCGTCCTCTCAAATCTTTGAAGAAAGTAAATAATTACTCACTTATTTTTGCACAAAATTCTTTTTATCACTCGGCTTGATTGCCGGGGGTCCTGTTTTTGCGCTGATGCTGCCGCCGAGCCTCTTGTTCGGCCATCATCTCATCAAATTCTTTGCGCTGATCAGGCGTCAAGATTTCCCGAATTTGAGCGCGGGTTGTGTTTCTCACTTTTCCAAACTCAGAGCGATAGGTCGTGTTGATATCGACCATGCATTTGCGCCCTTGTTCGAGGATCGTGTCCAGCTGCGCTTTCTGTTCATTTGACAGGTCGAGCTTTGCCACCATTTCAGACAGGCGCACTCGTCTCTTTCCAGAATCACCAGACGCAAGACTTTCGTACACAGTCCCTATGACCGCGCCGAGTAAGAGACACAAAACGATCAGGCATATAAAGCGGAAACGCGAGATAAACATAGTAAAAACCTTCTAACGCGTGTTGTCTGATAAGACGAGGTCGAGCACGCGGTCTTTGGAAAAATCATCTTCGGTCAAACTTACAACTTCTCGAACCTCGCGGTCGAGTGACCCCTGTAAGAAAGCATCCAGTGTGACAGGTTCAACATTTCTGTCCAGGCGCTGGGTCAAAAATGCCAGTGAGCCAATGGAGATCAGCAATATTGCGGCAGTGGCGAATTTTTGAAGCCCCCATCTGTTCTTCATTCGCGCCACTTCTTCCTGGATTTTTATATCTACACGCCGCACAAAAAATCGGTCAGGTGCAGGTGGAGACCAGGCAGCAAATAGTTGTCGCACCCGTACCATCTCGGCCAGTTCACGCCTGAGACTGTCAGACACGCGCAACAGCATTTCAATCCTGGTCCGTTCTGCTTCTGTCAGCGCATCGTCGAGATAAGCCGACAACAATTCGCGGTTGATGTCAACGGTGTTGTCTGCGTCCATATTTACGCCTCAATCCAGTTGTCGTATTGTACTTGCAAAATTTCGCGGAGTTTTGTTCGTCCTCGAAACAGGCGAGATTTAACGGTTCCTATCGAGCATTTGAGCATTTCGGCAATTTCTTCGTAGGCCAGACCCTCTATTTCTCTCAAAACGAAGGTTACGCGATATTCTTCCGATAGATCATTCAGGGCGCGTTCGAGAATTTCCTGAAGTTCTCGTCGTTCAACGCGCACATCTGCATTTTGGGGCTGAACCGTCCAGATGCGCGGTGCATCCCAATTTTCTCGATATTCATCCAGAGAAACAAAGCTGCGCCGATGTCTGGATTTGAGGTGATCTAAGCAGCAATTGACAGCGATGCGGTGCAGCCATGTTGAAAATAGCGATTGCCCCCGAAATCGTTTCAGGGCGTGAAATGCCTTGAGAAATGCTTCTTGCGCCAAATCGTCGGCTTCGTCGAGATCGCCAATGAAACTGTAAACTGTATTGTACACGCGTTCATGGTGTCGCTGAACCAGCACGGAAAAAGCCTCTGTGTTGCCTTCTAAAACTCGGGCAACGATTTGGATATCTTCAATATGTGAAAAATTGGACGATTTGGAATCGCGCATTGTTCCGACCCTTTAGACCTGAACCGCTATTTATCGGGTTCCGCTGTGGCATTGGTAATCCGTCTGATTCCCACACCTCTGACGAGGTCCAGAATCGACATCACATCGCCATAAGGCAATTGGCGGTCTGCCCGCAAAATCAGGCCTCCACTTTCATCGATATCTGTCACGTGTTGTTTTAATAATTCCCGCAATGTCGGTTGATCGACGATCTGACCATCCAACGCCATTTGACCATCTGCCGATAGGTTGAGAATATAACGCCTCGCGTGCTGCGTTTTTTCCGCGTGTGCCATGGTGGGCAGTTCGACTTTGAGCGCGGATTGATCGATAAATTGCGTGGTGACGAGAAAAAATGTAAGCAATAAAAACAGGACGTCAATCAAAGAGGTCACATTGATGGCCGGGCGGCGCTTGAGGGGCATTTGCAATCGCATCACTATCCACCTTCGGAGCCTTGAAACCCTCGGAGCTTTTTCAAAAGGGTGTTGGCGTATTTTTCAATTTCCAAAATCAGGCTTTCTGCCCGACTGCTGTATAAATTGTAAAATACGAGTGATGGAATCGCAATAAAAAGTCCGGCGGCAGTTGTTAGAATCGCTTCGGAAATGCCCCCTGCCAAAAGATTGGCCTGTCCTACGCCCACTTCTGAAACCTGTTGAAAAACTTTAATCATGCCCAAAACAGTGCCCAAAAGTCCCAAAAGCGGCGAAACGCCCGCTACGGTTTCCAGCACTACCAGTCCCTTTTGTAATACCCCCATCTCTTGACGTCCCTGATCCAGAATACTTTCTCGGATCTCTTCTAAGGACAAATGTCGATTGTCTAACCCCGCGCGCATCACTGCTGAGAAAGGACCTTTGTGTTGCCGACAGACGCTCAGAGCCAGCCCAATGTCTTCGGATCCTTGAATATTGTCGATCACACTGACAATTTCGGATCGGATGATGGCGCGGCGGCGCAATGCAAACCCGCGCTCAATCGCAATGCCCAAAGCCAGTACTGAGCACAAAGTCAGAGGATACATCATGAGACCACCCTGTTCAAATAGTGCCCAGCCCATATTATTATCGCCTTTGTCCTTTTCTAAAAATTAAATATTCAAAAGTACCCACAATGTCGAGGTACTCATCCGGAAAATCGGGTGGTAGTGCCTTGAATGGCGCCGAGAGTTCAACAGCTTTCAGGCTCGTATCGCGCAATAGGCCATGGCCCTCATAGTCGATCAACTCGGGACCTTCAAGCCGACCATCGCGCCAGATTCTAAACTTCACCACGGTCCTGCCATCAATTATACCCAATTCGAATGCGCGGGGCGGATAAATATGCCGGTCAATATGTCGCTTGAGATATTGCATATAGGGCGCGAAATCCCAGGCATACGTGCTCAGTTGCAAGCCACCGCGTTCGAGTGCGCGGGTTTTGCTGTTGTCCATATCTGTGCGCGATTGGGGCAGTTCCCCACCCAGCACCGCGCGTTCTCGCTCTTTTCGCGCTTCTTCGGGATTTTTCTGCAATACCTCCACAAAGCTAAAGGAATTGTCGGTGGTTTCCTGCGTGCGTTCTGCGCTCTGTGTCTCACTGCGTGGCCTACCCGGCGCTGGCGCCGCTATATTCTTTGCCCGCGATATGCCCTCGGAAAATGGCGTGTGGCTCTCGGGCAAGGGAGCCGTTTGTTGATCGCGAGAGATATTGTCGCGCGCTGCGAGCAACGAGGTTTCTTCGGGCGGGGCGTCGTCTCGATTTTGGGGCACATCGACAAATTCAAATGTCAGGGGCGGTGATGTGGGTATTTTTTCTGGTTGCGGTACAATGATCGCAGCCCGCCACAGCGGGTTTTCCAGAAGCAGGAACAGGATGTGCAACAGTATGGCTGCGGTATATGCCCAGAGATATGGATTGTCGAGTCGCATTACCATGTGCCTATTCCACCTTTGTTTTAGTTTGCTTCCGCGACTTCAATTGACTGCGAATGCATCTTCGCCCAAATACCCTGGAACAAAGACAGGCACCCTACATAAAAAAAACCAGAGGCAAACAAAATCAGGAATGGTACGGGGAAATACAGTCCTTTCGCAATCGAATACGCCATGGCGGCCAGCAAATAAAAACCGAGTCCAATTTCCAAAAATGCAGTTATATTTTTTTTCAGGGCGTAATTTTTGCGATACCAATTTCCATTCCGTCCGATAACGCGATACTTAGGGGTGCGGTTAAATGCAGTCTCGTGCCCTCGCAGAGCCTGAATTACTCCGCGCGCGTTGTTCAATGAAATTCCCATGCCCAGGGCGAGTACAAATGGCAAATACAGGATGCGCGATTTCCAATCCGAATAAATTTCTCGTTGCGAGTGGATATAGTATCTCGAGATCACGCCCGTTGCGCCTACAAATAGGGGAAAATCGATTATTACCACCCTGAGCCATCCCAGGTCTTCCCGCAGGACAATTGCGGGAAAAATGAGAATGGCGATCATTGCCATCAAACAATATGCGAAATTGGTTACCAGATGAAAAGCGGCTTCGCCCTTCACGCGCCAGGGAAGATGACTTTTCAACAGGGTCTTTAGTGTTTTTTTTGCGGTCTGAACAGAGCCTTTTGCCCACCGAAATTGCTGTGACTTCCAGGCATTTACTTCCACGGGGATTTCCGCTGGTGTTACGGTATTCTCAAGATAGACAAATCGCCAGCCCGCCAATTGCGCGCGATAGCTCAAATCGAGGTCTTCGGTTAAGGTATCGTGCTGCCAACCGCCGGCTTCATCGATACAAGCCCGGCGCCAGACGCCTGCTGTGCCGTTAAAATTGAAGAACAAACCCGAGCGGCTTCGCGCACCGTGTTCCATAACAAAATGGCCGTCGAGATAAATGGCCTGTACGCGTGTCAAAATGGAGTAGTCCCGATTCAGATGCCCCCAGCGCGTTTGAACCATGCCGACCTGCGGTTCGACGAAGTGCGGGATGGTTTTGTTCAAAAAGTCTGGTGGCGGCAGAAAATCGGCGTCAAAAATTGCGATCAATTCACCCCGTGCAACCCGCAATCCCTCCGCGAGAGCACCGGCTTTATACCCGGTGCGCGTTTTGCGGTGTATCAGCGCGATATCCAGTCCCGAACGCCGAAGTTCATCCACGCACCGTCTGGCAATGGCGGTTGTTTCATCGGTTGAGTCGTCCAGAACCTGAATTTCGAGGCGGTCGGTTGGATAATCCATTTTCGCGACCGCGCGAATCAGTCGCTCAACCACATAGCGTTCATTAAATATGGGCAATTGCACTGTCACAACGGGTAATTCACCAAAGGTGCCGCGGGGACCGGGTTGTTTGCGACGGTGCTTGTAATAGAGGTGTACCATCAAGTGTCGATGCATGCTTACGATCATCAGCAATGCAAACACAAGGCTGTAAGTGGCCAGCAAAACGGATTGCCACCAGGCCATACAGATCTCCAAAATGAAAGTCAAACAGATGTATCACCAGCGCAGTGCAGCAAAATATAGGGTTTGGATACGTTCCGTCAAAGTATTTTGTGCCAATGTCTCCATGTTGTCTAAAATACTCGGATGCCCTCCAATCGCTTTGCCGATTACTTGACACAGACCGTTTGAGGTAACTATATTTGGATTGCGATAAAAAAGGTGCAATGAGCAGCTTTAAACCACGACTCCGATTGGGCTGTAAAGACCATGGTCGGATTTAAAATAAAGGGTTAAAACCGTGTACCAGGAATATTGGAATCTGACAGAATTGCCGTTTGAAAGTGTGCCGGATCCGCGTTTTTTTTATTCTTCGGCAGATCACCAGAGAGCACTGTTGCAAATGTTTTACGCGATCAATACCCGCATGGGGGCTGCCGTGCTCACGGGCGACGTGGGCTGTGGCAAAACCGTTGTGAGTCGCATGCTCATCCATGAACTGTCATCTGACAGGTATAAAATCGCGCTTATGAATAGACCCGGTCTTGCGCCGGAAGACTTTCTTCGGGATATGCTCGAGCAATTGGGTGTTGAGGACCAATCGAATGGAAAATTGCAACGCGCACTTGAGGTTCAGACTGTCAAAAGTGCCAATGCGGGCAAATATACGGTTGTCATTGTCGATGATGCCGATGCAATAGAAGACGACAATACATTTGAAGAGTTGCAATCTCTGTTCAGCTTTCAACGCAACGGGCGTTTTTTTCTCACCCTTCTCCTCGTTGGCCAGGCAGGTCTCAAGGACCGGGTCGAGGGCATTGAGTCGTTGGCGCAACAGGTCGCGCGCCAATATCACCTCGCGCCGTTCAAGCGTGAAGAAACCCTATCTTATGTGCAAACACGTCTGGAAAAAGCGGGAGCCGATCGATCCTTGTTCGACGAGGCCGCGCTCGACGCGCTCTATCAAGCGTCCAATGGTGTTCCACGAGATATAAACAATATTTGCGATATTGCCCTGTTGCTCGGTTTTGATGCAAAGGCTAAAACCGTCGGAGAGGAACAGATAGAGAAAGCAGTTTATGCGGTTCATAATCTGTAATGGAAACGGAGGTTATTATGACACCAGAAGAGAAATTTCGATTTGATTTGCAGGGGTTTTTGGTTGTCGAAAATGTGTTGAGTGCAGATGAGGTGGAGGCGTTGAATAAGTTGGCCGATGAGGTATGGCCCGCTGGCGAAGATGATGGCAATGGGAACCGCCGCACGAGTCGCGTTTCAATGTGGGGTCCAGAAACGCAGGCGTTGTTCGATCATCCCAATGCGTTGCCGTATATGATTGAATTGCTGGGACCGACATTTCGCGTGGATCACGATTATTCTATCTTTATGAAGAAGGGCGCAAGACGCGGGCGATTGCACGGTGGACCAACATTGCAGGCGGGTGTGCCGGGCGATCACTGGTACAAATACCGCGATGGCGTGATGCGCAATGGGTTGACGGTATTTACGTATAATCTCGCGCCTGCGCGCAAAGGAGATGGCGGGTTTGCCTGTATTCCCGGGTCGCATAAGAGCAATTTTATCGCTGATATTCCCAGCGATGTACGCAATTTTGAGCGACCGGCGCACTATGTACATCAGCCCGAAGCTGAAGCCGGGGATATGATCATTTTTACGGAGGCGTTGGTGCATGGAACAATGCCCTGGGAAGGCGAGCACGAGCGCCGCTCATTGCTGTATAAGTTCAGTCCGGGGCATTCGGCGTGGTCGCAGAATTATTACGATCCGGATGATTATCCCAATTTGACAGATCAGCAGCGACGCATTATGGAGCCGCCGTCGGTTGGCGGGCGAAAAGCAGTGGTGATGTGATCGGAAAGGAAATGCCATGGGTCTCACAGCAGAAGAAGTTCGACAATTCAAAGAGTTGGGTTATGTGGTTAAAGAAGCCATCTATTCTTCGGATGATTTGCAACTTCTGAAGGATGGGTTGACGGGTGCGGTTCAGGAGAAGTGCGATGAGTTGATTGCCGAGGGCGAGCTGGATCGCGATTTTGCCGAGGAGCCGTTTGAGACGCGGCTGACCCGGATCCATCAATACAACCCGGAGGCTGCTCACAAGGTGTTGATGTCGATCTGGTCGGGCAGGTTTCACGGGCCGGGGATTTTGAAGGCGTTGCGGCATCGTCCTTTGATTGCGTGTATTGAGGATATTATCGGTCCCGATATTATGGGTACATCGATCTATCGCATACGCCCCAAAGTGCCGGGCTATTCGCGCGGGGAGGTGCCGTGGCATCAGGATGCGGGTTATTCAATGGCGCATTGTTATGAGTATTTGATGGTGACGTGCTGGATACCGCTGGTGGATGCGACGCTGGAGAATGGGTGTTTGTGGGTGATTCCAAAGGTGCAGGATAAGGGGATTATCCGACATTATACGGGGGGTCACGCGGGCTTTTTGGAAATTGCACCTGAAAGTGTTCCCGAAGGCGCGATACCGGTGGAGATGTCGGCGGGGTCGGTTTTGTTTTTGACGAATCTGACGCCGCATGCCTCGTTTGAAAATGAGACGGATATTGTGCGGTGGAGTATGGATTTGCGATATCAGGATTTTAGCGTGCCGAGCAATATCGGCGAGGTGCCCGAAGATTATACGCCAGAGCGCGAGCCAGTGACGATGGCGTGCCATCCGGGCGAGGCGTATTTCGTGATTCAAGATACGCAAAATCCCGCGCGAGAGATGCGAGATCCAACAGCTTTTGCCGCGTTGCGGAGAGCATGGGATAGAAAGAAAGTTCATGCCCCCGGGCGCGGTTGGACGCCTTTGGGTGAGCGTCGTTGAATATGGAGGAATGCATGAGTGAAGTAACTTATCGGGTTGAGAAATTACACTGCAGGCCAATTGTCGATGGAAGTGATGTACGGCGACTCAGGATTGGGGCGGATCCCAATCGTTCGCGATTGCGTGGCGATGCGATGTTTCCCACGGTGGTTCGGATTCCCGACTGGGTGCCCGCGGAAGATCGAGCACATCCGGATGCGAATTATTATCTCTATTGTGCATCGCATCACGGGACGAGTATTCACATGGCGTGGTCAGATCGGGTGGATTCGGCGGATTGGACGCTTTTTAATGCCGGCAGGTTGGATGATCCGCGTTTTCCGGGGCGCGGGGTTTTTGATTTGCGGCTGGGAAATTCGACTGAGACGATTGATGTGGTGGATGGTATTGTGTTGACGGGGCATGTGTCGTCTCCCGAGGTGATTGTGGATGAGGATAATCGGCATTTTATTATGGTGGTTCACGGGAGCAGCAATGATGGCCAGCGATCATTTGTGGCGACGTCGAAGTACGGGTTGAATTTTAACCGTCCCGAAGTGGGTGGGGAAGAAGGCCATGGATTGAAGCGGTTGAAATTTGCGGATCGAAATTATTTGCGCGTGTTTACCTATCATGGCGATTGGTACGGTTTTGCACAGCGCGGATTTTTTTTAGAGCCAGCTGATCCCGAACATCCGTGGGATGCACCAGCGGGTTGGAATACGAGCGATTCTTTGTGGGTGTCTGCTGAATCATCGCCTATTGAAGATGATCTCGTCGCCGATGGGTTGGCGGGCGATCATCTCCCCAATGGGGGTTTGGGTCTGCGCCACGGGTCGGTGCGGGTGATGGAAGATGGCGAGACACTGGAGGTGTTTTACAGTCGGAAATGGGAAGAGCCGGAATATATTATGCGTTCGACTGTGGATTTGAGCGCGGGCGATTGGCAGACGTGGCAGACGAGCTATCCCCCCGAAGATATGATTCGCGCCGAGGAGGATTGGGAGGGCGATGTGGTACACGATTCGTATGTGTTGAAAGAAGATGGTCAGTTGTATTTGTTTTATACCTGTTGGGAAGAGGATGCGATTGCGGTGGCGAAGCTACATTGTGAATAATAGGGAGATTGCTTTTGAAGCGACGTAGGTATTTTTGCAGCGGTACAATTGCCCCCAGTGATTTCGATTGGGATCTGGGCACGCTGGGGGCTTCAGTGTTTCATGTGAGTTTGCGGCGAAAGGAGAAGATATGATCTCTACACCCACCGAATGGGAGGACTATCTTTTTGACCTTCAGGGATATCTCGTTCTGAAGAATGCGGTTTCTTCAGAGTTGATTGCGGAGATTAATGAGACGGTCGATGAATGGGTTGGTTTACACGAGGCTGGACACAAGTGGATCGGCCATGTTCGCTGTAGTGATCCCGAACCTGTACAGGGTCCCGATATTAAGTTTGCGAATATTATTGAGGGTGGACCAGCTTTTGAGGCATTGATCGATAATCCCAACTGGCTCGAGTATGTGAAGCGCTATGTCGATAATGATGGGTTATACATCTGGGCTAACCATTTGTCTGTCAGTCGGAAAGGTAGTTATGTACCTGTTCATTCTGGCGGGCACAACAGGAGTTATCGCACCAGCTTTGTCTATCACAACGATAATTTCTATTGTGGCAATTTCAATGTTTTGCTCGCGCTGAACGATATTGGTCCAGGGGATGGGGGTACTATGATTGTGCCCGGGTCACATAAATGTAACCTTAAAAATCCCCTGATTTTTAAGGAGGAGAATGGGCGACATAAGAATGTGGTTGAGCAGACGGAAATGACGCCCTTATTAAAAGAAATGCACCTCAATGCAGGAGATGCTGTTATTTTTACGGATGCCTGTACACACGGTGCCAGTGTGCGGATCAATGAGGGGGAACGCAGGATACTAATCTATCGGTATTCTTCGTTTTGGACGAAAAATGCTCAAGGTTTTGAACCTTCGGAAGAATTGCTCGCCAGACTCACACCCGATCGCAGAAAAATTATCCGTCCTATTGTGCCGATAAGACCTCCTGCTCAATCTGTGACTGCATGATTTTTAAAGGATATGACTATGACAGCCACGCCGAATGAATGGGATGACTATTGTTTTGACCTTGAAGGTTATCTCATTATAGAGAATGCTGTGCAGCCGGGACTCATTGCCGAGATCAATGAGAAGGTCGATGAATGGCTTGCGTTAAGTGATGCTGGAGAGGAATGGCTGGGCAATGTTCATGTTGTGAAGAATGAAAATACCAGTGGTCACAGTGTGAGTTTTAGGAATGTTATCGAAGGGGGTTCGTGTTTTGAGGCGTTGATTGACAACCCCAACTGGATCGAGTTTGTCAAGCGTTACGTGGATAATCACGGGTTGCACATCTGGATGAATTTTCTTCCGATTATCCATCAAGGAAACCATGTGAGGTTGCATTCGGGCGGTCATAACAAGATGTATCGCACGAGTTTTAAGTATCACGACAATAACTTTTTCTGTGGCAATTTGAATGTCATTTTAGCACTCAACGATATTGGTCCAGGGGATGGTGGGACACTGGTCGTTCCGGGGTCCCATAAGTCCAATCTTCCAAATCCGCTGGTGCATCAAAAAGGGCAGGGTAGGAAGGATTATGTTCTTGAGCCTGGTGATATGGCGCCCTATCTCAAGGAGGTGCATCTCAAGGCGGGAGATGCCGTTGTGTTTACAGACGCGCTTATTCACGGTGCCAGCGTGCGGACCAACAAAGGGGAACGCCGCGCATTGATTTATCGCTATTCTTCTCATTGGACCAGAGATCGTTTTGGGTATGAATACTCCGATGAATTGGTGGCGAGACTAACGCCTGCCCGCAGAAAGATTATTCGCCCGATTGAGCCATCAAGACCACCGGTTACGCAGTTTGAGGACGGGATAAGGAGATCCGTATGACGTCGCCGAATATCATCTATATCATGCTGGATGAGTGGGGATTCTTTGAGTGGTCCGCGATGGGGCATCCCATCCTTCAGACGCCCAATATCGACAAGATGGCGTCCGAGGGCATTCGGTTTACTCAGATACTTGCGGGGGGTAATGTCTGTGCGCCAACGCGCTGTGCATTGATGACGGGTCAGCATACGGGCCATACAACGATCCGCGCAAATGGCGGCGGTCTGGCACTGCGTGAGGATGATGTGACGATCGCTGAGATGCTCAAAGCCGAGGGCTATGCGACCGGTGGCTTCGGCAAGTGGGGTTTGGGCGATGCCGGGACAACGGGTGTGCCGGAGAAACACGGCTTCGATACCTTCTTCGGTTATTATCATCAGGTGCATGCGCACACGTACTATCCGAGGTACCTTCTCCGCAACAGCGAGAAGATGTATCTGGAGGGGAATACAGGTGATTTCCACACTGGGGAGGTGTTCTCCCATGATCTCATACATGAAGCAGGGCTGAAGTTTATACGAGAGAACAAAGACCGTCCGTTCTTTGCCTATCTTCCGTGGACGCCTCCGCACGGTCAGTGGAAGATGCCCGAAGCGGATCCGGCATGGCAGAAGTACAGGGACGAGAAGTGGGATGCCAGGAACCAGAGGGGGCCTCACGACGCACAGATGTATGCGGCGATGGTCGAAATGGCAGATCGGCAGATCGGTGAGATTATGGATCTGCTAAAAGAGTTGGAGATTGACGAGAAGACGATCATTTTTGCTTGTGGCGACAATGGTGGCGCCCCTTATTTCGCAAATGAGAGCCATCCGCATGGCTTTTTTGCTCCCAATCTGAATCCCGGGACGGGCGAACGCTTCCGCGGGGGCAAGGGCAATTTCTATGAAGGCGGGCTGCGGGTTCCCTTCATTGTCCGGTGGCCGGGTCAGATTGAGCCGGGTTCGGTTTCTGATCATCTGGGGTACTTTCCAGATGTGATGCCCACTCTGGCAGAGCTGACGGGGGCGAAGCCCGGGTCTGATATTGATGGTATTTCGCTTGCGCCCACATTGCTCGGTGGGGCCGGGCACAAGCAGGAGCAGCACGAGTACCTGTATTGGGAGGATATGAAAAGCTGCGCTGTTCGTATGGGGAGTTGGAAAGCGGTGAGGCCAGACAAGGACGGGCCGTTTGAGTTGTATGACTTGAGCACAGATATTGAGGAACTGAACGATGTTGCGGCTCAGCATTCTGACATTCTTGAGAAGATGATGCGGTATGCCGGGGAAGCTCATACCCGGATTCGCAGTGGTCAGATCCTCGACGCATCTATGGGATTTAAAGGACACGATGAGGATTAGGCTAAAACTGGAGGGAGATCAAAATGAGTAAGCCGAACTTGCTGATTATTCACACCGATGAACACAATTTTCGCACATTGGGTTGCTATCGCGATCTGATGACGGAAGATCAGGCTTTTGTCTGGGGACCGGGCGTTAAGGTAGATACGCCTCATATTGATTCGCTCGCCCGGGACGGCGCTATTTGCGACAGTTATTATTCGTCGTCGCCTGTTTGCTCGCCTTCGCGTGCTTCTTTTGTTTCCGGTCTTTATCCGATTGCTACCGACGTGTATAAAAACGATATCCCCCTGAAAGAGGGGCTGATCACTTTTGCCGAGGTGCTCAAAAATCAGGGCTATGCCACCTCATATCTCGGCAAGTGGCATCTGGGTGGAGAAGCCAAGCCGGGTTTTGCGCCAGAGCAAAAATTTGGTTTTGAGGACAATCGGTATATGTGGAACCGTGGGCACTGGAAGAAACTCGGGTTGAGAGAGGACGACACACCTTACGTTGCGGCGAGGAACAACAGGGGTGGGCCTGCCAGCAGAGTAGATGGTGCTGACGAAAAATCGTTTACAACTGATTGGTTGACTACCCGCACCCTGGAAATTATCGAGCGCGATCAGAATCAACCCTTTTGCATTATGGTCTCTATCCCGGATCCGCACGGGCCAAATACGGTTCGCGCGCCCTACGACACGATGTACAAAGACATGGTTTTTCAAAATCCGCGCACGATGGATTTTCCCGTGGAGAAAATGCCGAAATGGCACCGGATTGGAGACAGGAATACGGCCCGTGAACTGAATCAGGGTCAGATGCAGAGGTATTTTGGCATGGTCAAATGCATTGACGATAATGTGGGGCGCATTCTGGCAGATCTGGAAGCCGGGGGACTGGATCAGAATACGATCGTAATTTTTACCGCCGATCACGGCGACCTGATGGGCGAACACAGACGCCACAACAAGGGGATGCCCTACGAGGGCAGTGCAAAAATTCCGTTTGTGATTCGCTGGCCCGAGAAGATCGCTCCGGGAAAAGTTGTGAATACCGCCTATACGACGGTTGATTTCGGCCCGACGATTCTGGGCATTATGGGGATTGAGGAGGAGATTCCAGATGCCCACGGGTTAAATGCTGCTGCGGCATTTCTCGGTGATGAAAAGGTGGTAGATGACGACCGCATTGTCTATATGACTACTTCAGCATCGCAGACCATTATGGCCGTTAACCGACGTTATAAACTGGTTCTCTCACAGGTCGATGATCCCTGGTTGTTCGATCTGCACAAGGACCCGGATGAGCTGGTCAACGTCTATTCCGATCCCGAATACAAAGAGGTTGCTGAGAACTTTAAAGCTGAGTTGATTGATCAGATGGCGCGCTACAATGAGCCTGCATTACGCAAAGGTCGGCTCATTTATTAATCTCGATTCAGCAATCGAACAAAGTGGAGAAACCTATGAACAATGAGAAGGACAAGAACGCAGCGGTTTTTCCGTACGTTATGCCAAGAGAAAGACCAGATATGCCTTTGAGCCGTGCTATGGACCGGCTCTTTGCGAACTACAGTGAGCCTTCTACCTGGTGGAATGAGCTGTATTCCCAGTTTCGATATACGGCGCTCGAAGGGCTGGATTACCGGGGAGGAGATGGCAAGCTTACGAGGCGTGATCCGAGCAAGGTAATCAAAGCCGATGGCAAGTATTACGTATGGTACACGCGGCGCAGCACGGAAGCAAAACATCCGATTACAGGGATTGGCCATTGCCGACGATCCGCTGGGGCCGTTTGAAAAATGCCCGCTCAATCCCGTGTTGAATTCAGGACATGAAACGGGTCTGTTTCCCTTCAAGGAAGGGATTGCCGCGCTTGCGATTCGACATGGAAATGAGCACAATACGATTCAGTTTGCCCCAGACGGAATCAATTTCGAGATCGCTTCCACCGTCAGCCTGATGCCCATCGCTCCGGGGCCTTACGTGCCGGATGCGTTTACCAATACCGACAACGGACGTGGGATCACATGGGGGTTATGTCACTTTACAGGTGTTGGAAAGCACAGTATTCTGGCTCGATTTGACTGCGACTTGAGTCAGGACCACGATGCTCCAAATATGCGACAGACAGAGCACTGGTGGCCGCCGGAATACTATTACAAAAGTGGATTGGGTGAGGCCATGCGTGGAGAAAGAGAGCAAATAGCCAGGGAAGATCTGAAAAAGACTTGATTATTGTTCATTGAAAGGTGGAACTATTTTGAAAAAACGCGAATCATCGAGCCTGCACGCCGAATCACATTCCCGCCCCAATGTGATTTTGATCATTACCGACGACCAGGGGTATGGCGATCTGGGCTGTCATGGCAATCCCGTTGCCCGGACGCCAAACTTGGACAGCTTGCACGGGGAAAGTATTCGGCTGATGGATTTTCACGTCGCGCCCATGTGTACGCCTACTCGCGGCCAATTACTGAGCGGACTTGATGCGGCACGCAATGGCGCTGTAAACGTGAGTAGCGGACGCTCGCTTCTGCGACCAGATTTGCCGACTCTGGCCGATATTTTCCGGTCAAACGGTTACCGAACTGGTGTGTTTGGCAAATGGCATCTGGGCGACAACTATCCGTACCGTCCTCAGGACCGCGGTTTTGAGGAAAGTCTCTGGTTTCCATCTTCTCACATCAGTTCTGTGCCCGACTACTGGGAGAACGATTACTTCGACGATATATACTGTCACAATGGCACTCGCGTGCGACAGGAAGGGTACTGCACCGAGGTCTTTTTCAAAGCGGCAAAAGCGTGGATGCAAGCACGGATCGCGGCTTCAGAACCCTTTTTTACTTTCCTGCCGACCAATGCCCCTCACGCCCCACTTTTTGTGCCTGCCGAAGACCGCGAGGCCATTGAGGCGGCATTTGCAGAGGATGAACACCAGTTGCCTGCACTTCCCGAAAATTTGCGAGAGAATATCATTCGCTTTCTCGCTATGATTCGAAATTTGGATACTCAGGTCGGTGCGCTTCGACGCTTTCTGCAAGAACAGGATGTAGATAGGAATACGATCCTGATTTTTATGACTGATAATGGCAGTACTTTCGGTCCTGTCTATTACAATGCCGGGATGCGGGGTAAAAAGTGCGAGCTATGGGAAGGTGGGCACCGGGTACCGTTTTTCTTGCATTGGCCAAATGGTGATCTGGGCGGACCCCGGGAGATTGAGGGACTGACTCAGGTGCAGGACATTTTGCCGACTTTGATGGAGCTTTGTGGGCTGGAACCGCCAGCCGAATTGCGTTTGGACGGGATTAGCCTATCTCCGGTTTTGCGAGGTGCGGAGCAGGTGCCGGAAGATCGCATGTTGACGGTGAATTACAGCCGTATGCCCGGGGAACTGGACTACCCGACGCCTGACAGCCCTTCGTTCATAAGACGCGAGGGGGCCGCTGTGCTCTGGAAACGGTGGCGTTTGCTTGAAGGAACGGCACTGTATGATCTGGATAGCGACCCCGAACAGAATCTCGACGTTGCCGATCAGCACCCTGATATTGTCCGGCAGATGCGGGATTACCTAAATGCCTGGTGGCGTGAAGTGGAACCGGTCGCCAATCAAGTGCAGCGGATTACCATCGGCAGTGAAGCCGAAAATCCGATGACGCTATCGGCCTGCGAGTGGAGGGATGTCTTTGTGGATCAGCAGCGGCAGGTGAGGACGGCTGCGCGGAGGAATAGTTATTGGCATCTGCAGGTTGAAGCCGCTGGCAAGTACACTTTTGAACTGCGGCGCTGGCCAAGAGAGAGCGGCCTCAAGCTGAGAGAGGCTTGCCAGGCGGTTCAATTGACCGACGGCGAACTGGGAGCGGGAATTGCGCTACCGATTGCCAGAGCGCGTGTGCTGATCGGTGGGCAATTCTACACCAGGCCCGCTGAGCCAGACGATCAAGGTGTTGTGTTTACCGTAGATCTGGAGCCGGGTCCCACGCTTTTGCACACCTGGTTCGACGACGAGCGCAACCAGCCCATCTGCGGTGCCTACTATGTTTACGTGGCACGTCAATGAGGAGAGAGAACCATGAAGACCGTATTGTTGATGATGACCGTGCTTTTTATGACTGCGGTTGCGGAGGGGGCATATGTGGAGACCATGGATCCAAATGGTTTGACAATGAATCTGAGGACGGATTTCGGACTGGTTGATGATGGGGCTGAGAGCAATCAGAGTGAGCGATTGCAAAAAGCGATTGATGAGGTCTCGACAAAAGGTGGCGGACGTTTGATCGTTCCGAAAGGGGTCTATCGTTTTGCGGGTATCAACTTGAGATCCAATGTGCATCTGTTGATCGAGAAAGATACGGTCATCAAACCCTATTGGCCCAAAGGTACGAAGACCATCGTTTTTGGATTGGGTACGGGGAGAAATGCCGAATCCATAGAGAATGTCAGTATTCGCGGGCTGGGCGGTAAGTTTATTGTCGATTATTCAGATCGCGGAAGTGTGGCGGGGGAAGGCATACGGACCGTTAACTGCAGGAAGGTCAAAAATTTCCTGCTCTCCGATATTGATGTTAAGGATAGTTTTACCACCTATTGTGCAGTCATTTTTACGCCATCCAGGGATACGGATGTCGAAAGCAGGGGCATCTTCAGGCCCACCGATGGTCTGGTGAGAAATCTGAGGAGTACGAATTCCAGCCCGGGATACGGTTTGGTCCAGATGCATGCGGGGGAGACCATCCATTTTGAAAATCTCGAAGCCATTGGTGGTGGGGTGACGTTTAGACTGGAGACGGGTGCCGGAGGACATAACGGCGGGGTGCACGATATTACGGCAAAGAATTTATATTGTGAGAACGGCAGTACGGCGGTGTTGCTCGGGCCACACAAAGCTCAAAATGGCGTTGTCAAGATCGACGGTGTGACTGTGAAAAGCTGTGCTTTCGCGGTGACGATGGGACCTGGTTACGTGGAGAAACGAAATCAGAGTGACGAGCGTTACAAACCCGGTGTGTTTGCAGATGGGACTACGGTAAAGAATATCCATGCGATATTTGGGACAAATGCGGCCATTGCACTCAAAGGACTTGCGAATGTTCCGGAAGAATACCTGAAAGATCTACGGTTTGATGAGAATGACAGGAAGATCAAACGGGTTAGAGGTCCCTCAATTGGGGTTGTGAGAGATCGCACGGGGGATAGTTGGCATCCGATTATTGAGAATGTGACCAGCGAGGGTTTTACATACAACAAGGGCATTATGAGCCTTGCCGAAAAACAGCCTCGAAACTGGAAAGAACGGCTCAAAGGATTGCCGCTTCTTGAAGAGATTTTGAGCAATCAACAAAAGCAGGCAGAATGATGAGATAAGGAGACCAGTCCATGCGACCAGTCCATCCCCTCAGCGACAGCGAATTGGACGAACATCTCGCCAATCTCGATCGCGACGGCTACACCATTATACGAAACCAGATCGCACCTGAGTACCTCGATCCTTTGCGCGATATTGCCCAGCGTGCCGCCGATGACTACATTGCCGCCTGGCGTGGGGGGATGAAGCTGTCCGAGGTGCATATCGGCGACAAGTACGGGAACCGCAAATTCGACCTGAATCCCAATGCCCGTGCTTGTTTCTTGTGGGGTGATGCGGCGATAGAATTGCTCGACCACGATACTGTTCACGCGATCAGCGAGCCTGCCCTGGGTACCTATCACTTCTCTGATCTTGTCGCCAATACCCAACGCTACAACCCCGGAGAACAGTTGGGAGGCTTTCACCGCGATTTTCGCCCCGGCCTTACCGCAAATGGCAAGCACAGGGGCTTGTGGTTCTTTTTTTTGCTTGATGGCTATACCGCTGAAAACGGTGCTACTTCGGTGATACCGGGTACTCATTGCTTCAAGGCTGACGAAGACCCAGGGACACCGGATCCCAACCCCGATCACTACAGCAACAGGGTACAGGTCATCGGCGATCCCGGTGATCTGCTGGTGCTCAACGCGGCTGGTCTGCACTGTGCTGGCATGAACCAGACTCGGGAGCCACGCCGTACGTTGAATATCCGCGTGATGCAACCCGAAGGCAAATTTCACTACAATGCCTGGGATCTGGTCGGACCCGGACGCCAGGCCAAAGCCAGTGCCCGGGTTAAGCGTTTTATGCAACCACCGGCTGAACTCGTCGCGGAATTGCGTACCAATTGGGCAGTGATGCCGAGCGAGTATGAAGCGGATTAGACGCCGCGCATTGGATCTTTTTCTATTTTTCTGCACGCCATTTCAAACAGGTATTCGAACGGGGGGGCGATGAATTCGGCATTGGGATTGACGCCGCTTGCAATGGAGGAGCGTATGGCGAGACCAAATGTTGTGTTGATTATGGCAGATGATATGGGGTTTGAGTGTTTGAGTTGTTATGGGAGTACGACGTATGAGACGCCGGTGTTGGATGATCTGGCATCGCGGGGGATTCAGTTTTCGCATTGTTATTCGACGCCGCTGTGTACGCCTTCTCGCGTGGAGATTATGACGGGGCAGTACAATTTTCGGAATTACGACAGGTTCGCCTATTTGAATCCGAAAGAAAAGACGTTTGGCAATTTGTTAAGGGATGCGGGGTATGCAACATGTGTTGCGGGTAAGTGGCAGTTGAGTAAGGATAATAAGATGCCGGCGCATTTTGGGTTTGACGAACATTGTTTGTGGAATATGACGCAGCCGCCAGAAGATGGTGTGCGCATGGGTAAGAGACGATATGCGCATCCGCAAATTGAACGCAATGGCGAGTGGTTACCCGACGAGTATGTCGAAGACCGGTATGGTCCCGATATTTGTTGTGATTATTTGCTGGATTTTATTGAGCGACATCGGGAGGTGCCTTTTTTTGCCTATTATCCGATGATTCTGGTTCACGCGCCTTTTGTGCCTACGCCCGATAGCCCGGAGTGGCGGGATAGAGATCGGAGAGGTGAGCAGGATACGCGCTATTTTGCCGATATGGTGGCGTATGCGGATAAGCTGGTGGGTCGGATTGTGGAGAAGCTCGAGGCGCTCGGTTTGCTCGAAAATACACTGGTGATGTTCACAAGTGATAATGGTACGCATCGCACGATTACATCTCAGCTTGAGGGCGGCGTCGAGATTGTGGGTGGTAAGGGTACGATGCCCGATGCGGGAACACATGTGCCTTTTATTGCTTTTTGGAAGGGTGTGGCGCCAGAGGGCGTGGTGTCAGATGATCTGGTGGATTTTAGCGATTTTTTACCTACGCTGATGGATTTGGCCGATGCGCCCATTCCAGAAGGGATGCCGTGTGATGGGCGCAGTTTTTTGCCCCAGTTGCGGGGCGAACGAGGCGATCCGAGGGATTGGATTTTTTGTCATTATAACCCGCGTTTTGGTTTTGGCCAGGATCACGCGGGGCAGTTTGCGCGGGAACATCGGTTTAAAATTTATCACGATAGGCGTTTTTACGATGTGCCTGCGGATCGGCTGGAAGAATACGATATTGTTTTGGGGCAGGGCGATGTCGAATCTGAAGAGGCGCGTGAGCGCTTGCAGAAGGTGTTGGATTTGATGCCGGAGTTTGTTGATGATTATGTTCCGGAGTAAAAAAAGGAAACCATTTAAGGGAGAAATTGGCGATGTTGACAAAAGAAAAAATCACAGATATTCTCTCGGAAAACGGCCCGTATCTGGCATCTGAGTACGGGGTTAAGAGAATCGGTTTGTTTGGGTCTTATGCGAAAGGTACGGTCACTGAATCGAGTGACATTGACCTTGTTGTGGAATTTGAACATCCAATAGGTTTTCGGTTCATTGAGTTTAGCGAATATCTCGAGGCTATCCTGGGCAAACGGGTAGATATCTTGACAGATGCTGGTATTCAAGGGATTCGGATTCCGCATGTTGCTCAGAATATCAAAAAAAGTATCGTGTATGTCTAATCGGGAGGACTTCCCTTAACCAATGGAGGAATTTTAATGTCTGATCCACGTCCTAATATTCTATACATTATGTCTGATGATCACACTGTGAATGCCATTAGTTGTTATAACGGATGGCTGAAAGAGGTGGTGGATACACCGAATATTGACCGCATTGCCAATGAGGGCATGCGGTTTGACAATTGTATTTGCAATAATGCGCTGTGTTCGCCCAGCAGGGCGAGTATTATTACGGGGCAATATAGCCATAAAAATGGGGTGTTGCGGTTGAATCAACCGCTGAGTGACGATCATCCCAATTTTGTGCGGCAGTTGCAGGCTTCTGGATATCAAACGGGTATTGCGGGTAAGTGGCATTTGGGATCTGAGCCGGATGGGTTTGATTATTGGGAGGTGTTGCCGGGGCAGGGTGCTTATTTTGATCCGTCGTTTACGCGCAACGGCGAGCCAACGCAGTACGAGGGGTATGCGACGGATATTATTACGGATTTGTCGCTCAACTGGTTGAAGGCGCGCGATCCGGATAAGCCCTTTTTGATGCTGTGCCATCACAAAGCTCCCCATGGTTTGTGGGAGTACGCACCTCGTCATGCGGATTTGTTCACGGATGGGGATGTGCCCGAGCCGTCGAATTTGTATAAGCCGTTTGACAAAGTGTCCAGTGCGTTGGAGAATCACCACCGCACGATGCTCTCGCAGGCCGAGCGGATGGATGAGGGGGTCCGGGGAAGAGAGTGGCCCACCGGGCGGTTGGATACGACGGGGATGAGTACGCAGGAGAAGATTCAGGCGGCGTATCAGAAGTATGTGAAGGATTATTTGCGGTGTATTACGGCGATTGATGAGGGTGTGGGGCGGTTGCTGGATTATCTGGATGAGGAGGGGTTGACGGAGAATACGATTGTGGTATATACGTCTGATCAGGGTATGTTTTTGGGCGAGCATTCGTATTTTGATAAGCGGTTGATTTTGGAGGAGTCGCTTCTCATGCCTTATGTGATGCGGTATCCGAAGGTGATTGCACCGGGTTCGGTAAATGAGGATATTGTGGTGAATGTGGATTTTGGTGCGACGTATCTCGATTTTGCAGGGTTGCAACCCGATGCACAGGTGCAGGGCAGAAGTTTTCGCGCGCTGTGCGAGGGGGACACGCCAGAGGATTGGCGGCAGTCGGCTTTTTATGCGTATTGGGATGGGCCGACGAAGCACTATGGTGTGCGTACGCAAAATTATACGCTTGCAGTACATCGAACCGGCGAGCGCGATTTGTTCGATTTGGAGAAAGACCCCTGGGAGATGACGAGTGTGTACGGCGATCCGGCGTATGCCGATGTGCAGGCAGAAGTGGAAGCAGATCTGGCGCGGTTGATCGAGGAGATCGATATCAGTGCCGAGGAATTGCCGCAGGAGTGATGAGAAGTGTGAAGTGTGAGGAGGCGAAAGTCGTCATCGCGGCAGGGTTTTAGCCGCGATCCAGAGGTTTTGCAAGGAGTGCGCGATGTCAAAGTCCGATGTACTCAGGTTTATCACGCAAGACGATGTGCAAGTGGAGGAATTGCCGTGGGGTCCGCATGAGTGGATCAGTCGGGAGGGGTTGACCGAGGCGGATCATTTGTTGCTGGTGCGGGTGACGATGCCGCCGGGCAAGGCGCACGCGTTTCATCGCCATCCGTGTATGGAAGAGATTATTTATGTGGTTGCGGGAACGGCGGAACAGTGGGTGGATAGGGATTCGCAAATTCTGGGTCCGGGTGATGCGGCGCATATTCCGATGGATATGGTACATGGGACGTATAATGCCGGGGATGAGGATCTGGTTTTTCTGGCGATTTTGTCTCCGGCTAAATTCGATGGTACGGTGCTGGTCGATGTGTCGGGGGATGAACCGTGGGTGAATATGAGATGCGAAATGTGAGAGGGCCTCACACAAAGACACAAAGACACAAAGACACAAGAGGTTAGAGATGCCGAAAACACGTCCGAATATTGTTTATATCCTCGCCGATGATATGGGCTATGGCGATGTGGGATGTTATAATCCGCATTCGAAGATCCCCACGCCGTATATGGATCGGTTGGCGCGCGAGGGGATGCGGTTTACGGATGCGCATTCGCCTTCGGCGGTGTGTACGCCCACACGATACGGCATTTTGACCGGGCGTTATTGCTGGCGCACCGAATTGAAGAGCCATGTATTGTTCAATTACGAATTGCCATTGATTGAACCTGAGCGGGTCACGGTGGCTTCTTTGTTGAAAAAGTGCGGATACCACACGGGATGTTTTGGCAAGTGGCATCTGGGTTTGGGTTGGGGTGTGAAGGATGGTGAGGTGTTTGATTTTGATCAGCCCCTGCCCTGGCCGGGGGGATCACCCGATCCGGTGGAGGAAGATAAGATCGATTTTTCAAAGCCGATTGCAGGTGGACCCGTTGAGCTGGGGTTTGACAGGTTTTACGGGACATCGGGTTGTTCGACGGCGCAGCCGCCTTATTGTTTTATCGATCAGGATCAGACAGTGGGTATTCCGAGTGTGCAAAAGCCGTTTGAGATGGCGGGTGGTCGGCGCGGTTTGATGGTTCCGGATTGGGACCACAAGGAAGCGGATCCGGCTTTTACGGAGAAAGCGGTGGCGTATATTGAGGAGCGGGCACAGGATGAAGATACGCCCTTTTTTCTCTATCTGGCGGCTTCTGCGCCGCATGAACCGTGTACGGTCGCGTGTGTGCCGGAGTTTTTGCGCGGTGCGAGTGAGGCGGGTCCCCGGGGGGATATGGTCGCGCTGTTTGACTGGATGGTAGGGCAGGTGATGGATGCGCTGGATCGCTGTGGGTTGGCGGATGATACGCTGGTTATTGTGACGAGTGATAATGGTGCTCTGCCCGGTTGTAATGGGCGCACGTATGGTCACAAGTCCTGCGGTGATTGGCGCGGTTTTAAGGGGTTTATCTGGGAGGGGGGACACAGAGAGCCGTTTATCGCGCGCTGGCCGGGTGTTGTTGCGCCCAATTCGGGTTGCGATGCGCTGGTCGGGTTGCAGGATTTTATGGCGACTGTGGCGGATATTGTGGGGGAGACACTTCCAGAGGATGCGGGGGAAGATAGTGCGAGTTTTTTGCCCGCGTTGATGGGGGAGAATGAGCCTGTTCGCGATGATTTGATACACCATTCCTGCATGGGGGTGTTTTCGATTCGGCGAGGGGATTGGAAGTTGATTGTCGATTGCGATAATTCCGGAGATATGGGGCGCGGTGTGGATGGATGTGTGGGGACGGAGCCTGTGCCGGGGTCAAGGGGTCAGTTGTATCATATGGGAGATGATCCGTTTGAGTCGTATAATAAGTTTAACCGGGAACCGGGTATTGTGCGCGAGTTCAGGGAGATGGTCAAGCGGTATATCGCAGATGGAAGGAGCGTGTGATGGCGTATTTGACGGTTGATGATAAAGAGGTGTTTCGGGAGAAGGGCTATGTGATCAAACGCGATGCGGTGACGCCCGAACAGATGGAAGCCGCGCGAGATGTGATCTGGGATCATCTGCCTGTGGATCGCAATGATCCTTCTTCGTGGGTTGGGAAAGAAGGGTCTCAAGGGATGGATGGGCACGCGGCGTTTCACACGTTGGTTTACGATTCGCCTTTGTACGACATGGTTGAAGAGTTGGCTGGTAAGGGGCGTTTGGCGCCTTTGCATCCACCTGTTACGTCGGCGAATTTGCGGTTTCCTCAGGGTGGCGAATGGGTAGGTCCCAGAGGCAATCACATGGATGGTCACGGGCTTGGTAGCGGTGTTGTGAATAATTGGACGGTGGGTATTACGCTGTATCTCAATGATGTGAAGCCCCAGGGCGGCGGTACCTGCGTGTGGCCGGGGACGCATAAATACATGGCGGATTATTTTAAGACCCATTCGCGGGTGAGTTTGGGTAAGAAGTTTTACGATTTGCCGATTTATGAGGGGGAGCCGCGTTCGACGAGGCCGCTGGAGATTCTCGATTGGGATGAGGATGATTATGAGGAGATTTCTGGGCCAGCGGGATCCGCGATGATCTGGCATAGTCATTTGGTTCACAGCGCGAGTATGAATTGTAGCGATGAAATTCGCATGGCGATTATTACGCGTTTTCGGTGGACGAATTGGGATGATCTGAAGTTTGAAGATCCCGATGATATGTGGGCGTATTGGGAGGGGATGTGAGAGGTTAAGAAAAAAGGAGGAGTTTACCATGGCTGAAACGCCCGAAACCTTGGCACGACGTTTAGATCAATTGGAAAAAACGGTTGAGGAGACGAGTTGGCAACTTTCCTGGCTTTTTGATGAGTTGTTTCCAGAAGCCCCTAAGAATTTCAAAACAGGTACAGAGGTTATGGCCTATTACGGACGCAACAAAAAGCGACATGCAAAAATTTTCCGTGAAATGCGTGAAAAGATGGGAATTTCTGGAAAACCCATTCCTGCCGAGGAACTTCAAGCGCGCATGGTACGCAACGGAATCCGAGGGGAGGATAACGAGTTTAGTAGCGCAATTATCAAAGAACGCGAGGAATAATAGTGCTCCATTTTTACTTTGATGCCAGCGCACTTGTCAAGCGTTATACCTCAGAGGTCGGTAGCGATAAAGTGAACTTTCTTTTTAATAATGTTCCTTTGAATCGCTTGATGTGCTCTGTTTTCGGTGCCCTCGAAGTGTTTTGGATCTTTGTGCGTAAGAAGAATGACGGACGAATCACAAACCGCGATTTTTCTCAAGCAGTCATTAATCTCGATTATGAGGTAATCGATAGTCAATCGGATTTCAAAACGATTTCAGTGCCGGATTCTCTCATCTGGGCATCGATGAATTTGATCGAAACACACTCGCTCAATAGTGTTGATGGCGTTGTGTTACGTTCGGTCTTGGAGATTGCAAAACACCTTCGTAATGTAGGAGATGATCTGGTACTGGTTGCCTCTGATCAACGCCTACTCCGAGCCGCTCGTGTTGAAGAATTGTTGGTTTTTAATCCAGAAATCGACCTTCAACAGGTTTTAGTCGATTGGATTGATACTCCTCAGAAGCTGTTTTAAAATTAATACCTGATGTTACTCATGTCAGGCGTTTTGTCATGCTGAGCGTAGCCGAAGCATCTTTTCCACCTGAGTTGGTAAGAGATTCTTCGACTCCGCTGCGCTCCGCTCAGAATGACAGGGCAATAGCGCATAGCCAAGAAGGGGCAAAATGAGTTTTAAAACAGTCTCTCAAGAGGTAATTGAAGATGAAGAAGACACTTAATTGCGTTGAGATGAGAGTCGTTGTTTAGAAGGGCGATGCTTTCACTAAGTGGTGCCGAATCTTTTTATGTTTTACGTGATGTGTGACTTCAAAACCACCACATAGTAATACCGATAAACAGATATAAGAAAGTCAAAACCACTGGATTACTGGCGTTGTGCTTGCGCGTGGCGGCTAACACCCTGCCGCAATGACGGCTCTAAAATCCTTGTTTTTCTGACTGCTAACCACTGATTGCTTGTTTTCTTCACCATTATTTTAAAGTCACACATGACGTATAAGAAAGTCAAAACCACTGGATTGCGGCTAACACCCTGCCGCAATGACGGCTCTAAAATCCTTGTTTTTCTGACTGCTAACCACTGATTGCTTGTTTTCTTCACCATTATTTTAAAGTCACACATGACGTTATGTTTTAACTTCTGGAGGCTTATTTTGCGTTTGTGTTTTGATCCTGTTATGTGTCCAAAAGCCGTGTTGCCCGCTGCCTTGAATATTGCGAAGGCAGCGGGTTTTGATGCTATGGTGTTGCATTGTGCGTTTACGGCGAGTTCGCCATTTCATCCAGATGCGTCGGTGAGGATGATTCGCGATTATTTCGATGATGCGGGTGTGGCGTTGATGGGGCTACATGTGCGCGATGATCCAGGTTCTAATTTGCGGCAGGTTGAGTGGGATATTCATCTGGCGCGTGCGCTTCGCTTGCGGTGTGCAAGTTTTCTCTGTGGTGCGCGTTCTCGCGAGGCGCGCGAGGCTCTGGTGAACGGTGTGCATGCGTTGCTCGAAACGATTCTCGATGTGACACTGAATATAGGGAATGGGGTGGATACTTGTTTGGAAAGTGCGGCGGATTTTGACGCTTTGATGCCCGATTTGCCCGAGCGTGCGCATATTTGGCTGAATGCGATGGATGTTGATAATGCTGTTGGAATTGTAGATAAGTATGTGGCGCGCATGGGGTTGGTGACCGTTGGCGAGGGTGATATGGATGTGGTCTATGCGCTCAAGGCGAATGGGTATGATGGTCCTGTGGTGCTCAATGCCGCGGGTGATTCTGTGGCGGATCTGCGGGTGAGGGTAGAAGAGGTTTTAACATGAGGAGTTTTTTATGAATGTTATTCTGATTGTGCTGGATACCTGGCGTCGAGATCACGTGGGGTGTTATGATAATTCCCGGATTCACACGCCGAATATAGATCGTTTTGCCGAGCGGTCAGCGGTTTTTGAGAATGCGTATTTGGCTTCGTATCCCACGCTGCCGTGTCGCCGGGATATTGCGACGGGGCGATACGAGTTTCCGTGGCGGGGTTGGGGTGGTATAGAACCCGATGATGTGACGCTGGGTGGGACGGTGCATGAGGCGGGTAAGGTGTCCTATTTTTTTACGGATGTGTATCATCACTGGACGAGCAATCCGGGCAGTGGGTACTGGCGTCCGTTTTCGGGGTTTGATTTTGTGCGCGGGCAGGAGCGCGACCGGTATGTGACGGATTCGGATATTGTTTTTGATAATCGGACGCTGGATTATCCGCCGCATAACAGGCCCGAGCAACCGCATTTTCGCAATGCGCAATATATCCGCAAAGAGGAACGCGATTGGTTTTCGCCGCAGTTGTTTTCACGGGCGGCGCGGTGGCTTCAGCACAATGCCGATCAGGAGTTTTTTTTGATGATTGATTCTTTTGATCCGCACGAGCCCTGGGATCCGCCACGCCACTATGTGAAGTTGTACGATGATTCGGATGGCGATGTGATGGAGTATCCGGTCGCGCCGTACGATTGGGTGGATGGCAATTTGACGGAGGCGGAGTTGAAGCGGGTGCAGGCGATTTATGCGGGTGAGGTGACGATGGTGGATCGCTGGGTGGGGCATTTTCTCGATCAGGTTGAGAATATGGGGTTGATGGATGAGACGATGATTATTCTCGCGTCGGATCACGGGACGCATAATGGCGATCACGGGCGTACGGGAAAGAACTGGGTGCTCTGGAATGAGATTACGCGGATTCCGATGATTGTGTGGCATCCCGAGTTTGGTCATGGGGCGCGTCCCGTGCAGTTTGTGCAGCCGGTTGATTATTTTCCGACTGTGATAGAGGCGATGGGGTTACCCGATGGGGTGAATTTGCACGGGCAGAGTTTGATTCCGTTTCTGCGGGATGAAGATGCGCCCGGGCGCGATGCGATTTTGTACGGTCAGTTTTCGGGGACGTGCAATATTACCGATGGGGAGTATGTGCTGTTACAGGGGGTGGATGAGTCCAATCCGCCGGTGTATGCTTATTCGAGTATTATTGCGAATCGGAATCAGTTTGATTGGGGTGCCGATGTGCTTCGGAGCAAGCAGACGCCTGCGCGACATCCCGAGAAGCACAAGACGCGGTTGTACCACATGCCTTCGGATCCCGATCAGGAGAATGATCTTGCCGATAGTGAACCAGATGCGCTGGCCCGTATGCAGAGTTTGATGGTTGAGAAATTGAGTGCTATTGATGCGCCGCCAGAGTTGCTGGTGCGATTGGGGCTTAAGAAGGAGGGGCTATGGAACCGAATATTTTGATTATGATCGCAGATGATGCGACGTATCTCGATTTGTCGCTTTACGGTGGGCAGAATGTGGATACGCCGAATATCGACGGTTTGGCGCGGGATGGTCTGGTTTTTAATCGGGCGTATTTGCCAATGGCGATGTGCAATCCGTGCCGTACGGCGCTTTATACGGGGTTGTATCCGGCGCGCAATGGGTCGTGCTGGAATCATTCTGCTGCGCGTCCGGGGACGAGGAGTCTTCCGCATTTTCTGGGGGATCTGGGGTATCGCGTGGGGCTTTGTGGCAAGAAGCACGTTGGTCCCAATAAGAGTTTTCCATTTGAATATGTGCCGGGTATTGAGGGGGGGTGTACGCATCCCGATCCCGAGTTTGGCGTTGAGGGTATTCGCGCGTTTGTGGATCAAGATCGGGATGCGCCTTTTTGTCTTGTGACGGGTCTTTTTGAGCCGCACGCGCCGTGGACGCTGGGCAATCCCGAGCATTTTGATCGGGATGCGTTGAAGTTGCCTCCGTATCTGGCGGATACAGAGGAGACGCGGAGTGATTATGCCAAATATTTGGCGGAGATCGAGGTGCTGGATCAGGAGGTGGGTGAGATTCTGGCGGTGCTGGATGAGAGCGGGCAGGCGGATAATACGCTGGTGATTTTTACGTCTGAACAGGGGTCGCAGTTTCCCGGGTGCAAGTGGACGAATTGGAATACGGGTGTTCATACGGGTTTTATTGTGCGCTGGCCCGGCGTGGTGAAGCCGGGATATACCGATGCGGTTATTCAGTATGAAGATGTTGCGCCTACGCTGATTGAGGCTGCGGGGGGTGATTCAGGGGCGATTGATTTTGATGGGTCGAGTTTTATGTCTGTGCTTTTGGGCGAGGCAGATGTGCATCGGGATTTCGCGTATTTTATGCATAATAATATTCCCGAGGGTCCGCCCTATCCGATCCGCGCGGTGACGGATGGTACGTATCATTATATCCGCAATTTGACGCTCGAGGCGATCTATATTGAGAAGCATCTGATGGGTCAGTTTCGATGGCACCAGTACTGGCCGACGTGGGTTTTTGATACGACGTTTAATGAGCATACGCGGTTTTTGGTGGATCGGTACATGCGCCGCCCCCCCGAGCAGTTGTATCGCATGGATGAGGATCCCTGCGAGTTGAATAATCTATCTGATGATCCCGCGCACGCAGAGACGAAGAAACGCCTGTCTGCCGAGCTTGACTGCTGGATGAAACAACAGGGCGATCCCGGCGCTGAGATCGATACAGAAGACCAATGGCAAGCGGCGAAGCAGGGGAAGCACTTTGAGAGGCAATTGTGAGTAGCTGATATTGGTATGCGAGAATTTGGCACTAATGCTGTATATTATTGGGATGTGGAGGTAGCCGGAGTTTCGCGTTGTCGAAATGCAAGACTTTGGAGAAAGGATTGATCATGAGCAGTCAGGATTCGCTTTTTGCCGATAGCGGGCTCCCGCCGCAATTGGTCGCTGACTTGCGCCGGTTTAATCCCTGGTGGGAAGGTGACCCCATGCCTCTGCAACCGCAAACGCGCCGCCATCTGGTCGCGCAGATACGCCGCCGTCTGGATGCAGAGATAGCTCCGATCATCGTGGTGCGAGGCCCGCGCCAGGTAGGAAAAACAACAGCACAGTTTCAAATTATTGCGGATTTGCTCGACGAAGGCGTGTCCCCCACAAGTATCCTTCGCGTACAGTTTGATGAATTGGCATCGTTGCAAAGGATAGAGGATCCGATTCTCGCTATTTCCCGCTGGTTTGAACGAAAGATAACAGGGGCGCGTTTCAATGCGTTAGCGCGAGATGGCCAGAAGGCATATCTCTTTTTTGACGAGATTCAGAATCTGGACGGCTGGCATGCACAACTGAAATCCCTTGTAGATCATGCTTCAGTAAAAGTTGTCGTTACTGGAAGTTCTGCACTGAAGATTGAAAGGGGCCGGGATAGTCTGGCAGGACGCATTAACACCATTGAGGCGGGGGTGCTTTCGCTGACCGAAATCGGCGCGTTGCGCGAGTTGGAAATGCCGAAGCCATTCCTGCAGGATAACGGTCTGCGTTTTCTGATTGACAAGAATTTCTGGCGGGAACTGCGTGTTCATGGTGAGGATAACACGGGATTTCGGAATGAGGCGTTTCGGCATTTTTCAGAGCGCGGCGGCTATCCCATCGTTCACAAACAGAAGGATGTCGAATGGGCTGTGCTTGCAGATCAGTTGAACGAGACCGTGATTAAGCGCGTGATCCAACACGATCTTCGGGTTGGTGATCGCGGGCGAACGAGAGATCCTCAATTGCTTGAAGAACTTTTTCGCCTGACTTGTCGCTACGCTGGGCAGGCGCCGACGGTTTCAATGCTTGCGGACGAGGCGCACCTATCGCTTGGCGCAAATATCGGTAGCCAGCGCGTGACGCACTATTTGAGATTTCTCGGTGATACACTTCTGATTCGATTGATTCCACCGCTTGAAATACGGCTCAAAAGAAAGCGGGGGAGTTCCAAACTTTGTCTGGTTGATCACGGCTTGCGAGCCAGTTGGCTTCAAGAGCAGATTCCATTGACGTCGGAAGCCCTGACAGAGCGTCCCGAACTCACCACATTAGCCGGGCATCTTTCGGAGAGTATTTTCGGCGCAACTGCCTCGACGATTCACGGATTGGACATCGCCCATTTTCCCGAACGGGGAATAGACCGTGAAGTGGATTTTGTTTTGACTGTCGGTGCTCAACGCGTGCCGGTAGAAATCAAATATCAACGCAGGATAGATCCCTTACGGGATACGCTGGGTATTCGGTCTTTTCTGGAAAAGTCAGTGAACAATGCCGCTTTTGGCCTGCTGATCACACAGGACAATGCCGAAGAAGTTGACGATCCCCGAATTGTTAGCATGCCCCTGTCAACCTTCATGCTTCTCAGATGATGGGATGTGAAAAAACTGTCTGGATCAGAGCCTGCACTGGAAGGGTTCTATCCAGTGATGGGAGGATGGGCAGGATGGGGATTTGGCGGGATAAGCGCAATAAATTGCTTACCCAACCAGAGGCGCTGAAAGGATGCAGAGATTCTCTACACACTGTGTAGAGAGTTGAGCAGGAGAAATTTCTCTTGGAACAAATGGATTAAATCATACTGAAAGAAGCGTTTATATCTCATGAATGAAAATTTCTCAGACAATGACTAATTGATGTCGCCGGTTCTCGATGCAACACAGCGGTAGGTATTGGACGCGCTCAAAAAAACCGGAGAGATTATATGACAAAGTGTAAAAAGGAATGCTTACATCTACGAAAGCGATTACAGGAGGAAAGATATAAAGTCTTGGAAGACGGAGAAAACTGGCTCACAATAGTGCAAGCAATCGAGGCAGTGGGAAAAGCCATAGTGTTATCCCAAACGAAACCCACAGCATTAGCTAAAAAGCGTGTAAATGGCTTGGCCGATTTGATAGAGCCGCTTCAAGAGTTCATAAAAAAGCATCACCCAATAGCAAGTCAGGAAGAAGAGGATTTTAAGGATCTCCTGGAGGAGGTTCGCCAAGTAAGGAACGCCGAGGTACACACAGGAGCGTCAGCACGAGCAGCAGCGAAAATAGCAACCACGGTAGGAATCTATCTGGAGGATACTTTGATGGCAGCAAGTGGCGCAGGAAAAAATGTGAAAGCGTATATACAAAGAGAAGTGTTACAAGCCTATACATGGCAAAATCTGGACGAGTGCAGACGACAGATATTGATACACTCTTTCTCCTACTTACCCATAAAGGTCAAAAACGAATGGAAAATGTTATCGGACGCGAATTTGGCAGAATACTTGGCAGATCAAAACGCAAAAGAATTGTGGAAACAGAGGGTAGAATGTGCGATGGAAAAGGGACTGAAAATAGAACCCGCCAAGGAAGTGAAACAAACCGACAGCAAGAAATGTGCTCTTGATAAAATGAACGGGAAAGCAGCAATTGTTACCGAAGGAGAAGAGAAGAACAAGGACTTGGTAGGGATCATTACCCCATTCGATTTACTTTAGCCGCGCCTTGTAGTGAAGATGATAAGGCGATGGGTTTGCGCTCGGTTTTGTCAGCTTGGTATATTTTCGGTTGTAAAGACGTGCGTCACATTTCCTGGTTTCTGGCTGCAATAAAAGACTCGATAGTTAAAATAACTGCCGATCTTGAGAGGCTCAAAAATAATCCACCAAAACTCACGAAACCCCAGAAACGTACAGACGAAATATCTCATTGGGAGAAGGAGTTATTCAATGCAAAGGAGGTATATCGCCGTCAAAAAGAAGAAAAGGATCGTATGCGTGCCATAAAAATCCAAAACCTCGCCAAGATGCGGGCAGATTTAGCATTGACGAAAGCATCTTACGATAGCATCAATGCGTTGCACACGAAAGCGGTCTTTGAATTGTCAAAAAAATAAGGACTGAACGCTATTCGGTCAATAAAAGGCAATGAACTATGAAACGGTGGAGGTACCTCGGTTTTTGGACAACTGAACGGAAAATTGTCTGAATCAGGATGGGCAGAGCCTGCACTGGAATGTTTCTATCCAGTGATGGGGGGTTCGCAGGTTTGGCTGGATGAATTGCTTGCCCAACTTGTAGAGGTGCTGAAAGGATGAAGAGATTCTCCGCGTCCATCTGCGTTGGGTTGCATGGCGGAAAGGCGTACATATCTTTCACGATACCGTCTGTTCATGAATCAAAATGTACACCTTTGTAGCCGACACTTGTTCTGCTCCGCATTTATTTTAACAGGTGATCCTTAATATTCAAGTTGTGAACATGGGCGTCATACAGCATATTTCAGGCACAATGAGGGTGCTTGGGTGTCTGCCAACGCAATTTGTCGCTCAATTTTCTGGATGATGGTATTTTTCTGGCTCAGTATTTGCTTAAGGATGGGTTCTGAGGCGTGGATGCGTACGTGTGTTGACAGGGCGACAGACCTGCCGCTGGATGAGTCTGTCAGAGGCGATTTTCTAACTGCTTTGTCTGTATTGGGTGAGTTAGTGCATGATCGGAAAATGATTGCTGATCTTATTTCAAAGGAGGGGGTGATGGATCTCATCCGCGAATCATCTTTTGCCCAATACTTGCTTGATCAAGAGATAGAGGAAAACAAAGAACAGTGGATTAAGCAAGGCATTGAGCAAGGAGAAAGAGAACGCGCTATTGAAGATATCCTCGACGTATTGGCGATTCGATTTGGCCTCTCCGAGACACATCCCTTATCCGCTCGCATTGCGGCGATTGACGATTTGCAACGTCTCAAGCAGTTGCACCGCTCGGCGATCCAGGTGTCCAATATCGAGGCATTTCAGGATATGTTAGAGGTGTGACGCGATTGCCCAACCTCAGACAAAAAACGCATCCGCATCTCAGATTTGCACACGAAAAAAACCGCTCGCCATAACTTCAGTGCCTGTGCTGAAGTGCTTTTATTTAGTGAGCGGTTTTTCATGGTGATCAGCTCAGACAGCATCCTTTTGTGATTTTGAACTGGCCTGAGAGGTGGCCCCGCCTGTGCGGAAAGCCTGCACACAGACAGGCATTTGTACTCCGCTCGTGGTTAATCATTAAGAATATCGATCTTTCCGCAATATGAAACGCCAAATAAAGGAAGAAGTGTTCAATGGCTGACTTAACTGCTCGCGAAAGCGAAAGACAGCGTGTCCAGAAAGTTGGGCAAGTATATCGCGACAAAGGCTATGATGTGTTGATCGAACCTCAGGGCGATCAATTACCTGATTTTTTACAGGCATTTCGGCCAGATTTGATTGTACATAAAGGCGATGAACATATTGTGGTCGAAGTAAGAACGCGTGGGCAGGTTTCTGATTTTCCTCAAGTAAATGAATTGGCAAAAGTTGTCAGAAATGAGGCTGACTGGAAATTTGAGTTGTTTTTATTAGGGCCAGAAAATTCATTTTTTATGAATGGGGCTTCACCGCTCACAGTTGAAGAAATTCGCTCAAAAAGGAAAGAAGTGGCTTTATTTTTCCAAAATGGACATTTAGAGGCTGCATTTCTCATGGGGTGGTCTTTGGTGGAGGCGATATTGAGAATTCTGGCGGTGAAAGAGGAAATAGCGGGTAAAACTGCAACACCCGATTATCTGCTTAAGCAAATGACTTTTGAAGGGATCATTGCACGAGAAACATATCACGATCTCAAACACGCACAAAAAACGCGAGATGCAATTGCTCATGGTTTTAAGTCGTCGCAACTCACTGTTGAGACGGTGCAGGAATTGATTGATTTGATTGATGGGGAGCTATTACAAGAATTGGATAATGTAGCAGAGGAGTCGTAACTTAAGGTCTTTTTTCGGGAACTATCCCGTAAAATGACGATACCATAATTGGTATGAGTTATTAACTTATTGCCGTTGACAAACTTATTATGGTAAGTTACATTATTGTAAGTGTAATGGGTTAAAGACTTGTATAGGTAGTTGACTCATAAGAGGTATAAAATGAACGGGATTAGAACTGTTACAGATGTAAGATTGGAGCGTATAGAAGGTCGTCTTGAGAATATAGAAAACTGCCTTGTTACTCTGGTGAGGGATCAGTCCACTTTAGTACATTCACAGGACGAAACAAATAAGTTACTACGTGAGTTAGTAAAAGGTCAAAAAGAAACGAACACTTTATTGCGCCACATCGCATAGTCTATAACATCAGAAGCGTTTGAAGCGCGATTTAACGCCAAATAACCACACAAACAACGCGACCGCGACGATGCGTCGCACGGATCGAGTCTTGATAAACTTGCTAAGGTACATTGCTACCTCCTGTGGTTTGAGTGACCGCAGATAAATACTCCTAACGGTTGGAGAGTTTATTGGGACTCATGTGGGGGTGATGGTAGGACATCACCCCCACAATATATAGAGGTTCGGAGTTTCAATCAACGGACAGATTGGCAGGATGGAGTGGGCATGTCAAATTTTCGAAAAGCCTGCCATTTTGTCACGTACACCATAAAAAGGGGGTTGAAGATGTCTAAGACCATGATGGAAGAACAGTTGATACCGCGCATTGATGACACTCCGGAGAATGTAGCAAAGGCGTTGATGAATCCATCTAATAATAGTGTAATAACTTCTAAACGCTCAGTAAAGACCAAAAGGCGCAAAAAATCGAAACGAGTGCGTAAATAAATCCGATTTTTGTGGCCGACTTCAGACTTTCTACATATACTTATATCAAGTACATAAGCGCATCATTTAAACATTTAACGCTTGAGGTAAGTATATGCCACAGAATAGTTTATCACTCATCGAACTACTCAATAAGTTTCCGGATGATGCCACAGCGGAGCAATGGTTTGTTGAGACTCGTTGGCCTGATGGGATAGAGTGCCCCCATTGTGAGTATGACGATATTCAGCTTAACAGTTCGCATAAGACTCAACCGTATAGATGTAGGGCTTGTCAACGTCATTTCTCTGTTCGCGTTGGGACGGTTCTACAAGGTAGCCGTATAGGTTACCAGAAGTGGGCTATTGCTATCTATTTACTCACATCATCGCCTAAAGGTATATCAAGCATACAACTCGGCAAGGATTTGGGAATTCCACAAAAGACGGCTTGGTATCTTGCTCATCGTATTAGGGAAGGTTGGAAAGGGTCACAAGACTTATACGATGGACCTGTTGAAGTAGATGAAACCTATATTGGCGGGAAAGAGCATAATAAACATGCTAAGAAGAAGTTGAAGATAGGACCTGGAACCGCTGGAAAGATACCAGTTGTAGGTGCGAGAGATAGGGACACCGGAAAAGTTTCTATGAGGGTTGTAGAGGAAGTGGATAAAACGACCCTTCACAACTTTATCAGGATAAGAGTTCGTAACGGCTCGAAGGTATATACTGACGGTAGCGATGTCTATAATGATCTAAACTTTGTAGAGCATGGAAAGGTTATTCACTCTCGCGGACAATATGTTGATGGTGATATTACCACGAATAGTATTGAGTCGGTTTGGGCTATCGTTAAAAGAAGTTACAAGGGCATCTATCACTATATGAGCCGGAAGCACCTTCAAAGGTATATGGCAGAGTTTCAGGGCAGGCACAACAACAAACAGGCTGGAGCCATTGAACGGATGACCAGCCTGTTTAGAGGAATGATAGGTAGAAGATTGAAGTTTGAGGAGCTTACTAAAGACGGTTAAGAAATAATCAATTTGAGGTTGACAAAAATAATCAGATTTGATATGTTGTGAAAGTTTACAACATCAAATAACTATCTTTAAGGAAAAGGTTATGGATAAAGATCAAGAAAGGACAGAGAAGCCTCAAGATACACAGAGGAATGAACCTGATACACAGAGGAATGAACCTGATATAATTTCACACTCAGACCCAAGAGAGATTCAAAGACGAGACTTAGAGATTCAGGAAAGAATGAATGTGGAAGGTCCTCCTATTGAGCCTCCAAGTCGAGGAGATTCAGACCAAGGCGGAAAGGACGGTAGTAGCGAAGGAGAATCTAAAGACTAACCTAATTTTGGTACTGAATCTTCATTACTTCATTAGTATCTTTGTTTGCCTGTTTGTTAAGTTCTTCATCTTTCATTATACCAAAAAAACCGGCGATGCCAGTAGCATCGTCTTGTTCACCAGATAATGAGTCAAGTCTTTCTAATATCTCTTTATCGCCTACAAGTTCGTTTTCGATTTCTAACCATAACATTTTATATTTATACCTAATAAGAGAACAACGAGTATATACCGCATGTAACATCATAGCTTTTCTTGAGCTATCTACCGCAAAACCTCCTACGGTAAGTACAGATGTTCCGAGAAGTACAATTAGTTGAGATGAGTTAGTCCCTAGAGGAAAAGGTATTACATTTGAGAACGCACTAACGATAGCAATGATTGCCCCGATTAACGTTGCAATCACCATCGACCAACTATACCGTTTATAGTATTTCGTTGAGAGTTGTTCAAAGTATCTCGTTTTTCTTTCGGCGGTATGAAAACCATAATACCCTTCATTGAATACAGTTTTACTGATTCCATTTTCCATGACTTGTCCTCTATATAATGATTGTAATTATAGAGCCTATTACCTAAATATACGATTGCACGTAAGAGTGTCAATTAGAATTTTTTAGCCAGAAAAACATTATCTAAAGGAGTTTACAATGTTTTACAAGTGGATGGGAGCAGGGATTTTAGACAGTAGCCACGGACCAGGAGAACCGACGAGAGAGTCATATCGAAAGGGTCACGCTCTTAATGATGAATTGATAGACAATGGAGAGGTATTACCGAATAAATACGATATAGTTAAAATTCTAAAGGCTCATGAATTAGAGATCAAGAGGTTAAGACAGACTCTTAAACGCTTGGTGTGAGATATAAGGGTTTACCAATCCAGCAAATCAGCAAAAGCCAATCGAGGTCGTCCCAACTTCACATTAAGCCAAATACAGAAGTTGTGTAGGGCAATTTTAGCCGCCAACCGCGCTTGCAATCCTGTCAGGTGGTGGGGTCGCTCACGAGAGAGGCGAAAGGTATTGTGCAACTTGTCATAGACGGTTTCTATAATCTGACGGATGCTGGCTAACCATCTCCTCATCGCCTTAGGCCAGGGGGTTTTGCTGTTTCTTCGAGGTGACGTAATGACCTGTGCGCCATAGTCTTCAGTCCAGTGCTGCTGGCACTTTTTGCCTGCAAAGCCTTTGTCTGCCACGTAGGGACAAAGTGCAGGCTGTCCCACACTTTGCAAGTCAGGGTGCGGTGTGTGTCTCAATGCGAAGAAGGTCTCTGCCAAAGGCCGGTCTTGCACATTAGCAGGGGCAAAGCCAAAGCCTGTGATGATCCCTGAAGGATTGATACAACAAAGCAGACGCATCCCTTCATACCAGCCGATCCGATTGCTCCAGCCAATCTCGGAAAGACCCGGTAGCCAGCCATTGCCGCGCCGCTTGGCGTCTCGGGTCACCACCCCAGAGCTATCGATGATTTCATAATGCGCGGTGCGAGCTTGCAGAAGTTCTACAAAATAAAGCGAAAAGGCTGTGATGTCCTCCCTGTAACGGCGGGTGAGGCGATTCAACTGACTGCGATGGGGTAAACTTGGAAACGCAGGACGCAGATGCCTTTGTGCAAAACGATAAAAGCCTCTCTCACTTTCAAATCGGGTCCACTGTCCAAATACGGCTAAGGTTATGACTTCACTACGACTTAAGGATGCATTAGGCCCCGGCCGGATGTCGGGGGGTAAATTGGCCTTGCAAAAATCATCGGCCAATACGTATAATACGGTGACAAAGGTGTCTGTGTCGATCATCTCTTGCTCCTTTCTTTCTGCCTGGTTAGAATAGGAACGCATGATAATCACGGACACCTTTTTCTTCAAGACCTTCTCAACTCAACATATTTTTAACTCACACCAAGCGTTTAAGGATAAGTAGGATAGTTTTATCAGTTTATAGGCTTCCCGAAGTTTTGAGCGAAGATTATGAAGTCGGGCATACTCACAACGCCATCTAAATTAAGGTCACCTTGTTGTAAGTGATTTACCTTTCTATTTAGAACGTTCACGCTATCAGTAAGAATCTTAATCCCATCTGCTACTTCACGTTCTCCATAACGTGAGGCATAACCTCCGGCAAGAAAACTAATTGTCGCCTCCCACTTCATTGTAGGTATTATATCATTTTTATACCAAACATCTAATACAGGGGTGAATATAATTTTTTCATACTTGAAGTCTTTAATAACCTGAAAAGAATATAGCCCCACCATAGCATAACCACCTGGAAACGGTAATGCGCCTCCATATACATTTCCTCCGATCTCCCCGATACCAAATTTCATTCCCAACACAAAACTTTGCTTTACGTTGATAGTATCAATCTTCTGAATGAAACGAAACTTCTGACCTGTCTTTGATACAAATTCTTTCCCATCCTGCCCATCATAGAATACGAACTGCTCTCCAGTTTTAAGCCTTGCTCCTGTTCCGCTAAACCTTAGATAGTCTCCGATTCTAAATAGTCCGGTCAAGTCCAAAAAGTTCTGTAAAAAGGTAGCTCCGTGATATAGGGGTCAGCGATTTTATTTCAAATACCTCATGTCCAAATAGCGTCTGCCCGTGATCCACTCTTCAGACCACTCCATACACAACGCGCCGATGAGACGTTCACAAGCCTCTTGATTGGGGAAGATCTGGACCACATCAGCCCGTCTTTTGATCTCACGGTTGAGTCTCTCCAAAAGATTGGTCGTACGGATGCGTCTGCGGTGCTTTTTGGGAAAGTGGAAGCAGGCCAGACAATGGATGATATCCTGGTCGATTTTGTCCATGACATTGGGCAGTATCTCTTCATAGGTGTCCATCATATCAGATAGACGATGTTGTGCGGTGCTGTGATCAGGCGCATTGAAAACATCTTTGAGTGCCTCGGCGACCTCGCGTTGGTACTTGGGCGGTGTAATGCCTTTGATATTTCTGTGAAAGTGGGTTTGACAATGCTGCCAAGAGGCTCCCTGAAAGTGTCGTTTGATGGCGTTTTGTAAGCCTTCGTGGTGGTCAGAGATGACGAGATCACTGGACTTGACCCGTTTTGGTGGGTACCTTATGAGTAGTAAGAAAGGAGACCGACTATGCCACCAACCCGTCCCCCTTATCCATCCGAGTTGAAACGTCAAATCGTCGAGCTTGTGCGCGCTGGTCGCAGTCCTGCTGAACTGGCCAGAGAGTTTGAGCCAACCGCTCAGACGATCCAAAACTGGGTACGCCAGGCTGATCGAGATGAGGGACTTCGAGCAGACGGCCTTAAGAGCGATGAGCGAGAAGAGTTGCGTCGTCTTCGACGCGAGAACAAGCAGTTGCGCATTGAGCGCGAGATATTGTCAAAAGCAGCGGCCTGGTTCGCAGCGGAGACCGACGCGAACCCAAGAAAATCTTCGCGTTCGTGAAAGCGCACCAGGCACTTTGGCCAATCGCCACGCAATGCCGAACGCTGGGTGTTTCCCTCAGCGGGTATTATGCCTGGCGAGCACGTCCACCGTCCAAACGCGCAAAGGTTGATGAACAGTTGAAGGAACATATCAAAACCTTTCACACCCGGTCAGATAGCACTTATGGTGCCCCTCGCATCTGGAAAGACCTGATGGATGTGGGCGTTCAAGTAAGTAAGAAGCGCGTGGCACGTCTGATGCGTGAGATGGGCATTTATGGCGTTTCTCGCCGAAAGAGCACGCAAACGACTGTTAAGGCGCAAAAGGATAGAAAGGCTCCTGATCTGGTAAAGCGCGACTTCACGGTTGCAACCATCAATAAACTCTGGGTGGCTGATATCACCTACGTACCTACCTGGTCTGGCTTCTTGTATCTATCTGTTGTCTTGGATGCCTTCTCCCGCCGCGTCGTGGGCTGGGCAATGGCGACACACTTGCAAAGTGAATTGGTCTTGTCAGCTTTAAATATGGCCCTTTACCAGCGCCGTCCACAAGACGTGATCCATCACTCTGACCAGGGGGCGCAATATACCTCGATAGCATTTGGAAAGCGTTGTCGTGAAGCTGGCGTACGTCCCTCTATGGGGGCTGCTGGTGACTGTTATGACAACGCAATGTGCGAGAGCTTCTTCGCTACCCTTGAGTGTGAACTGATCAATCGCCGATCCTTCCGTACGCATAAGGAAGCACGGCTGGCTATCTTCTCCTATGTTGAAGGATGGTATAATCCGCATCGCAGGCATTCTTCCATCGCCTACCAGGCGCCGATGGCTTATGAAAAACTGCATCAATCACAGGCTTGATACACAAGCCCTAATCTCTCCACCGAAGCGGGGTAACTCCACACCACCCTTTAACCCACGCTTTTTAAGGTCTTTAAATAAAGAGGCATACGTGGCTTCTGTCTCAGTGTGCGCCACGTCAAGGGATAGAATGTCTCGATGTCCACTCTCTGCGATCCCAGAAACGATTAAGACGCCCTCAGATGCGACCTGACCCCTGGATCGGATGTGGAGATAGGTCGCATCAATGATCAGATAAGGGTAGGCCTGTTCAAGGGGTCGCTCGCGCCAGGCTTTAATATCTGCATCAAGGTCTTGACATAGATCAGATATGTGAGACTTTGAAAAGCTGGTACCACATAGCTGTTCTGTGATTTTCGTGACTTTGCGTGTGGAAACCCCTTGCAAATACGCCTCTTGAAGCGCAAGAATCAGGGCTTTTTCACTGCGTTGAAAGCGTGAGAATAACTCACTGCAAAATCGCCCTTCCCGATCCTGGGGTACACTCAGTTCAATACGGCCTACGCGCGTCTTGAGTATCCGGGGTTTATATCCGTTACGGTAGCCCCTACGGTCGCCTGTTCTTTGATAGGGCTCTGCTTGTAAAAACGACGTGATCTCGGCTTCCATAAACTGCTGAAGGAAGCGTGTCACGGCCTGATTGAGAAAATCAGGGTCATTCAAAAGTGCAAATTGCTCTGGCGCGGTAATTTTTATATCTTTGGGGTAAGTCATCGTAGCCTCCAAGTTAGGGTTTATACTACTTGTCACCCCTATTTTAAGATTTTTCTCGGAGCTACGGTGACTTTTTACATTTTACAGAAATATAAGGACGCTATCGTCCGTCTCGCATCGGATATTCTTATGGCATCTCAACTTTGAAGGCCATTGTAGGGTGTACTACCACAAAAACGATTTGCGCTGTGCCAGCCCCTCGGCGATTGAGAGCGGCATTTTTTGCTTACTTTTTTTTGCTGCTGAAAAAAAGTAAGTCGCCGAAGGCAGAACAAAGATAAAAAGGGTAGAATTATCACCAACACTTTCGACAGGCAACACAAATCTTCTTAAAGTTACGTACTGGATTACTGGCGTTGTGTGCTTGCGCTTGGCGGTCAAAACCACGCCGCAATGACGATTATAACCCAATAAGAGTCTTTCAATAATGGATAACTTGCACCAAAGGTCATATTATAAATATACGCTGAAAAATTACAGTTTGTACAATATTGTTCTCACAACCTTACTTTATCCTTTTTCATTCAGGAGAGATAGCAATGTCGCGTCAACCAAATATAGTAGTTATTATTACGGACCAACAGCGCACGGATACAATGGCGTGTTATGGCAATGGGTGGATTCAGTCGCCGCATCACGACGCGCTGGCCGAGCGCAGTTTTGTTTTTGAGAATGCTTATGTGACACAGGCGGTTTGTACGCCGGCGCGGGGGTCGCTGATTACCGGGCTTTATCCGCATTCGCATGGGTGTGTGGTCAATGGGATCCCGCTGAGGGAGGAGGCGTTGTCCATCGCGGAGATGATGCCCGATACGTACCGCAAGGGGTATGTGGGCAAGTGGCATTTGGGAGATGATGGCAACTGTCAGCACGGTTTTGATGAGTGGTGCAGTATTGCGGATGGGTGTGGGTACCACCAGTGGTTGTTGGATCAGGGCTTTGCGCCGGATGTGCCCAACAGGTTTACGCCCCAACAACGCGCAGAGATGCCAGCATCCGCGCAGATTGGGGCTTATGTGGGCGCGGAGTCCGAGCGGTTTATTCGAGAGAATACAGGCGGTCCATGGCTGCTCGTTGCCAGTACGTTTGAGCCGCATCCGCCTTATCGGGGACCTTATGACGGGTTGTACGATCCCGAGGAGATCCCGGTGGGACCGACGTTTTTGAAGCACCCAGGGGGGCATTCGCTGTTTAACCGCGTGCGTTCAGATTTTTATCGCAATACCACGGATGCGCGGGTTGTGGCAGAAGATATGACACGAGATGAGAACTGGCGGAAGTTGCGGGCGCAGTATTTGGGCAATGTGAAAATTGTGGATGACGCCATTGGTCAGATGGTGCATGCGCTGGATGAGACGGGTCAGATGGAGAATACGATTTTTGTGTTTACGAGTGATCACGGCGAGATGGCGGGCGATCATCGCATGTGGGAAAAGCGGGCGTTTTACGAAGAGTCGGCGCGGGTTCCATTTTTGATGCATGTGCCGTGGTTGAATACGGAGCAGACGCGGGTGGATGGGGTGTTTGGTCACGCGGATTTGATCCCGACGCTTTTGGATCTGGCAGAGCTGCCGATTCCAGACCAGTGCCAGGGTGAGAGTGTGGCGGGTGCTTTGATGGGTGAACGCGATTTGAGGGCGCACATGGCGTTTATGGAATGGAATGGGATTGGCGACCGCAATTTGGGAAATCCCGATATCAATTTGGTGGCGACGCTGCCGTGGCGTTGTGTTGTGACGGGTGACCGGTGGAAGTTGAATTTGTGTGCGGGAGATCAGTGCGAGTTGTTCGATTTGAATACTGATCCTTTTGAAGAGAATAATTTGTTCGATGTGCCCGAGCATCAGGATCGCATTCGCAGTATGGCGGCGGCGATTCGCTTGTGGCAGCACGAGACGGGTGATACCGCACCTTTGCCGAGTATTTGAGGAGAATAAAAATGGGTTTTTCGTATTGTTTGAATACCAGCACGATTCGCAACGAGGGTGTTTCTGTGGTCGATGCCATCGATATTGCGGCGGATGCGGGTTATGATGGGATAGAGCCGTGGGTGGCAGAAATTGATGAGTGGGTTGCGGGGGGTGGGTCGCTGTCTGATATACGCGATAAGGCAGCGGATAGGGGGATTCAGATTGTCAATTTGATCGCGTTTTTTGAGTGGTCAGTGCCAGAGAATGAGGAGCGGGCAAAAGGACTTGAAGAGGCGGTTCGCTGTTTTGATATGGCCGATGCGCTCAATTGTACGTATGTCGCGGCTCCGCCTTTTGGGATTCGAGATCGGGATGTGGATTTGTTTTCTGTGGCGCGTCGCTATGGTGAGTTGATGGATGAGGTTGCCGGATTTCGGGCGAAGCCCCTGCTGGAGTTTTGGGGTATTGCACAGACCCTGGGTACGCTGGGCGAGGCTTTGCTGGTGGCGGCTGAATGCGGGCGTCCCGATACGGTGCTGCTGGCGGATGTGTATCATATGTACAAGGGTAGTGGACATTTTCACGGGCTGGAACATCTGGGTCCGGGCAAGTTGGGGTTGGTGCATGTGAATGATTATCCGGCTTCGCCTGGTCGGGATACCATAACAGATGCGGATCGGGTTTATCCAGGGGATGGATTGGCGCCCTGGGCAGAGATTGTGGCGGGGTTTGAAAATGTGGGATATGAGGGTATGTTGTCTCTGGAGTTGTTTAATCCGAGCTATTGGGAAAAGGGTTCTGTTGTGGTGGCACAAGAGGGTTTGGCAAAGCTCAGGGCGTGTGTGGAATATAAATAGCAGAAACCCATTTGACAGGTCAAGCGTCCAAAAAGTGCTTGACGTAAAGTGTTTTGCCTATTTCATTTTGTAAAAGTTGAGTTCATTAAAATAACAATTTATGATATGGCCTTTCCTGAATCTGACAGAATAATATTCGCAAACAACCCTTTGCAGAAGGTTATTTGCCAGTTGCAATTTCCTGAAATTTTGAAAATTGCAAGCGAACTGCCATCTAATTTTCAAGATCGGATAAGGTCGCAGTACCCCTATTATGGGGAAGAGAAAGTACAGATTCCAGAGGGGATCTCCAGAATAGTTGAGCAACTTTCGAATATAGGTTCTCTTAAAACTCCCGAAGGACCAAATCATAAGTTTGCATCTGAAAATAAAAAAAAATATGTCAATCTGACGCAGGGCTTTATTGCTCTCACGGACAATGGCTACAAGAGTTGGGAAAGTTTCAGTGAGGAAATGAATTTGGTTGCTAAAGCATTAGACGAAGAGTATAAACCCAATTTTTACACCAGGATCGGACTCAGGTACATTGATATAATTGAGCGAGAGAAAATCGGTTTAGGTGGTATAGAGTGGTCAGAATTATTGAATCCGGCTCTTATTGGGTTGCTTGGCGACACGACCCTTCAGACAGCACCGGCCCGTATCATTTCCGAGGCAGAATTCGATATTCGTATCGAAGGACTGTCGAAGGTCAGGCTTCGACATGGTTTGATTTATAAAAATCATCAAGAGCAATACTTGATAGATACAGATTGTTATACTGAAGAAAGGAGTGAGTTTGATGCAATCCCTTCAATTCTTAAGTCCTTTAATCGCACAGCGGGGGACCTCTTCCGATGGACTCTCACCCCTAAGCTCAGAGATGCCCTTGGACCAGAGTGAAAGACAAAATGTAAAGGGATATTGGAAATTGATTGGTACTGTGGGAGATTTGGAGCAAGAGATTAGTTTTTACAATGAACAAGAGGGTGAGAGAAATGAAGTAATCCAGAGATTCTTTTGTCATTTTTTCATATCGGGTTTGCCATCACATGCCTTAGAAGAGGCTTTGGAAACATTGGCGGATATACTTCAATTTCATTTACAACCACCACCGCCAGCCCGGTTCCAGTTGAAGAGCCAAGAGCAAGAGACGCAACCTAAAATAGCCAAAGTCGGGAAAACAGTTCCTCGACCAGCATTGATTCTTGACGGTTGAGGACGTGACGTGTCGTTTGAATATGAACCCTCCCCCGAAGATGGAGCCTTGATTCAGGGTGAGATATTGCATGGTGTACATGAATTTGTGGCAGATGTACCTGCGCAAGCCCTGTCACAGGATTTGGAAATAACATTTAATCCTATCGAACATAACTTGGTAATGGTGATGAACCCGGCTTGTGATTTAGAGTGGGATTATGTATCGCGATTTACTGGCTCCCCAAAGCCACAAAATGAGCTTGCGCAGATTTTTTTTTGTGACGTTTATGAGGAAGAAAATATTCGGCAGCGAAGTCAGCTCAATTCGAGTTTGTTTAGAAATGTGAGGAATAACCAAAACGAAAGGTATCACCATCTTCCAGAAGCGTCGATTGTAAATAGTGATCAAGTCCGACCTCTACCTGATTTGTATATGGATTTCAAAAATGTCTTTGGTATTGCAACTTTAAATATTTATCGTGCAATTGAAGAGGGCGGTATAGATAGGATCGCAGTTGTACCACCAGTCTATGTTCAGTATCTGATGCAAAGGTTTTACAATTTTAGGGGTCGGATTGGTTTACCGGATTAACCCATTTTTTGATTTGCAAAAGCTCCAACAAGATGAACTGCTTGTTGGAGCTTTTTAACTATATGTTCAGTGCCCATTCTCACAGAGTAGAAAATTGATTTTAAAAAATAATTTTAACAATGCGCTGCCTGCGCGCGTGCCGTTTTATTACGGCTGGATAGTTCTGATTTTTGCGGTGGCTGCGATGGTGGCGACGCTGCCGGGCAGAAGTGTTGGTATTGGGTTGATTACGGAGCCTTTGATCGCGGATCTGGGTATTTCCCGGCTCGATTTTGCCGAGAAGAATTTCTGGGCGACGATTTTTGGGGCGTTGTTCAATTTGATCTGTGGTGTAAGTATTGATCGGTTTGGGGTGCGCGCTGTTGTGACGGCGGTGCTATTTGTTCTGGGCGCGGTGGTTTTGGGTTTTAGCCAGGTGGCAAGTGGTGGTATTGTTTTTATTTTTTTGTTAATTTTGATGCGGGGTGTAGGGCAAAGCGCGTTGTCTGTGGTTAGTTTGACGATGGTAGGCAAGTGGTTTGTGCGGCGGTTGAGTGTTGCGATGGGTATTTTTGCCGTGCTTATGAGTCTGGGCTTTGTGGTCGCTATTGTTGTTGCTGGCGATGTTGTGCTCAATCAGGGTTGGCGGGTTATGTGGTCGGGGCTGGGGTGGATTCTGATGGTTTTGGCAGGTTTGTGCATGTTATTTGTTCGCCGAGATCCGGAGGCGGTTGGGCTGGATACCGAGGTTGTGAAAGGTGATGAGGCACAGGAGCCAGTGATTGGGTTTACGCTTGTGCAGGCATTGATGACACCGGCTTTTTATGTGTTTGCTATTGGCAGTGCGCTCTACAATCTGGTTATTGCGGGTGTGATGCTGTTCAATCAGTCTATATTGGGCGAGTTGGGGTTTGATGAGACTGTGTTTCAATACGCGATGGCGGTGTTTATGGGGACGGGTTTGTTGGGGAATTTTACAGCGGGGTGGGCAGCGCGCCGATGGTCTTTGGGCAGGCTGATGACGGTTGCGATGCTGGCGGTTGGTCTTTATTTGCTTTTGTTTCCGCAACTTAAGACGCCAGGGCAAGCACTGACACATGCGGGGTTGCTCGGTTTTTCCGGGGGTGTGGTTTCGGTGATTTTTTTTACGGCATGGGCAGATATTTTTGGCCGTCTTCATTTGGGCAAAATTCAGGGTGCGGCGCAGGTGTTTGCGGTTTTGGCTTCTGCCACGGGACCGTGGTTTATTGAATCTGTTTTTAGCTCTGCGGGGACTTATGCGCCGGCGTTTTACGCGCTGGCACCAGCGGTGTTGATAGTTGCCGTTTTTGCCTATTTTGTGTATATCCCCAGGCCAGAAGATGCGCTGGTATTAGAGGAGTGTGTATGAAGTGGATCGTTATTTTTGCAGTTAGCATGGCAAGTGCGGCGATGGCGCAGGATATGCCCTGGCGCTATGATTTTGAGGATGGGGCCGAGACCTATCAGGCAGATGCGGGTAGCGAGGTTTCGCTTTCGACGAGGCGTTATAAGGCGGGGCAGCAATCTCTCAAATGGACCTGGCAGAATAATGGACGGCTTGTGTTTATAGACCCGGCGCCGGGACGCAATAAGGGATTGACAGGATTTCGGGCGTGGGTGTATAACGAGGAGGCTCTCGATGAGGTGCTGACATTTCGGTTTGGCACGGAATCTGAATTGGGAGCAAATAATCCGCGTTACCAGTTTGAGTTTGGCTTGAATTTTACGGGCTGGCGAGCGATGTGGATCCATTTGCGGGATGATGCGAGGAACAGGTCTTATGAGGGGGCGCGAAATGGGCGTGTGACGGCGTTTGAGATCCGTGCGTCGAATAGCGGGACTGTTTATCTGGATCTGGTGGAGTTAGTGGAGAGAATGCATCCCAGGCGATCTCCAGATGCACAGGTTCCCTTTGTCAATGCGAATAGAGCAGATAGGAGCCGCGAATATCGGTGGAGTCAAAACAGGTTGCCGGGTCCACTTCCTTCGCAGATTACCGATGATGAGAGACAGGCTTTTGAGACGATTGCCCGGCGGTATGAGGCGTGGGTTCTGGGCGATGGGGTGAAGGATGATCAGCGGGAGCCTGTGAGGATTCGGCTTAAGGAGCTTGAAGATTATATAAGGCGCGGGTATCGCAGTCTGGCGGATTACGAGATTCGGAGGGAGGATGACCGCATTTTGGGGAAGCCCCTGTTTGCCGAGTTGTCGCCTTATGAACCCCTTTTTCAGAGTGTTTTTCAGGGGGTTTTGTTGCGTCTGGCACTGGATTATCGGTTGAATGGCAATGAGGAGGTGCTTGATCGGGTGATAGATGTCTTTGATTATTTGCACGATCAGGGATGGGCTGACGGCAGTGGTGTTGGCGCGATGCATCACGAGTTTTTGCGGGTTGCTGGCTATGCACATGCGGTGTATTTGATGCGGGACGTTTTGGGCGATACGGAGCGGCTGGATCGGGAATTGGCGACGCTGAAATGGTTCAGTATGTTTGGCGAGTTGTATGAGGATCCCCAGGTGCCGGGCGCGAATGCGGATTTTTTGCGTTCGGTGGCGATGTATCGCTTGTTGTGTATTTTGATGATGGAGGATACGCCCGAGAAAGTGGCGAATATGCATTGCTATGTGGCATGGCTGAATAATGCGCTATCTATTGCGCCGGGGTGGTTGGATACGATTAAGCCGGATTTTGTGGGTTTTCACCATCGGGGTATTTACGCGAGTGGGTATGCGCCAAATGCTTTTCATGTGGCTTCTGTGCTGGTGTATTTGTTGCACGATACGCCTTTTGCGGTTGCGGATGATAAGCGCGATAATTTAAAGCAGGCGCTGTTGACGTCCAGGATTATGGCGAATACGTATGATATTTCAATGGCTGTTAATGGTCGTTTTCCGCGGAATACTGCGGTGGCTACCAAATTGTTGCCAGCGTATATGTATGTGGCTTTGAGTTATGCTCCGGTGGATTCAGAATTATCGGGCGCGTTTATGCAGCTTTGGAAACCGAATTCGCAGTTGCTGATAGAAGATTTGTTTGAGCGGGTATCGGTGCGGCTGATGTATTTGCATACGCCGGGTGCGATGCAGATGATGGCGGATTTTGCGAGTGCGGGTTACGCGTCCGCCGCTCCGCCGTCTGGGCATTGGACGCTGCCTTATGGCGCGTTATCTATTCATCGGCGTGGGGAGTGGATGGTGAGTATGAAGGGGTGGAGCAAATACGTGTGGGATTACGAGTCGTCGGGGAGGAATAATCCGCTCGGTCGTTATTTGAGCTATGGGACGATGCTGATTTATGCGAGTGGCGATCCTGTTGGTCGGGAAGCGAGTGGGATTGTTCGAGATGGGTGGGATTGGAGCATGTGGCCCGGTACGACGGCGATTCGCCTGAGTCATGAGCAGCTCAAACACGAGGGGCGCGATCGCAATTTTTCGGATGAGACTTTTGTGGGTGGGGTGAATCTGAAAGGGCAAAATGGCGTGTTTGCGCTGAAGTTGCACGATACGAGATTCAATACGAGTTTTCGAGCGGTTAAGACAGTGTTCTGTTTTGACGATTTACTCGTTTGTCTGGGGGCGGGTATTGAGAATGATGATGGTGGGCATGCGACGGTGACGCCGCTGTTTCAGGCGGCTATCTCTGAGGATCGTTCTACGGGGGTGAATGGGGAGCGCGTGCGTGCGATTCCTTATGCGTTTGCGGGGACAAAGGGGCAGAGGGCATGGGTGATGGATTCGTTGGGGAATGGGTATGTGGTTCCAGATGGGGGCGATTTGCGGGTGCAGCGCGAGGAGCAAGTTTCTAAAAATTATGGCAGGGATAGTGGTGGTACAGGGACTTTTGAACTGGCGTATCTGGATCACGGGAGCGCGCCTCAAGGTGCATCCTATCACTATGCAGTGCTGGTTCAGAGGTCGCCTGATAGGGTAAGCGCGTTTGCCAATGCACCGGAATACGATGTGTGGCAGCGAGATGGTCAGGCACATATTGTGCATCATCGGGAGATGAAGGCGACGGGTTACGCGCTGTTCGATGCGGATGCAAGGCCAGTGGATGGACCTGTTGTGTCTGTGTCTTTGCCGAGTTTGGTGATGGTCCGGGAAGTGGAGGATGGGTTATTGGTTTCGGTGGCTGATCCGGATTTTGGGTGGCGTTGGGAGATCCAGACGCCGCATCGGCAAGATGGCTCGTTGGTTGTCAATCAGCCGAGTATGCCCCGGAAGGTAGAAGTGACAGTGCGGGGAACATGGCGTTTGGATGGCATGTATGATCTGGCGGATGCAGAGGGCCAGTCGGATCAGACGGTTGTGGCGTTTATGTGTCAGGACGGCAAGAGCGTGGAGGTGAAGTTGGTGAGGGCGGATAGGCGTTTGAAGAAAAATTAACGGCAAGGCTCTTGACTCAAATGGGGATATGGGATAAATTGAGCCATTGGTGATAACGAGTTTTTTGATTTTTATTTTTGGAGGACTGGATGATTTGTGAGGACGATATGATCCTCGAAGATGAGGAAAAAGAGGAAGACGGCGCATCGAGAAACGGTATTTTGAACAAGGGATTGATAGATGCGCGTACGATTTTGATTTCCGATCCCGTGGATCACAAATTGACGGCTAAGGTTACGGCTCAGTTGCTGTTTTTGGATCATCAAGATTCGGAAAAACCGATTAAAATTTTTATTAATTCGCCCGGTGGCAGTGTGTACGATGGGTTTGCGATTTACGATATGATTCGGTTTATCCGTCCCAGAGTTAAGATGATCAGCGCGGGCTTGTCGGCGAGTGCGGCTACGGTGATTATGCTGGCGGCAGATAAGGAAGATCGACTGGCTCTGCCCAATTCGCGCATTATGATTCATCAGCCTTCGATGCGATTTCAAGGGGTGGCGGAAGATGTGCGGCGCACGGCTGAGGAAGTTGTGAAAATTAAGAAGAAGATTAACGAGATGTATGCCGATGAGACCGGTCAGCCACTTGAAAAGGTGGTGGAAGATACGGATCGAGATTATTGGATGAGTCCCGATGAGGCGGTGGAATACGGGTTGATCAGCCGGGTTGTGAATGGGTTTGATGAGATAGATGAGTGAAGTATGAAGTGAGAAGGGTGATCCGCAGAAAAAAACGTGAATAATTTGAGCGTTTTTCGCAGATGGCGCAGATGAACACAGATACAAAAAGAGAGAAGTTGTTGAGCCACCACGTAGGGGGGGAATCCTTTTCCAAATCCTTCAGCAAAGCCGTCATCGCGGCATGGTTTTAGCCGCGATCCAGAAGGTTTATGTCGTTGTCGTATCAATCTATGTTTTCTGAAAAGTCTCCTGAGCAAGGAGGCTTTTCTTTTTTAAGAAGCTGTTTTAAAACTCATTTTGCCCCTTCTCAGCGATGCGCTATTGCCCTGTCATTCTGAGCGGAGCGCAGCGGAGTCGAAGGAGCGGGGTACAACTGGCCGCCTCTCAGGCCAGTTCATCTCTTACCAACTCAGGTGGAAAAGATGCTTCGGCTACGCTCAGCATGACAAAACGCCTGACATGCGTAACATCAGGTATTAATTTTAAAACAGTCTCTAAGAAATTGAAGAATGAATACACTTAAAAACAAAAGCATTACCCCACATTGGATGATGCGTCTTTTGGGCGCGAGGAAGGCAACGATTTTAATTTCATCTGATGGGCTGATTTTGGAGAGGGCCGGGGGTGAACGCTTTGCCTTATGTACTGAAAACTTGACGCGAGAAGATGTATTATATCGCGGGAGGCTGTTTTTTGAGCTGGTGTTGCCGACGGATCGCGGAGAGCAGCGGCTGAAGGGGTTGCGCAAAGCAGAGGTGGATGGGTTTTTCGGCTGGTTAGAGGATTATTGGTATTGGCTGGAGGAGTCTCAAAAGTTCGCGTCAGAGGTGCAGCGGTGTGCCGAGGAGATTAATAGATTGCTGGATGCGGGTTATCTGCGCAATTCCCGTTGGGTGAAGATAAAAACGATGGCGCGGGAAATGCTCGATCAATTTCGCAAGGTGCCAGTGGTGGGCTATCTGGATCGCGACCGCCATGCTGATTTTACTCTGGTGCAGCAGGTGGCACACTGGGGCGATCAACAGGTAGAAGATTTTCGCGCGCAATATGTGAATCGCCTCAAAGAACAGTTTTCAACTTATTTTGATCAGGTGGAGCGCAATCCGCTGAGCGAGAGCCAGCGCGATGCGTGTGTGATAGATGAAGATAATAATCTGGTGCTGGCCGGTGCGGGTACTGGCAAGACGAGTGTGATGGTGGGGCGCGCGGGTTTTTTAGTTAAGAGCGGGCAGGCTCGGCCCGATGAGATTCTCATGCTGGCTTTTGCGAATAAGGCGGCACGAGAAATGCAGGAGCGACTAAATGAGCGCGTGGAGGAAAAAGGTGTTGTTGCGAGTACATTTCACAAGCTGGGCAAGGATATTATTGCTTCGGTCGAAAAGGCGCAGCCTTCAATTTCTCCTCTGGCAACAGATGGCGCGTTGCTGGAAAAGTATGTGGATCAGTGGTTTGAGGCGTTGCTTGAGGTCTCGACCTATAAACAATGGGTTCTGGATTATCTGAGTTATTACAGATATCAAGAGGTCAATTCTTTTGATTTTAAAACCCAGGGCGAGTACTTTGAATATATTTCTGCAAATGAGATTCGCACGCTGCAGGGGGAGGTGGTAAAGGGTCTGGGTGAGTTGTGGATCGCCAATCATCTGTTTATGCTGGGTGTGGCGTATAAATACGAGGCCGATTATGAGCATAAGACGAGCGGACCGGATTATCGGCAATACCAACCCGATTTTTATCTTTTGGATTACGGTATTTATCTGGAGCACTGGGGTATAGACCGCGATGGCAATACGGCGCCTTTTGTCCCCCGTGCGAAATATCACAGAGAGATGGCATGGAAGCGCGGAGTTCATGAGAAGTACGAGACGCGCTTGATCGAGACCTTTCACTACGAATATACCGAAGGTCGCTTGCTGACGGGTTTACAGGAAAAATTAACAGAGGCTGGGGTGCAATTTAATCCGCGTTCGCCTGAGGACATGCTGGATACGCTGAGGGAATTTGGTGCGATTCGCGATTTGACACCGTTGCTCGCGGATTTGTTGAGGCGGTTTAAGAGCAATTTGCCCCGGCCGGATCAACCGTGGGAGGAGATTGTCCAGGGTGGTCATCTGAGTTCGGTTCAGCAGCAGGCTTTGAAAATTGTGGTGCCGATTTATGAGAAATACGATGCGTTTTTGGAAGAAAATAAACACATTGATTTTGACGATATGATTGGCAAAGCAATCGCGTATGTGCAAAGTGGTCGCTTTGTTTCGCCCTGGCGATATATTCTGGTGGATGAGTTTCAGGATATTTCCGAGCCGCGTGCGCGGTTGGTCAGGGCACTGAGAGAATCTGTTGATGCGTGTTCTCTGTTTTGCGTGGGGGACGATTGGCAGTCGATTTATCGCTTTACGGGTAGTGATATTCGGTTTACTACGGATTTTGAGGCGAGATTTGGGGCTACTAAAATTACGATTCTGGATAAAACTTTTCGGTTTAATAATAGTATTTGCGATGTTGCCTCCCGGTTTGTGATTGAGAATCCGGCGCAGGTTAAGAAGGCCTTGACCACGCACGCGATGGTAAATCATCCCGCGGTTTCTTTGTTGCGCGAGAAGAAACGTCGCGGTTCAGAGGCGGATTTTGATGAGCGGCTGGATAGCGTGCTGGCGCATGTCGCCGCGCAGGCAAAAGAAAAGAGTTCGGTTTATTTATTGAGCAGGTTTCGTTTTAACTTGCCCAATGGCACGCAGATGATGATGTTGAGGAAGCGGTTTCCCACTTTGTCTATTGCGTGCAATACGGTTCACGGCGCGAAGGGTTTGGAGGCGGATTATGTGGTGGTGTTGGGGCTTGAACGCGGTCAGTACGGTTTTCCTTCGCAGAAGACTTCTCATTCTTTGCTGGAAGCGTTATTGCCCGCGTTAGATCCTTTTCTATATTCGGAGGAGCGCCGTTTGTTTTATGTCGCGCTGACCCGCGCCAAACAGCGCGTGTATTTGATTGGGGATATGACGAATGCTTCTGAGTTTTTGGTCGAGTTGTTGAAAAATAAATATCCGTTGGCGCTGGACGATTTTGAGACCAGTTTGGAACAAGCGTCTTTTGAGCGCATTCGCTGTGTGAAGTGCAAGACGGGTACGCTTGTTGCCGTGCAGGGAAAGTCGTTTTACGGTTGTAGCAATTATCCATTGTGCAATCATACTGAGAGCGGATGTCAAGCGTGTGGCAATCCGATGCAGCGCGTTGGCCGCTTCAAATTATGTCTGGATCCCGACTGTGAATCGTGGATGCCCATTTGCCCAAAATGTGGCGCGGATATGGTTCAGCGCAAGGGGCGCTATGGCGCATTCTGGGGGTGCAGGAATTTTCGCGGGGATGATGATATTTCTTGCCGGCATACGGAGAATAATATTTCTTTTTCTTCGTGAAAGGAGAGGGCGCGATGGTTTTGCCCAGTATGCGATTGGATGATAAGGTGGTGCTGGTGACGGGTGCGGGTTCGGGCATTGGGCGGGCGATTGCACTATCTGTGGCTGAGGTGGGTGCCGATGTGGCGGTGTGTGAGGTGCCGCAGAAGATCGGTATGTTGGATGAGGTGTGCGAGGCGATTGAAGATTTGGAGCAACGGGCATTGCCGTTGGGATTGCAATTGCCGGGTCAGGAGAGTATTGATGCGGCGGTGAGCCGGGTAGTCGATACTTATGGCCGGGTTGATATTCTGGTGAATAATGCGGGTGTGAATATTCCCAGGGACGCGCTCGAGGTGACAGAGGCGGATTGGGATAGGGTGTTGGATGTGAATTTGAAGGGGTTGTTTTTTATGTCGCAGCGCGTGGCGCGGTCGATGATTGAGACGGGTGGTGGCAAAATTGTCAATATTGCGTCGCAAAATGGGGTGGTGGGTTATTACAAACGCGCGGCTTATTGTTCGAGTAAGGCCGGTGTGGTGAATCTTACGCGGGTGTTGGCTGTGGAGTGGGCACCCTATCAGATTACGGTGAATGCCGTGGGGCCGACGTTTATTTTGACGCCTTTGACACAATCGACGTTTGACAATGAGGCGTTGCGCGAGGATTTGCTTTCTCGCATTCCTCTGGGGCGCATAGGACAGCCCGAAGATGTGGTGGGGGCTGTGGTATTTTTGGCCAGTCCGGCTGCGGATCTTATTACGGGACATACGCTGCTGGTGGATGGCGGCTGGACAGCACTTTGAAGTGAGAAGTGTGAAGTATGAAACGGTAGGGGCGAAAAAATTTTCGCCCGTTGTTGGGATCCGCAGATGTGTAGGGGCGAGGCATGCCTCGCCCGTCATTGCTGTGAAGTGTGATGGCAAATTACTATGACGAGTTCTAAAAATACAGGTCGCGGGCCGCTGTTTACAGATCCCGATCCAGATGTTGCACGGGCGTTTTTTCGAGAGAAGAAGGGCGCGTTGACAGATAAGCTGATGTCTGTGTCTGATGCTGTTGCCCGGTTTGTGCATGACGGCGATTATTTGGCTTCTGGTGGGTTTGGTGGGAACAGGATTGCGACGGCGCTTTTGCACGAGGTTGTGCGGCAGGAGCGAACAAATCTGGGGTTTGCCGGGCATACGACGACGCACGATTTTCAGATTTTGGCGGCGGGTACGCGCACGGGGAAGCAGATTTTTTCACGGTTGGATGCGGCATATATTTTGGGGTTGGAAGCGCGCGGGTTGTCGGCGCAGGCGCGGCGGTTGATGGAGAGCGGAGAGGTTGAGGTGTGTGAGTGGACAAATTACGCGCTGGCATGTCGGTTTCGGGCCGCGGCGACGGGTGTGCCTTTTGTGCCTGTTCGCAGTATGCTGGGGACCGATACGTTTAGAGAGAGTGCGGCTAAGGAGATCGAATGTCCTTTTACGGGCAAGTCGCTGACGGTTGTGCCGGCTCTGTATCCCGATGTGGCGCTTATACATGTGCACGAAAGCGATTTGTTCGGCAATTGTCGCATTCGGGGTATTACGGTGGCTGATTGGGATTTGGCGCGTGCATCCAAACATGTGATTGTGAGTGCCGAGCGCATTGTGAGTACAGATGAGATTCGCAGCGATCCAAATGCGACTGCGATTCCGGCTTTTTGTGTTGATGCGGTGTGCCATGTGCCTTATGGATCGTATCCCGGCAATATGGCTGGGGAGTATTTTTCAGATGAGGTGCATCTCAAAGCGTGGTTGGACGCAGAGCGAGATGTGGAGGTATATCGCGTGTTTCTGGATAAATATTTGTATGGTGTCGATTGTTTTGAGAGTTATCTGGAGATTTGCGGTGGCGAAGAGCGGCTGGCGGAGTTGCGGCGGTTGGAGAATAACTGAAGGTGGATGCTATGTACAATGCAATGGAACTGATGATTTGTGTGGCGTCCCGGTTGTTGGAGGATGGGGCGACCGTTGGGGTGGGTACAGGGGCACCGTGTGCTGCGGCGATGCTGGCGCAAAAGACGCATGCGCCGGGGCTTTTGGTGGCTTTTGAGGCGGGTGGATTGGCGCCAATGTTGCCCGCGATGCCTATTTCTGTGGGGGATTCGCGCACGACACATCGGGCGCTTATGGCGACGAGTATGTGCGATATTATGGAATCGTGCCAGCGGGGTGTGATGGATTACGCGTTTTTGGGTGGTGCTCAGATCGATGCGTATGGGAATTTAAATTCTACGGTTATTGGCGATTACAAAAAACCGCGCGTGCGTTTTCCGGGTAGCGGGGGAGCCAATGATTTTGCGAGTTTTTGCTGGCGCACGCTGGTTATTACACAGCACGATCGCCGCCGTTTTGTGGAAGAGGTAGATTTTTTGACGACGCCCGGTTTTCTGACCGGGCCGGGGGCGCGCGAGGCTGCGGGGTTGCCCATAGGTGGGGGACCTTATCGCGTGATTACGGATCTGGGTGTGATGAGTTTTAATGAGCATACCTGTCGCATGCAGGTCGAGAGTTTGCATCCCGGCGTGACGTTTGATGAGGTGCAGAGAAATACCGGGTTTGAATTGGGGCAGGTGGCTGATGTCGAAGAGACTGTGCCGCCCTCAGAAGAGGAGTTGCACATTTTGCGCGATGAGGTCGATCCCGATGGGTTGATTATTGGAAGATGATGACATCGACAAAGCCGTCATCGCGGCATGCTTTAAGCCGCGATCCAGTGAGCTTGAATAATTGGGCTATGCCCCGAGCGCGATATGGTAGCTTTTTCCTTTTTCGGTTTGAAACGCAATTTCCCCCCGGCTTTCTGCGATGACCGTCCGGTCGTCATTGACTGCGCGCATAGATCCCTTGTATCGCATGCGGATGGGATTGCCCAATAGGGATGTTATGTGCGCGGATTTTTTCCCGTTTTTCCACTGTAAATCTACGATAAATCCACCCCTTGCCCGCAGTCCTTCTGCGTTGCCTTCTGTCCAGGCGTCTGGCAGTGCGGGGAATAGTTCAATAGCATTGTGATGGCTTTGCAATACCATTTCCACAATGCCTGCAGCTCCACCCATGTTGCCGTCCATCTGAAATGGGGGATGGTTGTCGAACAGGTTGGGCAGTGTCGAGCGTATGAGCAGTTGCCGCACATCTTCCCAGGCGCGGTCCGCATCTTTCAGGCGCGCCCACACGTTGATGAGCCATGCCCTGCTCCAGCCCGTGTGTCCGCCGCCATGCGCGAGGCGGTGTTCAATGCTTTTGCGCGTGGCAGATAGAAAGTCGGGCTGATCGACGAGTTGGAAACCGGGATACACGCCGTAGATGTGTGAAATATGCCGGTGTCCCGGATCTGGCTCTTCAAATTCTTCTGTCCATTCCATCAGGCGTCCATCAGTACCGATTTGCGGTTCCGCAAGACGGGATAATGCGCTTTTTATGTCGTCGATAATGGGGTCGTCGAGAGATAGGATCTCGGCGCAACGCAGACAATTTGTGAATGTTTCCCAGATGATCTGCTGGTCCATGCTCGGTCCCATGACGAGGTTGCATACGTCCTGCGTGTCCGGTGCGAGGAAGCGGTTCTCCGGTGAAGAGGAGGGACCGGATACGAGTTTGCCGGTTTTTGGATCTTCTGTCAACCAGTCGAGGAAGAACAGGGCGGCATCCCGCACAACCGGCCAGGCCTGGTCTCGCAGGAATGTTTCTGATCCGTTGAAATCCCAATGTTCCATAAAGTGCCTGCTGTTCCATCCACAACCCATCGGCCACATTCCGTGTTGTACTCTTCCCACTGGATCGGTGAATCGCCACGCATCTGTTGTGTGATGCCCCACGGTTCCGCGACAGCCATAGACTTCTGTTGCTGTTTGACGTGCTGTTTTGCGCAGGGCGTTTGAAAACTCCAAATACGGTTCATGGCATTCGGGCAAGCCGACGAGTTCACAGAGCCAGTAGATCATCTGGATATTGATGTTGATGTGGTAGTCGCTGTTCCAGGGGGCTTCGTATTCCTGGTTCCAGATGCCCTGTAGATTGGCGCATAAACTGCCCGGGCGCGAGCAACAGATTGTGAGGTACCGTCCAAAATTAAAGTAGAGTGCGACAAGCGCGGGGTCCGATGTGTGTTCGAATTCCGCGAGGCGGCGGTCTGTGGGGATGTGGTCATTTTTGTCTTCTCCGAGGGAGAAGGTGCATCGGTTAAAGTATGTGCTGTGATCCCGAACGTGTTCGCGCTTCACGCGGGGATATGGACGCGCAGTATCGATTGTGGATATTACAGAGGCTTTCAGGTCGTGTGTCAGGGGCGTGTAGGGGTCGTCAAAGTTGTAGTCGGTGTCGGCGCAGACGACGATTGTGACTGCGTCTGCATTTTCGACTGTGAGGGCGTCGTGGGCACACTGGACGCGCCCGTTTTCGGCAATTGCCTTGATGCCTGCAGAAAATTTTACGCCGGGATGGGTTTCTCCGTGTCCCGCGCGGCCGGTTATGAGTAGTGTGTTTTCAGATATACCCGACCACTGTGCGTTCTCTTCCCGATGAAAAGATATCCGACACGATATCGCGCCTGCTTTGTCCGATGCGATGCGACAGATTATTGCCCGGTCGATTGCGGTGGCAAATACTTCTCGATGATATGCGACGCCATTTGCGACCCATCGCGTTGTGGCGATTGCAGCGTTTAGTGAGAGTTCGCGGCGGTAATCGGTGTATTGTTCGACGCCATTTTGCTCGATGAGCAAGTCGCCCAATGTCTGATAGCTGCGCGGTACAATGCGTTCTCCCATGACGCCTTCTTGCATGAGGTCCTGCGCTTCGGTGTATTGGCCTTCAAAGAGCAGTTGACGCGCGCGTGCGACGACCTGTTGCGCGCCCGGTGGTGATTTGGGTACGGGAGGTCCCGCCCAGATCGAGTCTTCGTTCATCTGTATGCGTTCGTTACTCACCCCACCAAATACCATGGCGCCGAGTTTTCCACCCCCCACGGGTAAGGCGTGATTCCAATCTTCCGCTGGTTCGTCATACCAGAGTTTCATTATATTCCTCCGTTGTTTATCTCCTTGTTGTTACAAAATCGCCACAATGAATATAATATATACATCATGTGTGACTTTAGAATAATGGTCAAGAAAACAATCAATCCGTGGTCAGCAGTCAGCGAAACAAGGATTTTAGAGCCGTCATTGCGGCAAGGTGTTAGCCGCAATCCAGTGGTTTTGACTTTCTTATATCTGTTTATCGGTATTACTATGTGGCGGTTTTGAAGTCACACATCACGTAATATATACATTATAGTTGAAAAACTGCGAGAATTTGGCTATTATATATCATGAGGACAAAAATTCACATAAAATGCGATTTTTTGCAGTTTAACTATACCATTTCATGAACTTAGAGACCACCATACCTGAGGGACGCCGCAGGTTGTCTGCCGTTATTCGGGCAGCAGGCGATATTATTCATATCGCCGATGCTGAACATGCACTTTGCGTTAGCCGTTCTGATGCAGCCAAGCTACTCTCCCGTTGGAGGGGACAGGGCTGGCTGCGGCGTGTCGGTCCGGGCGCGTACGCACCTGTTGGTCTTGATTCCCTTACCAGCGAACTGGTTCTTGACGATCCCTGGGTGCTGGTGCCTGCGCTTTTTAAGCCGGCCTATATCGGTGGCCGGACTGCCGCCGAACACTGGGATTTGACGGAGCAGATATTCCGCGATATTGTTGTGATGACAGCGCGGGCTGTGCGTGCGAAAAGCCAGCAACGCCATGGCGCACACTTCACCCTGAAGCATGTTCGGCAGGGTATGATCTTCGGCACGAGGACTGTCTGGCGCGGAAGAAGCCAGATTTCCGTATCGGATGTTCACCGCACTATCATTGACATGCTCGACGATCCGGACCTTGGAGCAGGCATCCAGCATGTTGCCGATTGTCTTGCAGTCTATTTCGAGCGCAAGGATAGGGATGATGATAAGCTGATTGCCTATGCAGACCGGGTCGGTAACGGTGCCGTGTTCAAGCGCCTGGGCTTTCTGGCAGAACGCGGACCCGACACTGCTACCCTCGTTGAGGCGTGCCGTGCGCGTTTGACCCAGGGTAACGCCAAACTTGATCCGAGGCTTTCATGCCGTCGCCTCATATCCCGATGGCGCCTCCTTGTGCCTGAAAGCTGGGCGAAGGTGGCGTCCGCATGATTGACCGAGTTTAAAAAACAAAAAGGATAGATTATGCAGGAAAAGCTATTAAATCGTTTAGAGCAGGTGGAAAACTTAGGTAGAGCAACTCTTGCGACGCAAAGCAGTAATGGATTTGGAGGAAGGTATGTTGATTCAGGAAAAGCTAATGGCTTTAAGGCAGCCTCACTGTCTTTTATTGAAAAAGTCTATGGGAAAGATCATTCTTACTATGAGACTTTTAATAACTTTGTTAGTGGCTATTATCCTTCAGACATAGAGTCTGGTCTTGAGATACTAAGTTCAATTAGGCAAGAAATTCAAGGCGACTGGTTGTTTACTGTCAAAGGTTTGGTTACCGCGGAACTATTCGCAGACTTTTTAGAAATGGCTGATCATTTATTACAGCAGGGATATAAAGATCCTGCTGCTGTAATCATTGGAAGTGTTTTAGAAGAGCATTTGCGTCAACTTTGCAATGCAAACTCAATATCTATTGAGATTGAGAATAATCAGGGTATTCTAATCCCCAAAAAAGCAGATCGACTTAATTCAGATTTGGCAAAAGAAAATGTTTATTCTAAATTAGACCAGAAAGCCGCAACCATGTGGTTAGACTTGCGTAACAAAGCAGCGCATGGCAAATACGACGAATATACATCTGAGCAAGTTACTAATATGTATTCTGGGATAACGGAGTTCATGGCAAGAATGAGTATCAGTGTGTAGGCTTTTAAAAAACTGGTCAGTTGAAAAATGAGATTATAGGAGGAAACAATGCAAACATGGAGTGTTACTGAATTTAAGGCTCAGGCACTGGGAATTTTGGAACAGGTTGTTCAAACAGGCGAACCTGTGATCGTGACAAAACGAGGAAAGGCTATTGTGAAGTTGATACCATTACCCTATGGGGCAGATGTTCCAGAAGGTGCTACGGTTCAAGAGCCTGGCAAGTTGAAAGGAACAGTAATTGAGGAGGTTGATATTGTTTCCCCCTTGGGAGCGGATATCTGGGATGCTGCACGATGATATATTTAATGGATACCCATGTATGGGTCTGGTGGCATACGGCACCAGAGAAACTATCATCCAAAGTTCGCGATACGATCATTAATTTGGACGCAACTGATCAGCTCTTAATGTCTGTAATTTCAGTGTGGGAAGTTGCAAAATTGGTCGAGAAAAACAGACTCAGATTGGGTATAGAGATTGATCAATGGGTTGCACAGGCGTTGACTATGTCACATTTTCAATTGCTTCCTCTGTCTCCTGAAATAGCTATCGAGAGTACACGGCTTCCACAGCCTTTTCATCAAGATCCATCAGATCAAATGATTGTCGCATCAGCACGCTTGTTTGATGCGACTGTTTTAACTGTGGATCAACTGATTTTAAGTTATCCCCATGTACGTGCGTTATGGTAAATTGACAGACCTGTAAACGTTGAGTATCGGCACCTGCGAAGCCGGTTGCAGGACCGCTGACTGCGCCTGTTGGGGTTGAATAGTATTTTTAGAAGCAAATTGGAATCTAAGCGATATGGAAAATAGAAATTATAGAGGCAGGATTTCGGTTAATCCCCAAATTCATTTTGGTAAGCCTTGTGTTGCAGGAACGCGGATGCCCGTGGTTGATGTTCTCGAGTTGGTGCGTGAGGGAATCTCGTTTAAGATGATTCTCTCTGATTATTTTCCAGACCTTCAAGAAGATGATATTCGCGCTTGCATCCATTATGCGATTGATGTGGTGAAGGTCGAAGATATTCATATTTCAGAGTGAAGTTATAGAATAACAATGGAACTATTATTGTCTTTTATTTTTCTGCTGATTATTGTGGTGGGGCCCATCTATCTGATCTTCTATATTCGCCAGAAAAATCGACGGTGCCGATACTGTTTGGTTGGGACAAAGAAGGTGCAGGGTCTGCCAGAACAGGAGGAGCTTAATCGCCTCATAGAAAATGAAGAGATGCCGGGGACATCAGCCCATTATGAGTTGTGTCCAAAGTGCAAAAGGCTATATGATTGGAGATGGTTTGACGATGAACGCGTACACAGGCGGGACGGAGATATGCACGATAGACAGTGCGTTTGTGGGGTTGATTTGAAACCCCTGTGGGGTATAAAACCGGAGATTTCTAAAGAGGCATTGCGTGCGATTCCCCTGGAAACGCTCAATGCATTATATGAAAAATATGGAAAATCGAGGTTGATCGAGAAACTCTACGATCCGCTTGATGATGACAATATTCTTTTTTTGTGTTCACAATGCAGGCGAATTTATATGTGGCAGGTTATAGATGGCTATCAAGTGCTACAGTGCATTTCACAGAATCATTCAAAATACGATCCAGATCCGTTTGTGAATCGCTACAGTAAAATTTAGCGGAGGCCCAGGGACAAAAAAGGAGACATGCTATGGCCGAAACAAAAAAGAATCCAATCTGGCAAGATCGCATCGTCACTGACCCGTTGATTCTGGCCGGAAAACCAACAATAAAAGGCACTCGGATTTCAGTGGAACTGATCATGGAATTGCTGGACGGAGGGCGCAGCGAAGCCGATATCATTCGCAGATATTCGCATATTACATTGAAAGATATCCAGGCCTGTCGGGAGTATGCCGCCACTGGTGCAAAGCTGTCCAATGTAACCTGGGAGGATATTGACGCGATTATGGATGGCAAACGATAGATGAGAATACTGGCTGATGAAAACATACTGGATCAGGTTGTCATCCAGCTACGTGCTGCAGGCCATGATGTGCGATGGGCGATGGAAACTGACCGGGGTGAAGCAGACCCCAACCTGCTGGAATTGGCAACGCGGGAAAGACGTGCGCTGATAACTTACGATAAGGACTTTGGAGACCTTGTGCATCGTGACGGTATGTCCGCGCCTCACGGCACCTAAAAAAGATGTTGCCGGAGTTTGAAGCATTGCCTGGTGTCGTAGGCTTAACTTTGAATGGTGGTCTTTCACGGGGTTATGCAGATCATCTCTCAGAGATCGATATAACTATCTATTTGACTTCAGAAGCCTTCAAGGACTGGCAATCGAATAAGCCTCCGATCGCTGTCGGAATTACCAGATTGGCGGGGCAACTCTATGATATCAAGTATGTAGATTTTGCTGCTGATAGCGCGCGATTGGGATGAGACTGAGTTGTGGGATGTATTGTATGCGGAGATTCTGTTGGCTGTGAAAGAGTATCTTCTGGAGGGGTAGTACGAGGAAGGGGAGAGTATATCTCCCCTTCCCTGTACGGGGAGAGGCGGGGGAGGGGTAGCTATACGTGCGTTATGATAAATTGACAGCTTTGTAAACGTCGAGTATCGGCACCTGTTTTTCGCGTGCAATGCGGGCGCAGTCGTCGTATTCGGGAGTGATGCGCTGTTTGCCGCCAATGTCGGCGATTTTGACGCGGATGGGTCCATACGGGGTTTGGACGGTGTCTGTGCGGCGTTCGAGGATGTGGCGCTGAACGGGCAGGCGGCGAATGCCGAGGGTAGTGGTTTCTGAAAAGATGAGTTCGGTGAGTTCGGTTTCTTTGTTGGGGTCGGTCAGGACAGTGAGTTGAATGCCTGGGCGGCCTTTTTTCATGATGACGGGGGTGAGGAAGGCGTCGCGAGCACCGGCTTCGAGCAAGCGATCGATGAGATAGCCGTAAATTTCAGGGGTCATGTCGTCGATATTTGTTTCCAGAAGAACGGGGAAATCGGTCTGGGGATCTGCGACGAGTTCGCCGATTTCAACGCGGAGGAGATTGGGTACCTGTTCGACATCGCGCGTGCCCGCGCCATAACCCGTGCTTTCTGTGCGAAGTTGAATTGTTTCTCCAATATTAGAGGCGAGTGCCGTGAGGAGGGCTGCGCCGGTGGGGGTGACGAGTTCATACGGGATATCTGTGCGTTCGGATGGAAAGCCTTTTGTCATTTCTACGACTGCGGGAACCGGGACGGGCATTGCCCCGTGTGCGCCCCGCGTGTGACCCGAGCCAAATCGGAATTTGGAGGCGTAGATCGTTTCGATTTCGAGAAGTTCGAGGCCGACGATAGCACCGACGACATCGACGATGGCATCTACTGCGCCCACTTCGTGGAAGTGTACCGCTTCAATGGTGGTGCCGTGGATTTTTGCTTCGGCTTCGGCGAGTTTTTGAAAGACGCGCGCGGCTTTTTCTTTTGCAGAGGCCGATATTGTGCTGCTGTTGATGATTTTAAGTACGTCTTTCAGGTGCCGGTGGACGTGGCCTTCCCGAGCGTTGACATCTATTTTTGTGCCGGCAATGCCGTGTTTTTCCACGCGACGCTGAGAGAGGGTGAATTCGCGCACACTGAGTTTGTCGAGTTCGGATTTCAGGGCGGCAAAAGACAGGCCCGCATCGACGAGCGCGCCGAGGGTCATGTCGCCGCTGATGCCGGCAAAGCAGTCGAAATAGGCGATTTTCATGAGATAACTCGAAAAAAAAGACCGTGAATAATCACGGTTATAGTATTTGCTTATCCGGGGAGGCGAGAAGAGTGTCTAGTGCATCGTGGCGTAAGTCTTGCGACATATAGAAGTGAACATCAAAACCTTCTGGATTGCGGCTTAAACCATGCCGCAATGACAACCGCAAGTAAGATTGATATGGGTAGTGCATCGTGGCGTAAGTCATGCCCCATATAGACATGAACAGCAAAACCTTCTGGATTGCGGCTAAAACCATGCCGCAATGACAATCGCAAGTAAGATTGATATGGGTAGTGCATCGTGGCGTAAGTCTTGCGACATATAGAAGTGAACATCAAAACCTTCTGGATTGCGGCTTAAACCATGCCGCAATGACAACCGCAAGTAAAATTGATATGACCAGTTTCTTTTGCCGAGATGCAGTAGTCTCTTTTGCCGCGATGAACTAGTATTTACTCTGCTACCCCTATCGGTACTGCAGTCGTGACAATCGAACCGTTTTTGCGATCTAAAAGCGCGAAGTACTGGTCGCGCTGCTGGCGAAAATCCGCCATGTATTTTTCGGGGATGGGTTGACCCGCGGGGCGATTGATTTTTCGCGTTGGGTTGATCAGTTTGTAGTTGCCATTTACTGTGGCGTAAAAGTTGAAGTGCAAGTGTGGGCCTGTGGAGCGTCCGGTTGAACCCACATAACCGATGGTTTGTTTTTGGTTGACGCGCTGTCCTTTTTTCAAGCCCCGCGCAAATCCCCTCAGATGACCATAGCCGGTTTTATAACCATTGCTGTGTTCGATTTCGACATAGTTGCCAAGCGGGCCTTTGTGTCCGACAAAAGCGACCTTGCCATTGGCAATAGCCCAGACCTTTGTGCCGTAGGGTGCGGCGTAATCCACGCCGTGATGGCGCGTGTATTTTTTCAGGATGGGATGAAATCTACGGCTGGTAAATGGGGAACTGATGCGGGTAAAGTTCAGGGGTTTGCGTAAGAAAAGTGCCTGGAGTGAGCGGCCTTTGGAATCGTAATAATTTCTTTTGCCTTCGGGATCGACGTAGAGAAATGCTTGAAAAGATTCTTTGTCGCCTTTGTATTGGGCTGTGAGAATATCGCCATAACGGGCAAAGGCACCGGATTTGCCGTATAGTTTTTCAACGACAAAAGTAAATTGGTCGCCTGTTCTGCAGTCGTTGTAAAAGTCGATATAATATTCAAATACGTATTCGAGTTTGTCACACAGAAGAGACGGGCTTTCACCGGTTTCACGAAGCGCGCTCCAGATGTTATCTTTTATGCGGCCAGATACGATAATGGCCTCTCGCTTCAATGACAGGTTTTCTTGCCTGGCTTTGAGTTGGCCCTTTATGCGTTCAACAATAAATTGCGTTTCGTGGTCACCCTGTCTGGTGTATTTCAGGTGCTGTATGGTAGAGCGGCTGTCGAGCGCCAGTTCATAGCGGTCCCCACGCCGAACAATATTGGGATTGAATGACGCGCGTTTAATATCTCTGTGCAGCACATCGATGAGCGCGAGAACATCAGGGCGCGAGATATTTTCGCTCATGAGGGCTTCGGTGAGATTTTCTTTATTGGCGATATAGCCCACAATTCTGGTGGATTTGGATTCTGGAGGAGGGGTAAGAGGCAGGATGAGATCTGCTTCAACGGAAACGGGTTCTGCGGCGCTTTCTTCAGTCATTTTGACGATGGGCTCATCTTTTGCCGGTTCTTTGCCAAGGCCAAAGAGCATACTGACGGATATCAGTAAGCAGAAGAAGACCCATCGTTTGTGTGGCTTGGGGGATTTTGGCTGACCTTTATAAGCGCGAACTGGCATGTGGGGAGGGACCCTCGTGAACTTTGATGTGTTGCTGACTGAATGTGCGCCAAACAATAAACCATCTCGCTATTTACGTCAAGCGCATTATATGGGGGGTGTGAAATTACTTCTGCTATATGTTGTAATATATGCGCTGTGACCTTGACGTGATGTGCATAGCTGGGTAAATTGAAGGGGGAAGGGTGAAGTGGGAAAGGATAGCAACCGTCATCGCGGCATGATGTTGAGCCGCGATCCAGAAAGTTTTTAGCTGACTGCTAATTCAGGTTATACAATGAATGCTGAGAAAATTGAACTCAAAGGTTTGTTTCCCGAAGAATTGGCGCAGCATGTGTCCGATATGGGTCTGGAGCGGTACAGAACCCGGCAGTTGATTGACTGGCTTTACAACAAGGGCGTCACGGACTTTGAGTCGATGACGAATTTGTCCAAAACCGTGCGGGCGCGGTTCGATGAGCAATTTGCGCTTTTGAGATTAAATTGCGTTGGTGAAATGAGGTCTTCGTCAACAGATACGGTCAAGTTCTTGTTTGAGTTGCCCGATAAACGGCTTATCGAAAGTGTGTTGATGTGGGATGGCAAGCGCCGCACGCTGTGTGTGTCGTCGCAGGTGGGGTGTCCGCTCGATTGTCAGTTTTGTGCGACTGCGCGCATGGGGTTGATTCGCAATTTGACGGCAGCAGAGATTGTTGAGCAGGTGTTGTATGCACAGCGGTTTTTGCGCGCGAAGGGCGATGAGTTGACGCATGTGGTGATGATGGGTATGGGGGAACCCCTGCTGAATTTCGATCAAGTGATTCGGGCTATTCGATTGATCAATCTGGATTATGGGGCGGCTGTGGGCATACGTCGCATTACGTTGTCAACAGTTGGTCATGTGCCGGGTATTGCAAAACTGGCGCGAGAAAAACTCAAAATTGGATTGGCAGTGTCGCTCAATGCGACGACCGATGAACAGCGGTCAGAGATTATGCCCATCAATCGCAAGTGGCCTATTGAAGAACTCCTTTGTGCAGTGCGAGCCTATTACGATCAGGTCAAGCGATGGGTGACATTTGAATACGTGTTGTTGCACGGGTTTAATGATACAGCCGAAGATGCACACAGGTTGATTGCTCTCTTGCGCGATATTCCATGTAAAATTAATGTGATTCCCTGGAATCCCATTGACGATGCGCGCTATGAACGCCCCCCTCAGAAAGCAATTGATCGGTTTGTCGATATTTTGTCTCAGGCAAAATTGACGGCGACTGTTCGCTATAGCAAGGGAGATGATATTGCGGCTGGATGTGGACAGTTGTATTGGGAGATGGAGAGGGGTGTGAAGTAGGTAGGGGACGGTCCCTGTGCCGTCCCGTGCGTCATCGCGGCAGGGTGTTAGCCGCGATCCAGAAGATTTTGCCTTTGATTTTCATCACTGGATAGAATCATTCCAGTGCAGGCTCTGAAAATCCTGATTTCTGCCTTTTTACTCTTGAAATATTTCCATATCTGTACTATGATAAGCATGACCACGAAGCTATTTATTTTATCTCCTCCGTTTGATTGATTGGAGACGTTTTTTATGGAACAATTTGTTATAGAAGGCGGGCATGCGTTATCTGGAACTGTTTTTCCTGCTGGGAATAAGAATGCGGCCCAACCTCTTTTGGCGGCTACTTTGTTGACAGACGAACCTGTGGTGCTCAAAAATGTGCCCGATATTGGCGATATTGCCGTTATTGTCGAAATTTTGCGCGACCTGGGGGCAGAGGTTCGCTACTCGGGTGATCACGAGTTGACGATTTGTACACGGGGTGTCCGCAAATCTGTGTTGCGGGCGGATTTGTGCCGAAAAGTGCGCGGCAGTTTTATGTTTGCCGGTCCGTTGTTGGGGCGTTTTGGGCAGGCGACGATTCCGCGACCTGGAGGCGACCGCATTGGTCGGCGGCGGGTCGATACACACTTGATTGCGCTCGAAGAACTCGGCGTGCGGATCCATACCAATCACATTTACGATTTTAAGGCACCCAGAGGGCTTGTGGGGGCGGACATTTTTTTGGACGAGCGCAGTGTGACCGGCACTGAAAATGCCGTGATGGCAGCGGTTCTTGCGCGGGGTACGACGATTTTGAGCAATGTGGCTTCAGAGCCTCATGTGCAGGAATTGTGTTTGATGCTGAACAGGATGGGTGCCCAAATTTCGGGTATTGGGACCAATGAACTGGTTATTGAAGGCGTGTCAAATCTCAGTGGAACAACGCATACAATTGGTCCAGATTATATGGAGGTCGGCAGTTTTATTGGGTTGGCCGGGGCGACCAATAGCGAGATTCGCATTGTCAATGGTGCGCCCAAAAATATGCGCAAGAGTTTGATGGTGTTTCGGCGATTGGGGCTGGACGTCGAGGTCGATGGACAGGATATTGTGGTGCCGCCTTTTCAAAAGCTGGAGATTATGCCGGATGTGGGCGATGCGATTCCGCGCATTGACAATGATCCGTGGCCGGGTTTTCCACCCGATTTGATGAGTATTGCGATTGTGTTGGCGACGCAGGCACGGGGTACGGTGCTGTTTTTTGAAAAGATGTTTGAGCAGCGCATGTACTGGTTGGACCGTCTCATCGATATGGGCGCAAAAATCGTTATTTGTGACCCGCATCGCGCGGTGGTGGTGGGGCCGTCAAAACTTTATGGCGAGCATTTGTCGAGTCCAGATATCCGGGCGGGTATGGCGCTGATTATTGCGGCTTTGTGTGCCGAGGGGCAAAGTGTGATTAGAAATATCGAACAGATTGATCGCGGATACGAACAAATTGATACGCGCTTGCGCAGTTTGGGCGCGCATATTCAGCGGGTGACGGTGGAAGAGTGACGATAGGTAAGAGGTGATTTGATGTGACGAATAACCAGGATGCACGCACGGGCGCATTGGAAATTGTGCGTCGTTTGCAGGCGCGGGGTTTTCGCGCTTTGTGGGCCGGTGGATGCGTGCGCGACATGTTGATGGGGCAGGTGCCCCGCGATTACGATATTGCCACAAATGCCGATCTCCAACAGGTGATCGGCATTTTTCCGCATGCACAGGTGGTTGGGGCGCATTTTGGGGTGGTGATTGTGCGGTTGGGCGATTATACTTATGAAGTGGCGCGTTTTCGCCGCGATCTGGCGTATTCCGATGGTCGGCATCCCGATGGTGTGGTGTTTGTGGATGAAGAAGAGGACGCGAAGAGGCGCGATTTTACCATTAATGGGATGTTTTACGATCCGGTGGCCGATGCCGTGTTCGATTATGTGGGGGGACAGGCTGATCTCCAGAGAAAGGTGATCCGCACGATTGGCGATCCGCATGCTCGATTCAGTGAAGATCGATTGCGTATGTTGCGCGCGATTCGCTTTGCGTGTCGGTATCACTGGCCCATTGAGGAGAAGACGCGAGAGGTCATTGGAACACTGAGCGCGAGTATTGCGTTCATAAGTCTTGAGCGCGTTCGCGATGAATTTGTCAAAATTTTGACCGAGGGGTGCGCGCCTTTGGGAGTGCGCTGGCTGATTGATCTGGGGTTGATGGCGGTTTTTATGCCCGAAGTCGTTGCAATGGATGGTGTGCCCCAACCGCCTCAATTTCATCCCGAAGGCGATGTGTTGACCCATACACTGATTATGTTGGGTTTGATGCGCAATCCCTCTGTAGAATTGGCGATGGGCGTTTTGTTGCACGATGTGGGCAAACCCCCTACCTATCAGGTTCGGGATCGGATTCGGTTTCACAACCACACAAAAGTTGGACGCGAGATGGCCGAGGAGATTTGCAGAAGGTTGCGGTTCTCGTCGGAACAGACAAAGCATATTGCGGCATTGGTGGCAGATCACCACAAATTTGTGCATGTGCAGGAGATGCGCCCGAGCAGGTTGAAGCGGTTTTTGCGTACAGATCGGTTTGAAGATCACCTGGCATTGCATCGGATCGATTGTTTGTCGAGCCACGGCGAGTTGGACAATTATGCGTTTTGTAAGACTGCGCTCGAGACGCTGGAACCAGAACAAATCAGACCTGTTCCGCTGATTAATGGACGCGATTTGATTGCGATGGGGAAAAATCCCGGTCCCGCGTTTAAGCAGGTGTTGCGGGCTGTTGAAGATGCCCAGTTAGAAGGGCGTGTGACGCAACGCGAGGAGGCGTTGAAATTGGCGGCGCAGGTGTTTGAACGAATAGACGAATAATCCGCAGAAAAAAACGCGAGTAATTTGAGCGTTTTTCGCAAATGAATAGACGAATAGACGAATAGACGAATGGCAATACACACTGATACTGACTTACATCATGTCAGCACATGCTTTGGGAGGATGGGTGGGATTCGTAGATGAACTGACCTGAGAGGCGGCCAGTCATGCTCGATTTACTCGCCTTCATACACCGTCCCGCAGTTCATCCTGCAACTGTTTGCCCGTTGAGATGTCTAAGAGATGATATTTGAGATGTTTTAATCACTGCTGTTTTTTTCAGGAGGTAGGAGAATGAATAAACGATTGTTTGCAGGTCTGATATTGATGGCTATGGGGTGGACACCTGCCTGGGCGACAACTGTGAAGACGTTTGTCTTTGAAGATATGTGCGAAACCGCGCAGACTATTGTATATGTCAAATGTCTCACGCGCGAAAATGCAGTTTTTGCCGATCGAGAGGGTATTTTTACACAAACGCGGTTTAGAGTCATGGAGGTGGTCAAAGGGCAGGCTGATTCAGAAATGGTGCTGACTTTGCCCGGTGGTGAATGGGAAGAGCAGCGCATGCATGTGCCGGGTATGCCGCAGTTTGTGGCGGGGCAAGAGACCGTGCTGTTTCTTTCAAAGCGCGACAATTTTGGATCTCCATGGCCGATGGGATTGGGACAGGGATGTTATGCCGTAAAGGTGGGCGAAGGTGGAAATCGCCAGGTCATGCTCAGGCATGTGCCCCTGCCTCCGGGTGTGCGCAACAAACCCGCGCAAGCGCGAACATCGCACATGGAATTGGGCGATTTTTTGACTGCGGTTCGAGAGGTGCTCAATTTGAACCAGCGGGAAGAACCATCTGAACAGTGAAATGTTAGAAGTTCTCACACAAAGACACAAAGGCACAAAGATATAGGAAGTAGGAGGGAAATCCTTTTCCCGGCCTGAGAAGTGAGGACACCCGTCATTATTGGATGGTGGAAGGGCGGGCTGAAAGCTGACCGCTGATGGCTAACAAGGGTTATTTTCTATGAATCTGCATTTCGATATTCGAGATATTTTTCGCTGTGTGCGATTGGGTTGGTCTGGGAAAAAAATTTGGGTTGGTCTGTTGGGGTTGTTCGCGGCCTGGGCGGGTTATTCGGTTTTGTTGCTTATTGCACATATCCGCGCGGGCAGTGGGAGCTTGTGGCAGCGCTATGGGTTATTCCCCGGCGCAACGCTCGGTGAATTTGATCTGTTTGGCACGGGGTTGCACATCTTGGGTATGGTGTTTGCCCTTGCGGTGGTGTTTGTAACGACCAGTATGATGTGCAAGATCACTTTTCAGCAACTGCGGGGCGATGAATTTTATTCGGTTGGCGATGCCTACCGATTTGCGCGCGCGCGCTGGATAGCTGTGCTGTTTGGCCCCGTTGCGGTGTTTGCTCTGTTTGCCCTTTTTGTGGTTGCCGGCATTGCCATAGGGTGGGTTGCCGGCTGGATCCCTTCGGTGGGAGAGATCGTTTTCGCGCTGTGTTTTATTCCGATCTTTTTTGCGGCATTGTTGGCTGTGTTTATCGGTCTGGTATTTGTTGTTGCTGTGATTATGTCGCCAGCTATTGTGGGTACTGAGGGGTATGATATTTTAGATGTTGTGATACAGTCGTTTTCACTGACGTGGTCACAGCCTTGGCGATTGGTTTTGTACGCGGTGTGGATGATTTTTGCGGTGTGGGTTGGTTTGATGGTGATGGGCGCTTTGACCATGGCTGCGATTGGTCTGATTGCCATGGCGTGCGGTTTGTTTATGGATGTTAAACTGGCCAATCTTTTTGATAGGGCATCGCACTATCTCTTGTTTGTGCCGGAGAAATGGGATGATTTGTTTGCGAGTTTGCCCGCTCCGGGGACACCGTTGGGAGCCGAGGTCTGGGGTGGTGGTATCCTCGGCGTGATGCTCATTGTGATTACGGGTATTGTGGTTGCGTATGTCCAGGCGACTTATGCGTCGGGACTGAGTTTGATGTATGTGGTTTTAAGACATCGCAAGGATGATGAAAATTTGCTTGCTCGGGATGATGATCTCGAGGTTGTGAGCGAGGAGGCCGACGATAACACGGATTCCGAAACGGCATAGGTCCAATTTTTCCGCCGACTTGCTGCACGAGGTGGCAACCCAGGCGCGGCTGGCCGAAGGTGCCGAGGGCGTGCGTCGCATTCTGCGAACGGTTTTTATGGCTGAGCAGATTCCCATTCGCAATGTCGCCCAGGAGGTGGGCTTGCCCGTTCCCGTGGTTGCCGCTGTGCGGGGCGAATTGGAAAAAAGAGGTATTTTGACGCGAAAAGGTGGGGTCTCGCTCACGGGTAAGGGCCTGAGTGTTGTGCAATCTGAGTTGGGGCTTTCGTGCCGCAAACGCTTTGCGCGTCCGGGCGTACCTCCCATACCTGTGGTTTTGAAAGGTATTTGCAATTGTCTTGCAGATATTGCCGAGAGGCGGCCAAAGGTCGATGTCAGACTGGATCAATCCCATGCAACGCCCGAGACCGTTTTAAGGCGCGCCGTGTATTTGTACGAACACGATGCACTCGAAGGGCGAAATCTGCTCGTTCTGGGGGACGACGATCTGACGTCGGTGGCAGTGGGCTTGCTGGCACAACATCTGGAGATTGTTCTCGGGCAGGTGGTGGTGCTGGAATGCGATGGGCGGCTCGTTGATTTTTTAAGTGTGGTCAGTGAACGCCAAGGATTTCCTATCACTGTGATCGCACGCGATTTGCGCGAAGATATTCCGGCTGACCTGTGCGGGCAAATGGATGTTTTTTTTACCGATCCGCCCTACACGTTGCCCGGTTTGTCGTTATTTGTTTCGCGGGGAGCTTCTGCGCTGGTGCCCGAGGTGGGCAAGCAGGGATTTGTCAGTTTTGGCCGCCGTTCACCGGACGAGACAGCGCGGGCGATTGGCTCATTGATCGAGATGGGCTTTGCGCCTGTGGAAATCATACCAGATTTTAATAAGTATGTCGGTGCCCAGGTATTGGGTGGGGTCAGTCAGATGATGCGTCTTGTTTCTACGGGGAAGCCACAGCCTCTTGTGACTGGCAAATATCACGGGGCACTGTACACGGCTGAATGCAAAAGGCGGCGATAAGGTGATCGGGCATCCTGTTGATCCCACACACGGCGAGTATTTGCGCGATGTGTTTTTGCGAGCAAACAAACGGGCCTGGTGTTATTTTCCGCCCTTTCTCTGTGCCTTTAGTCTCGCGCCCAATCGGATTGTGTGTGTCGATGAAATTGCGGGGAGTACGTGTCTGTTTGTACGGCGTCCAGAAGGTGTCGATTTGCTGCTGCCACCCGTTCCATGTGATGCTGATACGCTGAAGAGGGTTATCGATAAACTCACATCTCATCGCCGTCTGCCGAGAATTTTGTGGTTAGATGCCTGTGATGCCAAATATGTAGATACCGAGCAGTTTGTATTGCGCGATAAAGACGCGGAATACGTTTACGACCCGGCGCAAATTGCTTCGGCCAGAGGACGGCGTTTTAGAGATGTGCGCAAGCGCGTGCGGCGGTTTGAAGGTGCCCACGAGTTCCATTTTCGCGTTTTGACAGCGTGGGATGTGCCGGATTGTTTCGCGTTGTTGAAGTATTGGCGTCGGCGCCAGGGGCGTCGGCATCCCTTTTTGTTGGACTGGGGATATACGCGAGCCGCGCTCGATCAGTTTCATTTTTGGTCAGAAGATGTGTTGTGGGGGTGGTGCGTAGAGGTGGCGGGGCGGATTGAGGCTTTTGCTCTGGCAGGAGATATGCAGCCCAATTTGGCGCATTTTTTTGTTGCGAAGACCAATCCCGATTTGCCCGATTTATCGTATTTTTTGCGGTGGCGGGTTTATGGCGAGCTATCGGCTTACCGCCGCGTGAATGACGCTGGGGATTTGGGATTATCGGGTTTGCGTCAGTTCAAACAGAAATTTCGACCTGTAGATCAGTGGCGGGTTTTTTCGGCAGAACCCCTGTGAGGCATATTATGAACAGGTTGCTAATCGTTGTCATTATGAGTCTATGGATTTGTGGATGCGAGACCACATCGCCCTCTTCTTATATTTATTACGAGGTGGTGCATTCCCCAGAGCAAATTGCGGTGGGAGATTCTCTGTTGATAGAGACCAGAGAAGGCACGACATTTCAGGGGATTTTGTTGCGGATAAATAAAGAAGAGATTGTGGTGACCACAGAGACGCAGGGCAAGGTCCGCGTGCTTTGGCGCGAGGTTTCCAGGGTGAAGCGCGTTGTAAAAGCGAATGCGGAGGAATGAAGGTAGGGGCGAAAAATCTTTCGCCCTGTGGTCGCCCGTTGGTAGGGGCGAAAAATATGTGGTCGCCCGTTGGTAGGGGCGAAAAATCTTTCGCCCCATTTTTTATGCAATCAGACGATCCACTTCATTGGGCCAGGTGTTGGCAACGCAAAGGCCGTATTCTTTTTCCCCACCTGTGGCAAGGGGACCTGTGAGGTGGGTATAGCGTCGGGTCGCTTTGACATTTTTGGGAATATAGTCGGTGTTCAAAAAGTGCAGAGCAAGGCCCGCGCGTTCTCTATTTGTGGTATTTGCAAGTGTGCGATGTGCAATGCCAAAGTTGAAGAAGACCGCACCCCCGGCTGGCAATTCAATGGGGATGGCTCTTTCTTCGGGTACTGTGCAGTGGATGTGATGGTCGCTGTTGGGGTCCCGACCATGGTCGTAGATTTCGCGGTGGCTACCGGGTACGATGTGCAGGGTGCCGTTGGCGATGTTGGCGTCGTGAAGGGCAACCCACATGCCAATGCCTTTGGCGGGATCGCTGATTTTGAAATACGCGTTGTCCTGGTGCCAGTCCGTGCCAATGCCCTGTTTGCCGGGTTTGAGAAAGATCTGGTCGAGGTAGAAGACAAAGGGCGAGCCGATGAGTTGCGCGACCAGTGCGAGGACTTTGGGGTGAAAGTGCAGGGCGCGGTAAAAGGTGCTTTTGGGCGTGATGGGACAAATTTGCAGGTTGATTTGCGTTTGTGAATGGGTTTGCCCATCCCCGTCGGTGGCGACATTGCGAAGGAGACCGTCGTGTTTGAAGCGGTCGAGTTCAGCGCGCATGGCGCGTATTTCCCGGCGGGTGAACAGGTCGGGGACAATGGCGTAACCCGAGGTGTGGAAGAGGTCGATTTGTTTTTGTGTTAGAGACATTTTTTCTCCTGATATTCTATAGAAAGACCTTATAGCTTATATTGAGTGCTTTTCCGAGTTTTTTGGCTGTCTCCTTTCCAATAGGCCGTTTGCCATTTTCCATTTCTGAAATATGTCGTTGCGGAATGCCCGTCAACCTGGACAATTCCCGCTGTGTCAATCCTTCCTTTCCCCTTGCACCCGATAGAGAAACGCCGGGCAACTGCTCGTCGGTATAAGGAAAATAGTCGCGCCATGGAACTGCATCAGATATATCTACAAAGCCCATGGACCCGAGTGTTTTGACGGCTTGCTTGCGCTTTTTTTTGGGACCGAGAAAACGCAGTTCGATGGTCTCTGTTTCAGTACGGTGCTTTTTCATGAGTGCCTGCATAAGTCACCTCTACCAATTTGATGTTTTTGTCTTTCACTTCCCAAACGGAAACATAGGTCGGTCTTCCCTTTTTGATATGACAATGGTGCCGATTTTTTCCAAGGGAGCTGTAATTTGGCCAGTTTCCTCGGACTGGACCTGCTACTTCAATCTCTCTGATTAGAGCAAGAAGGTTCTTTTTTACCTGTTGGGGCAAACGTCCGATTTGCTTTTGAGCCTTTTTGGCTATTGTTACGGTCCAGTCCATTTCTGAATATACTAAATAATAGTATCAAGTCAAGGGAAGTTGAGGACGGGGCATGCAGACGCTTTCTTAATTTTTTTTAAGCAGGTTCGATGTGGTGTTCGCCGAATGTGAGTTCGCCCGCGAAGTGACAGCTTGCCCGATGCCCCGGTTCGATTTCTATGAGCCGGGGTTCTTCTGTTTTGCATTTGTCCTGTGCGTAAGGGCAGCGCACGTGAAATTTGCATCCGGGTGGGGCGTCGGCGGGGTCTGGGACATCGCCTTCGATGGGGATGCGCTCGCGCTGATCGTCGGGGTCGGCGATGGGTACGGCAGATAGGAGGGCGGCGGTGTAGGGGTGAAGGGGATTCTGATAGAGTCGCTCGGATGTGGTGATTTCGATGATTTGGCCGAGATACATTACCGCAACGCGATCGGAAATGTGTTCGACGACGCTGAGGTCGTGGGCGATGAATAAGTAGGTGAGATCGAATGTTTCCTGGAGGTCTTCGAGGAGGTTGATGACCTGCGCCTGTACGGATACATCGAGGGCGGAGACGGGTTCGTCGGCAATGACGAGTTTGGGGTTGAGCGCGAGGGCGCGGGCAATGCCGATGCGCTGGCGTTGTCCCCCTGAAAAGGCATGGGGATATCGCCGCAGGTGATCGGGACGCAAGCCCACGCGGATGAGCAGTTGCTCGACGCGGTTTTCGAGTTCAGACCCCGATGCGGTCCGGTTGATGATAAGGGGTTCGGCTACGATGTCGAAGACAGTCATGCGCGGGTTGAGCGAGGAGAAGGGATCCTGGAATATGTATTGCAGTTCTCGCCGCAGGTGGCGCATGTGTTCTTTGCCCAGGCTGCGCAGGTCCAGTTGCTGGCCGTTGTGGTGGAAGATGATCTCGCCGTCGGTGGGTTCTATCAGGCGAATGATCGACCGCCCTGTTGTGGTCTTACCGCAGCCCGATTCGCCGACCAGGCCGAGGGTTTCGCCCCGGTGCAGGGTGAGGTCCAGGCCATCCACGGCTTTGACATAACCGACGACTTTTCGCCATAAGCCTTTTTTTATGGGAAAGTGGGTTTTGAGTCCGGTAACTTCGAGAAGAGGCTGATTGTTTTTCTCTGGCATGATGACTTGTCCAAAAAATAAGTGCAAAGTGAGACGCGAGAGATTTCTTTTCTGTCTTTGTGTCTTTGTGTGAGAATCATCCAGCAGCTTTATCTCTCCAGCCAGCAACTGACACGATGACCCGATTCGATTTCGAGGAGTTGAGGCTCTTCGCGGCACTTATCCATTACATGCGGGCACCGCGGGGCAAAGGCGCAGCCCTGTGGAATTTCAAAAGGATCGGGGATTGTGCCTTCGATGGGTACCAGACGGCGTTTTTGACCCACTTGTGGGATGGAGTTCAGCAGGCCCCTGGTATAGGGATGGCGCGGATTTTTGAAGACGGTGCGCGTGTCGGAATATTCGACGATTTTGCCCAGGTACATCACCGCGACATAATCGGCCATGCTGGCGACGACGCCGAGGTCGTGGGTGATGAGCATGATCGCCATGCCGATGTCGGATTGGAGATCGCGCATCAGATCCAGGATTTGGGCCTGTACTGTGACATCGAGGGCTGTCGTAGGTTCGTCGGCGATAAGCAAGCTGGGATTGCACGAGAGAGCCATTGCGATCATGGCGCGCTGTCGCATGCCGCCTGAGAGCTCATGGGGATACGCATCGACCTGGCGGTCGGGACGGGGCAGGCGCACTTTGTTGAGGGCATCGATGGCGCGTTCGCGGGCTTCTTTTTTGTCTGTATTCTGATGCAGCCTGATCGCCTCGGCAATTTGATTGCCTATGGTGTGTACAGGACTGAGAGAGGTCATAGGCTCCTGAAAAATCATGGCGATGTCATTCCCGCGAATATCGCGCATCTGCGCGCCTTTGGGGTTGAGTTGTGTCAGGTCAATGGGATCGCTTTCGGGATCTTTGTGAAAGAGGATCTGCCCGTGTTCGATTTTGCCCGGGGGACTCGGGATGAGGCGCATGGTTGAAAAGGCGGTGATGCTTTTCCCACAGCCCGATTCGCCGACCACGCCGAGTGTTTTTTGCGGCGCTATGGATAGGGATACGCCATCGACCGCGCGCACGACGCCATCGTCGGTGTAGAAATAGGTTTTGAGGTCGCGGATGTCTAAGAGTGGCATAGGAAGTGTGAAGTGTGAAGTGTGAAGTGTGAAATGATAGTTCTCATTAATAAAGCTGTCATTGCGGCATGGTTTTAGCCGCAATCCAGTGGGTGGTGTTGGGTGAACTTCTTACCTCTTACCTGCTCGAATACGGGTCGGCTGCATCGCGCAGGCCATCGCCGAGGAAATTGAAGGCGAGGACGGCGATGATGATGCAGACACCCGGCATGAGGAGCCAGGGATAGAGACTGAGCGAGTGAATATTCATGGCGTCGGATAAGAGCAATCCCCAGGATGTCATGGGGGGTTTAATGCCCAGGCCGAGAAAACTCAATGTGCTTTCGCCAAGGATAAATCCGGGGATAGCGAGGGTTGCAATGACGATGATGTGGCTGAACATGGACGGGAGCAGGTGTCGAAAGATGATGCGATGATCTTTGGCGCCAGCCACGCGAGCGGCCAGTACAAAGTCGGCTTCGCGGATGGACAGGGTTTTGCCGCGTATTTCACGGGCAAGTCCGCCCCATCCCACGAGCGCGAGTACGGTGACAATGCCCATAAAGACCAGGTGCGAAGGCCATTCGGGGGGCAATATTGCGCTGAGGGCCATGAGAATGGGGATGGATGGAAACGCAAAGATGAGTTCGATGATGCGCTGGATGATATTGTCGGTATTGCCACCGTAATAGCCAGAGATCACACCGAGTGTAGAGCCGAGGGTGAGGCTGATGAATACGGCGAGCAGGCCAATGGTGAGAGAGATGCGGCCTCCTGCGATGATGCGAGAGAGCATGTCGCGCCCAAAACGGTCGGTGCCGAGGAGGAACATCGGATTGTCTTTGCCGGTGCCAAACAGGTGGATGTCGGTGGTAAAGAGGCCGTAGAATGTGTATTCGTCACCTCGCACAAAGGGGTACACGGGATAGCGCACAGAGGCGTCTTCGGTATAATTTTTGATGCCGGTTTGCAGGTCAAAAGATTTTTTGATGCCATAGACAAAGGGCCAGTGGATGCCGTCTTGAGAGAAGATGTGGATGCGCTGGGCGGGCAGGTGTACATAGTTGTAATAGCGATGCGCCGGGTCGTGTGGAGCCAAAAATTCACCCAGAAAGACGCAGATGTAGAGAAAGATGACCACACATCCACCGATGACACCGGCGCGGTGTTTTTTGAAACGCCGCCAGATGAGCTGGCGCTGTGAATAGGTGGCGGTGGTTGTCTTTTCACCAACGAGGGTTTCCACGCGCTCGTCGGGAGGTGTTGCGACGACACTACTCATAGCGAATCCTCGGGTCGAGCCATGCCAGAAGAATATCGGCTAATAAGTTGCCCATGAGCAAGAAGGTGGCGGACAGGAGCAGGAATGCACCTGCCAGATACATATCTTGAGATGTGAGTGCGGTAAGAAAAATGGGGCCGGCGGTTGGCAGGCCGAGTACGATACCGGTGACAACGGCGCCAGAGAGCAGGCTGGGCAGTTCGAGGCCCAGGCGGCTGACGAGGGGGTTGATGGCGATGCGCACGCCGTATTTGACGATGACTTTGCCTTCTTTGAGGCCCTTGGCGCGCCCGGTTTGAATGTGCTGTTGGCCGAGTATGTCGAGCAAATTGCCGCGCATAATGCGGATGATGCCCGCTGTGCTGCCCGTGCCGATGACGATGATGGGTACCCAGATATGTTTGAGGAGATCGACAAATTTTGCCCACGACCAGGCAGCGCCGATATATTCGGGAGAGAGAAGGCCCCCTACGGATTCGGCCTCGAAGACGGCGACCTGAATGAACATAATGACCAGGGCCAGCAAAAAGTTCGGCGTGGCCAGGCCGATGAATCCGAGAAAGGTAAAGCCGTAATCGCCTATTGAATACTGTCGGGTCGCAGAGTAGATGCCAATGGGGATGGCGATGATCCAGGTGAAGATCAACGTGGAGAGCGTGAGGGTCAGCGTGAGTCCCAGGCGTTCGCCCAGGAGTTCCATCACGTCCATTTCGTAGGTGAAGGATTGCCCGAAGTCGCCTTTGCTGACGATTTTCCAGATCCAGTGGATGTATTGCACATAGATCGGGTCGTTGAGACCATAGCGTTCGCGCAGGGTTTCTATTTGCGCCATCGCGCTTTCGGAACCGAGTTCGCCCTGTTCGGCCAGTTCCGCGAGGCGAGAGGTGAGCATATCGCCCGGCGGCGCTTGAATGACCACAAAGCTGACCATTGATATCAGGATCAGCGTGGGGATCATGTGCAATAAACGGCGGATGATGTAGTTGGTCATGATGTAGTCGGCGTAGGGACAGGTTTCAAACCTGTCCCTATTGTTTGATAAATATCTGTTCGTGAAACACGGGGCGACCCCAACCGCGATGTACGTCGGCGGCACTGCCCTGAAAAGGGACATTGCCCAGTCGCGTGCTGGCTCCCCAGATGGAATAGGCAGAGCCGACCACAATAACGGGTACGTTGTCGGTGTGGAGGTCGCGCACGTTTGTCATGTGTTCATGTACGGCTATGGGATCTACGGTTGTCAATACTTTTTTGATGCGCATTGTGGCTTCGTGCAACCACGCGGGACCTTCTTTGGAGGCGTTGCGGTGCCAGAAGGGAACGGTAGGTGCCATAATTGCCCAGTCATTGAGACGGCCCAGGGGATCCGCGGGGCCTTCGAGGCCCCAGTGGTGAATGTCAAATTCGCCGTTGAGGCGGCGGGGCCATACAATGTCGCGCAGGGAAATGTTCAGGTTGGCTTTGATGCCAATGCTGCGCCAGTGTTCGGAGACGAGTTCGGAAACATCGACGCCAACGCCGGGGACGACGTCGATGTTGAGTTCAAAGCGCGAGCCGTCTTTGAGTTCGCGCCAACCATCGCCGTCTGTGTCGCGGTATCCGGCTTTGTCGAGGAGGTCGCGGGATTTGTCGGGGTCGAATTTGGCGTATTTGCGATAGGCGGCTTCTGAGTAGTGCGGGTTAGAGGGCGCGAAGGAGTAGCCCGCGGGGTCGAGGAGGCCGTGATAGACGATCTGGTTGATTTCTTCGCGGTTGATCGCATAAGACAGGGCTATGCGCACGTCGCGGTTGCGAAAGGCTTCTCGCAGGGCGGGTTTTGGGGTGTCCCAGTTGAGGTAATAGGCGGGACCGCGGTCTGGACCGGTGATCCGCAATTTGAATTTGCCCTTTTTTTCTTCGGTGCGCAGGGTGGGGAACATGTTGATGCGCGAGTAGCGCCCAAACAGGTCGAGTTCGCCGTTGACAAATTTGAGGAGGATAACCTGGGGGTCCTGGATAACGGTAAATTCGATGCGGTCCGCATAAGGCAGTTGATTGCCGGCTGTGTCGATTTTCCAATAATAGGGATTGCGCGCATAGACGATGCGTTGACCGCGGATCCATTCGACGGGGACCCAGGCGGATAGGCGCGGCATGCCGGGTTTCATGATGACCATGGCATTGGTCGCTTGTTCTCGAAATTCTTCGTAAGTCGCTTCGGGGTTGTAGCGGGGGTGTAAGTGTGACAAATGGTGTTTGGGCTGTGCGATGACGTCTAAACACAGGGCATGTAATACGCGGCCGAGTGGTTTGGACGATGAGACTTCGAGGGTGTGGTCGTCGATTTTTTTCAGGTCGATGGGTTTGCCATCAACTACCCACACAGAGGGGGGCACGGGCTGGTTGTGGGGGCGGGCATTGTCGTCAAAGGTCATGTCGTAGTACCAGAACAATATGTCGTCAACTGTAAATGGTACGCCGTCTGACCATTTGATGCCTTTGCGGATTTTAAAAATTGCAGTTCGGCCTTCGTCGTGAAATTCAAAACTCTCGGCGAGGTTGTGTACGATGCTGTCGGGCAAGGGACGCGAAAATCCCATGAGGTTTTCGCTCAGTGTTTTGTTGGTGCCTGCTGTTTGGATGATGTCGCCGGTGAGCGCGCGCCGCAAGACGCCACCGTATTGTCCGATGGTGTCCATGGGGACGACGATGAGTGGATTTTCGGGCAGGCGTTCAGATACGGGGGGGAGTTCCCCTTTTTTGACTTTTTCAGCGAGGATGGGGGCTTCCCCAAAGGTGCGGCTGATCAGGATTTCCGGGTCGATTTGTACGGGTGCGCGCGTTTTGTGAATCGCTGCGTTGGATTGCGCGGCTTCACCTGTTTTAGCAAGATGCCCTGGGTCGGGTGCGAGACAACCACAGAAGAGTAAGGGGATGAGAAAATAGGTTCGTTTCATAGGGGTTTTAACTTAAACAAACTGTTTCGTTCATGCGAGTATTTTCTTTGAAGCTGTTTTAAAAATTCCGGTGAGTTGCGCGTGATGGCTACTGCGTCCGATGCGCGATATTTTGTACCATAATCAGAGGTGTTGTTGCGTGTGCTGGAGATGCGGATTAAGAGTTGAAGTTATTCTATGACCAGCAGGCTATTATGAGTAATTTTTTTCACAAACGATTGATTTTTCTATTGCAAACGATTAAGATTTTATTATAATGTTGTCGCGCTCAATAAACGCAGGCATGTATTGTGCCTGCGAGAACGGCAGAAGGCCGTACAGGTTTGATAGCCCCTGGCCTTCTGCCGCAACAACATAGAGTAGAGAAATGGTCCAGCAAACCATAACCCACTCTGTTTTGCAATGTACAGTTCCACATCTGTAAAGTCAAATTGCATTTCCGCCTTTGATGAGCTGTCAGCGCTGGAGATGATTCATGTATAACGCCTATTCCCATCGCACCATCTACGGACTATTGATGGTATTCATCTTCCTCCTCAGTTCGGGAGCCTTCGCGCAACAAACCGTTTGTGACCGCACGACCCAGGTTCGGGATGCGATTGTGGCCGCGGTGTCAGGTGTCACTCAATGCGGCAATGTGACCGCGGAGCATCTATCCGAGATTACAGAGCTCGATTTGTCCAGCGAAAACATCACGGCCCTGCTATCAGGAGACTTTTCGGGTCTGACCTCCCTGCAGTATCTCCATCTGCATGACAACGATTTGACTGCGCTTCCGTCGGGCGTTTTTTCGGGTCTGACCTCCCTGCGGTATCTCGCGCTGTATAACAACGATTTGGCCTCACTTTCGTCGGGCGTTTTTTCGGGTCTGACCTCCCTGCAGTCTCTCTATCTGGATAACAACGATTTGGCCTCACTTTCGTCGGGCGTTTTTTCAGGTCTGACCTCCCTGCGGTTTCTCTATCTGGATAACAACGATTTGACCTCACTTCCGTCGGGCGTTTTTTCGGGTCTGACCTCCCTGCATGATCTCGCGCTGTATAGCAACGATTTGACCTCACTTTCATCGGGTATTTTTTCGGGTCTGACCTCCCTGCAGTCTCTCTATCTGGAATACAACGATTTGACTGCGCTTCCGTCGGGTATTTTTTCGGGTCTGACCTCCCTGGAGACGCTCTTCCTTCAGGGACAGGGGGGCGACCCGGACGCTCTCCTGCCGTTTACGGTGTCGCTGGAGAAGGTGGGGAGCAGCCAGTTTAAGGCGGTAGCACCAGCGGGCGCGCCGTTCAGGATGGTTCTTCCGGTGAGCATCAGCAGCGCTGGCACCATCGTCGGGGGAGCGACCACCATCACGATCCCGACCGGCGCGGTGGAGAGCGCACCACTGACCGTCACGCGCGTGACTGGCACGACCAATGCGGTGACCGTCAATATCGGCACGTTGCCCATTCTGCCCGGTCAAGATCAGGACCCCAAAGACCATCAGGGCTATGTCCTGCAGAAAGATGCGAGCTTGCCGTTGCAGGTCCTGGCCTCGGAGGACGCGCCACCGCCGCCACCACCGCCACCACCACCGCCACCACCACCGCCACCGCCGCCACCACCACCTCCACCACCGCCACCACCACCACCTCCACCACCAGTGACACCACCAGTGACACCACCAGTGACACCACCACCGCCACCACCGCCACCACCACCGCCACCACCGCCACCACCACCGCCGCCACCGCCACCTCCTCCGCCAGCACCTGACGCGCCTATGGTGACGAGGGCATTGGCGACCAGTGTGGTCATCAATTGGCAGGCTCCGGAGGGATCGGTCGTCTCGAGCTATGACCTGCGCTATAGAGAAGGCAGCACCGGAGACTTTATAGATGGTCCACAGAACATAATCGGGACCAGAACGATCATCCCGGGACTGAATCCCGATACGGAATACGAGGTCCAGATCCGGGCGAGCAATTCTTCAGGTGATGGCGAGTGGTCGGAACTGGGTACGGTGCGTACCAGTACACCCATTCCGAGTGACCGATTTTCCCTTTCTCTGGATATAGATGATTCTGAAGGGGATCAGTTCAGGTCCTTTCTCGGTGTTTCTCCTGACGGCGGCAGTGCATCTATCCAGATTTTCGGGAAGCGTCTTAAAGCTATTCCTGTCAATGATCTTTCCGTGCGCTTTGAATACGATGGGACGCAGGTTGTTTACGAAGGGTTTAGGCGGGGTCCTGTTTTATCTGGTACCTCGGCTCTTTCTGGCAAGGATTTTGCGAATATCGGTATGACGTTACCCGATAGTGATACAAGGGTGGATAGTGGTCTGATGGGCACGCTTCGCTTTCGCGCGACGGATGCGCTATCCGAGACAGAGATACGGATGGTGCGGGTTAAGCTGTTGCAAGGGAGACAGTCTGAGACCCTCCCGATGTTCCTGAGCGTTGCCTTACAGGGATCTTCTCCTAACTTACCGGTCGGTGGTCCTTCTCCAGATTTTAACGGGAATGGGACGGTGGATATCCCGGACTTTTTGCTCTTTGTCGATGTGTTCGGGTTAAGGGTGGGTCAGGATCGGTATGAGGCAAGATACAGTTTGGACGGCAATGACGAGATAGGGATTCCCGATTTTCTGATTTTTGTCGATAGCTTTGGCAAGGAGGTGAGTCAGGTGCCCGTTTTCACATCAGCACCTCCTGTGACGCGCTTTGTGGAGGAGAACACGCCATTGGGACAGGCAATAGGCGAACCCATCTCAGCGACCAGTGCCGATGGTGAACCTCTCACCTATAGCCTGTGGGGTGTGGATGCCGAGTATTTTGTCATAGATGCGAGCACCGGTCAGCTTGAGACAAAAGATGCGTATAATTTTGAGGCGCGGAACTGGTATTCTCCAATCGTGCGCGTGAGCGATGGCAAGGGCGGACAGGTGAGTGTTGTGGTACACATCGCCATCATCGATGTTGCCGAATAGGGTAAGAAAGGTGATGAGAGAAGCAACTACAGACATGTCCTTGTGGGTGTAAGCAGGGATGAACTTTGATTTACCACAAGGCAGCGTTGTCTATAGCGAAGTGACAACTCGCTCGATGCCCCGGTTCGATTTCTATGAGCCGGGGTTCTTCTGTGACTACTGCATCGTGGCGTAAGTCATGCCCCATATAGACATGAACAGCAAAACCTTCTGGATTGCGGCTAAAACCATGCCGCAATGACAATCGCAAGTCAAATTGATATGACCAGTTTCTTTTGCCAAGATGCACTACTCCCAACGCTAAAGCGGTTGGGTTTTACGGGCTATCCGATAATAAAAAAATAGATGCAATATTTTTATTTTACGACTGTTTTCTACGCCTTGACGGATCGGTTGTTGTGCGAGTATATTGTTTTTTATGATTTCTGATGAGATGAGAAGACGCATCGCCGCGCTCAATCGCCGCGATTTGAAACACGCAGATGAGGTTTCGGAAGCCGAGGGGCAAGTAGAGCCTGAAGTTCGGTCTGCGCGTGGAGAGATGCGCGTGATGGCTACTGCGTCCGATGCGCGATTGCATCTGGCACTGGACGAAGTGGTACAGGGCGAGGAGATTCATACGCCTGCGGGCACGTTTTTGCTGATTGATCAGACTGTTCAAGAGTTATTGCGCGGTGGCGCGCGCGCGTTTGGTGCGCGATACGAACGCGCGATTGGCGCATTACACGCGGGCAATGTGCCGCACGATCCGTATGATACGTTTCATCCTTTGATCGATGCGCGCGCCGAAGATGTGATTTATGTCGATATCGAGACGACGGGGTTGACGGCTGGTACACCGCTGTTTTTGATTGGAGTGCTGGGGTATTTTAATGGCGCGTTGCGCGTTGTGCAGTTGCTGGCGCGAGATTATACGGAAGAGGCCGCGTTGTTGTCGCATTTCGTCACCATGTTGGATGCTTCACAGGTGGTCGTGAGCTTTAATGGCAAGTCGTATGATTTGCCCTATATCCGCGACCGGTGTTTGTTTATGGGCGTGCCGTTTCGGCTGCGACAGGCGCATATCGATATGTTGCATGTGGGGCGTCGTATATGGGGCAGGCAATTGCCCAATTGCAAGTTGCAGACTCTGGAACAATATATTTGCCGCCGCACCCGGCAAGGCGATATTCCAGGTGCGGAGATTCCCAATGCGTATCACCGGTTTGTCAAGTCGGGAAATGCCGTGCAAATGCGCGATATTTTGCACCACAATGCGCTGGATCTGCTGACGACGACCGAGGTGTTGTTATGTGTGTTGGAGGGGAAGAGAGAAGTGTGAAGGGCGAAAGGCAGATGAAACGTAAAATGTGAGACTTGAGATGGGTAAGAGAACGACAAAAAATTGACCATCAAAATGCACAAAAGCGTAATCTGCCGTGTTCTGAATGAGTGATCTTGTTTTATTTTTCCCCCGGTCTTATGAATATTTTTATTGGCAAACGTTTTATTTATAATTGCAAACGTTTTGGTATCACATTAATATTAACTCTGTAGTCACGATCAGATCCGGACGCAAGACAGGAGCTATCGCCATGTCCAACCATAGCTATCGTCTCGCAAATCCGCTTGATGCGCTTGGTTCTGTCTGGCAGATGCTGACGCAAAGTGCCGAGGCGCGCCCGTGGTGTCGTCTGGCGGCGGGACTGCTGCTGGCGATCGGCGTGCTGTCAGCAAGGCCACTCCAGGCGACGCAGGTCAACTGGTGGTCGGCAACGTTGACAGTGAAAGCTCTCCCCCATGGTATCCTTGGGTGCTCAAGCAGTCATTCAAGTGTGAATTGCGCCAATTCATCGGTCCTGTCCGATAACGATTTTATTTACGATTTTTCCAGCAACACGATCCGTAACATCGTCCTGCGCCCCCGCGGCCAGCTCGACGTCTTCTTTGAGAGGGACCTCACGGATGCCTCTGAGAATCTCACCCTGCACGTCGGCGACAAGTCATTTTCCTTTGAAAGCGCCGACATCAAGGAGCATGACAGAAGGGCCTGGAACAACTCGGGCCTGTCCTGGCCCGTGAACAGCCCGGTCTCCCTGAAGCTAAAGGGGCCCGCGCCGCCGGTCATCCTGGAGGTGTGGGTGACTTCGACGCCCAAGTTGACGTCAGACACGTACGGACGTGGCGAGTTGATCGAGATTTCGGTGACCTTCAGCAGCTCGGTGACGGTGTCGGGCAACGTCGAGGCAGCGCTTCGGCTGGGCCCGGAGTTCGGCCAAGAGCGCGAGCGTGTCGCCAGCTACCATTCGGGAAGCGGCACATCTACCCTGAAGTTTCGCTACCGGGTGCAGGCAAGCGACAGCGACCCGGACGGGATCATCATTTCCCGCAATTTCCTGTCGCTGGACACACCCTCGACCGGTAAAGTGCGGGGTGGGGGCACCATCCGCGACGGGAATGGGTTGAAAACCACGCTGAGGTCCCCGGCCTTCGGCGAGCGGGACCACAAGGTGGACGGCTCGCGGGGCGGGAACGTCCCGGCGAGAGGCGCGCCGTCGATATCTGGCACGCCGCGGGTGGGCGAGCGTCTGACGGCTTCCACGAGCGAGATATTCGACGAAAACGGTCTGAGCGACCCAAGTTACAGGTACCAGTGGTTGCGCGTGGACGGCGGCAGGGAGACGGCGATTCCGGGTGCGACGTCGAAGACGTACGTTCCCGTTGCTGCGGACGTGGGGAAGCAGTTGAAGGTACGGGTGAGTTTCACCGATGACTTCAACAACAGCGAGGTTCGCACCAGTTCAGGTACGCTGACGATATTGCTGTCGAACATTTCGGCGACGGGTGCGCCGTCGATATCTGGCACGCCGCGGGTGGGCGAGCGTCTGACGGCTTTGACGAGCGAGATATCCGACGAAAACGGTCTGAGCGACCCAAGTTACAGGTACCAGTGGTTGCGCGTGGACGGCGACAGGGAGACAGCGATTCCGGGTGCGACATCGAAGACGTACGTTCCCGTTGCTGCGGACGTGGGCAAGTGGCTGAAGGTACGGGTGAGTTTCACCGATGACTTCAACAACAGCGAGGTTCGCACCAGTTCAGGTACGCTGACGATATTGCCGTCGAACATTCCGGCGAGAGGCGCGCCGTCGATATCTGGCACGCCGCGGGTGGGCGAGCGTCTGACGGCTTCCACGAGCGGTATATTCGACGCAAACGGTCTGAGCTTCCTATTTTTCAGGTACCAGTGGTTGCGCGTGGACGGTGGCAGAGAGACGGCGATTCCGGGTGCGACGTCGGAGACGTACGAACCCGTTGCTGCGGATGTGGGCAAGCAGCTGAAGGTACAGGTGAGTTTCATCGACGATGCCTTCAATGACGAGGTTCGTACCAGCGCAGCGACGGCGACGGTGCTACCGGTGACCGCCCCGGCGACGGTACCGGGTGCGCCGGCAGGTCTTACGGCATCGCGTGGCGACGGTGCCGTGACGCTGAGGTGGAGCACACCGTCTGACGGCGGAAGCGCGATCGCGAAGTACCAGTATCAGCAGAAGACGACGGGTTTGTTCGGGAGATGGATGGACATTCCGGGTAGCGGTCCTTCGACGACTCATTATACGGTCATGGATCTGAAGAATGGCACGGCCTACACGTTCAGGGTGCGGGCGCAGAACGCCGTTGGCGACGGCGAGGCGTCGAAGGAGGCGAGCGCGACGCCGAATAAATCAGGCGGCAACGGCGGGACTCAACCACCCCCACAACCACCCCCACAACCACCCCCACAACCGCCACCCCCACTTCCGAAAGACGATTTTTCTTTTTTTCTGGATCTGGATGATTCTGAAGGGAATCAGTTCACATCCTTTCTCCCGGTTTCTCCTGATGGTATTGTTTCTCTACAGATTTTTGGGAGACGTCTTAAAGCTATTCCTGTAAATGAATTTTCGGTGCGCTTTGAATTCGATGCGACACAGGTGGCCTTCAAGGGCTTTCAGGATGGCTCATCTCACACGTCTGTGGTTTCCGGGAAGGAGTTTGTGAGTCCTTTGATAAAATTAAAAGAGACAAGGGTCGATAGTGGTCTTATGGGTACGGTTCTCTTTCGGGCGATGGATGCGCTTGAAGAGACAGAGATCCGGCTGGTTAGTGTTAAACTGTCTCAAGGGGGACAGTTAAAGATCACACCAATGTTCCTCAGCGTTGCCTTGCAGAGGGCTTCTCTTGGCTTACCGATCAGTGGTCCTTCTCCAGATTTTGACGGGAATAGGACGGTGGATATCCCGGACTTTTTGGGCTTTGTCGATGTGTTCGGGCTAAAGGTGGGGCAAGAGAGATATGAGGCAAAATACGATCTGGATGGTAATGGGGAGATAGGGATTCCGGATTTTCTGATCTTTGTCGATAGCTTTGGCAAGGAGGTGAGTCAGGTACCCGTTTTCACATCAGCACCTCCTGTGACGCGCTTTGTGGAGGAGAACACGCCACCGGGACAGCCGATAGGCGAGCCGATCTCAGCGACGAGTGCCAATGGTGAATCTCTCGCGTATAGTCTGTGGGGTGTGGATGCCGAGTTTTTTGCGATAGATGTGAATACAGGTCAGCTTGAGACGAGCGGGACGTATAATTATGAGGATCGGAACCTGTATGCTCCGATTGTGCGGGTGAGCGATGGCAAGGGTGGGCATGTGAGTGTGGTGGTGCGTGTTGCGGTTATCGATATCGCCGAATAGGGTGAGAAGGGGTAGAGAGAAGCGACCACAGATGAACACGGATGGACACAGATGAAAAGGCACTACAGCATAGCCCAACGCCAGTAATTCAGTCAGGTAGGAGGGAAATCCTTTGAACTGCTGGCGCAGTCATGCTCGATTTACTCGCCTTCATACCCCGCTCTCCGAATCGGCGCTTGTCTTGAGGCTCTGCGCTTTGGGGTGTCGCATATCTGATGATGGCGAGGATGTTTCGATAGTGAGTTTGTTGCTGGTTGTAGGCAAAAAGTATTAAAAGATAAATGGGTCTCCCTTCGAGAAACGCGCTATTCATACAGGAGAAGGGTTGAAGCTAGCGATTGTCGATAGACGCTATTGGTTTGGGGAAGGGAGGATGGGATGAAGGAGGAGATCCCAGGCGAGAGAACCGTCACGATGATGGTGTGGATGTTTCGAAGGAGATTGATCGACCATAAGTTCGAGTGTGGGGACGCCGCGCGGCGTTTTTCCCTCTCAGGGCATACAACGGTGCACGGGCCGAAGGCGTATAATGAATCTGCTGGTGCTGTTGTACACCGTTCACTCGCCTTCATACGCCGCTCAGCAGCGGATAGCGGGATTATATTGCTTGCACTATCGGCCTTTGGATCCGAAGACATCGAGGACATCACGTGTGGGATGGGTTTCTGGTGGGGCTGTACGGGATGGTACTGCTGGACGGGTTACGAGTGACTGGTGAATCATGGGAATGCCCTCCTGTGTGGGTTTGGAACTGAAACTTCGTGCCCTTTATATGTTGCAAAAAGCGTGCCAAAATTTCCAAAAAACCCGTAACTGCTTGCAGGAGAGCGTATTTTTAAAAAATGCCCCAAAACGGACATGCGGAAAAGTGTTTCAAATGAAACAGTAAGTGTTTCAAATGAAACAGTTTGATTAGAATTAAATAAGTGGATTACTAGTGCATCGTGGCGTAAATCATGCCCCATATAGACATGAACAGCAAAACCTTCTGGATTGCGGCTAAAACCATGCCGCAATGACAATCGCAAGTAAGATTGATATGGGTAGTCTCTTTTGCCGCAATGAACTAGTAGGATTACACAAAAAATGCCCTGAAGAACACAGGGCATTGGGGAGGATGGTAATGGTGCTCGGATGAATACCAATTCAGAAATGTTGGAGAAGCCACGTCTGCCGCCATGAGTTTCTCATAGGAGAGTGGTTTGGTACTCAGTTCGATCTGGTGAATACAAAAAGCTGCATTAATCACAGGCTTGAAACCCAAGCCCTAAATACTCCACCAAAATAGGTCAAGTTCACTTCATATACTGTCCCCTGGATCGACTCAACTACACCACGTTCAACCCATTGCCCGTGCTTCTTGCCATCCTTATAGGAACCTTCATATACCCAGTACTTGTCACGTTCAACCCATTGCCCTCGCATTTTGCCTTTCTGGAAGGCTCCCGTAGCTGTTAACTCACGTTTTCCCGTATTGTCCCGTGTGACCCAAGTGTACTCCATTGTGAGTGTCCCTTCTCCCCGGGCCATGTTACCTGAACACTTGCCAGACCAGGTCGCAGTCTCGTTCTTTCGGAGGTTAGGGTTCCAAAAATAGCATTCAGGACGGTCGGCCAATGCCATCCAGCAACTCGAAAACCGAGGCCGTAGTACCGGTCTGGCATTGGAAAACTTGGGATACGCAGTTTCACTGTTTCCACGATGAGTCGCGCTTTCGATCCGGCTCCACCTCGATGACGCCATACCTGCGTTTCCGTGTTCTCCCCGGTAACGCGGATCTCGCCTGTGTTTTCGTCTATGAAGCTACAGTTCCCCTTGTATCCCGTACCATTGAGCGCTGTCAGTTCCACCTGATATGTCTCTCCCCCTCGAACCTCTATAGTCTGACAGTTCCAGTCGTTGACAATCTCTCCGGAAAATATGGTCCGGCCTTCCACATCAACGCTGATCTCATCTCCATCTTCGCACTTGTGATCTCGCACACAAATCTCAAGGCTCCCCGTCGTGCCCGTAATTTTCATCGGGAAGTCCCGGAGGCCCTGACCATCTGCCAAGATTCAGCCGACTGCCATTCCCACCCGTAAATTCCACATTCATCGCACCGAAGGACTCTATCGGCTCGGCCTCGCCTGTATCCGCATTCCACTGTTCCATATCGCCCGGCATCACCGAGGGATCTTTCGACGCATCCAGCACCGTTACCCTCGCAGTCGCCTGGCCGGACGCAGCACCTCCGGTTGCTGTTGCATTGTTGTCATCTACGACGGTCAGGCGAAACGCCAATATCTGGGAGCCTTTGACTTTGGGTGCGACAAAGGACGCAGATGCTTGATTCTCGTTTGAAAGCGATTCCTATGCCTGATAATACCGCCTGAAAGAGTGGGTTGGAGCTTATATTATCTTACGTGATGTGCGACTTCAAAACCGCCATATAGTAATACCCAGTAAACAGATATAAGAAAGTCAAAACCACTGGATTGCGGCTAACACCCTGCCGCAATGACGGCTCTAAAATCCTTGTTTTTCTGACTGCTGAGCACTGATTGCTTGTTTTTTTGACCATTATTCTAAAGTCACACATGACGTATTATCTTAACCGCCATATAGTAATACCCAGTAAACAGATATAAGAAAGTCAAAACCACTGGATTGCGGCTAACACCCTGCCGCAATGACGGCTCTAAAATCCTTGTTTTTCTGACTGCTGAGCACTGATTGCTTGTTTTTTTGACCATTATTCTAAAGTCACACATGACGTATTATCTTATTGTAATCTACCTGAGCGACGCCTATCCCGAGCAATTCGAGCCGCTGGTTTCTTCAATACCCTGAAGCCAGGTCTGAAAGGCAGCATCAAGCGGCGCACATAGCCCTGTGTTATTAAAGTAAAATAGCGTCAGCTTCGTCAGCCCGGTCAGGCTTTGGGGAAGCATACCCATCAAGGATGCGTTATCCTGGAGCCACAGAAACTCAAGATTGGGCAAATTGCCCAATTCTGTTGGTATCTCTCCAACCAACTGATTATTGTAAAGGTACAGTCCCGTAAGGTTAGACAGATTGCCCAATTCTTTGGGAATCTCTCCAACCAACTGATTGGTGTTAAGACCCAGTCCCGTAAGGTTAGACAGATTGCCCAATTCTTTGGGAATCTCTCCAACCAACTGATTGGTGTGAAGGCTCAGTGTTGTAAGGTTAGACAGATTGCCCAATTCTGTTGGTATCTCTCCAACCAACTGATTATTGTGAAGACCCAGTAGCGTAAGGTTCGATAGATTGCCCAATTCTTTGGGAATCTCTCCAACCAACTGATTGTCGCCGAGGTCCAGGACAGTGAGATTGGGCAGGTTGCCCAATGCTGTTGGAATCGCACCAACCAACTGATTACCCCAAAGATACAGGTGTGTGAGATCAGGAAGGGTGAACAATTCGGAGGGGATTGCAGTCAGTTGATTACCTCCCAGATCGAGCCAACTGAGCGCGGTCAGGTCTTCAAAGAGACCATCGGGCAGACTACTGAGTTGATTCTCTTGCAAGCTAAGAGTTGTCAGACCTGTCAGATCAGAAAAATCGTCAGCCTTCAATTCTGTGAGGTTTGCATCATCCAAGAAGAGAGAATTTATCGCAGATAGGTGCTCCGCTGTCACATCGCCGCAAGCACTTACAGGCACTTGTGCCATAATCCCGTCGCGCACGGCATTCGTGCGGTCACACACCGATACCTCTAACTCTACGCCACAATTCGAGCCATTGGTTTCTTCAATGCCCTGAAGCCACATCTGAAAGGCAGGATCGAGCGACGCACATAGCCCTGTGTTATGAAAGTAAAATTGCTTCAGCTTTGTCAGCCCGGTCAGGCTTTGGGGAAGCACACCTATCAAGGATGTGTTATCCTGGAGCCCCAGTTCCGTAAGGTTAGATAGATTGCCCAATTCTGCTGGTATTGCACCATCCAACTGATTAATGTCAAGACTCAGGACAATAAGATTGGATAGACGGCCCAATTCTGCTGGAATCCCACCATCCAACTGATTACTGTGAAGATACAGTTCCTCAAGGTTAGATAGATTGCCCAATGCTTCTGGAATCTCACCTTCCAACTGATTGTTGAAAAGAGCCAGTTGCGTAAGGTTAGAAAGGTTGCCCAATGCTTTTGGAATCTCGCCAACCAACTGATTATTGTGAAGAGCCAGTGCCGTAAGGTTAGAAAGGTTGCCCAATGCTTTTGGGATCTCGCCAACCAACTGATTGCCCCAAAGACCCAGCCCCGTAAGATTAGAAAGATTACCCAATTCTGTTGGGATCTCTCCAACCAACTGATTACCGCTAAGACTCAGGCTCGTAAGGTTAGAAAGGTTGCCCAATGCTTTGGGAATCTCGCCAACCAACTGATTATTGTGAAGCCACAGTGCCGTAAGGTTAGACAGATTGCCCAATGCTTTTGGAATCTCACCACTCAACTGATTATTGTGAAGCCCCAGTACCGTAAGGTTAGACAGATTGCCCAATGCTTTTGGAATCTCACCACTCAACTGATTATTGTGAAGCCCCAGTACCGTAAGGTTAGACAGATTGCCCAATGCTTTTGGAATCTCACCACTCAACTGATTATTGTGAAGCCACAGTCCCTCAAGATTAGAAAGATTACCCAATGCTTTGGGAATCTCGCCATCCAACTGATTTCTTTCAATATCCAGGTTAGTGAGATTGGACAGGTTGCCCAATTCTTTGGGAATCTCGCCACTCAACTGATTGTTCCAAAGATGCAGTTCCGTAAGGTTAGATAGACCGCCCAATTCTTTGGGAATCTCGCCATCCAACCGATTGCCCCAAAGCCATAGTTCCTCAAGATCAGAAAGATTGCTCAATGCTGTTGGAATCCCACCATCCAACCGATTGCTGCTAAGACTAAGAAATGTAAGGTTAGAAAGATTGCCCAATTCATTTGGAATCTCGCCATCCAACTGATTACGGCTAAGACTCAGGCTCGTAAGGTTAGATAGACCGCCCAATTCTTTGGGAATCTCGCCATCCAACCGATTGCCCCAAAGCCATAGTTCCTCAAGATTAGAAAGATTGCTCAATGCTGTTGGAATCCCACCATCCAACCGATTGTTGTTGAGATCCAGATAAGTGAGACTGGGAAGGGTGAATATTTCGGAAGGCATTGACGTCAGGCGATTACCTCCCATATCGAGCCAACTGAGTGCGGTCAGATCATCAAAGAAACCATCGGGCAGGCTACTGAGTCGGTTCTCTTGCAGGTTGAGCTTTGTCAAACCAGTCAGACCAGATAAATCACCAACCTGCAACTCTGTAAGACGTGCATCTGATAGACTGAGAGAATCTATGGCTGATAAATGTGCCGCTGTCACATCGCCGCAACTGCTTACAGGCACCAATGCCACAATTGAGTCACGCACGGCATTCGTGCGATCACATACCGGCAACCTTACTGTCTGTGATGGCACTTCTTTGCCAAACGAATCCACAAAGATCAAAAAATCAGGGATACCTATCACACCATTGCCATCCAGATCATATTTGGCCTGGTATGTCCCATCGCCTTGACTTGATCCAAACTTCTCCACAAACTCCAAAAAATCGGGAATGCCTACCACACCATCTCCGTCAAAGTCCGCAGAAGGGGTCGTATTAGCAGAGGCATAACCCATGCATACCAGCACCGCAAGCGCGACAACATTCACAAATACCCATCTCTTTTTCATATTCTCAAACTCCTTCAATAAATGTGACCCAAGATGGGGGCAAGTCCACGCCAATCACACCATTTTCATCCGTCCTGGTTAGGAGAGGACAGCCCAACGGGAGTTAGCTGATGGTCACCAAGTCATCAGCCGAAATTAAAGGGCTGCCCTCCCATTTTCTTGAGTCCTGTGTCAAGGTTTCGGTTATGATGATGGCATTAGGACAGTATGTATGCAAAAAGCGTGCCAATAGGCGCGTTGTTATAGATAGATATACTCGTAAATAATTGTTTTCTATGAAAAAAAGAGCCAATCTGACTATAGAATACCGTCGCAGAATAGTCGGATTGGCTCTTAAAAAAAGACTTTATATGGTCTAAAAGACGTACTATGGTCTCTATGGTCCCGAGATTATTACACCCTTCATTATTTCTGTTTGCACATGTGAGATATAATATTATGTTTTTTTCAAGTGTGAGATTCTCTTTTTGAATCCGTTTTTTTACCCATATCACAAGGTTCTTTCTATGATCAAACCACTTGATCGCACGGGCACCTATCGGACTTATTCTATGGCCGATGGCCTGGCAGGGATGCGCATTGAACACATTGCCGAAGATAGCGAGGGGTGTGTCTGGTTCGCCACATGGGATAATGGCGTCAGTCGCTTCGATGGAAATGAATTCCAGAATTTTACCAAACAGGACGGTCTTATTGATGACCGTACTTATTTTGTTTCACAAGACAGTCAGAATCGATTGTGGTTCGGGACAGCAAATGGCGTCTGCTGGTACGATGGAGCCGAGTTCCACCATTTGAAGGACGATGGCATTGCAGACCGAGACGTGCGGTGCATCTACGAAGACAATGAGGGCCGTGTATGGTTTGGCGGTACCCGCACTTTGGGGTATTGCGATAGCACTGCTTTCCACGACATGATTCCGCTCTACATAAAGCACTACGAGGTACCTCCTTCTCCCCATTGGCGTCCGTGTTGGGGTATTACTCAGGATCCGCAAGGTCACCTGTGGTTTGGCTTCAACTACCTCATCCGCTTCGATGGTGAATCCTTCCACCGCTACGATGAGAAAGACGGTTTTCCCCAGGATGGGACCGCCTATGTCTTAGATACGGACCATACCGGCAAAGTGTGGATTGGTCGGTTCGACAATCGAGATGAACTCTGGTGCTATGCCGATGGCACCTTCGAGTCTGTTCAGGTAGATTTAGGTGGCTCACTGCGCAAAATTCAGTGTGACCGGGAAGGGCGGATGTGGTTTAGCACTTCGGAAGGGGGATTGTATCAGGACGGCGATGGGTTCAGCCGGTTTACCCCTGCCGATGGCCTGCCCCATCCCGCAGTCAAAGCCGTGTTCCAGGATCGCGATCATCAGTTCTGGTTTGCCACCTGGGGCGGCGTCTTGCTCTACGATGCATATAGTATCAACGTTTTTGACCTCGATAAGGCTTCTCCCAAAGACAAAGAGCCGAGCGAGATCTCGCAGATCATTCAAGACCGGCAAGGGGATATATGGATCGGGTGTGTGTCACCCATTCTCACCTACCTGAACAAAAGCGTCGCCCGCTTTGATGGCGAGCACTTTGCTTTTGTAGGTTCCGAGCAAGGCTTTGATATCGACAACTGTTTCTCTATGTACGAGGATCACGAGGGATATCTGTGGTTTGGCTGTCTCAACGGCCTGTTCCGCTACGATGGACAAGAATTCAAAAAGATGAAAATAGCTGCTGGTTCAGGAGCAAGGAGTGTCAGTGCAATTACTCAGGACTTGCAAGGTCAATTCCTTTTTGGCTATTGGGAAAAGGACACCTATAAAACCGAATATATAATAAAAGCAGAACTCTCGGTTAGCCCATTAAAACTCATTTACCAGCGGGGCGAGACGTCCCAAACCATTTTTTTGGAGGAAGAAAAGAAAGATGTATTAGACCGTATTGGCACAGTGATTGTTAGGCGCGATGGCGAGGTCTATTTTCATTTGGCCTGCCACAATTTCTCAGTTGGCGGCAGGGGCCTGGCGCGCTGGCATCCCGAGGATGGTCTCAAAATTTATGGGATTGAAGATGGGCTGATCGATGACAGGGTTACAGATCTTATAGAAGACCGCCATGGAAACCTGTGGATTGCCACCCTGGGCGGTCTTTGTTGCTTTGATGGCAGCACCTACCAGACCTTCACTACAGACGATGGGCTTCCAAGCAACCGCATCCGTTGCTTGTTTGAGGATCGGCAAGGCCATCTCTGGCTCGGCACAGACCAGGGTGTGGCTCACTACGATGGCCAGCTTTTCCAGACCATCAACTCACCGCATATAGGAATGGTTTGTCAGATATTCGAAGATCGCGATGGAACGTTCTATTTTGGCACTCTTCTGGGTTCTATTATACGCTACCGCCTGCGGCAAACTTCGCCTCGGATTCACTTGCTACAAGTGATTGCTGATCAAGACTATGAGAATCTGGAGGAAGCCATCGTATCTACGGCGGGACAGCAGGTGATTTTCGAGTACAAGGGCCTGAGTTTTTCCACTCATCCCAGCGACATGCTCTACATCTATCGCTTGAATGGCTATGATTCTGACTGGCAACCAGCGACCCGAAAAATGCGGGCGCATTACCGGGGCTTGCCACCGGGAGACTACACCTTCCAGGTCCGGGCGATAGATCGCGACCTCAATTACTCAGAGATAGCGCAAGCGCGCCTCTCGATCACAGCAGACCCGCGTATCGAAGCATTGACGGACGTCATCAACCGTCGAGAAAGCCAGAAGTTTATCGGGCATAGCGCGGCTCTGCACCAGTTTCAAGTCAATCTTGAAAAAATTGCATCTACCAATATGACCGTGCTAATTCTGGGCGAGACAGGTGTGGGCAAAGGACTGGCTGCGCGGATGCTACACGCGCTGAGTGCCAATAGCGACGGACCTTTTATAGAGGTCAGTTGCGGCGCATTGCCCGAAGCGTTGATCGATAGTGAGTTGTTTGGTCACGAGAGAGGGGCTTTTACTGGCGCAGTTTTCCACAGATTGGGCAGGGTGGAACTGGCGGAGGGGGGCACGCTCTTCCTGGATGAGATCGGCGATATGGCTCTGGAAACGCAGGCCAAGCTGTTGCGCTTGCTGGAAGAGGGCAGGTTTGAACGCATTGGGAGCAGTGAGACGCAGATGGCACAGACGCGCATTGTGGCAGCGACCAATCGCGACTTAAAGGAGATGGTCAGCGCAGGTGATTTCCGGGAGGATCTCTATTACCGCCTCAATGCCTTTCCGATGTATTTGCCGCCACTGCGCGAGCGCCAGGAAGATATATCGGAGTTGGCCGAGTTTTTCAAGACTCGCATGGCGACGCATCTGGGCAAGCGAATTGCTCCCCTGACACCTGAAATTATCGAGGTTTTGCAAAGCTACGATTGGCCAGGCAATGTGCGTGAGTTGGAGCATACCATACAGCGAGCAGTAGTTTTATGTTCTGATTCTCAAATCAGAAAGGCGAATCTGGGACTGTATGGTTCTCAAATCGAAGATACAGGTCCTGGGGAGCAGACTTTATCGGCGCCTCAAGATCGAGAAGTCGTGTCTTTGGAAGAATTGGAGCGGCGCCACATCCTCGACGCGCTCGAAGCCACCAAATATCGGATAAAGGGACCCAGGGGCGCGGCGAAGAGGCTTGGGGTACCGCCTTCCACGCTGTATGGGAAAATAAACAGACTGGGCATCAAACTAAGCTGACCACGCATGTATTTCAGTGGCTTTTAAGCGGTCCATTAATTGGTTTATATCGCCGCCGCACTCTTCCAGAAGTTTCTGTCTCGTCTGGTGAATTTCTTCGACAATAGGATCGCGTTTCATGGTTCTCCTCCGGGCTGTTCAAGAAGTCCTTCAGGTGTAACAAGGGAATCACGTCGTCTCACCAGCGCGTTTCAGCACCATCTCGCGCGTCCTGTCATTCAGCCGGAATCGCAGTGCTTGAAGACGATCCAAAACGGGCTGAACCGCGTCGAGAATGCCGCGTTCTTTGGCCCGCAATAAGAGGCCGAGAGTGCCGGTTATTTCCAACTCTAATGTCCTGGCATACCGCCGTGCGTCTCGGTCATCGAGGAGAAGCAGTGCGTCTTGCGTTTCCAGCCCCAGGGCGAGCACTTCCTTTTCGCCATCTCCAAGGTGTGTCACCAGAGGTAACAGCGTCCGGTCACGCACCGGCCGCACGATCAGCCACGAAAGATCTTCCAGCACAGGTAGAATTACGTTCCGACGGCGGCCCTCTTCCAACTCTGCCACTACCGCTTCCGGTACGTACACTTGTCCGGCAAGTGCGGGTAGTAACTCCAACAGGTCAGTTTGGTACAGGTATTGAATCGGAGAAGTATTACAGATGACGACGGGCACTGTCTAAGTCCTGTTGGAGGTCGTCCTCGGTCAGTTGGAAAGTATCAACGCCATATTCGGCGAGCTTTGTCAAAAATAAAGGCTTGGGAATGTCGGCCAGCTTGGCTGCCCCTCCCGATGACAAACGGCCCAATTCGTAGAGCTTGATGGCGATGAGGAGCTTGGCCTCTTCGCTGAACTGTCTGGGTGTATATCCGAGAGCCAGCAAGACCTCGTCGCCGTAGTCAATGGTCAATGTTCTCTTCATCGCGTCTTGTCTCCATATATTACTTCTCATAAGTCCATTCACGATTACCGGATCCGCGTTTTTCTACGCGCGAAGGCATCCAGCTCATGCCGAACGGTTGAACTACTTGCGTAGTTGTACCCCGCTCGACCAGACAGCTCGGCATAGCGCTGCGTGGTCTGCAAATTGCGATGACCGAGTAGCTGGCGCACTGTGCCAACGCCCACACCGCTATTCACCAGCTCCGTCGCGGCCGTGTGCCGAAACTGGTGGATCTCGAATTTGGCCTCTGCCTGATCACACAGCTTTGTCCACTGATAATACGCGCTTCTATCCGCATTTCTCACCTCTCACGCACCTGCCACCTCAAAGGCCGTTATATTGCGAGTATCCTTGCTAAACTCTACCCCGATCAGATGGATCGGCTGATCCAAACCCCGGTATTTGTCCGCGTATCCCTTCTCTTTTAGTTGCGCCATTGCCGCACCCTCAGACGCCAGTTCCACCACCTTGAACTCGAACAGGTAGATGTTATCGTTGAAGTACACAGTCATATCCACACGCCCATGGCTGCTGCTATCCTCTACTGTGATATTGAGACCCAATCCCGCGAAATAGGAATAGAACACGCTGGCATAGTAGCCTTCAAAATTGGCGATGTCGTTGTTGGTGTACCACTCATAAGGGATACTGGCAAAAAAGGCGTGGAATAAGGTCTCCATGCCAGCGAAGTCGTTGGCTTCGAGCAGACGGTAGAGTTGAACGCTGTTCGCCATAAGAAGCGTTGAGTCTTTCACCAGATAGTCCAATAGGCTCTCGTTGAGACTTTGGCGCACCTCGCGGTTGGGATAGCCCAGACGGTAGAAGGACTTGCCGCCGAGGTTCTCCTCACCGGTAATGGTCAGATACCCGGTCTGAAACAACAGGGCCTCTGTTGCTATGTTATCCACATCGAAGGTCGAGAGCAAGTCGCTACTGCCGATCATCTCGTCGAGTTTCAGGGAACTGACACGGCGATTGAACAGCGTTTCGATAAGGAAGGTCGGCGTGCCCGTCTCGAACCAGTAGGCTTCAAAGCTGTGCCTTCGGAACAGCAGGAGGATGTCGAAGGGGTTATAGACCTTCTCCTGTCCCCGCCAGCTATAGCCATTGTACCAGTCGCGGATCTCCTCTCGATCCAGACCGGGCAGTTCTGGCGCGAATACGGTGTCGAGGTCTGCCTCAGTATAGCCACAGATCGCAGAATAGTCCGGATCCAGCGTAATATCGGTCAGGTTGTTGAGACCAGAGAAAATATGTACTTTTGAGAACTTGCTGACACCCGTGAGGAAGGTGAATTTGACATGGGCATCGCTATCCTTGATGGTCGCGTATAGACCGCGCAGAAAATCGCGGTTGGCGCGTGCGACCTCCGGTACATCCAAAGCATCCAGTATCGGCTTGTCGTATTCGTCAATGAGAACAGCCACGCGCTGCCCAACCTGCCGATGCAATACCCGAATCAGATCACTAAAGCACTCCGGTGCCGTATCGTAACGCGGCGCAATACCGGCTTCTTCCGCTATGGTGTGTAGTTGCGCCATCACATTCGCATGCAGGTATTCCGCTTCTTTGAAATTGCCCTTGCCAAAGCTCAAGCACACAACGGGATAGCGAATCTGCCAATCCCAGTAGTCGTGGATGTGAAGCCCCTCGAACAGGGCTTCATTGCCCTCAAACAGTTCCTTCAAAGTATCCAGGAAAAGGCTCTTACCAAAGCGGCGTGGACGCGACAGGAAGTAGTGCTTACCCTCGTCGATCAGTTGCTGTATGTGGGCAGTTTTATCGACATAGTAGCAGTTTTCCTCGCGGATCTCGCGGAGGGTCTGAATACCAATGGGCAGTCTGCGTTTGGTCATATCATGCACCTTTGTCTTTTCATCTCATCCAAAAGCGATTCTATGTTTTTTACCCTCATCGATCACCGGATCCGCGTTTTTCTACGCGCGAAGGCATCCAGCTCATGCCGGACGGTCTCACCAGACAGCTCGGCATAGCGCTGCGTTGTCTGCAAATTGCGATGGCCGAGTAGCTGGCGCACTGTGCCAACGCCCACACCGCTATTCACCAGTTCCGTCGCAGTCGTGTGCCGAAGCTGATGGATCTCGCATTTGACCTCTGCCTGATCACACAGCTTTGTCCACTGATAATACGCGCTTCTATCCGCATTTCTCACCTCTCACGCACCTGCCACCTCAAAGGCCGTTATATTGCGAGTATCCTTGCTGAACTCTACCCCGATCATAAAAATCGGCTGATCCAAACCCCGGTATTTGTCCGCGTATCCCTTCTCTTTTAGTTGCGCCATTGCAGCCCCTTCGGATGCCAATTCCACCACCTTGAACTCGAACAGATACACATTGTCGTTGAAACGAACCGCCATGTCCAGACGGCCCTGGCTGCTGCTGTCTTCCACAACAATGTCGAATCCCACCGATGCGAAGTAGGAGTAGAAGACACTGGCGTAGTAGCCTTCGTAGTTCGCTATGTCGTTATTCGTATGCCACTGGTAGGGAATGCTGGCAAAGAACGCCTTGAACAGACTTTCCAGACCAGCGAAGTCATTGACCAGCAACAGGTCGTATAGACGGGCACTGTGCTCTGCCTGCTGCGCGGGGCTTCCTGTCAAATGGTTGAGCAAGCTTTCGTTCAGGCTCTGGCGCACTTCCTGGTTTGGGTAGCTCAGACGGTAGTAGGTTCTGCTACCTCGCGGTTCGGTTTGAATAATCGTGAGATACCCGGTCTGGAACAGCAATGCTTCGGTGGCGATGTGGTCAACATCAAAAGCCGACAGCAAATCATCACTGCCCAGCATGTTGTCCAGAGCCAGCGCACCGATCCCGCGCGATAGTAGCGTCTCGATCAGAAATGTAGGCGTGCCTGTCTCGAACCAGTAGGCTTCAAAGCTCTGCCTTCTAAACAGCAGCAGGATGTCGAAGGGATTATAGACCTTCTCCTGTCCCCGCCAGCTATAGCCATTGTACCAATTGCGGATCTCATCCCGATCCAGACCCGGCAGTTCTGGCGCGAATACCGTGTCGAGGTCCTCCTCGGTGTAGCCGCAGATGGCGGAATATGGTGGATCAATGGTGATGTCTGTGAGATTGTTGAGGCCAGAGAACAGGCTGACTTTGGAGAATTTGCTGACGCCAGTGAGGAATGTGAATTTGACATGGGCATCGCTATCCTTGATGGTCGCGTATAGACCGCGCAGAAAATCGCGGTTGGCGCATGCGACTTCAGGCTCATCCAGCACATCCAGGATTGGTTTGTCGTATTCGTCAACGAGAACGACAACGCGCTGTCCCGCCTGGCTATGCAACATCTGGATGATATGGCGAAAGCGTGCTGAAGCAGTATCGTAGTGGCTTTCTAAACCTGTTTCTTTTTCTACAGCGTCCAGTTGTGCCATAACCTCTTTGTGCAAGCTCTCCGGCTCATTGAAATTGCCGCTGCCAAAGTCGAGTCGCAGAACGGGATAGCGAACAGACCAATCCCAGTGGTCGTGGATGTACAGCCCCTCAAACAGTGGTTCATTGCCCTCAAACAGTTCCTTCAATGTGTCCAGAAACAGGCTTTTGCCAAAACGCCGTGGACGCGATAAAAAGTAGTGCGAGCCCTCGTCCATCAGTCGCTGAATGAGGGCCGTTTTATCGACATAGTAGCAGTTTTCCTCCCGAATTTTGCGGAAGGTCTGAATGCCGATAGGCAGCTTGCGTCTGTCTGATATGCCCATCTCTCATCTCCAGATTGTGATGCCAGTGCGGTCGCCTTGCTCGATACGGTATTATACCGCTTTCGCTATCTATTTGGAAGTCAAAACTTTTCATTGTTCTGTGCCTGCGTCTATGGGTCATCACTTGTAAAGGGCGTGAGTATTTCACACAGATATATTGCGCCTCATGACCGTCCTGAACGGCTCGGATTTCCCGATAGAGCGAGTTTGCTGTGCTTAATTTGTGATCATTCTCTTCAGATTCTCGAAATTATGAGTAATTTTTGTTGCAAACGGTTGTCTGATATTGTATTATATGGACGAATTTTCGTCCAATAGTCATAAATATTTAATAATAAATGGCATAATGAGTCAGACTGATTATATCTGGGGCGATGCATTGTCCTTTGACATAAAATCCAGTCTGTTTTTTTGTTTGTAAACAATAACTCTATCTTGTTTAGAAATAAGATCTTGTGAGTATAATTGTCAGATGCCATATAGAGTGGCACAAATATTGCATGTATAGAATATAGTACCTGTTTTTTTTTCATAGTACCACAAACGTTTCTTATATTACTACAAACGTTTTTTAATAATACTACAAACGTTTAATAAGCTGATCTGTGCCATCGGACGATGTCGGAGGATGTCTTTGATGGGCTGTCAGCACTGGAGATGATTTATGTACAACGCCGGGTCCCACCGCACCTGCTACGCCACAGGGCTGTTGATGGTTCTCGCCTTCCTCCTCGGCTCGGGAACTTTCGCGTATGCCAACAACGCGCCAGTCATCACAACGACATCGCCGATCACTGTGGTAGATAACGACGAGGGCGTGTGCGACCGCACGACGCAGGTGCGGGACGGGATCGTGGCGGCGGTATCGGGGGTGAGCGATTGCGGCGATATCACGGCGGCGCACCTGTCCGCGATTACGAAGCTCGACTTGTACACACAGGGGATCTCGGACCTGCAGTCGGGGGACTTTGCCGGTCTGACGGCGCTGGATTTTCTCTCTTTGTCCAACAACGACTTGAGCGCGTTGCCAGAGGACATCTTTTCCGGGCTGACCACGCTGACGGAACTCAACCTGGCCAGGAACCCCAATTTGAGCACGCTTCCGGAGGGCATCTTTTCCGGACTGACGGCGCTGGAGGTGCTCAAGCTGAATGACAACAGCATTAGCACACTGCCTGCGGGCATCTTTTCCGGTCTGACGGCGCTACGGGTGCTCCGGCTGCAGAATGCCGGTTTGAGCACACTGCCAGAGGGCATCTTTTCCGGACTGACGGCGCTACGGACGCTCTTTCTGCAACAAAACGATTTGAGCACACTGCCTGCGGACATCTTTTCCGGTCTGACGGCGCTGGAGATACTCCGGATGCACGACAACGCGGTCGATCCGCTGCCGCTCGCAGTGTCGCTGGAGAAGGTGGGGGACAGCCAGTTCAAGGCGGTGGTGCCGGCGGGCGCGCCGTTCGCGATAGTTCTTCCGGTGAGCATCAGCAGTGCCGGTACCATCGACGCCAGCACCATCGCGATTTCGAAAGGCGCGGTGGAGAGCGCGCCGCTGACCGTGACGCGCGTGGCTGGCACGGTCGTCGCGGTGACCGTCGATATCGGTACGTTGCCATCGGTGCCCAATGGTCTCGACCCTCCCGACCATCAGGGCTATGTCCTGCGGAAGGACGCGAGCCTGCCGCTGGAGGTCCTGCCCAGGACTGTGCCAATAGTCGCGATTGCGCCGGGGACCAGCCCGGTGGTGGAGGGGACCGCGGCAGAGTTTGTGCTGAGCCGCACCACGCCGACTTCGGCGGCGATCACCGTGGCGGTAAGCGTCTCCCAGACCGGCGAGTTCATCCGGACGACGGGTTCGTACACGGCTCCGACGGAAGCGGTGTTCGCTGCGAACAGCGTGACGGTGGCTCTCGCGGTCGAGACAGAAGCGGACCTGGTGGAGGAGCCGAACGGCGGGGTCACCGTGACCGTGGCGGCGTCGGGGGATAAACGCTATTTGGTAGGGGACGAGTCCTCGGCGGCCGTGGCGGTGAACGACGACGACACGGCATCGACGGCGGTGAGGCTGGCGCTGGCTCCGGACAGTGTGACGGAGGAAGGGGGTGCTCAGACCATCACGGTGACGGCGTCTCTAAACGACGGGGCGCGGGCAGAGGCGACGGATGTGACGGTGAGCGTGACGGGAGGCACGGCGACGTCGGGTACGGACTACACATCGGTGAGTAATTTCACGGTGACGATTCCAGCGACCCAGACGAGCGTGACGGCGACGTTCAGCTTCAGCCCTGCGGACGACAACTTGGGGGAGGGCGACGAGACAGTGGAACTGACGGGTAGTACGGCCGGTCTGACGTCGGGGATGGCGACGCTGACGATCACCGACGACGAGACAGTATCCACGGCGGTGGCGCTGATGCTGGCTCCGGACAGTGTGACGGAGGAAGGGGGTGCTCAGACGATCACGGTGACGGCGTCTCTGAACGACGCAGCGCGGGCGGCGGCCACGGATGTGACGGTGAGCGTGACGGGAGGTACTGCGACGTCGGGGCAGGACTACGCGGTGGTGACGGACTTCACGGTGACGATTGCCGCAGAGCAGACGAGCGCGACGCAGACGTTCAGCTTCAGCCCTGCGGACGACAACGTGGGGGAAGACGACGAGACAGTGGAACTGACGGGCAGCGCGGCTGGTCTGACGTCGGGGATGGCGACGCTGACGATCACCGACGACGACACGACGCCGAGCACTGTACTGGTCAGCAACATAGGGCAAACGGCTGCCAACGGCGGGCTGCTCGCAACTACCGCGCTGGGGTTCACGACAGGTGCGAACACGGGCGGGTACGACCTGACTTCGGTCGATATGCGCGTCCACAAAGCACCGTCATTCGGCGAGATAACGGTGAGCATCTACTCGCAGGTGGCGATGGGCGATTCACCGGATAAGAGTGTGTACACGCTGAACAGCCCCGCGAGCATCTCTGCCGGGGTGAATACGTTCACGGCGCCAGCGGGCGCGACGCTGGATGCGGAGACGACGTACTTCTTCGTGATGGAGTCGGATGGGACGAATATAGCGTTGGGCTTGACGTCCGAGACGGACGAGGATGACGGGGGCGCGGCGGGGTGGAGCATCGCAGACGAACCCTATCTCGGCTTTAGCGGCACATGGATCAGCCCTGCCGGTCAGGACATATTTATGATCCGCATCAATGGTAGCGCGATGCAGACCACGCCGGCGCCGACGGCACTCGAGTTGGCACTGGACCCGTCGAGCGTGACGGAGGGTGGCGGCGCGCAGACGGTGACGGTGACGGCGTCTCTGAACGGAGCAGTGGGGACGGCGACGGATGTGACGGTGAGCGTGACGGGAGGCACGGCGTCGGGGCAGGACTACGCGGCGGTGACGGACTTCACGGTGACGGTTCCAGCGAATGAGATGAGCGCGACGCAGACATTCAGTTTCAGCCCTGCGGACGACAATGTGGGGGAGGGCGACGAGACGGTGGAACTGACGGGTAGCGCGGCTGGTCTGACGTCGGGGACGGCGACGCTGACGATTACCGACAATGATACGGCGCCGACTGCGCTGACGCTGACGGTCAATCCGACCTCGGTTCAGGAGGACGCGAACGCGACGACAGTGACGGTGACGGCGACGCTGGATGGGAGTGTGACGTTGCCAGACGCGACGACGGTGACGGTGTCTGTCGGGAAGATGGGTGATACTGCGACGTCGGGTACGGACTACACATCAGTGAATAATTTCACGGTGACGATTGCCGCAGAGCAGTTGAGTGGGACGGGGACGTTTGCATTCTCGCCTGCGGATGATTCGAGTGTGGAAGGGGATGAGAAGGTTTCGGTGACGGGTTCTGCTACCGGGCTGACAGTGACAGATGCGGAACTGACGATTACAGATAATGACACGGCACCGGTGGATGTGACGAATACGTCGCTTACGGCGGAGACCCCACCTGTGGTGGATGTTTTCTCCACGGCTGCTTACGATATTAAGTTCACCGGTCGCTGGACCACCGATGCGACCCCGGGCGGTGTGCCGAGCAGTGCGCACTTCTCGTGGCCGATTGGGGCGGTACACAACGCCGATGTGGTGTTTCTCGCTGAAGGTGGGACGGCCAGCCCAGGGGTCGAGTCTATGGCGGAAGATGGGCAAACGACGACCTTGAAGATAGAAGTTACCGATGCCTCGCCAAATGCTCTGTCTGTGATCGAGAAGGGTAACAACATTAGCTCGACGGGTACGACGACCATAAGTGGGGTGGAGTTCACCAGCGATCATCCGCTGGCTACGGTGCTGACGATGATCGCGCCAAGTCCGGACTGGTTCGTGGGTGTGGCCGGGCTGTCGTTGCTGGACGGGGATGGGGACTGGGTGGCGTCGCGTGAGGTAAATTTGTATCCGTGGGACGCCGGTACTGAGGATGGGATGGCGTTTTCTCTGAGCAATGCTGCGACCAATCCTCAGGGTGTGATCGCGAATATCCGCAATGCTGGCAAGTTTTCGAGCGAGCACATCGCGACGCTGAGCTTCACCCGTCAGTCGGTGAATACTGCGCCGTCGTTTACCAGCGATGCGTCGTTCAGTATAAATGAGAATCTGACGGCTGTGGGCACGGTGGTTGCTATGGACCCGGACAATGCCGATGAGGTCAGCTATCAGATCACAGGGGGTTCGGATCGGGCGCAGTTTGACATTGGCGCGATGAATGGCGCACTGACTTTCAAGATGGCCCCGGACTACGAGATGGCTGCGGATGTGGCGAGTACGGATCCCGAGAGTGCGGCAGAAGATAACGAGTATATCGTTGTTGTCACAGCCACGGGTGGTACGGGTGATCGGGTGCTGACTGCGGAGCAGACGATCGCGGTGACGGTGGTCAATGTGGATGAGCGAGCAGCCTCGACGGGGATTGAGTTGAGTCTGAGTCCGGATAGTGTGACGGAGAACGGTGGGGCAACGACTGTTACAGTGACAGCGACGCTGAACGGTGCTACGCGGTCGGTGGCAACTACGGTGACGGTTTCGGTAGGGGATGCCAATGACACTGCGAAGTCGGGTACGGATTACACATCAGTGAATAACTTTACGGTGACGATTGATGCTGAGCAGTTGAGTGGAACAGGGACATTCTCGATCTCGCCGACAGATGATTCGATAGCAGAGGGGGATGAGAAGATTTCAGTGAGTGGTAGCCCATCGGGTCTGGCGGATGGTGATACCGAAACGCTGACGATCACAGACAATGACACGGCGCCGACTGGTTTGAGGCTGTCTGTGTCGCCGAGTTCTGTTGATGAGGGTGCTTCGGGAACGACAGTGACGGTGACCGCGACGCTGAATGGCGCTACGCGGTCAGTGGCAACGACGGTGACAGTGTCCGTCGGGAAGACGGGTGATAGTGCGAAGTCGGGTAAGGATTACACAGGGGTATCGCATTTTACAGTGACGATTGATGCAGAGCAGGCGAGTGGAACGGGTACATTCACGCTGACGCCGACGGACGATTCGATAGCAGAGGGGGATGAGAAGATTTCGGTGACGGGTTCTGCTACTCTGACAGTGACGGATGCCGAGTTGACGATCACAGACAACGACACGGCACCGACTGCATTGACGCTGTCTGTGTCGCCGAGTTCTGTTGATGAGGGTGCTTCGGGAATAGCGGTGCTAGTAACGGCGAGGCTGGATGGGAGTGTGACGCTTTCTGACGCTACTACGGTGACGGTGTCTGTCGGGAAGATGGGTGATAGTGCGAAGTCGGGTACGGACTACACATCAGTGGATAACTTTACAGTGACGATTGCCGCAGAGCTGGCGAGTGGGACACAGCTATTAACGTTGAGGCCGACGGACGATTCGATAGCAGAGGGGGATGAGAAGATTTCGGTGACGGGTTCTGCTACTGGCCTGACAGTGACAGATGCGGAACTGACGATTACAGATAATGAGACAGCATCGATTGGTTTGACGCTGTCTGTGTCGCCGAGTTCTGTTGGTGAGGGTGATTCGGGGACGAATGTGACAGTGACGGCGAGGATGGATGGGAGTGTGACGCTTTCTGGCGCAACGACGGTGACAGTATCCGTCGGGAAGATGGATGACACTGCGACATCGGGTACGGATTACACATCAGTATCGGATATCACAGTGACGATTGCTGCAGAGCAGGCGAGTGGGACAGGGACATTCACGCTGACGCCTGCAGACGATTCGGTTGCGGAGGGGGATGAGACTGTTTCGGTGACGGGTTCTGCTACTGGCCTGACAGTGATAGATACAGAACTGACGATTACCGACAATGACACAGCACCGACAGCACTGAGGCTATCTGTGTCACCGGGTTCTGTTGGTGAGGGTGCTTCGGGGACGACTGTGACAGTGACGGCGACGCTGAGCGGATCGACACGGTCGGTGGCAACTACGGTGACAGTGTCTGTCGGGAAGATGGATGACACTGCGATCTCGGGTACGGATTACACAGGGGTATCGGATATCACAGTGACGATTGCTATAGGCCAGGCGAGTGGGACGGGAACATTTACGTTGACGCCTGCAGACGATTCGATAGCGGAGGGGGACGAGAAAATTTCAGTGACGGGTTCTGCTACTGGTCTGACAGTGACAGATACAGAACTGACGATTACCGACAATGACACGGCGTCAATTGGTCTGAGGCTGTCTGTGTCACCGGGTTCTGTTGGTGAGGGTGCTTCGGGGACGAATGTGACAGTGACGGCGACGCTGAGCGGATCGACACGGTCGGTGGCAACTACGGTGACAGTTTCGGTAGGGGATGTCAATGACAGTGCGACGTCGGGTACGGACTACACATCAGTGAGTAATTTCACGGTGACGATTGCTGCTGAGCAGGCGAGTGGGACAGGGACATTCACGTTGACGCCGGTGGATGATTCGATAGCGGAAGGGGACGAGAAAATTTCAGTGACGGGTTCTGCTACTGGCCTGACAGTGACAGATACAGAACTGACGATTACCGACAATGACACGGCGTCAATTGGTCTGAGGCTGTCTGTGTCACCGGGTTCTGTTGGTGAGGGTGCTTCGGGGACGAATGTGACAGTGACCGCGACGCTGAGCGGTGCTACGCGGTCGGTGGCAACTACGGTGACAGTGTCTGTCGGGAAGATGGATGACACTGCGATCTCGGGTACGGATTACACAGGGGTATCGGATATCACAGTGACGATTGCTGCTGAGCAGTTGAGTGGGACGGGGACATTCACGCTGACGCCGACGGACGATTCGGTTGCAGAAGGGGATGAGAAGATTTCAGTGACGGGTTCTGTTACTGGTCTGACAGTGACGGATACAGAACTGACGATTACCGACAATGACACGGCGCCGACAGGTCTGAGGCTGTCTGTGTCACCGGGTTCTGTTGGCGAGGGTGCTTCGGGGACGAATGTGACAGTAACGGCGACGCTGGCTGGGAGTGTGACGCTTTCCGGCGCAACGACGGTGACAGTGTCGGTGGGAGATGTCAATGACAGTGCGACGTCGGGTACGGACTACACATCAGTATCGGATATCACGGTGACGATTGCCGCAGAGCAGTTGAGTGGGACACAGCTATTCACGCTGACGCCGACGGATGATTCGATTTCAGAAGGGGATGAGAAGATTTCAGTGACGGGTTCTGTTACTGGTCTGACAGTGACGGATGCGGAACTGACAATTACAGACAATGACACGGCACCGACAGCACTGAGGCTATCTGTGTCACCGGGTTCTGTTGGTGAGGGTGCTTCGGGGACGGCTGTGACAGTGACGGCGACGCTGAGCGGATCGACACGGTCGGTGGCAACGACGGTGACAGTTTCGGTAGGGGATGTCAATGACAGTGCGACGCCGGGTACGGATTACACATCAGTGAATAATTTCACGGTGACGATTGCCGCAGAGCAGGCGAGTGGGACGGGGACATTCACGCTGACGCCTGCGGACGATTCGATTGTGGAAGGGGATGAGAAGATTTCAGTGACGGGTTCTGCTACTGGCCTGACAGTGACGGCCACCGAGTTGACGATTACCGATAATGACACGGCGCCGACAGGTCTGAGACTGTCTGTGTCACCGGGTTCTGTTGGCGAGGGTGCTTCGGGGACGGCTGTGACAGTGACGGCGACCCTGGCTGGGAGTGTGACGCTTTCTGACGCAACGACGGTGACAGTGTCGGTTGGAGATGTCAATGACAGTGCGATCTCGAATACGGATTACACATCAGTATCGGATATCACAGTGACGATTGCCGCAGAGCAGGCGAGTGGGACAAGGACATTTACGCTGACGCCGACGGACGATTCGATTTCAGAAGAGGATGAGAAGATTTCGGTGACGGGTTCTGCTACTGGCCTGACAGTGACAGATGCGGAACTGACGATTACAGATAATGACACGGCGCCGACAGGTCTGAGGCTGTCTGTGTCACCGGGTTCTGTTGGCGAGGGTGCTTCGGGGACGGCTGTGACAGTGACGGCGACGCTGGCTGGGAGTGTGACGCTTTCTGGTGCAACTACGGTGACGGTTTCGGTGGGGGATGTCAATGATAGTGCGACGCCGGGTACGGACTACACATCAGTGAATAATTTCACAGTGACGATTGCCGCAGAGCAGTTGAGTGGGACAGGGACATTTACGTTGACGCCTGCAAACGATTCGATAGCGGAAGGGGACGAGAAAATTTCAGTGACGGGTTCTGTTACCGGGCTGACAGTGACAGATACGGAACTGACGATTACCGATAATGACACGGCACCGACGGGTCTGAGGCTGTCTGTGTCACCGGGTTCTGTTGGCGAGGGTGCTTCGGGGACGGCTGTGACAGTGACGGCGACCCTGGCTGGGAGTGTGACGCTTTCTGACGCAACGACGGTGACAGTGTCGGTTGGAGATGTCAATGACAGTGCGACGCCGGGTACGGATTACACATCAGTGAGTAATTTCACGGTGACGATTGCTATAGGCCAGGCGAGTGGGACAGGGACATTTACGTTGACGCCTGCGGACGATTCGATTGTGGAAGGGGATGAGAAGATTTCAGTGACGGGTTCTGCTACTGGCCTGACAGTGACGGCCACCGAGTTGACGATTACCGATAATGACACGGCGCCGACAGGTCTGAGACTGTCTGTGTCACCGGGTTCTGTTGGCGAGGGTGCTTCGGGGACGGCTGTGACAGTGACGGCGACGCTGGCTGGGAGTGTGACACTTTCTGACGCAACTACGGTGACGGTGTCGGTGGGGAAGACGGGTGACAGTGCGATCTCGAATACGGATTACACATCAGTATCGGATATCACAGTGACGATTGCCGCAGAGCAGGCGAGTGGGACGGGGACATTCACGCTGACGCCGATGGATGATTCGATAGCGGAGGGGGATGAGAAAATTTCGGTGACGGGTTCTGCTGACCTGACAGTGACGGCTACCGAGTTGACGATTACAGACAACGACACGGCACCGACTGGTCTGAGGCTGTCTGTGTCACCGGGTTCTGTTCGTGAGGGTTCCTCAGGGACGACTGTGACAGTGACGGCGACGCTGGATGGGAGTGTGACGTTGCCTGGCGCTACTACGGTGACGGTATCGGTTGGGAAGACGGGTGACAGCGCGATCTCGAATACGGATTACACTGGGGTATCGGATATCACAGTGACGATTGCCGCAGAGCAGTTGAGTGGGACGGGTACATTCACGCTGACGCTTGCAGACGATTCAATAGCGGAGGGGGATGAGAAAATTTCGGTGACGGGTTCTGCTACCGGGCTGACAGTGACGGCCACCGAGTTGACGATTACGGATAATGACACGGCGTCAACTGGTCTGAGGCTGTCTGTGTCACCGGGTTCTGTTGGTGAGGGTGATTCGGGGACGACTGTGACAGTGACGGCGACCCTGAGCGGATCGACACGGTCGGTGGCAACTACGGTGACGGTGTCTGTCGGGAAGATGGATGACACTGCGATCTCGAATACGGATTACACATCAGTGAATAACTTCACGGTGACGATTGCGATGGGTCAGGCGAGTGGGACGGGAACATTTACGTTGACACCTGCAGACGATTCGATTTCAGAAGGGGATGAGAAGATTTCAGTGACGGGTTCTGTTACCGGGCTGACAGTGACAGATGCGGAACTGACAATTACAGATAATGACACAGCGCCGACGGGTCTGAGACTGTCTGTGTCACCGGGTTCTGTTGGTGAGGGTGATTCGGGGACGGCTGTGACAGTGACGGCGACGCTGGCTGGGAGTGTGACGCTTTCTGACGCAACGACGGTGACAGTGTCGGTTGGAGATGTCAATGACAGTGCGGTCTCGAATACGGACTACACATCAGTGAATAACTTCACGGTGACGATTGCTGCTGAGCAGTTGAGTGGGACAGGGATGTTCACGCTGACGCCGACGGATGATTCGATTTCAGAAGGGGATGAGAAGATTTCAGTGACGGGTTCTGTTACCGGGCTGACAGTGACAGATGCGGAACTGACAATTACAGACAATGATACGGCGCCGACAGGTCTGAGGCTGTCTGTGTCACCGGGTTCTGTTGGTGAGGGTGCTTCGGGGACGACTGTGACAGTAACGGCGACGCTGGCTGGGAGTGTGACGCTTTCCGGCGCAACGACGGTGACAGTATCCGTCGGGAAGACGGGTGATAGCGCGACATCGGGTACGGATTACACTGGGGTATCGGATATCACAGTGACGATTGCTGCTGAGCAGTTGAGTGGGACGGGTACATTCACGCTGACGCTTGCAGACGATTCGATTTCAGAGGGGGATGAGAAAATTTCGGTGACGGGTTCTGCTACCGGGCTGACAGTGACGGCCACCGAGTTGACGATTACGGATAATGACACGGCGTCAACTGGTCTGAGGCTGTCTGTGTCACCGGGTTCTGTTGGTGAGGGTGATTCGGGGACGACTGTGACAGTGACGGCGACCCTGAGCGGATCGACACGGTCGGTGGCAACTACGGTGACAGTGTCTGTCGGGAAGATGGATGACACTGCGATCTCGAATACGGATTACACATCAGTGAATAACTTCACAGTGACGATTGCTATAGGCCAGGCGAGTGGGACGGGAACATTCACGTTGACGCCGACGGACGATTCGATAGCGGAGGGGGATGAGACGGTTTCGGTGACGGGTTCTGTTACTGGTCTGACAGTGACAGATACAGAACTGACGATTACCGACAATGACACGGCGCCGACGGGTCTGAGGCTGTCTGTGTCACCGGGTTCTGTTGGTGAGGGTGCTTCGGGGACGACTGTGACAGTGACGGCGACGCTGGCTGGGAGTGTGACGCTTTCTGGTGCAACGACGGTGACAGTTTCGGTGGGGGATGTCAATGACAGTGCGGCGTCGGGTACGGACTACACATCAGTGAGTAATTTCACGGTGACGATTACTATAGGCCAGGCGAGTGGGACGGGAACATTTACGTTGACGCCGACGGACGATTCGATAGCGGAGGGGGATGAGAAGGTTTCGGTGACGGGTTCTGCTACTGGCCTGACAGTGACGGCCACCGAGTTGACGATTACCGATAATGACACAGCGCCGACGGGTCTGAGGCTGTCAGTATCGCCGGGTTCTGTTGGTGAGGGTGATTCGGGGACGAATGTGACAGTAACGGCGACGCTGGCTGGGAGTGTGACGCTTTCTGACGCAACGACGGTGACGGTTTCGGTTGGAGATGTCAATGACAGTGCGATCTCGAATACGGATTACACAGGGGTATCGGATATCAGAGTGACGATTGATGCAGAGCAGTTGAGTGGGACGGGGATGTTCACGCTGACGCCGGTGGATGATTCGATTGTGGAAGGGGATGAGAAGATTTCGGTGACGGGTTCTGCTACTGGCCTGACAGTGACGCCCACCGAGTTGACGATTACAGACAATGACACGGCGCCGACAGGTCTGAGACTGTCTGTGTCACCGGGTTCTGTTGGCGAGGGTGCTTCGGGGACGGCTGTGACAGTGACGGCGACCCTGGCTGGGAGTGTGACACTTTCTGACGCAACTACGGTGACGGTTTCGGTTGGAGATGTCAATGACAGTGCGATCTCGAATACAGACTACACAGGGGTATCGGATATCAGAGTGACGATTGATGCAGAGCAGTTGAGTGGGACGGGGACGTTTATACTGACGCCGACGGACGATTCGATTTCAGAAGAGGATGAGAAGATTTCAGTGACGGGTTCTGCTGACCTGACAGTGACGGCCACCGAGTTGACGATCACAGATAATGACACGGCACCGACGGGTCTGAGGCTGTCTGTGTCACCGGGTTCTGTTCGTGAGGGTTCCTCAGGGACGACGGTGACAGTGACGGCGACGCTGGCTGGGAGTGTGACGCTTTCTGGCGCAACGACGGTAACGGTGTCGGTTGGGAAGACGGGTGACAGCGCGATCTCGAATACGGATTACACAGGGGTATCGGATATCACAGTGACGATTGCTGCAGGGCAGTTGAGTGGGACAGGGACGTTTATACTGACGCTTGCAGACGATTCGATTTCAGAGGGGGATGAGAAGATTTCAGTGACGGGTTCTGCTACTGGTCTGACGGTGACAGATGCGGAATTGACGATTACAGACAATGACACGGCGTCAACTGGTCTGACGCTGGCTGTGTCACCGGGTTCTGTTGGCGAGGGTGCTTCGGGGACGAATGTGACAGTGACGGCGACGCTGACCGGTGCTACGCGGTCGGTGGCGACGACGGTGACAGTGTCGGTGGGAGATGCCAATGACAGTGCGATCTCGAATACGGACTACACATCAGTATCGGATATCACAGTGACGATTGCTATAGGCCAGGCGAGTGGGACGGGTACATTCACGTTGACGCCGATGGATGATTCGATAGCGGAAGGGGATGAGAAGATTTCAGTGACGGGTTCTGCTGCTGGTCTGACAGTGACGGATGCGGAACTGACAATTACAGATAATGACGCGGCACCGACGGGTCTGACGCTGTCTGTATCACCGAGTTCTGTTGGCGAGGGTGCTTCGGGGACGAATGTGACAGTGACGGCCACGCTGGATGGGAGTGTGACGTTGTTAGGCGCAACGACGGTGATAGTGTCGGTGGGGGATGTCAATGATAGTGCGATTTCGGGTACAGACTACACATCAGGGAATAACTTCACAGTGACGATTGCTGCTGAGCAGTTGAGTGGAATAGGGACATTCACGTTGACGCCGATGGATGATTCGATTGCAGAGGGGGATGAGATAGTTTCGGTGACGGGTTCTGTTACCGGGCTGACAGTGACGGATGCGGAATTGACGATTACAGACAACGACACGGCGCCGACTGCACTGAGGCTGTCTGTGTCACCGGGTTCTGTTGGCGAGGGTGCTTCGGGGACGATTGTGACAGTGACGGCGACGCTGGATGGGAGTGTGACGCTTTCTGACGCAACGACGGTGACAGTGTCGGTTGGGGATGTCAATGACAGCGCGATCTCGAATACTGATTACACATCAGTATCGGATATCACAGTGACGATTGCGATGGGTCAAGAGAGTGGGACAGGGACGTTTTCATTCTCGCCGGTGGATGATTCGATAGCGGAGGGGGACGAGAAGATTTCGGTGACGGGTTCTGCTACTGGTCTGACAACAGTGACGCCCACCGAATTGACGATTACCGATGACGATGAGCGCGGGGTGAAGTTCTCGCAAAAGACGTTGTCGTTGCCAGCGAATAGCAGTGTGACATACGAGGTCGCGCTGACCTCGCAGCCGACGGAGAATGTGACGGTGACAGCAGAGGTGAGTCCAGTGGCAGCAAGCAAGGTAGTGGCAATAGAAGACGTTACTGTGACCCCGCCGTTTCTAGTCTTTCGTCCGGATAATTGGCATATACCGCAAGCGTTTACGGTGACCACGACAGGGGATGTTGTGGCTACGCTGTCACACACGGTCAGCGGTGGCGATTACGAAGACCATCCCATACCGGAGGTCGAGACGATGGTGTTGATCAATCCACCATCGCCACCACCACCGCCGCCACCAACACCGCCAACACCAGGTACACCACCGCCACCACCAGTAACGCCACCGCCACCACCAGTAACACCACCGCCACCACCGCCACCACCACCGCCGCTACCCCCTGACGCGGTCACGGTGACGAGGGCACTGGCAACCAGTATGGTTGTCAACTGGCAGGTGCCAGAAGGATCGGTTGTCTCGAGCTATGACCTGCGCTATCGACAGGGCAGCACTGGAGACTTTATAGACGGTCTGCAGAACATAATCGGGACCAGAACGATCATTCTGGGACTGAATCCGGATACCGAATACGAGATACAGGTGCGGGCGAGTAATTCTACAGGCGATGGTGACTGGTCGGAATTGGTCACTGTACAGACCAGCACGCCGATTCCGAAAGATCGTTTTTCTCTTTCTCTGGATATAGATGATTCAGAAGGGGATCAGGCAGTGTCCGCGTTTGGGGTCTCTCCCAATAGCGTTGTTTCCATTCAGATTTTTGGGAAAGCTATTCCGGATGTCAATGATCTTTCCGTGCGCTTTGAATACGATGGGACACAGGTGGCCTACGAGGGGTTTAGGCGGGGTCCTGTTTTATCGGGCACGTCCGCGCTTTCTGGCAAGGATTTTGTGAATATTGGGATGACGTTACCCGATAGTGATACAAGGGCAGATAGCGGTCTTATGGGCACGATTCGTTTTCGCGCGACGGATGCGCTTGAAGAGACAGAGATACGCCTGGTGCGGGTTAAACTCGTGCGAGCAGGGCAGTCTGAGACAGTGCCTATGTTCCTCAGCGTTGCCTTACAGGGGTCTTCTGTTGGCTTACCGATCAGTGGCCTTTCTCCAGATTTTGACGGGAATGGGACGGTGGATATCCCGGACTTTTTGCTCTTTGTGGAGGTGTTCGGGTTAAAGACAGGTCAAGAGGGGTATGAGAAGAAATACGATCTGGACGGGAATGATGCGATAGGGATCCCCGATTTTCTGCTCTTTGTTGAAAACTTTGGCAAGGAGGTGAGTCAGGTGCCCGTTTTCACGTCAGCACCTCCTGTCATGCGCTTTGTCGAGGAGAACACGCCACCGGGACAGCCGATAGGCGAGCCGATCTCAGCGACGAGTGCCAATGGTGAATCTCTCGCGTATAGTCTGTGGGGTATGGATGCCGAGTATTTTGCGATAGATGCGAGCACAGGTCAGCTTCAGACGAAAGAGATGCATAATTTTGAGGATCGGAACCTGTATGCTCCGATTGTGCGGGTGAGCGATGGCCAGGGTGGGCATGTGAGTGTGGTGGTGCGTGTTGCGATTATCGATATCGCCGAATAGGTCGCATTTGTTCAGCAGATGCTACAAAAAACGTATTGAAAGTACCTGATTTTTTTCATATCTTGTATTATTACAAACGTTTCTACGTCATGTGTGACTTCAAGATTAGAGGTCATAAGAGCACTGTCATTCTGAGCCTTTCGGCTTCGCTCAAGATAAACTCCGCGCAGCGGAGTCGAAGGAGCGGGGTACAACTGGCCGGTGAACGAGCCTGAAAAGCGGCTCGTTGTACACCATCCTCAGGCCAGTTCATCTGCTGCCTCAACACTGTGCATGGGTAACAGATGCTTCGTCAGCCTAGTGCATCGTGGCGTAAGTCATGCCTCATATAGAAATGAACAGCAAAACCTTCTGGATTACTGGCGTTGTGCTTGCGCGTGGCGGCTAAAACCATGCCGCAATGACAATCGCAAGTAAGATTGATATGGGTAGTGCATCGTGGCGTAAGTCTTGCGACATATAGAAGTGAACAGCAAAACCTTCTGGATTGCGGCTAAAACCATGCCGCAATGACAACCGCAAGTCAAATTGATATGACCAGTTTCTTTTGCCGAGATGCACTAGTGCATCGTGGCGTAAGTCTTGCGACATATAGAAGTGAACAGCAAAACCTTCTGGATTACTGGCGTTGTGCTTGCGCGTGGCGGCTAAAACCATGCCGCAATGACAACCGCAAGTAAGATTGATATGGGTAGTGCATCGTGGCGTAAGTCTTGCGACATATAGAAGTGAACAGCAAAACCTTCTGGATTGCGGCTAAAACCATGCCGCAATGACAACCGCAAGTCAAATTGATATGACCAGTTTCTTTTGCCGAGATGCACTAGTGCATCGTGGCGTAAGTCATGCCTCATATAGAAGCGAACAGCAAAACCTTCTGGATTACTGGCGTTGTGCTTGCGCGTGGCGGCTGAAACCATGCCGCAATGACAACCGCAAGTAAGATTGATATGGGTATACTTTTTTGCCGCGATGCACTAGCGGGTGTTGGGCGCAGAAGATTCATTGCGCCCGCCTCAGCATGACATGGTGTAGTAGCACATTTATTTTAAAGTCACACATCACGTACGTTTCTGTATTATTACAAACGTTTCTTATATTATTACAAACGTTTAATAAGCTGATCTGTACCATCGGACGATGCTATGTCCTGCAGAAAGACGCCAGCTTGCCGCTGCAGGTCCTGCCCCTGATGAACGCGACGCCTGTACTCAGCCTCACAAGAGTAATGGACTATGAAGAGAGTTCACGCATTTTTTGCGATTTTGCTTGTGCTTGGCTGCTGGATCCCCCACAGCGCACACGCACAAGATCCGGATGTCTCAACCTGGATGCCTGATGAGAATCTGCGCACCGCTGTGCGCGCTTCGCTTGGACTCGCAGATGGCGAAGCTCTCACACAGGCGAAAATGTCAGATCTCACCGAACTGCGCGCTGCTGCCAAAGGCATAAGCAACCTCAAGGGCATCCAGCACGCCACCAACATGACCATTGCGAGGCTGGCGTACAATCAGATCTCGAACCTCAGTCCGCTCTCCGGGTTGACATCGCTGACAAAGCTGCGGCTCCAGGACAACGATATTACGAGCCTCAGCGCTCTTTCAGGCTTGACGAATCTGACCGAGTTATTCTTGTTCGACAATCAGATTACGGATGTCGCGCCGCTGACAACGCTGGTCAATCTTGTGACGTTGCGTCTTGCGGGGAATGCGCTTGCGAATGCGCATCTGCTTTCGAGTCTTCCGAATCTGACCAACATCGATATTACCATACCGGATCCACCACCGCCACCACCACCGCCTCAGGATCCACCGCCGCCACCGCCACCACCGCCGCCACCGCCGCCACCACCACCGCCTCCTGATGTCTCAACCTGGATGCCTGATGAGAATCTGCGCACCGCTGTGCGCGCTTCGCTTGGACTCGCAGATGGCGAAGCCCTCACACAGGCGAAAATGCTGAATCTCACCGAACTGCGCGCTGCTGCCAAAGGCATAAGCAACCTCACGGGCATCCAGCACGCCACCAACATGACCATTGCGAGGCTGGCGTACAATCAGATCTCGAACCTCAGTCCGCTCTCCGGGTTGACATCGCTGACAAAGCTGCGGCTCCAGGATAACGATATTACGAGCCTCAGCGCTCTTTCTGGCTTGACGAATCTGACCGAGTTATTCCTGAATGATAATCAGATTACGGATGTCTCGCCGCTGACAACGCTGGTCAATCTCGTGACGTTGCGTCTTGCGGGGAATACGCTGACCAATGCGCATCTGCTTTCGAGTCTTTCGAATCTGACCAATATCGATATTACCATACCAGATCCGCCACCTCAGACGGATCCACCACCACCGCCACCACCACCTCAGCCGGATCCACCACCACCACCTCAGCCGGATCCACCACCACCGCCGCCACCACCACCGCCACCACCACCTCAGCCGGATCCACCGCCTCCACCGCCTCCACCACCTGCGGACACGGACCCGCCGGGTGTGAGCATTTCCGGACCATCGGACGATCAGACGAATGCGTTTTCTGTGACCTTCACCTTCACCGAAGCCGTGTCCGACTTTGTGCAGTCCGATGTCTCCATCTCCGGCAGTGCGAATGCGTCCATCACAGCGTGGAATACCACAGACAATATCTCCTACACCGCCACGATTACACCTGCTAAAACTGGTCAGGTCTCCCTCAGTGTGCCTGCGGGCGTTGCGACCGATGCGGCAAACAATCCCAATACAGCTTCATTAACCTACATCGTCACAGCATTCGTCACACAGCCACAGGTGGTGGAAACGACAACTGCCGGCGTGCTGGTGAGCAATTTGAGCGAGACCTCATCCGACAATTCCATCGCGGTGTACTCAGGTCCAGGTCGAAAGGTGGCTCAGGGATTTACAACTGGCTCGGATGTAGGCGGATACGCGCTGACCTCGGTCAGTCTCGATATTGCAGAGGTCCCGGATAATGCGTCCGGCGTGTCCGTGAGTATCTATTCTGAGATCCCCGGGCTCAACGGGATCAAGATACCGTGGAGGTTAGGGTATTCGCTCTCGAATCCTGAAACGTTTTCCACGGGTGTGAACATTTTCACCGCGCCGGACGGCACAACGCTGAATGCGAATACAACCTACTTTGTGGTCATCGAATACACTGGCACGGACGTTGCGGATTTCCAGTTGCAGCAGACCGCATCGACCTCACAGAGCGGCGCGATGGGCTGGAGCATTGATGATGATCAACGCTCCCACCCCGCTACAAGCTGGGAGGTGGTTACGGGCGTCATAAAAATTCAGGTCAACGGGACAGATGAGATAGCCACGCTGAGCGACCTGAATCTGAATGACGGGACAAATGACCTCCCCCTCGATCCATTCTTCGTATCTGACACGTACAGGTACATGACGGCGGTGGCCAACAGTGTGTCGCAGATCACGGTGACGCCGACGAAGATCGACGCCGACGCTACGGTGGCGTATTTGGACGAGAACGACATGGGGCTTACCGACGCGGATGCGAAGGCCGGTTTTCAGGTGAATCTCGCCGAGGGCGAGAACACCATCAAGGTGAAGGTGACGTCCGGAGACGCGACGCTGACGTACACCATCATCGTCACCCGCCACCCCGCTCAGCCGGTGCTGGTGAGCAATTTGAGCCAGGCCACGGACCTGCGCATACTCTTATTACGCTCAGTAGGAACGGTGGCTCAGAGATTTACAACTGGCTCGGATGCAGGCGGATACGCGCTGACCTCGGTCGGTCTCGATATTGCAGAGGTCCCGGATAATGCGTCCAACGTGACCGTGAGTATCTATTCCGAGAGTTCCGGGAACCCGGGTTCGGTGGAGCATTTGCTCTCGAATCCGGCGACGTTTTCCGCGGGTGTGAACTTCTTCACCGCGCCGGACGGCGCAATACTGAGTGCGAATACAACCTACTTTGTGGTCGTTGAATACACGGGCTTTTTAGATTTCGCGTTGCAGCAGACCTCATCGACCTCACAGAGCGGTGCGATGGGCTGGAGCATTAACGATAAATACCACAACGCCTTCCAGGAGACCTGGCGGGAATATTCGAACCCCCCGAAGATTGAGGTCAACGGAACAGTTCTCCCCGACGCGACGCTGAGTGCCCTGAGTCTGAGCGATGGGACAAATGCCGTCACGCTCGACCCGTCCCCCTTCGCATTTGACACGTATAGCTACACGGCGTCGGTGGTCAACAGCGTATCGCAGATCACGGTGACGCCCACGGTCAACGACGCCGACGCTACCTATAAAATTCTCGATGAGAACGACGCGGAGCTTACCGACGCCAATATGGTGGACGATGGCTTTCAGGTGAGCCTTGCCGAGGGTGAGAACACGATCAAGGTGCAGGTGACGGCTGAGGACGAGATGACGATGCAGACCTATACCATCACCGTCACCCGCCGCTCCACTATCGAGGAGCTGGTGAGCAATTTGAGCGAGACTACGCACCGTGGCCGAATCGTCGTACAATCAATCGGAATGCCGGCTCAGGGATTTACAACTGGCGCGAATGCAGGCGGATACGCGCTGACCTCGGTCAGTCTCGATATTGATGATACCCCGAGGAATGCGTCCGATGTGACTGTGAGTATCTATTCCGAGAGTTCCGAGTCTCCGGGTTCGTCCTTGTATTCGCTCTCGAATCCTGAGACGTTTTCCACGGGTGTGAACATTTTCACTGCACCGGACGGCGCAATACTGAGTGCGAATACAACCTACTTTGTGGTCATCGAATACACGCTCCTCGGTGCTGATTTCTATTTGCGGCAGACCACATCGACCTCACAGAGCGGTGCGATGGACTGGAGCATTAACGATAAATACCACTACTCCACCGGGAGCTGGGGGTCGTTTTCGGATCCCCTGAGGATTCAGGTCAGCGGAACAGTTCTCCCCGATGCGACGCTGAGCGGCTTGAGTCTGAGCGGCGCGACGCTCGATCCGATGTTTGCATCGGGGACGCTTAGCTACACGGCATCGGTGGCCAACAGCGTATCGCAGATCACGGTGACGCCCACGGTCAACGACGCCGACGCCACCTATAAGATTCTCGATGAGAACGACGCGGAGCTTACCGACGCCGATATGGTGGACGATGGCTTTCAGGTGAGCCTTGCCGAGGGTGAGAATACGATCAAGGTGCAGGTGACGGCTGAGGACGATATGACGATGCGGACCTATACCATCACCGTCACCCGCCGCTCCACTATCGAGGTGCTGGTGAGCAATTTGAGCGAGGATTCGGGCAGTGGCGTCAGCGCAAGTTCAACTGGAACGCCGGCTCAGGAATTTACAACTGGCGCGAATGCAGGCGGATACGCGCTGACTTCGGTCAGTCTCGATATTGCTGATCCCCCGAATATTCCGTCCGGTGTGACTGTGAGTATCTATTCCGAGAGTTCCGGGAATCCGGGTTCGTCCGTGTATTCGCTCTCGAATCCGGAGACGTTTTCCTGGGGTGTGAACATTTTCACTGCACCGGACGGCGCAATACTGAGTGCGAATACAACCTACTTTGTGGTCGTTGAATACACGAATACGGACATTGCGGAATTCCAGGTGCGGCTGACCTCATCGACCTCACAGAGCGGTGCGATGGGCTGGAGCATTAACAATAACCGCCACTACTTCGGCACTAGATGGGGGTTGCATCCGAATCCCCAGAAGATTCAGGTCAGCGGAACAGTTCTCCTCGATGCGACGCTGAGCGGCCTGAGTCTGAGCGGCGCGACGCTCGATCCGATGTTCGCATCGGGGACGCTTAGCTACACGGCATCGGTGGCCAACAGCGTATCGCAGATCACGGTGACGCCCACGGTCAACGACGCCGACGCTACGGTGGCGTATTTGGACGAGAACGACATGGCGCTTACCGACGCCGATATGGTGGACGATGGCTTTCAGGTGAACCTCGCCGAGGGTGAGAACACCATCAAGGTGCAAGTGACGGCTGAGGACGATATGACGATGCGGACCTATACCATCATCGTCACCCGCAACAGGGCACCTGTCATCACAACGACATCGCCGATCACTGTGAATGAGAACGAGACATCGGTGGCGACGCTTGCGGCCACCGATGCGGACAACGATCCGATTACCTGGTCTATAAACCGCGGAGCAGACGCCGGCAAGTTCGCGCTGACCAAAGCAGGCGTGCTGACGTTCATTAACGCACCGAACCACGAGATTCCGACGGATTCGGATACCAATAACGATTATGTGGTGATTGTGCGGGCTTCGGACGGGACCGCCACGGCGGACCTGACCCTGACGGTCGAGGTTGAAGACGTGGCCGAGACGGATGCGACGCTGAGTGGCCTGAGTCTGAGCGACATCCCGCTCAACCCGGTGTTCGCCTCGGGGACGCTCAGGTACACGGCGTCGGTGGTTGGCAACACCGAGAAAATTACGGTGACGCCGACGGCGAACCATCCCGACGCCACGGTGGCGTATTTGGACAAGAACGATGCGGCACTTACCGACGCCGATATGGTGGACGATGGCTTTCAGGTGAATCTCGTCGAGGGTGAGAACACCATCAAGGTGCAGGTCACGGCTGAGGACGGGATGACGACGCAGACCTATACACTCATCGTCACCCGCCACCCCGCTCAGCCGGTGCTGGTGGGCAATTTGAGCGAGACCTCATCCGACAATTTCATCGAGGTGCATTCAGGTCCAGGCCGAAAGGTGGCTCAGAGATTTACAACTGGCGCGAATCCAGGCGGATATACGCTGACCTCGGTCGGTCTCGATATTGAAAATATCCCGAATAATGCGTCCGGCGTGACCGTGCGTATTTTCGATGGTTTCACGGATCCGGTTACGAACTTGTATTCGCTCTCGAATCCGGAGACATTTTCCAGGGGCGTGAACTTCTTCACTGCGCTGGAAGGCACAACGCTGAAGGCGAATAGAACCTACTTTGTGGTCATCGAATACACGGGCACGAACCGTTCGGATTTTCAGTTGCGGCAGACCGCATCAACCTCACAGAGCGGCGCCACGGGCTGGAGCATTGATGACAATCAGCTCTCCCGCCCCACTACAAGCTGGGAGGTGGTTACGGGCGTCATAAAAATTCAGGTCAACGGAACAGATGGGGTAGCCACGCTGAATGCCCTGAGTCTGAATGACGGGACAAATGACCTCACCCTCGGTCCGTTCCTCTTCGCATCTGGCTTGTATAGGTACACGACGGCGGTGGCCAACAGTGTGTCGCAGATCACGGTGACGCCGACGAAGATCGACGCCAGTGCCACGGTGGCGTATTTGGACGAGAACAATGCGGCGCTTACCGACGCGGATGCAAAGGCCGGCTTTCAGGTGGATCTCGCCGAGGGCGAGAACACGATCAAGGTGAAGGTGACGGCGTCCGGAGACGCGACGCTGACGTACACCGTCATCGTCACCCGCCACCCCGCTCAGCCAGTGCTGGTGAGCAATTTGAGCGAGGCCTCGTACATCTCAGGAGTCGCTGTTGCCCCGGATGGAAAGGTGGCTCAGGAATTTACAACCGGCTCGAATGCAGGTGGATATACGCTGACTTCGGTCGGTCTTGATATTCGCAGTAATCCGAATAATGCGTCCAACGCGACTGTGCGTATCTATTCCACGAGTTTAGGGAATCCTAATTCGGTGGTGCATTCGCTCTCGAATCCGGCGACATTTTCCGCGGGTGTGAACTTCTTCACCGCGCCGGACGGCGCAACGCTGCGTGCGCGTACAACCTACTTTGTGGTCGTTGAATACACGGGTGTGGACCCTTTTGGTGTCACGTTGAAACGGGCCTCATCGACCTCACAGAGCGGCGCCACGAACTGGAGCATTAACGATAAATACCACGACTTGAACGGGACCTGGAGGGAAATTTTGAACCCCGTGAAAATTCAGGTCAACGGAACAGATGTGACAGCCACGCTGAGCGCCCTGAGTCTGAATGACGGGACAAATGCCGTCCCCCTCGGTCCGTTCTCCTTCGCATCTGACACGTACAGGTACACGACGGCGGTGGCCAGCAGCGTGTCGCAGATCACGGTGACGACGACGAAGACCGACGCCAGAGCCACGGTGGCGTATTTGGACGAGACCGACGCGGAGCTTACCGACGCGGATGCGAAGGCCGGTTTTCAGGTGAACCTCGTCGAGGGTGAGAACACGATCAAGGTGAAGGTGACGAAAGGAGACGAGACGCGGACCTATACCATCGTCGTCGTCCGCCATCCCGCTCAGCCGGTGCTGGTGAGCAATTTGAGCCAGACCTCGTCCTCCAGACTCGCTGTTTACCAGAGTAGAATGTCGGCTCAGGGATTTAGAACTGGCGCGAATGCAGGTGGATATACGCTGACTTCGGTCGGTATTGATATTGTCGATGTCCCGAGTACTGCCTCTGGCGTGACTGTGAGTATCTATTCCGAGAGTTCCGGGGATCCGGGTTCGGTGGTGTATTCGCTCTCGAATCCGGCGACATTTTACACGGGTGTGAACATTTTCACTGCGCCGGACGACGCAATACTGCGTGCGAATACAACCTACTTTGTGGTCATCGCATACACGGGTGGGGACCCTGCGGATTTTGGGTTGCAGCGGACCTCATCAACCTCAGAGAACGGTGCCACGGGCTGGAGCATTAACGATAACCGCCACTTCATCGTCTCGACCTGGATAGAGACTTCTGCGAATTTCCTGAAGATTCAGGTCAACGGAACAGATGCGATAGCCACGCTGAGCGGCTTGAGTCTGAGCGATGGGACAAATGCCGTTCCGCTCGACCCGGTGTTCGCCTCAGAGACGCTTAGCTACACGGCGTCGGTCGATAACAGCGTATCGCAGATCACGGTGACGCCGACGAAGACCGACGCCAGTGCCACGGTGGCGTATTTGGACGAGAACGACATGGCACTTACCGACGCGGATGCGAAGGCCGGCTTTCAGGTGAATCTCGCCGAGGGCGCGAACACGATCAAGGTGAAGGTCACGGCTGAGGACGAGACGCGGACCTATACCATCACCGTCACCCGCGCCGAGCCGGTGCTGGTGAGCAATTTGAGCCAGACCACGGTCTCCACAATCTCTGTTTTACAGAGTGGAACGCCGGCTCAGGGATTTAGAACTGGCGCGAATACAGGCGGATACGCGCTGACTTCGGTCAGTCTCGATATTAACAATGTCCCGAGTACTGCGTCTGGCGTGACCGTGAGTATCTATTCCGCGAGTTCCGGGGATCCGGGTTTGCCCTTGTATTCGCTCTCGAATCCTGAGACATTTTCCACGGGTGTGAACATTTTCACCGCACCGGACGGCGCAATACTGAATGCGAATACAAACTACTTTGTGGTCATCACATACACGAGCGCGAACTCTTCTGATTTCACGTTGCGGCGGACCTCATCGACCTCACAGAGCGGCGTCACGGGCTGGAGCATTAACGATAAACTCCACTACTTAACCAATATCTGGCGGCAGATTTCTGGTGGTGCCCTGAAGATTGAGGTCAACGGAACAGCTCTCCCCGACGCGACGCTGAGCGCCCTGAGTGTGAGCGACGCGACGCTCGACCCGGTGTTCGCCTCGGGGACGCTTAGCTACACGGCGACGGTCGATAACAGTGTGTCGCAGATCACGGTGACGCCGACGACCAACGACGCCGACGCTACCTATAAGATTCTCGACGAGAACGACGCGGAGCTTATAGATGCGAACGCGGTGACCGGCTTTCAGGTGAATCTGGTTGTGGGCGAGAACACGATCAAGGTGAAGGTCACGGATGAGGACGAGACGCGGACCTATACCATCACCGTTACCCGCGCCCGGCCGCTGCTGGTGAGCAATTTGATCGAGACCAGGGTCTCCATTATCAATGTTTACAAGGGTGTAATGGTGGCTCAGGGATTTAGAACTGGCGCGAATGCAGGTGGATACAAGCTGACTTCGGTCGGTCTCGATATTCACACTGTCCCGAATACTGCGTCCAACGCGACTGTGAGTATCTATTCCGAGAGTTCCGGGAATCCGGGTTCGTCCGTGCATTCGCTCTCGAATCCGGCGACATTTTCCACGGGTGTGAACATTTTCACCGCGCCGGACGGCGCAACGCTGAATGCGAATACAACCTACTTTGTGGTCATCGCATACACCGGGTCGGGGAGAGATTTCCATTTGCGGCAGACCAATTCGACCTCACAGAGCGGCGCCACGGGCTGGAGCATTAATGATAAATGCCACGAATCCAGTATGATGGCCTGGCAGGAGTCTTCGGGCCCCGTGAAGATTCAGGTCAACGGAAAAGATGTGACAGCCACGCTGAGCGCCCTGAGTGTGAATGACGGGACAAATGCCGTCACGCTCGATCCGGTGTTCGCATCGGGGACGTTTAGCTATACGGCGGCGGTCTATAACAGTGTGTCGCAGATCACGGTGATGCCGACGATCAAAGACCTCGACGCTACCTATAAGATTCTCGACAAAAACGACGCGGAGCTTACCGACGCGGACGGGATCGCGGACAACGGCTTTCAGGTGAATCTGGTTGTGGGCGAGAACACGATCAAGGTGAAGGTCACGTCCGGGGACGAGACGCGGACCTATACCATCACCGTCACCCGCATCGAGCCGGCGCTGGTGAGCAATGTTGGCGAGACTTCGGACGGCGTCTTCGCCGCACCAAATATAGATAGCAGGCTGGGTCAGGGATTTACAACTGGTTCGAATATAACCGGATACGCGCTGACCTCGGTCGGTCTCGATATTAAAGATCGCCCAGGTGTTGCGTCCAACGTGACCGTGAGTATCCGTTCCGAGAGTTCCGGGAATCCGGGTTCGTCCGTGTATTCGCTCTCGAATCCGGCGACATTTTCCAAGGGCATGAACTTCTTCACTGCGCCGGAAGGCGCAACGCTGAATGCGAATACGACCTACTTTGTGGTCATCGCATACGGGAGCATAAGCTTTGCGGATTTCCAGTTGTGGAGGACCACATCGGGTTCACAGGGCGGTGCCACAGGCTGGAGCATTAACGATAAATACCACTACACCGCCGGGCCCTGGCAGGAGTCTTCGAACCCTCTGAAGATTCATGTCAACGGAACAGTTCTCCCCAACGCGACGCTGAGCGGCTTGAGTCTGAGCGACGGGACAAATGCCATCACGCTCGACCCGTCTCCTTTCGCATTTGACACGTATAGCTACACGGCGATGGTCGAGAACAGTGTGTCGCAGATCACGGTGATGCCGACAACGAACCATCCCGACGCTACCTATAAAATTCTCGACGAGAACGACGCGGAGCTTACCGACGCGGATGCGAAGGCCGGTTTTCAGGTGAACCTCGCCGGGGGTGAGAACACGATCAAGGTGCGGGTGACGGCGCAGGACGAGATGACGATGCAGACCTATACCATCACCGTTACCCGCGCCTTGCCGCTGCTGGTGAGCAATTTGAGCGAGACTTCGACCGGCTCCACCTCATCACATTCAAATCAAACCCTGGGTCAGGGATTTAGAACTGGCTCGCATGCAGGCGGATACGCGCTGATCTCGGTCGGCCTTGATATTGCCAATACCCCGAATACTGCGTCCGGCGTGACTGTGAGTATCTATTCCGCGAGTTCCGGGGATCCGGGTTCGGTGGTGTATTCGCTCTCGAATCCGGCGACATTTTCCACGGGTGTGAACATTTTTACCGCGCCGGACGGCGCAATACTGAATGCGAATACAAACTACTTTGTGGTCGTCGCATACACGGGTACGTCCGCTTTTGATTTCGCGTTGCAGCGGACCTCATCAACCTCAGAGAACGGTGCCACGGGCTGGAGCATTATAAATAATATCCACTTCTTCTCTGATGGGACCTGGGATGATTTTTCGAGTCCCCTGAAGATTCATGCCAACGGAACAGATGCGATAGCCACGCTGAGCGGCTTGAGTCTGAGCGGCGCGACGCTCGATCCGGTCTTCGCATCGGGGACGCTCAGGTACACGGCGTCGGTGGCCAACAGCGTATCGCAGATCACGGTGATGCCGACGGTCAACGACAATAACGCCACCTATAAAATTCTCGACGAGAACGATGCGGAACTGACCGACGCGGGTGCGAAGGCCGGCTTTCAGGTGAACCTCGCCGGGGGTGAGAACACGATCAAGGTGCAGGTCACGGCTGAGGACGATATGACGATGCGGACCTATACCATCATCGTCACCCGCAACAATGCACCTGTCATCACAACGACATCGCCGATCACTGTGAAGGAGAACCTGACAGCGGTGGCGACGCTTGTAGCAACCGATGCGGACAACGACCCGATCACCTGGACCAAGAACGGCGGGGCAGACGCCGGCAAGTTCGCGCTGACCAATGCAGGTGTGCTGACGTTCATTCGCGCACCGAACTACGAGATTCCGACGGATCGGGACAAAAATAACGATTATGTGGTGATTGTGCGGGCTTCGGACGGGACCGACACGGATGACCTGACGCTGACGGTCGAGATTGACGACGTGGATGAGATGGATGCGACGCTGAGTGGCTTGAGTCTGAGCGACGGGACAAATGCCATCACGCTCGACCCGGTGTTCGCATCGGGGACGCTTAGCTACACGGCGTCGGTGGTCAACAGTGTCGAGAAGCTCACGGTGACGCCCACGGTCAACACCGAACAGGCTACCTATAAGATTCTCGACGAGAACGACGCGGAGCTTACCGATGCGGACGACATGACGGACGCCTTTGAGGTGAATCTGGTTGTGGGCGAGAACACGATCAAGGTGCAGGTGACGGCTGAGGACGAGATGACGATGCAGACCTATACCATCACCGTCACCCGCGCCGCGCTGGTGCTGGTGAGCAATTTGAGCCAGACCACAAGCCCCGGCAGCAACTCAATACGCTTATATGGAACGGCGGCTCAGGGATTTACAACTGGCGCGAATGCAGGCGGATACGCGCTGACCTCGGTACGTCTCGATATTCGCAGTGTCCCGAATAATGCGTCCGGCGTGACTGTGAGTATCTATTCCGAGAGTTCCGGGAATCCGGGTTCGTCCTTGTATTCGCTCTCGAATCCTGAGACGTTTTCCACGGGTGTGAACATTTTCACCGCACCGGACGGCGCAATGCTGCGTGCGAATACAACCTACTTTGTGGTCATTGCATACACGAGTACGAGTACTGAGTTCTCGTTGCGGCGGGCCACATCGGGCTCAGAGAGCGGCGCGATGGGCTGGAGCATTAACGATAACCGCCACTCCTCCGGGTGGCAGGAATTTGCGGGCCCCCTGAAGATTCAGGTCCACGGAATAGTTCTCCCCGACGCGACGCTGAGTGGCCTGAGTCTGAGCGATGGGACAAATGCCGTCCCGCTCGACCCGTCCCCCTTCGCCTCAGAGACGTATAGCTACACGGCGTCAGTGGTCAACACTGTGTCGCAGATCACGGTGACGCCGACGGTCAACGACGCCGACGCTACCTATAAGATTCTCGACGAGAACGACGCGGAACTGACCGACGCCGATATGGACGATGGCTTTCAGGTGAACCTCGCCGAGGGTGAGAACGCGATCAAGGTGCAGGTGACGGCTGAGGACGATATGACGATGCAGACCTATACCCTCACCGTCACCCGCCACCCCGCTCAGCCGGTGTTGGTGAGCAATTTGAGCCAGACCACGGACGCCAGCCAAATCGCAGTATATACAGGTATCAAACGGGCTCAGGGATTTACAACTGGCGCGCATGCAGGTGGATACGTGCTGACTTCGGTCCGCCTCGATATTCACAATGTCCCGAATAATGCGTCCGGCGCGACCGTGGGTATCTATTCCGAGAGTTCCGGGAATCCGGGTTCGGTGGTGCATTCGCTCTCGAATCCGGGGACATTTTCCACGGGTGTGAACAACTTCACCGCACCGGACGGCGCAACGCTGCGTGCGAATACAACCTACTTTGTGGTCATTGCATACACGGGCACGAACCGTTCGGATTTTGAGTTGCGGCTGACCTCATCGACCTCACAAAGCGGCGCCACGGGCTGGAGCATTAACGATAAACGCCACCACGGTATTCCGGACTGGCAGGAATCTTCGGACGTTCGCGTTCAGAAGATTCAGGTCCACGGAACAGTTCTCCCCGACGCGACGCTGAGTGGCCTGAGTCTGAGCGACGGGACAAATGCCATCACGCTCGACCCGTCCCCCTTCGCATTTGACACGTATAGCTACACGGCGTCGGTGGTCAACAGTGTATCGCAGATCACGGTGATGCCCACGGTCAACGACAATCAGGCTACCTATAAGATTCTCGACGAGAACGACGCGGAGCTTACCGACGCGGATGCGAAGGCCGGTTTTCAGGTGAACCTCGCCGAGGGTGAGAACGCGATCAAGGTGCAGGTGACGGCGCAGGACGAGATGACGATGCAGACCTATACACTCACTGTCACCCGCAACCGTGTGCCAGTCATCACGACGACATCGCCGATTAGCGTGAAAGAGAACCTGACAGCGGTGACGACGCTTACGGCCACCGATGCGGACAACGACGCGATTACCTGGTCCAAAAACGGCGGGGACGACGCCAGCAAGTTCGCGCTGACCGATGCAGGCGTGTTGACGTTCATTGACGCACCGAACTACGAGATTCCGAAGGATTCGGATACCAATAACGATTATGTGGTGATTGTGCGGGCTTCGGACGGGACCGACACGGCAGACCTGACGCTGACGGTCGAGATTGACGACGTGGATGAGATGGATGCGACGCTGAGTGGCTTGAGTTTGAGCGACGGGACAAATGCCGTCCCGCTCGACCCGGTGTTCGCATCGGGGACGCTTAGCTACACGGCGTCGGTGGTCAACAGTGTGTCGCAGATCACGGTGACGCCCACGGTCAACGACGCCGACGCCACCTATAAGATTCTCGACAGCAGCGACGCGGAGCTTACCGACGCGGACGACATGACGGACGACTTTGAGGTGAATCTCGCCGAGGGCGCGAATACGATCAAGGTGCAGGTGACGGCGCAGGACGAGATGACGATGCAGACCTATACCCTCACCGTCACCCGCGCCCAGCCGGTGCTGGTGAGCAATTTGAGCCAGACCACGGCCGGGGGCTACACCTTTGTACGCTCAAATGGAACGCCGGCTCAGGGATTTACAACTGGCTCGAATGGAGGTGGATACGCGCTGACCTCGGTACGTCTCGATATTTTCGATGCCCCGGATAATGCGTCTGACGCGACCGTGAGTATCTATTCCGCGAGTTCCGGGGATCCGGGTTCGTCCGTGTATTCGCTCTCGAATCCTGAGACGTTTTCCACGGGTGTGAACAACTTCACCGCACCGGACGGCGCAATGCTGAATGCGAATACACCCTACTTTGTGGTCATCGAATACACGGGTACGAGCACTTCTGATTTCGAGTTGCGGCGGACCACATCGGGCTCAGAGAGCGGCGCGATGGGCTGGAGCATTAACGATAAACGCCACTTCCGCACCACGGGATGGGTGGAGTCTTCGGGACCCCTGAAGATTCAGGTCCACGGAAGAGTTCTCCCCGACGCGACGCTGAGTGGCCTGAGTCTGAGTGACGGGATGCTCGACCCGTCTCCCTTCGCATCGGGGACGTATAGCTATACGGCGCTGGTCGAGAACAGTGTGTCGCAGATCACGGTGACGCCAACGGTCAACCACGCCGACGCTACCTATAAGATTCTCGACAGTAGCGACGCGGAACTGACCGACGCGAACGCGGCGGCCGGCTTTCAGGTGAACCTCGCCGAGGGTGAGAACGCGATCAAGGTGCAGGTGACGGCGCAGGACGAGATGACGATGCAGACTTATACCATCACTGTCACCCGCAATCGTGTGCCGGTCATCACAACGACATCGCCGATTAGCGTGAAAGAGAACCTGACAGCGGTGACGACGCTTGCGGCCACCGATGCGGACAACGACGAGATTACCTGGTCCAAAAACGGCGGGGACGACGCCGGCAAGTTCGCGCTGACCGATGCAGGCGTGTTGACGTTCATTGACGCACCGAACTACGAGATTCCGAAGGATTCGGATACCAATAACGACTATGTGGTGATTGTGCGGGCTTCGGACGGAATCGACACGGCAGACCTGACGCTGACGGTCGAGATTGACGACGTGGATGAGCGAGTAGCCTCGACGGGGATTGCGTTGAGTCTGAGTCCGGATAGTGTGACGGAAAATGGTGGGGCGCAGACCGTGACGGTGACAGCGACGCTGAACGGCACTACGCGATCGGTGGCGACAACGGTGACAGTGTCTGTCGGGAAGATGGATGACAGCGCGACATCGGGCACGGACTACACATCTGTATCGGATATCACAGTGACGATTGCTGCAGAGCAGGCGAGTGGGACAGGGACATTCTCGATCTCGCCGACAGATGATTCGGTTGCAGAGGGGGATGAGACGGTTTCGGTGACGGGTTCTGCTGACCTGACAGTGACAGATGCGGAACTGACGATTACAGATAATGACATGGCCTCGACGGGGATTGCGTTGAGTCTGAGTCCGGATAGTGTGACGGAAAATGGTGGGGCGCAGACCGTGACGGTGACAGCGACGCTGAACGGCGCTACGCGATCGGTGGCAACAACGGTGACAGTGTCTGTCGGGAAGATGGATGACAGCGCGACATCGGGCACGGACTACACATCTGTATCGGATATCACAGTGACGATTGCTGCAGAGCAGGCGAGTGGGACAGGGACATTCTCGATCTCGCCGACGGACGATTCGGTTGCAGAGGGGGATGAGACGGTTTCGGTGACGGGTTCTGCTACTGACCTGACAGTGACGGATGCGGAACTGACGATTACGGACAATGACATGGCCTCGACGGGGATTGCGTTGAGTCTGAGTCCGGATAGTGTGACAGAAAATGGTGGGGCGCAGACCGTGACGGTGACAGCGACGCTGAACGGTGCTACGCGGTCAGTGGCAACAACGGTGACAGTATCTGTCGGGAAGATGGATGACACTGCGACATCGGGCACGGACTACACATCAGTATCGGATATCACAGTGACGATTGCGATGGGTCAGGCGAGTGGGACAGGGACATTCGCGATCTCGCCGACGGACGATTCGGTTGCAGAGGGGGATGAGACGGTTTCGGTGACGGGTTCTGTTACCGGTCTGACAGTGACGGATGCGGAATTGACGATTACAGACAATGACACGGCGCCGACGGATGCGACGCTGAGTGGCTTGAGTCTGAGCGACGGGACAAATGCCATCACGCTCGACCAGACCTTCGCATCGGAGACGTATAGCTACACGGCGTCAGTGGTCAACAGCGTGTCGCAGATCACGGTGACGCCCACGGTCAACAACGATCAGGCTACCTATAAGATTCTCGACGAGAACGACGCGGAACTGACCGACGCGGACGACATGACGGACGACTTTCAGGTGAACCTCGCCGAGGGTGAGAACGCGATCAAGGTGCAGGTGACGGCTGGGGACGAAGAGACGATGCAGACCTATACCCTCACCGTCACCCGCAGTACCGTCACCGGACCGAGCGTCTCTTCGGTGGCGTTTTCCTCCAACGCCGGCACCGACAATACTTATGCCATCGACGATGTGGTTGAGGTGAAGGTGACGTTCAGCGCGGAGGTGACGGTAGATGACATGAGCGGCACAAAAAAGCCGCAACTCGAACTCGACTTCGACAGCCGCCCGAAGATAGCTACCTATAATAGGGGCACGGGTACGACTGAGCTTATCTTCGCCTATACCATAGCAATGAACGATGTCGATGCCGACGGCATTGCCATCAAAGAGAACAAGCTGACCCTCAATGGCGGTACCATCAAGATGGGTACTGCCAATGCGACCCTCACCCACACGGCGGTGGCTGCCGATGCCAACCACAAGGTAGATGGGGTCAGGCCGGGGGTCAATAGTGGCGAGGTGATCAAGAACGCGGACGGGCAGAAGCTGACGCTGACCTTCAGTGAGGCGTTGAACGAGGACTCTACGCCGGAAGGCTCGGCGTTCACTGTGGGGGTCAGCGATGGGCCGACGCCAGTGGCGCAGGAGGTCGATGTGTCCGGGTCTGTGGTGACAGTGACGCTGGATCCGGCGGTGCGGGTCGGTGTGACAGTGACGGTGGATTATACCGTGCCGACGGGCGCGAATCCCATGCCCATCCAGGACGCGGTGGGCAACGATGCCGGGACTTTCTCGAACCAGGCGGTGACCAACAACATCTCTGTGCGCGGGCCGGACGCGCCGGGGAATCTGATGGCCGAGGGGCGCAATGGCGAGGTGCGCCTGACGTGGGATACGCCCTATCACGGGGGCGATGCGGCCAACATGAGTTTCCGTTATCGGCAGAGCATTGATAGTGGCATGAACTGGAATCCGAACTGGACCAATATTGGCGACAGTGGTTCGGGCGAGGCGAACGCCAACAGCTACACTGTTCTGGGACTGATGAATGGCACTGAGTACACCTTTGAGGTTCGGGCGATAAACTCAGCCGACGATGGTGCTGAGTCAGATCAGGTGAGTGCCACGCCAATGGCGGCGGCGAATGCATCTCTTACGGCGCAGACCCCCCCGGTGGTGGATGTTTTCTCCACGGCTGCTTACGATATTAAGTTCACCGGTCGCTGGACCACCGATGCGACCCCGGGCGGTGTGCCGGGCAGTGCGCACTTCTCGCCGCTGATTGGGGCGGTACACAACGCCGATGTGGTGTTTCTCGCTGATGGTGGGACGGCCAGCGCAGGGGTCGAGTCTATGGCGGAAGATGGGCTTACGGCGACCTTGAAGACGGAAGTTACCGATGCCTCGCCAAATGCCCTGTCTGTGATCGAGAAGAGTGGCGACATTACCTCGACGGGTATGACGACCATAAGTGGGGTGAAGTTCACCAGCGATCATCCGCTGGCTACGGTGCTGACGATGATCGCGCCAAGTCCGGACTGGTTCGTGGGTGTGGCCGGGCTGTCGTTGCTGGACGGGGATGGGGACTGGGTGGCTTCGCGTGAGGTAAATTTGTATCCGTGGGACGCCGGTACTGAGGATGGGACGGCGTTTTCTCTGAGCAATGCTGCGACCAATCCTCAGGGTGTGATCGCGAATATCCGCAATGCTGGCAAGTTTTCGAGTGAGCACATTGCGACGCTGAGTTTCACCCGTCAGTCGATGAATACTGCGCCGTCGTTTACCAGCGATGCGTCGTTCAGTATAAATGAGAATCTGACGGCTGTGGGCACGGTGGTTGCTATGGACCCGGACAATGCCGATGAGGTCAGCTATGAGATCACAGGGGGTTCGGATCGGGCGCAGTTTGACATTGGTGCGATGAATGGCGCGCTGACTTTCAAGATGGCCCCGGACTACGAGATGCCAGAGGATGAGGCGAGTACGGATCCCGAGAGTGCGGCAGAAGACAACGAGTATATCGTTGTTGTCACAGCCACGGGTGGTACGGGTGACCGGGTGCTGACTGCGGAGCAGACGATCGCGGTGACGGTGGTCAATGTGGTCAACGAGCAACCAGCTTCGACGGATGCGACGCTGAGTGGCTTGAGTCTGAGCGACGGGACAAATGCCATCACGCTCGACCAGACCTTCGCATCGGGGACGCTTAGCTACACGGCGACGGTGGCCAACAGCGTGTCGCAGATCACGGTGACGCCCACGGTCAACACCGATCAAGCTACCTATAAGATTCTCGACGAGAACGACGCGGAGCTTACCGACGCGGATGCGAAGGCCGGTTTTCAGGTGAATCTCGCCGAGGGTGAGAACGCGATCAAGGTGCAGGTGACGGCGCAGAACGAGATGACGATGCAGACTTATACCCTCACCGTCACCCGCAGCGCCGCCATCGGACCGAGCGTCTCTTCGGTGGCGTTTTCCTCCAACGCCGGCACCGACAATATTTATGCCATCGACGATGTGGTTGAGGTGAAGGTGACGTTCAGCGCGGAGGTGACGGTAGATGACATGAGCGGCACAAAAAAGCCGCAACTCGAACTCGACTTCGACAGCCGCCCGAAGATAGCTACCTATAATAGGGGCACGGGTACGACTGAGCTTATCTTCGCCTATACCATAGCAATGAACGATGTCGATGCCGACGGCATTGCCATCAAAGAGAACAAGCTGACCCTCAATGGCGGTACCATCAAGATGGGTACTGCCAATGCGACCCTCACCCACACGGCGGTGGCTGCCGATGCCAACCACAAGGTAGATGGGGTCAGGCCGGGGGTCAATAGTGGCAAGGTGATCGCGGAAGGGCAGAAGCTGACGCTGACCTTCAGTGAGGCGTTGAACGAGGACTCGACGCCGGAAGGCTCGGCGTTCACTGTGGGGGTCAGCGAAGGGCCTGCGCCAGTGGCGAAGGAGGTCGATGTGTCCGGGTCTGTGGTGACAGTGACGCTGGATCCGGCGGTGCGGGTCGGTGTGACAGTGACGGTGGATTATACCGTGCCGACGGGCGCGAATCCCATGCCCATCCAGGACGCGGTGGGCAACGATGCCGGGACTTTCTCGAACCAGGCGGTGACCAACAACATCTCTGTGCGCGGGCCGGACGCGCCGGGGAATCTGATGGCCGAGGGGCGCAATGGCGAGGTGCGCCTGACGTGGGATACGCCCTATCACGGGGGCGATGCGGCCAACATGAGTTTCCGTTATCGGCAGAGCATTGATAGTGGCATGAACTGGGCTCCGAACTGGACCATTATTGGCGACAGTGGTTCGGGCGAGGCGAACGCCAACAGCTACACTGTTCTGAAACTGATGAATGGCACTGAGTACACCTTTGAGGTTCGGGCGATAAACTCAGCCGACGATGGTGCTGAGTCAGATCAGGTGAGTGCCACGCCAATGGCGGCGGCGAATGCATCTCTTACGGCGGAGACCCCCCCGGTGGTGGATGTTTTTTCCACGGCTGCTTACGATATTAAGTTCACCGGTCGCTGGACCACCGATGTGACCCCGGGCGGTGTGCCGAACGGTGCGCACTTCTCGCCGCTGATTGGGGCGGTACACAACGCCGATGTGGTGTTTCTCGCTGAAGGTGGGACGGCCAGCGCAGGGGTCGAGTCTATGGCGGAACTGGGGCTTACGGCGACTTTGAAGACAGAAGTTACCAGTGCTTCGCCAAATGCCCTGTCTGTGATCGAGAAGAGTGGCGACATTACCTCGACGGGTATGACGACCATAAGTGGGGTGAAGTTCACCAGCGATCATCCGCTGGCTACGGTGCTGACGATGATCGCGCCAAGTCCGGACTGGTTCGTGGGTGTGGCCGGGCTGTCGTTGCTGGACGGGGATGGGAACTGGGTGACTTCGCGTGAGGTAAATTTGTATCCGTGGGACGCTGGTACTGAGGATGGGATGGCGTTTTCTCTGACCAATGATGCGACCGATCCTCAGGGTGTGATCGCGAATATCCGCAATGCTGGCAAGTTTTCGAGTGAGCACATTGCGACGCTGAGTTTCACCCGTCAGTCAATGAATACTGCGCCGTCGTTTACCAGTGATGCGTCGTTCAGTATAAATGAGAATCTGACGGCGGTGGGCACGGTGGTTGCTATGGATCCGGACAATGCCGATGAGGTCAGCTATCAGATCACAGGGGGTTCGGATCGGGCGCAGTTTGACATTGGTGCGATGAATGGCGCGCTGACTTTCAAGATGGCACCGGACTACGAGATGCCAGAGGATGAGGCGAGTACGGATCCCGAGAGTGCGGCAGAAGACAATGAGTATATCGTTGTTGTCACAGCTACGGGTGGTACGGGTGATCGGGTGCTGACTGCGGAGCAGACGATCGCGGTGACGGTGGTCAATGTGGATGAGCGAGCAGTCTCGACGGGGATTGAATTGAGTCTGAGTCCGAATAGTGTAACGGAGAATGGTGGGGCACAGACCGTGACAGTGACGGCGACGCTGAATGGTACTACGCGGTCGGTGGCAACTACAGTGACAGTATCCGTCGGGAAGATGGATGACACTGCGACATCGGGTACAGACTACACAGGGGTATCGGATATCACAGTGACGATTGCGATGGGTCAGGCGAGTGGGACAGGGACGTTCTCGATCTCGCCGACAGATGATTCGATAGCAGAGGGGGATGAGAAGATTTCAGTGAGTGGTAGCCCATCGGGTCTGGCGGATGGTGATACCGAAACGCTGACGATCACAGACAACGACACGGCACCGACAGCACTGAGGCTGTCAGTATCGCCGAGTTCTGTTGGTGAGGGTGATTCGGGGACGACAGTGACGGTGACGGCGACCCTGGATGGGAGTGTGACGCTTTCTGACGCAACGACGGTAACAGTGTCCGTTGGGAAGACGGGTGATAGTGCGAAGTCGGGCACGGATTACACTGGGGTATCGGATATCACAGTGACGATTGCGGCAGAGCAAGCGAGTGGGACAGGGATGTTCTCGATCTCGCCGACAGATGATTTGATAGCAGAGGGGGATGAGAAGGTTTCGGTGACGGGTTCTGCTGCTCTGACAGTGACGGATGCGGAATTGACGATTACAGACAATGATACAGCACCGACAGCACTGAGGCTGTCTGTGTCGCCGAGTTCTGTTGGTGAGGGTTCTTCAGGGACGACGGTGACAGTGACGGCGACGCTGGATGGGAGTGTGACGCTTTCTGGCGCAACGACAGTGACGGTGTCTGTCGGGAAGACGGGTGATAGTGCGACGTCGGGTACGGACTACACTGGGGTATCGGATATCACAGTGACGATTGCCGCAGAGCAGGCGAGTGGGACAGGAACGTTCACGTTGACGCCGACAGATGATTCGATTTCAGAAGGGGATGAGAAGATTTCAGTGACGGGTTCTGCTACTGGCCTGACAGTGACGGATGCGGAACTGACGATTACAGACAATGACATGGCCTCGACGGGGATCGCGTTGAGCTTGAGTCCGGATAGTGTGACGGAGAATGGTGGGGCGACGACCGTGACGGTGACAGCGACGCTGAATGGCGCTACGCGGTCAGTGGCGACGACGGTGACGGTGTCTGTCGGGAAGATGGGTGATAGTGCGACATCGGGTACGGACTACACTGGGGTATCGGATATCACAGTGACGATTGCCGCAGAGCAGGCGAATGGGACAGGGACATTTATACTGACGCCGACGGACGATTCGACTGCGGAAGGGGATGAGAAGATTTCCGTGACGGGTTCTGCTGACCTGACAGTGACGGATGCGGAACTGACGATTACGGACAATGACATGGCTTCGACGGGGATCGCGTTGAGTTTGAGTCCGGATAGTGTGACGGAGAATGGTGGGGCGACGACCGTGACGGTGACAGCGACGCTGAACGGTGCTACGCGGTCAGTGGCGACGACGGTGACGATATCCGTCGGGAAGACGGGTGACACTGCGAAGTCGGGTACGGATTACACAGGGGTATCGGATATTACAGTGACGATTGCTGCTGAGCAGTTGAGTGGGACAGGGATGTTCTCGATCTCGCCGACAGACGATTCGGTTGCAGAGGGGGATGAGAAGGTTTCCGTGACGGGTTCTGCTACTCTGACAGTGACGGATGCGGAATTGACGATTACAGACAATGACACAGCGCCGACAGCACTGAGGCTGTCTGTGTCACCGGGTTCTGTTGGTGAGGGTGCTTCGGGAACGACTGTGACGGTGACGGCGACGCTGGATGGGAGTGTGACGCTTTCTGGCGCAACGACAGTGACGGTGTCGGTTGGGAAGACGGGTGACAGTGCGGCGTCGGGTACGGACTACACATCAGTGAATAATTTCACGGTGACGATTGCCGCAGAGCAAGCGAGTGGGACAGGGACATTTACGCTGACGCCTGCAAACGATTCGATAGCGGAAGGGGACGAGAAGATTTCCGTGACGGGTTCTGCTACTCTGACAGTGACGGATGCGGAATTGACGATTACGGACAACGACACGGCGCCGACAGCACTGAGGCTATCTGTGTCACCGAGTTCTGTTGGTGAGGGTGCTTCGGGAACGACAGTGACGGTGACGGCGACACTGGATGGGAGTGTGACGCTTTCTGGCGCAACGACGGTGACGGTGTCTGTCGGGAAGACGGGTGACACTGCGACATCGGGTACGGATTACACTGGGGTATCGGATATCACAGTGACGATTGCCGCAGAGCAGGCGAGTGGGACAGGGACATTCACGCTGACGCCGACGGACGATTCGGTTGCAGAAGGGGATGAGAAGATTTCCGTGACGGGTTCTGCTACTCTGACAGTGACGGATGCGGAATTGACGATTACAGACAATGACACAGCGCCGACAGCACTGAGGTTATCTGTGTCACCGAGTTCTGTTGGTGAGGGTGCTTCGGGAACGACAGTGACGGTGACGGCGACGCTGGCTGGGAGTGTGACGCTTTCTGGCGCAACGACGGTGACAGTGTCCGTAGGGAAGACGAGTGACAGTGCGACGTCGGGTACGGATTACACTGGGGTATCGGATATCACAGTGACGATTGCCGCAGAGCAGGCGAGTGGGACAGGGATGTTTATACTGACGCCGACGGACGATTCGACTGCGGAAGGGGATGAGACGATTTCAGTGACGGGTTCTGCTGACCTGACAGTGACGGATGCGGAACTGACGATTACGGACAATGACATGGCTTCGACGGGGATTGCGTTGAGTTTGAGTCCGGATAGTGTGACGGAGAATGGTGGGGCGACGACCGTGACGGTGACAGCGACGCTGAATGGTGCTACGCGGTCAGTGGCGACGACGGTGACGATATCCGTCGGGAAGACGGGTGACACTGCGAAGTCGGGTACGGATTACACTGGGGTATCGGATATCACAGTGACGATTGCCGCAGAGCAGGCGAGTGGGACAGGGACGTTCTCGATCTCGCCGACAGATGATTCGATTTCAGAGGGGAATGAGAAGATTTCCGTGACGGGTTCTGCTACTCTGACAGTGACGGATGCGGAATTGACGATTACGGACAACGACACGGCGCCGACAGCACTGAGGCTATCTGTGTCACCGGGTTCTGTTGGTGAGGGTGCTTCGGGGACGACTGTGACAGTGACGGCGACGCTGGATGGGAGTGTGACGCTTTCTGACGCAACGACGGTGACGATTTCGGTTGGAGATGTCAGTGACAGTGCTACGTCGGGTACGGACTACACATCAGTGAATAATTTCACGGTGACGATTGCCGCAGAGCAGGCGAGTGGGACAGGGACGTTCACGCTGACGCCTGCGGACGATTCGGTTGCGGAGGGGGATGAGACGATTTCCGTGACGGGTTCTGTTACCGGTCTGACAGTGACGGCCACCGAGTTGACGATTACAGATAATGACACGGCACCGACAGCACTGAGGCTGTCTGTGTCGCCGGGTTCTGTTGGTGAGGGTAATTCAGGGACGACTATAACAGTGACGGCGAGGCTGGATGGGAGTGTGACGCTTTCTGGTGCAACGACGGTGACAGTTTCGGTAGGGGATGCCAGTGATAGCGCTACGCCGGGTACGGACTACACAGGGGTATCGAATTTTACAGTGACGATTGCTGCGGAGCAGTTGAGTGGGACAGGGACATTTATACTGACGCCGACGGATGATTTGATTGTGGAGGGGGATGAGACGGTTTCAGTGACGGGTTCTGCTACTGGTCTGACGGTGACAGATACAGAGTTGACAATCACAGACAATGACATAGCCTCGACGGGGATCGCGTTGAGCTTGAGTCCGAATAGTGTGACGGAGAATGGTGGGGTACAGACCGTGACAGTGACGGCGACGCTGAACGGAGCGACACGGTCGGTGGCGACAACGGCGACAGTGTCTGTCGGGGATGCCAATGACAGCGCGGCGTCGGGTACGGATTACACATCAGTGAGTAATTTCACGGTGACGATTACTGCGGGTCAAACGAGTGGGACAGGGACGTTCTCGATCTCTCCGACGGACGATTCGATTGTGGAACAGAATGAGAAGATTTCAGTGACGGGATCTGCTGCTGGGCTGACAGTGACAGATACAGAACTGACAATTACAGATAATGACGCGGCACCACCACCACCGCCACCACCGCCACCACCGCCACCACCGCCACCACCACCACCGCCGCCACCACCAGGTACACCACCACCAGTAACGCCGCCAACACCGTCACCACCGCCGCCAACACCTGCCGCGGTCACGGTGACGAGGGCACTGGCAACCAGTATGGTTGTCAACTGGCAGGTGCCAGAAGGATCGGTCGCCTCGAGCTATGACCTGCGCTATCGACAGGGCAGCACCGGAGACTTTATAGATGGTCCGCAGAACATAATCGGGACCAGAACGATCATTCTGAGACTGAGTCCCAATACCGAATACGAGATACAGGTGCGGGCGAGTAATTCTACAGGCGATGGCGATTGGTCGGAATGGGTCGCTGCACGGACCAGCACGCCGATTCCAAAAGATCGTTTTTCTCTTTCTCTGGATATAGATGATTCAGAAGGGGATCAGGCAGTGTCCGCGTTTGGGGTTTCTCCCAATAGCGTTGTTTCCATTCAGATTTTTGGGAAAGCTATTCCGGATGTCAATGATCTTTCCGTGCGCTTTGAATACGATGGGACACAGGTGGCCTACGAGGGGTTTAGGCGGGGTCCTGTTTTATCGGGCACGTCCGCGCTTTCTGGCAAGGATTTTGTGAATATTGGGATGACGTTATCCGATAGTGATACAAGGGCAGATAGCGGTCTTGTGGGCACGATTCGCTTTCGTATGACGGATGCGATATCAGAGACAGAGATACGCCTGGTGCGGGTTAAACTCGTGCGAGCGGGGCAGTCCGAGACAGTGCCTATGTTCCTCAGCGTTGCCTTGCAGAGGGCTTCTGTTGGCGTACCGATCAGTGGTCCTTCTCCAGATTTTGACGGGAATGGGACGGTGGATATCATCGACTTTTTGCTCTTTGTGGAGGTGTTCGGGCTAAAGGTGGGGCAAGAGCGGTATGAGGCAAAATACGATCTGGATGGGAATGGGGAGATAGGGATCCCCGATTTTCTGCTCTTTGTCGATAGCTTTGGCAAGGAGGTGAGTCAGGTGCCGATCTTTACGTCAGAGCGTCCTGTCATGCGCTTTGTTGAGGAGAACACGCCACCGGGTCCGATAGGCGAGCCGATCTCAGCGACGAGTGCCAATGGTGAATCTCTCACGTATAGCCTGTGGGGTGTTGATGCCGAGTATTTTGCCATAGATGCGAGCACAGGTCAGCTTGAGACGAAAGAGATGCATAATTTTGAGGACCGGAACTGGTATGCTCCGATTGTGCGGGTGAGCGATGGCCAGGGTGGGCATGTGAGTGTGGTGGTGCGTGTTGCGGTTATCGATATCGCCGAATAGGTCACATTTGTTCAGCAGATGCTACAGAAAACGTATTGAAAGTACCTGATTTTTTTATATCTTGTATTATTACAAACGTTTTTGTATTACTACAAACGTTTAATAATCTAAGAAGCTGTTTTAAAATTAATACCTGATGTTACGCATGTCAGGCGTTTTGTCATGCTGAGCGTAGCCGAAGCATCTTTTCCACCTGAGTTGGTAAGAGATGAACTGGCCTGAGAGGCGGCCAGTTGTACCCCGCTCCTTCGACTCCGCTGCGCTCCGCTCAGAATGACAGTGCAATAGAGCATAGCCAAGAAGGGGCAAAATGAGTTTTAAAACAGTCTCTTAGATGCTGTAACTGTTTTGTAGCGCGGTCTCTAACCGGTAACCCATTAAATTGGAGGGGAAAAATGTCTTTCAGAGAGAAAAAAAGTTCGATTTTCTCATTTTTAGCCGTTGCGGTAATTGTCATGTTCTCTGGAGAAGCCGCGGCACAAAACGTGACAAGCTGTCCTTCACCACCCATTAGACTTCTTCAAGATAATACGACAGTATCTACAGAGAATAACGGAATACTTGAAGGCAGGCTTGAGGTCTGTATAAACAATGCATGGGGAACCGTATGTGACGATTACTTTACGAAAGTAGATGCTGTTGTAGCATGTCGTCAGTTGGGCTATACGGACGGAAAAGTGACAACGCGCGACCCGCGTGACGACCCTGCAGCGGTTTTTGGTGTGGGTCAGGGGAATATTTTGATGGACAATGTCCATTGTTCGGGTGACGAGACAAAACTGGTGGATTGCCAGCATCATAAGACTCCCAATTGTTTTCGGTTTGAAGAGGTTAATATCTCCTGCAGCAATCCCGTCCCGAATATCACGACGCCCAGCGCGATATCAGTTCCGGGGAATCAATTGCATGTGATACAGTTCGAAGCGACCATCGCCCACAACCGGGTAGATGATCTGACCTGGACGATTCCAGGTGGTACTGATGGTGGTGCGGACTCTACACATTTCGAGCTGGCGAAAGACGGCAGCCTCTCGTTTAAGACAATGAAAAATCCCAATTCTCCCGATGATGCCAATATGGACGGCAGCTATAAATTGAACGTAAAGGTGGCAGACGGCGAGATGGGTATGGGTTCGTCTGATACGGAATCGTTCACGATTGCGCTTTTGTCCGCAGACAGTGATGCGCCAGGTCTGACTTCGAAGGATGTCGAAGGCTCATCGCTCACGCTTGTGTACGATGAGGAACTGGACGGGGGATCCGTACCTGCGACAAGCGCCTTCACGGTGAAGGTTGACAATGTTTCTCGTGCAGTCAATAACGTCGCAGTAGAGGGGCAATCGGTCATTTTGACGCTGGCTTCGCCGGTGGCGGATGGCGAAGAGGTGAAATTGAGCTATGCCAAACCAACCACAAACCCCATCCAGGATAGGGCGGGAAATGACGCGCCCGTGTTCTCCGAAATGATGGTACAGGTCTCCGATGCGATTATTTCACGGATCATGTTGGTGGACAGCATTTCCGACATCGACCTTTTGGAATTGAGCCAGGATCGAAACAATCCGACGACTGTCGATTTGAGCAACTACTCAATTGACGAGTTCGGACTTCGAGTCGATATCGCCGATGGCGTGACGGTTAGTAGTGTATTCATGGAATTGCGTTACACGAGTCCGAATGGCGCCAAGTGGTGGAGAGACCAGAAGGAGAATAGCAAACCTTACTCATTGTGGGGCAAAAAAGGCGGAAATATCAGGGGATATCGGCTGCCTGCGGGCGACTATACATTCCTCGCGAGAGCGAAAGAGAACAAACTATTCCATGGGCCCAACGTGGTGTGGATTCAAGTTCTGGTTCTCGATGAGGTCAATCTGTCGTTTTCCGTTATGGGTTCAACTCCGAGAGCACGGGCGACAACGCCCACCCAGCTAACGGCTGAATTCGACGGCTTTCCAGACTCGCACGACGGGCAGACGCCGTTCAGCTTCCAGATCGATTTCAGCGAGGATATCACAGGGAACGCAGACGATATGCGCGACCACGCGCTCAGCGTCAGCGGCGGCACGGTGACGAGTGCCTCCCGCGTGGATAACCGGGCCGACTTGTGGAGCTTCACGATCACCCCGTCGGGTACCGAGAATATCACGATTAGTCTCCTGGGCAGGCGGGCCTGTTCCGAAGCCGGCGCGATATGCACTTCAGGCGATAAGGAACTCGCCATCTCGATAGGGACCCTCATCCCGTTTATCAGCACACCTGCGGCGGTGGTTGTCCCCACGCCGCTGACGGCGAGTTTTGAGAATATGCCCGCGTCACACGACGGCAGCGCGTTCACTTTTGAGTTGCTCTTCAGCGAGGAGGTCAGCATCGGCTATGCGACCGTGCGCGACGATGTGCTCAGCGTGTCCGAGGGCACGGTGACGAGGGCGACGCGGAAGAATGCGCCCAGCAACATGGGTTGGGACATCACGGTGGCGCCATCATCGGATGCGGATGTGTCCATCGCACTGTCGCCCACGACCGATTGCACGGCAGATGGTGCTGTCTGCACCGGGGATGGCAAAGCGTTGTCGAGCAGTCTGTCGGAGACGGTGACCGGTCCTCTGCCCTCGCTGACAGCGAACTTCACGGACGCGCCCGCGTCGCACGATGGCTCGACCATCTTCACCGTCAACCTGTCGTTCAGCGAGCCAGTGGCCGTCAGCTACAAGGTCCTGCGCGACCAGGCCCTCAGCGCGAGCAATGGCACCATCAGCCGCTGCCACCGCGTGAACGGACGCAACGACCTGTGGAAAGTCCACATAGAACCCACTGCCAACGCCGATGTGACGGTGAGCCTGTCAGCTACGACAGACTGCGCCGCCGCAGACGCGGTGTGTACGTCGGATGACAGGCCGCTGTCGAACAGTTCGTCGGAAACCATCGCCGGTCCCCCGCTGAACTTCGGTCTGGATGTGAACTATCCCAATCCGTTTAACCCCGAGACGCAGATTGCCTATACCCTGTCTGAGGCTGGTCCTGTGGAATTGGCGATTTACAATATTATGGGTCAGCGGGTGCGAACGTTGATTCGGAGTGTGCAGGCTGCCGGTCGTTACCAGGTTGTGTGGAATGGTCGCGACGACAGAGGTGTGCAGGTGAGCACAGGGGTGTATCTCTCCCGGCTCTCTACTGCGGAAGGGGTGCAGGTGCGTCGAATGTTGTTGCTGAAATAGGATATTGTGAAGTGGGACGGTTGATCCGCAGATGACGCAGAAAAAACGCGAGTGAGCGGTGTACAACTGGCCGCCTCTCAGGCCAGTTCATTTGAGCGTTTTACGCAGATGACGCACTGGAGATGATTTATGTACAACGCCGGGTCCCACCGCATCTGCTGCACCGCAGGGCTGTTGATGGTACTCGCCTTTCTCCTCGGCTCGGGAACCTTTGCGTATGCCAACAACGCGCCAGTCATCACAACGACATCGCCGATTAGCGTGAAGGAGAACCTGACAGCGGTGGCGACGCTTACGGCCACCGATGCGGACAACGACGCGATTACCTGGTCCAAGAACGGCGGGGACGACGCCGGCAAGTTCGCGCTGACCAATGCAGGCGTGTTGACGTTCATTGACGCACCGAATTACGAGATTCCGACGGATTTGGATACCAATAACGACTATGTGGTGATTGTGCGGGCTTCGGACGGGACCGCCACGGCGGACCTGACGCTGACGGTCAATGTGAGCGACGACCTCGTTTGCGAGCGCACGGCGCAGGTGCGGGACGATATCGCGGTGGTATCGGGGGTGAGCGATTGCGGCGATATCACGGCGGCGCACCTGTCCGCGATTACCGCGCTCAAATTGTCGGGCACGAAAATCACAGCTCTGCAGTCCGGGGACTTTTCGGGTCTGACCGCGCTACAGACGCTCTGGCTGGATAATAACGAGGCTTTGAGCACGCTGCCAGAGGACGTGTTTTCGGGTCTGACCGCATTGGAGACGCTTGCCCTGCATAACAACGCTTTTAGCGCGTTGCCGGAGGGCATCTTTTCGGGTCTGACCGCGCTGAAGACGCTCTACCTGAGTAGCAATGCTTTGAGCACGCTGCCAGAGGACGTGTTTTCGGATCTGACCGCATTAGAGACGCTTGCCCTGCATGACAACGCTTTTAGCACGCTGCCGAAGGACGTGTTCTCGGATTTGACCGCTCTGAAGACGCTCTGGCTGGATCGCAACGCTTTTAGCACGCTGCCGGAGGGTATTTTTTCAGGGCTGACCGCGCTGCGGGAACTCACCCTGGCTCGCAACGCTTTTAGCGCGTTGCCGGAGGGTATTTTTTCGGGTCTGACCGCGTTGCAGGAACTCCATCTGCAGAACAACACCGATTTGGGCACGCTTCCGGAGGGCATCTTTTCCGGACTGACTGCACTGGAGAGGCTCTCTCTGTATTACACCGGTTTGAGTACGCTTCCGGAGGGTATTTTTTCGGGTCTGACCGCGCTGAAGACGCTCTATCTGAATGACAATGATCTGAGTAACAATGCTTTGGGCACGCTTCCGGAGGGTATTTTTTCAGGGCTGACCGCGCTGGAGACCCTCAGTCTGTATTACAACGATTTTAGCACGTTGCCGGAGGGCATCTTTTCGGGTCTGACTGCGCTGAAGAGGCTCTGGATGAATCACAATGCTTTTAGCACGCTTCCGGAGAGTATCTTTTCGGGTCTGACCGCGCTGCAGGAGCTATGGCTGCACGACAACGCGGTCAATCCGCTACCGCTTACGGTGTCGCTGGAGAAGGTAGGAGAGAGCCAGTTCAAGGCTGTGATGCCCACGGGCGCGCCGTTCGCGCTGGTCCTTCCGGTGAGCATCAGCGGTGCTGGTGCCATTGACGCCAGCACCATCGCGATTCCGAAAGGCGCGGTGGAGAGCGAGCCACTGGCCGTCGCGAGCGTGACCGGCACGGCCGTCACGGTGACCGTCGATATCGGCACGCTGCCCGATCTGCCTGGTCAAGATCAGAGTCCCAAAGACCATCAGGGCTACATCCTGCAGAAAGACGCCAGCTTGCCGCTAACGATTCTGGCCCCGGTGAACGAGACGCCGGTGCTCAGCACAGGTGATACCAGTGCAGATGAGGACGATGGGACGATGACGTTCACGGTGACGCTGAGCCTGGCGAGTAGCCAGGCTGTGACGGTGATGTGGGTGACTTCGGACGGGACGGCGACAGCGGGCGATGATTATACGGCGGTGACAAATGGGAGTGTGACGTTCAGTGCTGGGGGTGCATTGAGCCAGACGATCAGTGTATCGATAGTGGATGATAATATAGATGAGGCGGACGAGACCTTCACGGTGACGCTGAGCGATGCGGTGAATGCGACGCTGAGCGGCGGACAATCGACGCTGTCGGTGACCGGGACGATCCTCGACGACGATGGTGCGGGAGTGCAATCATCACCGCCGCCACCACCGCCACCGCCACCAGATACACCACCAGTAACGCCGCCAGTAACACCACCAGTAACACCGCCAGTAACACCACCAGATACACCACCAGTAACGCCGCCAGTAACACCGCCAGTAACACCACCGCCACCACCGCCACCACCACCACCGCCACCACCGCCACCACCACCGCCACCACCACCTGCCGCGGTCACGGTGACGAAGGTATTGGCAACCAGTATGGTTGTGAACTGGCAGGTGCCAGAAGGATCGGTTGTCTCGAGCTATGATCTGCGCTATAGAGAAGGTAGCACTGGAGACTTTATAGATGGTCCGCAAGATATAATCGGGACGAGAACGATCATCCCGGGACTGAATCCCGATACCGAATACGAGATACAGGTGCGGGCGAGTAATTCTACAGGCGATGGCGAGTGGTCAGAATTGGGCATGGTGCGTACCAGCATACCGATTCCGAAAGACCGTTTTTCCCTTTCTCTGGATCTGGATGATTCAGAAGGGGATCAGTTCACATCCTTTCGCGGTGTTCCATCTGATGGCGGCAGTGCATCTGTCCAGATTTTTGGGAAGCGTCTTAGGGCTATTCCAGTAAACGATCTTTCCGTTCGCTTTGAATACGATGGGACACAGGTGGCCTACGAGGGGTTTAAGCGGGGTGATGTTTTATCGGGCACGTCTGCACTTTCTGGCAAAGATTTTGTGAATATTGGGATGACGTTATTCGATAGTGAAAGGAGGGCAGATAGCGGTCTTGTGGGCACGATTCGCTTTCGCGCGATGGATGCGCTTTCAGAGACAGAGATACGCCTGGTGCGGGTTAAACTCGTGCGAGCAGGGCAGTCTGAGACAGTGCCTATGTTCCTCAGCGTTGCCTTACAGGGGTCTTCTGTTGGCTTACCGATCAGTGGTCTTTCTCCAGATTTTGACGGGAATGGGACGGTGGATATCCCGGACTTTTTGCTCTTTGTGGAGGTGTTTGGCCTAAAGGTGGGGCAAGAGCGGTATGAGAAGAAATACGATCTGGACGGGAATGGTGAGATAGGGATCCCCGATTTTCTGCTCTTTGTTGAAAACTTTGGCAAGGAGGTGAGTCAGGTGCCGGTCTTTACGTCAGCACCTCCTGTCATGCGCTTTGTTGAGGAGAACACGCCACCGGGACAGCCGATAGGCGATCCGATTTCAGCGACGAGTGCCAATGGTGAATCTCTCGCGTATAGTCTGTGGGGTGTGGATGCCGAGTATTTTGCGATAGATGTGAAGACAGGTCAGCTTGAGACGAAAGAGATGCATAATTATGAGGCGCGGAACTGGTATTCCCCCATTGTGCGGGTGAGCGATGGCCAGGGTGGGCATGTGAGTGTGGTGGTGCGTGTTGCGGTTATCGATGTCGCCGAATAGGGTGAGAAGAGGTAGAGAGAAGCAACCACAGATGAAAAGGCACTACAGCATAGCCCAACGCCAGTAATTCAGTCAGGTAGGAGGGAAATCCTTTGAACTGCTGGCGCAGTCATGCTCGATTTACTCGCCTTCATACCCCGCTCGTGGCTAATTATTCAAATGACCTAAATAGTTACTTTTTAAATATATTTCGCAAAAATAATATTTTCTGTTGCAAACGGTTGTTGAATGTTGTATTATATGGCCTTCATTCCGTAAAGGTCGCGCTCAATCTGGGCTATGGTAATGAGTCAGACGGCCTGTGGCATTAAACAATGAATTAACCGAGTGCCATACGATGATGGTCTCCGGTTTTTCTGTAATAATACAAACGTTTGTAAATCAAAAAGATAGCCGCAGGCCTGTTCTGCAAAGTGCCCGATGGCTCGCTTTTCACTTTCAAAGGAGGATAAGTTTTGAAAAGATTTTTTGCGATTTTACTTGCGCTTAGCTGTTGGATACCTCACGGCGCACAAGCACAGGATGTCTCAACCTGGATGCCTGATGAGAATCTGCGCACCGCTGTGCGCGCTTCGCTTGGACTCGCAGATGGCGAAGCTCTCACACAGGCGAAAATGTCAGATCTCACCGAACTGCGCGCTGCTGCCAAAGGCATAAGCAACATCAAGGGCATCCAGCACGCCACCAACATGACCATTGCGAGGCTGGCGCACAATCAGATCTCGAACCTCAGTCCGCTCTCCGGGTTGACATCGCTGACAAAGCTGCGGCTCCAGGACAACGATATTACGAGCCTCAGCACTCTTTCTGGCTTGACGAATCTGACCGAGTTATTCCTGAACGACAATCAGATTACCGATGTCTCGCCGCTGACAACGCTGGTCAATCTTGTGACGTTGCGTCTTGCGGGGAATACGCTTGCGAATGCGCATCTGCTTTCGAGTCTTTCGAATCTGACCAATATCGATATTACCATACCGGATCCACCACCACCGCCACCACCGCCACCACCACCGCCACCACCGCCTCCACCACCACCGCCTCCACCGCCACCACCACCGCCGCCTCCACCACCACCGCCTCCGGATGTCTCAACCTGGATGCCTGATGAGAATCTGCGCACCGCTGTGCGCGCTTCGCTTGGACTCGCGGATGGCGAAGCTCTCACACAGGCGAAAATGTCAGATCTCACCGAACTGCGCGCTGCTGCCAAAGGCATAAGCAACCTCACGGGCATCCAGTACGCCACCAACATGACCATTGCGAGGCTGGCGTACAATCAGATCTCGAACCTCAGTCCGCTCTCCGGGTTGACATCGCTGACAAAGCTGCGGCTCCAGGATAACGATATTACGAGCCTCAGCGCTCTTTCAGGATTGACGAATCTGACCGAGTTATTCCTGAACGACAATCAGATTACGGATGTCTCGCCGCTGACAACGCTGGTCAATCTTGTGACGTTGCGTCTTGCGGGGAATACGCTTGCGAATGCGCATCTGCTTTCGAGTCTTTCGAATCTGACCAATATCGATATTACCATACCGGATCCGCCACCACCTGCGGACACGGACCCGCCGGGTGTGAGCATTTCCGGACCATCGGACGATCAGACGAGTGCGTTTTCTGTGACCATCACCTTCACCGAAGCCGTGTCCGATTTTGTACAGGGTGATGTCTCAATCTCCGGCAGTGCCAATGCCACAATCACATCGTGGAATACCACAGACAACACCACCTACACCGCCACGATTACGCCTGCTAACACGGGTCAGGTCTCCCTCAGTGTGCCTGCGGGCGTTGCGACCGATGCGGCAAACAATCCCAATACAGCTTCATCAACCTACACCGTCACAGCGTTTGTCACACAGCCACAGATAGTGGAAACGATAACCCCGGTCTGCAATCGCACATCGCAGGTGCGCGATGCAATTGTGGCGGCGGTGTCGGGTATAGATGCTTGCGCGAATGTGACCGAGACGCACCTCGCGGCGATTACTGAACTCAGTCTGATTTCCGCGGAACTCAAAGCACTGCGAGCAGGTGATTTAGGTGCTGTAATAGCGCTCAGAAGGTCCAAATACATGAGCATCGCCGAACTGCAAGAAGGTGATTTTGATGGCTTGTCATCGCTGAAGACGCTCCACATCGAGGGCCACACACTGACCAGTCTGCCAGCGGATCCCTTTGATGGGCTATCATCGCTGGAGGTGCTTCATCTGAATGACAACGACCTGAGCAGTCTGGATGAGGACATCTTTGATGGGCTGTCATCCCTGGAGGTGCTTCGTCTGGATAGAAACGAGCTGACCAGTCTGGATGAGGACATCTTTGACGGCCTGTCATCCCTGGAGAGGCTCAACCTCTCTGACAACGAGCTGACCAGTCTGGATGAGGACATCTTTGACGGCCTGTCATCTTTGAAGAGGCTCCACATCGTGCACCACCCACTGACCAGTCTGGATGAGGACATCTTTGATGGCTTGTCATCCCTGGAGTGGCTCGACCTGAATAACACCGAGATGAGCAGTCTGGATGAGGACATCTTTGACGGCCTGTCATCCCTGAAGACGCTTCGCCTGTTCAACAACAAGTTGAGCAGTCTGGATGCGGACGTCTTTGACGGCCTGTCATCCCTGGAGGATCTCTTGCTGTCTGACAACAAGCTGACGAGTCTGCCGGACAGCATCTTTTCCGACCTGTCATCCCTGAAGGGTCTCTTTCTGTTCAGCAACGAGCTGAGCAGTCTGGATGCGGACGTCTTTGACGGCCTGTCATCCCTGGAGATTCTATTTCTGACTGAGAACGAGCTGACCAGTCTGGATGAGGACATCTTTGAAGACCTGTCATCCCTGGAGTGGCTTCGCCTGGCAGGCAACAAGCTGAGCAGTCTGGATGAGGACGTCTTTGATGGCCTGTCATCCCTGGAGACGCTCAACCTCGCTGTAAACCAATTGAGCAGCCTGCCGGACGGGATCTTTTCCGGGTTGTCATCGATGAGGCAACTCACTTTGAATAATAACTCAGTTGACCCCCTGTCCGTTACGGTGTCACTGGAGAAGGTTGGAACAAATCAGGTCAAGGCGGTGGCACCCACCGGCGCGCCGCTTGAGATTGTACTGCCGCTCAACGTCACCAATGGGAGCATCAGTGGTGGCGCGAGCAGCATTACAATTTCCACTGGTAGTCTGGAAAGCGATCCTCTCACAGTAACCCGCACCCCCGGCACAACCGGTGCTGTTACTGTGGATATCGGGGGATTGCCCAATGACTTTCCCCGAACACATAGGGGCTATATCCTCGTCAAATCCGCGGATTTACCCCTCGAATTCACCGGTGCGTTGAGTAAGCCTGCCCTCGCCGTAACAGAGGGTCCGGATGAGACGGTTCTTTTGCCGAATTATCCGAATCCGTTCAATCCAGAGACATGGATCCCGTATCAACTGGCAAATACCAGCGATGTCCAGATTACCATCTATGATATACGCGGTGCTGTTGTGCGTCGTCTATATCTGGGCCATCAACAGGCAGGCTATTACACGGGTCGGGGCCGTGCCGCGTATTGGGATGGTCGGAATAGTGGCGGCAAACGCGTCGCCAGTGGTGTCTATTTCTATCAGCTTCAGGCGGATCGTGTGTCTCTCCTCGGCAGGATGCTGATTTTAAAATAAGGGATAGAGCACTGCCTGCTGCAATCGCGCAAAAACGCCCCGGCATAACGATGCTGGGGCGTTCTCTTTTCTGCTGTTGCACTTAATACTCTGTCAAAAAAATTTGCTGATATGTTTTTCTGAAAGACTGGATTGCGGCTAACACCATGCCGCAATGACAACCGCCGTTCGTCACTCCGGCGCAGGCCGGAGTCCAGTGGGTTTAGACGCGAAACTTATTTGACAGACCACTTAATTCTTAATTCTTAATTCTTAATTCTTATCTAATATGGTGTTGAATGTAGCACTCGGGCGCATGGCCGCTGTTATTTTTTTGAGGTCTGGAAGATAATAGCCACCTATGTCAACGGGTGGACCCTGTGCTGCATTGAGTTCGTCGATGATCGTTGTTTCATTTGCTTCGAGTTGTTGTGCCAATTTTGCAAATCGCGTTTGAAGTGCCGCGTCTTCGCTTTGTTGGGCCAGTGCCTGTGCCCAGTACAGCGCGAGATAAAAATGGCTCCCGCGGTTGTCCAATTCGCGTACTATGCGCGAGGGCGATTTTCTGTTGTTTAAAAATACGCGGGTTGCCTCATTTAATGTTTCTGCCAAAATGCTGGCTGTTTTGTTGTTTGTTTTATGTCCCAGGTCTTCGAGGGATGCGGCGAGGGCCAGAATTTCTCCCAGTGAATCCCACCTCAAATGCCCTTCTTCTACAAATTGCTGAACGTGCTTGGGGGCAGAGCCTCCTGCGCCGGTTTCAAAGAGGCTTCCGCCTGCCAGAAGGGGGACTATTGAAAGCATTTTTGCACTGGTTCCCAGTTCGAGAATTGGAAACAGGTCTGTGAGGTAGTCGCGCAAGACATTGCCGGTGACGGAGATGGTGTCTTTTCCATCTTTTGCGCGTTGCAGGGTTGCGCGCATGGCTTTTGTTGGCGATAGGATTTGAATGTCTAAACCGCTTGTGTCGCAGTCTTTCAAATAGGTATCGACTTTGTCGATCAAATTTCTGTCGTGCGCCCTGTTTTCGTCCAGCCAGAATATGGCTGTGGATCCGGTTATCCGCGCGCGGTTGACGGCGAGGTTGACCCAATCCCGTATCGGAAGGTCTCTGGTCTGACACGCACGCCAGATGTCCCCTTTTTCTACTTCGTGTTCGAGCAAGACCTGTCCTGTAGCATCGACGACGCGAACGCGGCCGTTTGCAGGTAGTTCAAAGGTTTTGTCGTGCGATCCGTATTCTTCTGCTTTTTGTGCCATTAATCCCACGTTGGATACATTGCCCATTGTGGTGACATCAAATGTTCCGTGTTCTTTGTGAAAGTCAACGATTTCGCGATAGATGCGTGCATAAGAGCGGTCGGGGATGGTGTATATGGTGTCGCGGAGTTCGCCGTCGGGTCCCCACATTTGTCCGGATTCGCGGATTGCCGCGGGCATGGATGCGTCGATGATTACATCGCTGGGTACGTGTAAATTTGTGATGCCGCGGTCTGAGTTGACCATGGCGAGGTCCGGACGGTGGGTATAACAGGCTTTGATGTCGGCTTCGATTTCTGCGCGTTGCGATTTTGGCAGGCGCGCTATTTTTGTATATACTTCTCCTATGCCGTTGTTTGGGTCAATGCCGAGTTCATTAAATACAGCGGCGTGTTTTTCAAATACGTCTTTGTAATAAACAGAGACCGCATGACCAAAGAGGATCGGGTCCGATACTTTCATCATGGTGGCTTTGAGGTGGAGTGAGAATAGCACGCCTTTGTTTTTTGCTTTTTCGAGTTGGGTTTCGTAAAATGCGCGCAATGCGCGACAGTTCATGGCCATTGCATCGACGACTTCGCCAGCCTGAACGGGTATGTCGTCTTTGAGGACAGTGGTGTTTCCGTCGGTATCTACAAACTCGATTTTAAGAGTGCTATTTTTTGCTGATACGACAGATTGTTCACTGCCGTAGAAGTCTTCACCACACATGTATGCCACATCCGATTGGGATTCTGAGGTCCATTCGCCCATGGGGTGTGGGTTGTTTTTGACGTATTCTTTTACGGCGGATGCCACCCTGCGATCCGAGTTTCCCTCTCGCAAGACGGGGTTTACGGCGCTTCCGAGAATTTTTGCATATCGGTCTTGAATTTCTCGCTCTGCTTCGGTTTGTGGTTCTTCTGGATAGTCCGGGATATCATATCCTTTTTCTTGTAGTTCGCGGATTGCTGCGGTCAACTGGGGTATGGAGGCGCTGATGTTGGGCAGTTTGATGATGTTGGCTTCGGGTGTTTTTGCCAGTTCGCCCAATTCCATCAATGCGTCGGATTGTTTCTGGCTTTCGGTTAAGTTTTCTGGGAAATTCGCGATAATTCTGCCGGCAAGAGAAATATCCTGTATTGTTATTTCAATGCCGGCGGGTTCTGTGAAGGTTTTGATAATTGGGAGCAGAGAGCACGTTGCCAATGCAGGTGCTTCATCGGTTTTTGTATAGACGATTGAGGCCATGATAGTTCCTGAGTTTTGTGGTGGCGGATATTTTGAAGTGCGTATTATACGCGCATGGGAAGGCGTAAGTCAAGGAGATATTTGCAGGAAATTGGGAACGCGGGAGAAGTGAGGAACGTTGTATGAAGGCGAGTAAACCGAGCATGACTGGTCGCGTCATCCCGTGATAGTTCTACACGGGATCAGACCAGTTCACGTTGAAGTGAGAAGTGGAAAATGTGAAGTGGGAAACAAGCGAGACATAAAAGGCAACTGTCATCGCGGCATGCTTAAAGCCGCGATCCAGTCTGGACCCCGTATAGAATCACTACGGGGAGACGTTCTCTCTCAAGGCCGAGCCGCTGTCATCGCGGCAATGTTTAAGCCGCGATCCAGAGGTTTTTGTTTTTGTTGTTGCCTTTTGCCTTTATGTCGTCATCGCGGCAATGTTTAAGCCGCGATCCAGAGGTTTTGGTTTTGTTGTTGCCTTTTGCCTTTATGTCGTCATCGCGGCAATGTTTAAGCCGCGATCCAGGAAGTTTTTAGCTGACTGCTGATTGCTATATCATTTGGGTGTTATCACAAGAAGGAGACAAAGTATGAATATGCGGTGGCTTATTGGTTTATTTTTTGTCGGGTGTATTGCAGTGCAAGAGGTCTGTGCGGAGACATCATTGGGGTTGCCGGTTGAGGGGGTTCAGACGATTGTGTTGCGCAATGAGGTGGGGAAGAATCAGATTCGGTTTGTGAGTTCGGCACCGCTGGAAGAGATCCACGGTACAGCGTCGGGGATTTCGGGCGAGTTGAAACTGGATCCGGCAAATTTGGAGGGTATGACCGGGAAGATTGAGGTGCAGGTTGCGAGTATGGAAACGGGTATTGAGAAGCGCGACGCGCATTTGCACAGCGAGGATTGGTTGGATGAGGAACAGTTTCCGGTGATTGGGTTTGATATTGTGGGGCTGAAGGATGTGTCTGTGGAGGCAGGGGAAGATAAGGCGGTTATTAAAGGTTCGGCTATGGGTGCGTTTTCACTGCACGGCGTGGATAAGGAGATAGAGATTCCCTTTGAGGCGACGTATTTGCTGGCGTCAGAGCAGACAAAGAAGCGCGCGTTAGGGGATTTTTTTGTGGTGAAGGGCGAGTTTCAGATTGCGTTGAAGGATTTTGATATTGCAGGTGCGCGCGGGCTGGTGGGCAATCGGGTTGGGAAGAAGATCGATTTGAAAACGAATTTTTTTGGTTCGACAAAGCGGTGAAATTGGAGAAGCAACCGTAGGGGCGAGGCATGCCTCGCCCGTCATTGTGGCATGGTATAAACCGCGATCCAGTGTTTGCGAACTGTGGATGGAAAATTTGATAACCCATTCACAGTTTTTTTTATAAAAATGCACCAATCCTGAAAAAAATGAAAAAATAAGAGATATACGAAAGGAATCAGATATATGAGCAATCTTTTTCAATTGCAGTCACAGGCGCGATGGTAGTATTATAAAAAAGCCGCTGACAAGACCAGGACAAGTCAACTGTCAGCGGCGACAAATATCTCAAGCTGATAACTTGAGAAGGTTAAACGAAGATAGCGACCTGAAACGCGATTGTCAATTCGAAGTAAAAGAACATAATGTTCAATCAAAAAGTGAAAAGTGAACAATATGTTCACCTCTTAATTTGGTATTCAGTCTGACTTTTATTCAATAATAACTTCTATATGAAATAAAAATAATGCTTTACAAAAATTATCATTTAAAAAATTCATATTGGCACACATGTTGCATATATCTGTTTAAGCAGTAAAAAATCTGTATTGCCATAAATCAATTATTTTTTTATCTAAGGATACATACGTTTGCGAAAATATATGACAGTTCCTCCTCGTGCCGATCATTCGCGTCCTGATCTGAACACGCAGAAAATTCTGATTATAGATCACGACCCCCGCGTTCTCTCGACCCTTGTGGGATTCTTGAATGATGAACCTTATGACGTGTTCACGGCGGAAAATGGAAAAGAAGGGCTTGAAATTTTGAGACGAGAGAAGATTGCTGTGGCTGTCGCTGAAATGTATATGGCAGGTCTCGATGGGGTCGTACTTTTGGAGCGCATTGCCGCAGATAACATTCAGACAAACGTCCTGATCATGGGAAACGTCTTGTTCATGGAAGAAACAAAAGAAATAATCACAGCAGGTGCTGTGGACGTACTGGACAAACCGATTGTGAAGGACAAATTTTTGGCAAAGATCAAAAACTGTATCCTGCTGAATGAAGTGGGATACAGCGGGTCTCGGGTCCGTGAAGCATCTCGTTCACAGCCCAAATCCTTTCAACGACCATTGAACACTGGTCAAGAGAAAGTTTCACCAGAGGCGTTGGAATCATTTTTGGAGGAGCGTTACAGAGATCCAGACCTGAATTTTGAAGACCTCACGCTCTATTTTGATATCTCTTTACTGGTTTTGCCTGATCTGAACAGCCGTGAACAGTTTTCTCAGCCCCCGAAGGCTCTTGTTGATACATTTTAACATTCTCAGTGCGTTGACGTGAATTACTGAATAAAGTATTTTATCCCAGATGTCCCTTATCCCTGTCCAGATAGACGAGAGAATGCTGTAATGAAAAAGTTTCTGCTGCTGTGCCTTCCCCTTGTACATGCCGTTGCCTTCTATTATTTTGCGAGTTTTATTTTAGAACCTTATAAATCTCGTGGACAAGCTCAAATTTTGTCAAAAAAAGGAAATAAGTTTTTGAGGATTGGTGCCGTTGAAGAAGCTTTGAAGGCCTATCACCAGACAGTTGAGTTAAATCCCGAAAATAAGTTTGCCTGGAATATCCTGGGCTTGATTTATAGAGACCAAGAAAAAAATCAAGACGCGCTTGAAGTTTATGACCAGGCACTTCAAATACTACCTCAAGCATCTATCTTATGGAATAATCGAGGTACTGTTTTGGTAAAAATGGACGAATTGGAAAAAGCACTTCTTTCATTTGACCGCGCATTAGAACTTGACCCCAAATATTCTGATGCCTGGAACAATAGAGGGGTTATATTTCTGGAGTTAGGCAGATTACCCGAAGCAATCATAGCATTAGATCGGTCAATTGAACTGAATCCCCAAAATGGTAATACCTGGTATAACCTGGCCCGGGTATATGGAGCAATGAAAAATAAAGAACAGACTCTTTCAAGCTTAAAAAGAGCACTCCAGTGGGATCCTGCCCGAAAAAAAAGAATTCACAAAGAGCCAGCTTTCAAATTTTTATTGACAGACGGAAGTTTTAAAATGTTGAGCAACAAATCGGATTAAACTGAATTGGAATTATCTATGGCTCCAGAATCATCAATTGAAGAAGCCCCTAAAACGGAATCTATACAAGAGAACTGGCCGCCAACACTCCAGGTGCCTTTGGCAAAGGGTGTGATCTGGTCCTGTTTAATTATCCTGGAAGGTGTGATTGTGTGGAGACTTGTATCGCCAAAGGGTTTAGTGAATGTTCTTATGCAAGGAATGCATCTTCTCTTAGTTCTTTTTGTTTTGGTTCAATTCGGACGGTTTGAGTTAAAAAAAATGGTGTATTATGTCATTCCCTCTAAAAGAGAGTTTTTCTTCTGGATATATGCAGGTATAGGTCTAACAGCGTATTATTTACCCCTTAATTTCTGGGAAGGCTTCGGACCCCAACCGCCAGACTTTGTTTTTCAGTATCTATGCCTTTTTATTGGAGGGGTTATATTAGCACCAATTGAAGAAGAGCTTCTTTACAGAGGTCTGCTTTACGGAACGATCAGGACAAAATATGGAAAATTTAAGGCTTATGTCATTAGTATTTCAATCTTTGTTTTTAGACATAAGCGTTTATGGCCTTATATCATAGAGGGTTATTGGGATTTATTTTTTGTGTACTTGATTGCATTGACAGTGCTTGCTTGTTTTTTAACCTATCTCTACGAATCTAAACGCAGCCTTCTATTATGTATGGCTTTTCATAGCTCTGCAAATATTAATGTCACTATCACACCTCTTCTTGGATTTCTGTATGGCGGCTATATCGTCGGCAAGTGATTTTTAACAAAAAGAATAAAAATGTATCAAATCCAGCCCTTGAGCAAAAATGATTTACATCACTATGCTACCTTTCTGAGAGATATTCAGACACAACATTGGTCCTTGTCTTCAAATGCTTTTCAAAGACAGCCAAACTCTGAATGCCTACCCAGTTATGAAGAAATCATTGAGAACTTGAGCAACTTAGAGCACTCGGTCATCTATTTACTCAAGCGAAATCACCGCATCATTTCATCCATGAAAGTAACCCAAAAGAAGTCTGAGCCAGGCATAGTCATTTTTTCCCATGTAGAAACCCATCCCGATTTTCAGAAACGCGGGATTTTCGGCCTTACACTGGCAGATACGTGTTTGAGAACCGCCTGTGAATCTGAGTGTAAACGTATCGAAATTACGACCTGGTCGTTCAATCGAAAAGGGATTCCACTTTATAAACGCTATGGATTTCGTGCGATACCAGGCACCAATCTTTTGATGGAAAACTACCTGCCAGCTATTGTGAAGCATATAGATGCACACCCCTATTTTGCTCGCCATGATTATATTCGCACACTCCAGAACAAACGCAGCTATGGGTATGATGCTGTTGAAATGAATGGCATAAGTGTCTTTGAGTATCGCTGGAGGCCAAGAAAGTCTGAGGACACATTGCGTGTATTGGTCGATTGGAAAAAGAAAGAAATCATTGATGTGGAATGCAAGATCATGGATTCACCATCATTAGTTAGAGAATGTCATGCGTAGAGAAAATCCCTCTCAAATCCGGATTGCCATTGTCGATAGCGGCACAGATGTATCTCATATAGATGTGGGTGATGTTGCGGGTGGTGTTCATATTCAGATTGGTAAAGATGGTGAGACTGTGTTGTGGGATGATCACACCGACTGTGCAGGACATGGCACAGCGTGTGCCGGGATTATCAGGAAGAAGGCTCCTGATGCGATGTTATATAGCGTGAGGATTTTTGATGCCTCATTGATGGCAGATGGGCGGGCGTTGATTGCGGCGATTCAGTGGTGCATTGACAATGAGATGGATGTGGTGAATTTAAGTCTGGGCACAACGGATGTGACGTTTAAGAAAGCTCTTCAGAAAGTGTGTCGCAAAGCGGTTGATGCTGGCGTGATTCTCGTGGCTGCTGAGAGCAATGACGGACGTGAGAGTTATCCTGCGGTATTTTCCGAAGTGATTGGTGTCACAGGTGGTGCGATCCATGAAGCAGATGGGTTTTACTACCGCAAAGATCAGCGCATCGAATGTGTAGCGCGAGGTGATGAACAGCGCGTGTGCTGGTTAAACGGAAAACATATTATGACGGGAGGAAATAGCTTTGCCGCACCCCATATCACGGGCATTATCGCACACCTGTTGGAACAAAATCCAAAATGTCCTGTTCAAGATATTCGGTTATTATTACAAGAAAAAGCATTAAGTGAAATTCCTCAAGAGCAAAATAGGTCCAAATTCGATCGTCCGGCGCACCGAAAAGATTTTCAAGACGATTATTCCTGGATTAAAAAAGCCGTGTTGTATCCGTATAACAAAGAGATGCACAGCATGGTGCGCTATCGCGAGTTACTCGCGTTTGAGATTGTTGGCGTCGCCGATCCCATTGGCAAAGGGATGGTGGGCAAAGATGCAGGCAAGGTGATTGGGGAACCTCATGCAAATCTGCGGATCAGTCCGAATATTCGCCAGGCTCTGATCAGCCTCACGGTCTTGTCCTTCGACACCCTGTTGGTTTTGATTTCGAGACGGTTTATCCACAAATATACAAGGGAAGTTGCAGAACGCTCAGCAGAGTTATCGGCAAAAAATTACGAGTCCATTTCTTCGATTAGAACAGTACAGTCTTTGGGGTTGGAGGCTTCATTTTTTCAGAAGCTACAGGGATTGTTCATCAATGTGGCAAATCTGAGAATGAAAGTATCGCTTTTTTCGGGCACAACGGGGTATGCCAGCACCATTATCAAGACTGGTGGAACTCTTGCCTACGGTTTCTACGGATGGCACGAGGTGCTATCTGATAATTTGACATTGGGGAGTTATATGGCTTTTACGGGCTATGTGGGGTATTTGTATGGACCCATTAAAAGTCTCATTGGCCTGTTGCGGCGCATCGAATCTACACTGGTTCATACGGACCGCTTTTTTGAAGTCTATAATATCACGCCTGATATACGCGATGAACCGCAGTTGGCTGAGCTCAACGGGGTTCGTGAAGGGATAGAGTTTAGAGATGTCAGTTTTGCATATCAACCCGAAAGAGTGGTGTTAAATGAGATCAATCTCGAGATCGGTGTCGATCAAACAGTTGCCATTGTTGGAAGAAGCGGGTCGGGCAAATCTACTCTGGCGAAGCTCATCCCGAGATTCTACGATCCAGTGGATGGACAGGTCTTGATCGATGGGGTCGATATCAGGCAATACCGTCTCAATTCTTTGCGCCAAAATATCGGCTTTGTGATGCAAGGAAGTGCCCTGTTTCAAGGAAGTATTTTGGAGAATTTGACGTTTAACAAACCGATTTCTATGATCGATGTCGAAGCCGCGACCCGGGCAGCCTATATCCACGATTTTGTCACGAAGCTACCTAACGGCTATCACACGATCATCGGTGAGCAGGGGGCGCAACTTTCAGAGGGACAGAAGCAAAGGGTTGCACTTGCAAGGGTGTTATTGCAGAACACACCCATCTTAATTTTGGATGAACCCACTGCTGCATTGGATAACGAATCTGAGTTTTATATCCAGGAAGCGATGAAGGAAATTTGCAAACAAAGGACAGTGATCGTCATTGCCCATCGCCTATCAACGATCCGGCGTGCAGACAAAATCGTGGTCATTGATCAGGGAAGAATTGCCGAGGAAGGTAGCCACGAAGTTTTGATGCTGCAAGATGGCGTTTATGCCATGCTCCAGGAGCGAGCCGCGAGGATTTGATATGTTCAAAGCAAAGTACCCAAATTGTGGATGTAAAAACGATTGGGGAGGATCATTTAAATGGTTTAATCCTCCTCGCACCTGGCCCTGTAAGCAATGTGGCTTCATGCTTGAAATGGATCGTAAAAGGGGGTTCGTAGTGCTACTCATATATGCGGCATTCTGGTTATTTTTTGAGTTCTGGGTCAAGGATTGGAGCTTTCTTGTCTATTATCTTCTGCCAGTTGGCATTTTTATCATTCTTTCATTGAAGCGCGTTAAAATTGTGCAATCTTCAGACCAAAATTCTGATGCTGGTAGTCGAAAAAGCACCTCTTGACAAGGAAAGGGGGTAAATGAGAGATCACTGCACGGTGCTTTGTTCATGGTGAATGGAAAACATTCACTGATTTCTAATTTTTATATCATTGGAGGATCACATGCAAAAGCTGGTGAAAAGAAGGATGCATTACGAGCTCATTATGCCTGTTGAGGCTTATGAGGAAGAGAATAATAATGATGATTTGGTGCAGGATCTGATTAGTATTGGTATCACTGTTGCGGGGGTAGTCACTGGATTCGTAACTAGTGCATCGTGGCGTAAGTCTTGCGACATATAGAAGTGAACATCAAAACCTTCTGGATTACTGGCGTTGTGCTTGCGCGTGGCGGCTTAAACCATGCCGCAATGACAACCGCAAGTCAAATTGATATGACCAGTTTCTTTTGCCGAGATGCACTAGTGACATTGACATTGACTACGACGACCCACTCGTACAAGCATATGGCGAATAAGGAACGCCAAAGTTGGGTATCTTGATGGTTGCAGGTATTGTACTCTTGTATATCTGAGTGCAATACCTGCTAAATTCTTTCATCCAGGATGGAGGACCTAAGATATGCTAAGAAATATAAAAAACATTTGTACCTGTCCAAAATGCGGACATTCCGTTGGATGGCGTCGCAAATTATTTACCGGTATATTGGCTCAATGGCCCTGTAAGAATTGCGGTACGGCCCTGGAATTTGGCCTCAATAGATACCCAATATTGCTCCCTGTGGTTATCATACCAATCAATTTATGGGTTACGCCTCATGTAGATTTTTGGGTCTCTGCGGTAATAAACGGTTTAGGGATATTTTTTGTAAGTTTTATAAGTTTAGTAGTTGTAGAGAAGTATGAACCACCCCATCGGCATGATGCAAAGTGAGAGATTGGAGTCCCAATATATGCCAATAAACATAAAAAGCATTTACACCTGTCCAAAATGCGGACATTCCGTTGGATGGCGACGCAAGTTGAGTGCTAACATCTTCAGTATATGGCCCTGCAAGAATTGCGGTACGCCTTTGGGTTTTGGTTCTGTGAGACGCCTGATTTTAGTTTCTATATTTACCTTTTCAACCGCGTTATGGCTTAAACCTCATGTGAATTTTTGGGTCTTTTGGGTAATCTTTGCTTCAGGAATGATCGTTGCAGGATATGTTGATCCAGTTGTTGAGAAGCAGGAACCACAGCGGCCTGATGCAGAGTAAGTGTGTTTGGTGCGAAAATATATGCCAATTGAGGGTCAAGAGAACGTGGGATGTGGATCGTATTCTGAAGATTATTACCTTGTTAGATGATATTTCTCAAAGGGAAGAGTGCGTTCTGAAGAATGTTTTGAAGGCGCTTTGAGGCGCGATTGTCAATGTGAATTTAATGTTCAATTGGAAAGAGAAAAGTGAATGATGTTTTCACTTCTTAATTCGATGGTCAGCCTGAATTTTATCCTAAAAAAATCTCTATATATATAAAAAATAATACTTTACAGAAATTGTCATTTGAAAAATCCATATTGGCACACATGTTGCGTATATTTGTTTAAGTGGGGACTATATACAAGAAACTCCTAACTCTCCGTAACTTACTGTCTTACAGTGCGTTACGAGATAGGGATTTTTGAGGCTTTTTGGAGTTGACAATTGTCCTGTCAATCTCTATTTTTTTTTTGACCGAACACTAAAAACAGCAAAGAGGGGTGTGTTCTATGGATTGGACACCGATAATTGTCATGACTGCGGCTTTTATTTCTTCTTTTGGGATAATAGCTGGCGTAATGACATGGTACAATATCTCGCATTTCAACGGAATAAAACAGGATATCAATCGGGCAGAAGACAACCTGAAGAAACATATCAATCGGTCGGAAGATAGCCTGAAGGAGCGCATTGACCGGCTGGAAGGCGATTTGGGCAAAATATCGAGCGATCATTCCGAATTGAGAGACCGAACTGCACGAATTGAAGGGGAAGGGGATATAAGAGGTGAACTGAGGAAGGTGTTGGATAGGCATAGTTCCTCCAATAAACCTCCGGCTTGAGGGAAAAATGAACGACAATAGACAGCTAAACCCGCACAAAGAAATAAAAAGACTGGAAGATAAAATAAAAACATTGGAAGATGAGTTTTCCGAGATAGTACTTGAATTAAAAGCCCTTCTCGAAACTGATGAAGGGAAAGAAAAAGCAGCATACACTCCGGAGAACACCGTGTTGTTCTTGGTGCGGTTCGTGTTTAACCTCGACGATCGTTTACAAACACTCTCAAGTTTGGCAAAGCAGAATAAAGGTCTAAAATCTGAGCAGAAATAGCAGAAGGCCGTGTCTTTTGTCGAGACACGGCCTTCATAAACAATACACAACCCAGCGAAAGGAAGTGTAAAATGAATTTACCACAGCCAGAGAGAAATGTCAACCCAAACAACAAGGAGTTTAAGATTATCACCCATACCATCTTCGGCGATTCGCCCGTCACATCAATTTTTTGCGTTTTGCGAGGTAGTTGAAGAGGGCGGTGTCAAAGGGTTCTGAGGTTTCGAGGAGGACGTAGTCGATCATGGCTTCGCGGCATTCGCGGCGGTAGCGATCGATGAGGGTTTCCATGTGGTCGCGGTACTCGGGTGCGAGATGCCAGGGTTCTGTGGCGATTTGCGTGCCGGATTCGAGATCGACAAAGCGCATTTCGCGGTTGAAGTCGAGGTCGCGTTCTCGGGGATCCAGGATGTGGAAGACGATGACTTCGTGGTTGCGATGGCAAAAGTGTTTGAGACCGTTGAGCAGGCGGTCCGGGTCGTCGAAGAGGTCGGAGATGACGATGACGAGGCCGCGGCGCACAATGCGTTCGGCCAGTTCGTGAAAGGTAGCGGCCAGATCGGTATCGGTGCCTTCGGGGCTGGTATTTTGGAGCGTGGTCAGGAGGGTGTGCAAATGACTGGTGACTGAGCGGGGCGGCAAATACGTGCGTATGCGGTCGTCAAAGGCGATTAATCCGACGGCGTCGCGCTGGCGCAACATGAGGTGGGATAGGGCGGCTGCGGTATAAGATGCGTATTGGAATTTGGTGATGGAATCCGAGCCATAAGCCATTGAGGCACTGGCGTCTATGAGGAGATGGGCTTTGAGGTTGGTTTCTTCTTCGTATTGTTTGACGTAGAGACGGTCGGTTTTGCCAAATACTTTCCAGTCCAGGTCGCGCAGTGAGTCCCCCGGCATGTATTGTCGGTATTCGGAGAATTCGACGGAGAAGCCGTGATAGGGACTTTGATGCAAGCCAGTAATAAATCCTTCAACTACCAGGCGCGCGATCAGGTCCAGGCGCGCGAGTCGGGAGACGACTTCGGGTTTGAGATATTCTTGATTCATCCCTAAAAGCCCGCAGCGAGGAGTATCCAACCCACAACGGCTCCGCCAACGACCAGCCATACCGCGCCGACACCGCGCCACAATATCAGAATGGATGCGATGCCTGCGATTGCCATTTTGGGCACAGAATCCAGGGTCAGATAGCCCAGTTCTATTGTTACAGCGGCCATCAATCCCACGGCACAGACGTTCACGGCGTCGAGAAAAGACGCCACCCATTGGGATTCTCGCAGCCTGGGCAAGATGGGGTTCAGCGCAGCGACAAAGATAAAGGAGGGCAAGAAGATCGCGCCCGCAGCGACGAGGGCGCCGGATAATTTGCCGCCGGTGACGAGATAACCGATGAAGGCCGCGGTCGATAATACGGGTCCGGGCGTGAACTGCCCGATGGCAATGGCTTCCAGCAATTGTTCCTGGGTCAGCCAGGCATATCTGAGCACGAGTTCTTCTTCGAGAAATGCAATGAGCAAGTATCCGCTGCCGTAGAGGATCGCGCCAATTTTTAGAAAGAATAGGCCCAGTGCCCACAGCGTTGGGCCTGCTGCGGATACGGCACCCTGGCTTGCGAGCATTGTCAATCCCGTGCCTGCTATAGGCGCGATTGCAGCTACATGTCCGCGGTCTCTCGGTCGCGTCATTTTCAGCCAGAACATCCCGATGATTCCGCCGCCAATCAGTGCGAGCACGCCGCTAAATGTCGTGAGGGACACGAGCATGACAGCCAGGCCCAGAAAGCTCAATCGCCAGCCTTTTACGGCTTTTTGCCCCAATCGCCACAGCGCGCCCAGGATGACGGCGAGTACCGCTGGTTTGATGCCATAGAGCAAGTCGGCAACCTCTGGGATAGCGCCATAAGTCATGTAGGCCCAGGCGAGGATTGTTGTCAATGTAACGGCGGGGAATATAAAACATCCGCCAGCCAGCAATAGTCCGATCCAACCGCCGCGCAAAAATCCCAGGTGAATTGCCATTTCCGTCGAGTTTGGTCCGGGGATAATACTCGTTACACCGACGAGATCTAAAAATCGCTCGCGCGATAACCAGGCGCGTTTTTCAACGACTTCGTCTTCCATCAGGGCGATATGCGCTGCGGGTCCACCAAAGCCTATGACGCCGAGTTTAAAGAATAATGCCGCTACTTCGCGGAGTCGTCCGCGTTTTTCGTTTGACATATTAAATCCTCAAAAATGCAACCACAGATGAACACGGATAAACACAGGTGAAAGCTATCCCGCCGAAGGGCTGGGAACTGGGAGTTAATTGAAGCTTCCCTACTTCACACTTCCTACTTCACACTTCATCTACAACTTCCGCAAGCACTTGTAAGCCATCTTCGAGCGCGTCTTGTTCAATGGTCAATGGCGGAGAAATTTTTACGGTTTGTCCCCACGCGCCCACGGGGGCAAAGAATAGCAGTCCCTTGTGAAAACAGCGCAGTACAATTTCGTGCGCCAGGTCCGGGTCGGGTTCTTTTTGACCGGCTTTTACCATCTGCACACCGCCTACGAGTCCCTTGCAGGTTACGTGCCCGACCACATCGGGATGTGCGGCTTGAATTTTTTTGATTCCGTTCATCAATACTGGTTCGAGTCGCGCTGCATTGCCGGTTAAATCGTCATCTACTATTTTTTTTAAGCTGGCGAGTGCGGCTGCACAACAGACCGGGTTGCCCGTGTGGGTGCTTGTCATCGATCCGGGGGGATATAAGTCCATGACCTCGGTTTTGCCGATTACGCCGGATAGAGGAAGTGAACTGCTCACACCTTTGCCAAAGCATATCAGGTCGGGGATTACGCCGTAGTGCTCAAATCCCCACATTTTGCCGGTGCGACCAAATCCCGCCTGTACTTCATCAAAAATTAAGAGGGCACCGTGTGCTTTGCACCATTCAGATAGTGCCTGTACGTACGCCACGGGCGCGAAATCAGGTCCCACGCCCTGATATGTTTCGAGCATGACACCGCATACATCGTCTGCATCTAATCCTTTGTCTTTGATTGTAGAGCAGAAAAAGTCGAAATCTACATTTTCTGTCCAATACCCATCGGGAAAGGGCACTTGCACAATGGCGGGGTCTTCGTTTCCGATCCAGTCTTTTTGCCCGGGCATGCCGCCGACTTGCTGCGCGCCCATTGTGCGCCCGTGAAATCCGCGTTCAAATCCCACAAAGCCGATTTTCTTTTTTCCCCCGGTTGTAATGCCGTGTGTTCGCGCGAGTTTCAGAGCGTTTTCTGTGCTTTCAGATCCGGTCGTCAGCAGAAATGCTTTGTCCAATCCTTCTGGCGCCAGATCTACGAGAAACTCGACGAGTTGCGCTCGCTCTTCGCTGGGGAATACGTAGTTGTGCAATAGTCCGGTATTTACCTGATCTATGATTGCACGCCGCACTTCGGGCATGCCGTGCCCGGCATTGGTGACGAGTACGCCCGAGCTCCAGTCGAGCCACATATTGCCGTATTTGTCATAGACCTGACAATCTTCTGCGCGATCCCATACAATGGGCGGTTGTCCGCGCATGGAGATGGGTTCCACTCTGTGTAGCGTTTCCAGAGTTGCCACCGAGTCCGGATGGGGCACAGGTGTTATAATGCGGCGATATTTGGTATCGACTTTTGGCACATTAACAGGGGTGATGTCAAATTCTTTTCCCATAGGATCAGGATATCCCGGATTAAAGGATTTACAGGATACCGCCCTTCATCCGCCCACTTCACAGTACGGGCGAAAAATCTTTCGCCCCTACAATCATCTGCGTTCATCTGCGTAAAACGCTCAAATTACTCGCGTTTTTTCTGCGTCATCTGCGTTCATTGGATCAGGATATCCCGGATTAAAGGATTTACAGGATGCCGCCCTTCATCCGCCCACTTCACAGTACGGGCGAAAAATCTTTCGCCCCTACAATCATCTGCGTTCATCTGCGTTCATGCTCGAATTACTCGCCTTCATTCTGCGGATCACACTTCCTTATCGTATATTTTTTCAAATACAGCATCGGGCCCGTCAGATACGCGGTTGGGATCGACGATGGTGATGCCATCTGCGCCGAATTGCGCTGTGACTGTGGCGCCTTTGCCTTCGCGCATGTATTCAAAATTGCGATCGCGGACGATGCGCGCGGCATCTACGATTGCCGTTGTGATCCGTCCGTCTTCAGCGGTGGGATAAATTTCTTTTACATCTGATAGGGTTTCGCCCAAAAATTCGATGCGACATATTGCGACCAGTGCCACGATGATGCTATCTGTGCCATATCCCACATAGACTTCTGAACCGTCGGGGCGTTTGACGTTGCGCGTAAAGTGGTTGTTTGAACTCTGGCTGCCGCCGCCCGCGTACCAGAATCGAAATCCGCGATATTGCTGGTCGGATTCCACTTTGCCGTCGGTGCCGACTATTTCGTGTCCCTGATTGACGGGGCCTTCAAAATCGTCGGGCGTGATCCAGTTGTTGTGAAAATAAATGCTCATGCCATTGTCAAAATCTACGCGTACCTGGACGGCATCGTAGGCGTCAATACCATCGCGTATCAGGCGTTTTTTTTGCCCTACGGCTGTGAGGGATACGGGTTTGCTGCGGTAGTAATTGTAAAATAGATCGACCCAGTGGGGTCCCACATAAGAAAAGGGGTCGCTTTCTTCTGCCCACTTAAATATGCTGGTGGATACTTCGAGGGGTTCTTCCAACATGGCGAGTCCATAGATTGGATCGCCGATGCGATTGGCTATGTCGTGCTCAATGCGCATGTGATCCGGGTCGTAGCGCTTGTGCATATCGACCGCACATACCAGTCCTTTTTCATTGGCGAGTTCGATCATTTCATCGGCTTCATGTATTGATAAGCACATCGGTTTTTCGGTGATCACATGGGTGCCGTTGTTCAATGCTGCGAGTACCACGGGCGTGTGCAGGTTGTCGGGTGTGGCAACGGCCATGACATCGAGGTCTGGAAAGTCGCGCAAGACATCTTCCCAGGGTGTTTCGCCCCAGTAGGGTGCGGGGGCGTGTTCGGTCCATTGTTCAAAATTGGCTTTTGCGCGTTGTGCAGATGCTTCGCTGCGCGTGGCTACTGCAACGAGATCAAATTCGATGTCTGCAAGGTCGCGCGCCCAGGCGTCGAGGCCCACTCGTCCCATCAGGCCACTGATACCGTAGCGTTGCAGATCTGCAAACGCCCGGACGTGAATATCGCCGCCAAACATCCCGGCGCCAATCAGTGCTATTGTTACTTTTTTAGCCATTAAATACTCCATTCGGGATCAGGTGTACACCATTCTACGGGATTTACGGATGGCTAATTTACAAAGAGATGGATAAAATTCAATAGGAAAGATGTACAGTGGCAATAGCAGTTTACAAAAATGCAAGGTTGTGATACGGGTTTGAGATTTATGTAATATTGAGTATCTTTAAAAATTACCAAGAAGAGCATTCTGGTTAAATTTATTGAATGACCATAATGAAACCAAAGGAACAAAAATGCAGATGATTCAGATTGAAGTACCAGAAGAGATCTTTCTGTCCTTAAAAGAGACACCTGAAGAATTTACCCAGGAGGTCCGCATGGCCGCCGCAGCTAAGCTCTATGAAATGGGTAAGATGTCTTCCGGGCATGCTGCTGAATTCGCTGGCCTGTCGCGTATCCAGTTTCTTCAAAATATGGGTCACTACGGCGTGTCCGTATTTGATATGACAGATGAAGAATTAGAACAGGACCTCCAAGATGCCTGAGGTCGTGATCAGCAATACATCGCCGATCTTTTACCTGCATCAACTACGAAAGTAAAAGTCAAAAAGGGAGTGGATTAAATCCACTCCCTTCTTTTAAGAATTATATATGAAAGCAACCATTGCATAATTCTCTGAGGGTGAGAGGGGGATGACCTGCGAGTGCTCATTTATTGTTTGACGCACTTCCATTTTGTTCTTCTATTGCAGCACGGATGGCTCTTATATCAACATCTGGATACATTTTTTGAACTGCTGCTATAGTTTCTTCATATCCCCTTCTTTGCCCTTCCTTAAAGCGTGTTGCGAGATATTCTTCCGTTCTGGTACGGATTTTTTCGCGGATTTTTTCAACTGGAATGATCATAAGATTGACCCCCTCTATAATGAAGAATGCTAAAGTGACAGCAAAAAGACCCGCCGATCCGATAGTGCTTATTGCATGAATAATTGTTCCATACTCAAATTCGACAATTTTGTGCCAATTGTGCCAGAGGACCAGTATCAGTGAAGGATAAAAAAATACCGAGGCTAAGAGTATCAACCATGTTCTTTCTGTGTCTCCAGTACTCCAAATAGACACTCTTTCTTCGTCTGTTTTATCTGCCATCCCTATCACAGCCTCTTTTCTTGGATATACTCCCTCTCCATGAAGATAGGAAAAATACTTTTCTAACACAATTAAGAACTTGATCTATTCCAAAAGCTGTTGTGTCATGCGGCCATCAACATTCGGGTAGGAAACCCGTATGTCGGGTGGCCTGATTAGAAATTGGAGAAAAATGAGGGAGTGGATCTAATCCACTCCCTATTTGATTATTATTTTCAGGGGATGAAGTATATAATGTCTCTATTATTTTCTATACTCTCTCAGACATGTGCGCGCAAGAATGATAGGTCAGCCTTTGCTGCTGTCCAGAGGTCGTTCATATTTTCGCCGGGTTCGCGCGTTCCTTTGGAAAATTCGACGGTGATGGAGCCGGTGAATTTGTATTCAGCCATGAGGTCCAGTGCCGTTTGAGCGCGTTCGGGATGGTCATTAAGCAAATGGACATTGCTGTTTTCATCGCGCAATTGCGTGTGGGCGTGCGTGACTTTGGGTCCAAAGAGGTCAAACCATCGCTTTAAGATGTCCATCTCGGGGATGAAGCAGTGTACGATGATTTCCCAGCCTTCAACGCTTAGATCGTCGAAGAATGCCCTGGCGTCATCGGGGTCTTCAACTATTGTGCCCGGGTGGCATTCGCAGAGCAATGTACAGGTTTGCGGAACTTGTTCGCGCCAGGCGCGCAGGTTGTTCAAATAGGTGTCGCGCAGAGCAGGGTCTTTGCCCACGTTGAATTTCACACCGACTGAGCCGAATAGGTCAATCATTTCTGCCGCGTGTTGGCGCGCATCGGCAGAGGGATCATCAAAATCGCAATACGTGTTGTAGATTGTTGCGGGGAAATTAGAGGATAACAATTTTTCGCGCTCGATGTCTGAACACAATGTGGCGTGATATTCCCAGAGTTCCATTCCATCAAATCCGGCTTCCCGAAATCGGTCGGTCCAATCGCTTACTTCGTAAGACGGTGTTTTGGGATTGCCCCAGCGATTGAGGTCCAGGAGTATGGAGCCGATTAAAATTTGGCTATTGCGATTTGACATGTTGTGTCTCCATTACGATACAAAGCGCGAATCAACGAATCAACGAACCCCGCCCATCCCCCCAAAGCATGTGCTGACATGATGTAACTGACGTTACGCAGATCTGTGTTTGTGTCATGCTGAGCGGAGTGGAACGGAGCCGAAGCATCTGTTCCACCTGCGTTGGTAGTAGATTTTTCGACTCCGCTGCGCTCCGCTCAAAATGACAGGCCCATGGTATTATGCGGTTGCGTAACATCAGTGATGTAAGTCAGTATCAGTATGTATTGCCATTCGTCTATGAACTGGCCTGAGAGGCGGCCAGTTGTACACCGCTCCGTCTATTCGTCTATTCGTAGATTTCCCTACCTATTTACGGACTCCAATTTCTCATCAACCGACGCCAGACTTTTATGATCTCGTTCTTTTCCCGAATAGCATCCTGCCAGATGTCGGGGAAACAGGCAAGCGCGTATCCAGAGCCTTGTGGACCCAGTTCGGGTACGATATAGAGGGTTTTGCCAGGTTTCGCGCCCTGTAACCACGCTTCGAGAGCGGGTTCGAGATAATTCGTCAACCAGACCTTAAAATCGCGATCCAATCGCCCTTTGCCATTTGTCACCGGGGTCTGACAATGGCTGCCCGTGAAGGGACGAAAATGGATGAGTTCGTGCTTATGCAAGAGGTCGGTGCGCTCCGATAGCCGTTCCCAGTATTCGTGCGGACGGAGTTGTTTGATGATTGCCGGGTGCGAGTGGTCGAAGTTCATCCGCAGTTTCTTTTTGTGTTTTTTTTGGTACGCATCGGCGAGTGCAAATGCCTTTTCTGGCGTTTCTGTGCATGTGTCGCGATGGATCTCGATTGCGGGTTTGACTTTGTGCTTTTTGCCGGCTTTGACGACTGCTCGCGCGACTTTTACCGCGTCTTTTGTTTTTGTGTCGTGATCGCACAGTTGGACGTTGATGTGAACCACGCCTATGTCGGCAAATGCTTTCATTTTTTTATCGGCTTCTTTCTTGCTGCCCACATCTACCCCGCCTACCATTTCCATTTTGTTGTTTTGCAATTCGGCGGCCAGTTCTGCATCGGCTCCAGACGACATGCCGTGAAATCCCGCTTCTTTTACTCTCCGCACTTTGGTCCGAATGGACCAGGGATTTCTCGCAGAAGGGTAGTCTCTCAATGACCAGTCTGCTGCCATGATTTTAATTCTTGGTTTTTGAACGGGTTTTTTTGCCATGTAATACCTCCGCGACGATGAATATAAGTTCAGGTTTTACATCGGTCCAATGCGTTCTGGTCCTCTGTCCATTGCGAGCATTGATGCATCAAAACTGCGCTGCATTAAGTCGAGTTTTATGTCTGCATGATCGGGACTGTCCCAAAGATTGTCAAATTCCTCTGCATCCTCCTGTAAGTCGTAAAGTTCGCCCAGGCCGTGTCCGTGATAGACCACGAGTTTGTAGCGTCGGTTGCGATACATTGTGGCAAAAGTTCCGTCGGCTTGATCGAGTGCATCGTAATATTCACAGCGCACAAAATCGCGGTGTTCGTCGAGGGGTTGATTCCCACTGAGTATGGGGGATAGAGGATGCGATTGCATTCGTTCGGGCACTTCTATGCCAGCCAGTTCCAATAAGAGGGGCGCTATGTCGCGCAATTCGACGAGTGCGTCGCTTTTTTGTTCCGATTTTACGTGACCAGGCCAGGAAAAAATGAGTGGTACGCGCACCAGACCTTCGTAAAAACGGCATCCTTTTTGAATTAACCCATGGTCTCCCAGGGTTTCGCCGTGGTCGCTGGTGAAGATAATCAATGTGTTGTCGCGCTGTCCAGTTTCTTCCAATGCGGCAATTATGCGCCCGAGTTGATCGTCAATTAGTTTGATCATGGCATAATAGGCGGCGATCAGGGTTTTTGCATCGCGTTTTCCGGCTGTCTCTGACTCGTGCAGTCCGCGCGTCGGTGTTTTGGGGATCACGGGGCTTCCGATATCCAATTCACTGGGATGCCGTCCTTTGGACTGGAAGTCTATGGCTTGCAGCTTTTCTTGTTGCGCGAGATCGCTTTCTCGAAATAGGGGACCGTTTACCTGTTCGGGATCGAACATATCGCGGTACGTTTTAGGCGGATTAAATGGCGGGTGCGGGTCGTAGATGTTCACAGAGGCCAACCAGGGACCATCGCGCTGTTCGCTCAAAAATTCGATGGTTTTTTCCGCGCACCACGTCGTCTGGTGCAGTTCTGCGGGTACGCCATCGGGACTTTTGATGAGTTCGCCCAATATCTCGCCTTTTGATCGCACCCAGTCGGCATAATCGTGTCCGGTTTCCCAATCGTCCCGGGGCCCGTGGCTGTATTGCCAGTATCGATATCCGTCATCTGTTCTTTTTTCAATGCGTCCATGCGCGCTCGACAAGTGCAATTTACCGATTAGTCCGCAGTCGTATCCATTGTCTGCGAGTATTTTGGTGACCAGGGGTGGTGTGTCTGGAAAATGCGAGTTGCCATTGCCGTTTACGTGTACGGCGCTGGCGTATTGTCCGGTCAAAAAACTCGTCCGACTGGGTGTGCAGATCGGACTCTGGCAATACGCATGGGTAAATGCAAATCCTTCGGCGATCAGGCGGTCGATATTGGGAGTATCTACATGGGGATTGCCCAGTGCGCCAATGGTGTCATATCGCTGTTGGTCTGTACAGATCCACAAGATGTTTGGTCTCGTTCCTTTCATGAATGCTCCTTTTCGCAATCTACTAATTTTACGCCGTCTTTCATCCATTCGCGCAGGCGCGTTATGTCATTTACGGCTCGCAATGCGATGTTGCGCGATGCCTGATGGAGGTCTAATTTTCGGATTATAATTTCGTTGGTGAATATGCCAGCCTCTGCTATGACATTGCCATTTGGGTGGATGATTTTTGATTCGCCGTGCGAGGATCCCGCGCGGTTGATATCCAGGGGGTCGGCGGGGGCGTTTGCCATGATTACGTAAATATCATTTTCGGTTGCGCGGCTGATGGGCATGGCGCGATAGGCCGACAATTTGTGCTCTGAGGTGACAGAGCTTTCACAACTGGCGAAGAAGCAGATTTTTGCACCGGCTGCGGCGGGCAATCTCACGAGTTCGGGATATCGTATATCGTGACAGATTAAAAAACAACATGGTACGCCGCACAAGTGATAAATGGGCAGGTGTTGCGCGGGTTCACACCATTTTTCTCCCGCCAGATGTATTTTGCCATAGCGTCCCTGTATTGTGCCATCCCGATCTATGACGAGCAGGCTGTTGTAGCGGTGTTCATCTTCGAGATGGGTTGAGCCGATGATTGCGGCAATGCCTTTTTCACGGCATACGTGAGTAATCTGTCGTTCGGCTTTTTCAATGCGCGTTTGATCCAGGGTTGACCAGAAGTCGGGGCAGTTGGAATAGCCGTATAAAATCCCTTCGTGAAATGCGGCTATATCCACTTTTTTACGCGCACAGGTGTTCAGGCGGTCGATAATCTCGTATGTGTTTTTTTCGATGTTCTCATCGGCATGCATTTGACATGCGGCAACGCGCAACGATTTTTTGGGCATGTCTTCCTCCAGATCAATAGTCGGTCGCAGAATATAATCACTATTTGTGAGAAATGAAGGAATTTTTAGTTGCGGGGTAATATTTGGTTTGAAGTGTTTTGTGTGATATATTGTGGCGTTGGAATTGAGAACTGACAATTGAGAGGAGTTAATTTATGACCAGAATAAATCTGGAACGCTATAATATCACCAGGCCGTTTATTTTGCGGAATGCTTCGCCAGCGGTACTTTACGAAGAGGCACTGACCCACGAGACCGGATCGACTATTACGAGTACTGGGGCACTTATTGTGCGTTCGGGAGAAAAGACCGGGCGCAGTCCAGAGGACAAGCGCATTGTGAATCATCCCGATAGTGCGGACGATATCTGGTGGGGTGAGGTCAATATCAAACTCGATGAGCGCACGTTTCTCGTCAATAGAGAGCGAGCTATCGATTATCTCAATGTTTGCGATCGCATCTATGTGGTTGACGGTTATGCGGGTTGGGATCCCAAATATCGCATTAAGGTACGCGTTATTTGCGCCCGCGCCTACCATGCTCTGTTTATGCACAATATGCTTATGCGTCCCTCGCGCACAGAACTCGAAAATTTTGGCGAGCCGGATTATGTCATTTTTAATGCGGGCAGGTTTCCGGCGAACCGATATACGGCTGAAATGACCTCGACGACGAGTGTGGATGTGAGTTTTGAAATGCGAGAGATGGTTATTTTGGGGACGGAATATGCGGGGGAGATGAAAAAGGGTGTTTTCACGGTTCTCAATTATATTTTGCCCAGGCAGGATATTTTTTCGATGCATTGCTCGGCCAATGTGGGTGCAGCGGGTGATACGGCGCTCTTTTTTGGTCTGTCGGGCACGGGAAAGACCACGCTCTCAGCCGAACCACGGCGCCGTCTTATTGGCGATGACGAACACGGGTGGAGCGATCGCGGTATTTTCAATTTTGAGGGCGGTTGTTACGCCAAGTGCATTGGCCTTTCGCAAGCGCGCGAGCCTGAAATTTACAATGCGATCCGTTTTGGGACGGTGCTCGAAAATGTCGTTTTTGACGAGAATACGCGCGTGGTTAGTTACGATGATGATTCTATTACAGAAAATACGCGCGCGGCTTATCCCATCGAATATATTCCCAATGCACAAATTCCATGTGTGGGTGGTCATCCCAAAAATGTCATCTTTTTGACCTGCGATGCGTTTGGTGTTTTGCCTCCGGTGAGCAAGCTCACGCCCGCACAGGCGATGTACCATTTTATCAGCGGTTATACGGCCAAGGTCGCGGGTACAGAAATGGGTGTCACCGAGCCGCAGGCTTCTTTTTCGGCTTGTTTTGGCGCGCCTTTTCTCGTGTGGCATCCGGGGAAGTACGCCGAGCAACTGGCAGAAAAAATCCAGCAACACAATTCGGATGTGTGGCTGGTCAATACGGGCTGGTCGGGCGGTGGCTACGGCGTTGGCAAGCGCATTACACTGACGAATACCCGCTCAATTATTCGGGCGATACACAATGGTGCTTTGACAGATGTGGCGTGCGAAACAGATCCGCGCTTTGGTTTTGAGGTTCCCAAAACCTGTCCAGATGTTACGGGCAGTATTTTGTCGCCGCGTAAGACGTGGTCCAATCCGTCTGAATACGATGCGAGAGCCACGCATCTGGCGCGGTTGTTTAAGGAGAATTTTGTGCAGTTTGAAGATGGGGTTAGCGATGAGATTTTAAAGGCGGGTCCTGTTTGAGAAGTGATTACAAAATGAAAAAAAGACAAGTTACTAAGTAGTCATTCATGAGTTTTTTGGTATAATGAGAGTCTGAGAAATGGCTATATTCAAGAGCCATTCCTCCCTGTCTATGCCAGTCAGGGGTCAAGACCTATCCGCTCTTATTGATGAGGTGGTTATGAAAGTTGCCACGAAATTTGTCTCAGCCTTGACGCCTGAGGAGATGACGCACTTGCAGCATCTTCTCGACACGGCGGCCGCCAAACGGGTTCGCAGACGTGCCCACAGTATTTTGTTAAGTTCACAAGGTCAAAGCATAGATGAGATTGCCCGCATTTACCGCGTGCATCGAGACACCGTATCTGCTTGGATCGATAGATGGACCACCACCGGGCTATCAGGCTTGTATGATCAGCCTCGCAGTGGCGGTCCTCCCAAGCTGAATGAGCAAGAACAAGCCGTTGCCCAAGCCCTCATTCAGGCGCATCCGCAAGCTCCCAAGACAGTCTTAGGACTCTTAGCGGAAAAGACTGGGAAAACCATCAGCAGTTCCAGCCTGCGACGGATTGCCAAACGAAGCGGTTTACGTTGGAAACGCGTGCGAAAATCTGTGAAATCCAAGCGAGATGAACAGGCGTTTCGCACCGCGCAGCAAGAGCTTGAAACATTAAAAAAAACATCGCGTTAAAGCCCTTGACCTCTTCTACTTTGATGAGGCTGGCTTTTCGCTTGATCCGGCCATTGCTTATGCCTGGCAACCTGTGGGGCAAACGCTGGAAATTCCAGCCGCAAAAGGCAAGCGTCAAAACGTCTTAGGATTTTTCAATCTCGACAATGATCTGATCTCCTTTTGTGTGGCAGGCTGTGTCAATACCGACCTTGTGATTGGATGCTTTGATGCCTTTAGCCAAACGCTGAAGCGAAAAACCGTCGTTGTGCTTGATAATGCGTCCATCCATCGGTCAGCGGCCTTTCAGACACAGGTGCCGATTTGGGAGCAGAAAGGACTCTTTCTTTATTTTTTACCCGCGTATTCTCCAGAATTGAATCTCATCGAAATCCTGTGGCGTTTGATCAAGTATTCTTGGCTCCCCTTTTCGGCTTATGTGAGTTTCGATGCCCTCAGCAAGGCCGTTGAAGATATTCTCATGCAGGTGGGGACGAAATATCAAATCGCTTTTCAATAACGGTTGCATTATACCACAAATATCATGGATAGATACTTATCAAAGATATTGCAAGAAAGCTGGGGATTTCGCATTCAACAGTTTCTCGGATCGCATTGGGATGATGACACCCCGCTTTCAGACCGGGGCAAGGGATATGGCCTGGCGATGCGAGATTACGGTCTGACGCCCAATTACACACCTGTCCCTACCATCCGTGCAGAATCGGGATACCATCTGGGCAAAGAACTCGGTGATCGGTTTACGGCTCTTGTGTGTCGGGACGATTATACGGCTATGGGCGTTTGTAGAGGGCTACAGGAATTGGGTATTCGCATACCCGACGATGTGGCTGTGGTTGGGTATGGAGATATTGATGCAGCGGCTCATATGACGCCAGCACTGACTACACAGGCAATCCCTTATGGGGCGATTGCCGAAGGTGCGATGGATCTAATGCTGGAACAACTTCAGGGGCAGGATGAGCCTCGTCAAGTGACCTTGAAATCTAAGCTAATGGTGCGGGAATCCTGCGGGGCGAATATTTGAGGAGAGGTCACAGGTAGGGAATGACCAGTGGGCCATCGGGTAACACGGCTACGTGCGTATCCCGGGATTTCAGGTGTTCGTGTATCGCTTTGTTCAGGTCGGGAATGACCTGTAGTTTGCAGGCGCGGACTTCATCCTTATCCATTTCGGTATAGACTTTTACGTTTACGCGGTCTAAAATGCCCGATAGAATTTGCGCCTGCCACTGGTCGAGGATCGGTTCGCGTGCATAAACCGATTCTATCACGTCTGCAGGTGTCTGGCCTTCGCGCATCAATGCCGCAAAATTGCCGTGATCGGGCACGCCATCGCTGCACGCACTCGCGACCAGTATTGTGCCGCCGTCTGTTACAATACGCGCTGCGGCTGAGATGCCTTTTACGGTTTGATACAAGTTTTGATCCAGAGGAAAGCCGCTATTGGATGTTACGACCAGCGGGAAGGGTGTTTCGACAGGGACCATTGCCGAGGTTTTTACATCGGCACATCCCTTTGCATGGGCTGTGGAGAGGTCGCCCGCGTAATATCCCGAGATTTTCTTTTCTGCATTGAGTGTCACGTTGAGCAAAAAATCTGGCGGACATAGCGCGACACATTCGCGGATTTCCCTGTGTAGTGGGTTTTCCTGGAGTACGCCATAGGTGCTGTTTGGGTCGGCGATCAGTTCGGCGCGATGCAGTCGGAAAATGGTTTCAATACTCGCCACACCGGGCGCGACGGCTTTTGGTCCGCCTGAGAAGCCCGCAAAGAAGTGCGGTTCGATAAATCCGAGGGCAATGCGTATGTCTGCATTGAGGTATTCCCGGTTCAAAAGTACGGTTGTTCCATTCGCAGTTTTGCCCACCTGTTCGTTTTGCGTTTCGTCAAAGGCATCGTGATTGACGATGCGTACGTGGCGAACCAGATCTTCGCCAAACATTTCGACAATTTCGCGCTTTGTGTTTGGTCTGTGCGTGCCCGTGCCGATCAATACGGTTACCTGGTCGGGGGATACGGGCAGTTCTTCGAGTAGCCATGGGATCAGTTGTTTGTTGGGGACGGGACGAGTGCCGTCGGATGTTGCGATTACCACGCGATCTGAAGGCTTGACCATTTCTCTCAGCGGTTTTGTGCCGAGAGGGTGGCGCACGGCTTCGCGAAAGAGCCGTTTGGGGTCTTCAAGCGCGGGTTCATAAGAGGGACGAATTACATCCCAGTGCGCGAGTGCAGGATCTGTTTGAACAGATACGGCTCCCCGGCCATAAGGTATATCGATTTCTTTCATTTTTAATCCCGTGCTAAAGCGTCTGCTGTTTGCAAGATGATATCTTCTTCGCCCCGATATGGCGCAGGTTCTCCGTAATACGGATAGGCATTGGGTTCGTAACCGCCTTCTTCGTATTGTCGTTCTGTACACAAATATCCCACCTCGTCATTGGCATAGCCCACGGGCCACAGGTCCGCGCTGATATCCCGCAGCCTTTTTTCCATTGCATGTCCAATTTCCTGTACTGGCTCGCCCGGTATGGTGACCAGTGATAGTGGTCCTACCTGCATCAGCTGCATTTCGGTGGGTTTTTCAGATGGGACGGTGTCTGATGCCGCCATTTCCAGTACCTTCCTCGCCCAGGGTCCTGTCAATAGTTGTCTGCGTTCGCTTTCGTCTGTTGCCATCTTTTGCAGTTCGTCTTCGGGCATGAGGTCGCCATAAGGTATTGCGATGTCGGTGCGACGGGCAGATATGCCTTCTGCGCTTCGGGTGTTCAGTCCCGTAGCTACGCGGCAGACTTCATCGCCGAGTTCGTGACCACAGGCGTCCAATTGTTCTCTGGTGGCGGATGCGAATCCCCCAGTCTCGCTCAGGATGGCGGGGCGGATGTTGCCAAAGCATCCGGGTAAGAAGAGTGCTTTGCTACCGAGGGTTTGTTCAATGCGGTTGCGGGCTATGCCGGGGTAATCGGGCGAGATGATGCCGTTGGCGCCGCTCAATGTGGTCGGGTGACAGGCGTAGTGGAATAATGTGGCGAGGGGTGTGCCGTTTTCTCCTGTTACGTGTAAGACCCGCACGCGGCGATCTACAATGCCGCCGTAGTTCAAGGTCATGCTCGAGGCTCCGGGAAGCGGACGGCGGTTGATGTTAAAATGCGCGGATCCACATCCCAGACCGAGGGTTACGGGCTGGAGATTTGCGGCTGCTTCGGCTATGCACGCGGCGGTGGTTTCGACAATGCGATCCATAAATTTGGGGTCGGGGGCCATGCCCAAACACGGCAGTGTGGCGGGGGCGCAGTGCGTGTGGCTGCACGCTATCATTACGCTGTCTCCCGGAATGGTATTTGCCACCTGCGCCCGAATGCGGTCGGTGGTGGCTTTGGTTATGCCGATGACGTCGAGTGTGGCGATGGCTATTTGCATGTCTCCGTCGGCAAATACAACCGCCCGCACTTCCAATGGATAGAGCACGGAATGCGATGGGTTGGTGTTCCAATGTCCCTGAAGCACTGGGCCAGGTTCTGGCGTGATGTCGCCACTTGCAACGCCGCTCTGGATCATGGTATGTCTCCTGAAAATGCAGTAAAAATAAAGAGAATAGGGGCTGATAATACAGGACCTTTTTTTGTAACCACCAAAAAAATAATAGGTTACGAACATTGTTAAGATAACAACATAAACCCTTAATTACAAGCGTTTTTTTAAGTACCATACTTCAACGATTCACACACAAAAAGGTTGAGATACGGTAAAAAAATAAAAATACGATTTCCGCTTGTTTAGGGTGTCGCCATTGTATATATTTTTTTATATAAACAAGCAAAGGTCGCATTCTTGAACGAAAATGTGACCTCATAATCGGCCATTGCATATGCGCCATAGTCATTTTAAATATAGATGTATAGAAAATATAAATTTCTTGGCAAGCGAAAATTATTCGTATATTAAACCACTGAAATGGGGTAGATGTGTGGCATTTTCTGCAATATCAAAGCAAAAGAGGTCGACTTCCTGTATCTGACTGGTATGATAACTTATCTCAAAAAAACAAATCGCGTCTTGATCGGTTCTTGGGTAATGTAAAACAACTTACCCGACCCCAGGGACCTTACTTTCACAAATTTGAATCATTATATGAAGCACGTTGGCGCGGCGAACACAATGTACCGCATCGAATCTTCTGTTATTTTCCATCTTTAAGGCGGGTAACATTTTTATGTGGTTTCACCCACAAAGACAACATATATAAACCACCAAACGCATATAAGACAGCGGCAACCCGATATTCCGAAATACAAAGGGGAGAAGCTCATGAACTTGAATTCAATGTCTGAACTTTGGGCAAAACTGCAAGATAAAGAATATCGAGATGGTTACGTCGAAGGGCAATTTGACATTGAGGTGCCTTTCCAAATCCGGGCACTTCGTCAAGCAAGAGGATGGACACAAGAAGATCTTGCTAAGTATAGTGGTCTTCCTGAGAGCCAAATAGCTGAAATGGAGGATCCTAATTGTGATCCTCCATCGGTACAAATGCTACATAAACTTTGTGCTGCATTTGACGTGGGACTACTGATACAATTTGTTCCATTTAGTGAGATGGTTGAACGAGAGTCGAATTTTCATCCAGAAACCTTTAATGTTGCCAGTTTTTCAGAGGACCAATTTTCAGTTGCTAATATCTTGCGTGACTCTTTGCGTAGTATGAGGCAAGATTTGGAAGTAATATCTGAAAAAGAAACTAAAATTATAAAAGACGCTTGGAACGAAATAGACCTTGAGTCTTTGTGTAAAGAGATTCCTTTGAAACCAAATACCAAACATATAATACAAGGGCACTCCACGACCAAAGATGTAAAAATTTATCAGGTTCATCAATTTATGCACGAGCACGAAACTCAAGAAATAGAGACCAATATCGTAAATACGGATTTAGATTATCATCAACTGAAGGGACTAAATGTCTAAGAAGCTGTTTTAAAATTAATACCTGATGTTACGCATGTCCGGCGTTTTGTCATGCTGAGCGTAGCCGAAGCATCTTTTCCACCTGAGTTGGTAAGAGATGAACTGGCCTGAGGATGGTGTACAACGAGCCGCTTTTCAGGCTCGTTCACCGGCCAGTTGTACCCCGCTCCTTCGACTCCGCTGCGCGGAGTTTATCTTGAGCGAAGCCGAAAGGCTCAGAATGACAGGGCAATAGCGCATCGCCGAGAAGGGGCAAAATGAGTTTTAAAACAGTCTCTAAGACATACAAGGGAAATATATTCCATGAGTGAAAAAAATAATGACGCAACCCCAGTGATGGACGCAACCCCAGTGATGAGAGTTGATAATAAAGATTGGTTTCTTCAACACCTTATTAGGATAGTAAATTTAGGAACGGGGACTTTTCCTATTACTCTTAATGTCGGTGGCTTTTTAGCTTCGGGTATTTTAATTGGAGGAAAGGAATACTTTGAAAATTTTGGAACTGACTTTGCTGGCATGTTTCCTCCTGGTGAATCTGCGAATAACATAAAAGAGTCTATCGCACAGTATGGCGACATCTATACTTTAGATAAGTATAAACAAGAGTCAAAAATTGGTTATATACATCTAAAAAATGCGAGATTTTTTAATACCAGTGGCAACCCAATACCAGCTTCTAATAAAGGCGTTTTGTGGAGAGGCCGCATAGAAGAAGTGAGTGGTTTTTGTCTCGGTTTATTAAGTAATGAAAATCCCGATAGTGACGAATAGTGAACAAGAGATTTAATACAAGAAAAGGGGAGACAATTGTCTCCCCTTTTCTCATGGCCTATTCCGGCACTTTGCTACATACTTTCTTAATCAAGATATTAAAACAGCACCGAGTTTGGCGCGCAATTTATGAGGAGGAGATAATCATGGGAAAAACGAAAACACATCCCTGGAATGCTGCGACCCATCTGAGGACCAAAGAAGATATTGCCGCGTATCTCGAAGCCGTGCTTGAGGATGGCGACCCCAATTTAATCACTGCTGCTTTAGGTGACATTGCCTGTGCCAAAGGTATGACACAAATTGCCCGTGAAACAGGTCTTGGACGCACAAGTCTCTATAAAGCATTATCACCTGAAGGCAATCCGGGTTTTGCCACCGTGCTCAAGGTGATACACGCATTGGGCTTTCGGTTGCACGCGACACCTATTTGAGATCACTTATGTTTTAAAATTATTGGAAGTTAAAGCGTTGAAAGAGCTTCTTGATGCGCCTTCACGAGATCTGCCATGCTATTGAATTGAAAATTGTAGTTTGGCATTTCGCCCGGGTCTATTGTCGCGCCGAAGCCTTCTTCATTGGCGCGTCTGTAGATCCAGCAGGTGGCAAGGCCGTTTTTGTTTGCCGGAATATGATCGTGGAATAGGCTTTCTGCGGTGTGTAGAATTTCGGATTTTTCAATGCCGAGCGACTTCAGGTGTTCCAGCATGTATTTGAAGTTTCGATCCGCAGGTTTGTACGATCCTATGTCTTCAGCCGTGTATATTGCGTCAAATTCAACACCGAGACGGTCGTTGCTGTATTTAAAGCTGTCGTTATCGACATTGGACAGGATCGCGAGCTTATAGTGCTTTTTGAGATATTGCAGCGCATCGGCAGAATCGGAAAACGCCGGCCATTGCTTTATTGATTGACCATAAGCGGCGCACTCATCAGGTGTGACGGCGATGCCCCATTCTTCAGCGAGGCGTTTAAATACGATGGCGAGGAGTTTGGAATAGCGCATGCCCGGGGTCCAGGCTTGTTGCGTTGATTCGTGTCGCGCGTGCGCTTGAAGAATTTCATTGCGCGACAATTCTCGTTTGGCCTTTGATAGAAGCGGCTCCAGCCCTTTGATCATCCCGGTTTCCCAATCGATAAGCGTACCATAGCAATCGAATGTCAGGACTTTGAAATCGGTGAGTTTCATGTTCGTTAATGACACCCCAGTTGATCGGCGAGGTCGTGAAAATCATGGGCTATGATGTCAAAGTCCAAATCGGGAGGCAGGTCTTTTTTTGCGTTGGGACCCCGCTCGAAGGGTCGGAATACATAAGCCGTTTTCATGCCCACGCCTGCCGCGTGGTGCAGGTCGCCCTGATGGGCGGCGACCATCATGACTTCCCGGGGTTCACAACTGAGCAATTCGATGGCTTTCAAATAGGTCTCGGCATCGGGTTTGTAATGCCCGGCCAATTCGGCGGATAAGATGCAATCCCAGGGCAGTCCGCCGTATTTTGCCATGTTGGCGAGTAGCGATACATTGCCGTTGGATAGCGTGGCGATCAGGTACCGCGATTTTAACCGCCATAAGCCACCTGCGGCATCGGGCCAGGGGGCGAGCCTGTGCCAAACGCGATTGAAGTCCGCGATTTCTTCTTTGGATAATCCCGATATGCCGAACTTTTTCAGGAGTTCGTCCAGGATCATGCGGTGCAAGTCATCGATTTTTGTCCAGGGCAATTCGCCCGTGCGCACGCGGTTCATCGACGGACCATAGCCCCCGCGCCACGCATCGGCAAATGCAGCCCAATCTATGTCCAATCCCACGCGCTCGCCCAGACGCTCGCCGTCGCGGATGACCGAACTGCGCCAATCGACCACTGTGCCGAATACGTCAAATGTCAATGCTTTAATTGTCATTTTTGGCCTCTACGGTACCGCGCCCACTGACTTGTTCAAAGCTGGCATTAGTTCACGGGCGAATAATTCCATGCTGTAAATCCAACTATCTTTGTCGTCCCAGTCGTAGCCCATCAGCACCAGAGTGCCAAAGGGACCAGTTTCCTCGATCAAGTTCAGTAAGCGACGCAGTGCTTCATCGACATCGCCAGCGATAATCTGTTCGGTCATCAAATAGTCCAAATTGCACTCGGAGTCGGGCATGTCCAGATCGCGCTTGTACACGCGGCGTCCCAGGCCCTTGTCGAATAGACGTCCGATGTACTCGTAATTCTTTGCCAGAGAATTTTTCCGCGCCTTTTTTACGGCCTCGGCCGTGGTGTCGGCCAGAAAGATTGAACGGGCGATTTTCCAGTCGGCCCGTTGCGGTTGCCGTCCCGCTTGCAGGGCACTCTGCTCATAGATCTGCCAGTTGTCGGCCACCACATTGCCCGCTATCAGGCAGGCAGAAAAGGGCTGAAAGCCGCGCTCGCCCGCTATTTGCATGCTGTGTGAATTGCGGCTCATTCCCGGCATAGAAATGGGCGGGTGGGGCTGTTGCAGGGGTTTGTGGATGAAGCCGATCAGGGTTTCTTCGTCAATATTGTCTTTGAGCTGGAACTGCCAGTATTTTCCCCGGTGCTCGTAGGGTGGATCCGATGTCCATAAATTGAGGATGGCGTCAATGGCTTCCTCGGTCATTGCGCCGCCCGATCTGGGATCCAACCCGTATAGTTCCTGGTCTGAAGTGACACTGCCCGGGCCAAAGCACAGATTGAGTCGGCCTTTGGCCAAATGATCCAAAAAAGACAGGCGGCTGGCCACATAGGCGGGGTGGTGCAGGTTCAAACAGACCGGCGCCGGTCCCAGGCGGATGCACTGGGTCTCACCCAGGGCGCGACCGATGAAAATTTCGGGCGTGACAATGGTCTCGTATTTCATGGTGTGGTGCTCGCCGATCCAAAATTCATCAAAGCCCAGTTCCTCGGCTTTGACAACGAGCTCCAAATCCTCGTCAAATCCCTGACCCAATGGCTTGTCCGGGGCGTGGAAGGGCATGATGAACATACCGTATTTGATTGGTTCCATAGAGGTGCTCCTTCCTGCGGGTTTTTAATCCTGCAAATCCTTTAATCCTTTAATCCTGATCCGTGTTTGTTCACGATTATTAGGTCAGAGGTCTCGGGATGGATGAATTTTACGAGTAGTGAAACGCGATTGTCTTCGTCTAACAGGTTCCAGAATATATCGGCAGTTTGCTGTATGTCGTCGAATAATTCGACGGCATAAGGCTCTCCCCGGAATGAGGGCAGGGGATTGCCGTCGTCTGTATATGTTGTGATGCAGTGGCCCGTGCCGGGGATCGCGGTTTCATAGTTGAAGAATTGGCGCGAGCAATAGCGCGCATCACCGCCAACGGTTTTTAAGACTGAGAGTCGATAGGCTTGCGCGTCGTTCAAGTCGGTAAGGCCAGAGATGCGCGGTGTAAAATTGGGCGCATCGGGTTCATAAGTGCGCGTTTTCAGGGCGGATTCGAACGAGCCGCCGTTTTGCAGGGTATGGACGATGGTGTCGGTCTGGTCGCCATTTGTGACGATATGTGCGTTGCCCAGTACGCGGATGGGATAGTACAGGGTTAGTGGATCGATGTTATGGGATTTATCCACGGTGTCGGTTTTAACTGCATCGCCTTCCCGCACAAATACGCGGTTGCGACTGCTGGGACTGCGGCCCATGATCCAGTAGATTTGAACCATGCATGTGCCATCAGGCGTTTGTCCTATTGCGATACCACGACCGGGATAGGTGGCGTTTTTTAGTCTATTATCATCCATGGACAAGTAACCCGTGTTTTTCTAAGAGACTGTTTTAAAACTCATTTTGCCCCTTCTCGGCGATGCGCTATTGCCCTGTCATTCTGAGCGGAGCGCAGCGGAGTCGAAGGAGCGGGGTACAACTGGCCGGTGAACGAGCCTGAAAAGCGGCTCGTTGTACACCATCCTCAGGCCAGTTCATCTCTTACCAACTCAGGTGGAAAAGATGCTTCGGCTACGCTCAGCATGACAAAACGCCGGACATGCGTAACATCAGGTATTAATTTTAAAACAGCTTCTAAGAAACTGGAGAGATGTGTTTCATTATCCAGATTGATGAGGTCAACGGGGTGATTCAATTGCATTAGAAGCTTTCCGAATAATGAAAAGAAATGTTGTGGTGGACAGCCTCGAACCCCGATATCAATATCTGAACCTTTGCGTGACCGACCTTCTGCCAAAGATCCGAAGAGATGTATCTCTCGACAGCCGCCCGCCTTCAGTATTTCTATGGCCTGTCTGATATCTTCCTGATATTCGGCAGGAAATAGGCTCAATTCTGATACATGCGGTTTCATTTTTTCGTCGTCCCTTCTTCTGGTAACAGGACAAATCGCGCGTAGTTTTCCATATTGAAATATTGCTGTGTTGCTTTTTGTACATGTTCTGCTGTGAGTTTTTTGATGACTTCGTCTTTGTAAATCAGCAGAACCATCAGATCCTGTTTCTGTTCGTAATACCAGCGGAGGGTGTTGAGCCAGTACCTATTTTCTTTTTCATCTGTTTCCCAACGCCGCAAATCCATCTCAGTCACTTTGTCGATGTAGGATTGATCGACGGGTTTTTGTTTCATACTGTCGATTTGGACAAAGACGAGTTGCGTCAATTCTTCCAATCGTTCGGGATCGCATCCAAAGCTGATTGATAGGCTGTACCTGCCTTCGGGCCAACGCGAACGAGATGTGCGCACACCAACGCCGTACGTGCCGCCCTCGTCTTCTCGGAGTACTTCCCGAAGTTTTATCTGCAAAACCTCGCCCATGGAATCATAAACATACCGCTCAAATCGATCGTTGTAATCAATAGGTCCGGTGAAGATCAGCCGTGTGCTACTTTTGGGTTCCTGTCCCCGTTTCACTGTTTTTTCAATGACGCCTTTTGGTGCTTTGACGCCCGTGTCGCGCCAGGTTTCTCCGCGGTTGAGTGCGGGCAATCCGCCCAGATAGGTTTCTATTAGCGGTTTGATTTTTTCTGGCTCAAAATTGCCGACAAATACGAATGTGAAGTCACTGGCATCGGCAAATCGGTCTTTGTAAAATGCCAGCGATTTTTGCAGGTCCATTTCTCCCAGTATTTCGTTTGATAGCGGGCGGGATCTGACGTGGTATTGCGACATGGTAACTTGAATCGTATCGGAATAAGCAGTCGTTGGCCTCATATCCCGATTTTGCAACATGCCTCGATAGCGGTCCAGTAGTGCTTGAAATGCCAGAGAGTCTGCACGCGGTTCCGTGAAGATGAGATGGATGAGTTGAAACATGGTTTCTATGTCTTCGGGAGACGCACTGCCCGATACGCCCTCGCTGAGACTGCTGATGCGAGGCGACACGCGCACGACTTTGCCGGCGAGTTTTTTATTGAGTTCAATTTGATTGAATTTGCCCAGACCACTTTCCATGATGGCTGATGTCGCCGTGGATGCCGCCATGTAATTTTCATCGCTTGATAGAGAATGACCGCCCGGGCTGAAGGATGTGAACAGGATTTCATCGTTTTTGAAGTCCGTGGGCTTCATGACGACTTTTACCCCATTGCTCAATGCCCACTCGGTGACGCCAAAGGTGTCAATTGTCGTTTCGCGTATGACCTTTCCCGGCGTCGGCATATTCGCAATGAGGGGATCGTCAGATACATCTTCCCGATATGGTTCCACGTCTTTTTGTTGTACCGCGTTGATTATGGTCAGCAGGTCAGCTTCGGAAGGTACAGATAGGCCATCCTTCTCGGGTGCGCTGACGACAATGACGCGGTTTTTGTCGGTAATCCATTCGCCGACGAGGCGGTTGATTTCTTCGACTTGAATGCCGGGGAGTAATTTTTGAAATAAATCGCGTTCGATTTCAATGCCCGGAATGGGTTCGTCTGTCAAAATATGACGGATGTATTCCGAAGCAAAACCGCGCGAACGGCGTCTGTCGCGTTCGCGATAAGATTGTTCGATGCTGCGCAACATGTTGGTTTTTAAGCGATCTACTTCGGGTTGCGTAAATCCGTGGCGTTGGACGCGAGTGGCTTCTATTAAGACGGCTTCCAGGCCGCGTTCAATTCCCCCTTCTTTGACGCCTGCGCCCAGGATGTACGCCGCTTTGGTTCTGACGAAGTTTCCGCGACTGGATCCCGCGCCCAAAAATGGCGGATCGGGTTTTTTGGTCAGTTCGCTAAATCGCTGATTGAGCATGCTGTTAAACATGTTGCGAATCAGCATGCTGCGATAATCTTCCACTGTTCCTTCGGGCGAGACATCTTGCATGAAATAAATAGCGATGGAAGACCGGGAATTTTCCGGATCGGTTGTAATTGCAAAGAGGGTCTCTTCGTGATCGGGAACCGTATAGGCGGTTCGAGCACGCGGGTTCTCTGCTTTTGGAATTGGTTCAAAGGTTTTTTTGATCAGGGTTTCAATCGCGTCTGTTTGAAAGTCTCCCACTGCAATGACAGCCATGAGATCGGGGCGATACCAGTCGCGATAAAAGCGCGTGAGGGATTCGTGCTTAAATGTGTCGAGCAATGCTTTTTGACCGATGGGCAAACGCTCGGCATAACGCGAGTCTTTGAGCAAGACCGGCAATTGTTTGTCGCGCATGCGCGCTCCGGCTCCGCGTCCCGAACGCCATTCTTCAATGACCACACCTCTTTCTTTTTCGATTTCTTCGGGATCAAATTTTACCCGATGCGCCCAGTCGCCCAGGATGCGAAATGCTTTTTCCATGACTTCGGTGCTGTCGGTGGGCACGCGAAGCATATAGACGGTCTCGTCAAAGCTCGTATAGGCGTTTAAGTGCGCGCCAAAGCGCATGCCAATATTTTCGAGGAAATTGATTATTTCCTGTTTGGGAAAGTTGGCCGTGCCATTAAATGCCATGTGTTCGGCAAAGTGCGCCAGTCCCTGCTGGTCTCGATCTTCCAGAATGGATCCCGCATTGACTACGAGGCGCAATTCGGCGCGGTTCTCCGGTCGTTTATTTTCCCGGATGACGTAGCGAAGCCCATTTGCCAATTTGCCCGTTCGCACAGCAGGATCAATGGGCAGGGAGGGTGATGGTGGCGGTTGGGAAACTGGTGGTTGAGGTGTTTCAACTTCTGTCTGTGTCGTTGCACACGAGGTTATGATACCCGCACAGCAAAGTAGAATAAAGTAGTTCCGCATCATGATATCTCCATAGAAGTAGTCAGTGGTGCATCGTGGCGTAAATCATGCCCCATATAGACATGAACAGCAAAACCTTCTGGATTACTGGCGTTGTGCCTACGGCGTGGCGGCTAAAACCATGCCGCAATGACAATCGCAAGTAAGATTGATATGGGTAGTGCATCGTGGCGTAAGTCTTGCGACATATAGAAGTGAACATCAAAACCTTCTGGATTACTGGCGTTGTGCCTACGGCGTGGCGGCTTAAACCATGCCGCAATGACAACCGCAAGTCAAATTGATATGACCAGTTTCTTTTGCCGAGATGCAGTAGTCTCTTTTGCCGCGATGAAGTAGTCAGTAGTCAGTGGTCAGTTACCCGGACCTGGGTACAAGCTGATAGCTGCCCGTTAGCCTTTACTCTGTGTTCATCGGTGTTCATCGGTGGTTGCTTTTTCCGCATTTATCCGCGCCATCCGTCTAATCCGCGATCAAGTTTGCGATGTGTAAATGTTTTTCCATTTTCGCCGATGTAATCGTCCGCAATATGCCCGTCACCCGTTACCACATATTTGTAGATGACGAGACCTTCCAGACCGACGGGACCGCGGCTGTGCAGGCGGTTGGTGCTGATGCCCACTTCGGCGCCGAGGCCATAGCGAAATCCGTCGGCAAATCGGGTTGACGCATTGTGCATGACCGATGCCGAATCCACGGCTTGCAAAAATCTCTTCGCGGCTTGCTGGTCTTCGGTTACAATCGAATCGGTGTGGTGGCTGCTGTATTCGTTGATGTGGGCGATTGCTTCTTCGACCGAATCCACGATCTTGACCGATAGGACATAGTCGAGGTATTCGGTTGACCAGTCGGTGTCACTGGCCGGGGTCAGGGCATCTGCGCTGGCGGCGAGGTGCAGGGTGCGGGCGTCGCCGCGGATCAAGACGCCTTCGTCGGTGAGTTGTTGAATTGCCGTGGCGAAAAAGTGTCTGGCGATTTCGGCGTGTACCAGCAGGGTTTCGGCGGCGTTGCAAGCGGCTGCGTACTGTGTCTTGGAATCGATGGCGATACGCACTGCCTTTTTTAGATCGGCGTCCTTATCTACGTACACATGGCAGATGCCGTCGGCATGTCCCATGACGGGGATTTTGGTATTGTTCATGATGTGTTGCACGAGTTCATTGCCGCCGCGCGGAATGATCAGGTCGATGAGGTCGTGTAATTCGAGAATGCCCGCGACTTCTTCCCGCGCTTCCAGAAGATGTATCCATCCTTCGGGGATGCTGTCCAGTTTAGCCGTTGCAGCGACCATAATTTCGGCCATTGCGCGATTGGTGTGAAATGCTTCGCTGCCGCCTTTGAGCATGACGGCATTGCCCGATTTTAGACACAGGGTCGCAATTTGCACCAGTGCGTCGGGTCGCGATTCAAAGACCACGCCGATTACGCCGATTGGGACGGTTACGCGATAGAGGTTCAGGCCTTCGTCCAATTCGGTCGCGGCTTGCGTTTTGCCAATGGGGTCTTCCTGGGCGGCGACACTGCGCACGCCAACTATTATTTCACTGTCCAGTTTTTCAGCATCTACTTTCAAGCGCTTGATCAGCGGGAGGGTGATTTCTCCCTGCGCCAGCATTTTTTCTGCTGCTGCCTGATCGCGTTTGTTGGCGTCTAAAATGCGGTCGCGATTCTCACTCAATGCCTGTGCTATGGCTTCAAGCCCGGCATTGCGCTGTTTTTCCGTGGTCTGACTCAATACCAGAGCAGCCTGCCGCGCAGTTCTCGCCGCAGCTTTTATATCATCTGCCATGTTTCCTCCTGATTGGTTCTCGCTTTGGACTTTAGAAGCTGTTTTAAAATTAATACCTGATGTTACGCATGTCAGGCGTTTTGTCATGCTGAGCGTAGCCGAAGCATCTTTTCCACCTAAGTTGGTAAGAGATTCTTCGACTCCGCTACGCTCCGCTCAGAATGACAGCGCAATAGCGCATAGCTAAGAAGGGGCAAAATGAGTTTTAAAACAGTCTCTTAAAAAAGTTTTATCGCATGACGAATAGGTTTTCAAACCAGATCCATTCCTTCTTTTAGTGCTTGAAGAACAAAAGTGTTTTTAGATATTCGCATCGCTTCCAGTTCGGAACGCGTGTACGCAAAAATATCTACACCGATCCCGACATCTTTGGGAACATAATAGACACTGCGTTCTCGAAAAGACAGCGCACTTTCCCGAAGCACCAGCAACACATCGGCATCACTTCCGGGCACAGCATCACCGCGGGACAAAGAGCCGAATAGGACCACGCGCTCAATCTCGGGATGCCGGGTCTTCAGTATTTTCATCGCCTTCCGAATCCGTTGGATCGTCTTTGGGCGGTTCAAATAGAAAACCCGAACAGAAGGTGATGATTTTTTTGGCGTTTGATACAGCACGATCCGCCTCTCCTTGTGTATAGTATTCAAATGGCGCGCCCTGAGGGTGCGAATTGGGATACCGCGCCGGGATATAATGCTTGTCCAACTCTTTTGCCGCATCTAATAGGGCGGAGTCAGGCAGCGAAATATCGGGCAAAGCCTCTAATAGTGCCGCAACAGAATGCCCCCAGGCGACGGCACCGACTTTTTGAAAGACCGCCTTAACGGCTTTTTCAGCACCTTGCTGAGCGGCAAAGCAGGCCCATTCATAATCGCCATGCTCTGTTGCCCTGCGAGCGTGGTCCAGGTCGCGTTCCCCCTGTCTAAACCAATCTGCGTGCCGACTTGCCATACTTTTTCCCTATACCAGTTTTGAAAGGATTTCTGATGGAATGTGCGATTGTAGAAAAGGATACGTTTCAATGAGGCGAGCAATGTCGGCCAGATCTTTTTGCCGTTTGCTGCTGCGTCGGTCCGTATCCATCGCAGCCCATATTTTGCCCTGTAATGTATCTTCAAGGTGAGCAACTGGCAGTTCAAGACCGAGTATTTCGCGTGGTGCAGCGCGCTCTGGAAAATCAAAATACCGCGCATCTGTTTGTATCTGCACGCGCAAGTCAGACCCCTTCTGATACACGTTGAGGCTATGTGGAAATTGCTTTACCTGAAAGTTCGCTTCCAACAAGGCTACGACCTGTTGGAATTGTGCAATAGCGACGACCAGATCGAGGTCCAGACTGACCACCGGCTCTACATAGGCATTGACAGCTTGACCACCAATTACGCAATACGCAATATCATGCTCTGCCAATAAGGCGATCAGGTTCTCTAAAAAATGGCTGTGATCCATTGTCACTGTTTTCCAAAAATCGAGTGCGTGCATAGCATTTGCCTGTGAGAATAGCGGTTAGCCCCTATAATGACGGGCACGCTCCATAGACTAAAAGAATTGCCGTTTTGTGTCAATCCACCGGCTGATTGTTACTTTTTGTCGGGTGAAAAACGAAATGCCTTCGGCGCCCTGTACGTGTAGATCACCGAAGAAAGAATTGTTCCACCCGGAAAATGGGAAGAATGCCATGGGCGCGGGGACGCCGATATTGATACCGACCATGCCGGCATTTACTTCGTGGCGAAATTTGCGCGCGGCTCCGCCACTGGATGTGAACAATACGGCTGCGTTGCCATATCCGCTGGCATTGCACCGGGCAATAGCCTCGCTCAGGTCGTCTGTGTGCATGGTCGATAATACCGGTCCAAAAATTTCTTCCCGCGCAATGGACATCTGGGGTTTTACCCGATCGAAAATTGTCGCGCCCAGGTAGAAGCCATGCGGTGTTTCTTCGACCTGTACATCGCGACCATCTACGATCAGTTCTGCGCCTTCTTGCAGTCCGTTTTCGATATGTTGATGGATGCGGTGCAGATGCGTTTTGGTCACTACCGGTCCCATATCTACACCGGGGTCGCGGTCGGTTGGTCCCACTCGAAATTCGCGTGCGATTTCACTGAGTGGTTCCAGAAAACGGTCGCCTGCACCTTCGGCACAGACGAGGACACTGCCGGCCATGCAGCGTTCGCCCGCGCAACCATAAGCGGAGCCCATGACGGCAGCTACAGTTGAATCCAGGTCGGCGTCGGGCAATACGATTAAGTAATTTTTTGCGCCACCGGCTGATTGCACGCGCTTGCCATTGCGCGTGGCAGTTTCATAGACATAGCGCGCTACAGGTGTTGAACCGACAAATGAAATGGTTTTCACTTCGGGGTGGGCGAGCAGGGCATCTACCGCGTCTTTTCCGCCGTGTGCGATGTTGAATACGCCGGGCGGTAGGCCGGCTTCGGCCAATAATTCGCCAATTCGAATCGCACTCAAGGGCACGCGCTCCGATGGCTTTAATACGTAGGTGTTGCCACATACCAGAGCAATGGGCAATGTCCACATCGGTACCATAGATGGAAAGTTGAATGGCGTGATGCCTACCGATACACCCAAAGGTTGTCGAATGGTGTCGCAATCAATCCCCTGTGCAATATTTTCCAGCGAGTCGCCCATCAAGAGCGCGGGCGCACCACAGGCAAATTCTGCGACTTCGATTCCGCGTCGAATTTCACCCCGGGCATCTTCTATGGTTTTGCCATTTTCGCGGGTTACAATTTGGGCCAATTCTTCGAAATGGGTTTCCATGAGTGCCACCAGTCGGAACATCACGCGCGCGCGGTCAACGGCTGGTGTATTCGCCCATTCGGGAAATGCGTCTGCGGCTGATTGCACTACGCGATCTATTTCTGACGCGCCACATAAGGGTGTTGCGGCAATTTCCGTTCCATCCGATGGGTTGTAAACAGGTACTGTTTCCGTTGCCTCAGATGTTACCCATTCGCCATTGAGCAATAATTTGACTGTCTCGGCCATGATGATCTCCGGTCTATAAGGTGAGAGGTGAGACGACCACCCAGCCCCCAGTCCCTAAGAGACTGTTTTAAAACTCATTTTGCCCCTTCTCAGCTATGCGCTATTGCCCTGTCATGTGGAAAAGATGCTTCGGCTACGCTCAGCATGACAAAACGCCTGACATGCGTAACATCAGGTATTAATTTTAAAACAGCTTCTAAGCGATCAGCAGGCAGCCTAACCAACCTCCAAGCGTGCGCCTTACTCCCAATTCCTAATTTTTAATTCCTAATTCATCGCGGCAAAAGAGACTACCCATATCAATCTTACTTGCGATTGTCATTGCGGCATGGTTTTAGCCGCAATCCAGAAGGTTTTGCTGTTCATGTCTATATGGGGCATGATTTACGCCACGATGCACTAATTCCTAATTCTCATCCGTGTTGCCGAAATTTTGGTGTTTCGCCGGGTACGGGCGAGTTGTCAAATGCACCCCGATGAATGACTGCCTCTTGGCCCCCCAGGGAATCGATCATTTCTCGTTGCGAGGCTTTGGCCTGGGTATCGACAGCTTCGGGATCGATGAGGTCGCGCAATTCGCGTTCGAAATTTTCCAGCACATCCTGGTGATCGGGTGACTGCGCGAGATCGCGGCACTCTTCTGGGTCATCCGTGGTATCGAATAGTTGCGGCGGATTATTGACGTAATATATGTATTTGTATTGTCGATTTCGCAACATATACGCCCCGTGCTGTGCGCCTACCGCATGATATTCGCTAAATACCGTGCGGTCGCGGTCTTCTTCCTGTGCGATTGTCCACAGTGACTCGCCCGGCAAATCCTCGTCTGCTTCGGTTTGTTGCGCGCCCACGGCTTCCAAAATTGTCGGAAAGCTATCGACGAGCGAGACAGGTGTTTCCACGACTTTGCCCGCGGGGACATCGGGACCTGCCATCAAAAATGGCACGGCGGCCGATTCTTCATACATGGTAAATTTGCCGTAAATACCGCGTCCACCCAGGTGTTCACCGTGGTCTGTCGTATAGATTATGCGCGTTGTATCGGTCAATTCCAATTCGTCCAGTGTATTTAGCACCCGACCAATTTGCTGGTCCAGGTACGTACATACGCCGTAATACGCCGCATTTAGCTGTCGCACGATGGCCTCGGGGAATTGGGGATCAAATGTGAAAAGTCGCCTGAAATAGTCCATTGCGGGATGATCGGGCCAATCCTCTGTGCGCCATTGCGGCGGCATGGGCAATTCGTCCGGGTCGTAGATGTCGTATGTATCTGGCGGCGAAATATACGGCGGGTGTGGGCACACAAATGACAAAAACAGACACCAGGGTTTTTCTTCGTGCTGATGTTCTTGTAACCACTTTATGGCGTGGTCTGCATTGCGCTGGTCGTATTGCAAATAGGTCGAGTCGCCAGGTCCCGCTTCTCGAATTCCCGGTCGTTTGTTGCGAAAGGGCGGCTGTTCCCGGATGCAGCCCAGTACATCGCCTGTGCCATCGACGACGTTTAATGGCTCGATTTCTTCGGTGAATCCGTGATCTGTGCCCTGGCCCTTAAAGTGCAATTTGCCAATTGATGTGGCGTTAAAACCCTGCTCGCGCAAGCGGTGGTGCCAGCTTGGCGTGTTTCCGGTGTATGGATGTCCGTTGTCCCAGTTGCCAATTTGATGCACGTAGCGTCCCGTGGCCAGAGATGCGCGCGCTGGCACGCAAATTGGAAAGTTGGTGTAGGCATTGGTAAACCGCGTGCCCTGTTCGGATAGCCGATCCAGGTTGGGCGTTTGTACCATCGGATGCCCATAACATCCGAGCAGGTTGCGATTGTGTTGATCGGAGATGATGTACAGCATGTTTGTCTGTTGCATAAAAACCTCATAGAAGGGTGGTCAGCATTATTTTTTCCATAAATTCATTACAGCACCATTTATTCCAAAGACCGGATCGGAAGCGGGCATTGGTACTTTGGGTATATTTTCCAGCGCGTGTCTGTGTTCACGGGCACTTTCTCGACATAAGTCCGGGTGCTGTCCATCGGGATACGCGCCTACGACCAATAGATCTGAACTCGCGCCCAAATTTTTGTGTCCCACGCCTGCGGGAACAACCATGACATCGCCCGGTCCGATTGTCAAACGCACACCCTGTTCACCACCCATGCACACTCTGGCACTTCCCTGCGCGATGCCCAGCACTTCGTGCGCTGTGGCGTGGTAGTGGTGAAAGGAATAAATACCGTTGCGCCATGAACGCGACCAGCGATTGGCCGCAAATACCTGCTCAAATGCCCGCGCGGGGTCGTCTTCGGGCAATGATAGGGCAGCTTGATAGACTATGAGAGGGAAAGCGCTGTTTGGAACCACACCGTCGTCTTGAAAATAATGCGGTGTTATCTGTGCGTCTTTTTGGATGAACTGCATAAACTTTTCCTTTGGATACAGGGGATTTTAAGTTATTGTCCTCATTACCTCAATACATTCAGCCACCTGTGCCTCTGGGGATGGAGCGTTATTTTCTTCTTCTAAAACAAGCCAGCCAGTAAATCCCTGTAGCGCGTTTTGCAAAGCTGATAGGTCTAATACGCCCGTGCCCAATTGTGGTCGGACTGCATGGCCTGTAGCGTCTTCTGAATGGTCTGCGAGGTGGATGATGTGTAGCCTGTCTGAGAGTTCGTTCACCAATGCAATTGCGTCTTTGCCCGCCCGTATGTGGTGCCCGGTGTCAAAGGCAAATCCCACGTATGACGGATCGGTATATGCCGCCAGTTTGACCAGTCCCTCTTCCTCAGATTCCCACCAGTGGTTGTGATAGGCGAGTTGGACGCCTTTGGGCGCGCATTGTTCGCCCAGGAGGTTCAGGCCTTCTGCGGTTTTTTCCCACATTTCATCTGATACGGACCCCTTTGTTGGACGCCGCCCGCTGCAAACGATGTACTGTCCGCCAACAGCGGATACAAAGTCGGCAATTTGACTTCCCTCAGTTCTGATTTGCTCGCGCGAGGATTCATCCCAGTGTGCGGCGCCGTAATGCGCGCCAATCAGTTCGAGATTGGTTTCAGATAGGATGCGTTTGAATGCTTCGGGAGCTTGAAAATATCGCTCCAGATTTTTCCAATTTGCTTCCAGTCCCTTGAAACCGAGGTTTCCAATCTGGCGAACCACTGCGAGGAAGTCCGCTTCGTTGGGGTATATGCCTTTGCCATAAGATCTCGCCTGACATCCGAGGTTCATTTTGTTTTCCTTCGTTAAAGCTCGACTGTGATGGCTTTTCCTTCGCGGGAAGAGAAATACGCGCCTTCGCTCACCGCCACTTGTGCGAGTCCGTCTCGCAGGCTCGCTCCGGGTGACACATCTGTTCGCCCTTCTTTCACGCATTGCGCGAAATGTGTCCACATGTCTGTCGGCGGCTGTCCCGACCCCGTCCATTCTCCTTTTTTCAGGTCAATCGGTGTTTTGTCTTCTTCAAATCCGCGATGTGTCACGTATCGGATCCGATTGCGTTCTGTTGCCGAAATATTTCCCCTCAAGCCCGCCATCTGATAGATGTTCTGCATCTGGATTCCCGCCATGCTGCCGGTCATACACACGATTTGTCCGTTTTCACATCGGGTTGTGATGTTGACAAATTCTACGGCGTCTTTGTCGGGTTTAAACAAGCCACAACGCTCGTGTCCCATCACTTCCACGGGCAAAGAGCCTGTCCACCATAAGGCGAGGTCCATGGTGTGTGACAGTGCGTCGAGGATGCCGCTGTAGTGTTCGGGGAAGAAATACTGCGGGTTAAAAAATCCGCGCTGAAGCGATACATTGGTTTGTATCAGGTCGATCTGTTCCGCCAGGGCTTTCATTTCCTGAGCAAAAGCCGTAAAGCGAGATTGATATCCCACCATCGCTACGACGTTATTTTTTTCTGCCATTTCACAAATTTCTACGCCCGATTCAATGCTGTCGCAGTATGGCTTTTCGACCAGAAATGGCTTGCCTGCCGCGGCGGCATCGCGCATAACGCCTGCATGGTGTCGCGTGTGCGTTGCAATTGCCAGGGCGTCGATATCATCCCGCGCGATGACTTCCCGATGGTCGAGTTCGTATTTTACGTTGAAATTTTCCGCCGCATTTTTGGCGCGTTCTTCATCCAGGTCGCACACGAGTGCGAGTTCGGCTTCATCGCATCCCAATAGTTCGCGTGCATGCGACGGTCCGCGTTGTCCTGTGCCAATTACTGCTACGCGAATTTTGTTTGACATAATACGCTCCTTTTATCTGTGAACATGATTTTGGGGTAAGAAATAACGACCAATCTCTCAATCCGTCAACAAAAATAGCCCGTTCTGTCTTGACAAGTGCTCAGATGTGTCAGTACTTTTAGTTTTAACAGGTATTAAAACGCCTATTTAAAGTAGATATGGAGGATTAAATGAGCGATATAGGTGGAAAAATAGGTGCTGCACCCATTACGGCACCGGGCTGGCCCGCGAAGTCCAGGGAAGGTGTTGCGATTGTCGATTGCGATGTACACCAAAATTTTCGCCGTCCGGAAGATTTGTTACCGCATCTTTCCAAATTCTATCAGGAACATCTCTACGATCAGGGTTTGCATCTGCCCGGCGGTGGATATCCCAATATGCCCTTCCGCGCCAACCGACCAGATTTGAAAGATCCGGATCTCAAAGAGCGGGATTTCAATTTTTCCGTTGAGTTTTTGCAGAAAGAGCACCTCGACCGCTGGCATATTGATTACGCACTGTTGACGGGGCCACCGCCTTTTTACGGGTATTCGGGTTTGCCGGATCCGGATTGGGCGGCTGCGCTGTGTCGCGCGTTCAACGATTGGACGATTGAGCACTGGCTCAGTCGCGATGGCCGTCTCGTCAATGCCATTCTGGTTTCGCCTACCGATCCCTCTCAGGCTGTCGATGAAATCAACAGGCTGGCGCATCGCAAAGATACGGTTGCGGTGATGGTGCCTATGGGCACGATGATGCCTTTTGGCAATCGCTTTTACCATCCGATATGGGAGGCGTGCGAGAATCACGGGTTGCCGGTGGTTTCTCATGTGGGTGGCGGTGGTGGGGCAACGCGGACTGTTCCGACTCCGGTGGGTTTTCCCACGTATTATATGGAGTCCAGGATGAGCCGTCCGTATATGGCGAGTACCCATGCGGCGTCGTTGATCTGTGAGGGTGTTTTTGAGAAGTTTCCAAATTTGAAGTTTGCGCTCATTGAAGCACAACAGTTTTGGGCTGTTCCGCTGATGTGGCACATGGATTCGGATTGGAAGGCTTTGCGCGACCAGACGCCGTGGCTCAAGCGGTTGCCGAGTGAGTATTTTCGCGACCATATTCGGGTTGGCTCACAGCCTTTGCACGAGCCTGAGCGACCCGAGCAAATACACCAGATGCTGGATATGTTACACGCCGATGAGACCCTTATCTATTGTTCGGACTTTCCCCATTTTGACTGGAACGATCCCGTGACGACATTTCCCAGGCTGGCAGAGGATTTGCACCAGCGCATTTTTGTCGGTAATGCTCTGGAGATGCTGCGTATGGAGGATGTGTAAATGGCGCGCATCACAGTTGCCAGGGTCTCGGAGATACCGCCCGGGCAGCGCAAAATTGTGGTGCCATTTCGCGGGCGCGCCGGGATTGGCATTTTTAATGTCGGGGGGTCGTTTTACGCGGTTCGCAATATCTGTCCGCACAAGAATGGTCCGCTTTGTACCGGGACACTCGGCGGTCGGGTGACGACTCAGGTGCCGCCTTCCACGCGGGGAGGCGAAATTTCTATTGATGGCGATGGCGAGATTTTGCACTGCCCATGGCATCAGTGGTCTTTTGAAATTTCAACAGGACGCTGTCTGGTGGATCCCGAGGTGTATGTCAAGACTTACGCGGTAGAAATTGACGGCGATGATGTTGTCGTCACTTATGAGGACTAAGAGACTGTTTTAAAACTCATTTTGCCCCTTCTCGGCGACGCGCTATTGCCCTGTCATTCTGAGCGGAGCGCAGCGGAGTCGAAGGAGTGGGGTATAACTGCGTAGCAGTTCATCTCTTACCAACTCAGGTGGAAAAGATGCTTCGGCTACGCTCAGCATGACAAAACGCCGGACATGCGTAACATCAGGTATTAAGTGACGTTACGCATAGGCACAATATAATGCGATAATGCGCCTGTCATTCTGAGCGTAGCGCAGCGGAGTCGAAGAATCTTCTACCAACTCAGGTGGAAAAGATGCTTCGGCTACGCTCAGCATGACAAAAACGCAGACATGCGTAACATCAGGTATTAATTTTAAAACAGCTTCTAAGGAGAAATAAAATGGAAATTAAATCAGAGGGCGCTTATGTCCGAGAGGGCGAGGAGATGGCGTTCGCGCTTGGGAATCGCGGTGCTATCCGATTTAATGTGGATGGTACGCTGGATGAGGATATTGTAGAGGCGTATTGTCGCGTGGGTTTTTATGTGTTTGAGGGTGCGCTGGGCGATGAGGAACTCGAAGATTTGCAGGCGGATCTGGCGCATGCATTTGAGCGGGCGCCGCATACTAAAGATGCGGTGGTCGATTCGAAGGGCCGCAAAGCGCTCGGGGCGGATTTGGTGCGACAGCCGTTTCGCTTTGTCAGACCGCTGAGCGATCCCGTGGGGGGTACGTCGAGCAATAATGGGCGGCATCCGGCCAGGATGACGGAGCCAGAGCCTCCCGCCGATGCGCCGGATTATGTGATTTCCAATATCGGTGCCCCTTTGCAAATTATGGATTCTTGTTTGCGGCTTTACGGACATCCCCAACTGCTGTCTGTTGCAGAGCAGATTAATGGGCCGGATTTTACGCCGTTTACCGAGTCTGTTATTGTCAAGCAGCAAGGGTTGGGCGCATCGGTAGCCTGGCATCAGGATGGCACCACGCAGTGGGATAGGCCCGATTGGGATGAGGGTACGCATGGGTTTAATTTTATGGCTCAGCTTTTCGGGAGTACTGCGGCCAATGGGGTGTGGGTGGTTCCCGGGTCGCACAAGCAGGGCAAGCTGGATATTAAAGCGATGATTGCGGATAATGGTGGTTCTGACCGTTTGCCGGGGGCGGTTCCTATGGTGTGTGAACCCGGCGATGTGGTTATGTCCAATCGCCAGGCTTTGCACGGCTCTTTTGCCAATACGTCGCCGGATAAGCGGGTGACGGTCAATTTTGGCTTTCACCGCCGGTCTTCTGTTCTGAATGCGCGGGTGAGGCGTGGGGATGAGGAGGTGATTTACGACGAGGCGCGTATCTACGAGCGTTCTCGTTTGATCGCGCTGGGGATTGATGCGCGGCAGCAGCGATTTCCAGATGAATCCCGCTATGTTTATCAGCCTTTGATTGGGGAGGAGGATGTCAACAGGTGGAACGAAGAGACGCGGGAGAGCATTTTGAAAAATTATAATCAGAGAGATCTGGGGCTTTGAGGTGGGGGCAAATAATAACACCAATAAAACGAAGAGAGTTATCTATGCGAACTATTACGATCGCACTTCCAGACCAGCCGCTCGGAGATGTAGAAATGACGGATGATGAACTCACCGAAGAGATTCGGATGTTGGCGGCTAATACTAAAATAGGTGGAAAAGATGCTTCGGCTACGCTCAGCATGACAAAACGCCGGACATGCGTAACATCAGGTATTAATTTTAAAACAGCTTCTTACAGAATACTGTTTTGAGTTTAGCGAGTGAAGATTAAGGTCGTTATGTCAATTGATGCCTCTCAGACTTTACAAGATGTATCGAGACAAAAACGTCCCCTTATTACCGTGCGGGCGGTCGTATTGGGCGTGGCTACGGGGGTCTTGCTCAATACTTATACCAATTACACGGGCATGGTGCTCGTCAATAGCGCGCTGGTCAAGTCGCAACTCCCGATGTCTATGTTGCTGCCTTTTGTGGGATGGATTGGTGTCAATCTCGTTCTCAGATTTTTTTGGCCCCGCATCGCGCTTTCCAGTTCTGAACTCGTCTTGATTTACAGTATGTCGTGGATTGTGGGGACGATTCCGGTTGCGGGATGGGCGACTTACTGGGGTGGTATTGTCAGTTCTCCGACTTATTATGCCTCGCCCGAAAACCGATGGGAGGAGTTTCTCTTCGACGTTATGCCCTGGTGGGTGTTGCCCCAGGTGTCGGAGGGATCCATAACGACCTTTTACGAGGGTCTGCCGCCGGGCGAGAGCATTCCGTGGGGCAGTTGGATAGGCGCGCTTGGCTGGTGGTTCAGCTTGTCTATCGCGCTTGTGGTGGCTGCGCTTTGTGTCTCGGTTATTTTTCAGAGGCAGTGGGAAGATGCCGAAAAGCTGACGTTTCCTCTGGTGACTTTTCCCGTCGCGCTGACCGAGGGTTTTGATGGTAAGGAGCGCATTCCCGCGATGTTCAAAGATGGCATCTTCTGGGCGGGCGTTCTGGTTGTGCTGCTGGTTTATGTTTATAATATCATCACGTATTTTGCGCCCAATTTGCCCCATATTGGGATCTACGATTCGGTGCGTATCGCGGATAAGGATGTTATTCTCGCAGAACATTTCCCGCCTTTGAGGCTGCGTATTATGCCGCCCGTTATTGGGCTGACCTATCTGTGCAATCTTGATATTCTTCTTTCTTTTTGGGCGTTTCGACTCTTTGCGATTTTGAAAGAGGGATTTATCAACCGCGTGGGCTATACGGTGGGCTATACGGGTCAGCAGGCAGATGCGTATGAGATTTTGCTGCTGGAATCTCACGGGGCTTTTGTTTTTCTCGCGCTGTGGTCGGTCTGGATTGCTCGGGGGCATTTGCGCAGGGTGTTTCAGGCGGCGGTGGAAGGCTGTCGATCCCCCAAAGACGATGGTCTTATTCCCTACCGTTTCGCGCTTGTGGGGTTGGGACTTTCTACGGTTTTTGTGGTGGGGTTTGTCACGTATATGGGGCTTTCGCTGCCCCTTGCGATTCTTCAGGTGGTGCTTCTCTATATTGCCTATTTTACCATTGCGAAATACACGGCGGCGAGTGGGTTCTCCTATTTGTTTCCGGTGGCGGTTCGGGGCGGGCGAATTATTGAGAGTTTGATTGGCTATTCGACGTTTACGCGCCGGGAGGTCGTCGGTCTGGGTCTTGTCAATTCCAATATGTTTTTTGGGAATTACCGCATTCCGGTCTGGCCTTCGCTGCCCCATCATCTCAAATTTTTTTCGTCCGAAGTGAGACGAAAGCGGGTTGTCTGGACGATTTTTCTGGCTTTTTCGACGTGTTTTTTCGCGTCTATGCTCTATACGATTTATCTCGGCTATGACAATGCAGCGCAGAATTTGGGGTTGGGTGGGTTCCAGGGGGGTAATAGGAATCTCTATAATCGCATGGTTTCAATTATTGTGCAGGCCGATAAGACGGTGTTCGATCCGGCCAAGGCGACTGTGTGGGTTCTGGGTGTGCTTTTTGCCGGTTTGCTCACGCTTTTGCGAAATCGCGTGCCGTGGTGGCCGCTGCATCCGATGGGACTGGCTTTTCAGATTAGCCAGGGGTCGAGGACGTATGCTTTCAGTATGTTTTTGACGTGGTCGGCCAAGCATCTGATTCTGCGGTTTGGCGGTATCCCGCTTTACAATCGCGTGCGTCCTTTTTTCTTTGGTCTCGTTGTTGGATATGTGACGGGGTGCGCGCTTTCTTCGCTTGTGGATTATATCTGGTTTCCGTCAACGCCACACTGGACGCATGGGTGGTAAAAGCAACCACAGATGAGGGGATTGATGCACGGCAGCAGCGATTTCCGGATGAATCTCGCTATGTTTATCAGCCTCTGATTGGGGAGGAGGATGCCAACAAGTGCAACGAAGAGACGCGGGAGAGTGTTTTGAAAAATTACAATCAGAGAGATCTGGGGCTTTGAGGTGGGATAAAGAGGATTTTGCGATGAATTGTTTTGAGTTGGATCAAGTAAAGCAACGGTCCCCTGAACTCTTTGTCAATAACTTCGGCAGTGACAGCGGATGACAGTAGAAATCTATCAAAATAAGCAGGGGCGTCGGCCTTTTGAAGCGTGGGTTAATAGACTTAGAGATCAACGGGCACAAACGGCTGTTGAAAATCGGATCAGACGATTTTCTCTCGGAAATTTGGGAGATTACAAGCCCATAAGCGAGGGAATATGTGAGCTAAGAATAGACATAGGGCCTGGATATCGCGTATATTTTAGACGCATTGGACAAACGATCATTCTCTTGTTATGCGGGGGTGACAAGCGATCACAACGCAGGGATATCGAGAGAGCGAAACAATTTTGGAATGACTATCAGGAGCGTGTGTCATGAAACCATCTGTTCCTTTTGAGAATTATCTTATCGCAAAACTGGAAGACCCCGATTATGCGAAGGTATATCTCGAAACCGCATTGGAAGAATACAGCAAAGACCGCGATGCAGATGCCTTTTTATTGGCCTTGCGGGATATTGCCGTTGCACAAGGCGGATTGCGTAAATTGGCGAGCGAGACAAATCTTAATCGCGCAGGGATTTACCGGGCACTTGGCACGGGAGGCAATCCTAAATTGGATACGCTGGAGAAGATTCTGCGCAGTCTTGGATTTAGGCTATCAGTTGAGCCTCTGGTCTCAGAGAAAGTCACTGATACGGTGTAACTGTCAGGACGCACAGAATGAGCTTCTTAATTTCTTTTGAAGCCCAGGCTTTGAGTAAGGTATGGAAATGATTTCGAGAAATTTCCTGGCGGGTGTTGCCAAGGTGGTTATAACCGATCCGGAGGCGGGACCGGCCAATGACCCGCTTTATGTCAAAGCGCTGGTATTGAGGTCTGGTGATGAGATAGCTGTTATTGTGACTGTAGATGCGGTAGCGATAGCTGAGATCGGTTCTATCAAAAATGACTTTCTCGCCAATGTGCGTTCGCAATTGAATAGGGAGTTAAATCTCGATCCCGCACGTATTCTAATCAACGCCAGTCATTGTCACGGCAAGGTCTGTGCAGATGTGGAAGCGCGAACGGTTCAAGCAGTCGTGGAGGCGTGGCAAAATATGGTCCCCGTAAGTGTGGGCACTGGCACCGGCTGCGAGGACAGGATTATGGAGAACCGCAGGCTTGTGTTGAAAAATGGAAAGGAGGCCGATGTCCGTCACGCGTACTCGCTTCCGCCCGATGAGGAAATCGCTTCGGTTGGGCCAGTCGATCCGGAAATCGGCATTCTTCGGCTGAACCGGGAGGACGGAGAGACGCTGGCGGTTGTTTTCAATTTCGCGTGTCATCCGATTCTGGAGGTGCCGAGCAGAGAAAATACGGCGGATATTTCCGGGTTTGCGTCACAAGTGATTGAAGATAATTTGAGCGAGGATACGATTGCCCTGTTTTTGCAGGGTTGTGGGGGCGATGTCAATCCGGTTTTGTACAAGGATGTCAATAATCCGCGGGATGCCGAGGTTCTGGGAAATATGCTGGGTCTCAGTACTTTGCAGGCGTTGAAAAAGATCCGCAGTAGTGAAGGCGGGGAGTTGAAGGTTATCCGTGAGACCATTGAATTGCCGAGGGCCGATCTCGCGGGGCGGATCGAATCTCTACAGGCCGAACAGATACAATTGCTTCAGGCTCTGAAGGGGACGAGTCTCAATTTGAAGACGTTTATTCCTCTGTATGTGAAATACAATCTTTCTCGCGATTTTCCTTCTTATTATTCTCATCGTTATTTACATGAGGAGATGATGGGGAGAGATGGTCTGAAGAAGCTGGATGCCGAAAATAGAGAGAGTATGGATCGATATGTTGAGAATATTTACGCGATGGAGCAATTGACGAGGATCCAGATAAATCTGAATTTGCTCAAAAAACATCAGGCTCGGAATGTAGATTCTGGAGAGAATACAATTGAAGTTGAGATGATGGGTTTGAGGGTTGGGGAATTTGTTCTGGTTACGTTCCCGGGTGAGTTGTCGGTGGAGATCGGTCTCAATATTAAAAAAAGGTCTCCGCATAAGTTCACTTTTGTCGCGGGTGTTACAAATGGCTATATCTATTATACGCCAACGGCGGAGCAACTCAAAAATCGGGGTGGGGCACAAGAAGATAGCGATTGTATGCTGGCGCCGGAATGGCAGGTGATTTTTGAGGATAAGGTGGGGAAATTATTGGCGGTGTTGTGATGCGCCTATACTCATCTGTCTGAACAGGTAGAAAAATATGCATTTTCGCTTTTACATTGATCCAGATACTAATCAGTTCCACATTTACAACCACGGCGTCGAAGAATACGAAGTGGAAGACGTAATGCACAACGCGCTGGAAGATCGCGCTGGTCGCAATGGCACTCGCGAAGCCTTGGGCCAGACCCGCGGCGGCCGATATTTGCGCATTGTTTATGTGCGCGACGATTATCCCACAGATAGCTTTTTCATCATAACCGCTATTGAGATGCGTGGCAACGAATTGCGGGCTCTCCGCCGTCGCCAACGCAGGAGGCGATAAGTATGGATAAAAATAAATATCCTAATGGGTGGAATCAGAAGCGCGTCCAGGAGGTCATCGAACATGTCGAATCCCGGACGGAAGAAGAGACCATCGCTGAAGACGAGACCGCCTTTGAGCAAGATTACACCGCTATGCAGGTTCCCCGCAAACTGGTACCTGTTGTGCGCCAACTCATCGTGCTGATGGATGAGAAAAGCGATGTCTCTATCTGACGCAGTATTCTGAATGCTTCAGGGTTTCAATAGAGTTCAGCCGAGAGACCCGCAATCTGGTGGTGCTTAATTTTCCTAACAAAACAGCTACTTGCCAAACATCCCGATGCTGTCATTTACGGTTTGCGAATTGGATACCCAACCGCCTACCGCATCGGGAGTTAAATAGGAGAATAGTCATGGAAAAATCGATAAACGTCGGTTGCGAAGACCGTTTGGCGATGGACGAACGGCATATTTATCCCCGGTATATGGGGTTTCGCCCGGCAGATGGTCAGGTGTGCGATGTGAATCCGCCCAGGTTTAGCTGGCCGTTTGACCCGGCGATTATTCCGCAGGGACCGCTGCCGATAGAGCGGAGGTTCAGGCTTCGGATTGGGCGCACACCCGATTTGAGGGATCCGGTGGTCGATGTCAAACAGACGCCGTATAATTTTTACAATGCGCTTCCGGTTTTGAAGGGTGCTCGCAAGTGGTTCTGGCAGGTGACGTACGATGTGGGGACGCCACATGAGCGCGAGAGCGAGGTGAGGAGCTTTGAGCTTGCGTCCGATGCGGTTGCGTGGGATCGCACGGCGATTGAACATAAGGTGAGCGGGCATCCGAGGATTATTTTCACGCCTGAGAATTTAGAGGAACTGAGAGAACTTCAGGACAAGGATTTGGAATGTGGGGAGATTGCGCGGCAGGCCATTCGCCTGGCGGATGAGACGTTGCAGGCGGACTGGTTTGTGAATTTTCCGGAGACGGATTCGGATACAGGACCTTTGGCGTTTCCCTTTATTTATCCCGAATACGCGCAGTTGCTCACGAATATGGCGTTTGCGTATATGCTGACGGAGGATGAAAAGTACCTGGCGATGAAAGATCGGCTATTGACTATGGCGCGTTACCAGCCCAATGGATGTTCTTCGCCAGAGGGCTTTCCAAATGGGGAAAAATTCTGTACTAAAATTACGGAGTTTATGGGGGTCTGTTTTGACTGGTTGTACCCGATTCTTTCCGAAGATGAGCGCGAGACGATTATTCACTCGCTGGATTGGCGCATCGAGCATACGCTGAATGAATATTCCTGGCGGCACGAGGGCGAGGTTCGCGCCGATGGCATTGCCGTGGCGCCGGCTTCCCATCCCTGGGAGAATATTACGTGGACACTGACGGGTGCGCTGGCTGTTGCCGAGCATTCGGAGGCGGCGCAACAATTCGCAGAGCTCGGTTTGCACTATATCACGGGCGTGGGCACCGGGTTTGGCCCGGATGAGGGATGGAACGAAGGCGTTTCTTATAGTAGCTGGAAGTTCGGTTCTCTGATGGCGACCTCTCTTTATGCCGCGATGATGCATCCCGAACTGCATCTGGAACGCAATCCGTTTTACCGGGGTATGGGGAATTTTCTTTTGAATCTGGCACCTGTCGGGGTTTTGAGACCTGCGTGGGGCGATATCGCTTTTCAGTATCGCTATTACGAACGCGGGCAGCACGCGTACCGCAGAAAGCTATCTTATTTGACGGGGGATGGGCGCGTGCTGGCGGCGTGGAAGGAGTGGAAACGGGTCCTGGCGACGGGCGAGGTGAAGCCCCTGAACCTCGGAGAACCCGATATTACTGAGATTACGGATTATCCCCGGCCCTGGATCGAGTATGCGTTGAAGCATTTTTTTCCGGAGCCAAAGGCGGAGTCCAGATACCCGCGCACACATCTCTTGCCGGTTGCCGGTTGGGCGATGGGATATTCAGAGCGGCCTGAGAAGCTCGAGTCTTTTCGCAAGGGCGTGGGGTTTGTGTTCACCTGCCGGCCGCGCGGAGGATATAGCCATAGCCACAAGAGCAATGGCGGATTTGAGTTGTTTGCCTATGGAAAGACGATTGCCACGGGCGGGGGCAAGAAGAGCAACCGGGATGCTGTGGCGCGGTCGAGCCAGTCGCACAATACGGTGTTGATCGATGGCACAGGACAGGGCGAGGTGCGCGGTTCAGCAGAGTTGCCAAATGCTGGGCGCATTGTGGCGTGGCAGGAGACGCCGCAGATGGTCTATGTGTGTGGGGATGTGCGAAATGCCTATACCGAGCATCCCAATCTGGCGCGGTTTTACCGCCATTTCCTATTTGTGAGAGATCGCTATTTTGTGGTGTTTGACGATCTGGCTCTGACGTCGGATGCCGCGGTGTTTTCCTGGTTGTATCACGTTCAGCCGGATGTGCCGGTGGCGATATCTGGAGAGGCTTTTGATTATGCGATTGACGAGGTGCAGGTGCAGGTGCATCACTTTGGGGATACCGGTCCTTTGAAGGTGGAAAATATGTGCGGCGAGAAGGGGTATCGAAACCCAATTACGGGAGAGGATCTGTATAGCGAAATTGAGGCTCAGATGAATGCACTCAGAAAGTCTAAAGAGGATGAGATCTGGGCGGGTGCGCCTCGCGTACACAACAATCTCTGGTTTTCTACCGAACCGCGTCGCGAGGCGAAATTTCTCGCAGTTATTGTGCCACATCGAGAAGGCGAGACAAAGCCATGCGTGCGAAAGGTGGCGCCGAATGTGGTCGGGATATCGCTGGAAGAGGGCGTGGAAGATGTGATTGCGTTTGGAAAGGGGTGGGAGGGCGCGTTTGCGACGGTTGACTACAAGGCGATGCGTGAGTAAACGACGCACCTCCAGATCAAAGGAGGAATAGTGTCTGAGAATGTCATTGCTGCTCCACGGCCCGAAACACAGGCCGGTCCATTCCCGGAGCGTGGGATCACGTTCCGGGCGGTCGCTCTGGGACTCTCCATTGTGATCCTCACCAACCTCTGGGTGACCTATGCCGAAGCGGTCGTCAAATCTACCCGGCTCAATCTGGCCTACTTTCAGCTTCCGCTACTGGCCCTCTTCGTCCTCCTGGTAGGGTTCCTCAATCCTCTGCTCAAGCTCTACCGGCAACGGCTTGCTTTTTCCCCCGCGGAGCTTCTGACAGTCGTGGCTATAGGTATTGTCGGGTCGGTTGTCCCTGGCTCCGGCATTACCGGCTTTTTCCTGGGCATCATCACCTCCCCGTTCTACTTTGCCACCCCCGAAAACCAGTGGGCCGAATTCTATCACCCCCACCTCAGCGCCTGGATGGTGCCCACCGACCGCGAGGCCCTGAGGATGTTCTACGAGGGGTTGCCTGCGGGCGCACAGGCTCCCTGGACGGTCTGGCTGGTCCCGCTGATGTGGTGGGGCAGCCTTATTGCGGCCATCCTGGTCGGGACGGCGTGTGTGATGGTCATCCTTCGAAAGCAGTGGGTCGAGCACGAGAAACTCGTGTACCCACTGGTCTCCATACCCACTGAATTGGCCCGGGACGCCGATTCGGAGCGCCTCTGGCCGGCCCTGATGCGGAGCAAGCTCTTCTGGGTTGCGGCCCTTCTGGCGTTTGGACTCTTCTTCTGGAAATCCCTCTCCTGGTTTTTTCCCGCTGTCCCCGATATCGCCCTCATCCCTTCCGGGGGCTACTTCCAATTCACGCGCTACTCGCCATCCCTGCGGATCCGCCCTTTGCAGTTTTACACCCTCGGCTTTGCCTACTTCGCGAACCTGGAGGTCCTCTTCAGTGTCTGGTTCTTCTTCATAATCCACGTGGTGGAAGGGCACATCATCAACCGCATGGGCCTGCAGACCGAACAACCCTCGGACTCTTTCACCGCCGATCAGGAGATTCAGTCCTGGCAGTGTTTCGGCGCACTGGCCAGCCTGGTCCTCTGGCGACTTTGGGTGGCCCGGCACCACCTGAGGGACGTCTTTTTGAAGGCTCTCAATTCCCGTTATCCGGTCGATGACCGCCAGGAGATCCTCTCTTACCGCACGTCGGTTTTGGGCCTGTTGCTGAGCCTGTTGTATATCCTGTTTTTGATCCATCAGTCCGGCATGGACCTCCTCACAGCGCTGGTCTTCCTGATCGGTACGGGAATCATTTACATCGGGATGGCCCGAATCGTCTCAGAGACCGGCCTGGTCACCACGCAGGCTCCCATCACCGCACAGGCCTTTGCGATGGACATGCGGGGGACCGACGTGATGACAGGGTCCACCCTCACCTCTATGCTCCTTTCCTATTCTTTGATCGACTACATCCGGGGCCTGTTCGCGCCGGGGCTGGCGCAGGCCGTCAAGCTGGGCGACTTAATTCGGAAAAACCGGCGCATGCTGGTGTTCTGGGTAGTGGTCGGTGCATTGGTCGGGCTTGTCGCCTCGGTCTGGCTTACACTTTATCTGGGATATATCCACGGGGCCTACAACTTTGCGTTCTACTACAAAGGGAATCCCAAGAGTGTCTTCTCCTCTACCCTGTCGCATATGAGGACACCCGGGCCAATGGCCCTGGACCGGATGATCTTCTTCGGCATTGGCGCGGCTCTGATGGGTCTGCTCACCTTCCTGCGGTATCGGTTCGCCTGGTGGTCAATCCATCCCATCGGCCTGGCCATATCCGCCTCGGATAACTCTAAGTCCATCGTCATCCCGGTCTTCTTCGCCTGGGCCTGCAAGGCGATCCTGATGCGCGTTGGCGGGGTGGCTCTCTACCGCCGGGCCATGCCCCTGTTTTTGGGCCTGCTGATCGGCTACACGTTTGGGGTCGTCTGGTGTTTCCTCATCGACGCGGTCTGGTTCCCCGGGCAAGGACATGGCGTGCACAGTTGGTGAATATGTACTCTGGATTGATGAAGGGTATGTTTACGTTTACTAATAACTTGACACAGGAATTCTTACGGTTTATCTTTTCTCAAGACCGTTCTGATGAACTGCTGAGCACCATCAGAACGGTGTAGGGGGATGAGTTCAAGCCTAAAAAAAAGAGCCGTTAGCTACCGACCTTTGGCGAGACTGGAGCTAACGGCTTCGGAGTGATGTAAAGAGGCACTGTTACCTCCTCGCATATCCAGGTCAGGAAATAAAACGGGTTGTCTTTTCTTGTCAAGACAAATCTTGTATTAATTGGTAAACCGTTATGCCTGTTGAGAGGAGGTGAGGCACGGAAAGATCTAATAGTATTTTGGAGTAGTTTTCGAGGGGATTGAAGGTCTCAAAAAAGGAGGAACTATGAGATATACGATGACGCGAATTTTGCTCTTAGCGGGGGTCTTGGTCTTGCTACTGGCCTGGCCCCGTGGCGCCGTCGCGCAAGTTGGTGGGACGTGGGGCTTCGGCGTCACTGCCAGCTACGATCTGCCGACCTTCAAATTAAACGAATGGTTTCCCTCCGGTGGTATCAATCTCGGTGGGACAGCCCTCTATGTCCTCAACGAGCGGTGGACCGCCGAAGTGGAGGGACATTATGTCAAATACAGCGACGGGGAACTGGAGAACCGGAGATTTCTCTGGTCGATCGACAAGCAGGAGTATGCCAGCCCACAGGCCAGTTCGAAGATGACCTGGACAGGCGGGACCATTAGCTGGCTGTATCATTTCAATCAGGGGGGTAGGAAGCTGGCAGAAGGCGGGGGAAGGGCGCCCTATCTGGTGGTGGGCACGGGGTATTTTAGATATAAAAACGAGGTCAGTGGCTTGATCTGGCCCGGTCAGCCCGCGCCGCCTCTGAACGAGAATCTGCTGCTGGAACCCACGGCCGACCAGCACATGACACTGGGGCTCAATGTCGGGTTGGGGGTGCAGTTTTTCACCACCCAATCTCTGGCTATCGACTTGAGAGGGCAGTATAATATCGTGTTGGGCAGTGTGCGTCCGCTGGAGGCCTGGGGAATGGAAGAGGTCTTTCCCTTCCAGAAACTCAACGTCGGTGTGCGGTTCAAGTTCTATGCCCAGCAGTAGCCCGTATCCGGCAATGTCTCACGACTTTACTCGATAAGGAGGTTTTTCTATGAAATACCTTTATAATTTTTGCCTATTGCTGGTCGGGGTGCTGGTCGCCTTCTCGCCCACAGATGTACCGGCCGGGATAGTCGGCAAACTCAATGGTGTTGTGGCCGACGCCTCAGGCATGCCATTGCCCGGGGCCAACGTGGTGATCCAGGGCACCCGCAGGGGTGCTACGACCGATACAGAAGGCTACTTTCTCATCCTGTCGGTCGAACCTGGCAGGTATAAACTGGAAGCCTCGATGGTCGGTTATACCGCGGCGACCAAACAGGATGTGGCCGTGCGTGCGGACTTCACCACCACCGTCGATTTTAACCTGGCGGAGGCCGCGCTACAGGCCGAAGAACTGGTGGTGATTGCTGAGCGACCACCCGTGGAGCCGGACCGGACCTTCAGCCGTTATGTCGTCGATGCCGAGGACATCGAGAATGTGCCTCTTGCGCGCACCCTCGATGAAGTGATCGCGCTACAACCGGGCGTGTCGCTGGACGGCAACCTCCGCATCCGGGGCAGCAACAATGCGTCTATGGCAGGCTCAAACGATACCTTCGTGGAAATCGACGGGGTTCGGCTCGTCAACAACGACGGATTTGTAGCTCCCAACTGGATGGGCATCAACAAAAGCGCCCTGCAGGAGGTGCAGGTGGTCACCGGTGGGATGGAGGCCGAGTACGGCAACGCCCAGGCCGGCGTGATCAGCCTGGTCACCAAAGAGGGCCGGGACGCCTATACGGGCTTTGGGGAATACCGCCTGGATCTGCCAGCCAGGAGACACTGGGGGCCAAACATCTACGATCACCCCTTCCACGCAGGCAAGGTGGATTGGAATGACCCCGCCTTTGCGAACGAAACCGATCCCGAGACCGGGCGCAAGGTGCATGAACGCACCGACTACACGAGCGTGTCCGGACACTATTTGGAGGGTTCGGCCTCTGGACCAATCGCCAGGGATATATCCTTCTTTATGAATGCGGCCCACAGTCGCAAGGCTCCCATCTATCCCAGCGCGCTCAACCGAGAGCCATTTAACATCCAGACCTTTGGCAACTTCGTCGCCCGACCGTCCCCCAACTTCAAGGTGAAGTTGGGCGGGGTGTTCGCCTACTACGAGGGCTTTGACCCCGGGACCAGTGGTAGCAGGCGAATCGATGGATCCAATACGAGGATCGATCCCGATGATCCCTTCGCCGGGCAGCAGCGAGAGACCGACGGGGGCGTGCGGGGTATCACCAGGGGTGGTCGCAACCTCTTCCTGCCCGAGGGTTACTCCGCAGCCGGCAAACAGAACTTCAGCGAAAGGATGGCGTATCTCCTCTTTACCCACACCCTATCCCCCACGACCTTCTATGAAGTGCGCCTCAACTGGCAGCAAACTCTGACCGACACCAGTGGCGTGCCTTCTGCGACCGAAGGCGTGCGGCGCGACAGCAAAGGGTACTTCCTGCCGAGGGACATTTATTCCTTTAAGTATATGGACAACAAGCGGGTGCGCCTCAAAGCCGATCTGAGCAGCCAGATCACCAAAGGGCACTTCGTCAAAACCGGGTTTGAGATCACTCGCTATGGCCTCTACCACCACGAGGAGGGATCCCGCCAGGCCCGCGCTTTTACAATCCGCCTTGCTGGCGGTCCGGGCGACCCGATTATCGGCATGGAACGGGCCCACCCCATCCAGTACGGGGTCTATATCCAGGACAAGATGGAGTTTGAGGGCCTGGTGATCAACGCGGGTATCCGGTTCGACGCGATGGACCCGGTAAAGGGCTGGCGCAACATCGCCACCCTCTGGATGTTCAGACACTACGAATCCCTGACGCGCTTTCGAAACATGCCCGTAACCGAAGACCTCCCGATTTTGCACGCATGGAGTCCCCGGGTCGGAGTCTCTCACCCCATCACCGATCGCTCTACCATCCGGTTCTTCACTGGCGTCTTCCGGCAATTTCCCGATATCCAGAATTTTTATCAGCGGGAATTCGGCGGGACCGGAGAGGACAGGGACGTGAACGGGAACGGACAGATCGATCAGATGGAGAAGTACAATAGCCTGAAGCAGATCCACCACGGGGTCTCCGGGATGTCCGACATCGAGCCGGAAAAATCAACCAGTTTCGAGGCCGGTTTCGACTGGAACTTCGCCGGTGAATACGTTGCCAGTGTCACCGCCTTTTACAGGGATCAGATGGGGATTATCACCAATGGCTCCACCTCCTGGCGCCTGGAGGAACCGGCTTTCGGGTACGACGGCGTCTCTTCGAGGGGATCCGGCAACCGGGGTCGGAAGTGGTCCCGGGGGTTCGAGGTCTCTCTGCGGAAGCAATTCAGCAACATGGTCACGTTCAACGTGGCGTACAATCTCGCGTGGACGAAAAATATGAATAATTCCGGCTTTCGGAACTGGCGAGCCTACCACGTGGTCGGTCCCTCATACGTTATGAGTGATCGATACTTCGTGGGTGTGGATGCGCAGGCGGACGGACAGGAGGTCCCCCATGCGCCTACCCAGGAGGAGCGGGTGCAGCTGGCCGAAAGGGCCAGGGCACAACTCAAGGATTACGATAGCCGAATCGGCGAGCCTCTGTCCGATGGCTACTGGAACGCCCCGGTGGAGATACTCGAGCCCGGGATTTATGCCTATACCATTGGCCGATACAATACGCCGACACTGCAGAGCGGTATTGACCGGCGCAATATTCTCAGCGGGCAATTTCTCTTCTCCAGTCCTGCTGACTTTCACATTGCGCCTCTGGCCAGCCTTCGGATATCGTTGCTCTATCGGCTCCATACCGGCATTCCCTTCAATTATACGCCTCCCACAGGTCCCCAGGAGCGACGGACCGGGCCGATCTCTCTGGTTAGCGATATCAACCTGGAGAGGGAATTCTACATTGGCGGCGCGATGACAGCCACCGCTTTCCTGGAGATCCGCAACCTCTGGAACGACAAGGCCGACATGACTACCGGTTTCGATTGGATACAGTGGGGGAAGCAGATGCCAGACCCGGACAACGGCACCTACCTGGAGCATGGGGATGGCGATCTAGACCGTTACGACCAGGGACTGGGGCGATATCCCCGCAACTGGGTGGTCGGCGCACGCCTGAAGTTTTGACCTTGTGGAACATACACTGGAGGAAGTTCAATGTCCGTATCTTTGATAAAGAAATGGTTTGGGGTGGGCCTGCTGGCACTGGCGCTACTGCTGTCGAGCGCCCTGACCGCTTCGGCCCAGCTCGATTACTACGCCAGCCGCATGATGACGCGCTCGCTTGTCTGGGAGACCTTTCACAACTACGGGTTTTCCGGCATGCACTACGCCGACAGCGCGGGCCGGGCTGCATTCCGTCTGATCTACCCCGGCATGATGATGGGGTTTTACACCCTGATGAACCCTACCGATTACATGGAATACTGGGGTGACAAGGCCTGGTCCGACGGTGCGAACAAGTCCGAAGGCACCATGCACTCATCCGGCAATGGCGTGCTGGTGCTCACAAACGTGGATGGGGAGAAGCACGTCTCATGGACCGGTCCGCGCCACCCCTCGGAGGATGTGTTCCCGATGATCTACGATATCCTGAACGGCCCAGAGGCCAATTGGGGTATCCGCACGGTCGTGCCCTCCAGGGGGATTAAGACCGGCCTGGACATGGCCAACTGGTATCCCGGCGCAACGCCCAAGTCGGGCGATGCCACGGCCGCCGAACCCTACGAGATTCACAATTACGACTACCATATCTATCCACCCGTGCAGGACGCGCCTGAGGAGATTCACATCACGCAGACGCGGTTCAAGCACAACATCGTGATGACGCGCAAGATATACGCCTGGAGCCATCAGGACTTCGACGACTTCATTATCGTGGATGTCGAGTTCGAGAACCGGGGCGATAAACACCTCAACGACACCTACTTCGGCTTCAACAACACCCTCTACGTCAACTCCACCGGTACCTCCTACCGATGGGGGCACGAAGGGGGGATGATCCGATACAACAGGTCGGGTGGGCTGGACGATTTCTTCCGTTTCTCGAGCTCCCCCGGCTTCCAGCCCAATTCCCTCAGCGGCCTGACCGCTGCGGACTTTTCCGGCAAATACATCACCTATGTATATGATGGGAATACCACCAATAGCTTTGAGGATGATACAGGAGATCCATTTGATCCCGACCTCGAGAATCCCGGTGGTTCCTTCCCCGCCAGCGGAGACCGGCCGAAGGGCACACCGATCGCGCCGGAATACGCCGGATTTGCCCCCCTGGCGTTTCGCAATTCCGGCCCCAGTCACGTTTTCAACGCGAACGATCTGGTACAGGGCTACGTGGATCCGAAGAGCGACCAGGTTCTGGGGCATTGGTTCAGGGCACACGGGCTTGATAATATCGACGATCCCATCGGCAAGGGCGTAGGTATGGCCGAACTCTACGACATTTACACGGCTCCCTCAATGGCCGATCCCCCAGCAGAGGGGGTCGTCTGGTCCGACCAGATCTACGGTCCCTACGACCTGGCGCCCGGAAATAAGGCCAAGATCGTGGTCGCTTACGTCTTTGGCCACGCCGGGGACATAGAAGAGAGCAACGTCGATTCCAGGACCGGTTTTGCAAGGGACCAGATGAGCTGGGCATTCGGGGTGGGGGAAAGGGGTCTGAATGACGATGCCCGCAAGCAGGTGCTCGCCCAGGGTGAAAAGGCCCTTCTGCAGAACCTGTCGCACGCCCAGTTCGCATACGACAGCGGCTTACGCATCCCCAACGCCCCACCGGACGTGGACTTCCAGGCGGGGAATAACCGGGATGCCAACATCGAGATATCGTGGACCGACGCCGCGGAAAAGGCAATCAACCCCGAATATGGGGAGGCCGACGTTGTGGCCTACCGGATCTACCGATCTACCTTCCAGGAATACGGCCCGTGGGAACTGGTGGAAGAGCTTCCTGCCACCAATGCCGGAACGTATAAGTATGTAGATACGAACTCCCTGGCCGGCTTCCGCTATATCTACAACGTCCGCGCTGTTGCTTCCCCCAAGCAGGATTGGAATGAAGGGACAGTGACGCTGGCCGATCTGCCTCCGAAAGTCCGGGAACACCTCACCGTGAGCGGACTGGAGGGTGGCTACTCTGCGCCGGAGACAAAGGTCAATGTGCCGCTGCGCCCGAAGATGGCCAGTAGCACAATGAGCGACAATCTGGAGCGACAGGTGCGGGTGGTGCCCAACCCATTCAGCGTGACTCTGGACGGCCAGAGTTACCAGGGCTCCGAGAGCCTGCGGTTTGTGGGATTACCCCACAAGTGTACGATCCGCATCTTTTCGGTATCGGGCGATATGGTGGCGATAATCAAACACGACAACCCGCTTCTCGGCGAGACCAATTGGGAGTTAAAGGATCGGTTCCTCAGTGGAGAAGTCATTTCCGGACTGTACTATTTTGTCGTGGAATCCGAGGTACAGGAGAGCATGGGCAAGCTGTCTCGAGGAGCCTTTATCCTGCACAAGTAGCTGTTTTAAATAAAGGATGGTTTCAACTATGAAAAGAATTCTCTTCTTTGCGATCGCGATTGCCGTCTGCGGCACGCTGGGGGCGGAGGCACAGCAAGATCTGGATGTGCCGCACCTGTTTAATGACAAGGTTACCGGAGCTTTTGAAAAACAAGGACCGAGCACGCTCGCCTTCCTGAAGGTCACACCCAGTGCCCGTATTGCGGCGATGGGCGACGCCTATACCTCTGTTGCCGAGGGCATGGATGCGATCTATTTGAATCCGGCCGGTATCACCTCGGTGCGGCGGTTGGGTTATTCCTTCGGATACGCGCAGTGGCTGGTAGATTCCAAGTTCTACTCTGGCGCTGTTGCCCTCAATGTCGGGTGGAACGCTATGCTGGGTATTTCCGTGGTCAACCACCAACCTCCAGAGATCGAACGGACCACCATCCTGGAGCCCAATGGCACAGGAGAAATGCTGGATGTAGGCGACTACGCCCTGGGTGTGATTTTTGCCCGTCAGTTGACCGACAAGCTCTCTGCGGCTGCCAAGTTTTCATTCGTCCAGTCCAATCTCGGCCCGGAAAAGCTGGGCGGGACCTCGCTGAGCCTCTACACGTTGCTGCACACTGGCTACCGCAGCCTCCGCATCGGCATGGGCATCAACAACCTGGGCAACGAGATGAAGATCCACAGCGACCCCGCGGAATTTCCAGTGGTGTTCAACCTGGGCACCTCGATGGAGATCGTCGGCGAGTTGGGCGATCCAATGTCGCTAACTGCCTCCTTTGAGGGGGCCTACTTCACCGACCGCGACCAGCGCTATAATCTGGGCGGCGAGTTGTGGTTGAAGAATATCGTCGCGCTGCGCGCCGGCTATAAGTTTGACTACGATGCAGAATCGTGGACCGTCGGCGCAGGGCTGAAGGGCACCTTCTCAGGTCGAAATATACGGCTGGACATCGCCTACTCCAACTTCGGCAAATATTTCGATGCCCCAATCCGTCTGAGCTTTTCCGGCTCGCTGTAACCGCCGGGCTGAAAACGCGAAATCCCCTCGGCTTCCTTTTTAGAAGGAGCTGAGGGGACCTCAGGTACAAAGCTTACCCGACTGGGACCTTTCGGTTTGAATGGGTGGCTTTTGCGCCATTGCGATTTTTTAACAGATCCCATGCCAGATTCTTCAGCTTTTGGCACCAACGCCAGCCAGGCTCCCGAGAAGGCGCCCGTCCGCATCACCCTCCGCTCCGTTCTCCTGGGCGCGGCCACTGTCGTAATTCTCAACATCTATGCCGACTACGCCGGCATGGTCATGGGCTCCTTTTCCTTGAACAAGTCCCAGTTTCCGATGGCGATGCTGATCCCGTTCGGTCTCTGGCTCTTCGTCAATTTGGGCCTGAAGGCCTTCCTCCCCCGGGCGGCGTTGAGCGGCACTGAACTTCTGGTGATCTACAGCATGTCCTGGATCGCCGGAAACATCCCCTTCGAGGGTTTTACCGGCTACTGGGCGAGTACCCTGGCCGCACCCACCTACTTCGCCTCCCCCGAGAACCGGTGGGAAGAGGCGTTCTTCGACGCCTTGCCCTGGTGGTATATGCCCGATGCGTCTCCGGCCGTTATCCGACCCTATTACGACGGCCTTGCGCCCGAGACACCCGTGCCCTGGATCGGATGGGTCAGGCCCCTCTTCTGGGGTACGGCGATCCCCATCGCCGTGCTCACAGCCGGCATCTGCGCGTTTATCATCCTCCAGCGCCAGTGGGAGGATGCCGAACGGTTGACCTATCCGCTTGCACAATTTGCCGTGGAGTTGACGTCGGGATTCGACGAGCCGGGGCGGGTACCCCGCCTCTTCCGCGATGGCGTCTTCTGGGCGGGCTTTTTTCTGGTATTTGGTATCTTTCTCTGGAATATCGCAGGTTACTTCGCGGTCGTATTGCCCGAAATCACCGTTTTTGGATTCTACCTGACCAAAGCGGTGCATGTAAGCAGGGATTTTCCTCCGGTCTATCTCCGAGTCCTGCCTACGGTGATCGGGCTTACCTACTTCTGCAACCTGGATATCCTGCTCAGCCTCTGGGCGTTCCGCCTGCTGGCGATCTTCAAACTGGGGATCATGAACCGCACTGGCTTCGGTATTGGACTATCCGGACAGCAGGCTCCTCCTACTGGAATCCTCGACCTGGAGGGCTACGGCGCAATGGTCCTGTTGGCGCTCTGGTCGGTCTGGGTCGCGCGGGGCCATCTGCAGCGGGTCTGGCGCACCGCACTCGGGGGCGTGGGTGCTCCGAAGGACGAGGAGACCGCGTTCTATCGGATTGCCCTGCTCGGGTTCGGGATCTCTACCGTCTTCATCGTCGGCTTGATGCACGCCTTCGGCATATCGCTCCCAATGGCCATCGCCCACACTCTAATGCTCTACATCGCCTACCTGACCGTTGCCAAATTCACGGCCGCCAGCGGATTTACCCATCTCTTTCCAGTGGCCGTAAAAGGGGGACCTATGCTGGAGACCCTGGTCGGCACCGCGAACCTTTCCCGGGGGGACCTCGTTGGCATCGGCATGGTCAACACGGGCGTCTTCTTCGGTAACCTCCGCATCCCGGCCTGGCCGGCGCTGCCCCATCACTTCAAGCTCCTCAGCAGCCTCACCCGCAGGCGATCACTCGTCGTCTGGCTCGTTCTGCTGGCGTTTCTCGCGGGCCTGTTCGCCTCCTTCTTCTTCGTGATTTACCTGCCCTACATCTACGGTGGACAGAACCTGCACAAAGGACCTTTTAACCCGGCGGGATCACTGGTCGCTCCGTACAACAGACTGGCGGCGAAAGTCCTGGAGAGCGATCTCACTGTCTTCGACCCCGCCAAGGTTGGCGTTTGTCTTTTTGGCGCTCTGGAGGTTCTGCTCATGATATTGTTGCGTAACCGCCTGCCCTGGTGGCCCCTCCATCCCCTCGGCCTGGCCTTTCAGAATACCACGGGCCCCCGGATCTACGCCTTCTCTATCTTCTTGACCTGGGCCGCCAAGAGCCTGATCATGCGCATCGGGGGCATTGGTCTGTATCGCCGTGCAGCCCCTTTTTTCATCGGTCTCCCGATAGGCTACGTCGCTGGGGTCTTCCTCTCCTCCCTTGTTGACTACATCTGGTTCCCCCTCGGAGACGGTCATTATGTTCACGGCTGGTAATTTGGAATTTTCAAAAGGAGATAACCCACCATGGCAACTGAACAACCCAACATCCTCTGGATCTTGACCGACCAGCACAATGCGCGCACGATGTCCTGTGCGGGAGAACCCTTGCTCAGGACGCCCAACATGGATCGCCTGGCGCGAGAGGGGGTGCGATTTTCGCGGGCGTATGGCAATAGCGCGCACTGTGGTCCGTCCCGAATTTCCTATATGACGGGGATGTACGAGCATTTTCACCGGCGGCACAATAACACTGACGAACCGCCCGATCATCTGAATCCGATCACATCTACATTGAAGCGGGTGGGGTATCAAACGGCCATCATCGGCAAGGGGCATATTGGAGTCCACTGGCCCCGCCGCGAGTTCGATTATCACCGTTTTGACCACATGACCGACGCCCTGCCTGACGACCCGTTGAGTTGCGACTATTTTCGCAGTCTGGTAGAAGCCGGGGTGGCAGATGATTTTGACCTGACCAAAAAGTGGGCACGGCACCCCGAATGTGCGGTGACTTCGCCCCTGCCACTGGCGCATTCGGTCGAGGTCTGGTGTGGGAATGAGTCTGTCAAATATCTTCGGGAGCGCGACAAGGGCAAACCCTTCTTTGCGTGTATCTCCTTTTCAAGACCACACGATCCGCTTACCGTGCCCGCGCCTTTTGATCGCATGTACGATCCCGAGGAGGTCACGGTGCCGGCCAATGCAGCGGATGAGTTTGAGGGCAAGGCCGAACGCCAGCAACAGGCCAAACGGGGGGAACTTCCCTATCCCTTCAGGCCCAGGGATAGGGCACATCTGCAAAAGTGCATCGCCCACTATTACGGACTGGTCTCCCTGATTGATGAGCAGATCGGGCGCATTCTCGAAGAATTGGAGTCTCAGGGCATTCTCGAGGAGACCATCGTCATTTATTCGGCAGACCACGGCGATTTTGCCGGGGAACACGGCCTGATCTGGAAAAATCTCGGATTTTACGAGTGCATCCATCGGGTGCCGTTTATTCTGCGCTATCCCGCGGCGTTACCGCAGGGGGAGGTTTTCGATAGCTTTGTGGAATCCGTCGATCTCTATCCCACCTTGACCGATCTTCTGGGTATCGATGCGCCCAATACTGTTCAGGGCAGAAGTCTGATTCCCGCTCTTCAGGGGAGAGATACCTGGAATAAGCAGGCCGTGCTCTGCGAACACGTCAAGGCGTATCACCATATGTCGATGCGTACGGAAGAATTTCGGATTACGCTCGATATTACGGGAGATGAGAGCGAACTCTACGACCATCGCATTGATCCGGGCGAACTCATCAACCGGTGGGATGATTCCGATTACCGCGATATCCGGGAAAAGCTGCTGATCGATCTGCTGCGTTTCCGCTCCTGTCCGCCGCTTCTGCACGGCTCGCTTCCAGAGGGATTAACTCCGGCAAATGTTCCGGGTTATGAAACTGAGACCTGGTCTCAGGCGCACGAGGACATCCATTCGGGCGTCCCCTGGTCGGAGGTCGTTGCGCGGGATGACGGATGATGTCGGCAGGGAAGCAGTGCTGGTGGGGAAGCGAGGGAGGCCTGGGAGATGAGACCGCCGGAGCCTTACAGGCATCTGTTCCCTCCGGATCTGGTTCCCGGGCAATGGGCACAACGTTCACAACTATTAAAAAGCCGGAGTAAATGTAAAGGAGATACCTGATGAACTCGAGTAGATCAACGGAAAATAGCTCAAGACCGAATATTCTCTTGATTATGGTCGATGACATGGGCTTTTCCGACCTGGGATGCTACGGTGGCGAGATCCGCACTCCCAACCTCGACCGGCTTGCCTCAAACGGCCTTCGCTTTACCCAGTTCTACAACAATGCCCTGTGCGCACCCACGCGGGCGTCTCTGCTGACCGGGCTTTACTCCCAGCAAGTCAGCAGGGGAGGGCCGAAGGGCTGTGTCACTATCGCCGAGGTACTCAAGACCGCCGGCTACCGCACCCTCATGGCGGGGAAATGGCATCTGTCCGGGCTCTTCTCTGGATTACCCGTCGAACGGGGTTTCGACCGCTATTACGGCCTCGTTGACGGATGCTGCAACTTCTTTAACCCGGGTCTGCAACGGCTCGGCGAAGAACAGCCCGGTGAAAAATTTCCGGACGACAATCCCGCATTTGCCATCGACGACAGGGTCATCCAGCCCTACACGCCTGAAGATAAGGACTTCTACACCACTGATGCGTTCACCGATTACGCCCTTGGATACCTGGACGAGTACGGGCGAGAAGACAGACCTTTCTTTCTCTACGTGGCCTATACTGCGCCGCACTACCCCCTGCACGCCTGGCCGGGGGATATCGCAAAGTATAAGGGCAAATACAAAGTCGGTTGGGACAGGCTGAGGGAGCAGCGCCTCGAACGCCTGGTCGAGATGGGCCTGATTGACGAGCGGTGGGCCCTCTCGGCGCGCGATCCGGATTCGCTGTCGTGGGAGGAGATTGAGGATCGAGATGCCTGGGATCTGAAGATGGCCGTTTACGCGGCCATGATCGACCGCGTGGACCAGAATGTCGGACGTCTTCAGGCCAAACTCCGCGAACTCGGTATAGAGGAAAACACCCTCGTGCTGTTTCTGTCCGACAACGGCGCCAGCGATGAAGACAGGACCAGCACGCCCGATATTCCGCCCGGTCCCGTGGCGTCGTACCGTACGGTAGATCTGCCCTGGGCCAATCTCAGCAATACGCCTTTTCGCAAATTCAAGCGGTGGAACCACGAAGGTGGTATCTCTACACCCCTCATCGCACACTGGCCGCGCGTGATTCAAAACGGGGGCGAGATCACCCATCAGATCGGCCACCTCATCGATGTTATGGCCACCTGTACAGACATTGCAGGGGCGGAATACCCATCCTCCGACAAAGGCGTCCTGCCCCTTGAAGGCAAGAGCCTGCTGCCGGTCTTCAGAGGCGAACAGCGCGAGGGCCACATGGCGCTGTACTGGAATCAGTATAGTGAGACCGCTCTCTGGCGTGCCGTGAGAATGGGAAAATGGAAACTCGTCTCTCCTGATTATTGGAGAGATTACAATCCCTGGCGTCCTGACAGAGAGGCAAGGTCAGAACAAAAAGCGCGGCCGGACCCGAATGCGCTTTGGGAACTTTACGATATGGAGATCGACCGAACAGAGGTGAATGACCTTGCGGATCAATACCCGGACCTGGTGAAAGAGATGGCCGAGATGTATGATGCCTGGGAAAGGCATTGTGCGGGGTGATTCGGGAATCGGTTCAGCTTATAGTTGACTTTCCCCTGGTCTGGAATACTTTTGAAGGCAGTCTTTCACATAAGGAGAATACCCATGTCCACTTTTAATATTCCCGACGGAACCCGGGTTTCGATGTCCGGGCGCGAACTCGTCTTTGGCGAAACCATTTTCACTCCCAGAGAAGCCACTCACCTGCTCGACGATACCGAGGCCCTTCACCAGCGCATCGAAGAAGACGGCTATCTCATCATTCGCAACTTTCATACGCGGCAGCAAATTCAAAATGCCCGGCGAGAAATTCTGGAACACATGGCCGCCCAGAATCTCCTTGCCCCGGACACGCCTCTGGACAAGGCGGTAATTGGCGAAAATCGCCGTCCCCGCTTTCCGGATCGACTTGTGAAACAATGGCCGGGATTTCTCGAAATCGTTGAAGGCAGAAATACCCTGGACTTCTTCGAACGCTTCATGGGTGGCCCTGTTCTTTCATTTGACCACAAATGGCTCCGCGTGATCTGCCGCAGTCAGAATGCGGGGGCGCATTACGATGTGGTCTATATGGGTGCTGGCACCAAAAAACTCTATACGATGTGGACCGCGCTCGGCGATATATCTCTGGACATGGGCCCGCTTGCCCTTTGTTTAGGCTCCCACAAAATCCAGCATCTCAAAAATACTTACGGCGCAATGGACGCGCATCAAGATCTGGATGGGGGCGCGTTTTCCACCGATCCCGATGACGTTATGAAAACTCTGGGTGTCCGATGGGCATCCACCCCTTTTAACGCGGGCGATGTCGTCATCTTCGGCATGTATTTTATGCACGCCTCGCTTGAAAACACATCCAACTATTTCCGCTTTAGCAGCGATACCCGCTATCAGCTCGCATCCGAAGCGGTTGACGATCGCCATATGGGAGAAGACGCGGGCGATGTCATTCCCAAGGCTCCTCTGGAAGATCGAAAATCTATTTGGGAACTCCGCAAAGAATGGGGCCTCACTTCAAAAGCAAAGTAGAGCGGAATTTGGATGTACTGGGCGCTTCCAGGTCATTCGCAAAGGAGAAGGATGCGATGAATGCTTTGACCGGATTGAGTCGATTACGAGATCGGGGAAACTGGAACAAATTCCCCTGCAATTGGATCCTTTTGGTAGGGATAGGGATTGCGATCCTCATATCTACCGTTTCTGCCCGGGATGAAACAGAACAACAGGAGCTTTCCAAAGTCGAGAAGGACTCTCTGCTTGTCCGGGGAGAGCAACAGATGCTCGAAGGCGTGCCCGGCGATGCGGTCGTCACCTTCACCCGGCTGGTTGAGGCCTATCCGGAGGATGCCGCCCTTCGCTCTCGGCTTGGCTACGCCTACCTCAAAAACCGGGACTTCAAGGCTGCCGAAAAGACCTTCAAAACGGCCAAAAAGCTGGATGCAACCCATCCCGATGCCTATGTGGGTCTCGGACTGGTCTATGTGGAGGGGCCCGGTAGGGGACTCCAGGCCTTCTTTAACTCCAGGCGCGCTCGAGGCGAGGCCAGGCGGGCGATCAGGATTGATTCTACTTATGCCCCGGCGTACCGGCTTTTGGGCGAACTCTATGAGCGCTTCTGGCAGGACCACGAGAAAGCCATCCACTACTATGAGAAGTACGTAGTGCTGGAGCCCGACAATGTAGATGGGCTTTACTACTTCGGACTCGCCTGTGTGCAGGGCGAACAGTACAGCAAGATTAACACATACCTCACGCCTCACCTGAAACCGCATCTCATGGAGACCCGGCTGATCCCCTTAATAGCCCAGGGCTACTTCTTTTTAGAGCACTATGAAACCGCCTTAGAACAGTTCGAGCGCTATCTACAGAAGGTAGATGATCAAGAGCGCCAGCACTATACCGACATCTCGCTCGTTGCGTCTGAGAGAGAATTTCACGCCTATCAAGCGATCTCTGACAGTATCGAGCGTCTGGATTACCTGGAAAAATTTTGGCTGCGGCGGGATTCCGATATCCTGACGCGGATCAACGAGCGTATCATTGAACATTACCGCCGGGTCTGGTACGCACGCACCTTTTTTTCCAAAAAGGTCTTCCCATGGGACAAGCGGGGAGAGGTCTATATTCGCTACGGAGAGCCAGACCACCGTTCCAGTAAGCGGCAGTTGAGTGTGAGCCCTGAGGTCGAGGCGGTGCGCACCCGGATGGCCGTGGACCTGTATGGCCCTGCCGCCACGTATTTAACCTTTACCGGACCGGTCTTTCCCATCCGGTCCAGCCCTCGTCGCCCCGATATAGAGTACGATATCGCAACGGAGTCCTTCGACGCGCCCGGAGAGTTAGAAGAGACCGTGGGTCCGGATCCGGCGGAAGCGGAAGGAGATCCCAACGCCGATATGCTCGGCCTGAATCCCACGAGTATGTTGGATGAGTTGGGAAATCCAAATCTCCGCCTCACCTTCGAAAACTACGCTCCTGTGACGATGGAGCGCAGCGCTGAAACCGTGCCCTGGGAGACGTGGACCTACACCCAGCTCCAGGGAGGGGTAGAGTTTACCTTTACCGATGAGTTCGGCAGCGGCGACTACGAGTTTGCCCGGGTTCCCCCCATTTCCACCGGAGAGAACAAGCTCGCAAATGCCGCGCGAATGCTCGAATATGCTCCCGGGACGGTCTTCCAGAGGATTGTTGCACAAACCCCCGATTATTATCGCCCGAGCATACGAGGTGCCGCGTTGCATTTCTATTACGATCTGGCCGATTTTCGTGGTTCCGAGGGACAGACCAATTTCGAGATCTATTACGGTATTCCCCCCCGCGAGGTGGAGATCGTCAAGGGAGACGAGGACTTCGTGATCCGGGTGCAGAGCTCCATGGCCCTGATGAACGAGGATTACACCCATATTTACCGCGCTACAGATGATTTTTTTTACCAGAATAGCAAGGGTTTCAGTCAGGCGAGAGGGGTGTTTGTGCCCGACCAACTACAAGTTCAGGTGCCGCCCGGGAAATACGAGCTACAGGTTCAGCTCAAGGACATGGCCTCGGCACGCATCGGGATCTATAAGCAGTCTGTAGAGGTCTCGGACTATGCATCGGAGGGCCTCCATGTCAGCGGCATCCAGCTCGCTTCTTCAATTGGCGATGAAGGGACGAACGACCGATTTAGAAAGGGCGAACTCTGGGTGGTTCCGGTGCCTTCCAGGACCTACACGAAGGAGCAGAAGGTCTATGCCTATTTCGAGATCTATAACTTGAAACGGAATGACTACGGTCAGACCCGTTACAAGGTGAAATACCTGGTGCGGTTCACGCCCGAAGCTACTGTGGGAATTGCCGGGGTGATTACGACCGGGATCCGTTCGCTCTTCAAGCGGAAAAAACCCCAGGTGTCGGTGACCTACGAGCAGATAGGGACGGAGCGGTCTGAGTACGAATATGTCGAACTCGATTTGAGAAGGGCAAAAGCTGGCGTGAATGTATTGGAGATTACTGTTGAAGATCTGGTCAGCGGTGAGGTTAGGGTGCGAGAGGTTGTTTTTTATTACGGAGGTACGCCGGGATAGGTGGATTTTACCCACCCGAAGGGGCAAGAGCGCAGTGTGCGGATTAGACCTGAGATCAGGAGGGGTAACCGCAGAGAACGCTTGACCTGGAGAGAATTCTGCGGTTGATTACAAGGCGATGCGAGGGTAAAAACTTATTGGAGGATTCCCCATGAAATATGGACTGAGCGTGCAACAGGTGGCGCAGTTCCACGACGATGGTTTTTTGATCGTCCGCGATCAGCTTCCCAAAGAAGCGTACCAACCGTTTATCGATGAAATCATGGCTAAAATTGATGAGGTGGTGGGCGCGGCGGTGGATGAGGGATTGCTCAATCCGGGGGATACCTTCCCAGACGCGCCTTTTGAGACCCGATTGGCTCTGGTGTCGAATGCATGTTCGGAGCCAGAGCGGATCTGGAAGAATTTTCAGGGCAAGAGATATAAGACGCCCGGGATGTTCGCGCTCAGGACGCATCCCGCTATACTGGACGCGACTGAATCTCTGATTGGTCCTGAAATTTTCGCCCATCCGCAGTCCAATCTGCGCGCCAAATTGCCGGATCTGGAGGCGACAGTGGTGCCGTGGCATCAGGACCTGGCTTATCTCATACCGGAGGATGCGGGAGAGACGCTATTCGTCAATTTCTGGATTCCACTGGTTAAGGCGACGGCTGAAAACGGGTGTTTGCAGGTGCTTCGCGGCTCCCATCAGGTCGGTCTTTTGCCACATAATTATCGAACGCCTCACTTCAAAGGGATTTTCGAAAGCGATCTTCCAGATTTTGAGGTCGTGACTTGCGAGGTCAATGTGGGCGATGTGTTGTTGACGATGGAGCGCGTTTTGCATCGATCAACTCCGCATACGACAAAATCCGTCAGGTGGAGTCTGGATGTCCGCTATAGCCGCATTGGGCTTCCGACAGGTCGTGAGAATGTGCCGGGTTTTATTGCTCGCAGTCAAGTTAATCCGGAAAGTGTGGCCCGGTCCCATCGCGACTGGCTCAGGAATTACGAGATGGCGGGTGTCGATCCAGTTGGTAATTGAGGAGGAGTGTTTTATGGAACTGACAGGAGAACAGCAGGCGGTTCTGGATGGGTCGCGGGGAGACTATCTGGCCAAGTGTATGCGCTGGCTGGTTGAATGGGGCGAGGTGATGGGGGCAAAACGGCTGATTAAGGTGGATAATACACACGCTTTGCTGCCAGTGCCCAATTTGATGGCACGGGGGGCGTCCAAAGAGACAATGGACCAATACATGGCCGATCTCGTGGAGGCGTGTTCCCACGGGACACATCCCGGATGTACCTGTACGGTGCATGCCGCGTTTGTGACTCTGGACGATGTGGATGTGCCCGAGAATGATCCCGAACAGGTGCAGATGCAGAAGGATCTGGCGGTTCTGGCTGCGAATGCGGGGTTTATCCCCACTTTTACCTGTGCCCCGTACCTGGTGGGCAATGTGCCGCTCAAGGACGAGATTCTGGCGTGGACGGAATCATCTGCGGTGGTCTATGCCAATTCTATCCTGGGCGCGCGGACTACGCGGCACGGCACGGAGAGCGCGATTGCGGCTTCGCTTCTGGGTCTGGTTCCGGAGTTTGGCGTGTTGCTGGATGAGAATCGCAAGGGTACGCTTCGGATAGAGGTAACGGCGGAGTTGGAAGATCCGCCCGATTGGGGTGCGCTGGGCTATTTTGCCGGGAAAGCAGCGGGTCTGGGTATTCCGGTGTTCAATGGTGTGCGACGGCCCTCTCAGGACGAGGCCAAGCAACTCTGTGCGGCGCTGGCGACTTCGGGCGGGGTGACGATGTGTCATATCGCCGGGGTTACGCCAGAAGCGCCCACGATAGATGCGGCTTTTCAGGGGGATGTTCCCGAGGATTATCTGACGTTTGATGCAGAGACGTTGAGGGAGACGTATGAGTCTTTGCGGGTGCGTACGGGAGATGAAATCGATTCCGTAATTTTGGGTTGCCCGCATGCGTCTATTAATGAGTTGTCGAAAATCGCCGCTCTTTTGAAGGGGAAAAAGGTGGCGGAAGGCGTGCGCTTGTGGATCGATACGGCGCGGGGTACCAAGGGGAATGCGGACAGGATGGGCTATACGGAGATTATCGAGGCGGCGGGCGGGCGCATTCTTTGCGATACCTGTCCGACAAATATGCGGATTCCGGCGAAGCGCATTGTGACCCACGGTTTTAAGCAGGCGCACTATGCGCGGGGGATGGTGGGCGCGGAAGTGATTATTGCCAAGACGGACGCTTGCATACGCGCGGCAGTTGCCGGAAGGTGGCTCGGAGATGGCTGATACCATTGATATTAGAGGACACGGTGTGGTAAAGGGATACGCCGAGGGCGAGGCGCTGGTGGCTGATACGACCCTGTCGTTCTGGGGTGAGGTGGATGCGATTACGGGCAAGGTGATCGGCGTGGGGCATCCCCTGGAGGGGATTTCTCTGGGCGGGCGCGTGCTGGTTATCCGCTCGACCAAAGGTTCTTCGGGTACGCCCATGGTTTTAAATCTGGCACAATTGGAAGGCAATGCGCCTGCGGCTTTTGTCAATGTGGAGGTGGATGGATTGGCTGCGCTCGGATGTATTGTCAATGAGATTCCTATGATGACAGAGTTGGATCGAGATCCGTTTGAGATGATTGCTACAGGCGACCACGTGGTGGTAGATGCCGATGAGGGCGTGCTGCGGGTGACCCCGAGAGCAAGGAATTAACCCGACATGTCTTTGTCTTTCAGATCTCGCGTTTTCGTGTTTGATGCCAATGTCGGGATCGGCAATCGCCACGACCGGCGATCTCCATTCGACTCACCCGATCAGTTGCTCGAAGAGATGGCGCGCCACGGGGTTGATCGCGCGCTTGTCTATTCCGTTCAAGGCGAATGGATTAGTCCGATGCAGGGGAACGACGCGCTCGCGGTATTGACGGATCGGAATGACGCGCTCGTTCCCCAGTTCGTCGCCGGGTGCGATTCTGGTTCGCTGAGGCAGTTGTGCGATCTCCACCGGGATGGTGTTGTTTCGAGCGTACGGCTGCACAATACCGCGGAATGCAGGCTGCCATTTGTTTCGTGGCTTTACGGTGATTTGCTCGCCTGGCTGAGTGCCGAGGGTATTCCCCTTTGGGTCTCGTTGGCGGATACGCCGCCGGTCGAGATCGTCGATACGTTGAGTCGGTATCCGGACCTGACTGTCGTGTTGGTCGGCGCGCATTATACGCATTCGATGATGATCCGTCCGATGATGCGGGTGTTGCCCAATGCGTTTCTCGAACTCAGCCGTTATGAGAATATCTGCGGGATCGAAAAGCTCGTTCGGGAGTTTGGCGCGCGTCGCCTGCTGTACGGATCGTTTTTCCCGCGATATGCGATGGGACCGATGCTGTACGCGCTCCATCATCTGGAGATATCGGACGATGATCTCAGGTTGATCTGTGCGGCGAATCTGGAGCGGGTTCTTTATGATTGACGGTTGGGAAATTATCGATTTTCACGGGCACGTCGGCCGATGGGATATTTTTGAGATGAGCGATGATGCCGAGGAGATTCTCCACGCGATGGATGCCGTGGGCATTGATCGCTGTTGTCTGTTCAATATTTTTCATCCAGATGGCGCAACGGGCAATGATCAGACTGCGGCTTTTGTGAGTCGCTACCCGGAGAGGTTCATCGGCTTTGCCTATGTCTCTCCCCTGATGTCCGAATTTATGGTATCCGAATTGGAACGGGCGATTGACAGGCTCGGGTTTTTGGCGATCAAGATCTACCCGCCCTATTCCCGCTGGCTGTTGAACGATCCCGTGTGGGATCCGGTTTATCAATTTGCGGATGACCGCGGTCTGGCGATTATTTCGCATACGGGTGCGGAAGAGACGTGTTGGCCCGTTTATGTTGAGGATATTGCCGGGCACTATCCGAATGCGAATTTTGTGATCGCGCATGCGGGCAATTCCGAGCCGTACAGAAGTCAGGCGATTCGGGCGGCGCAGCGATTTTCGAATGTTTATGTCGAGACGTGTTCCACTTTCCGCGAGCCTGGTGTGATCGAAAGACTGGTTGCCGAAGCGGGTGCCGATCGCGTACTTTTCGGTTCGGATGTTCCGCTTATGGATCCGCGAACGCAACTGGGGAAGATTATTACCGCGAGGATTGGCGATTGCGAAAAGCGCCTGGTGCTTGGAGAAAATGCGAGACGTCTATTGAAACTGTGATGGAGATTGTGCAATGTCACAAGAGACTATTGAAGTTAGATACCGCGAATTGACGCCGATGTCCCGTCAGATATTTGAGGATGGTCGATCGGTGAATGCCGGCGCCGCCAAGGGCGCCTATTTTTTTTCGCCGTATCCGATCGCATTGCGGCGGGGGAAGGGATGTGTGCTCGAAGATGTTGACGGCAGGTCTTATGTCGATTTCTCAAATCACCATACCGCACAGGTTCTGGGGCACAACCATCCTGCGATTGTAGAAGCGGTGGAGAGACAGTTGGTCGATGGTATCGCGCTTGGCGCTGCAACGGGTATCGAGACCCGGTTGGCGCGGATGATGTGCGAGCGCGTATCATCGGTTGAGCGCATCCGTTTTGTCAATTCCGGGACCGAAGCCACATTGCACGCGGTTCGGCTGGCGAGATGTTTCAGCGGCAGGCCGAAGATCGCGAAGTTCGAAGGCGGTTACCACGGGAGTCATGACGCTGTGGAAATCAGCACTGCTCCGCCCCTGGAATCCGCGGGTGAAGCCTCTGCGCCCAATGCGGTTCCCAGTGCGGGAGGTATGGCGTTGCACGCGCTGGAGGATATGATTGTTTTGCCTTATAATGACGAGGAGAGCGTCGAGCGACTTCTGTCGCGCCACCGGGATGAGCTGGCATGTGTGATTCTCGATCCAAAGGCGGGTATTATTCCGATCCGGCACGATTTCATCCAGCGGGTGCGCGCGATTACCGAGGAACTCGGCATTTTGCTGATTCTCGACGAGATTGTCGGTTTTCGTCAGGCGAAGGGCGGTCTGCAAAGTCATGTGGGGATCAGGCCCGATTTGACGTGTTTTGGCAAGATGATCGGCGGCGGGTTTCCCGTCGGGGCTTTTGGAGGACGAGCGGATGTTATGGATCTGGTGGATAATTCCAGCGGGTCTTCGTCTGTTTTTCAGAGTGGTACCCACAGTAGCCACGCGGTGGCGATGGCTGCGGGAATCGCCACGCTCGAATCTATGACTGATGATGCTTACGCGCATCTGAATCGTCTGGGGAGTCGGCTGAAGACCGGTCTGGAAGATTTGTTCGCCGAACGAGGCGTTATGGCGCAGGTCGTTGTGACGGGGTCGGTGTTCAGTATCCACTTTGGCATTGACCGGTTGCACGATTATCGCGATTTGACCCGGTCGGACAAGGCAATAGCACACGCCGTGTTCCTGTCTCTGCTCAATCAGGGCTATTTCTGCGGGCAGGGATTGAATATGTGTGCGATTAGTGTTCCGACGCAGGATGATCACATTGATGGTTTGATTTTAGCCGTCGGAAACGCCCTCGATGAGGTTGCGGACGGATAGGTCATCCCCATAGTGAGGGCCGGATACAAAAAGGGTCACTACAAATTGTAGTGACCCTTTACATGTCTCAGTGATCTAGTGCATCGTGGCGTAAGTCATGCCCCATATAGACATGAACAGCAAAACCTTCTGGATTACTGGCGTTGTGCCTACGGCGTGGCGGCTAAAACCATGCCGCAATGACAATCGCAAGTAAGATTGATATGGGTAGTGCATCGTGGCGTAAGTCATGCCCCATATAGAAGTGAACATCAAAACCTTCTGGATTGCGGCTTAAACCATGCCGCAATGACAACCGCAAGTCAAATTGATATGACCAGTTTCTTTTGCCGAGATGCAGTAGTCTCTTTTGCCGCGATGAACTAGATCAAATATATTCTCAAGCATTTGCAATTAATGATCGGAGTGCTTTATTCACAGATTCAGAATTGGGAAAATGTTGTTTTACATCCGAATCTAGCATCACAGAGCCATCTGCGAGTGTAAAGTGGTGGACTTCTATTGATCCATCCTGTTTTTCTATTTTTACTACGTCATGTGTGACTTCAAGATCAGTGGTCATAAGAGCCCTGTCATTCTGAGCGGAGCGTAGCGGAGTCGAAGAATCTGCTGCCACAACAGTCTGCATGGGTAACAGATGCTTCGTCAGCCTATCGGCTTCCTCAGCATGACAGGGTGTAGTAGCACATTTATTTTAAAGTCACACATCACGTTTTTACTGAATGTCCCTGACGATACGCTTTATGGTGTTTTCCGCGAACACCGTCCGAAAAATCGTATTCCGTGCTCATTTCATTTCCCATTCAAATGTCAGTGCCAATTATTTGCCCTTTCTTCAATTCATTTGTAGAATTATAGCAAAAGTCTCATTGAGCAGCAAGGGGCTTGAATGCTTTTTGCGTATTCCTCCCTGTTACTTTGTATCGAGTGGTCAGAGAATTGATAGCTGCTTTCAGAAGGAATTTAATATGCTACTTCGAATGCGTTTAACACCTGCCATCATACTCATCGCTCTGTTGGTCCAGCCGTTGTCTGCGGTGCCTTCCCCAGATTTTGACGAGAGTGGGGCGGTCGATTTTACCGACTTTTTGCTATTTGTAAGTGCGTTTGGTGCTCGGGAAGGTCAGGAGAGGTATGATACAAAGTACGATCTGAATGGCGATGGCGCAATTGGGTTTGGCGATTTTCTGCTCTTTGCCAGCAGCTTTGGCAGAACAGTGGAATTTCTGCGGAACGCGACCACCTATCAGCAGTTTGTGAAGGCAAAAGAGTATGGGACAGAACCCATTTTGCCCGATTTTTCTTATTCGGGGTATCACTATTTCAATAAGCCTGTTCCCGATGTCGCGCATCCCGTTTTTGACGTCACGACGTATGGTGCGATTCCCAATGACGATGTATCTGACCAGCCTGCCATTGTACGTGCTATTGCCGCGGCAGAGGAAAATGGCAGAGGTATTGTGTTCTTTCCGCCGGGTGTATTTCTCGTCAATACCGATGCGGATAAAAACGATGCGGGCTACAATGAGCCTATCTATATCTACAGTAGCAATATTGTTCTGCGAGGTAGTGGTAGCAGAACGGGTGGCACGATTATCCGAATGGTCAATTATATGTCCCCCCTTCCCGATAGACCCGCTTATGTGCCCAGTATGTTCAATTTCCAGCCTGTTAGCTTCGCTCGTTCTACCTTAGCGCGTATTACAGAGAGTGCGGAGCGGGAAACTTTTTGGATTACAGTAGAAGACGCTTCCAGGCTCTCAGTCGGTCAGTGGATTTGGGTCTCTGTGAATACTGTGGAGGAAGAAGCTATTAATGAGTTTATTGCACCTCTTCAGTCAGCGTCCGGCTTGCGGGAACTTTTCGAAGTGGGGCTTGATATACGGGAAGAACACAGCATTGCCGAGATTCAGGGCAATCGGGTTCGCCTCAATGCACCCCTGCATACCCATATCAATCATGCGTATAATTGGGGGGTGCAGTCCTTGCCGCATCTCGAAGAAGTCGGCGTTGAGGACATCAGTTTTCACGGCTCGTTCTTTGAGTCATTTGTCCATCACCTGAATCTCATCCACAATGCGGGCTGGAAACCGCTCGCATTCAACCGGTGTGTCAATTCCTGGGTTCGGCGCGTCTCTTTCATGCACGTCAGTGGCGCACTTGGTTTTACTGCCAGTGCTGCCTCATCGGTTTACCAGGTTACAATAGCGGGCAACAAGGGCCATTATGCTTTTAACAGTCAGGGCAGTTACGGGATATGGTTTGGTCTGTCAGAAGATATTGCAGGCCAGGCGCCTTATAGCACGGCCCCTCTCATCGATGCTCAGAGAAACACCCGTGCGATTCCAGGACAGCATCACGGCACGGGTATGAGTCATGTCTCAACGGGCAATGTGATTTACCGCTATGATATGTCTCCAGACCAGCCACTCGATATCCATAAGACCGATCCCAGCTATGCAAATTTGTACGACCTCGTGAATAACGGCAGACTTTCTGGTAGCAGTGGTGGCGGGGTTGAGCCACACCATCTCCGGCGTCTTGTGTTCTGGAATTACAACCACGGGGGTGCTGTTACGCACTACGATTTTTGGCGGGGATATCTCAAATTTCTGTATCCGATTATTGTGGGCTTTCACGGCAATCCCGCCACTTTTGAGGAAAGTAATCTCGAAATTTTGGAGTCCAATGGCGAGGCGGTTGCACCGGAATCGCTTTTTGACGCCCAGCTCGAATTGCGTTTGGGAACTTTGCCAGCCTGGGTAAAAAATCTACGCACGGAGTGGGAAGCGATTCGCAACACGCCGCTTACAATCTCAAATAGCAAGCCTTCGAACTTTGGGGCAGGACTTACTGTGGATTCAAAAGCGTTTAGTCCAAATATTTATAGCTGTTATTAGGCGGTTGGTCGGTTTTGATTAAATCCTGCCGTAGAGGAAAGCCACTTCTCTGGTTTCGGTGTTTCCCGTTACCAGATCGGTAATGATTACTTCGAGTACATTGACGCCGGTCTCGGCTTTGCTCAGGTCCAGTTCGATGTATTCCCTCTCAGTCGGTTGTGAGCCGACCTGTTCGTAGGTGACAGAGACCTGGGGCTTGCGGCGTTTGAACAGGTTGCGGAATCCGGCGGCTACGATGCCTTTGACGCCGACTGGATTTCCGGGGTGGTGACGCACGCGATATTGAATGCGGTAGCGCGTCTGCCCAAAGGTATCGCGTTTCAGGTTGTAGATTTCAAAATAGGCATAGACTTTCTGGTTTTCTTGATAAGCCCGGGATGGCATTGGTTCTATCCACAAATCCCCTTTCTGAAACCGGTCGTTGGTTCCGCTCTCGCCAATGGACGAAGCCAGCAGGATGCCACTTAGCCGAAGCTGATCGGTGCCGTAGTCCTGAATGTTCAGGGTCTGTTTGTAAACGCCCACGCGCTTGGAAGCCATATCCTTGAGTTGCACCTGTAATTCGTACGTTCCGGGTGGTACCTGAATCCGCAGCATATCCGGGATATACGCGCCCTTTCGTCGGTCGAAATCCGTTGTGTTCTGGTAGGAAAATATCTCTGCTGCGCGAAAGATCTCGGTGTGACCCTCGTTTGCCAGTGCAAGGGCGCTGTGTACCTGGATCAAAAAGTCATCCTGTCCTGTTGCGATTTCCACTTTGCCGGGCGGTACTCCGTAGTAAACTTCCACAGAGGTCTTTCCATCTGCGCCGCGAAAATCCGCGAGGTCGTAATAAAAATGGAGGGCGTCCCGTTCAATGTCCGGGCGATAGTAATCGGGGGTGGTGGCGGTGGCTTTGCGAAAGAGGACCCCGGGCATGTATTCCATCATCCGCGCTGCATGCTGGGTCTGATTCTCGCCTGTGGGCATGGGTGGCAATGGGGCAAATGCGTAACGTCCGTTGTTCATTTCATCTGTAAATGTTATTTCGATGCCATCGCGGAGTTGTGTGTAGGTCCACGTCTCCCATGGCACGGTCTCAAACTCCCGGTCCATTGTGACGGGGGCGTAGTTCTGAAAATTCAGTCGCAATTTGATCCGGCCCGCTTGATCAAAAGGTGCCCGCCCGCTTCCCGCACCGCTTTCCTCGCTGATGGGGACGGTTAAATCCACCACATCTCCCGCTGTTACCACACCTTCAATATCTATTTCTGTATCCGGGTCCAATGTCCTCAAGTTCTGAATGCTTTCCCCGGTATTCAGATTGTGTTTTCGGATTGGAAAAACAGGCCCGGTAAATGTCAGATAAGCGGCATTGGGACCGTACATATCCACGGCCATTCGGGTGCGTACGGCCTCTACTTCGGGGCTGATCAGCAGGTTCGGCTTATCGGATGAAGATCGAAAATCGGGTTCGCCATATCGAATATAAACCACTCCGCGCTGGTCCCATGGGGTGGTGTTTTGCGAGAAAAAGGTGCGGGCATACCACACGCGACGATAGTGTTCGATAATGCGCTCGTTGATTGGGGTCAACACATCTGGATCTCGCCTGAGCCAGAATTGTTTCAAATAGGTCAGGCGCTCGGGTTCTTCGCTTTGGTATGCCTGCATTTCCATGTGCGAAGCGATGAGGGATATGTCCGTATAGTACCCGCGTTCTCGTTCGCTCAGGCTTTGCAGGTAGCGTTCAAAATGCGCGAGAGCCATTTCGTATTGTTCCCGGTAAGAGTAGCCCTGTGCGACAAGGGGAAGCAGGCGGATCTGGTTGGGCTGTCGTTCGAGGGCGGGTGCGAGGTGGGTGTTGAGCGGGTCGTATTGTCCGGCCTGTACGCAGGCCAGGCCAAAATAATAGAGTTCGTCCGGGCTGTCTGGCTCCAGTTCGAGGTATTTCATGTAGTAGCCAATGGCTTTTTCGTGGTCTGCTCGGAATCGCTCATAGAGGTCGCCTAATAACCGATAGGCCGGCGCGTAGGTCGAATCGATTTTGGTCGCCCGCCTGGCCTCTCCAACGGCTTTTCGAAAATTGAAAAAGGCTTTTATCCCCATTGCAGGTCGTTTTACATAGACTTCGCCAAGGCCCACATAAGGGTCGGGCAATTGCGGGTTGAGTTGTCTGGCGTGCTCAAACGCGGTTTGTGCCGTGTCAAAATCCCCACGGGCGAGGTGCGCGGAACCCAGACGGGATCTGAATAGGGCATTTTCGGGATGGGTCTCCACCAGTAGGGCAAAGGTTTCGATGGCGGTGTCGAGCAGGCCGTTGCGCAGTTGATCTTCTCCCAGCGCGAGCAACGAGTCTGATGGCGCTGTTTCTACGCCTGTCTCTGCCCCGGCAAGCCCGAAACACATCGGGATGATGAGGCATAATAGTATTCTACACAATATTGCGTTCATTGCTATGGTCTCACAGAGAGGTTTATTTTTAAAGAATATGTCCAATAACTGCGGCTTTGTAAACCCAATTGCATTAAGTTATCATAGCCATGCTAATTTTCAATATTAAAAACACTTGCGAAGTGAGAAAAGTGAAAATATATTAACAGAAATAACAGAGTACATAATTACGCCTATTTCTCTGGAAAGGAGGCTTGCTTATGAAGTTTATAGCAGCTGTTTTGTTGTGTTTTGCTCTGATCTGTCTGTGTGCAGACAGGGGCGAAGCACAGGTTGACGGTACGTGGGGTGTCGGCGTTGCCCTCGGATATGACAGGCCTGCGTTCAAATTGGGCGAATGGTATCCTTCGGGTGGCTTTAGTTTCAGTGGTACCTTCGTCTATGTGCTCAACCAGAGCTGGAGTGCCGAAGTCGATGCGTTCTACGGGGGATATAGCGGTGGTGAACTCGAGAGTCGCACCTTTCTCTGGTCTATTGATGGCAACGAGTACAATAGTCCAAATGCCAACTCCGAGATGGTGTGGGGCGGTGGTATGATTAACTATTTGTGGCATATCAATGGGAGCGGTGCCAGGTTGGCGCAGGGCAGCGGAAGTTCGCCGTATCTCATGGTTGGAACGGGGTTCACATTTGTGGAGAATAAGATCAGTGGCCTGATCTTTCCGGGGCAAAGAAGCCGACCGCTGGATGAATCGCTCGTGCTGGAGCCGGTCTTGGATCGGCGCGTTGCGCTGGGTTTCAATCTGGGTGGCGGCTTGGAATTTTACGCCTCATCTTCTCTGGCAATAGATGTACGCGGGCAGTACAAACTGGTCATCAGCCGCGTGCGGCCAATGGAAGCGTGGGGTCTGACAGAGGCATATCCTTTACAGAAGCTCAGTTTTGATGCGAGGATCAAGTTTTTCTTTTCCAACTGAGCAATCGGAAAGGGACTTAGAATGAACAAAATTATTGGTCTGATACTGGTCGGGGCACTGTGCTGGCCCGCAATGAGTGAGGCGGGGTCGGTGGGGAAAATCAGTGGGACTGTGCGGGATGTCCGCGGTGAACCGTTGCCAGGTGCGAATGTGGTGGTGCAGGGTACGCGAAGAGGCGCTACCACGGATTCAGAAGGCTATTTTTTGATCCTGGCCATAGAGCCGGGCGAATACCAGATGGAAGCGACGATGGTCGGCTATGCGCCGAGGGTGAATAACGCGGTTGTGGTGCGCGCAGACTTTACGACCACGATTGACTTTCAGCTCGAGGAGACGACTCTTCAGGCTGCTGAAATGCTGGTGGTTGCAGAACGCCCGCCCGTGGAGCCTGACCGCACGACGAGTCGCTATATTATCGATGTTGTCGATATTAACCGCGTGCCGCTTGCACGCACTGCCGAAGACCTGATTGAACTTTCTCCAGGTGTGTCTTTAGACGGCAATCTCCGCATTCGCGGCAGCAATGTCGTCGGGAGCGGAGGTCAAAGGCTAAACGAGACATTTGTAGAGGTAGATGGGATTAAACTGGTCAATAACGACGGCTTTTCGACGCCGAACTTCATGGGCGTCAACAAATCCGCGCTTCAGGAAGTGCAGGTGGTTGTGGGTGGGATGGACGCGGAATACGGCAATGCACAGGGTGGTGTTATCAGCCTGATCACGCGGGAGAGCAGGGATAAGTTTGGCGGGTTGGGCGAGTACCGATTAACGCTGCCGGGCAAAAAGCACTGGGGATCCAATGTTTACGAAAGTGCGATCCACGAAGGACAGGCCGACTTTAACGACCCGACTTTTGCGAGTGAGATTGACTCCCGAACCAATCAACCGGCGCACCAGCAGACCGACTACACGGGTGTTTGGGGGCACTTTCGGGAAGGATCATTTTCTGGTCCTATTAGTGAGGATGCCGGATTCTTTCTCTCGTTGACGAATAGCCGGCAGGCGCCTTTATATCCCGATATCGACAATGGTGAGCCGTTCAATATCCAGCTTTCGGGCAATGCCACCTATCGGTTGGGAAATAACACGAAGGTGAAAGTGGGCAGCGTGTACGGTTATTACAAGGGCTATAACTTCGCCCGGGTCTTTAACGATGGAACAGGTGGTACCTCTGCGATTCCAGAGGGTTCGGCGCGGTCGCTTCAGAATGCCACGGAAGGGAAGAATATCTTTGTGCCCGGCGGCTTCGCCGGTGTTGGCGAGGGAAACGAAACGGAAAATGTGCTTTACGCTGTGCTGACGCATACGATTTCTTCCAAGACTTTTTACGAGCTTCGGATTTCCCATCAGCGATCGGCGGTTGACACGAGTGGCGTCCCCGCGACCACCGAAGCGATCCGGCGTTCCGGTGCCGGGTTTTATCTGCCTCGGGACGTTCATTCCTTTGATTATTACCGCAGAAATCGCTGGCTATTAAAAGGCGATCTGACCAGTCAGATCACCAGGGGGCATCTGGTCAAAGGTGGCTTTGAACTGACCCGTTTTAGCATCTATCAGCACGAGGAAGTCTTTCCCGATCCCCAAATTCGGCAGATCCGCCTGGTGGGCAAGGGAGATCCGATTCTCGGGATGGAACCGTTCACGCCGCTTCAGTACGCGCTCTATTTGCAGGACAAAATGGAGTTTGAGGGCCTGGTGGTCAATGCTGGCGTGCGGTTCGACGCGGTGGATCCGGGCGAGGCCTGGGGCTATGCCGGGGAGAAAATACTGTGGCATCACTACAGTTCTCTGACGCGCTGGCGAAATGTCCCCCTGGAAGATTCCCCGCTCAATACGGCGTGGAGCACCCGGCTGGGTATCTCGCATCCTATCACCGCTCGCGCCAGCATCCGCTTCTTCACCGGAACCTTTCACCAGTTTAACGATATGCAGTGGTTTTATACGCGGTTCTTCCGTTCTTCTGTTCCGGACAAAGACCTGAATGGCAATGGCGTGATCGACCAGCATGAGATCTACAATTCTCTGGCGCACTCGCTGGCCGGTAAATTTGGGTCCGTCTCGACCGATCCGGTACGCACCACCAGTTTTGAGGTGGGCGTTGATTGGAATTTTGCGGGCGATTATATTGCCAGCGTGACCGCATTTTACAAAGATCAGGAAGGGCAGATTGACGGGCAATCCGCCCATATGGAAGACCCCGCTTATGGATCTGTCTCCACTTATGCAAGTGGGATCACGAACAAGAGTTTTCTGACGTCCAGGGGTTTTGAGATCTCGTTTAAGAAGATGTTCACGCGCATGACGTCGTTTAATCTGTCCTACAATTTGCAATGGGTAAAGTCGTTTGAGGGTGGGAAGAGAGCCGCGAAGTGGTTCTATGTGCCCGATGCGACCTGGGTGAACAGCGATAAGTTTTTCAGTGGTATTGAAGTCGAATCCAATGGTCAGGAGATGCCCATAGTTCCAGATGCGGCAGCGCGGGCTGCATTCGCCGAAAAGGCGGACCAGATCATGCAGAAGTGGATTGATCAGGTTGGGTCTATCTCAACGGGTAGAATTTTTGAACCCCCGACCGAGATTGAACCCGGGCTGTGGTTATTTTCCAATACGAGTTATGGGATTCCGACGCTGCGAGGCGGTATTGACCGCAGAAATTACGCCACGGCGCAATTTCTCTTTTCGGCTCCGCCAGACTTTCATTTCAGTCCCCTGGCCGGTTTTCGGGTGACGATGATTTACCGCGTGCAGAGCGGTACCCCCTGGTGGTATGTGCCGCCAGAGGGTGGGCAGGTACGCCGAAATGCTCCGATTTCGACGGTTACAGATATGAACTTCGAGAAGGAGTTTCAATTCGGTACTTCGGCAACGGCAACTGGATTTCTGGAAATACGCAATATCTGGAACCAGAAAGACGATATGTCCACGGGATTTAACTCGGTTCAATATGGATTGACATTGCCCTCGCCCACTGACAAGGTCTATCAGACGCACGGCGATACGGACGAACTGACCCGATACAATCGCGGTCTTGGTTTGCCCCGGTCAATTGTGTTTGGTGCGCGTTTGAAATTTTAATTTTACTCTGGAGGAAAGCATGTTCAACACGCAATTTAACTGGCGGCTGGGCCTTTTGCTGTTGCTGATTGGCGTGCAGTCCGTCCCCGCCGCAGAGGTGGTTTACGGCACGGCGCGGCACACGACTCGAGCGCAGGTTTGGACTTCGTTTACCAGTGCCGGCACGCAGGGGATGCACTACGATGTTTCGGCGACCCGAATTATGATGCGCATGAACTACCCGGGTGGCGTCAATGCCATGCAGATCGGAATGACACCGCCGGAATTTATCGACTACTGGGGCGAGAAGTCTTGGCCCGTGTATTCTCAGAAAACAGAGTCTCACTCAAATTCCGCGGGTGAAGGGGTGCTTGTTCTCACCAATGTGGATGGCGAGAAGTGGGTATCTGCTACGGGGCCGCGCAAGCCGACCGAAGATGTGCTCCCTTTGATTTACGATATTAAAAATATGCCAGAGGTAGATTGGGGTCTCGAATCGAGAGTACCCACACGGGGCGTCAGGGTTGGCGATCTCATGGTAAATTATTACAAGGGTGCGCCGGCGTTGACGGGAGATCCGGTGAGTACATCGCCTTATGAAATCCACAACTACGGGTATGGGGTCTATCCCCCTGTGCAGAATGCGCCCGAAGAGGTGATCATCTCGCAGTGGACGACCAGGCACGATCTCGTGGTGACCCGAAAGGCATATACCTGGAGCCATCAGGACTTCGACGATTTCTTTATTCTGGAGTTGGAATTTGAAAATAGGGGAAGCAAACAGCTCAACGATACGTACTTCGGGTTTTTGAACGCTTTCTATGTCAGCAATGCTGGCACGGCTTACCGCTGGGGGCACGAAGGGGGAAAGATTACTTATGCCCGCGCGGGTGGCCGCGACGACTGGTATCGCTCCAGTCTGGCGTCTAATTTCCAGCCCAATTCCCTGAGTGGTTTGACCGCCAATGATTTTGCCGGGAAATTCATCAATTACCAGTGGGATGGCAATGCAGTGGAAAGTAATGAAGAGGATACGGGGGATCCCTTTTTCAAAGACCTCGAATCGGTGGGGTCGGCACGGGGATTCCCGGGAAGTTCTGTTCGACCAGAAGGCATGCCGATCTCCCCGCAGTATATGGGGGTGGCACCGCTGGCATTTCGAAATTCTGGCGCGAGCCACACATTCAATGCCGCAGATCGGGCAGCGGGCTATGTGGATCCGGAAGGCGAAACGCCCATTCTGGCACACTGGTGGGAAGCTACTGCTCGAAAGAAGATCCAGGATCCTCTGCGCGGTGTGTTGAGCCCTGCAGAGATCTACGATGCGTTTACTTCTCCGTCACACGACAATCCGCCGGAAGTGGGCGTGGGTTGGAATGATCAGGTCTATGGTCCGTACAATCTCGCACCTGGGGACAAGGCCAAAATTGTGCTGGTATATGTGCTGGGTACTGCCGCAGATTTTGACACCCATCCGAGTACGGGGTACTCCAGAGATATGATCACATGGGGGTGGAATTTTGGCGTTGTAGATGATAATACCCGCAAATCGACACTGGCACAGGGTGAGAGGGCGATGTTGCAAAATTTGTCGCACGCGCAGTTCGCCTACGAAAATGCGTATGACATCCCCGATTCGCCGCCCGATGTCGAATTCAATATTCGAGGCGATGAAACCGCGCAGATGGAGGTGTCGTGGACGAATGCTGCAGAAACTGCTGTTCATCCCGATTTCGGCGTGCCCAATGTCGCGAGCTATCGGATTTATCGCTCTACCTGGCAGGAATACGGTCCCTGGGAACTCGTGGGTGAGGTTCCGGCGACGGGTGCAAACACCTATTCGTGGTCCGATGATAATTCTCTGGCGGGCTTTCTCTATATCTACAATGTTCGCGCTGTGAGCAAGCCGCAGCAGAGCTGGAGCAAAGGGACTAAAACCCTTGCCGATTTGCCTCCGGTGGTTCGAGAACACGTGCTCAATGGGATAGAAGGCGGATGGTCGGCGCCAGAACAGCGGATGATTGCTCCGAGGAGTCCGACAATGGCTTCTTCCGTTGCCGCCGACAATTTGGAGCAACAGATACTGGTTGTCCCAAATCCATTTAGTTTGGCGGAGTCGCTACAGAATTATCAAAATACCAAAAAGCTGCGGTTTGTAGGCGTGCCCAGAAAATGCACCATTTCGATCTTTTCGATATCGGGGGATCGGGTGGGTGAGATTGAGCACGACGATCCAAATTCCGGCGAGGCGATCTGGGAGTTGAGAGACCGTTTCATAACCGGCGAGGTCACATCGGGCGTCTATATTTTCACTGTAGAGTCCCAAGTTCAAGGGTCCGGCTTTGGCAAGGTTCAGCGCGGGCTTTTTGTGATCCACCGGTAAGTGTTCGGCCATTCATTCACACTCTTTGAAAAGGATAGATAATGATGAAACGGTTCACAGGCTGTGTAGTGCTCGTTTTCGGCATCCTCGGCTTTACATTGCCGGGGCATGCCCAGGTGAGGCCGACAGATACCCTTGAAAGTACAGAGAATTACGAGAAGCAGGGACCTTCCACGTTTACATTTTTGAAGGTGACGCCCACGGCACGCGCCGCATCTATGGGAGATGCTTATACCTCTGTTGCCGAGGGTATTGAAGCGATCTATTGGAATGCGGCGGGGATTGCGAAGGTTCCCCGACTGGGATATTCTTTCGGGTATATTCAGTGGTTGGCAGATACCAAATTCTATTCCGGTGCTGTTGCCGCCAATGTCAGATGGAGTACTGTGGTCGGGGTTTCGGTGGTGACTTTTCAAACGCCCGAAATTATCGAGACGACGACTTTGCAACCCACGGGTACGGGCAATATGGTGAATACGGGCGATACTGCGATCGGGTTGTCGGTTGCGCGGCAGATGACCAACAAGCTCTCTGCTGGTCTGACCCTTCGCTATATTCAATCCACTCTTGGCGCAGAGAAATTACAGGCGTTGAGTCTGAGTGTGGGCACGCTTTTGCACACCGGGTTCAAGAGTTTTCGCATTGGGATGAGTATGAAGAATCTGGGCGGCGAACAACAGATTGTTACGGAGAAATCCTCTATGCCGACCGTGTTTCACGTTGGCGGCTCGATGGAGGTACTGGGTGAGTTGGGCGATCCCTATTCTTTGACCGGGTCACTCGAAGGCGCTTATTTCACCGACCGATGGCAGCGTTATAATCTGGGTGCAGAGCTTTGGGTTATGAACGCGATTGCCCTGCGTGCCGGGTACAAGTTCCGATATGACGAAGAATCCTGGAGTGTTGGCGCGGGCTTGAAGGGTACATTTTCAGGCCGAACTATCCATGTAGATGTTTCGTATTCAGACTTCGGGCCTTTGCTGAATACGCCTCTTCGGTTAAGTCTGTCCGGGACGTTTTGAGAAAGAGGAGGAGAACCCTACCCTGGGACATTAGGCCATCAACCGTTATGCATGCGGCTGATGGCCTGTTTTTATCGGGGTTCGACGAATACTTCTACTTCGTCGATTACAATTATGGAGGACGCGGCTTCGGGGTCGCTTTTGGTGAGTGTGACGGATAAGCGGTTATCGCCGTATTCGAGGAGCGGGTCCGAGAGCACAAACCAGCGCGTGGAAAAGACGGGTTTTTCCGCGAGTGCGCGAAATTCGATCCGTCCACCCTGAGCAGTACAGGGTATGTTTCTGCCGTGTTGTTCCCGTGTCGAATCTACGGTTGTGATGCGGTCAGAGGATGCGGTGCGACCGATGACTTCGTCGGGGATGGCATGGCCGTTGAGACGCACGTCTAATTCATCGCCCCCGGTCAGGCCAAATCCCCGAAATAGGAGTGTCGCGCAATGCGCTTGCTGCAGGTTTTCAAAAAGTTGAAAGCGAAATTCACCCGTGGGGCGCTGTTCGCCACGCGGTAGTCGAAGTTGCTGCGCTTTGATCACTTCTGTGCTGCACATGCCATCGGTCCCAAAACCGCTAAATCCGTCCCAGGTGGGATCGAAGATGTAGTGCCGTTCGCCGCGTGCGACGCGTTCGGGGTCGCGGAGCTGGTGGAAGACCTGCATGCCCTGAGGATAAAAAGGCGGTTGCCACACGGAAGGCACAAAATGGTTGTAGATCGATATGCCATCTGCACCGGCGCCGTACATGGTGTGCGCGAGTGCGCGGCAGGTGGCGTGGCTTAAGGGGATTCGTCCGAGGCGATAGCGCGCGCGGTAGCTGTTCCACGGAAGCAAGCCGGGATAGAGCAGGCACTCTGTTTCCCGGGTTAGTGCCGACCATTCCGAATAGGGCAAATTGTGGTCGGCATACATCGTATCTTGCGGGCTGATGTAGTCGAGCAATCCATTCTGTATCCAATTGCAAATATCCAGGCCCTGACGTTCACATTCTGCTGGCGTTGCGTAAATGCGCGCGCCCAACATGAGTTTTTTGCCGATTTCTTTGCCGCGTTCATTCAGTCGCGTGCGGATATTTTGTATTAGATCTGTCATGAAGTGTGCGCGCTCGGCAGCGTGGTGCGGTGGAAAATAAGCCGTGTCCCGAAAACACAGTTCCACACCGTCAATGTCAAAACCACAGGCGGCTTCTTCTACAACGCCATAAGTGAATTCTCGAACTTCCCGATGGGTGAAATCGAGTGCTTCTGGTTCCCGGTAGTTCTGCGCCGGGCGCGGGTCGTGCAATCGCAGATGCGGATTGGATTCAATATATTCGGCGATGCCGACGCCCTGTTTGCGGTTGTGTGCGGCATGGCCATCATTTATGCGGAAGCCAGCGATAAATTGCATGCCGCGCCGGTGCGATTGGTCGATGAGGATGTCCAGTGGCTGCGTGCCCGCTTCGATTAACGGCCTGAACCGCTGGTGCTGAGGGCGCTGGTCGTATTCATAGTGTTCGGATTGCCAGTAGGCCGTCCATCCTTGAGAGAATATCTCCTGATTGAACATATCTATCCCGCTGTCCGCGACCATATCCACCCATTTGCACAGGTCCCCTTCTCTTACTGGATCGGGCAATACCGTGCGTGCGATCGTGGATGGGTCGCTCACATAGAGGATCCGATGGGCTTTTTCTGTCATATTCCCTCGCGATGCCGAGAATTACTCGCACAGCTGTGCCGAGACCTCCACAATGGTTTCTTGTCGTTTGTAAACACAGCGTTAAAATTGCGTATCATTGCCAGGTAGCGGGCAAGATAGCTTTTCGGCACCGGTCCCGCAAGCAATTCGGGATCTCCTCCCACACACTCACTATTTTGAAACCTTTAGATATATGGCGTGTATCTAAGATGTAACAGGGGATGGGGCGAGAAATATATTCGAGATTATGAAACTTTGTAAATGTTAAATGCGTTTAAGAGAGGTATATAATAATTCATTAAACAATGCTGGGAGGGGGTGACAATCAAAAGTGGAAACGCCAGGTGTCGCACCAAAATCTCGCACCGGATCGGGTAAAGAGGAATTAGGAGTTATAATGGAAAACACGCAACAAGAAACGCAGTACGCACGCGAAGCTTCTGTTCAGAGCTATCTCAAGGAACTGCGCAAGTACCCCCCATTGAGCCGAGAAGAGGAACAAAAAGTCCTTCGCAAGGCCAAACGGGGAAATCAAGCGGCGATTGACAAGATTATTACGTCAAACTTGCGTTTTGTCGTCAGTGTTGCACTCGAGTATCAGGGTCGGGGTGTGCCCCTTGCCGATTTGATTGCCGAGGGCAATATGGGATTGATGGTGGCACTCAAGCGATTTGACGAAGAACGCGGGTTTAAGTTCATCAGCTATGCTGTGTGGTGGATTCGACAGTGCATTCTCAATGCACTCAAGCGCACGTCTAATGTGGTTATGCCTGCAAATCGCCAGGAGGATATGGACCGGATGGCGCGTCGCTGGGGGCAGATGACCCAGGAATTGGGGCGCGTGCCCACGCTGGACGAAGTTGCCAGTGATATGAAGATCAGCAACAAACGCGCAGAGCGGGCATTGCGCTGTGTGCGTCCAGATCTGTCTTTGTCCGCGCCTATAGACACGGCGGGCGAGCAGCCGCTTATGAATTTACTCGAGGCCAATGAAGAGGATCCTGATCAGCTCGTGATATATCGGGATCAGTCCGAGTTTATATTGCGGTCTCTCAATGATTCTCTGGATCCCCGGGAGCGAGATGTTATTCGCGGTTATTTTGGTCTCGACGGAAATGAGCGCCGGACGCTGAGTGACATTGGCCAGTCTCTGGGTGTTACCCGAGAACGCGTGCGCCAGATTCGCAACCGCGCGCTTGCCAAGTTGCAGCGATATTTTCGGAGAAATGTTCCGGGTGGAAAAGTGGAAGACCTGGTCTGATACCATCTTATTTTTGGCGTAGTAAAGGCGGTTCTGGTTTTTCCAGAGCCGCCTTTATTGTGCAAGCTCCTTTCAGCGAAAAGGGTTGATTTATTAAAAAAGGGAGTGTAGATTCTATTTGCTTTTTGTATTCTTTTATCCGCCTCACTATTGGGCTTCACTATGAGCCGATTATTAGCATTTCTCGGTGGGCAACTCGCCGCATTTTTCATCCAGGTTTTCCAGATGTTCTGCTATGGTGTCCAGTGCGTGACGGAAATGCGGCATCTCTACCTCTATCGACATCAGATTATCGAACAGTGTTATGCTGTTGGTGTTAGCTCTCTGCCTCTGGTTTGCCTGATTTCGGCTTTTAGCGGGATGGCGATCGCTATTCAGACGGCCTACCAGATGGAAGAATACGTGCCCGACTATATGGTTGGGGCGCTTATGGTCCGCTCTGTGATACTCGTACTGTCGCCTATTTTGTTGGGTCTCGTGCTCGCCGGCAGGGTGGGTGCGGGCGTTGCGTCTGAACTCGGTACGATGAAAGTCTCAGAGCAAGTTGATGCGCTCGCGTCAATGGCTGTCGATCCAGTGGGATATCTCATGTTGCCCCGAATGCTCGCTGGCGCCATTATGGTTCCAATTCTCGTGATTTATTCTTTTTTGGTCGCGATTCTCTGCGGGTTTGCTATGTCGATGATCAAGATGGCTATTACGCCCACAGAATTAGTCAAAGGTATGAAGCTCTATTTTGAGGTGTATGATGTTTTTGTCGGGTTGGTCAAATCCGTTGTTTATGGTGGGTTGCTGACGTTTATGGGGTCTTACAAGGGGCTGTGCACTGCAGGCGGCGCACAGGGCGTTGGACGGGCTGCTACGGCTGCAGTTGTGATATCTTCTGCGCTCGTTCTCATTCTCGATTATTTTTTAACACACGCGTTGTTGTATTAAACTATGGCAAATGAAACGGCTATTGAGTTTGTTGAGGTGTTTAAGTCTTTTGAAGCACAACCCGTGCTGAAAGGGCTTGACCTGTGGGTTCCCCAGTCTGAGATTACGACTATTTTGGGACCGAGTGGATGCGGCAAAAGTGTGACCTTAAAGCATGTTATTGGGATTGAGCGGGCAGATATGGGAAAGGTCGTCGTTGCCGGTTATGACATGGAGCGGATTCGCCATAGCGAGTTGATCGCGTTGCGCAAGCGCATCGGGGTTTTATTTCAGTCTTCCGCACTTTTTGATTCTATGACGGTGAAGGAAAATGTGGCTTTTGGGTTGCGTATGCACACCAGGATGACCGAAGAAGAAATTGCAGAGCGCGTGCATGTCTGCCTCGATGCTGTGCGGTTGGCGGGTACAGAGGCCAGGATGCCGGTTGAGTTGTCGGGGGGAATGAGAAAACGCGCGGCACTTGCGCGGGCTATTGCAATGGAACCCGATTTTATTCTTTACGATGAACCCACAACGGGTCTCGATCCAAATACATCCAGTGTTGTGGGGGACTATATACTTAAGTTGCAATCGGAACTCAATGTGACATCGGTGGTCGTCACCCACGATATGCCCCTTGCCCGGCGCGTTTCAGATCGGGTTGCCCTGCTCTATGAGGGCAAAGCGGTGGTTCAAGGTGCAATGGAAGATGTGGAGGCATCTGGCAATGAGATTTTTGAATTGTTTGTTCAGGGCAGGTTGGGATAGCTTATGAGAAATCGTCGGCAAGAAATTATTCTGGGCGCAGTTGTATTTTTTGCAGCCGTTATTCTGGTGGTCGGCACGGTGTGGCTCTCAGAGCGCTATGCGGGTGCGGCTGGTGGATATCGCCTCCATGCCAGGTTCGACAGTGTGCCGGGGCTTCAAGTGGGCAATCCCGTGACGTTTCGCGGGGTGCGGGTGGGAAAGGTGCTGTCTATCACCCTTGAGGATGGGCTGCCTTATGTTGCACTCGGGTTTGCCGCAGTGAGAGATTTGCCCGTGGATTCGCGTTTTTTACTCAAATCCGATGGTCTGCTGGGTGGGCAGATGATCGAAATTCAGTTGGGAGAGTCGGAACAGCGTCTTCCAGATGGCGCTGTTGTGCAGGGGACTTCTGCTTCTGATCTCGATGCGATGGTGTCTGAAAGCAGGCTTATGATCGAAAAAATTCGCAATGCAGTAGATGGCGTAGCCAGTGATAACAATCTCATGCATCTGGAAAGTGTTCTTTCGCGTATTGATACGACCACGCACTATCTCAACCGATTATTGAATGACGATAATCTGGGGAAGATCGATAAGATGCTCGATAGTCTGGCGGTGGCGACGGGCGATGCGAGTGGCTTGATGCGGGATAATCGAGAAAATTTGAGTGTTGCTGTGACCAATCTCAGTGTGGCTTTGGAACGCCTTGCGCGGATTTCGGCACAGATGGAGACGACTTCGGTTGCTATGCAGAATACATTTGTCAATCTCGATGATATTTCCAAAGGGATACGAGACGGACGCGGTACGGTCGGGCGTTTGGTTAAGGACGAATCGGTGTACGAGCATCTGGATCGCACATTGACGTCTGTGGATAGTCTTATTGAAGATATCAAGCGGGATCCCAAACGCTATTTCCATATTAGTGTATTTTGAGGAGTTCACTATGGTTATCAGGATTCTGCTTTTGCTCGTTGCTCTTGCATCTACAATTTCAGCGACCGATCTGGCGTGGTTTCATTGGAAGGATAATGACGCGATTTCTTTTGGTGGGTTTGTACCCGAAATGCGAGCCGTAAAAGCAATTGTGGGAAAAGATGATGAGGCACCGCGCATTGTGTATGGCGACCGTCATGGGGCAGTTTACGTGTTGGAAATGCAAGAGGGGCGCTTTCGAGAGGTGTGGAGAAGTCCTCCATTGAGGGCGGAGATTGCAGAAGTTTTTGTTCTGGATATCGATGTCGATGACGAGCTCGAGATCGTTGCATATACCCATGCTGGAGATATTGCGTTTTATCGCGCCAGCGATTTCCATGAAATCTGGCGAAGTTCGGACGGTGAGTTTGCATCGGTTTCGGCCATGGTGATTGAAAATATTGACGACGATCCGCAGCTCGAGCTGGTATTTTGTGGCGAGGATGCTGCGGAGAGTCGGAGCTATCGGTCGCCGACCGGATCGCGCGATAATCTCGACCGGGATCGCGCCGCACAGATTGGGCGCTTGTTTGTGTTCGATTGCAAAAATCTGTTTTTGGAATGGCGCAGCGAGCAGGGGCTGTGGGCACAGAGTATGGCTGTTGGCGATCTCGACGATGACGGTGAGCTTGAGATTGCACTTAATACGGGGTTTGTTATTGGCGCGACTTATCAGCGCGTTGAGTGGGAATACCGCGATGGCTTTGGAGATAAAATTGGCTACGCGGACCTCGATGGCGATGGCATACCCGAGTTGATCGGCGAGACGAAAAAGCCCCATCAATTTATTCGCATTTTTGATGTGGATCTGCAATCTGAAAGTTTTCTGAGTTCTGGTAGGTAGTGTGAATTAGGAATTAAAAATTAAAAATTGAGAATTAAAAGCACCCCCATCCTGGACGCCTGCTTAAGGCATGCAGGCGAGACGACAGGAATAGCGATTTGTCATCGCGGCATGCTTAAAGCCGCGATCCAGGAGATTTTCGCTGATCGCTTGTTTATCTTGACGGTCTCTGGCAAAATGGGTAAATTCATTCATGAACGAGTTGTCGGAGCGTAGCGCAGCTCGGTAGCGCACCATCTTGGGGTGATGGGGGTCGCTGGTTCAAATCCAGTCGCTCCGACCATAATAAGACAGGGGTTATGCTTTTATTGCATAACCCCTTGTTTTGTGGTAACTATTTAGGTTCTTGTGGTCGCGTAGGAGGGAAATCCTTTTCCCGACCTTGATCGCGGCAAGGATGCCGCTCCAACAGCATCCTTTTGTGATTTTTGTGCATTTTGTGGCTGTTAGACGAAAAAATAAATAGCGGCGAGAGGAGGTTTATGTAATGTCGGACATGTTCTCAGGCGATATAACGAAAGCAGATAGTTTGCAAATTAGTACGATCTTTGGATTTATGAATCCGGAATATCACGAGGCTGTGGTCCAACGCGCAGTTGATTCACGGAGTAAGGTGCCAACAGAAGCAAGGAGATTGCTTAACTCGGCTATACGCGAGTATATAAGAGTTGATGGGTACAAAAATGCAGACCGCGCGCCAGTTCATTATCTCATGGAGCCTGTCCTGAAAAATGTGACGCGATCCGACAAACTGGCTGGCGCGGTTTTGAAGGTCTGGGCAGAGTCGCATGACGTGCTCGGCGATATGGTTGTTAAACATCTCGATAATCTGGCAATGCCGGCTAAGTATCCAGATTTTTCTGGGAATCGGTTCCGAGGTACCTGGTTCAGCGACGCATGGGCGTGTGAGACGGATAAAATTCTCGAACGCCACGGCGATTTTGATAAAGATGACATCGCTTTGATGCTGTGCTATGTATCGGGCAAAATACCCGGGCCTCGAGAAACAAGAGACGATGTTCTGTCGCAGAGTCTCAAATATCTAAGGTCTCTGCCTGCCAATGCGCCAGAATGGAGAGAGGCGATTCCAGACTTTGCCGAATCGATGCAGGCCATTATAAAAACAAAGGAGGCGCAATACAAGCAAGCCAACGATCTCGATGCTTTAATTGCCGAGGTACGGGATGTTTTCTCATCGGAATTGGAATTTTTCCAAAAAGACATCACGCCATGGTCTGCGGCGCATTTATTGCCCGATGCTGACCTTTCAAAAGTCCTTCAGGATACTCAGAACATGCGGTCTTTGCTGACTGATTACCAACCGATTCACAAACCCGCGCCTGTCCTGGAGGAGGAACGCGAGAGAAGACCCAGACGGGTGAAGCTGGAGAATCGCCTCTTGCCGCTCATAGACCGCATCGATCAGTTCATGAATGAATCTCCCACACCACCGGTAGAGGAAGAATCCGATGTTCCAGACGCGCAACAACCCGCTCAAGAACTCGATAACCAATCAGAGGCAGATTATATCGCGTTGAAATCAGAGCATGAAGAAGAGGTAGAATCGCTACAAAGCCAATTGCACGAGCATCAGGATGAGATAGAAAAGTTGCAAAAGGAGGCCGAGAGGTGGCGAAGGCACTATATTGAAGAGGCGAGTAAGGGGACGGCAACCGCGGGTGAAGATGAGGATTTGTCCATTGAGAGCGTAAATAATGCTGTTGAGCTTGCCAAAGAAAGGTTCGACGATAAACTTTTCTTCCAGCTCAATGGAAAATCGCGCGTTGAAGATAATCCATTCAAGCATCCCAAAGCCGTTTGGGACGCGCTGCAATGGCTGGCGACCACGTATTATGGGGCTCGCATGGGAGAGATCAGTCTAACAAATCCCGATGTGTCCATTCGGAAAGCGTGTAAGTGGTGGTACAAGGGGCACCAGAGCGATATAACAATGAACAAGTACGAGGATTGGTACACCACCAGAGTTGGTCACAAGACCCATTGGCTAAAAAAGCACATCGGAACGGGAAGCAGTAAGGATGCGCGCTATACCATTCGGATCGCCTTTGAGTGGGACAAGAGCGAGGAGCGTGTCGTTATTGGTTTCATAGGTCAGCACCAGCAGACAGACGCGACATGAGGAGTGTGATTTCCCGTAGGGGCGAGGCATGCTTGTCATCGCGCCCTGGTGTTGTAGGGGCAACTCCAGTTTCAAATTCTTCAGGAGGCGCTATGGACAAGCAAAAAATTTTGATTGTAGATCATGACCTGCTTGTAATCTCAGAGCTTGCAGGATTCTTGTGGGATAAACCCTATGAAATATGCCTGGCAGGATATGGAATAGAAGGTCTTGAAATTTTGAGAAAAGAGGAGATTGATCTCGCTGTCGTTGAGCTACATGTAGAGGGTATAGATGGTATAACGCTATTGAAGCATGTGAAGGAAGAAAAAATTCAGACAGCTATGCTGATCATGACAAGTTTAAGATCTGCAGAATTGGGCGAACAACTGATCAAGGCTGGCGCTGCAAGTGTATTTGACAAACCAATAGAGAGAGATGTTTTTTTGACGCAGGTCAAAAGATATATGCCTCCACAAGATATATGGAAGACCAGGTTTGAAGTATTTTTGGAGGATCATTACAGCAATCCAGATCTAAAATTTGAAGATGTCATGCGCTATTTCCGATTTTCTAAGTCGCATGGTTACGCATTGTTCAAAAAACATTTGGGCAAGACCTTCCGTGAGTCATTGAGGGAGGTTAGAATTGAAAAGGCAAAATCTTTGATTGAAGAAACGCCATTGCCAATTTTTGACATTGCAGCACACTGTGGTTTTCGTTCATCATCGCGTTTAAACGAAGCCTTTAAGAGATTATATGGCATGTCTCCTCGTGCTTACCGAAAAAAGTGGACGTACGCGTAAGAAATTAGACATATAATGCAAAAAAATGGACATACACGTAAGAAATCAGACGTACGCGTAATTTTTTGTTGTTGAAATTGTAGTGCCAATTGTATTATTATAAAGAAATCGCCGACAGACTCTGGCAAGTCAAATGTCGGCGACGGAATGTATCTCAAGCTAATAACTTGAGAATACTAATAGATCCAAAATAAGTAATCGAAGCGCCACTGTCAACCACTGAGATTGTTGTCATTCATTTTGGAAACGTGTGAATAAAAATCCAGGAAAGCTCAACGGCTGCGGGATGTTTTTCTGGATCCTTCCAGAAAAATTAGGGATCGGTCCTCCCTTCCCGCAGTCTATTTTTTTGCTCTCTTATGGCTCAAAGACTTCGAGTTTGCCGTTTCTGACGATCAGTACAACCGGGTTGTAAATCCCATCTCCATTGGCGTCAAAAGAGAATTTGCCCAGTATCGTGTCCAGATCCCGGGTTTTTGCCAGGGCATCCCGAATTGCTCTTGAATCTATTGATTGGGCATTGGCGATGGCGTTCGCCAGGATATGGACAGTGGCATAGGATTGTGCGGTGAATGCATTGGGCTCAACGCTGGCTCTCATCGTGTAATTTTCGACAAAGGCGCGATTTCCCGGCGTGTCAGCCGTGCTGGTCCATGCGGTAAAACTAATCGCTCCCTCGGCGGCAGCACCTGCGCGTTCTATTTCGCCTGGGGTCAGGGTCTGTGTGATGAAGTGAACCTCGGCGGGGATACCGATTTCCCGAATCTGGATCATAATATCATTCGCCTCTGTTATTGGTAGCGCAGAGAGAAAGATGGCGTCTGGATTCGATTCTTTTATTCGGGTTAATTGATCCGAGAAGTCAGTTTGACCGACCTGGAAGGACTCTGTGATCAAAACTTCGACGCCGTGTTGATGAAGGAGTGTTTCTTTGATTATTGCGTCGCTATTTTGGGCAAAGACATCGCCAGCCTGGAATATTGTGGCTACTTTCTGATAGCCGAGTTTCTCATGCGTGGCCGTGACGCCACGGGGTATAAGCCAGTTAATCGTGAGACTGGTGCGGAAGAGGAAATCGCCCATTGCGCTGAGGCCAGGGGAGGCCGAGGTCGGGCTAATCGCTACGACTTCATTTTGTTGGGCAATGGGAAAAGCTTCTCTGGTTGCACTTGAGGTGTACGGACCGATGATGACGGATACGCCATCGCGATGAATCAGTTTGTTATAAGCTTCGACTGCGCCCTCTGGGGTGCTGCGGTTGTCTTCCATAATGAATCTGATTTTTGACCCGCCGAGTAGCGATGATCGGTTGATTTCTTCGCGTGCGAGCTCGAAGCCAGCTGTAAGCAACTGACCACCTGCACCGAGTTGGCCCGTCATAGGCATGACGATGCCAATGGCAATTTCTGCGGGGAGACCTTCTAATGTCAGCTCTGCCTTCCCGCCAATGGGCAAGTTGAGCCGTACTTTGTCGCCTTCGTTGATTGGAATGCTGGACCAGGATCCGATCTCGATCCCGTCTTGTGAGGCCCGCGCTTGATAATACCCATTGCCCGCTGTGATCTCTATCCGCGCTTGACCGTTCTCATCGGTCATATCTGACCACTGATAATCCGCTTTTTGTCCCGCAATAGAACGCGCAAATTCTACTTTCGCACCGCTCACGGGTGCGTCATCCTGCTGTACAGTAGCTATGATCACAGCATTTTGTTGTGCGGCCAATTTGCTCAGGGGACGACCAATCTGTTCTTCTGTCCCGATTTCTGACTGCGTTACGCGCTCGCCGCCACAGTTCCATATTATTCCTGCGGCAAGGGCTATTGCGATTATAATGCGAATATTTTGCAACATCGTGATCTCCTTAAAGCGGTATAGAGAAAATCCCAGAATGTGGAAAGCCCATTCTGGGATTCTTTGTGCGAGATGGACGGGTGTTCAGCTCGTCAGTTGTGCGTGAAATTCTGTCCAGTCATCGAGGTTGTTCAGGTTGACGGCGTCGAGAATTGTGCCGTCGTCGTCAATGCCTGCGCCACCGAGGATGGCCTGGCGGACATCGTCTGCGTGGTTGTAACCTTCAATTGCCGCGTTGAGTTCTGCAACGGCATTGCTGTCGAGGCTGCCGCCGCTTTGCTCGATAACCCATGCTTCAAATTCCGGATAGGAGGGCAGATTTTCGGTGAGATAGGCGACTGTGGCATCGCGGTCGAGACCCAGACCATCGAGGACCATCTGGTCGTAACCCATGCCGCACTGGTCATATCCTTCTTCGAGGTTGCCCGTGGCGCCCAACAGGACTTTGCTCCACAGGCGAGGAAGATGGAGTACGCCCGCTGGTCCTGCAACACCTGAACTGATGAGAGGGATTGTTCCTGCCATTTCTTACTCCTTTTGAATATGGTTCATCGACCAGCACGCGAATGATTGGGGAGGTGCTGGTGCGATTTGAACCGCGTTTTGAGAATGACTTTTTATTTTGCCAAAACACCTTTTTGATCTTTGTTGAGTGTCCAGGTATCGACCACACCGTTTGAATATGTTACGGTGAGTTGTGCGCCGATAAACTCATATTGCGTTCCATTATCGTGGGTGAGTGTGACGCGCGCATCGTCAGAGGAGATTTGTCCCGTGCCATTTTGGGTGGTCGTGTCATAAACTACATCTGTGCTGTCTGTTGCTACTGAGCCAATTCTGAGTTTGGATTGATATGTAAATGACGTGCCCTGAAGATCGTATAAGCGGTCGATGATTCTGATGCTCTGTCTGTCGTCGGTTACGGAAAGATGTACTTTAGCCTGGGTGGGTGTGGTTGGAAACCATTCGATGAGGCCGCTGATTTGCGGGCTTTGGATGATTTCACCCTGCGAGGGTTTGCGAGATTCCAATAGCCAGGTTCCGCGAAGCTCTGCCTGGTATTTGGTGTCGTCACCACAACCAATCAGTAAGGCACAAAAGACGAGTGTTATAGATGTGCGCAACATAAAAATCTCCTGTTAAAACGAATGAACTCCGCCATATATTCCACCGCGAACAATAAAAAGGGAATTAGTGCCTTGTCAAGGACAAACTGTTGTGTGTAGTGGGTTCTCGTTCTATATTTTGAAGGGTAATCCGCAGATGGACGCAGATGGACGCAGATGAACGCAGATGGGTAGGGGCGAAAAATTTTTCGCCCGTACTGTGAAGGGAGCGATGGAAATGGAAGAGATGGCGCATCGGCCAAAGCGGTCTTTGAGAAGTTATTTTGGTATCGCGCTGAGGGGCGTGTGCATGGGGGCTGCCGATGTTGTTCCCGGCGTGTCGGGGGGCACAATGGCGCTGATTACGGGGATTTATGAAGAGTTGATTCTTTCAATCCGTTCTTTTGATACGCGATCTGCACGGCTTTTGATTGGGTTGCGTATAAGGGAGTTGCTCAATTACGTGCGATGGCCTTTTTTGTGCGCGCTTGTCGCAGGGATTCTCGTTGCGATTTTTTCTTTGTCGCGCGCGATTACTTATTTGCTGGAAAATGAGCCTGTTCTGCTGTGGTCTTTTTTCTTTGGGCTGGTGTTGGCGTCTGTTTTTACGGTGGGTGGACGCATTCCGCAGTGGAATTTGAGGATGTTTTTGGGGGCTGTTGGGGCAACACTGGGCGCATATTTTCTGGTCGGGTTGGTGCCGGTTGAAATGCCGCATAGCCCGCCGTATATTTTTGGTTCTGCTGTGGTTGCGATTTGCGCGATGATTTTGCCCGGTATTTCCGGGTCCTTTGTGCTGGTTTTGCTGGGGCAATATCCGTATCTTCTCAACGCGGTCAATACGCGCGATTTGTTTACAATCGCGCTTTTTGGTGCGGGTGCCATAGTTGGGTTGATGGCTTTTTCGCGCGTTCTGAACTGGTTTTTTCGGCATTATCACGATTTGACGATTGCGCTGTTGACCGGGTTGATGCTGGGGTCGCTCAGGAAAATTTGGCCGTGGAAAGAGACGCTGGAGAAGATGGTCAATCGGCACGGTGAGGTGGTGCCTCTCGTCCAGGTGAATGCGTTGCCCGAGGTGTGGTCGGGTGAGGTGATGGGGGCAATAGGACTCGCGCTTTGGGGGCTTGTGCTTGTGCTCGTTCTCGAGCGTTTGGCCAGGCGCGGGGAGTGAGATTAGGCGCGTGTTTTGGAAATAGGGGATGATATACGTAAGTGCAGGAATCTTCCTAATTTGGTAGATTTTGCAGGCATTGTGCTCTCTCAAAGTTGATAGAGGAAACAGCCCCAAAAACTGTGGGTAATCCACTTCTGTATAGGCTTTCTGTTGCTCCCACTTGTTTTATCAAAAAAGCGTTGTCCCTGAATTTCTTGACAGCACTGATTACCGCTTCATTCTGTGTATCAAAGACACCCCTGAGCTTGCCTTCGTAAACGATAATCCATTTACCAAAGTGCTCAAGCTCAAGACCGTCTTTGCACATTTTTCTGTATGCGGCAATTTCTTTTTTAAGTGTCCAGTCACTCATAGCCACCCTCCTTTGCTATTTAACCTCCTGGGCATCTTCACCCCTATTACCATATATAACGGAACCCCCTTTCAAAAAGTCAAGAATTTTCACTTAAATTTTCTGGTATAATACTATGAGGGCTGATTAGTCCTTTTGATATTGACAACAGATTTTTGAGGTCGTATTGTCAAGTATCTTTGGACCAATCCACCGAAAGGAGACCAGACATGGATGCCCTGGTCAGGCAACACAAATATTTTAAGGAACATCAACAGGAGTTCGCAGAAGAACATCATGGAGAGTGTGTATTGATATACAAGCAGAAAGAAAGGGGATTTTTTGCCTCACATGCTGATGCCTATTTTGAGGCTCTTAAACGCAAGTATATAGAAGGTGAATTCCTCATAAGTGAGTGCATCCGCCCTGAAGAAGAAACACCTATTATATTCCATTCACGTCTAGTGCATCGTGGCGTAAGTCATGCCCCATATAGAAGCGAACAGCAAAACCTTCTGGATTGCGGCTAAAACCATGCCGCAATGACAACGCAAGTAAGATTGATATGGATAGCCTCTTTTGCCGTGATGCACTAGTGCATCGTGGCGTAAGTCATGCGACATATAGAAGTGAACATCAAAACCTTCTGGATTGCGGCTAAAACCATGCCGCAATGACAACCGCAAGTCAAATTGATATGACCAGTTTCTTTTGCCGTGATGCACTAGTGCATCGTGGCGTAAGTCATGCCCCATATAGAAGCGAACAGCAAAACCTTCTGGATTGCGGCTAAAACCATGCCGCAATGACAATCGCAAGTAAGATTGATATGTGTAGCCTCTTTTGCCGCGATGAACTAGCGTAACCAGGGGTGGCTATTTTGTCACAAACTGATCCCCATAACAGGCGTTGATGTGCTCATAGAGATGGATATTATTGGGTGTGGTGATTTCGCGGTAACAAACTATGAGGGCAAGACCTGTGTGAGTTTTCGGGTTCCTTCCAGGCAGAAAATTGATTTTGGCAGATGGACTTGACCCGTTTTATTTTTTCACTCTTAAACTATCGAGGTAAATATGGCAAATTCAGATTACAAAATTGGCGTGGTTGGCGTTGGTCGAATGGGTGCGAATATTGCGCGTCATCTCAATGATGAGGGGTTTTCGGTCGAGGCGGTGTACGATATTCGCACAGAGGTCGCATCGGATCTTGCCAGCGAGTTGGGTTGTGAGGCACATACGGAACTCGCGGGTGTGACGGCTGCTGCTGATTATATCATTACAGTTGTGACAGACGACGCTGCGATGGGGGCTATTTATGCCGAATCTGGCGATAGTCTGCTGCAAGGTGCTCAGGGCAAGGTTTTTATCAATTGCGCGACGATTACGCCACAGATTCACGTGGATGTCGAGGGTCTTGCAGAGCAGGCGGGTGCAAGCAGTCTGGAAGGGTGCATGGCCAGCAGTATTACACAGGCGCGTGAAGGTACGCTCTATTTGATGTGCGGTGGTAAGCGCGCTGTTTTTGACCAGGCGAACCCGATTCTCGAATCTATGAGTACAAATTTGATCTATATCGGTACGGCAGGACAGGCCGCGCAGGTCAAGGCGCTCGTCAATATGGTTATGAATATCAATACCGCTGGTCTGGCAGAGGGCCTGGGGTTGGGTGCTGCGCTCGGCCTGGATTTGAATATGGTCATGGAGGTGTTTTCACAAACGGGGGCAAATTCTCGCGTGCTGGAGACCGATGGCGAAGATATGCTCATCCGCGATCACGAATGTTATTTTTCCGCCGATCATGCGGCGAAAGATTCGGGGATTGCGCTTTCGCTCGCTCAGGACGCGGGTCTCAATCTTCCATTGGCAGAGGCGACAAAAGCCCAATTTGAACTTTTGAAAGAGAAGGGCAAGGGCGATCTGGACAAATCGGGTGTTGCCGAGTTGACTTTCCCGGGGCGTGATGATTAAACCATGCAGACACAAGATCTCATAGCGGCTATTGACCGGGAGTGGGTGGCGGAACGGACGCTGGAGTTGGTCGATATATACAGTGTTACTATGGACGAAGCCGAGGTATGCCGCGCGTATTGCGACATGATGCGCGGGATTGGTCTGGATGTGGATGTGCGGGAAGTCACGCCGGGGCGGAATAATCTCTACGCGCGTATCGCAGGGCAGGGAGATGGTCCCGCGCTTATGCTCAATGGCCATCTCGATACGATTCCCGTGGGGGACTGTCCGCCCGCTCGTCGCGAGGGCAATCGCGTGTACGGTCGAGGGTCAACCGATATGAAGGGGGGGATGGCCGCGGCGTTGGGCACGGTCAAGGCACTCATAGAGAGCGGCGTGGAATTGCAGGGTGATCTGTGGCTGACGGCAGTTGTGGGGCACGAGGAGGTCGAGGCGCAAAAGGACGGGCCCTGGGCGCTGATTGCCGATCGCAATAGTGGCCGGATTGGCGGAGATCGGATTTTGATTGTCGAGGGCCGCGACGCGCTGTGGGTGATGAGTATGGGGTCGATGGTTTTTACTATCACGCTCGAATCGGACGCTGGCGGCAAGCACACGCAGTACGTGCCTTTTGCAGAGAATCCGATCCGTTTTGTGGGCGCACTTATCGAGCGGATCCACCAGTATCAACTCGAACTCGACGCTGGACCGGCACACGCTCTTGCCGGCGCAGAGCGGATTGATCTGGGTATTGTCACCGGGGGCGACTATTTTAATCGCACGCCTCTGTGTTGTACGCTGACCGGGACCCGGCGCTGGCTGCCAGGGCGCACCGCGCCACAGGTTTTGGCGGAGTTGGAAGATCTGGCGCGGCCATTTGCCGAGGCCGGAAAGTTGCGTCTGCAGGTTGAGATGGAGCACGAGCGCGAGCCTTTTGATACCCGTGCCGAGGATGCGGCCGTGCAAGCGGTTGCCCGGGCGCACACACAGGTGACGGGCCAGGATGCGGAACTGGTGGGGATGCGGATTGTGGGGGATGCCAATTTATACGTGCATGGGACAGGGGTGCCGACTTTTTATTACGGTCCTTCCAATGAGACGGCACACGCAGATGTAGAGTGGGTAGAGGTGGATCGGTTGGAGCGGGCAGCGCAGGTGTACGCGTTGGCTGCGGCTGACTATTGTGGTCTTGTGGGGGAGGAATGATAGGGGTTTAACGTTCCGTACAAAAGACAAAAGGGCTGTGCAATGAGTGTACAGCCCTTTTGCTGTCACCTGTTGGTATCTTTTGGAAGGTCGAGATATTTGACAAAGGCCACTTCGTTGCGGGCTTCGTTGTAGATCAATTCGTCTGCGCTGGTTTTGACCATTAGCAGGCCAAATCCGCCTGGGCGGAGTCCCCGGTTTTCTCTGACGCTCATGTGGGCGATGGGATCGTCGGGGTTGTTGAGGGCTGCATGTTCGAGTTCATCCATGTCAAAACCCGATCCGGGATCTTCTATGCGGAACATGAGCATGCGCTCAAAGCGGAGAAACGCGATTCGAACCTTTTTGCTCGGGTCGAGTTGCCCGCCCCATTCAATGGCATTGGCGAGGAGTTCGTAGAATGACATCGCGATGGTCTCGCGGAGGTCTTCGGGCAAGTCGGCTTCTAATTGCATTACGAAATTGCGCATTCGTCCCGCTGATTTTTGATCGCAGGGCACCAGAAGTTCAACCCAGTTAGGGGTCGCCGATGTCACTTCGATAATTGTTTCCTGGCGACTTGCGCCGAGGCCGTCCTGGACGAGGCGTGTCAGTTCCTGTGGATCTATGGGTTTTGGGATATAGTGATATGCCTGTTCGCGGATTGCTTTGAGGAGGGTGGCTGAGGTGTCATCGGAGGTCATGACAATGACTGGCGGCGGTGAGGGCAGGGTTTTTATTTTCGACAATAATTCCAAACCGTTGAGTCCGGGCATCCATATATCTGTAAGCAGTAAGTCGAATGAGGTTGTGGCGATTCGGTCATAAGCCTTTGCCCCATCGGTAACCGTTTCGATTGTGTACCCGACGTCTTCGAGTATGGCTTCTACCAGCACTCTGGTTGGGCCGTCGTCTTCGGCGATCAGTATTTTGGGCATGTTTGGTGCTCGGTTCAAAAGGATAAGGTGAGTTCTTTGAGTGCATTTTGAACAGCAGACAACTCGTGTTCGAGCGTTTGGCAGGTTGCGGGAGCCTGGTTCAAGTTGTTCGATTTACCCATTTGCTCGAGTGCGAAAGCTGCCTCATAAGCTGCACTGGCGTCAAAATTGGCCACTGAACCTTTCAGCGCGTGGGCTGCCTGGCGCAGGTCTTCGGGCGATTGTTGGTCAATGGCACGATGCAATGCGGCGATCTGGTCGGGCAATTCTTCTGTAAAAATATCTACCATTTTTTTTAGAATTTGTTTTCTTCCGCTTACCCGTGTCATGATGCGATCGATGTCAATAGGAGGTGTTTGTAGAGAGGCAGATACATTCAGACTTTGCAGGACAGCAAAGATCTGGTCTGCGCGGACAGGGCGGATGAGCGTTGCTGCGGCACCTGCGTTGAGACAGGGTTGATCGTATTTTTCGTGTGATACGAGACCAATAATGGGAATGTCCGATTGCGTCCGCGCAATTTGCTGTTCAAAATTTTCACACTCATCAATGTCCATCATCGCGAAACGATAAGACAGGGCTTTTTCTGGCGGTTCGGGAACTGCCACGACCTGATAGCCCATTTGCTCGAGTAGCGCGCAGAGCAGGTGGCGGTGGATGGGGTTGCGGTCTATAATGAGTGCGTCACAAGAAGTTGGGAGATGATCCATCGAATCTGACTCCGGGAATGTATCCGCAGATGAACGCAGAAAAAAACGCGAGTGAGCGGTGTACAACTGGCCGCCTCTCAGGCCAGTTCATTTGAGCGTTTTACGCAGATGAACACCACAACATAATAGGTACAACGAATTGGCAGTTTATGTCAACCACAATTATTTGAGCTTGTGGGTGGCTCGAACTAATATGGAGAAGTAGATTTTTGATTGACTTCTGTTTTTGTGTGTATAATCTTAATGGCGAAATGTCCTCGCAATCGTTATTCCGATAGCATCAGGAGGTATTTATGGATCTTAAAGATTTGGACCGTATCCACAAGGAACAGGCAGAAAGACAAAAGTTCAAAAGTATTCTTCAACGTTTTGAAGAAGGGAACAATGTGAGGAATGGGTTTATTGTCATTGCCATTGTGATTGTCCTGGTCATTGTGATTTACGGTTTTAAAGAAATGAATTTTCTCTTTGAATCTATTCCGGGCGGTGATCCGGTAGAACAAGTAACACCCCGGGGAACAGAGGGTGAATGAATTGAGAATTAAGAATTGAGAATTAAGAATTGAGGAACGGTGTATGAAGGCGAGTGAGCAGTTCAATCGAGCATGACTGCGTAGCAGTTCATTAAGGGTCGGGAGCGAGGCAAAAAGTAGTAAAGCTGAAAGCTTACCATGGCAAAACGCGATACACATACGGTTGATTCTACTGGTGGATTTCAACAGATTCGGGATGCGTTAGACGCATTGCAGCGGAGTGAAGAGCGTCTAACACACGCGCTCGAAGCCGGTGGAATTGGTCTGTTTGATTGGGATATCCAAAACGATAGTGCTGTGTGTACAGACCGGTACTTTGAACTTTTTGGCTTTCCCCCACGAGATACAATGGTCTCTGAGGCCGAGTGGTTGGCGTGTGTTTATCCAGATGATCGCGATCGCGCGCAGAAGGAGGTCAGACAAGCTCTTGAAGGACGCGCTCCTTATGACACTGAATACCGAATTGTACATGCCAATGGCGAGGTAAGATGGGTCAGCAGCAAAGCCAAAGTTTTTTTTGACGCAGGTGAGGAAGTGCCGGTTCGCATGATTGGGGCGGTGGCCGATATTACCCGACAAAAGCGGGCAGAAGGTGCGCTTGGCGAGCAAGTGGCTTTTCAGAACGCGCTTTTACAGGTCAGTCGCGCTGTGCAACAGATGACGCGGCCAGAGCATCTCGAGGTGGTTGTTCGCGTGTGTAGAGAGCAGTTGCTGGCTCTTGATGTATCAGTTGTCGCGATTGCGGTGCATCGATTGCTCGATCCCAAAACGCGTACTTTTGAAACGTACGAAGTGATGCCTTCGGGGCAGATCAATTGCATGGTGCGCGAGGTGCCGAATGTATATCGGATGTGGCAACAGCAGAAAACAATTTACCGCGAGAATCTCGTAGAAAATATGGGGGGGTTGTCACAGGTGGGATTCAAGGCCATAGCTGCGCGATTCGGGGTTGAGGTGCGGTGTATTCTCGATATTCCCCATGTGCGGGGCACGCTGGCTTTGATGAGTGATGAGGTTTCTGCTTTTTCAGAGGCCGAAGTTCTGTTTTTGGAAAGTATTGCAGAACTGGTTTCGATGGGTATTACCCGTTTAGACGATCTCGAGCGCCTTGAAGCGCAGAACAAAGAACTTGAAAATGCCCGTATAGCAGCCGAAGCAGCCAATCAAGCAAAGAGCCAATTTTTGGCCAATATGAGCCATGAGATCCGCACGCCAATGAACGGCATTATGGGGATGATTGAGTTGTTGGGCAATACCGAATTGACTGAGCGGCAAAAGGAATACGCCGATCTCGCTTATAATTCGGCAGATACGTTGCTCGTGTTGCTCAACGATATTCTCGACCTGTCCAAGGTAGAGGCAGGCAAGCTCGAATTGGAAAGCATTCCGTTCGCGTTGAGAGATACGCTTGGCGATACGTTGCAGACGCTGGCTGTTCGGGCGAGTGAGAAGGGGCTTGAGTTGACCTATCGGATTGCGCCAGAGGTTCCCGACGAACTGATAGGCGATCCCATTCGCCTGAGACAAGTCGTGGTCAATCTGGCGGGCAATGCCATCAAGTTTACAGACCATGGGGGTGTGGATATCGATGTTGACCTGATAGAGGTGCGCGAGGAGGACACAAGACTGCGGTTTGAGGTGCGCGATACAGGTATCGGTATTCCATTACAGGTACAAAGACAGATATTCAGCGCGTTTGATCAGGCCGACAGTTCAACGACGCGGCAATATGGCGGCACGGGGCTTGGTTTGACCATTTCTGCCCAATTGGTCGGATTGATGGGCGGGAAACTCGATGTAAAAAGTGAGCCGAACAAGGGCAGTGTTTTCTTTTTTCAAGCCAGTTTTTTGCGTCGCACCAGCGGTGTGTTGTACAGAGATGTTTTGCCAGATACATTGCACGGCATGCCCGTATTGGTCGTTGATGATAATAATACCAATCGGGTGATTTTTGAAGAGATGTTGTCCTGTCATGGCTTGAAACCCTCTCTGGCTGAGAATGGTCAGATAGCATTGGAAGAGTTGTTGCGCGCACAACAGGCGGGCAGCCCATATCCACTGGTTCTGCTCGACGCGGAAATGCCCGTTATGAACGGTTACGCGCTCGCAAGGCAGATTGCCGCTGACGCAACGCTGAAATACACGCGCGTGGTGGTTTTGACTTCTGCCGGCCGCCCGGATATGGCTTCTACCAGGGAAATGCTGGCCGGGCACTTGTCCAAACCCATCAAGCAATCCGATCTTTTTAATTTGATCGCTGGCATATTTGAGGAATCTGCGCCAGATGCTTTGGGAACGGGCGATATTATAACCGATAAGGCGCGGAAATCTCTGCGCATTTTATTGGCCGAAGACGGTCTGGTCAACCAGCGCGTTGCCATTGATATGTTGCACCAGCGCGGTCACACAGTCGTTGTGGCAAATAATGGTGTGGAGGCTCTGGAAGCACTTGACAAAGACGACACCTTTGATCTGGTGTTGATGGATGTACAAATGCCCGAAATGGATGGGCTTGAAGCTACCAAAGAAATTCGCGAGCGGGAAAAGGTATCGGGGGGTCATATTCGAATTGTTGCGATGACAGCCGATGTGATGAAGGGCGACCGCGAGCTTTGCATAGCGGCTGGCATGGATGGGTTTGTCGCCAAACCGCTTCGGTCTCGCTTCCTTTACGATGCGGTAGAATCGACCGATCCCGCCGTGCAACAGACGCTCAATTGGGAGGCATCATTGCAACATGTTGGTGGGGATGAGGCGCTTCTCGTGCGGTTAGCCGAGATGTTTTTAGAAACGAGGGACGATTTGATTGGCCTTCTTGACGACACAGAAACGCTTCGCCAGGGAGCGCGTGGATTGAGAGAAAACGCCGAATTGTTTTACGCGAATGACGTAAGAGAAGTTGCCGCGACAATTGAAGAGTTGGCAAAGGATGAAAATTGGTCAGGTGCTGAGCGCTTTGTGGCAGATTTAAGCGCGCATGTGGAATGCCTTGCAGCCGCACTCGCGGTGCAAAGAGATCTGGTTCACAAATAGGAAGGAAAACGAGATGGCTTTTGAAGAAACAATGCGGGAGAATATTCGCGTTATAAAACTCGATGGTCAGGTGACGGACCGCGAGATGTCGGGGTTGGCCGATCATGTAACCGGATTGCTCGACAAGAATGAAGGAATAAAAGTGGTTTTAGATTTGGGGCAGGTGCGGTGGTTAAATAGCATGGCATTTGGGGTTTTGACCGCGCTTTTGCAGCGTTTGCGCAAGGCCAATGGCGATTTGAAACTCGCCAATGCCCACGATCATGTGATCAGCGTTTTTGTGCAGACGCAGCTGATTAAAATTTTCGATCTGCACAATTCCGTAGATGAGGCTGTTGCGGCATTTCAGACAGCGTGAATCTTTTTCTTGCCTGAGAATGAAATTGTGGTATTTTTTTAGACAAATAGCAAACGGGGCGTGGCTCAGCCCGGTAGAGCGCCTGCTTCGGGAGCAGGAGGCCGGAGGTTCAAATCCTCTCGCCCCGACCATAAAATAAAAAGCCCGTCAATCGGTGGTGATTGACGGGCTTTTGTTTGTACTCGAGGTGAGTAGAGGGGTATAACTACGATAGTAGTTTGTCAGCGTCATGCGTACGAATCAGAACACGTAAAAAATCTTCTCGAATGTGACTTCGGACGGTCTGTGTAAGAGACCGTCCAACCACCGAGACAAATTGACTCACTCGCAAACCACACCCCTCTGTCATGGCTCTTTTTTTTATGCATACATCTCATTCATCCAATATTTTTTTATCAATAAAACCTCTAATAGAACCTCTAAAATTATTTCTCAATTTTTTACGTACAGCCTTGTATCTCTTTCTCCCTATAACTTTTATTGTTCTTTTTTTAAACCTCTTGAAAATATAGAATATCATGACATAAGTACTCACATCTCGAATACTAAAATGGTCTTCTTCAATCAATTTTATTAGATGCAAAAAGTTATCAATTCCACCAAGATCAACTGAGAATTTCATTATATCAAGTTCAGGAGGTTTAGGTTCAATCTCCACATTACTTTTTTCTATCTCCGCCAAACCAAGAGTAACACTTTTCTCTATCAAATCAGAAACATCCCAATTATTTATTCCCGATATATACTTAATAACATGAAGCACTGGCAAGGGAACGTTAATAGGAACAAAAGTTTTTTCATCCCCTAAACTAACATTTACAGATACCAGCCCTGTACATTCACTATCTTCTGGATTACTACTATAAAGAACACCTAAACAAACATAATATTCTTTAAATACAGATATTCGACCATTAACTCCTTCTTGCCTCGCTAGATGTTCAGCAAAATCTCTATTAAAACGAGTAAGAGCAAACAAAGACTCCCCACGAATTTCAAGTTCACTTATCCACCCAGAAGCCTGACCGTCGCTAAAAAATTTATATTCTGTACTCCACGGCCTTTTCCATGTTGATCCTCTTTTTTTTATCTCATAAAAATCAGAAACAATTTTTTCAAGATCGCCTACACTAAAATCGTCGTCAGTTTGAATAATCTCTACCCACATTTCTCTATTTTCTGGTTGTGACAAATCTTCTTGTGACAAATCTTTGTCCTGAAGATATGCTATCACATCATCAAGAGGCAGTGGTTTTGTATATTGTACCATTTTATATCCTCATAAAAATTGGTCCCAAAAAACTGATAGAACCCGTAAACCGTAGTAACCATTTCCCATGGCTCATTTGGAGTTACCCCGCTTCGGTGGAGAATTTAGGGCTTGTGTATCAAGCCTGTGATTGATGCAGTTTGCCGTATAGATTCATTACGGCACATGCTCCGTAAGCTATCGGCGTAGGGTAGGCGATAAACGAGTTAAGATGAAACTTCATAGTAATATATATCATAGAGATTGCCGTCGAATCTAAACTTACAAATCAGATCGCAATGACGGCGAATTTCAAACGGCACATCGTAGATGGTTATGGTATTTACGTCATTGCGCTCCCACTTCAATCCCTCTATAGATTGCACGAGATTCTCAACCTCACTTATTGCCATCTCCATTTTTAATCCGAAGGGATATTTTTCTGGTGGTAAAATCATAGGTATCTCCTTATGAGGAGTTGCTTTCGTGGATAATGTAGAAGGTTCAGCCCCATCATCCTGTGCCATCAGTTTTTCATAGGTGATGGAGTTTTATGCTATTATCCACCAAAACAGGTAACGCAGGGCAGGGTCATTTAGAAGCAGTTTGATCCTGCCCTGTAATTTTTTCCTCTCCGGCACTATCCTACATCCCTAGGCAAGAGTGAGAGCCAGAGTCAAGGCAAGAGTCACGGGACAGAATAGGGCAATCGAATTTGATCAATGTCTGAGGGGGCTTCCTCAAGTTGCACATCAAATTTCAGGGACGGCTCAACACGGCGACTTGCGTTATGGATGCGGAACCCGATAGTCCAGTCTGCATCCATATACATCATCGCGGTTGTACTGCTACCAGGTTTCATCCTAAGCTCAAATATTGTTTTGGGTGCAGGGAGTCTATCTCCCCATTTTAGTTGTCCGTGTAGATTAAAAGATTGCAGGAACACAGTCCCGTTTTCTTTTATCACCTTGTAGTAGTCATAACGCCCCAAGAGATAGTAGAGAAGTTGATCCAAGTTGGCATACTCTCTCACCTCATTCATAAAGGCTACCAAGATCGGGATGTAATACATGGTGTGCTTGTCTGGCAAATCTCTCCAGAGCGTGCCAAGCTCTTTATGAAGTCGCAAATGCTCAAAGATCGGGACGACTGCATCCCAATACTCGACTGAACAGGGTGTCCCGTACCACTTTTTGCCGAAGTCATTCTGGTCGGATAGGCGCGAATGTTTAACTGCGGTGTGTCTGTGTTTCGCACTTATTCCTATTTCACCTTCTTTTGTGTGCAGAATTATATCTCTTACGTCTCCTGCGACACCCTTCCTGTCGTCTTGTAGCATTACAGACCTAGTATTATAGGGAAGGCGATCATCATTGGCATATAAAAACTCGACCGCACGAAAAGCAGCCCCATCAATGCGATTGCGGTCGTATTGAGACAAAGCATTGTAAGACTCATGCGCTTTGACTAAGGCATTATTCTTTTCTAATGTGGCATCCAATATACCGGCGAATTTATACGCTAAACCATATTCCCACGCTTTACCGCTTTGTGTCTGGTCAGAAGTTGGCAATTAACACCTCCCGTGATTTTTTGTTCTTCGACATGCCATAAATCCATTCAGGTTCTACAATCTTAAATCCATCATATAGCTTTCGGATTTGTGGGTGATCATTGTAGCTCAGTAGCCAACCGTTCCGACCTTTTAACTCGTTATATAGATCTTCATGGTTAAACCCTTCATGCATATTTCCCTTATTGCCATATAGCCTTTCGCCGTTGGCATAGGGAGGGTCTAAATACAAAAAATCATTGGGATGGTTTCGTATGGTGTCTTTGTAATCCGCACAAGAGACATGCAAATTATCAGCCCTGAAATCCCTCAAACGGTTTATGGCACTTTCGTTAAAACGCGGATGGTTTGGGGACATCCCACCAGAGAGAGTCGTGCCAGAAAAAGACGACCTGTTCAGGACAAAGAAAACCGCTGCCCGATCCATGTCGTTTCGCAAATTCATAAACCGTTTTTGTAACCTGTAAAACTTACTCCGGGTTAAAGGGTGGTACGTTCTAACGCGCTCAGAAAGCAGAACAGGATTTGCTTGTGCGTGTCGCCAGAAATTTACAACAGGCGCAAAAGCATCTGCACCAAACACCTCAATGCCATCGGCCGCACAGGATATTTCAACACTTGCTCCACCCAAAAATGGGGAGACAAGCGTCTTTATACGAGGGATAAAAGACCTTATCGTCTTAACCGCTCGCGTTTTGCCTCCGGGATAGCGAAGGACAGATGTTCGACTCTGTGGGAGACTTGGAGCCAATAAAGTCGGCTCAGTCATGCGCGTCATGGACTACTCCTTTCTAAAAATTTGTGGCCTTTCCACATTCAGGTACAGTCTCAGTTTGAAATAGCGTCAAGTCGCCAGCCCTAAATTTGTGTGAGTATCTCATTTTGAATTTGGTTGTAAGGCGCGAAAACCTCAAGGCGACAAAGCAAAGTGTCTCACTCTGAAATCGAAGGATATGGACACAAGAAATTTCAAAGTGAGACACTAAAAAATAGATTAAAAAAATTGAGAATTATATATTTGACCAACCACTTTGGTGTTTGTATCGGCGAACAGACTCGCGCAACACGTCTTGAACATCCTTAATTTTTTTCTCAGAAAACAGATCGCTTGTCTTAACCCAAATAGTTTTGGCATCGCCGTCATAGGTCGGAAACGTCTCGTCCTGAAAAAGTCTCAAATTTACTTCTTGATTATGTTTGTGCTCAGGGTTGTAAATTCCAGACTCCTGACACTTTTCGCCTGTTCTGCCATTTGAAAATTCCATGATAGATTCCTCCAAGGATTGAATGGAATTAGTGAGTGGGCGGTATGTCAACCGCCCACTCACGCTAAATTTTGTTGTATAGGAATATACGAAATACTTTCCGATTCCAACAGGGGCAATTTTGGTCAAGTCCAAAAAGTTCTGTAAAAAGGTAGCTCCGTGAAATAGGGGTCACAGATTTTATTTTAAATCCGTCATGTCCAGATAGCGTCTGCCCGTGATCCACTCTTCAGACCACTCCATACACAACGCGCCGATGAGACGTTCACAAGCCTTTTGATTGGGGAAGATCTGCACCACATCAGCCCGTCTTTTGATCTCACGGTTGAGTCGTTCCAACAGGTTGGTTGTCCGGATGCGTCTGCGGTGCTTTTTGGGGAAGTGGAAGCAGGCCAGACAATGGATGATATCCTGGTCGATTTTGTCCATGACATTGGGCAGTATCTTTTCATAGGTGTCCATCATATCAGATAGACGGTGTTGTGCGGTGGCAAGATCGGGAGCGTTGAAGACATCTTTGAGTGCCTCGGCAACCTCGCGTTGGTACTTGGGCGGTGTAATGCCTTTGATATTTCTGTGAAAGTGGGTTTGACAATGCTGCCAAGAGGCTCCCTGGAAGTGTCGTTTGATGGCGTTTTGTAAGCCTTCGTGGTGGTCAGAGATGACGAGATGCACACCCTTTAACCCACGCTTTTTAAGGTCTTTAAACAAAGAGGTATACGTGGCTTCTGTCTCAGTGTGCGCCACGTCAAGTGACAGGATGTCTCGGTGTCCACTCTGTGCGATCCCAGAAACAATTAAGACGCCCTCAGATGCGACCTGACCCCTGGATCGGATGTGGAGATAGGTCGCATCAATGATCAGATAAGGGTAGGCCTGTTCAAGGGGTCGCTCGCGCCAGGCTTTGATATCTGCATCAAGGTCTTGACATAGATCAGATATGTGAGACTTTGAAAAGCTGGTACCACATAGCTGTTCTGTGATCTTCGTGACTTTGCGTGTGGAGACCCCTTGCAGATACGCTTCTTGAAGCGCAAGAATCAGGGCTTTTTCACTGCGTTGAAAGCGTGAGAATAACTCACTACTAAATCGCCCTTCCCGATCTTGGGGTGCACTCAGTTCGATACGGCCTACGCGCGTCTTGAGTATCCGCGGCTTATATCCGTTACGATAGCCCGTACGCTGTGTCGTGCGTTGATAGGGCTCTGCTTGTAAAAACGACGTGATCTCGGCTTCCATAAACTGCTGAAGGAAGCGTGTCACGGCCTGATTGAGAAAATCAGGGTCATTCAAAAGTGCAAATTGCTCTGGCGCGGTAATTTTTATATCTTTGGGGTAAGTCATCGTAGCCTCCAAGTTAGGGTTTATACTACTTGTCACCCCTATTTTAAGATTTTTCTCGGAGCTACGGTGACTTTTTACATTTTACAGAAATATAAGGACGCTATCGCAATTTTTCGGCGATGGGTCAAGCTAGCGTTTGACCCATCGCCGGGAATTTGGTAATATCGAGACAAGGAAAAAATTTCAATTGTTCAAACCCCCGCCTCGTAGTGCATTGTGTTCTCCGAGGCGGGGGTTACAAAGGAGAGTTGTGAAATGAAAAGAGTAGGTAGAAAAATGACACAAAGGCAATTGAATATGTCCAGCTTACAAGCACGAGGGTTTTTAAGAAGTGCTCGTGGTCTTTACGATAATGCACAGGAAAGTAAATTCAAAGAAATTCCTGATGATAAACACTTTATTGTGCAAGGTGTTGACGGTATAACCTATTCTTGGGGAGATATGAATGCAATTCTTGTCAATATAGGATTCTCTTTAGAACTTATATTAAAACGTATCCTATATTACGACTGCGGAGAGATACGTGAAGAACATTATGATCCTACCCACAAATTGAGTAAAATTTATGATCTGTTGTCTGACGAGATCAAAGAATACATAGATTCTGTTTTTTCAGAAACGTCTAAAAAGTATGGATATTTTCATCTTGTTGCAATGATGATTAAAGATACATCAGACATACCTGATAAACCAGAAGATGTAAGGCTGAATGGTTTAGATGATATACTCAAGTATGTAGATGATGAAGATATGCTATACGGAAAACGGTATGAATGCTTTAATCTCGAAAAGAATAAGTGGTATTTTTTCATTGATAATTTAGAGTCTTTCTTTCTTTTTATGGAAAGACTTTTGTGGTTGCATAATAAAGCTGTGCATGATGAATCTGACGTTTGATCTTGCCCTTACGAAATTGGAGAGGCAATGCAAAAGGCACGCCTTGTCAGAGACGCGCCTTTGATAGACTATCTCATGTAGTCTATGCGGATGGCTAAACAGATATTACAAACTCTGATAGCCAATAAAACAATGAGTATTCTCATTGCCTCTCCTTTCTCCCGTAGGGATTAGGAGTTGATAGAATACATCATAGCTATATGAAATCAGTGACTAATATAATCTGTCACTAATTTATATGTTTTTACCCTACATTACAAGCAAAAGCCAGTAGGAACTAAACGCGTAAATTAAAAGAAAATGAACCCTGAGAAATGGTTACCAAAGTATATAATCCCCTTAAAACGGGAATTATATACTACGTTACAGAATAGTAGCGTAAGATATTGTAATATATAGATATATAGAAAAGGGCTGATTTGTGGCGAAATCAGCCCTTTTTGGGGTTGACAATGCCTGAGGTGGTTAGCTATATTGGGAATAGAGGAGGCCGAGATTGTGTTAGAATCTCGGCCTCCTCCTAAGCATCAAAACACTGAACATGGCAAAAATATAAAAATTCAAATGGAGAACAGGCACAGGCGTAAGAAGTTAAATTCGACACTGGAAGATTTGCCACGATATACCGGAGAAAAGATAGGGTATAGATGTCCTCACTGTGCGTATCTGAAAGGATATGAAGACGCGATGAACGAAGTGGAAAAGCTTTCAAAGTCACTCAAAGAAAATCACGAGTAGTTAGGATTGTAGCCAATAAGAGGAAAGTTCTATGCCTATATCTATCAAAGGGGTCATACGCAATATAGCGTATGACCCTTGCTTTCGCCCTGCACAGCTTCAGGAGTATCATATAAACGGTTTTGATATAAACGAAGTTTCTTCGAGTGGTTTAATTAACCTGGGGGATCCAGGAGACTGTTTGGCGTATTCAAAGTGGATTACACCCAAACGGACGCGATCATATCCATTCACTCGGATTTACAACACGTATCATCTCAACACCAAAAAGGTCACAATTATTCCTATCATCAAAGATGAAGGGGCGAGTACAAATAACGACCGTATCAATTTTATTACCTTATCGTGGATGAACCTGTTAAACATCTATATCATTTTGGCGTGGTACGACGAAGCAGAGAGAAAGCCGGGCACGTTTGATCGGATTACTAACCAGACTTTTCATGCAGAAAGCGTGAGAGAGCGTTTGCGTCAGGTAAGCCAGTGTCCATTGAGTGCTTTACACTGGAATACTGAGCATTTTAACAGGGACTTTGAATCAACCTATCGCCTTGCTGTTGAGGCGTATGAGCAAATATCTTGGGATAATGATGTTCTATTACACAGTTCGGAGGTTCACCTGAGAAGGCTCGACAGGTTTATGGAATATGGGGAATTTAGTCTCGATGCTTTTCAAGAACAAAGCCTTTCAAGTTCGGAAAAAGCTGCTCACAGAGAAACGCATACATCCCACTGGCATGAGAGGTTAAGTGAAGACACAGAGAAAGGGCAACTTTACATTACAAATTACTTAGGCGGGGAGTACCATTTAACAGCCGATGAGGTCTATTATGAGGATGGACGATGGGTGTTACAGGAATCAAAAAACAGTAGAGGAAAATTCCCGTCTGAGAATGACATAAAATCTGGCTTGTTTGTGGGGATTCTTTATTCAAATATGGAGGAAGTTTCCATTTACGGGGAGACAGATGTCGAATTTATCACACGCTTGAAACTAACGGGTAATCTAATCGGAGAATTGCACCTACCCCGTGATATGTCAAAAATAGTCGATTTTTGTTCCATTAATCGGCTAACCAAAACCCAACTGCAGACAATCGTCCTGCTTAACCAGGAAGCCATAAAAAACGAGAAGCTCGAAGTGTGGATAAAGGGTCAAGATGGATAAGTTAGCAAGAAGCCCGTTAAGATACCCTGGTGGAAAATCTAAGGCGTTAAAACAAATTCTTCCACTTATCCCTCTAAACATCTCTGAGTTTCGAGAACCTTTTGTTGGGGGCGGGTCTGTGTTTTTGGCGATCCGCAGTCTCTTAAAGGATCGCGTTAAATCCTATTGGATCAATGATCTCAATTATGACCTCTTTTGTTTTTGGGCACAGACGCAAGACAACGTTGAACGCCTTGTTAGCAGGCTGGCTGAGATGCACACAAAACACGACGACGGACGAGCGTTATTTGAAAGATTGACAAAGCAGAAGGATTTGTTGAATACGCACGAGGACATGCTTTCTGAATTTGAGCGGGCATCCCGATTTTTTGTTCTTAATCGCATTACGTTTTCTGGTCTTGTAGATTCCGGGGGGTACTCACAATCTGCCTTTGATACGCGCTGGACGGCTTCCTCAATTGATCGTGTCAAAAAAGTTTCGGAATATCTCGGCGGTGTCAAAATTACGTGTAAGGATTATTCAGATGTAATTTTCAAAGATGGGGAAGGTGTCTTTCTGTTTCTCGACCCCCCATATTGGAAGACGACAGCATCGAGACTTTACGGAGTAAGAGGGTCATTGCATACTGCCTTTAACCATGAACAATTCGCTGAGAATATGAAGAAGTGCCGGCACAAATGGCTCATTACCTACGACGACTGCCCAGCAGTCAGGCATTTGTTTAAGTTTGCTGACATTCAAGCGTGGACACTGCAATATGGGATGAATAATTACGGAAAGACGATTGCGCCAAAAGGGGAAGAATTGTTTATTAAAAACTATTGACTCCGGCTCTCTCACTCTGGCTTTATCAAAGGGGACGATATGTATAAACTCATAGATATATTAAGCCTGATGCTTCTGCCTCAAGGCGTCCAAGCGCAGAATTAAGACGGGCGTATTGAGTTGCTTTTTACACCAGGGATACACAGAATTAACCTGGACTTGACCCGTTTCGGATGCTGTTGCCGAATTGGTCGAGGTTTGTTTGAAGGAGACGTGACCAATGGCTAAGACAAGAGATGCAAATCGAATCATAGATGATGTAACAGGGGATGATGAAGAATTGCAGCAGATGATTGCAACTGAATAGCGGAATCTGTCCAAGAACGGGGTAACTCCATTATCAGACCACGATGCTCAGTACATTGAAGAGCGCCTGAAAGAAATGCTGTGAACAGCCTTTGTAAGGGCATATAATGAGGAAAATGGGACCAGTACCAGTACCATCTACAATCACGAAGACTTACCCTCAGAGAGGACCACTACAGCAATTTAGATTTGCTACGGCAACAGCATTTCGCTGTTTCCGATGTGGAGCTACGAAAAAATCCAAGCTAATTACCATCTATCATAGTGATTGGACGAGACAGCTATGCAATGGTTGCTATGGTCGTCTTCTCTCCCTGTACGAGATTAAGGCTGGTACAGATAGTACGGACAAGAGAGTGGAACGAATGGTCGTATTACTGCTCTCTTTAGCCCGTGTCAATGATCGCCGCAATTCAGAGCAACGCTTGCTTGCCTCGGAGAGCCGTTCAAAACATCTATGCCCAGAGGCACTACGGTTTCTCGCAACAGCTGAATTCATAGCATCACAGTTAGGCTCAAAACCAGAGCTTGAGTGGTCTCCTGCGATTGTCGGTCTCTGCAAGGCAGTTGAGGTAGAGGTTATTAATCGTCTCATCCTACCTCTCGCTCAAAGAGTTGTCTCCGAAGATATCTCAAACGATAAAAAAGATAAGGATATAGGACGAGTAGCAGCGTTTTGTGCTGATCCGAAGCGGTATCCACTAGAATTGGGAGGTATCTCTCATTTCTTGCAAACGACGATTCACAGCCAACGACGACGAGAAAGTAGTGTCCTGATGGGTGCATTCTTACACCTTGCATCTGATTGGGCTGGCTCTCAATGGATATTGGATCCAAATGGTATCTTCAAAGCCCTGTCAAAACTCAGAACAGATTTCAGGAATAAATCTGCACATATTGATGAAATGAGTGAAACACACTATCGTCAATGCAGGGAATTAGTCATGGGAACTGATGGTGTTCTTTGGAAACTCACACTATCAGTTGAAAGACATCAGTGATTAGTGGCCTTGACTCGTTTTAGTGGATAACAGCATAAATCACCCACCACCTATGAAAAACTGATGGCACAGGATAATTGGGATGAAACTACTACATTATCCACTAAAGCGATGCTGTTGCCGAATTGGTCGAGAGGAAATCTGCGGTTGGAAAAACGGCTGTTTGTGGCCTGAATTCAGGTTCTGTAAGCCCTATGTTTAGTTGCATCGGAACAAAATAGAATTCAGAATTCGGCAACAGCATCCGAAACGGGGTAACTCCACTTTATGCCAGGTTCGCGTCATCATTATATCCCTCGAATGTTGTTGAATGGATTTAGTCCATCAAATAATAAGAAAGTATGGTATTACTATAAAGATCGTGAACCGAGATTGGTTAGCACTAAAGATATAGGTGTCTCTAAGAATTTCTATCACGAACCTACAAGAGGTATAAATCAGGATGTTAGAATAAGTAGTGCAGAGCATTCTCAATTAGACTTAATACAAAAATTGAGAACAGACCCAGACTTAAAATTTTCTCACAAAGATATATTTTACTTAATGATCTTGTTGGCAGTCAGAGGAGATGCTTTCAAGGATGAGATGAGTAAAGGTTTGAGAAGAGCATTCAAGAGACGTTCTGAATTACTGAAGTCTAATGAGATTAATGAGTTGAAGGTGGAGCTTAATGTAAGTCGTAGAGTCATTGAGTATTCTTATAAGTATTTTAATTGGCACTTTGGTCAGGCTTATGGAATAAGTTTTGACAAGTATCTTTATGATCTTGGTAGTAGATTAGTCTTCTTGAATAGTTATGAGCTATCTAATTTAGATAAGGAGTTCTTAATTGCTTGCGAAGTTAAGGACTTTCAGCTATTTGCAATTTACTACTTTACTCTTTTCGATGCTACTTACAAAGAATATGACGATAAGTTACAAACAACAGAATTAGAAATTGATAAGTTTACTCATTTACAGATGATTGATTATTTTCAGTCTCATAATAGAAGTGTAATTAAATCATTAATACCTGATGAGGATTGCTTATTTGACTATTATCAGCAAGATTATGGCAACAATCATTATCTTATACTAGGAGACTATATAACATCTATCATTAAGGATGGTGAAATAACAAAACTTTCAAATCCCGCAGCACTTTACAATGCAGATGCTTTTCTACTTCCTTTGTCCTATAATCAACTTTTCTTCGGAAATAGAGGAGGAATTGATACAGGTATTGAAAAGATAAATGAAGAGACTGCTCGAAATTCTAGCAAATTCTTTATCAGTCCTTATGATACTCCAGAGTGTAGAAAGTATCATAAGCTAATAGGTCAAAAGTCCGATACTTCTAGTGATTTCAAGTTCGATGATATGATACTAGGAAAATCAGAGTATAGCGGGACTTGTGACAGGATTTACGATATACTACTGAAAATTTCCAAGCAAGTGCCAAAATGAATTTTTACCCTTTACAAGCCGATAACCAGTTAGACCCTTATAAATGATGGTCAAGTCCACCTGCGGATGTGATGGATAGGGAAGTGGTCCCATACGGTAAAAAGTTCAGTGAGTGGTACAGTTGGGCGACCAATAGAATGAAGGGGTTGCGTTATTTAACGCAACCCCTTTTTTATTTTTTGGGCAATGTCAGTCCAAATGTCGATCCCTTGCCCTGTTCACTCTCGACATAGACCCGCTCGCCGTGTGCATCCATGATGTGCCGAACAATTGACAAGCCCAGGCCCGTCCCGCCCATTGCCCGCGAGCGCCCTTTATCGACCCGATAAAATCGCTCAAAAATGCGATCCATATCTGAAAGCGGAACCCCAATACCCGTGTCCTTTACTTCAAGTGCAATGCGACGCATGCGGGTCTGATTTTCGTTTTCCACAGGTCTATTGCGACGGTTTTCATCTACATTTTCCACATGCTTGAAATCCCGCGTCTGAATCCAGATTTTACCCCCTTCAGGCGTGTATTTTACGGCGTTGTCGAGCAAATTTATCAATGCCTGTTCGATGAGCTTGCGATCGCATTGCACCTGCACATTTTTTTTTATATTTATCTCGATGGTAAGGGTTTTTTCTTTTGCCATTGGGCGTATTTGTCCAACCACGGAATTGATCATCTCATGTATGGGATAAACGCCGGTCTCAAGGGGCAGGGCACCCGATTCTATACGCGACAAATCCAGAATATCTTCTACCAGATTGTGCAAGCGATCCGCATGGGTGTTGATCATTTGCACGAATCGCTGTGAGGCTTCCCGGTCGTCTAAGGCACCGTCTGCCAGCGTAGCCGCACATCCCTTAATGGTTGTAAGTGGGGTACGCAATTCATGGGAAACATTGGCGACAAAATCTTTGCGAATGCGCTCCAGGCGGCGCAGTTCTGTGATGTCGTAAAAAATAGTTACAGAGCCCGCGATATGATCGTTTTGCAAAATAGGTGCAATCTGCACATCGAAATGGCGTTCTCGACCATCTGAGCGGGTGAGGTCTAAAAACACCGCTTGTCCAGTTGATAGGGTTTGATCAATTGCATTTTGCACATCCCGATGGCGCACAAGCTCAATGGGCATGCGCCCTTCAATGGCGCCAGACACACCAAATAGCTTTTCAAATGTCTGATTGCCCATCAGGATGCGACCACTCTGGTCTGTGACCAGAATTGCTTCTGTAATGCTCGTCAAGACGGACTCTAAACGCGATTTTTCAAGTGTGATTTGCCCGATGTGTGTCTGGACCTGCCGGCGCATGTCGTCTAATGCGGTGCCCAATTCGCGTAATTCTCGCGTGGATCCAACGCGGAGTGTGCGGTGTTTTAATCTCCCTGAAGCAATATTTCGGACGAACCAGATGGCATCTAAAATCGGGCGCGAGATATATCTCGAGGTGGTATAAGCCAATAACAAGGCGAGGCATAATCCCAAGATCGATACTATCCATATCGCCCGTGAAATCAGTTGTTCGATATACTCCATATCGCGCAAGGGCAGAGCCAATCTCAGGACATAATGTCCATCGCCAATTTCCGGTACTGCCGTTGCTACATATAATATTTCGGTATCCAGTATATTGCTATAACGCAAGCTGCTTCCCCGCCCCTGTTGACGTGCCGCGCTGATTTCTGGGTGATCGGCGTGATTCTCCAGAGCACTCAGATCAGATGGATCGGTTTCCGAATCGACCAATACGCGCCCTTTGCCGTTGATCAGCGTTGCACGCACGCCCAAACGCAAGCCCACCTCGCTGACAAGTGGAATGAGTCTTTCATCGGTATTTGCTACATCGCTGAGATGCCAGCGGGCAAAACGCACTTCTCGCAAAAGTCTCTGCTCGAGATGAGAAATCCAGAAGTCGCGTATGGCGTGATCCAGATATAGATGTGCAGATGCCAGTACCAGTACCAGCACAGAAAGGCAAGCGAGCATCCATTTCCAGTGCAAACGCATATTAGACTCTCTCTCGGCGGAAGCGATAGCCCACGCCCCGCACGGTTTCGATCCATTTGCTTGCCTCGCCGAGTTTTTCGCGCAACCGCCTGATGTGTGTATCGACCGTGCGCCCATAACCGCTGTATTCATAACCCCATACTGTATCGAGTAAATCGTCGCGTGTTTGCACGCGCCCGCGGCGTTCGATCAGGGTTATGAGCAACTTAAACTCTGTGCCCGTCAATTCTAATGGGTCACCGTTTAACAGGGCCTGGTGTGCAGCTTTATCGATAGAGATGGGCCCTGTATGTAACCAGGCCTCGGTCTCTGTGGCCGATTGCGAGCTACCCTGACTGCGCCGCAGAATCGCCTGCGCTCTCAAGACGAGTTCGCGTGGTGAAAAGGGTTTGACGACATAGTCATCGGCTCCCAACTCCAATCCCACAATGCGATCTACTTCCTCTTTGCGCGCGGTCAACATTAAGATGGGTATGTGACGGGTTCGAGCATCTTGTTTTACTTGCCTGCACATATCCAGCCCATCAATGCCCGGCAACATCAGGTCCAGTATGATCAAATCTGGCAGAATTTCCTGAACGCTCTGGAGGGCACACTCGGCATCTTCTGCTGTTTCAACATCTAATCCAGCCTGATCGAGGTTGTAGCGCACCATTTCCAAAATATCGGGTTCGTCTTCAACCACCAGAATTTTATTCATTTTAATCTCCTGGTCTGAAAATGAAAGTACGTATTTCTACAGTATAACTGATGTTACGCATAGGCACGATATAATGCGTCTGTCATTCTGAGCGTAGCGCAGCGGAGTCGAAGAATCTACTACTAACGCAGGTGGAACAGATGCTTCGGCTCCGTTCCACTCCGCTCAGCATGACAAAAACGCAGACATGCGTAACATCAGAATATAAATATAATACGGTGGTCAAATTATTGTGACCGTTTGAGGACAAAAACCATGTCAATGGCTTGCAATTGTTTGGTTAGCTCATCTAAGGCGCTTAGTTCGGACAGATTGACAGGTGTTTGCAATAGACGCTGAATATCGCGATGGTCAAAAATGCGTTGGGGTCGTGTTTCGTAGCCTTTTGCTTCTACGTGAATCTGGCTGGTTGCAGGCACCCAAATTTGAAATGTTCCGCGTGGAGCTGCTGTTTGCAGGACTGTTCTGCCAATGGGGTCAACGGCTCGAACAATGGCTTTGGGCACAGAAGCACTGTCGGCCATTTCAATTTTGCCTCGCACAATAGCCTGAACAGGTTGGGGGGGCGCGAAATTCTCTGTTTGGAAATAGATTGGATTCGTCAATGCCACGCGCGACATATCTGCACCATAGCACCGGGCGAGGTACCAGCAATTGACCGAATCTTCGAGTGCTGTTGATATCCGATATTTTCGAGGCTGTTCTTTCAAATTCCAACTCTGGATTACCCGTGCATTGCGAACCAGTTCAATGCGCGTCAAATACGCATCGGATTTTGCGGCTGCCCAGGCGTGAATTGTTGCCCGTCTTTTGCGGCCTGCGGGCAATTGGTTACCAGGTCCGGCTGCAAAGACGGATAATGAGATCAGAGGCCCATTGGTTATCATATTTTGTCCGTTGGCAATTGCGCGCATCAGTCTATCAGCGGTCAGGTCACCGGGTACTTGTGTGTATGTGCGAAAATGTTCGTCTGAAAAAGCTGTACCCGCAATGCGATATCCCCGATTGAGCAGTGCAAACCAGAGTGCTTGTGCATCGGGATGCGTGACATCGAGTGCGTCAAAAGCCGGGCCGGCGAGAATGTCGAATAAATTCGATGTGCCGAAAATATCTGTATAGCCAATAATACCGCGGTCTAAATGCGCCTGGGCATGCACTTCGAATCCGGCTTTTTCAGAGGTAAATAGCGTGCCCATCACCCATTGTTTTCCTCCGCGAATTTCAACATATTTGCCGGGTAGCGTCAGTATCGAATTCCCACTCGCATTCACTGGCAAAGCTGCCCAGTCCAGTCCGCGTGCCCGCGCGTCATTGGTGCTATTGAGAAAATCGCCAGCTACCCATCCCCGCGCCTGGAGATCTGCCCATGGCTCGAAGGGCAATTCTACCATGTGTTCTCGATCAGGTACGAGGTGCAAAATCTGCGGTTCTGGCGGCAAGTGCGTAAAACCGCGCATTGCGGATACGGTGACTGTTTGGGGTGGTACATCAATTGCAAATGCACTGTCGGCAACAAAACCGCGCTCTACAAATCCCGTCTGCAAAATAGTGCCCAGAGAATCGGTGACGATTACCCGGCCCGATAGGGGTTGCCCGGTCGCGGTGTTAAAAAGACGACCGCGCAATCGGACCGCTTTTTTGTCGCCAACATAGGCCCGGGCGCTGAGATGAGCTAACCGCGCCCGCACATAGATGCCGCCCACATTTTCGTCGTCGCGCAATGTGGCTGTCGCTGTGCCATTTTTGATTATTGCCCAGGGGGTTATTTGCCCGCGACTCGCTTCAAAAATAACCACGGCTCCATCATGAGAAACCACACTGTCCTGTCCCGTTGCCTGCATGTGGTGAGGCAGCGCAATAATACTGTCTTTTATGGTCACGCGCACCCTTGAGACGCGCGCACCACGTATGGGAAAATCTGTTGCTTTTAATTGAAGACCGAGGGGCATTCGCGGTGCGATTTCGTGCAGACGCACATTGTCAAAAGCTGCTTCTTTTCCATGTGTGAGACAAATCACACGTCCAAATACGGCTTTTGTGGGGACCACAAAAGTACCTGTCCATTGCGTCCACGACGCGCTTGTCACTTCTGTTGTTGTCCGGCTTTCGCCCACCGCGGTCTGATCTTCTGACAACCATCGGATGCGTGCAAAAGCTCTTGCGCTGTCGGCACGCGCCCATCCGGTTAAGACATAAACAGCCCCCGGCTGAATACTGATGGGATCGCTGATCAATGCGGTGGGTTCACCCTGCGGTCCACCCAGCATAAGGGCTGAGATTTTGCCGCTGTGGGCGCGTTCGCGTTCGACCATGACCCGCGTAGAATCGGGTATGGGTACCCAGTTTACAGGCATCTGAGATGCTGTTATTTGTTCAAACCCTCCGTTGGGCACGTCTGCCCAGAGGTGCGTGGTAAGGGATAAAAAGAAAAAACAAAACAGGTGCCACGCGCGAATCATACTCTTGTATCCTTTTTACGTCTTGTATCTTAGTGTCTTTGTGTCTTTGTGTGAGGCCCTCTCACTCCATTACAAATTGAATATCATCCGCCCAGGGATCTACCCGCGTCAGGCGCACGCTTATGAGTTCACCCGCGCTGATTTGTCCAGATAGGCGCATGTCAACTTGTAAAGCGTAGTCCAGGACTTCGATCCGGGCGCGCTGGTCCCAGATATTTAGCACGAGTGCGTCAAATACCTGTCCTCTGTGTTGCGAGAGATGGTGGAATATCCAGTAGCGCTCTCGTCGCTGCTCCAGGCGATTGATCAGGCGGAGGCGTTCTTCGACGTAGGCACAGAGTTCCGTCAGGTCGTCCAGAGAATAGGGCAAGGCTTTATTGTCGATGATGGCGACGAGTTGTCGCTGTGATATCAGGTCCAGAAATCGCCTCAAGGGAGATGTGGTCTGGCAATAGGGTTCTACCCCCAGGCCACCGTGCAGGCCGGGTTGTAGTGAGATTGCCGCTGCGCGCATGCGCGTCAATACCCGATACCTGTGCAATAGCTCGATGTCCGTGGGTTCTAAGTCGGAGAGGTCGGGTGCGTTTTGCACGCGAAAGATCGCGGGCGCGTTTTGCTCAACACACAATTTTGCGGCTTCGACATTGGCTTTGACCATCAGTTCGCTGACCAGCAAATCGGCACTGGAGTCGCGTTTTTTTATTTCGATATTTACGGTTCCGTCGGTCGAGATATTCACGCGGCGATCAATTTGATTAACTGCCACAGCACCGGCTTCTACGCGGTGTATCAAAAGCGTTTCTGCCGCGTCAAATAGGGCCGATAACATCGCGTGCTGGGGGTGCGTTATGTCGTCGAGTATTGCGTCTGCCTCGTCATAACTCAGTTTTTCGCAACACCGGATGATGGAAAGTGTCCAGGTCGGCGTTTCCATTATGCCATCTGGTCCCACATCCCACAGGAGGCTGACGGCCAACCGATTTTCATGCGGGATAAGACTGCCCAGGTTTTCCGATAAGACGGGCGGCAACATGGGGTATTTTGCCTCTGGCAAGTATAGGCTTGCGCCGCGGTTTCTGGCTTCTTCATCGAGAGCTGAATGCGCGGGGATCAGTGTGGAGACATCGGTAATATGCACGCCGACTTGATAGCTGCCGTCTTCTCGAAATTGAACCGATACCGCATCGTCCATGTCTGTTGTCGATGCGTCGTCAATGGTTACGGCATCCAGATATGTCAGGTCCTGGCGGTGCGCAAGTTGCGATCCGTTGTACATGGCTTGAATCGCGTCTGCTTCTTTGATCAACAGGTCGGGAAAATTCAGAGGTATATCTTCGCGCATCAATTCGACAAAGGCATGCTGGTCCAGTATGCCTTCGGCAACTAAGCGATCAAAGGCCTTGCGCGCAGAGATGGTCTCGCCGGCCATGCGTTCCAGCCAGTGTGCATATTTGCTCTGGTTGCCGTATATTGCGACGTCTTTTAGCCGGTCGATCCAGTCGTCTTTGCCGGTGCCCTTATATTGGAGCCATCTCAAAAATGCCTCTCGCTCCGCTTCTCGCTCCTTGCCGCGGGCGACCACTTCCAGTCTGTGGCTGACCTCTGACCGATCAACTGCGCGAAATCCCCGTCCTTCGGCATCGAAATAGGTACTTGTTTCCAGTGCGACTAAAAATGCCGACAGTTGTTCCGATGTCGGCGTATGATTGTAATACAGTTCGGTCAATTCGTTCAGGTGCCAGATTTCATTTTCTTCTAAGACGAGTTCCCACAGGTCGCAAAGGTCAATGTCGGCACTTGTGGTTTCTGCTCGATTGAGCCACGCCGCGCCAGCGGATTTGTCGTTTCCGATATGTCCGGTTGTCTGAAGAATATTTTCGAGGGGTACATTGTGAGACGTACGCGCCGATACCGCAAATCTGGCTCTGGTGTGTGAGATGTTGACACACACACCCGCCATAAGCCGATTTCTGTAGCGGAACAAAGCTATTTCGTTTTCTTTGGGTAAGGTATAATTCATACACGATTTGTGTACATCAAGTAAAACGGCAGACGAATACAATCCGTCTGCCGCGAGTCAATGCATCCCTATATTGTGGGCAATAATGCCTCGGGATGCTTGCGCGCATCCACGTTGGTATGGATTTGCGCGATTGTCCCATCGGATGCAATGAGGTATGTCATGCGTTTGGCAGCGCGGTCCGATGCCGATTGACAAGCCCCGTAAGATAGACAGATTTCGCGTTCTGTGTCGCACAATAAGGGATATTCAAATTCCTGTGTTTTTGCAAATTTGGCGTTGGTGGCAACGCTGTCTGTGCTCACGCCCAGAATTTGTACATTTCTATCTGCGTAGTCCTGGATTCGCTCCTGGAATCCTGCACCTTCAGCCGTTCAGCCACCCGTGCTTGCTCTGGGATAAAACCAGAGTACGACGATTTTTCCGCGATAATCACTGAGTTTTACTTCACTGCCTGTGTGGTCTTTGACCAGAAAATCAGGCGCGACATCACCAACAGCGAGCATTATAACCTCCTGAAAAAATTGAAGTGTTGACAGACGGTGGCAATATAGGCAAACGGGATGTGTAAATCCAGTGAGAAGTAAGAAGGGGCGAAAAATCTTTCGCCCGTACTGGGAAGTAAAAGCTGAATCAAGCCTTTACCGCATTCCCTGTTCTGTGTATCTTGGAATTGACAACTGATAACTGAGAAGCTGTTTTAAAATTAATACCTGATGCTACGGATGTCCGGCGTTTTGTCATGCTGAGCGTAGCCGAAGCATCTTTTCCACCTGAGTTGGTAAGAGATTCTTCGACTCCGCTGCGCTCCGCTCAGAATGACAGGGCAATAGCGCATCGCCGAGAAGGGGCAAAATGAGTTTTAAAACAGTCTCTGAGGATTACACAATGAAAATTGCACATATTTCCGATTTCCATCTTCGCCACTATCTCGAGGGCGATAATATTAAGTGTGGGCCTGATCTCATAGCCGAAGGTGCGCGTCTTATGGCCGCGCATTCTCCCGATTTGGTCGCTATTACGGGTGATCTGGTCGATTATCCGCTCGATGCAATGGACGATCCCGATATGGTTGCGCTGGGGGAAAAAGACCTTCATCTCGTGCGCGAATGTTTTGACAGTCTTTCCTGTCCTGTTGCGTATGTGCATGGCAATCACGATCATCCCGCGTCTTTTCGCCGCGTTTTTTCCGATCAGCCTTTTGATTTTGATGTGCAGGGTTTTCGCGTGATTATTTTTTTTGATGAGGAAGGGGATCACTATGTGCCGCAGCGCGTTGGGGCAGAACGAGCGCGGTTTTACTCTGTGTTGTCAGATGGCGATCCGCGTCCGCAAATTCATTTGCAACACTATTTGATTTTTCCCGAGCACAGCGGAGGGTATCCATATAATTATGGCGATGTGGCGGAGTTGAAAGCTGCATTGCTCGCAGATTCGCGCCGCAAACTCGTGCTTAGCGGGCATTATCACGAGGGAGAGGATCTTATGTCGGAAGGCCATATATCTTTTGCGACGGCGCGTGCTTTTCGAGAGCCACCCCATCCCTTTCGCGTGTACGAGATTACGGATGCGGATATCACACAGGCTGAGTACACTCTTTGAGCGGAGGATGTGTGACTTTCAAGGCGCGATATATTTTTATACTAATTGCTACAATCGTTCTGGGGATCTGCGTTTTTGTGATTTTCCAGGATTACCGAGATGCTTTTCACCGTGCCCTCAATGTGCCGCCATCTTCGCATTATGCCGATGATATTTCCAATTTGGTTACGGCGTATCACACGCGGTCAGATGCGTCAGATATAGAGTGGATTCTTTCCGAAACTCTTGCGTCCGAACAGCCGATTCGCCGTTTGGTTTTTGCCCTTTTTCTGGTGTACACACCACAGGAAAAGCGCGTTGCGGCGTTTTTGCATTATGCGCAGTTTGGCCCCGTGCAGGGTATCGAGCGGGCTGCGCTATATCATTTTGATATTCATCATTCCAAACTCACGGCTGGCGAGGTTTTGCTGCTGTGCGATCTGGCGCAGGGTGCTGATCTTCCGATGAATGACCCCATTGCCGCGCTGGAGCGCCGCGATGCGCTTTTGTCCGATTTGTTCACACGCGGTTTTTTGTCCCAGGCTGTTTACAGCAGCGAGTGCGACCGCGCGCTGTCCCTTTCCGTTAATCCCATACCGGTGAAGTGACCACAGAGGCGAAAGAACAAAATGTCAAAAACAGAATGGTGTGTAAAACTCGATTATGCGAAAACAATTGCCGATCCATTGCGCCGTCGTCTCTATGTTTGCGCGCTTGTGACCGCAGCATTGCCACAAGCGAAAAAGTTGCCTTATGTCATTGTTGGTGGCAATGCCCTGGAGTTCTATACGCTTGGTGCTTATGCCACTGTGGATGTCGTTCTCGTGAGTGAAAGGCGAACCGAAATTGGCAATTTGTTGGCAAGCTGGGGGTTTGACCAGACGGGCAGGCATTGGCATCATGTGGGGCTGGATATTGCGATTGAGATTCCCGATAATATCCTCGCGGGATCTGAAGATAAGGTGACACGGGTCGAGATTGAGGATTTGACTGTCTATATCATCGGTGTGGAAGATCTCATTATTGATCGGTTGGGTGCTTATGTCCATTGAGAGTCAACCGATGATGGAAATTGGGCGCAGGAACTCATGGTACTATACCAGCAAGATATTGATTGGACATATCTCAAAACCCGCGCGCAAGCTGAAGGCGTGCTGGAGGCATTGATTGCGTTCAGAAATCAGGCGGAGGAGGACAGGGGTTGAAAACTGTAAATTTTGATCAACACGTTCGAGAGATACGACCGCGTGCGCGACGCTATCAACTCGAGCAACGTATGCAGCGACGCCAGCGCCTACCCCGTCGTCGTCCTCGAGATGAGGAGGCACGTCGGAGTCTGATTCAATTGGCGTTGAAACGCCGGGCGCAGTGGTTGGAAGACGGTAGATTAGAAAAAATTGGTCCCAGACACTATCGCTTGCGTCTCGATTGAAACAATAACACGCATGCCAATAAGACATCACATAGAATCTGGCGATGCGTATCTTCGCGGTTACATGGATCGCCGCAGGTTTTTGGTCGGCGCAACGCATTTTGCGGTGGGTATGGCTTTGTTGGTTGATCCCGTTTCCCGCGACGCGCTTGCACAACAGGTGAATAGGAATGAGAGGCGAGTGATGAATAGCGATACGCAGTCCTGGACGTGTAATTTTCTGGCGGGTCGCATTGGTTCCGCAGATCCGCTTGCCAGAGGTACGGAGATTGTGCATATCGAAGCGCATAAGGGACGGCTTTATGCCGGAAATGGCTATTGGATGGATAATCCTTATACCGCGATACCCTGGGCACAGGTTCTCGCGGTTGATTCACCGTCTGATAAGTGGCGTATAGACTACAGTCTGGGGGCGTCGCATCTTCGGGTTACTGCGCTGAGGTCGGTGGTTTTTGAGACGGATGACTTGGGCAATTCCCTGTCCGAGAAAGTGAATCTTTTGCTCGCTGGTTCTGATCGGCGCAGGGGCGTTCGCGGGATGGGCGAGTCGAATATTTTTACGCGAGACGATGATAGCGGATCATGGGTCAGGACTACGCTTCAGTCCGGGCGGGGATACCGGCGCATGGTGCGCGCATTTTTTGTTCATCGCGATCGCGTGACGGGAGTGGATCGCATTTTTGTTTCTGCGGGACAATTGGGGATTTATTCGGGGGTGTATGATCCGGCTCAGTCGGGGAAGATTCGATGGGATGAGACGTCCGAGTTTGGGCCGATTAAAGCGCGTCCTATGTCTTTTGCAGAGGCAAATGGCGTTTTGTACGCTTCGGTTGGGACGTCGGTTTATCGCCGCGTGGATGGGCAGGCGCCTGTTTGGGGAGAGGTGTACACGGATGATACGCCGTATAGTTTTGAACAGGCTGGTATCCGCGGTCTGACGGCGGTTCCGTCTCCGGCAGGTGAAGGGGATTCTTTGCTGTTTTCTCACACGAATCGCATTATTCGCATGGATCCAAAAGAAAATTATGCAGCGACTGTTGAGTTGAAGATCGATGCGTTGCTCAATAAGGCGTGGCGGCGTTCTATCAGGGGCCGGAGCATTATTGCCGCGTACAGCGATATGGTGCCTGTTACCGATCCTGCGACTGGGCAGACCGTTCATTTAATGGGTGTTCAGTCAAAGGTGAATGGGGGACAGACTTTTGGGGAGTGGTATCCGGGCGCGGCATATTTGATCCGATATCCCGATTTGAACTATCGGATCAAGGAGGTGAATGGGCGATGGAAACCCGGTGATCCGTTTCTGGTGGCGATACGCACGATTGCGTTGTCGCCTTTTTCTGAGGATGTGGGTCAATATCTCTATTTTGGCGGTTTTGATGCAAATTTCCTCGATGCTCACGATACGGCGTGGATTTACCGCGCGCATGTGGATACGGTTTTGGAGCTTTAGATGTCACTGCTTACGGGTAAGGTCAGTAATTTTTTGAAGATAGGTGTTGCGGCTGCTGGTCGCGGCGATTTGGAGACTGTGCAGTTGGTGCTGGCAGAGAGGCCAGACTGGTTGTTGCGCGTTAGTCCTTCTACTAACGTTGACCGTAGCCTGGTAGTGTTAGAAAATTGAGTTGTCATACTTCATAAAAAGGTATATCATTCTTTTAAAAATGAACAAAAAATCCAGAGTTTTTGTGCCAACAGACAAGATTCCAAAGGAGATATCATGTCTGTCATAGATCGTAAAACTTCAACGCCAGTGTGGCGCATAAACAAGCGCAATCGTATCAAGCGACTCATTGGGCGATGGTGGGGGTGCGTCAACAAGGAGGAGGCAACAATTCTAAAATATGTCTATTGGGTTTCTGATTCCTGGTATTTGGGATATCTTGTAGATTATTCAGATTATTGGACACAGGGCGAAACTCTGGAAGAACTGGAAGATAATCTGGCTGATATTTATAGTGAACTTGATAATCCCGAGTTGTTTTCAAGTGATAGTACCCATAATGACTTTCCGCTTGATGATGTTCCCGAAAATCATCAAACTGCTCAACTGTTGATTATCGAAAAGTAAATTCCATGAAAAAACGAGATTTAATACGAGAACTCAAGAACATGGGTTGCGTATTTGTCCGTCATGGAAGTAAACACGACTGGTATAAAAACCCTGAAACAAACAAAGGTTGCCCTGTTCCTCGTCATAACGAAATTAAAGAAGGGACAGCAAGGCGTATCATCAAGATTCTTTCTTCGTAATCAAAAATGGGCTTATTCTATTTGGGATAGGCCCATTTTTGCAACATTCTTTCTTTGTAATTATTTAGGTTCTTGTGGTCGCGTAGGAGGGAAATCCTTTTCCCGACCTTGATCGCGGCAAGGATGCCGCTCCTACAGCATCCTTTTGTGATTTTTGTGCATTTGAACTGGCCTGAGAGACGGCCAGTTGTACCCCGCTTGTGGCTATTCTTTCAAATGACCTAAACAGTTACCAAAAATCAATACAAAATGAAATACATAATAATAGGTCCTGTGCCTGAGTGTTTCTTAAATAATTTCCAATAATAGACGACCCAGTTCGTTCATTTCAATTACGACTTTCTCCGTAAGAATGGAATAAAAAGCACGTAAAATAACACCAGAGCCACACCATCGATGAACAGGAGATACCACGGCCACGGCAAAAAGAAAAAAGGCGATTTTGTAACGGGTGGTTGGCAGAGGAACATATAATTGCTCCCCAGCATCAAATTGACGCCGATCAAAACAATAGCCAGAACATTGAGCAAAACAAAAACGCGCAAAACCGATCTGCCTGTCGGTCGCATGCCCAGACCCCACGTGGCGAACAGCGCAGCAGCGACAATACCGCCATGCGCGATAAAATATTGAAAAAAGCGATACTGCGGATACCCGATATCAAGCTGAGGCGTCACAACCGCATTCGTCGCGCCGACAAGTCCCCAGAAATAGGCAATCTCGTAAGCCGTCTGCCGCCGAAAAACGAGCATAGCGACAACCGCAAAAACAGTAATACCGCACACATGCAACGGCATATACTCCCGCACGAACTCATGCACCCCAACCGTCGCTATGCGATAGCTCCAATTCAGCCCCTCGTTGACCGCGATCACCCCCGCAAACCCATAGCAGATCGCCTGAGTCGCCCTCTCCGAATCCAGCCACCTGACAACAAGCGTCAAAACAATCGGCGCAGCGAGTATCACGCCCATCGCGACAACATGGGCAAAACCAAAAAACTCAAACTGGCTTGAAGGCATTATTTCTCCATGCGATAACAATCAAAATCAACAGCAAAACCACTGGATCGCGGCTAACAGCACGCCGCGATGACGACTCTGTTGTTAGGCGTGAATTAAAGTAAAAAATTTAACCATTAAGCCACTTTTCTTCAAAATATGAAAAAAATCAACCACCATTAAAACTTTTCGCCCCAACCAAACGTCTTGAAAGGTGAACATCACACAAAACACCAAAATAGGTCCACTGAATGAACGATGCGGAATTGATTGCCCAGTTCCGAGCCGGGCAAATCGCGGCCTTTAACACCCTGGTCAAACGCTGGGAATGTCCGATCTACAACTTTGTCCTGCGCTATGTGGGCAATCGAGACGACGCGTGCGACCTGTGTCAACAAACCTTTATCCGCGCGTACAAAAGCATACGGCACCTACGCGACCCCGACAAATTCACCTCGTGGATCTATCAAATCGCGCTCAACGCCTGCCGAGACGCGGGCCGCCGTCGCAGCCTCGTCTCCCTGGACACACTCGACATCCCCATAGCAGACACAACAACGCCCCCGGACGCGCTGATACACGAACAAAGCGTTCGGGACCTGCTCAACCGCGCACTGCAAAATCTGCCCGAAGAACAGCGTGTCGTCATCATCATGAAAGAATATCAGGGACTCAAATTCACCGAAATAGCCGAAACACTCAAAGTACCCATCAACACCGTCAAATCCAGAATGTATTACGGCCTCTCTGCCCTCAAAAAAATCTTTGACCGCTGGCACATCAGCGAGGACATGGTGCGTTATGAACTGTGACATCACCCGCGAACAACTCATCGCCTACCTCTACGACGAAGACATCCGTCCAAACGAGCGTGAACGCCTCAAAGTTCACATTGAAACCTGCCCATCCTGCAACCAAACCCTTGAAGAACTGGGCAGCACATCCCGCATCCTCAATGCCTGGGGCGACGAAAAACCCAACCTGGATCTCGTCTTCGTACAGGAACGCCAACCCCTATGGCAAAACCTGCTCCCCACGCGATACCCCAAAACCTGGGCAACGGCGGGCGTAGCCATCGCCGCAATCCTCATCTTCACCTTTCTCAACATCGAATTTGCCATACGAGACGGCGCATTCCACACCTCTATCGGCCAGCGATCCAGCGATTCGCCTGAACGCGTTGCCATCGCCGACACCTCTGAGGTCTCCACATTAGACACCCCCATCACGCGCAGTGAATTTATCACCCATCAACAAAACTTAATCAACTATACCAATCGCCTCGTCCAGGAATCGCAAAACCAGCAACGCGATGAAATCAACAACACCTTCATCCGTCTCGTAAGCGAGCTCGAAACCCAGCGCCAACAGGACCTCCTGCACATTGACCACGTCCTGACACAGATGGACTCTGTTAAAAACATCCTTCTCGAAACCCAACACGAGCAGGACCTCCTGCACATTGACCGCGGGCTACAGACCCTCTACAACACCTATGAAACTCGCTATGACCATATCCTGACACAGATGGACTCTGTTAAAAACATCTTTTATGATAACGCAGTTGAAGTTCACGAGATACCCATAGAAAACCGACCATACCGCACGATACCCACAAGAGGAAAAACCCCATGAAGCGCGAACTCGGAAAACTCACAGTACTGATGACCGTGCCGATCTTCCTATCTCTGATTTGGAATATTCACGCATCTGACAAAGCGCCATCAGACACACGGGTAAAAGCTGCGCAACCTGATACAATATCAGTGCCCCATACGGCACAACTCGATTCCTTAAGCAAGGCACTCTCCGATTCTCTGGGCAGGAGAATTAAAATTTTTATCTCAGAACGCCATAACTCTAACGCCCGCGACCTGCTTCTCCGCCCGGCTGACAAGGCCATCTACACCACAAGCGACCTGCTTTTAAGACCCAATGACAACATCAATTCTATATTAATTTTACGTCACCTCGCGCGAGTAAAACGTCAGCATTGAATTTTTGATTGTAAATGATACCGAATGGGAAGCGAGTATTGATTGGCTCCCAGCGATAGGAGAACACCATGTCTAAACACATGACTATCATTGCTCTGGTGCTGGTGCTTCATCCATTGTTTCTGTTATCCGCACCTTCTCCGGAATCTGAGGTGGACATTCCGGACGAGAATCTACGTGCCGTGATCGCAGACAGCTTGGGCAAGGCACCTGACGAGGCGATCACTGCCGATGAGATGGCAACTTTAACCCGTCTTAAAGCACCAAATAGGGACATTCGTGATTTGACAGGACTGGAGTTTGCAACCGATCTGAGATCTCTGGATCTGGGTAATGAGAAGGTCAATGGTAAATACGTCAACAGCAATGAAATCTCAGACCTCTCGCCCCTGTCTGACTTGACCAGTCTGAGAATACTGGATCTTTCCGACAATAGCATCTCAGATATATCCCCACTGTCCAGCTTGACCATCAATCTGACATTCCTGAATCTTTCCAAAAACAGTATCTCAGATGTATCCCCACTGTCTAACTTGACCCACTTGGGAACGCTATTTCTTTCCAACAATAGCATCTCAGATGTATCCCCACTGTCTAACTTGATCGGCCTGAGATTGCTGAGTCTTTCCGACAATAGCATCTCAGATATATCCCCACTGTCCAGCTTGATTAGAGTGGAAAGGCTGTTTCTTTCCAACAATGGCCTCTCAGATATATCCCCACTATCTGACTTGACCAATCTGACATTGTTGAATCTTACTGATAATGCCATTTCCGACGTGTCTCCACTGTCTGATTTGAGCCGCCTGAAATACCTGTATCTTCGTAGCAACAGCATCTCAGACCTTGCCCCATTAGTGGCAAACAAAGGATTGCGCGATAAAGATGCGGTTGATGTACAAAACAACCCGCTGAGTGCCACATCGCTCAACACGCACATTCCAGTTCTTCAGAGCAGAGGGATTAAAGTAAGGTTTAGCACATCAAGTTGATCCATCGGGAGAACACCATGAAAATTGGATTGCGGTTCTGGATGGTTATCTGCTGTGTCTCTTGCATTGCGCTGCCTCTTTTTGCCGAAGAAGATGAGACGCTTCAACAAGACAAAATCGTCCGAAATACGCTGTTTGCCCTGAGCCAGCGTCAGATTCAAGCGGGTGAAATCAACGAGGCCTTGGCGAATCTCCAACGCATTTTAGAACTTTTCCCAGAAGACGCCCATGTGTATTCCCAACTGGGTTATATCTATCTCAAACGGAAAGAATACAAAGAAGCCGAAGGCGCCTTCAAAACAGCCAAAAAATTCGACAAAAGCCTCGTCGAAGCCTATGTCGGACTTGGTCTTACGTATGCCGAAGCACCCACGCTTAGATATTCCGAAGCACCCACGCGGGGAATGCGATCTGATGACAATTTCTACAGAGCTATTCGCGAAGCCAAGCGTGCCACCAAACTCGATCCCAACTACGGTCCGGCCTATCGCTTGCTCGGCGAAATCTATGAGCGATTCCAAGAAGACTACACCAGGGCCATACGGTATTATCAGAAATACGTCGAACTCGAACCCGATAATCCCGAGGGTCTTTATTACTACGGCTTAGCCTGTGTACAGGCCAAAGCATTTGACAACATTCGCGAACATATTGCTCCCTACCTCACGGCAAATCCCGGCGTCGTTCAACTCTTGCCCATTGTTGCACAGGGTCATTTTTACAACGACGAGGCGCAAAAAGCCCTCGAACTCTTCGAGCGTTATCTCGCCAACATCGAAAGCAGTGAACGCGCACACTACACCAGTATTTCCTACGTCGCCTCAGATACAGAACTCGAAGAATACCACGCCGCCACACCGGGACCCGAACAACAGGCATATCGCGAGCAATTCTGGGCACGGCGCGACCCCGACATCCTCACCAAACTCAACGAGCGCGTCATTGAACACTACCGCCGCACCTGGTATGCGCGCACCTATTTTTCATCCAAGTATGCGCGTGCCTATTTTTCGTCCAATGCCTATCTCTGGGATGAACGAGGGGCTGTATATATCCGATATGGCGAACCCGACTATCGCTCGCGCTCCAATGACCGCAACTTTTTTCAACCCACCGAAGTAGAGCGCGTGCGCACGCAGATGGCCATTGATATCTACGGCCCTGAAGCAGCCTTCTTCACCTTCACAGGTCCCGTCTTTCCCATTCGCTCCAGCCGCGAAAAAGACTCTTCCCTTGACTCAGACACCTTTTCCGACATCATCAACGAAAATGTTGCAGTCCCGCCCCCGATTCCACTCCCTGGTGAACCCGTCAATGAAGATGAATATCTCGATGAATATATGGAAAAAACCGCTGAGCTTCAAAGTGATGAGGCTGAAAAGCTCAAATTCGGTTTTGAGCGCAATCCTTTAGAGCGCGATGGTGCTACCATCGAAAGCGTCCTCGATGAGCAAACGGGAGAGCTCAGCACCCGTTTGCAATTTGGCCGCTATTCACCTGTTACCATTGACAGTGAAATCAATAATATTGTGCCCTGGGAAACCTGGACCTATATTCAGATCAATGGGGGCATAGAGATTACATTTACCGACGAAAAACGCAATGGACGCTATGACTTTGCCCCATTGCCCGAAGCCACAAACAGAGATCCCGAAGCCATCGCTTATATCGCGCGCATGACCGAACACATGCCAGAAGTCATCTATCAGCAAGCCGTATCGACTTCACCCGACTTCTATCGCCCTGGACTTCCCGGCGACATACTCAATTTCTACTATGATCTGGCGCACTTTCGCGGACAAGATGGACAAACCAATCTCGAGATTTATTACGGTATCCCGCCCGAGCAAGTCGAAATTGAGCAAGAAGCCGATTCGAGCTTCATACATGTAAAGTTGGCCGTCGCGCTGGCAAATGAAGGGCATACATCTATCTATCGCACAACCGATGAGTTCATGTATCGCGGCGCACAAATACCCAGCACAACCGAACAGGGTACTTTTGTGCCTGAAATCATTAAAACACAGGTACCGCCTGGCAAATACGAACTTCAAGTACAAATGAAAGACCTCATATCTGGACGCACCGGACTCTACAGGCAAGAACTCGAAGTCAGAGACTATCAAATCCCAGAGCTTCAAGTTAGCGAAATTCAACTGGCCTTGAACATCGCGGAAGAAGGCGCGACAAAATTCCAGAAAGAAGACGTGTGGATCATTCCCATTCCCACGCGCAGCTATGCTATAAAGCAAAATGCCTATGCCTACTTTGAAATCTACAACCTGACCAAAGACACCTTTGGACAAACCCGCTACAAAACCGAATACCGCATTCGCTCCAGCGCCATGCCTGCTGTTGGTGTAGTTGGCGCAGTGGCCACAGGGTTGCGAACCATCTTTAGAACCACCAAAGCCCAGGTAGCCATCACCAACGAACTCACTGGACGCGAAGCCGACGAACGCGAATACGTCGAAATCGTACTCAACAAAGTCAGACCCGGCGTCAACGCACTCGAAGTCATCATAACCGACCTGGTCAGTGGCAAGAGCGTCGAACGCGAAGTGCGCTTCCGATATGGCAATTAAAACACGCTCTTATGCGCATCATCGCTGGGGAATTTAAAGGTCGCCGCATCCTATTCCGCGTTGCCAAACGCGACATCGACGCCTACGCCAGTCAAAAAATTGACCTCGACACATTTAAAAAAAGAGTTGTAATTACTGAGATGTGAGACAAAGGAAAAAACAAAAATCCCACCCTGAACTCAGGATGGGATTTTTTGTTTATTTTCAGCAGTAAATTTCCTGTCACTTCCGTATATAATTCCCCTTTATTTTAATTCGCAGCGGTCTAATTTTTCTCTCTGCTTTGTGTTTGTAAATCATCATTGTATTGATTGAGATATTCTTTACCCAATGGGGTTATTTTTAGCCAGTACCGTTTATGCTCCCGTTTCATATCTTCAAAAGAATATAAATAACCTGATTCTCTTAATTCATTGATCACATTCTGCAAATGCTTTTCCTTTGTACCCTTTAGAGTATCGAGAATCCTCATTATTATCGGCAAAGCATGAGATTCAGGCACTCCTCCCTCATACAATTTCACTACACCTAAAATAACTTTTTTTTCCTCTGGCTCTTGAGATGGAGGAGATACATATTCAAGAGCGATTTTTGGATATTTTTTAGAAAGCCTGTCAAAAATTTCCGGACGCCCTTCCTTATATCTTGTATCATAATATTCTTCTAATACACTTTGCCAACGTCCCATTATAGTTGTCCTTTCAAAGTATCACTCAAATGGGTGTTCAATATCCCGATGTTTTTCAACAAGTCGTTTAAGAATTTCTTTTTCACGCTTCTTCTCGGCTCTTCTCTCACGACACCTTGCCAAACCGAGTCTTATGCGCCCAATAGCTTCTTTTATCTCAAAACCAAGAAAAGTTAGTGTAAAGGCAACAAGACCAGTAGGCACAAAAGCCTTTGCTATACCAATAAATGCGGTTAAAGTACAACCCTTATTTTCATGACAAATGTGATACCAACATAACAATCCAAATCCCACAAGAAAAACAAGAGAAAACCAAAATGAAAAATCTAATCTATCCTTCTTATCTATACTCCAAAAGGATTCTCTTTCTTTTTTATTTTCACTACCAAGTGGCTGTGGATCAATTGACATATTACGCTTCTTTATCTCATACCTTGAGTTTTTCCGTCTGTTCTTTGTAAACTTCTGATGTTGTTAGTAAGGCAAGTACGACATTTGATATGTGTTGGCTGTTGTATTCAGCAGATCGGGTCTTGTCCAACAAGTGACAAGGAAAATATACGAAAAAAATACTTGACAGCAATCCAAAAAATTTGTAATCCAATTCTCCGTTTTTTTTCTAAAAATAAAAAGGAAATCGCCCATGTCTATAGATTCATCTGGTATGTTTCGCAAAGTATTGACAATCGCTGTCCTGGTACACGCAGGCGTCTCGGCTCAAGCGCAGGACGAGATCGCGGGCGTCTGGCACGGAGAAATCGAAATCCCCGGACAGCCCCTCGCTGTCAAAATTGTTCTCACGCGCGCCAACGCGGACTGGACCGGAACCATTGACATCCCGGCTCAGGGTGCGAAAGACCTCCCACTCATCAATATCAACGTCGAACCCGACGAAACAGACATACGGGTCACATTTGCGATACGCGGCGTACCGGGCAACCCGACCTTCGACGGCAGCTTGCAGAGCGATGGTGCCATTATCGGTACCTTCTCCCAGGGTGGCGCACGCCTAAAATTTCAACTCTCACGCGATAGTGCCGGACCAGCGAGACCTCAGGAACCCACAGCACCGTTCCCCTACCAGATTGAAGAAGTAAAATTCGAACGTGATTCAATACACTTCGCCGGCACATTGACCATCCCAGAGGGCACAGGTCCCTTTCCTGCGGTATTGCTCATCTCGGGCAGCGGGCCGCAGAATCGCGACAGCGAAATATTCGGTCACAAACCCTTCCTCATAATCGCCGATCATCTGACACGAGCCGGCATCGCCGTACTCCGGGTTGACGACCCGGGCGTTGGCGGATCTACAGCGCATCCGCAGCCAGCCACAGCCTCAGATTTTGCCAGCGACGCCCTCGCTGCCATTGACTTCCTGAAGCGCGACAGCCGCATCAACCCCAATCAGATCGGCCTTATCGGACACAGCGAAGGCGGTATCGTCGCACCCCTATCCGCCACTCGTGGGAAAGGCATCGCCTTCGTCGTATTGCTGGCCGCACCGGGTGTTTCCGGAAACGAAATGATAAGAAAGCAGAACGAGCGCATTCTGGATGCCGCTGGCATCGCAGGCGAAAAAAAAGAGATACGCCTCGCCCTTTTCGATCAACTATCCACAGCTTTAACCTCGGATTTATCCGAAGCTGAGATGCGTCGAGAAGTTGAAGAAATCGTGCGACAACAATTCGAGACCAATGGTATTCCCCGCACACAACAGGACGAGACCCATGTGAGAATGGCGGTTGAACAAGCGATCAGCCCCGGAATGCGCTACTTGCTCGCTTACGACCCCCGACCTGCACTCGAAAAAATTTCTGTTCCCGTACTCGCATTAAACGGCGAATTGGACACCCAGGTCGATGCAGAGCAAAATCTCGTCGCCATTGCCGCAGCACTGGAGAACAACAGCAACGTCACAATTCACCGCTTACCGGGACTCAACCACTTATTTCAACATGCCAAAACAGGACTACTTGGCGAGTACGGTGTAATCGAAGAAACCATCTCGCCGGAAGTCCTGGACCTGATCCGCGACTGGATCCTGACCATCACCCAATGATCGTTAGCACCCCATCTAATCTGTTCAAAGGATTTCCCTCCTGCTCAATTCCCGCCACCGCCACCGCCGCGACCACCACCGCGCCCGCCTTGGCCACCGCGACGGCCTTGCTGGCCCCGAGCCTGTCTCGGCGGACCCGCTTCAATCGTAATATTCACCCGCACCTCATCCCCCAGCACATTGGCAAAATTCGCCCAGCTATTCACGCCAAAATCCGAACACAACAGCGTCAACTCGGTCTCAAAACCAGCCAGAGGCGTATTGCGCTGCGGATGCGTGCCAACACCGAGCACCGTCACCGGCATCGTAATACTCTTCGTCACGCCGTGCATCGTCAAATCACCCGTCACCAGAATTTTTTCGCCTTCTTTCACAGCCGACGTACTCTTAAACGCGATCGTCGGATAAGTCTCCACCTCAAAGAAATCTGCACCGCGCAAATGAGTGTCGCGACGCTCATTCCCCGTATCAATACTCCTCGTCTGAATCGTCGCTTCAATCATCGTCTTCTCAGGCGCAGCCGGATCGTAATCAATCATACCACTAAACTGATTAAACCGACCCGCCGTACGGCTCACAAAGTGCCGAATCGAAAACCCGACCGACGAATGCGCCCGGTCAATCTGGTACTTCTCGGCAAAACCCGTATCCGCCATCACAAGCGACGACACCAGCCCCAAACACAACAAACGTATGACTCTCAACATTACTACCCTCCTGTGTAAGAATTAACCCCGGCTTTATATTAACCTAATGAAAAGCAAAACATTCTGGATCGCGGATTAAAGGCAAAAACCGTCTGAATCAGGATTTGCAGAGCCTGCACTGGAATGATTCTATCCAGTGATGAAAGGATACACAGAGCCTGCACTGGAATGTTTCTATCCAGTGATGAAAGGCAAAGGCAAAAACCACTGGATCGCGGCTAAAATCATGCCGCGATGACGGGCGAGGCATGCCTCGCCCCTACGGTTGTTCCCACTTCCTACTTCCTACTTCACACTTCCTACTTCATCCATCACCACGCGCGACGCCGCCAACCCATCTACACTGGCGACCTGCCCGGTTGCAGGATCGATCTGCCCAAACGTCAACACACCCGTCGGGCAACTCTGCACACAGGCCGAACAGCGCACGCACTCCGGATCCTCCATAGGCAAACCCTTATTCGCAAAATTCATCACATCGATACCCTGATGGCACACCGACGTACACACACTGCACGAAATACACTTCTTCTTATCCGCAAAAATCCGAAACCGCGAAAACCGCGCATAAACATGCATCAGCGCAGCTAAGGGACACGCAAACCGACACCACATCCGCCCGCTAAAATGCCAGTAAAAACCCACCCCAATAATACCCGCCAAAAACAAATCCACAAACCACTGATAATTCAAAAACGTCAGCGGAAATATCAGACCGCCCCAATTCACATCCTTGCCCATAAACAGCCCCATATACCCCGCATTCACCCAGTGATCATAAGGCAACAACCAGCCCGCAATCCGCAACGCCAAAAGCACAAAAGCCAGAACCAGAATCACCTGCCCCACCATATTCATCCGATTCCAGACTGGACCGTGTGGCATCTTCTGCCGGTGCATATCCCCCATCGTCTCTGCCAGTGCCCCGCACGAACAAATCCACCCGCAATAAGCCCCCTTGCCCCAACGCCAGATAATCAACGGAATCACCACAAAAGTCTGCACCAGACTAATACCCAACCACCACCCCAGCGGCTGACTCGTAAACACATTCCAGAAAAACAGCGGCCACGCCAGAATAAAGCCCAAACTGCGCCAGTATTCCCGCCCGTGTGCATCCCACTCCGTCGCAGGGAACAACGCATCGGCCACAGGCTTTAAAAAAGCACCATCGGAAAACCAACCATTGTGACCCAGCCACGGCAAAAAAATGTACGGCAACAAAAACAGAGGCACACACTGAATAACCATCAGCGTCACCGTCTGCACCGTCACATAAGGCGTCTGCCGCCGATTAATCCTGCGAATCCCAAACCCCACCACACACGCGCAATAAGCCAGCGAATAATAAAATCCAGGCTGCGTCATCGACGTCCACACCGTCCCGAAAAGACCCGACTTATCCTCTGCAGGCATCAAATTAAACGGAAACAGCTCTGCCCCCTTAAACCACTCGTAAATCGGAATCCCCGCCCCCGTCTTCCAGTGATACACAAACACACACGCCAGCATAACCAACGCAAAAGACACCCACGTCCCCACACGCCATTCCCCTCTAATCGGCACACCCGACCGCCTGAAAAAATCCAGCGGAGCCTCCCGCCCAATCATGGAAAACACCGCATCATTGGGCATCGCCTCATCACCCTCGCCCGTCGAAAGCACCACCTCCTGCTCATCAATCGCCTTCACCTCACTCGCCAGCGCCATTCGCAAATATTCCCCACCCGAAAGCACGTCAATCTTATCCACATTCTCGGGCTTGGGACGACTCAATTCCGCGCGCCGATACGACAGCGTCACCCGCCCACCGGACTCGGCAATCGCAATCGCGGTCTCCAGCGCACTATCACCCCCACCCACCACCAGCACATCCTGGCCTGCATAATCCTTTGGATCGTGCAACCGATTCATCACCTTATCCAGATCCTCGCCCGGAACATTTAACTTTCTAAAATTGCCCGACCGACCAATCGCCACAATCACCCGATGCGCCAGCAAGTCCTCACCCTCGGGAATCACCACCCGCAACACATCCCCCTCCCGCTGCACGCACTCTGCCCGCGCAAACACCGGCTCGATATCCTCAGTCCGCTCCTCCAACTCCTCCAACAACCGCTCCTTCACATCTGCCCGATCTGAAAACTGCAAATCACCTGCCGGAACCATATCCGTCGGATACGTATAAATCGGCTTCGCCTTCGGAAAATTCACCACCGTGGAAAACCGCTCCGCCGCCTCCAACAGCACAAAATCCAATCCCCGATTTCTCGCCTCAATACCCGCCGCCATACCCGACACACCCCCACCAATAATCACCAGATCGCGCACCCCATCCCTCTGCGTCCGACGCTCAAACCCCGCATCATCCGCAATCGTCTGCACTGCCCGCGCGCCCGTATCCGATGAAAACTTCAACAGCGGAATCCCCGTCAAATCCCCCACAATATAAAGCCCCGGCACCGCCGTTGACCCATCCTCATTCATCTCGGGCAACTTCTCCACCACGCCCGAAGGCCACCGCGTGTGCAACCAGTGCATGTACCGCTTCAAAAATCCAAACATAATTTCCCTTCCGATAGAGCCTGCAAAAAATTTGCCCGCATAGCAGCGTCGGGAAAAGGATTTCCCTCCTACGATCCATCTATTGTAGGAGCGGCATCCCTGCCGCGATCTGAGCAGCAGTAATAGGATAGTTACGCCATCTCACATCGTCAATTCCAAAATCTGCGTTACCCATAAACATCATCAATCAACGCGCGGATATACCCAATCGCATACGCCTTGCCGTGCAATTGCGTGTACGCAGAATGGGCAAACCTCGGCGTGTGATCCATCATATACGGCCCATTGAACCCATTATCGCGATAAACCTCCATCGCGCGTTTCATATTAATATCGCCCTCATCCATAAAAACTTCCACAAACCGCGGCAACTGTCCCTTCACATTGCGGAAATGCACCCAAACAATCTTATTATTCGAAGCCATCTCGGCAATCGCATCATAAACGCCCTCACCCAGTAACTCCGTCATACACCCCTGGCAAAATAACATCCCGTTGTGTTCGCCCGGCGCAATCTCAAAAAGCGTGCGCCTGAACTGCTCCAGCGAAGAACAAATCTGTGCAATACCACCCAGAGGCTCTGGAACCGGCGGATCATCCGGATGCAGCGCCATACGCACACCCGCCTTTTCTGCAACGGGAATCACCGCCTGCAAAAACACCTCCATATTTGCCCACATCGTCCCCTCTGAAACAGGCGGATCGTATTGCTCTGGCCGGTTCTCACTAAAATACGCATAGTCAAACGTACTATAGCTCACCCCACCACGACCCGTATCTGAAGGCGTCCGAAAATTCCCCATCGGCTTGAAATTCCAGCCCAAACACGGAATCCCCGCCCTGCCCAGCGACGCCAGCATCTGACACCAGAACCCGATCTTCTCATCTCGATCTTCCATAGCCAGCGCAATCTCCTCCCAGCACGGCATAAAAATATTATTCAACCTCATGCCATGGGATTCCACCAGCTCCCGCGCCTGCTCAAACGCCTCCGTACAATCCTCCCCCGCGCGAAGCCGCTGTGCCAGCGCCGTATTCGCCACACCCGTACCACCGCGCTTCGCTGATTTTGCAGGCGGTCGTCCACCCCGCAACTCGAGATGAATCGAATCCACGCTAATCGCCCGATAAAAACTCAAAATATCATCGTCCAAATTATCGTAATGAACCTGATCTTGAATATACATCTCTCATCGCCTCCTGTAGCTATCAGCCTCCATCTCAATAAACTGCCAAGCAGTTGTACCGTTCCTTAATTCTTAATTCTTAATTCCTAATTCTTAACTCTCAACCTCGACATCGGACACCCGCCGTTGACCACCTTGTCGTTCTTCCGCATCGACAATCTCCGGCACATACCCCTCAACCTCTCGAATATAGCCCAGCAACCGCGCCTTCATTCGATCTGCAACCGGACGGTGGCTTTCATAGCCAATCAAATTGCGCAACTCGTACGGATCTGCCTCCAAATCGTAGAGATACGCCTCCTCATAACTTCTCGCACCCTCTGCACCGGGCGGCACCTCATCGCTTTGGACCGCGTACTTCCATCGCTTTGTGCGAACAGCGCGACCAATACCACTCTCTGAAATCTGCACAAACACATCATCCGGCCAGGGATCTGCGAGCGACTTGCCCCCACCGCCCAAAATGGAAAGCGCGGAACGCCCCGACATCTGCTCGGGAATCTCCAACCCGGCGCCATCCAACAGCGTAGGCGGCAAATCCACCAGACTCACCAACTCGCCCAACGTGCCCCCTCCTGTAAACGGACCACCCGTCAACACCGTTGGCGTGCGGATAGAACTCTCGTGACACGAACGCTTGTACTCCCGATTGCGGGTGCGGAAATGACAGGCGTGATCAGAAGTGAACAGCACAATCGTATCCTCTAACAGCCCCAAACTCTTCAGTGAATCGAGCAACCGCCCATAAGCCTCATCCAAACGCTTGATCATCCCCCAGTACCCACCCAAATGCTGCTGCGTACTCCCCCCCGTGGGAACCGCGCCGGGATACTCTCCCTCAGCAGACGGATGCGTGGGCAATCCCGCCAGATCGGGCGGTGTCCATCGCCCGGCATACATCTCGCGATATCCATCCGGCGGCGGATAATCGTCCAGATGATTCTGATGATGCGGTTCCAAAAATGAAATAAACAGATAAAAGGGATCGCTCTGATGATCATCCACATACCGAATTGCCGCATCGGTCAGCGCATCTACCCGATAACCGGGCAACTTCACCTCCTGATTATCATTATCATAAACAACGCAATCATACGTATCAGACGTCCCCTCCAGCGCATTTGCCGCGAGCCAGAACTGGTACCCACCGCGCGCTTCTTCCGGCACAAAACCGCGCCCACTCGTCGCCAGATGCCACTTCCCAATATACCCCGTGTGATAACCCGCATCATTAAAACACTGGGCAAGCGTCTTGTGATCGGGATTCAGCCCAATCCCATTGCGATACACCCCCGTCTCACTCGCGTACATCCCCGTTTGCAAACACGAACGCGCCGGACCGCACACAGGCTGACATGTAAAACTATTATAAACATGCGTCCCGTGTTGCGCCGCGCGATCCAAATTGGGCGTAATCCCCAATGGATTGCCATGCGCTGCCATACAATCCCAGCGCTGTTGATCCGTAAAAAATACAATGACATTTGGTCTATCTGCCATAACATCTCCTTTCGTTCATGCACCAGGTGTAATTTTGGGATTATCCATACGCGTACAGCGAATACTCTCCCGCATCAAGCGCGTCAAAAGCTCGGCCTTCACATCCCGCGCCTCCGAACGATCCCACAAATTTACTTTCTCGCGTGGATCATTTTCCAGATCTACCAGCACATTATGTCCAATACCCGAAGCATCCACCACAATTTTATAGCGCTCTGTAATCAACGTCCGCATGGACCCCATCTCCACAAAAGCCGCGCGGTCAGACATATCCGCACCATCATTTATAAAAGCGCCCAACGACCACCCGGGCAACTCAAAACCCTCAACAGCCCAATCCTCGCGCCGAAAACGCATAGCCATCTGATCTACACCCGCATAATCCAGCACAGTAGGCACCAAATCTAAATTGCTCACCACATCATCGCAAATACCTATCTGTCCCCCGGGCACCCGCCAAATACATGGCACGCGCAGCAACTCCTCCCACTGATAGGGCGTCTTAAGCCACAAATGGTGTGACCCCAGATACTCGCCGTGATCTGCAATAAACGCAACAACCGTATTATCGTACAAACCCTTCGCCTGCAAAAAATCAATCGCGCGACCCACATTATCATCAATATGCGAAATCATACCATAGGTCTGCGCCATCACCTGCCGCAAATCCTCCTCATCGCCACTGAACCAGGCGGGACCGACTTTCCGCAGCAAGCTGTCAGGGGTTGGATTTTCATCCACAACATAAGTTTCCGGTAGCGTTAACGACGCGGGATCGTACATCTCGCTATAAGGCTTGCAAGCCACAAACGGATGATGCGGGTCGGGAAAAGAACACCACGCAAAAAAATTTTCACCCTCGTCCAGGCGGTCTATGAAAGCCATTGTGCGATCTGCAATCCAGTGATTGTAATGCAACTCTGCTGGTATCTGATCGATCTTCCATGTCTGATAGCCAAAATTCTGATACGCCGAAAACTGAGCATAAGGAACACATGTTGAAGGACCATATTCCGGATGATCCTTTTGCGCGACATCCGGATATTCTTCTTCCAACCAATTTCGATAATCCCCGCAAACGTAATTCACATGTCCGCCCACATAATCCGTCTCGCCAAAACCGTAATACCCCTCGGGCAAATGGGTCACCTCACCGCTGTACCACCTATGTCGGTTCTCCCATGAATCACCACCCGAAAAAGGCTGCAAATGCAACTTGCCCGCCGCATGCGTGCGATACCCCGCTTCGGACAACGCCCCCGTCACAGTAGGCATTTCCTCAGACAGACTCATGCCATTTTGTATCACCCCGTGTTGCGAAGGCGTCAACCCGGTTATCAAAGAAGATCGCGACGGCTGGCACACGGGATGCGAGCAATAATTGCGGCGAAACAAAACCCCATCTCCTGCCAGACGATCCAGATTGGGCGTCTGTACATCCGGATGCCCACTGCAACTCATACAATAAGCCTGCATCTGATCCACACAGAAAATCAAAAAATTCGGTCGCATATTATCACTCCGTGGTTATATTCATACTTCTGCGGACATACCAATATACGACCAATACAAAAATTTTGCGGTACTATATTGCCCCCACCTATTTCCCTCAACAGGAGCACGCAATGCGACAACTAATCACCATATTTTTTGCTATCATCTTCATCGCCCCAACCCATGCAGAAGTAAAACCCTGGGATGACGCATTCAAAAAACAATGGTACGCCGGACTCGCGGAAATCACCCGCTATGAACTCAAACAGGCGCAATATCGCGGTGTTTATGACGGCGATGCCGTACTCATATTTGTAACTGAGGATTTTCTCGCAGACAAACACGTAAAGCATGAACGCGGCGACGGACCGAGCATCTCCGTACTCAAGCTCAACGCCATGCGCCAATTTACAACGGGTCTCTATCCCTATTCCATCATGACCTCTGTATTCACACCTGTGGCACCCGAACAAACGCGATCGCTCAAAATTACGAGCACAGTCCAGGAATGGTGCGGACACACCTTTACCCAATTAAACCATCGCGACGGCAAATACAAAGCGACATTGCGCTCTTATTTTCAAAGCGATGGCGACCACGACCTCACGTTACCCAGTGCCATCCTCGAAGACGAAATCTGGACGCACATCCGACTGGCACCCGAGCGCTTGCCCACTGGTGAAATCCAGATCATCCCCGGCATGCTATTCCAGCGCCTGACACACACCATGCCCGATGTCCAAACCGCCAATGCGGAACTCGTCGAAAGCGACACAACCCAGGTCTATACCCTCACCTACACCTCCATTGGCCGCAAACTCGCCATAACCTTTGAAAAAAACTATCCCCACGCCATCCTCGGCTGGGAAGAATCCATTCAACGCCGGGGCCGCTGGAACACAACCACAGCGCGCAAAACGCATACCACAATGCTCGACTACTGGAACAAAAACAAAGTTGAAGACATCGCCTACCGCGCACAATTGGGCTTAAAATAGTTGTTAATTTAGGGGGACTTATCTATCTTTAATCTTCTAAGATCCCATCGAGTCGCCAAAAAAGCGCAGAGGTTGAAATGACCACCAAAAAAATAAAATTCATCGCTGGATTTGCCGTCATTATCGCCAGCTTGCTCACCATGATCGTGTACAGCTCTGAAAAAATGTCGCTGTACTACCTCACCGTCTCCGAACTGGAAGCGCGCGAAATCGAATTTGCCAACACCCGCTTCAAACTCGCCGGCAAAGTCATCCCCGGCACCATCACCTACCGCGACGGCAAGCGCACCGTCGAATTTGAAATCTCTGACCTCATCGACCAGGACCCATCTGCCAACAAACGCACCATCCGCTACAGCGGCGTCGTACCCGACACTTTCCGCGAAGAAGCCGATGTCGTACTCGAAGGCAAAATCGGACCTAACGGCATCTTCGTAGCCGAAAACATGCTCGCCAAATGCCCCTCAAAATACGAAAGCCAGAGCTACGAAGAGATCAAAGCGTCGTACGAATAAACGAGACCCAAACACATGCTCCCACAACTCGGTAACTTTCTTCTCTATCTCGCCCTATTCACCTCGGCTTATGCGGTAATCGCCGCAATTCTCGCTGCCAAAACTGGGCGAATGGGCCTCATTCTGAGCACTGAACGCGCGGTCCTCACGGGTTTTGTACTCTGCCTCTCCGCCATGGCCATTCTCGAAGTGCTCTTCCTCACAGACCGCTTCGACATCTACTACATCGCCACCCACTCCAGCCGCGACCTGCCCACGGGCTACAAATTCACGGCCGTCTGGTCCGGCATGCAGGGATCGCTCTTGCTCTGGGCACTTATCCTATCCGGATTCATATTTTTTGCCGTCGTCAAAACCCGTGCCTTTCGCGGACCCCTCGCCTCTTATGCCACAGCCATCATGTCCTTCACGCTGGTCTTTTTTCTCGCGCTCATCTGCATCCACGAAAATCCCTTTGTCACCATGCCGCGTGCCATGCCCGATGGAACGGGCATGAACCCCTTGCTCGTCCATCCCGTCATGGCCATCCACCCCCCGATGCTCTATCACGGCTATGTCGGCTTTACCGTACCCTTTGCCTTTGCAATGGCCGCTCTCTTATCCAGACAAATCGATGAAGAATGGATTCGCACCACCCGTCGCTGGACCCTCCTCGCCTGGTTCTTCCTGGGCACGGGCCAGCTCCTCGGTGGCAAATGGGCATATGTCGTACTCGGCTGGGGCGGATACTGGGGCTGGGACCCGGTCGAAAACGCCGCCCTCTTGCCCTGGCTGACCGGCACCGCCTTTTTGCATTCCGTTATGATCCAGGAAAAAAAAGGCATGCTCAAAGTCTGGAACATGGTCCTCATCATCGCCACCTACGCCCTGTGCATCTACGGCACCTTCCTCACGCGAAGCGGCGTCGTATCCTCCGTACACGCTTTTGCACAGTCCCCCATTGGACCCTGGTTTGGCGCACTGGTCGTCCTCATCGTCATCTTCTCAAGCCTCCTCCTCATCTCGCGCCTGGACCTGCTCAAAACTAAAACGCAATACGAATCCCCCATCTCGAGAGAAGGTGGATTTCTACTCAACAACTTGCTCTTCCTCACCGCCACATTCGCCGTCTTCTGGGGCGTCATGTTTCCCGTGATCTCCGAAGCCGTTACCGGTGATAAAATCACCGTAGGTCCCCCCTACTTCAATACTGTCATGGTGCCTATTGGCCTGCTCCTGCTCGTACTCACCGGCATAGGTCCTCTGCTGGCCTGGCGGCGCACCTCGGGCAAAAGCCTGAGAAAGCACTTCACGGGATCAAGCATCCTGGGGTTAATCTGCGGCATAGTCGCCATTGCCCTGGGTGTGCGCGACATCTACGCCATCATCTCCTTCCTCTTCTGCGGCTTTGTCACAGGTACCATCATCACCGAATTTCACCGCGGAGCGCGTGCGCGAGGCAGCAGCTCTGGCGAATCCTATCTCCGCGCAATCGTCAACCTCACCCGGCGAAATCGCCGCCGATATGGCGGTTATATCATCCACTTTGGCGTGGTCTTGCTCTTCATCGGGTTTACCGGCAATGCGTTCAACAAAGATTCCCAGGTCGAACTTAAATACATGGAATCCACCGACATCGGCCCCTACACCCTCACCTATGAAGGCATTACCGAATCCACCAATCCACTCACCTGGGACATCGTCGCCCAGCTCGGCGTCTATAAATACGGGCAGCGATTGGGTACCATGTGGCCCCACCAAAAAGTCTATTACAAGCGGCAAGATCAACAACGCACCACAGAAGTCGCCATTCGATCCAACCTGCGGGAAGACCTCTACGCGCTCTATCAGGGCGTTGACATGCGAGACGGCGAAGAAGTCGCCCTCTTTCACCTGTACATCAATCCTCTTGTCATGTGGGTCTGGATAGGCGCGTGGATACTTACAATCGGCACCATTGTCGTCATGTGGCCCGATAAGCGCGAAAAACAGGCATTGCAAATGCGGGAGGCGATGGCATGAAGACTGCACTCCTGATCCCAATATTCTTTTTCTTTTTTGCAATACCTGTCCGCGCCGAAGTGACCCGGGAGCAGATCAAAGAAGTGGGTAAAGAACTTGCCTGTTTGTGTGGCGACTGCCCGCGCAGACCACTGGACGAATGCGTCTGTGGATACGCACAACAACAACACGAACGCATCAAAAAAATGCTGGCCTCCGGTCAAACGCCGCAGGCCATTGTCGATGCTTATATAAGTGAATTTGGCTTGGAAATCCTCTCCAAACCGCCAGCCAAAGGCTTCAACCTTACAGCCTGGCTCATGCCGCCCCTCGTTCTTCTCCTCGGTTTCTTCGGTGTCCGCAGAGTGCTTCGCGCCTGGTCAAAAACAAAAATACCCGCCACACCAGCAACACAACTCGCGCGCGATGACCCGTACCTCGACCGCCTTGAGAGCGACCTCAAGGAGCGAGAGTGATGACCATTGCCGCTTTTATCCTCATCGCAGCGGGCATCTTGCTCTTTGTGTTCACACCGCTATTTGACCCCCGCGACGCCAATACCATCAACCAGATCTCGCGCAGAGAAGCGCGACGTCGAGACCTGATCGAACAGCGCGACATGGTCTATGAAGCCATCCGCGAACTCGACTTTGACTATCGCATGGGAAAAGTCGAAGAAGACGACTACCGGCAAACCCGCGCCCGTTATACAGCACAGGCCGTAGAACTCATCAAGTCCCTGGACAAAGCCTCTGAACGCACAGACCGTCCCGCGCCCGAACCGCAGGGGATTTCCGACCAGATAGAAAAAGAAATCGCCGCCATTCGTCGCGGGAAAGGAAAACGCGGATGAAAGGCGTGGAGCCTGAAAAAATTAAAAGTAAAGTGTGCCTGATTTATTTGTTGTGGTCCAGCGACGTATAGAGTTTTTTTCATTTTTTTGTGCCTTCGGCGACCGACTTTTTGTCAGCAGCCACAAAAAGTCGGCAAAAAAGGCCGCTCTCAAACGCCGAGGGGCTGGCACAGCGTAAATCGTTTCTGTGAGAGCACGACCTGATGTGACCTGCACAGTGGGAATGGCATAACGATGTCCGCTGCGAGACGGACTTACACGCTGTGCGGAATAGTTTTAGCTAATAAATAAGGCCAGCAAAGAGGAATTATACTGCGAGTGTACCGGAGGATATTATGATTACAACAACAATTGACGGTGAGTGTCCAATCTGCCTTACTACCAAACTACATCTCAATACCAGCGACCTATTAGAGTGCCCAAAATGTAATTTGATGATTGCCACCGGCTTTCCAGCAACTGTAATGCCGGAAAGGGGAAATGGAAAATTTAGATTTGAGGATCAGGATCAGCCAATAAATCGAGAATTTTTAGCTTTAGCACCATCCAAAGATGGTTCCGTATTGCCAGATGAAAAAAATCTTTTTAGAGACTTGAATGCACTTGAAAAGTACCTACCCGTTGTAAAACAAGAAATTGGAAATATTGATGAATACCATTGGTGGTTTGAATTTATAGAACATTTCAATGTTTGTATCAAGAAATGCTCTGATGAACAATTGCGTCAAGCATGGAGCAGTCGCACCAATCGTACAAAATTCTATACTGATCACCTGCTACCCCAAGTAGCTAATGATATGGGCTTAAAAATAATCAAAGAAGAGTTTAAAGTTGATTTTGTGATGGCGGTAGAAGATCCATATTCTGAACATAAAATTCCCAAGATATATATTGAGTCCGAAAATGATTTCAATAAAGCAGAACACGAGATTAGGAAACTTTGTTCATTAAACTCGCCTTTGAGAATATTGATTACGATTGATGAATGGCCTACTGATCCTAAAAAAAAATTAGCAAATTGAGAGAATGGCAATCCATAATTAAAGCGCATAAAAAACAGAATAAACAGAATTTTTCAGGAACAATCGGGATATTAATTGGGGGTTTCGAATCTGATATTTTAACATTTCATGCACTTGCATTTTGGCCTGATGGAGACTTAAGATATCCAGAGCATGTAATATTTGAGAGGGAGTTAAAGAGATTTATGTAGGATGCCGAAAAACTGATGACCCAAGATGATTGGGCTACTTTCTATACTATCCATTAAAGCAATACTGTTGCCGGATTCCGAATTCGCCCTACAAAAATAAACATAGGTCTTACAGCATCATCAAGATTCGCGACGGTTACAAGAACGGCATTTTTATCTGGTCATGACACGGTTTTAATTCACAACTGAACAGAATATTTGCCATAAGGAAAAACCAATGCGTAACCTGATTCTATGCACTCTATCAACACTCGCACTTTTGATGTACCCTCTATCTCTTTCGGCACAAGTTGCTACGATTCCTTCTGCTGACTTTGACGGCGATGGGGTTGTGGGGATTCCCGACTTTTTACTCTTCGTGGATGTGTTTGGTTCTCGGGAAGGACAAGAGAATTATGATGCGAAATACGATCTGGATAGAAATGGGGAGATAGGGATTCCCGATTTTCTGATCTTTGTCGATAACTTTGGCAAAAAGGTATCTTCACAGGTTACCATTTTGGATGTGAACCTGCGTGCTGCCATTGAGGATAGTCTCGGCAAGGCTCGCGGTACACCGATCACCAGAGCAGAAATGGCGACCTTGACGAGCCTTGAAGTGCCGAACAGGAATATTAGCGATTTGACCGGGCTTGAGTTTGCAACTGGGCTAACGTGGCTTGACCTTGGTGAAGAGGTGGTGAATGGGATAGGTAACAACAGCAACGAAATATCCAACCTCTCGTCTCTTTCAGGCTTGACCAACCTGACATATCTGAATCTTCGCAGAAACGAGATTTCAGATATATCCGCACTCTCTAACTTAACCAACTTGACATTTCTGAGTTTTTCTTTTAATAAGATTTCAGATATATCCGCACTCTCTAACTTAACCAACTTGACATTTCTGAGTTTTTCTTTTAATAAGATTTCAGATGTGTCCGTGGTATCTAACTTAACCAACCTGACAGAACTGGCTTTTGGCAGCAACGAGATTTCAGATTCAGATGTGTCCGTGGTATCTAACTTAACCAACCTGACAACGCTGTGGCTTTACAGCAACAATATCTCGGATATATCGCCGCTGTCAGGATTGACCAAACTGGATTCGCTGTATCTTTACGACAACAGCATATCGGATATATCATCACTGTCAGGATTGAATAACCTGAAAGGGCTGTATCTTGACGACAATAATATCTCGAATATATCGCCACTGTCAGGATTGAATAACCTGAAATGGCTGTATCTTGACGACAATAATATCTCGAATATATCGCCACTGTCAGGATTGAATAACCTGAAATGGCTGACTCTTGTTAGCAACAGCATATCGGATATGTCTGCTCTATCAGGCTTGACGAACCTAGAATGGCTGGCTCTTTCCAACAACTTTATTTCGAATGTGTCTGCGCTGTCAGGATTGAATAACCTGAAATGGCTGGGGCTTAACGATAATGTGGTCTTAGATGTGTCTGCGCTGTCAGGATTGAATAACCTGGTATCACTGTATCTTCCCGGCAACTTGATTTCGAATGTGTCTGCGCTATCAAGTTTGACCAGCCTGGAAACGCTATATCTTTCCGAAAACAGCATATCGGATGTGTCTGCTCTATCAGGCTTGACGAACCTGGAATGGCTGGCTCTTGACAAGAACAACATCTCAGATATCTCACCACTATCAGGCTTAATCAAATTAAAAGTGCTTTGGCTTAATAGCAATGCCTTCTCGGATATATCGCCGCTATCAGGCTTAACCAATTTGACAGTGCTGGATCTTCAGAACAGCGATATTTCGGATATCTCCCTACTGGCAAGCTTTACAAACTTGACACATCTGTATCTTTACAACAATACCATCTCGGACATCATCCCATTAGCAGGCTTAACCAATTTGGAAAAGTTGACTCTTGGCTACAACGCCATCTCGAACATTGGCCCCCTGGTCGCAAATACGGGATTGGGTAGTGGCGATGAGGTTGACGTGAGGAACAACCCGTTGAATACCGATTCAATCAACCGATTCATTCCATTTCTTCAGAGTAGAGGAGTCACCGTACTATTTGGCGCGTCGAAGCCCGCGGTGGTGGAGGAGGAACGAGACATTCCTCCTGTACTGAGAGAACCGGTTGGGGGCGAAGGAAGGGAAGCAAACGACTATATTTATCGCAGGCAGATGGAGGAGTAGAAGGACGTGATCAGCCCAAAATCAAACCCGCCTATCAACGCGGAGATGTGATAAAATCATAGTCCTTTTAGGGTGGGACCAGGGAGAGGTCCCTCTCTACCACCGGCAACATCACCCTGACGTTGTTCCTACGCAGCCCCCCTTGTGGAGTTCTTCCGTTTTGGTGGATAATAGCATAAATCCCCATCACCTATGAAAAACTGATGGCACAGGCAGATTGGGGTAAACCTGCTACACTATCCACTCAAGCGGGGTAACTACATGAGAAAAGGCTACGCCTTGAAAGACGTAGCCTTTGTTGTTTGCCATTGGACGTGCGATTGAGCATCACGGTCGATATATATATCAGATATATCGGATCTGATTTATCATTTCCTCTGCTGTAACGCGATTTAAGATACCCAAAAGTCGTTGCACAATTTCGTAAGGTGAACGACGGACAGCAATAATTATCCCCCAATGTGTTTTATTTTCTTCAAAATATGACTTGGCAAGAATCTCGAAGTGAACGCGATTATGAGTAAGAAATGCCCTCTGTTGTCTGGTTGCATAAGCCAATTGATCTGCATCGCGATTCTGAAGTTGGTCTGCATCTCTCGTTGTAAGTGCAGAAAAGTCATAAGCTTTGAGTAAATCGGCAATCAGGACATCGACATCTTCATCGAGATATAATTCAATAAATAAACTCATTGTGTTGCGTGTGTCAGGGGATCGATCAATCTTTTGGGAATGCGATTTTCTTCAATATATTTTTCTATTTCTTCTCGATGGTCGTTGTAATAGTTTAGGGCATCAAAAACTTGTCTTAAAGACAAATGTGGAAGGTGGTTTGGAATATTTTCGGGGTGTGTACCCAAACGCCAGACTTCAACAATCGCCCGAACAGGTGTGCGCGTATTTTTGATAACTGGCTCTCCGCCCAAAATCTGATTATTTGTGATAATATGGGGATGTTCCCGGACACCTTCGAAATCCCGTTTTGTAGATGACATACTGAGCCTCGTTCTGGTTCATTTTTAGAATCACGTACACCCCGTTGGCAAGCCCGAGATTTTACACGCGGCCTTCCCTTTATCCTTTTGACAATACGGTATTAAGGATTACAGCGCAACCGATTTTTCAAAAATTTCCCAAACCGCTCCACACAAGGCCCAAAAACGAAGCATTATGGAGTTGCGTGGATCAGGCAGAAAAATTTAGCAAGGGAATGAGAAAAGGCTACGCCTTGAAAGACGTAGCCTTTGTTATTTGCCAGAAGTTATAGATTAACTGACATTATGCAAAAACCACCGCGGCATCCACCTGGTCAAGCGGTACATATCTTTCATCTGACCGCCCATTCATCGCTCAAAATGTACCCTCTCGCCTTTCATCTGTGCCCATCTGCGGCCATAAATTCAGATTGTAAACAAGTGTGTAAAACATCATATTTAAAGTATTTAGACATCTTCCAACGCAAATTATCGCTCAATTTTTGGAGGATTACCATTTTTGGCCTACCATTTGCTCTGTGTCTGACTGTTGCGCGTTTTCCACGCACTCATCCCATCAGACACGAGGCATCCCACATGGCGGAATATGACACTATCTCCAAACATCTCATCCAAACCTATCCAGAAGACTTCATCCGCCTCACACTTGAACAGGACGATGTAGAGGTCCTGGACATACTCGGCACAGAGCAAAACACGGTTGATACACGACATACCGATAGCCTCATCCGCGCCCATATTGCGGGCAAGGAGGCATTGATACATCATGAGTTTCAGACGACTGACGATCCATCTATGCCGCTCCGTATGGCTGGCTATATTATACGTGCGATAGAGCAGCACGACTTGCCGATTTATTCCAGCGTGATCTATTTACGGCGCAGTGCAGGTCGGCGCGATCCGGGGTACTTTAGTCTGGAAATATCCGGCCGTCGCGTTGTGATAGAATACACAGTGATTCGGCTGAGTGAGATAGAGGGACAGGATATTATTGATGGCGGACCTTCGGGCTTGTTCCCGTTTGTCCCCTTGATGAAACGTCCTGTTGGAATAGATTCTGAGGCGTGGTTGCATCACTGTGTTGACGCCGCGAATGCGCTGCCGGTTGATGAATCAATAAAGGTTGACTTTTTGGGTCGGTTGATGATATTGAGTGGGTTAGAGTATGATCCGACACTCATCAATCGTATTCTATTACAGGAGGGTCTTATGGATGCCATTATGCGCGAATCATCGTTTGCACAATACATTAAGCAATTGGGTATTGAGCAAGGCAGAGAGGAAGGCATTGAGCAAGGTATTGGGCAAGGCATTGAGCAAGGTATTGGGCAAGGCATTGAGCAAGGTATTGAGCAAGGTATTGGGCAAGGCATTGAGCAAGGTATTGAGCAAGGGAAAAGAAAAAGTACGCTCGAAGATATCCTCGAAGTGTTGGAGATTCGATTTGACATGAGCGAAGCGCACCCTCTATCCACGCGCATTGCTGCCATCGACGATTTGCAACGTCTCAAGCAGTTGCACCGCGCGGCGATACAGGTGCCCAATCTCGAGGCATTTCAGAGTGTGTTAGATGCGTGACGCGATTTTCATAGGGGACTATATAGAATATTGCCGAAGTAGGGAATGAGAAAAGGCTACGCCTCGAAAGACGTAGCCTTTGTTGTTTGCCAGAAGTTATGGATTAAGTAATAATTTCAGCCTCGCGGAGATGGTCGTAATATTGTTGTTTAGACATGCTACATGATGCAATTTCGTTATATTGGCGTTTTGTGATATGTAATTGCCCGCAAATTGCCTTCAAGAGATTATCTCCAATATCCCTATTGTTGCGGCTTACGACTGTTTTTAAGTATAATCTCCCTGTTATCGAGTCTCTAAGAACCCATTTTTCGTGTTTTTTTCCCTTATCTGGCCTAAATCCGATTTTTCTAAGTACCTTCCTCCGATGATCCCTCAAATTCACGATTGAAAACCTTTCTCAGAAACTGGTGCCGTTTTGCCTGATATGGAGAGATGTTATCTTTGTTTTCTCTGCTGTCCTGGAGATCGTCATTGACAATTTCTGCTAAACAAACTAATGCGTCCTCCAAACTATCATTACTCCCCGCGATTATATCTGGAGAATCCTTAAAATACACCGCCCATGACCCATCATCAGATTTTTCAGCAACGATAGGCCATTGACCAGTAGTAGATAGTACAAATTCCGTTTGTAATTCAAAAGATGTTGCTATATGTTCAACAGAGGAATGCAGGTTCTCATCTAAATACAAAGCCTTTCTCCACAACTGATAAGAGAATGGATAGATAGGATTTTCTTCCTGCATTGATTTCACGGTGGCTTCAGCCATAACAACCTCCTTCGGTGTCTTTTTCAGGTGGCCTGCATTACCTCTAACGCAGATCATCCAAAGGCTTTTCACCTGTGCGAGTATAATTTTTTGATAATACGGAATTAGGGATTAAAGTGCAACCGATTTTTCAAAAATTACCCAAATCGCTCCACACAAGGCCCAAAAACGAAGCATTATGAAGTTGCGTGGATCAGGCAGGAAAATTTAGCAAGGGAATGAGAAAAGGCTACGCCTCGAAAGACGTAGCCTTTGTTGTTTGCCAGAAGTTATAGATTGCGCAAGAACCACCGCGGCATCCACCTGGTCAAACGGTACATATCTTTCACATAACCACTCATTCATCGCTCAAAATGTACCCTTTCGCCTTTCATCTGTGCCCATCTGCGGCCATCTGCGGATTTAAATTCAGATTGTGAACAAGTGTGTAAAACAACATATTTAAAGTATTTAGACATCTTCCAACGCAAAATATCGCTCAATTTTTGGAGAATTACCATTTGTTGGCCTGCCATTTGCTTTATGTCTGAATGTTGCGCGTATCCCACTTACTCACCCCATCAGACACGAGGTATTTCACATGGCCAAATACGAAACCATCTCCAAACATCTCATCCAGACCTATCCCAAAGACTTCATCCGACTCACATTTGGACAGGACGATGTAGAAGTCCTGGACATACTCGACACAGAGCAATCCACGATTGAAACACAACATACCGATAGCCTCATCCGCGTTCATATCGCGGGCGAGGAGGCATTGATACACTACAAATCTCAAACCACTGACGATCCATCTATGCCACGCCGCATGGCGGGCTATATTATGCGTGCGATTGGGCAGCACGGTCTGCCGATTTATTCCAGCGTGATCTATTTACGGCGCAATGCGGGCCAGCGCGACCCGGGACGCTACATCCAGGAATGGCCCGGCTATGGTATTTTGGTAGAATACAGAGTGATTCGGCTCAGTGAGATAGAAGGACAGGACATTATTGATGGCGGACCTTCGGGCTTGTTTCCATTTGCCCCATTGATGAAACGTCCTGTTGAGATAGATGCAGAGACGTGGTTGCGTCAATGTGTTCACGCGACGAATGCGCTGCCAGTTGATAAATCAATAAAGATTGACTTTTTGGGTCGGTTGATGATATTGAGTGGGTTAGAGTATGATCCAACGCTAATCAATCGTATTCTATCACAGGAGGGTCTTATGGACGCAATTATGCGCGAATCGTCGTTTGCGCAATACATTAAGCAAGAAGGCATTGAGTAAGGGGGTAGGCAACGCGCCATTGAAGATCTCCTTAAAAGACACTTATCCAACCAACCTGAAGAGAGATGCAGCCATGAAGGCCAGGACACTTAAAGATGAAATTTCCGCGTACAACAAATTGTGCGAAGAGGGCCTTGAGCTTGACCACTTGGGAGTAGTCACGATACCTTCCCAGATCTGAAACCTAAAAACGCTTGACTTTTTGAAGTGCCTTTCTATTTTTTGCACATGGCTAACTATTAAACGTAAGATAAGTGTAAAGGGATAGATATGGCTGCTGTAACTAATGTAAATGATCGCGTCAATTATTTACGGTCAGAAGTTTGGCAACGCATGTCTGATTGTATTAGAGTAGCCAGGTATTATGAGTATCGCGCTGCTCAATATCGTAGATGGCACAATACCATTCGCTTTCTTCTGTACTTGTCTGCGACGAGTGGAATAGCCACATTTGTCGAAGAGGTGCTGCCCCCTTTTTATAGTATTATTTCCGGTGTCTTTCTCGCTATTTTTATTACTATTGATTTTGTAATGAACATGGGGAGAAAGGCCGACGCTGCACGTACTCTTAGTGCTGTGTGTGGGATATTGCAAACTGAATGGGAATCTCTGTGGTCTGACATAAATTTAGGACGTGTTACAAATGAAGAAGTGGATGTCAAAATGAAAGAATTATCTCGATTTGAGTCACTTATGACACAGGCTGCGGATCTCTCAGAGACTGCGATTGATGATGAGATCAATAAAAAATGTCACTACGAAGTCATTGATTATTTAAGGAGTCGGTATGGAGCAGAATAACAAAACCAGAGTTGTTAGAGCCGTACAGCAACATAATGACGAACATCACAGGACGTTATCACGTCCGGCTCGTCCCATAAATGTGGCTCCGATACCATCTCCACCACCAATGCCATCCCCGTCACAAGATTCTCAACACGTTTCCGAACCGAGCGGTGGTGAAAATGGCAGTAATGAAAGCGCGGAGAAAGGCGATGATCGGAGGTAGCTGTCGGATGTCTTGATTTAGGAGACTATAATGGCACATCTTCTATATAGAACTTTTTCGATGGGCCGCGCTCTTGCACGCGGCCTTTCCCTTTATCCATTTGATAACACAGCATTAAGGATTAACGTGCAACCAATATTCCTCATCGCATTCCTCACACTCCTTATCTCCACCCCCACCTCCGCGCTCACGGGGCATGTCATCAATCGGACCCTCAACCGTCCCGAACCCGATATTGAAGTCTCTTATGTCCTCCATGAAACTGGAAACATCACCGTAGTGCGCGACACCACAGATAGCAAAGGTCAATTCATCCTCGACGTCGCCTCAGACCCGGGCGCCGAACCACCGCCCATGCTATTTGCCCGATACAATGGCATTGACTACCCGGGCAACCCGGCACCAGCGGGCGACACCGTCGATATCCCCGTATTTGAAACCACGGAATCCGACACCGCCATATCCCTATCTTCACACCACATCCTCCTCGACGCCCAGGGTGGCACAGCCACATACATTTTCATCGTACACAACCGCGGCAACCGCACCTACCTCACGGGCGGCGACCACGGTCACGGCCTGGAAATACCCCTGCCCGACGGCGTAACCGACATACTTCGCGCACCGCAAGGCGTACACCTGCATGAAACATTACTCGTTGACCCGCGCCCTATCATCCCCGGAAATAGCCAGACCTTCTTCACATTTTCCATACCCCCGTCCAACCGCATCGCACAACGCATCACCTATCCCACCACGAGCATGGACTTGCTCGTTCAACCGACCGACACGCCCGTCTCCACAACAGTACTTCAAGACCTCGGGGACGTGACATTGGGCACGAATGTCTTTCGGCGCTTTGGCGCAGAACAACTCGCGCCCGGCACACAGATCGACATCAAACTCTCATCGACCGAAACCGCATCCAATTTACAAACCCCAATACTGAATAACAGCCTTTCAGCACATGCATGGATCGCTGCTGCCAGTGCGATCGTAATCGCAACCCTCGTCATCTACATGCGCTCTCTCAAAACAACCCCCAATCGGCGCACAATCCTGCTCGAACAAATCGCCGACCTCGACGAGCGATATGAAAGCGGTAATCTCTCAGAAGACGATTACAAAAACAGGCGCAATGCCCTCAAAGCCGAAGTCATTGATCTATCAACTTCTGAGAAACGTACGGGCGGGTTTTAAACCCGCCCCAACATAATGAACACATCGGCCATCATCATACAGAATACAACCCGCCGCTTTGGTCATATAACGGCCCTGCAAAACATAAACCTCACCGTACCAACGGGATGTATTTTTGCACTCTTTGGCCCAAACGGAGCGGGCAAAACAACCCTGTTGCGCCTCATCGCCACACTGGCAAAACCGTCATCGGGCGACATCTGGGTCAGCGATATAAACACCCGGCGCAATCCGCATGAAATACGCAAAAACATCGGATTCATCTCGCATCAAACCATGCTTTACGACGACCTCATGGCGCGGGAAAATCTCACATTTTACGGACGCATGTACGGCCTTCAAAACCTCAATACCCGCATTGAAGAAGTCCTCCTCGCCGTTGGCCTGAAAGACCGCCAGCGCGACCGGATACAGAAATTCTCCCGGGGCATGAAACAGCGACTGGCCATTGCCCGGGCCATCTTGCACCACCCATCGATCCTCTTGCTCGACGAACCCTTCACCGGTCTCGACACATCGGCTCAATCGGTATTATCCAATATGATCACCACCCTCAAAGCAGAAGGACGCACCATCTTCCTGGTCACACACGACCTCGCGCGGGGCCTCGCGCTCGCAGACCGCTTTGGCATCCTCTTTCAGGGCCAATTAGTACACGAAGCATCGACAAAAGACATCGGTGAATCCGAATTGCAAACACTCTACGAAAACAAAACCACCCACTAAAAATGCCCCTTTTCTTTACACAAACCCTCGCCATTCTCCATAAAGATCTCAAAACCGAATGGCGCACCAGAGAACGCCTCAGCGCCATGGCCTTCTTCGCTCTTCTGGTCGTCATCATCTTCAATTTTATATATGAACCCGGATCGCCAATCATAAAAACAGTAGCCCCCGGCATCTTCTGGATAGCCACAGCTTTTGCAGGGCTGCTGGGCCTCAGCCGATCTTATGCCATCGAAACACAAAACGACTGCCTGATGGGATTGCGCCTCACACCCGTGGATCCGGGTGCGATCTTTTTGGGCAAAATGCTGGGCAACACCCTCACCATGCTCATACTCCAGGTACTCATCTTGCCCATCCTCGTCATCTTCCTCAACCTGCAAATCGCAGAGGCACTCCCGCGTCTAATCCTGCCCATCTTATTGGGCACCCTCGGTTTTGCAGCGATCGGCACCCTCTTCTCTGCGATGTCGCTCAACACCCGATTGCGAGAAGCCTTCTTGCCATTGCTCACACTGCCCATTTTCATCCCGGCACTTCTCGCAGCCATTGAATCCTTTCGCGCTGTTCTTACAGGCGCAGAAATCACAGACTGGCTCGTCCTCAGCGGTGCTTTTGTCGCGCTCTACATCGCTGCCTGCCTGCTCTTATTTGAATATGTACTGGAGGATTGAACATGCCCCAACGACCCTACATCCCTCCGTTTGTCTTCGGCATTCTCGCGCTCATCTGCCTATCTATCGCGCCCTATCTGGTATTCGTCTATGCCGGAATAGAAAAAGAAATGGGACTGGCACAAAAAATTTTTTACTACCACGTCCCATCTGCTTTCTCAATGTTCCTGGGCAGCTTTCTCTGCTTCGTCTTTAGCATCTTCTACCTGTGGAAACGCGACAAAAACTGCGACCTGTGGGCCGCGTGTTCAGCCGAAGTGAGCTTGCTCTTTGGCACCCTGGTCTTGATCACAGGTGCGATCTGGGCAAAACCCATCTGGGGCGCGTGGTGGGTCTGGGATGCACAACTCACACTCACACTCATACTCTGGCTCATTCTCGCGGCGTATCACATGTTGCGCACCTACATCGAAGATCCGGTTCAAAGTGCGCGCTTTCGCGCAGTTCTCGGCATTATCGGCTTCCTCAACGTACCCTTCATCCACTACGCCACCAAACTGTGGCGCACGCACCATCCCGAAGTGGTTCGCGGCGAAGAAATCAGCCTGCCGCCCGACATGAAAATGGCTTTCTTCTTTTGTGTCATCACCTTCTTCGCGCTCTTTTTTGCGCTGCTCTTCAAACGCGTATCACTCGCAAAAGCGCGGGACGAACTCGAATCGCTCAAAACCGAAATATAACTTTTTCCCGGAGGCATTTATGCAACACCTCGAATACATGACCGCGGCGTACATCATAATATGGGCCGCCATTCTACTCTACTTCTTGAGCCTGTCCAAACGCGAAAAAGCAATCTGGGAAGAACTGCGCGAACTGCGCGCCACCATCACCAAAAACAACACCCCATAGCCCATGGCCATCAAAAACGCCAAAAAAATACTAAACCTGAAACGCCGCAAAATGCGTCAGGCAGAACAAAAATACCTCATAGAGGGCATTCGTCTCTGCGAAGAAGCACTCAAAAGCAGTGACACCCTCGAACAACTCATCTTCTGCCGCGAAAGCATCGCCCGCAACACGCGCCTCGAAAACCTCTACCAGGCGACTCTCGCACAACGCATCCCCATCCAGCAAACCGACTGGCGCGCCTTCAAACACATGTCAGACACAGACACACCGCAAGGCGTCCTCGGCGTGGTATCAATGCCGACCTATGATCGCAAAACCGTCCTCAACACCCATGGTCCCTTCCTCATACTCGACCGCATCTCTGACCCCGGCAACCTGGGCGTAATCATGCGAACAGCCGAAGCCGCCGGATGCAAAGGCATATTCCTCACCCGCGGATCCGTCGAAGTCTATAACCCCAAAGTCGTGCGCGCCACCATGGGCGCCATCTTTCGCATACCCGCCTTCCCCCTCCAGGACGGACCCGCCCTGTTACACCAGCTTCGCCAGCGCAACATTCAAATCATCGCAGCACACACCAGCGGCATATCCTTCCACAAACTCCAAACCAAACGCCCCGTTGCCCTCCTCCTCGGCAACGAAGCCTTTGGCATCGATTCCGCTCTCCTCGCCCTGTCCGATCACACCGTCACCATACCCATGGCCGCCCCGGTCGAATCGATCAACATCGCAGTCGCAAGCGGCATCCTGCTCTTTAATCTCTCACATAAATAAAAAACCCACCCGCTATCCTCGCGAGTGGGTTTCTGCGATCCTCATCATCCCATCAATCAAATTCCGAAAGATTGACCGTGCGCCCCTCCGACGCCGAAAGATCCGCAGCAAAATTGACGCGGTGGGTCTCAAAAGCAATATCAAAATTCGTGCGCGGCATCGGCTCATTCGCATTGATACCATCCACAAAAGCCTGGAACTGCGGCTCATAGGGATGATCTGCCACATCGCCAGAGTCAATCAGCGATGTCTCGAGCGTACTCCACCTCTCTTTGCTCATGCCGTGCAACTTGTGCGAATAGATCCGATTGTCCAGCAAGCTGCCTTCGGAACCCACGAGGTGAATATGAAAATAATAGGGCTGCAAGCAATCGACACACGAAGTCACCTTTGCCGCATTGCCATTGGCAAATTTGAGAAGAGAAACCGTGGTCGTATCGTATTCATACGGTTCAAAAATATCGGACCTCGATCTCGTAGCCAGACTGGTCACTTCCTCGACATCGCCATCCATAAAGAACAGACACGCATCCAGCGCGTGACACCCTGCGGTGAGCAAACTCGACCCGGCAAAATCCTTCTTCACATTCCATTCAAATTGACCATACCAGGGACCAATGCCGTGGTAGTAATCAACCTCGCCATAGTGCAATTCGCCGAGCAACCCCTCGTCAATAATCGAGCGGATCATAGAAAAGTGCGCGCTAAAGCGACATTCAAAACAAACACATGATTGCACACCGGCTGCGACAATCGCATCGCGCACCCGTTTGAGATCCTCATAAGACAGACAAATCGGTTTTTCGATAAGCAGGTGCTTGCCCGCCTCGGCAGCCGCAACCGCCTGATCGGCGTGAAATTTGTGTGGCGTACAAATATCGATGATATGAATATCGGGATCTGCGATCATATCATCGTAATTCTTATACGCCTTCAAAGGCGTGCCGTACTGTGCCGCAAGATCATCCTCGTTGTGATCCCGGCGAGAACATATCGCCGTAACATTTGCACCGTTGACCGCCTTAAAAGTATCAATATGCGCCCCAGCTACCCAGCCGAGTCCAACAATGCCGACATTGAGATCGCTCATGAAAGCCTCCGTGATTAAAATTTAGGTGTTAAATGGTTTTTCAAATAAGTTTGTTTATTAACTTAAGCCAGAAGATTTTGGTTGTCATTGCGGCATGATTTTAGCCGCAATCCACGTCTTAGACCCTGAAAAAAACCTCTGATTTGAGGGCATCATGCTTTTTGCTCATGTACTTTGAAAAAATAAAAAATAGATCAAGATTCTAACGTTTTACCAGGAAAATACGGACGGATCATTTCGCGTACTTTTTTTGCAAGTGCGACTGCTGATTTTGCGTCGCAGCGATCAATAGGTTCCCATTCGCCGGGATAACGACTGACCGTTGCATAATCAGTGAGCAGACGTTGTTCTTCAACAGATAATGGGATCTGAATACCTTCTGGAAGTTGGTGAATGAGATTTTCGATATCGTGGGTTCGAGCAAACGGGATTGCGCGTAGCGTCAAAAAAGCCTTGATATATTTTTCTACGACTTGCTGAGCGTGAAAACAGACGGTACTGAAAGGACAATTCTCCGTCATAGTCAGTGTATGCTCTGCATTTCTGAAATCTTCTTCGGCGTAGAATATCCATTCTTTAACCAGCACCATAGTTTCAGGCGAGGGTTTTTTCATACAATATTTTGCCTTCTTTAAGGGCGGGATATAATACTGTGCCTACAGTGTTCCCGAATTTTGCAACCTCTTCGGGCGAGGCAACAATAATATCCTTTGGTACATGGATATCGTGAAGGGCTATGCCTATCGCGACGCGCTCCTTGCGTTTAGAGCCTTCGATTTTTTTGATTACCAAAAGATCAATATCACTGTCCGGGACAGCGGTCCCCCGTGCATGAGAACCAAAAAGAACGATCTTGATGGGATTAAATTGTTCGATAATTCTGCGCGTCATTTCCCGAATAGCTGTTTCCATAACCGCATCCTTGCATTAGGGTTTGGGAATGGATTTACCCAATTCGCTATAGGCTTGTATCATTTCGTTAAGAGCATCTTGTAATAGTTCTGTGCATTCTTGTATTGTCGCCCCTTCCGTCACCACTTCTGGCCAATCCAAAAGCTGCCCCATGTAACCCGACGGAATTGGCGTGTAGCAAGCGTTGTATTCTGTCATTTTTATCGCCTGAATTTGAGCCGGAGTTTTTTTACCCCGGCTCATTTATTTCCAGCATTTCCGATTCACGAAATTCGACTTTGAATATGCGGTTGAATTTCATCGTATTCCGGAAAGCGTTTCTCCTTGAGTTTGGAGAACACCAGTTCGCCATCAACCGTAACCTCAAAGCGACCACCGCTGGACGGAATCAGGGTAATAGCTTCGATATCCTGCTTAAACGCATTGACAATTTGATCCGTCATCCCGACGGATTGTGGTTCATAGCCTCAAGATGCACAATATTCAATTTCTACTCGGGCCATGTGACGCCTCCTTCTGAAAAGAGTGAAAAAAGAGTGAACGACCTTATGAAAGAGGCCGGTGATCTTCGCCATAGAATGCCTCCTTCCAACTTAAAAAATAACCTGTCTAAAAAATACACCCGTGCGTTTGGGTAAAAAAGACGCGAGATCTTCGAGATCGAGATCCACGCCCAATTCCCTCGCCGCATGGCGGATGTTGTCCCAGCAGTCCGCACAGCCATCCCCGGCGAGCAACCTATCGACTTTCCTCGAAAAATCTCTCGCCTCTCCGCGATCCATAGGGAAAGGATAATCAGCCGTGCGGAAAAAGTCACCAACAAAATCATAGTGCCGCCGACGTTCTTGAGCAAAATCTGCATCCTTGCGATGTACAGAGAGCCATTCTGCCGCGCGAATGAGATGATATCCAAAATATGCCATTGCCGGATTGGAAATCCGCGCCTTGTTGTGCCTAAGACTCGCCACATGCACACTGCGAATAACCGGACCGGGCCAATAAATATCTTTGCGATACCGCTCTGTGCGGCGGTCATAGCCAAAGCCATCGAGTACAAAACCACTCGTCGAGCGAATCGTCAGCGCCAATCGCTTTTGCGAAAACCGATCGGGCTGCCGCATCAGAGCCTCACGCGTAAAATCGGGAATGCCAAATAGCGCACTATATGCATAACAGAATGCGACATAAGCATGTGATACCGGCAACCAGAACAAATCGCCGAGACGCCGGGACAGAGCATCGTATTTCTCATCCAGAAAAAACCGCCCGTCGGACAGCGCATCCGCCACACACACGGGTTCTGTTGAAAACCCATCGACAAGTGCCTGGATAATATCGCGGTTATTTTTCATACATCATTTCCGTAGCGAATCTGGTGACACCTCTATATTGAACACAGCCTGTCGCCTCACACGTTGTCCTGAATTTAAATCATCAATGGCTACTTCCACCATCTTGAGACCAGGCTTTAGAGATTCTGTCTCCAATGCGAAGAAAACGGGCTCATACATCGCATTCACAATCCGTTCATAGCTAATCGTAAATTCCGGTTTTTTTGCGCCAGCAAACAACCGTCTCAATCCACCGATTACCACACTTGCTACCGTCGTGCTTCCTGCCACATTGGGGTGAATTGTATATGTCACTCGATATTTCGCCTGACCAAACTCATTTAACTTCAGGTTGTACACTTCGTAATACAAGTTTGCATCTTGAGGCAGATTAAAACTCCTTGTGGGAGAAGGTATCACCACAAGCTCACCTTTTGTAAACTTTGAGGTCTGTGAGGTCTGTGAGGTCTGTGAGGTATCAGATATATTATAGGCCATTTCGATTTCACTAACTGCCAATGAGTCTTCAAATGTTGGGATTTCCACCTGCTGTCGATACATACCCCACCGGCCAGATACGCGATCTGCTAACTTTACACCCAGGGTGTAATGACCAGGCGGAACATCCAGAGATGCCAATTCTACAAACAATCCCCCGCCTTGATCCTTTGCCACTTCACCTTCAAAGACAAGCTCATCCTTTTTGCGATAGATTGAGTCTCCTTTGACATCAGCCAGAACAATGGTTCTTTCTATTGTCATACGAACAACCTGGTCATCTACATTTTCTAAACTAATTTGCTCTGGCGGAATACCAAAATAAACTTCCAGTGAAGATCGTTCATTTTCTCCACGAAAACTCACCGCATCATAATAAAATTCTAATAGTTTAACACCTGGAGGAATATCAAAATACTCAGGCAACTCCGAAACTGTTTGCATGAGTTGGTATGAAGGAGAATTCAAAGAGGCATGCATCGCCAAAGACGCATGCCAAATCGTATTTGGTTGAAGCGGAAAATCCCAACTGCCACTCATATACCGATCAGTAAATACAAACTCCAATCCATCACCAATATTCAGATATACCCAGGATTCCCAGGGCACCGTGGTTGCCCCTTCAGGAGAACGTTCAATTGGAACAACAGGCTCGATACCTCGCCACAGTCCTGGAGGAATATTGAGATGCACTGTTCTAAAGGACCCTTTAACTTCCCATAACCACTCGCTCAGAGGTATTCGATCTAAGTCAATTTCAATTTCCTCCCCATCCTCATCATATTCAATCATTGATGGCGTTCCAGGTGTCCACGATTTACCCGGCATCACCTGAGGCAATGAATATCGACTCGGTTCTTGTGCTTTATATGCAAAAGTGCGACCAAATAATTCATCTATTTTACGCATTTTAAAATTCTGAACTGCCACACCTGGTATCGGATTTTCGCTTCCAGACCTGGACCTGTAATCAGGCTCTCCATACCGAATATAGACCTCGCCACGTCTATCCCACGGCTGATCCTTGCGACCAAAGAATGTACGAGCATACCACACACGTCGATGATGTTCCATCTGCCGGGCATCTCCGCCCAACATCAAAGCACCCTCGCGACTTTCCCAAAAGCGGGTTAAAAAAGCTTCGCGCTCATCCTCTGAGATGGATTTCAGTGCCTCCAGTTCAGCATTCGTAGCGATAAGCGATAGATCATTATAATATGCACGTTCATCCTCAGAAACACCTTGCAAATATTCTTCAAATATGATCAAGCTGCGCTCTGCATCACCTCGAGAAGCGTACCCTTGCGCTATCAATGGCATCCATCTCAAATCATCCGAAAAACGCTCCCTGGCTTCAGCACTTATCTTCAGGACTTCATCGTAGCGATGATTTTCAAGATGCGATAACGCCAGGTGATAATATCCCATCGGATCGTCTGGAAAACGGGCGATGTACTGTTCGCAGACGTCTATTAGCTCCTGCTCATAATTTGGCTGAGCTTGCTCATACCATAAAATTAATTCGCGATATCCCGGGGCATAGTTTGAATCCATTTCGATAACTCGGCGCAATGCTCTCTCTGCATCCATGTTACCCGATCTGACGTGCAATAACGCAATCTGCATCTGGGCTTCAAGATATGCAGGATCTACACCTAAAGCTTGACGAAAAGCTACAAATGCCTTTTGAGCCATTTTTTGGTCCATTACATAAGCTTTTCCCAACCCGGTGTATGCTTCAGCGGACTTTGTATATCGCACACCTTTTTCGAAAGCCTTCTTGGCATCAGCTAATCGCTCTTCACTCAGATATATATAACCGAGCTTTGTCCAGGCATCGCCATTTTTTGGTTCTTGTTTTACCACACGCTCCATCACATGCAAAGAATCGATTTCACTTGCATGCGTTCTTATCCCAAAAATCAATATCCAGCACAAACACAGCACACAACAACCATCAACACTGCGTCGCCGTATCAATAATCTTGCGAACATGATCATAGAGCCTTTGTGATTTTTCTAACGCATCAGAACGGTCTATAGGGTCATCAGTCATTTCAGCGACATCGTATCGAAACGTAACAGCATAGGCTGTATATTCAACCAGATCCCAAAATGACTCGACATCACATCCATTCTCTTTGAGAATCGCAAGCAATCTTGCGAGATTGTGGATGAATGGAAACTCCACGTCAATAGCGATAATCCAGGCTTTTAGTGATTTCGCTATCGTCTGCTGAACATGAAAACCAAAAATTTCATCATAAAATACTGTCGCATCATCCATGCCTTTTAATGCACGCAAATTTTTTTCCGCCATCGAAAGCATAGCACGCGCCTCATCAACCTCGTTCATAGAGTACTATTCCTTCTTTCAAGGCATGGGCAATGACATGACCGGATAATTTCCCCAATCTTTCAACCTCATCAGGGGCATAGATCAAAAAATCTTGTGAAACAGGCGTATGTGCAAATCTTATCAAGAGTTTTGCCATCTGCTCTGCTTTCGGCGAGCATTTTCACCTGTAAATGGTTAATCTTGAATCAGAAGAAAATCGAGATCGGAATCTTCATGGCCTTCGCCCCGAGCTTGCGAACCAAAAAGAATAATCTGCACGGGATCGACTTCATCCACAATGGCCTTGACCATTTCCGCAATCATGTCTTCCGTAGCAACAACTGCCATACTGTCCTCACATTTTTTTTTAGTCTATATCTGAATGAGGGTATGTTCATAATCAAATTTAATAACTGACGTGACGCAAAAACCACCGCAGCAGCCACCTGGTCACGCGGTACATATCTTTCACATGACCACTCATTCATAGCTCAAAATGTACCCTTTCGTATCCGAAATTGTGCTGTACTGCCCCCCGCTTCAACAAGCGAGCCTTAAATTCAGGTTGTGAACAAGTGTGCAATACAGCATATTTAAAGCACAATACGATGTTTAGGTGTCTGCCAACGCAAATTATTGCTCACTTTCTGGAGGATTACCATTTTTTGGCCTCCCATTTGCTTTGTGTCTGACTGTTGCGCGTGTCCCACGCACTCACCACATCAGACGCGAGGCATCTCACATGGCATCTGAGGCGTGGTTACTTCAGTGTATTCACACGGCTCGGACGCGCCCCATCGCTCGGTCACCCAAAGCTGATTATCTCGCTGGAATGGTGGCGTTGAGCGAGTTGGTATATGATTCTGAAACCATTTCTGCTGTTACTTTTCAGGAGGACATCATGGATATCATCCGCGAATCATCCCTTATTCAATACTTTAAGCAAGAAGGCATTGAGCAGGGGGGTAGGCAACGCGCTATTGAAGATATCCTCGAAGTGTTGGAGATCCGATTTGATATGCCTGAGACACACCCACTATCTACTCGCATTGCCAGCATTGACGATTTACAACACCTCAAGCAGTTGCACCGTGCGGCGATACAGGTGTCCAATCTCGAAGCATTTCAGCGCATATTAGATGCGTGACTGATTTCCCAATACATGACGAGATATAGGGACACCGCGTAACATCAGTTAATAAATTTGACCCTCGCACACACCCTCTGATTCTTTGGGATCAGCAAATTTGTATTCGCCAGATCGCCTGATCTCTTTCTCTATCTTCTGGTAATGGGCGACCAATCGACCGATATCGTGTCCAAATCTCGCTGAAATTTCATGTCGGATTCTGCGAATTTCATTAATCTCGTTGTCTGTCATTTTAATGGGATTATATACTAAAGTAACAAAATCTCAAGTAAGAACAGCGCAAAAATACCAGTTTCAGACGAACAATATCCATCAACTTTAAGTTTCTACCTTTATCAATCCCATTTTTTTCGCCACACGCTCAAAAATATCTTTGCGACACATAAACCATTCTGGTATCTGAAGTTTTTCTCGGCGGTGTTGTCAAACAGAATAAGACCAAGCCAGAGAAAGGGCACTCTGCCTCAGCTTAAATTCATTCTGATATAGGAGATGAGATAAAAGCAAGGAATCCCTTAGCCATTTCAGTCGTGCGTGAATCGAACATCCCCGGAACGGTCATTGTAATGTGAAGAGAATCAATGCTCATCAAACCCCTATAATACAAGTCCCTTACAACCTGATCGTAGAAATCTCGCCGTCCACGCAGTTCCTCAAATGTGGATGCCAGAAGAATAGCTGGACTACCACCCTGCCAGTTCGGATAACTGATATTATGCTGACTTCCCCAAGTTCTAGGGTCATCAAAGAAGTGAAGCACCCTCAAATGCCAAGGTGTAAGTTCATTGATAAAATTGAGGAATATTAACTGTCTGTCATCCTCTGGGGCTCCAGGCATTGCGGCATTCAATACAGCATTGCGAAGTGCTTCCAGTTTTTCCTGTTGATGATTGCGGATAGCAGCCTGAGTTGCGTGCATCATAGTAGTGATAAATGTCTCGTTTTGAGAAAGATCCTTTACCCGGAACCCATCAACTACCTCCTCCAGTGACTTGAGTCTTTCGGCAATATCGTCAAGCCATTGATTGCGCCGCCGCTCCAGAGGTGGCGCAATCATAGAGAACAGTTCGGCAACTGCTCCACCAATACCAGGGACACTAGCTATGCCTGCTTTTACTAGGGTGTGGACTATATCCCGTTTTTCGAGTTCAGGTCTCTCTAAATCAGCCATAATTTCATCAATCTATGTAGATCATTATATTTTGGTTAGGGGTAACCCGATGTTGCACCTTCCAATTTCAGAAAAAACAGCCATCCTTTGACAGATGGCGTTTTGATCAAAACAAAACTCGCCATATAAGCAACAAAATAGCCATAACCCTTATCAGAATGTCGCCGGGTAGGGGCCGATTGTCCAAACTTTAGTAAAATTAGAAAATTCTCATTTGCATACAGGTCAACCATGCGCCGATATTTCCTGTTCTTGAATATCGCGGTCAATTTCTGCGCGGTGCGCTTCGTAGTATTCCCGCACGAGATTCAGGTGATCAACAGTAAGTGCGGGATAAGCCTGTATCATCTCTTCATCAGTCGCCCCCTGCTGAAGAAAACTGATAAGCGTCCAAACGGGAATGCGCGTGTCGCCCACACATACCCTGCCGCCGCAAACACCGGACGTTTTCTGAATTTTAAGTGAAACTAAGGATAGCATGGATCTTGTGTTTTAAATCTGGTTTTGCGCGTTCCATTGGAGCGACTGGATGTCCCTGGAAATTTATTGTGCATAATGAATTTACCTGTCAATCCGGTCAGTAAAGGAGATTGTTTTTAAAATGGGTCAGAACGATGCGCCAAAGACGGTCGCAGTTTTCTTTAGATGCTTTCATTTCCCTTTCTATATCTAAATCCGTTTTCAATCTTATGTTAAGCCTTGATTTTTCAGTAGCTGACTTAAAATCGTAGTCCTTTTTACGAACAACGATATTTTTTACCCTACCCTTAATCGTAAAGATGTCTATCTGGTCATTTTCAATAAAGTGCGCCTCAATAGCATAACCTAAATCAGTAGTAAAAAACCAGATGCTTTGGGGCGTCCTGACGCCATCATCCAGGTATTCACTTACAAACACATCCTCAATCCCCGCCGGTGACATTTGGTCGGCCACGCGATATAGTTCTTCAGTGCGGTCAAGGTAAGGACGACGCATCCCCAACGATTCTAAGTACTCGGTAAATTCCTTTTTCATAATGCCTCCTCCTTGTGTTTTTCTCTAATATCAACAATCATCCCTTCCACATAATGGATAATATGGCCCAAATAGTTGACAGCAAATTCGTCGCTTTTGTAATTCCATTGCCACATCTCATCATCAGGGTCTAATGCTGTCTTTCTCCTGTCTTCGTAGTATCTGTGTAGCAGGTTTCTCAGGACTTCCTGCAACTGCGTAGATATTTGAATTTCAATAGATACATTCACAACCTCTGTATCCCAATCTTCATTAGAGATCTCGAAATCTTGACAGAGATTTAAGTGTGCAGCATAGTATCCTTCCGCTCTCGCTTCATAAGAGTATTCCACATTTGCCCCGTCCTGGTCACAAAATTCACGAACTGCCTGTACAAGATACTTGACGCCATCCAGAAATTTCACGAGCACCAGACATCTGACAATATCATTGATTCTGGAGAACGATCTTTGAGGAATGTACCATCCTTCTTCCGGAGGGTCAGGCCAATTCGGATTGCTTATGATGTTTAGCCGGTATGTCTTTTCCAAAAATGAATGAAAAGGTTTGATCAATAATTCTGGTTCTTCTTCCGGTGCCATCAGCAGGTTATAACCTGTCTCATTTGCATAGGTCTGGTTGAATTCCTGTAATTGAGCAACGAATTTTTGCCAGATTTCAGATGTTTGAAAATCTTGCCGTATCTTATTGGCTACAAAATTGTAGTGATTTTCGGTTCGCGTATCAATTGACACCTGCTGGTTTTCTCTTAGCCATCTTCGATATTCCTGCATTGATTCTGGTTTCCCATTCTCCACAAAAGCCCCTTTCATCAATATCGCAGTCGATTTCTGCACAGTGTGCCTCGTAACAAGACAAGCCTCTCAAATCATACTCAGAATTGCATCTTCTTTCAAGTGCTTTTCTAACTTTGCGCTCAAATTTCCGGCTTTTGAGACCAGCGGCACAACGAATGCCCAAAGAATCTTCTTTGCGCTTGACGGGTGCATGGAAGGCGCGTAGATTTTGGCCTATTGTGCGTCGCATTGAAAAACCGTCACCTGGATCGCGGCTACAATCATGCCGCGATGACAATCAAATGACAAACAAGGAGCAAAAATGGCCGATGTCGAATCTATATATCAGCGGTTAATAGCAGAAATAAAACAAATTGCCCTGTTGGGATCCTGCGCCAGTGTATTGGGTTGGGACAAACAGACCTACATGCCAAAAGGCGGAGCCGGGCATCGCGCCGAGCAACTCGCATTGCTCGTGGGCATGATTCACGAACGCGCAACCGCCCCTCAAATCGGCGACTATCTCACAGAAATAGAAAACAGCGATCTGGTATCCGACCCGTATTCCGAGGCCGCAGTCAACGTACGAGAACTTCGTCGGGATTATGATCGAGCTATCAAATTGCCCCGATCCCTCGTTGAAGAACTCGCTCGCGTAGCCACCATCGCGCAGCAAGTATGGCGAGAAGCCCGCGAAAAATCGGATTACGCCCTGTTCCAACCCCACCTCACAAAGATCCTCGACCTGAAACATCAAGAAGTCTGCGCGCTGAACACAGGCGAAACCCCTTACGACACCCTATTAGACGACTATGAACCCGGCGAAACCACTGAAAACCTGACCCGGGTCTTCTCGGGCTTGCGCGACGAACTCGTCGAACTCGTGGGCGCAATCGCCGAATCCGGCAAAAAACCCGACGAAAATATCCTCACACGCACATATCCCATAAACCAACAAGAAGAATTTGGAAAAACCGCAGCCGCGCAAATCGGCTTCAACTTTGATAACGGGCGTTTAGACATCACCACCCATCCATTTTGCAGCGGCATTGGACCGGGCGACACCCGCCTGACCACGCGATATAACACACACCATTTTTCCGAATCCTTTTTCAGCATCATGCACGAAGCGGGCCATGGCATCTACGACCAGGGATTGAACGACGAATATTACGGCACCCCCATGGGATCATCCATATCCCTGGGCATCCACGAATCTCAATCGCGCATGTGGGAAAACTTCGTCGGCCGCAGCGAGGCATTTTGGACACACTTCTTCCCCAAAGTACAGGCCGCATTTCCAGACGCACTAAGCGACGTATCCGAACGCGACTTCTATGCGGCAATCAACACCGTCGCCCCCTCATTTATTCGCGTAGAAGCCGACGAAGCCACGTACAATTTGCACATCATGCTGCGTTTTGAACTCGAACAAGCATTAATCGATGGCGGACTAAAAGCCGAAGATATCCCCGGCGTCTGGAACGAAACATTTGAAAAATATCTGGGAATCACACCCCCAGACGATACCCAGGGGTGTTTGCAAGACATACACTGGAGTGGCGGCGGGATTGGGTACTTTCCAACCTATGCCCTGGGCAATTTGTACGCCGCGCAATTCTTTGAACAAGCGCGCCAGGACGTGGGTGACCTGGACGCACAATTTGCCGAAGGCGTATTTGAACCCTTGAAAAACTGGCTAACAGAAAAAATCTATTCGCAGGGACAGCGCTACCGCGCAAATGAACTCATCGAAGTCGTAACCGGAAAACCCCTGAGCCATGAACCCTTAATGCGGCATCTGAGGGCGAAGTACGAACCGTTGTATGGGATTTAGTGAACGGCAAAACCTTCTGGATCGCGGCTTTAAGCATGCCGCGATGACGATAGGTACCCGTCACGCCCCTGCTTAAAGCGTGCAGGGGCAGGCTCTGCATGCTTGAAGCAGGCGTCCAGTCTGGGGCTGACCGCTTAACCGAATGGAACTGCAATTGAACACACAACCCATCATCTTAGACACCGACCCCGGCGTGGATGACGCGCTGGCCATCATGCTCGCCCTGGGTTCCCCAGAACTCGACGTAATAGGCATCTGCACAGTAAGCGGCAATGTCCCCCTCGAAACCGGCACGCGCAATACACAGGGATTACTACAACTATTGGACCGCACAGACATACCCGTTTTTGCAGGCGCAGACCAGCCCTTAAAACGCGACCCCGTATTTGCCACCGAAGTCCATGGCAAAAGCGGCATGGGACAAGCCGTATTGCCAGAACCATCTCAAGAAGTAAAAGGCGACGCCGTCGATTTCCTCATAAAAACCCTATCCGATCAACCGGGCGAAATCACAATAATAGCCGTCGGACCCCTGACAAATCTGGCACTGGCAGAACAACGCCAGCCCGGAACACTTCAAAAAGCCAGACAAGTCATTGTCATGGGCGGCGCTATTGCAGAAACGGGCAACTCAACACCCGTAGCAGAATTCAATTTTTACGCCGACCCCCACGCCGCACAAATAGTCGTACATTCGGGCGCGGCACTTCTGATCGTGCCATTAGATGCAACGCGTCAGGTCATATTGTCCGAATCGGATATCGAAAACCAGATCGCCCCCCTGCAAACAGTCGCATCTCAATTCGTCGTCGATGCCACGCAAAACGTACTCGCACTCTATCGACAACTCGGACGCGAGCCAATTGTATATCTACACGACCCACTCGCCGCAGGCGCGGCTATCGCACCCGAACTCCTCCGCGCAGAAACTTTATACATCGACATAGAAACATCGGGCGACCTCACCCTGGGCCAGGTCGTCACAGACCGCCGCGGCCTGCCCTCACCCTATCGTCTCGGAAAACCGGTCGATTGCGCGATACACGTCAATGCCGAAGCGTTTTTATCTCTATTTCTAACGCGGGTTCTTACTCCCGCCTCTTAATTCCTAATTTTTAATTTTTAATTTTTAATTCACCTCACGGCCTCTCCCGCAGCCTCATATAACTCTCATAACGTTGAAGCGCGATATCACCATCATCCACAGCCGTCCTCACCGCGCAATTGGGTTCGTGAACATGCGCGCAATCGCGAAAGCGACAACCGCCCAGATACGGGTGAAAATCTCTAAAAAGAACGGGAATATCTTCGGGGCTTATATCGTACAGATAAAACTCCCGAACACCCGGCATATCCCCGACAAACCCTCCCCTATCGAGCGCGACCAATTCCGTATGGGTCGTCGTATGTATGCCCTCGCCCGTGGCCTTACTAATAGGTCCTGTACGCAACTGCAATCCCGGTTGCAACCAATTGAGCAAACTCGACTTTCCAACGCCAGAAGCCCCCATAAAAAGGGTAATTTTCCCGCGCAGAAGATCGTAAAACGCCTCTTTACCCACATCGGAAATAATACTGGTATAAACCACGGGATATCCCATCGCCCTGTAAGGACGCATAACCCGATCTGCCCAGGCCTCATCGGCGAGATCGAGCTTATTGAGACAAAGTGCCACGGATATCTGCTGCCACTCTGCAATACCCAGCATGCGATCCAACAAAATCCAGTCCGGAACTGGCTCATCCGCAGACACAATAGGAACAACCTGATCGACATTGGTAGCCAGGAGTTGCTCTCTATAAGACCCGCCAGACGCACGCCGAGAAACCTTGTTGCTGCGGGGACACACCTCGCGGATCATACCCCTATTATCCGCACCCTCAGAAAAAACCACGCGATCCCCAACCGCAACCGGATCAATCACCCGCACCCGTCTCACCGACTGCACGCGGCGACGGCGTGAACCCGGCGCGGCTTCGGGATATTCGAGCTGCTTCCGCAAACGAGTCGAAAGCGCGCACATCACCACGCGATCGGCAGTCTGGACGACATAATGGCCGAGGTGGTGGCGGATAACAGTACCTTCATTGTCAGATTTAGCCATATCTATTCAGAGCCTTCCCACTGTGATGAGCGCCCCCAAATAACGCCCATCAGATGTAATTGTCAAGCGCTGTAGCCTATGCAAACGGGTTGACTTTTAACGGGGTTTTCTTCATATTTCCCCGACATTTACAGGCTTATAAAAAAAGGAAAAATAATGAGACGCGACCTCAGCCCATTTTTGTCGAACTGGGATTTTGACCCTACCGATATTTGTGTACGCAAAATTCAAGGCATGGACGGACGGGAAAAATTGCAAGTACGCCTCGATCTGGGCTTAATGCAGATGGAAATGAACGACCGACCTGACGGAAAGTGTATGGACGGTCATTTCTCATTACTGGATTACTATTTAGACCAACTCGAAATCGAACAAGCTCAATCTGGCACAGATGAGAATTTTTATCTCGACAGAGATGCATGCATCGAATTGAGCCAAGAGGGATTGTTATTTTACCACCGTTATGTTTGTCTGATGCGGCTGGGCGATTTTGAAGCAGTCGTACGCGACACCGCCCACAATCTGGCACTTCTGGATCTCGTGAGAGCTTATGCCGAAGATGAAGAAGATCGAAAAATATTTGAACACTATCGGCCTTATGTACTCATGATTCACACCCGCGCGCGGGGTGAAATTTGTTTGCAAAAAGGCGATTATTCCGGTGCCCTGAATCACATTGAAAACGGAATCGACAAAATTCAAACATGTGTGGTAAATTCTGGCATTGAAGCAGACGAAGAGATCGAAGTCCTTTCCACATGGGCCGAAGAAATAGAACGCGAGCGTCCTATCACTTTGCAACAAAAACTGGCACAAAAACTCCAAAAAGCCATTGCCGAAGAGCGATACGAACAAGCGGCTCGGTTGAGAGACAGGCTCAGGTCGCTGGAAAAAAACAATTTGTGAAAACTGCAACCTGAGCATTATAATACAAAACATCCTGATTCTAAACACCGACGTGTTTCTGAATCGGGATTTTTTGTATAGACGGATTAATAGAGGCCATCAATGGGTTATGAATGGATCATTATCAAACGACACCTCTTCAGCACTGGTCGTCGCCTGGGATTAACCACGATCATAGCCATCATAGGTGTCGGACTGGGGGTTGGGGCACTCGTCATCACCCTATCGGTAATGAACGGCTATGCGGACATGATCTTTGACCGCCAGGTGGGCATAAATCCCCATATAACCGTGCGGCGCCCGTACAGCGAGCGCATCGAAAATTATGCACCCATCGTCCAGTTGCTCCAAAAACACCCGGAAGTGATCGGCGCCAATCCCGTGATAGAAACAGAAGGTTATGTATTGAACAGAGTCAAAAATGTAGGTGCTGTCACGTCGGGCGTATTGGTGCGAGGCGTAGATGGCATTGTGAAAAGCAGCGACATCACCCATCACATAACCGAAGGAAAAATGGAATTGACGCGCATCGAAGGCAATACCTTTGGAATGGTCATAGGCAAAACACTTGCCGAAAAATTGGATGCCTCCGTGGGATCAAAAATTCGCCTATTGGTCGCCCCCAAAGACCTGACCAACATACCCCCTCTTCGCCAATATATGATAACCGGCATTTTTGAAACGGGATTTTACGAATTTGACGCCACACTAATCTACGTATCCCTCGCGGCTGCACAACGGGACCTGCAATGGGGCGATCTGGTAACGGGCATTCAAGTGCGCCTCGTCAATGCATTTGAGGCCGATCGCGTCAGCGTTGAATTGCGAGAGACACTGGTGGCGACGTATGCCGACATGTTCCCCACATCGTGGATGTATGCACAGGGCAATTTATACGCGTGGATCTGGTTGCAAAAATGGGCGAGCTTCGTGGTCTTGAGCCTGATCGTAGTCGTCGCGGGATTCAACATCATCAGCATACTAACCATGGCCGTGAATGAGCGCAGACGCGAAATTGGCATCTTGAAAGCAATGGGGGCAGGACCCAAAAGCATCGCCCGAATTTTTTCCCGAGAAGGTCTGATAATCGGTGCGAGCGGTGTATTATTGGGCAACATACTGGGCGGAGGCCTGTGCTGGATACAAAAGATCTATGCCCCCATATCTCTCTCCGGCGATGTTTATTTTATCAACGCCCTGCCCGTAACCATAAACATACTGGACTTCGCGATGACCTCGGCACTGGCACTATTGCTATGCCTCGCATTTGCCCGTTGGCCCGCAAAACGAGCGGCAAATCTGGACCCCGTAGAAGCTATTAGATATGAATAATACCTACGAATTCTTCATCGCCCGAAGACTCATGCGCGCCATGCGCCGGCAGCGCCAGGTATCGTTTACCGCGGCCATAGCTATTGCAGGCGTAACCATTGGGGTTGCCGCCCTCGTGATTGTCCTGTCCGTTTTTAATGGATTTTCGGCATTGTTGTGGGACAGCCTGTTGAGTATAAGCCCGCATATCATCGTGCAAAAACCCCATGCACAGCCCATGTCGCCCAACAGGGAACAAATCGAAGAATTGGAAAAATTGGACTCTGTACGCGCAGCAGCACCTTTTATAGCAGCCGAGGGATTCGCGCTTCGGCGACCGCCCGGCGGCGAAATAATTCAAGCTGGCGTAGCCGTGCGGGGCATAGACCTGGCAAAAATTACAGACATGAATGCGTATTTATGGGCAGGCGACCTCAACCTGAATATTCAACCTCCCGACCCCGATCAGACTACGCCCGCCACCAGACGCGCCAAAGTGTATGGCACGGCCATTGGACGCATACTCGCAGACCGGCTCGGCGCAGTAGTAGGCACCGAAATCATGCTGGGACTGGTCCCCAAAGAAGTCTTAATGGGGCAACAACCGCAATTGTGGCCCTACAAAGTAACCGCCATCTTTCACACGGGCCTGGACGATCTCGACTCCGCACTCGCTTTTGTATCGCTCGAAGCGGCACAACGCGACCTGGGATGGCGCGGTCAGATATCGGGTATCCAGATTCGGCTCGCCGAGCCTTATGAAGCACATCGCATCGCGCCCACCCTTCCCACAGGAACAGATTTTGACGTCGTAACCTGGATGGACACCCACCGCAACCTGTATGCATCCATTCGTCTGGAAAAATGGTTTAGCTCCCTGGTACTGTGTCTAATCGTAATGGTAGCCGGATTCAACATCATCAGCATTTTGACCATGACAGTGGGCGACAGACAGCGCGACATCGGCATATTAAAAGCGATGGGGGCAACGCCGCGTTCAATTGGCAAAATCTTCACACTCAAGGGCCTCGGCGTTGGCCTGACAGGCGTCGTCTTTGGCAATGCAATTGGCTATATCCTGTGCTGGTCGCAACAGACTTATGAATGGATCAAACTACCCGGTCAAATTTACATCATCCAGGCACTGCCCGTAAAAATGCTCGCTATTGATTTCGTATGCATCTCCCTCGCATCTGTGGGCCTGTGCTTTATATTCGCGCTCTTGCCCGCCCGCAAAGCCGCCTCACTCGCACCCATTGTGGCATTGCGGGAATAACCACACCATGCAAAAACTAAATTTTCCAACCTCATCCACTTATGACATCATAAACCGCGACGGAAGCGAAATGATCTTAGACCCCCTCCGTCAAAAATACGTGGTATTAACCCCCGAAGAATGGGTGCGCCAAAATTTTGTGCGGTACTTAATCGAAGGACTGGGCTATCCGCAGGGACGCACCGCAATCGAAACCGGATTTGTATTTCAGGGCATGCAGTGCCGCGCCGATGTACTCGTACATGATGCAAAAGGCAAGGCACTTCTGATGGCAGAATGCAAAGCCCCCGAAGTAAAAATCACCCAACAGGTCTTTGACCAGATCGGGCGATACAATACAGTCGTACAGGCCATCTATCTCTTTGTGACAAATGGCCTGCAACATTATTGCTGTGCAATTGATCGAAAAAACAACTCATATCGCTTTATAGACACACTGCCGCGATATGAGGATATTGCGTAAAATCGGGGGCGGTTATTCCGCTTCCAGAATTTCCGGATCCAGTTGATACCAGAACACCTCACCGGATTCAACGAGACCCTGTATCCGGTCATCTCGGCGCAAGCCAACAACAGCGGAAAATGCCTGCTTACCAGTAAACCTGGTCAGGAACTCGGCATTTCGGAGGGCGCGGCTGGTGTCCCGCCCATTGGCGGTGAAGGAGATTTCCACGGCAATGTAGCAGGGATTACCGTCCTGGTCGGTAGCCTCTATAATCAGATCGGCGCGCCGGAAGCTTCTCAACTCGTTTGTTGGAATGCCCGACGTGTCGGCACCGTTAATCAACTCCCACAGATCAAATTCGGTGAGGTCTTTGACCCACCGAAAGCCCATCTCACTGGCTATGAAGGGCGTCTCCCGAAGCGCGGCACTCCGTGCGTGGGCACCTTTGAGTATGCCAACATCATCCTGGATAGACGCCACTCTATTTTCGAGCGCGTCAAAGCGTCGGTTCGTGGCCTCGACGAACTTGTGCACCTCTGCAACAAAGCTATTCATCTCTGCAACAAAGCCATTCATCTCTGCAACAAAGCTATTCATCTCTGCAACAAAGCTATTCATCTCTGCGACGAATTGGTTGAACCTTTCAGGCAGATCAATTAGCTCCCTCGTCAGCAACCGGGCACGCAAAGCATCCGCCCACTCGGGATGGTCGTCTATGATGCGAATGAGGTCTTCTATTGTATGAATCGTGGTGGTCACAGGGTTTCCTCAATGGCTGTTTTATCCATCGTCCAATTAGTGAGACTCGGAAATAACTTGCCTATCTTCCTTGTCTGTCAAATCAATATACGGGAATTGGGCACACAGGGCAATATAGCGGCTGTAAATTTTGTGAGATGGCCTATTCAAAAAAAGATCAGGATGAGCAGGGCCTGCACTGGAGTAGTTCTATCCAGTGATGTAAGGATGAGCAGGATACCCGGGCGCAATAGAAAACGCCCCAGCATTTTCAATGCTGAGGCATTCTTATCAAATAGTTAAATCCCATTCCCAATCAGAAAGTTGATGAACCCGAACAGCGTTGAGACCGATCTACGACACTGACAATTGTTATTCCGCAGTATGAATCGTCCAACTATTGCTGCCACTATTTCTCGAGGCAACAAAATTCCAACGCACGCCATTTACTATTCCTCTTTGGTTGTGGCTGTTCCCCGCACTCATAAACAGTCCCCCGCCAATAATATTTCCCGTGCCAGAAGAACTAACAGAGAAGGTATAGTCGTCTTTGTAAGTACAACTTTCATTCGGATTCACGACTAAACCAGCCCTGCAAGCACCATGACTACCTCCGCTACTCCCACTGCCCCCGCTACTACTACTGACCGTGACGCTCACGGCATCAGAGCAGTTGTTATTGGTATCGCTCTCGTCACTGACACTTTCCACACACGCACCGTAGTAATACGTCCCCGCACTTGATGGCGCATTCAAGCTGATGGACTCAGCACTCGTGCCCGAGGCCGACAGACCACTCACGCTATCCGTGCCAACTTCTGTATCACTGGTAGAAATCGTCGCGTTTGACGAGCGGTAATAGCGCAAGGTCGTCTCAGCCGAAGAACCCGTGCCCTGATTGCGAACCGTGGCACTCAGGGTGAACGATTGTCCTGTCGTCAAGGTGTTATCGCTTACCGATGGCGATTCTACAATCAGGTCTGGACTGCCACTGCTACTGCTGACCGTGACGCGCACGCCGGTTGAGCAGTTGTTACCTGTGTTGCTCTCCCCACTGACGCTTGCCACACACGCACCGTAGTAATACGTCCCCGCACTCGATGGCGCGTTCAAGCTGATGGACTCAGCACTCGTACCCGAAGCCGACAGCCCGTTCACACTATCCGTGCCGACCTCCGTATCACTTGCAGAAATCGTCGCGTTAGACGAGCGGTAATAGCGCAAGGTCGTTGCCGCAGAAGAACCCGTGCCTTGATTGCGAACCGTTGCACTCAGCGTAAACGATTGTCCTATCGTCAAGGTATTGTCGCTGACTGAAGGCGATTCAACAATCAGATCCGGACTGCTACCACCGCTACCACCGCTACCACTGCTAATGTCAAATTCTACTGTAACACCTCTGCGCTGAAGGGCTGGAATGTGCGTGTTAATGGATGTACTGCTCAACGGATTGCTTTTCAAATCAACCGTGTCTCCAGCACCCAATCCCGTATTTGCCACCAATGGCGAAATATCCGAGACACTGTTGTCGCTAAGATACAGCCATGTCAGGTTCGTCAAGTTGGACAGCGAGGATATAGACGAGATGCTGTTGTCCCAAAGACTCAGTCTTTCCAGGTTCGTCAAGTTGGACAGCACTGATATATCCGAGATCCTGTTGTTGTAAAGATACAGCACTGTCAGGTTGGTCAAGTTGGACAGTGCTGATATATCCGAAATGCTGTTGATAGCAAGAGCCAGCCATGTCAGGTTGGTCAAGTTGGACAGCACTGATATATCCGAGATCCTGTTGACCCAAAGATACAGCACTGTCAGGTTCGTCAAGTTGGAGAGGGGCGAGATAGACGAGATGCTATTTTCGCCAAGATGCAGCCATGTCAGGTTCGTCAAGTTGGACAGCACAGATATATCCGAGATGCTGTTGCGGCTAAGATCAAGGTTTGTCAGGTTCGTCAAGTTGGAGAGGGGCGAGAGGTTAGATATATCGTTACTGTTGACCAACTCATCATTCACCCACACACCACCAAGCCCCACCCATTGCAGATTTGTTGCATGCTCAAGTCCTGTCAGATTGCGAATGCCCTTATTTGGCGCGTCAAGGCGTGTCAAAGTCGCCATCTCAGCCCGGGTAATCGGCGCACCGCTCGCCTTGCCCAGGCTGTCTGCGATCACCGCACGCAGGTTCGCATCTGGAATGGTCACGGTTGTACCCCCACCAGAGGGCGGCACTTGACTGCCGAAGTTATCGACAAAGATCAGAACATCGGAAAGCCCTATCACGCCATTGCCATCCAGATCATACTTTGCTTGATATGTCCCATCGCCAAGACTTGACCCGTAATGATATGCAAATAGCAAAAAGTCGGTCGTGCCAACCATGCCATCCCCATCAAAATCGGAAGAAGATGCGGCAGGAGAAGACGCGACATTAGCATTAAACGAGATTACATCTGTTGTTGTGACAACGTCGCTCGACGCCGCGCTTTCGGCAAGCGTAACCGCCTTAATGCCAAGCGTAAATTCCTTACCCGTAACATCTGCCACAGTAGAAAACTCGGCGCGCCCTATAAAACCGGAAGATCGCAATGTAACAGGCGCAGTCGCTACAAAATTTATGCCCGTCGCTTCGGGAATAGCAAACAGAAACGCGCTATTCTCGACCTTATCGAGTTTTAATTCTTCAGATTTAAAATCAAATACGATCTTCACACCAGCCAGCGTCGTCGTCACACCTTTGGCGAAAACCTCAACCGCAATTTTCGTGCCCTGTCCAGACACTGTTCCCGATGTGACACCATCATCTATCTGATTGCCTGCCCCGCCATTGGGAATCAAATCAATTGACACCGTCGCATTTGCATTGGGACCAAGTGCAATTTTTGCGCGCCGTGCGGAATCCTTACCCGAAGTAAAACCATCAGGTATATGATCATAGATGTCGCCATTGACACGCAGGTCAGGCGATGGCTTAGCATTGACATTGGGATTAGGAGCGTCAGCAGCGGCGTGCCGACCCGCCAGGACCAGCAATGCAAGGACGATTATAAACACCCATCCTTCTTTATACCATTTTCTTTTCCACACGCCTTCAGTCGTGTTTGTTTTCATCCTATTTCTCCTCGTAAATTTGCCTTTTTACATCTATAGCCAGATGATCGCGGCAAGGATGCCGCTCCGACAGTGTCCTGTTCTCGAACCACATCAGGTATGTCGTAGTCGGGAAATCCTTTTCCCGCCTCTGCTACAGCTTAAGCAGGCAGATACCTGAATAGTTGCCTGTTACAAACGTTTTCCCATCTTTTAAAAAAAATACAACTGATTTTAGAAGAGTGTGAGGTTCTACGCAGATTCTTATGACTATTTTTCAGATACTTACGTGGTGGATTCCACACAGACAGGGTAGCCCTTTCGCCATTACTTCAGCAACATCATGCGCTGAACTTGAGAAAAATCGCCCACACTCATGCGATAAATATAAATACCACTGGCTACTTGCTTGCCAAATTCATCCGTACCATCCCAAACGACCGAGTGAAAACCCGCATCCATTGTTTCTCGAATCAGGGTGCGAACTTCCTGCCCGAGCAAATTGTAGATCACCAGTCGAACGTCACCGGCTTCGGGCAACCGATAGTCAATTGTCGTGGAAGGGTTAAAGGGATTCGGTACATTTTGTCCGAGGGCGTAATCTCTGGGCATGGGCTTGAGGGCACCAATTTCAATATTGGTAATCGCATCAATACCACCGGCCAAATCAACCATCACACCGTCGAGGATCTGAAAATCAGAGGCAAGCGGTGTCTGTGTGGTCTTAAACGTAAACTCGACCAGAGCACCATCACCGCTGACAGCCTGACCATCGACCTTCATCGCGCCAACAGCCACTTGCCCGGGCGTCTTGTTAGACGCGAGAAATAGCGCGGGTTGGGCACTACTCGCATCAAGCAGATTTTGATCGACCTGGCGTGCTTCGACAAACTTATACTTGGACTGATCGAACTGCAGCACAAAGCCATAACCCTTTAATTTCTGCGCGTGATTGATAGCGATCTGCAACTTCAAAACACCATCTTCAGCAACAATATTTTGCGTGCGTTGCAGCACCAAACCTGTTAGGCTATTTTCGCCGCCCGTAAACTCTATCCCCTGTGTCAGCGGTCCAGCAATGGCCGAGCCAACCAGACCCAGCCCCAAACCTGCAGCAACAATCAAACGCTTCATAGCTCTTCCTCCTGTTGAAAAGTGTTACCGTTTATTCACGACCCCCTGAGACTTGCTATCTACGCCTGGATTACTCACTCCCGTTCTATGGCGTGCTGACAATTCTCCATGTCAAATCGCAACGCTCTCCCGACCCAACACTTGTCCTACACGACAGGCATTAGCGGACAGGGTGGGGGAATTGTTACCGCAAAGACTATTGCACCGCTCGAATAGGCCAACAGAAAGTTGCCGAACCCGAACAGCGTTGAGACCTTTCTACATCACTGACAAGCGTTAATCCGCAGTATGAATCGTCCAACTATTGCTGCCACTATTTTTTGAGGCAACAAAATTCCAACGCACGCCATTTATTATTCCTCTTTGGTTGTGGCTGTTCCCCGCTGTCATGACCAATCCCCCGCTAATGATGATTCCCGTGCCAGAGGAATTAACAAAGAAGGTGCCGTTTTTGTAATCGCAGCTTTCGTCAGGATTTACGACTAACCCCGCTCTGCAAGTTCCCAAGTCTCCGGTATTACCACCACTGCCACTATTTTTTTTGGTGGTGGTTAGGCAAACAGGAATTTCTTTAAAACTGTTCACACTATTGTCATGTGCATCTTTGCTAAAAACTACTTGCACAAATAGAAAAACCCCATACGATGAAAAAATGGGAGAAATCAACGGCTAATGGTGCGGACGATGCGCCCCTGCGAATCACCCACGTAAATCGGTTCCCGCATGAGATCAACGCCGCACGTCAGTTTCCACTCGACCCTTTCCAGATGATCTCCCAGGCGGTCATCAAAAACCAAGGGCAGCACCGCCGAGACACTGGTCGGCGTAACATCCGCGCCAGAAATGGAGGGCTTAGCCGCTGCGATTTGTGCGCTACCCCTGGCGGATGCGGCACCGGGCAGGGTATATGGGTCAGCCTG